>NZ_JBFUDB010000004.1:0-596562 GCF_056404935.1 Mesorhizobium sp. P2_A8
AAGACGATCAGATCCGGCTCGGAGCAAAGTGCCATCGCCGTCATCACGCGCTGCAACTGGCCGCCCGAGACCTGGTGCGGAAAGCGTTCGCCGATGGTTTCGGGGTTCGGCAGGCTGAGCTTCTTGAACAGCGCAACGGCGCGCTTCTCGGCCTCGGCACGCGTCGCCGTACCGTGCAGCAGCGTGGCTTCCACCACCTGGTCCATAAGCTTGTGCGCCGGGTTGAAGGCGGCAGCCGCCGACTGCGCGACATAGCAGACCTCGCGGCCGCGCAGCTTGCGGAAGCCCTCCTTGCCGCCCTTGAGGATGTCGCGGCCGTTCAGGATCACCTCGCCGCCGGTGATGCGCACACCACCACGGCCATAGCCCATCGACGACAGGCCGATGGTCGACTTGCCGGCACCGGATTCGCCGATCAGGCCAAGCACCTTGCCCTTCTCCAGTGTCAGCGAGACATCGTGTACCAGCACGATGTTCTTCGGCGGTTCGCCAGGCGGAAAGACAGTGGCCTCGATGCGTAGATTGCGGATGTCGAGCAGCAGGCCAGGTTTCGCTTTGCTGTCAGCCATCACCCGCGTCCTCCCTTCAGGCTTGTCGTCCGGTTGAGTACCCAGTCGGCAACCAGGTTGACGGAAATCGCCAGCAAGGCGATTGCCGCCGCAGGGATCAGGGCTGCCGCAATGCCGAAGACGATGCCGTCCTTGTTCTCCTTGACCATGCCACCCCAGTCGGCATCCGGCGGTTGCACGCCAAGGCCGAGGAAGGACAGGGTCGACAGGAACAGCACGGCATAGATGAAGCGCAGGCCGAGTTCCGAAACCAGCGGCGATAGCGCATTGGGCAGGATCTCGCGGAAAATGATCCAGGCGCTGCCTTCGCCACGCAGCTTCGCCGCCTCGACATAGTCCATGACGTTGATGTCTACGGCCACAGCCCGTGACAGACGATAAACCCGGGTCGAGTCCAGAATGCCCATCACCAGGATCAGGATCACCAGGTTGGTCGGCAGCACGGAGAGCACGACGAGGGCCATGATCAGCGTCGGGATGGACATCAACAAGTCGACAAGACGCGACAACAGCGTATCGAACCAGCCGCCGAACACCGCTGCCGAGAAGCCGAGGATGGCGCCGAGCGAGAACGACAACGCGGTAGCCAGCACCGCGATGAAAAGCGTGATGCGCGCCCCGTAGATCATGCGCGACAAGAGATCGCGGCCGAGATTGTCGGTGCCCAGCCAATGGGTCGCCGACATCGGCTCCCAGACGTCGCCGACGATTTCGCCATTGCCGTGCGGCGCGATCAACGGCGCGAAGATCGCCGCCAGCACGAACAGTGTCGTCAGCACGATGCCGATCAGCGCGGGGATGGGGATGCGTTTGATATCGAGCATATCCGCCCCCTATTTCGGATGTCTGAGACGCGGATTGGCGACGATCGCCGCGACGTCCGCAATGATGTTCAGGCTGATATAGACGGCAGCGAAGATCAGGCCGACCGCCTGCACCACCGGCACGTCGCGCTTGGTGACGTGGTCTACAAGATACTGTCCCATGCCTGGGTAGACGAAGATCACCTCGACCACGACGACGCCGACGATGAGATAGGCGAGATTGAGCATGACGACGTTGATGATCGGCGCGATCGCGTTGGGGAAGGCATGCTTGCGGATGACGTTGAAGGCCGACAGGCCTTTCAGTTCCGCCGTCTCGACATAGGCCGACTGCATGACGTTGAGGATCGCCGCGCGCGTCATGCGCATCATGTGGGCCAGCACCACCAGCGTCAGCGCCGTCGCCGGCAAGGCGATCGCCTGCATGCGCTCGCCAAACGGCATGCCGTCATAGACGGTCGAGATACCGGGGAAGATCTGCCACTTCACGGCGAAGAAATAGACAAGCACATAGCCGATGAAGAATTCAGGAAACGAGGTCGAGGCCAGCGCCACTCCGGAGATCAGCTTGTCGACCCAGCCATTGCGGTAGCGCACCGCGATCAGGCCGAGGATAATCGCCAGCGGCACAGCGACGATCGCCGCCCAGAAGGCAAGGAACAGCGTGTTCCACAGCCGGCCCTTGATCGACGTCGCGATATCCTGGCCGCTCGACATGGCTGTGCCGAGATCGCCGGTCAGGACGCCGCCGAGCCAGTGGAAATACCTGACATAGGCGGGATCGTTGAGACCGAGCTGCTCGCGCAGATTGGCGAGCGACTCCGGTGTCGCCGATTGTCCGAGGATGGCTTGGGCAACGTCGCCGGGCAGAATCTGTGTGCCGGCGAAGATCAGGACCGAAACGGCCAGCAACAGGAGAAGGCCCAGCGCAACGCGCTGGGCAATTAGCTTCAGGATGGGTGAAGACATATCCGCAAAGCCGGGCTCAGGCCTGCAGCCAGCACTTCGCCAGGGCGTAGCCGTTCATCAATTCCTGATGCGGATCATCGACCCAGCCATCGACCTTGGCGCCGGTCGCGTCGATGAACTGGTTGAACATCGGCAGGATCAGGCCACCGTCGTCGCGCACCATGACGGCCATGTCGTGGTACATCTGCTTGCGCTTGGCCTCATCGAGTTCGGCGCGCGCCGCCAGCACCATCTTGTCGAAGTCCGGACGGATGAAGCGCGTGTCGTTCCAGTCCGCCGTCGACAGATAGGCTGTCGAATACATCTGGTCCTGCGTCGAGCGGCCGCCCCAGTAGGAGGCGCAGAAGGGCTGCTTGTTCCAGACCTCGTTCCAGTAGCCGTCGCCCGGCTCGCGCTTGATCTCCAGCGTGATGCCGGCCTTGGCCGCGCTCTGCTGGAACAGCTGAGATGCATCGACGGCGCCGGGGAAGGCGACATCCGAAGTGCGCAGCAGCACCGAGCCGTCGTGACCAGATTTCTTGAAGTGGAACTTGGCCTTGTCGGGGTCGTACTTGCGCTGCTCGATCTCGGTGAACAGTGGATAGGACGAATTGATCGGGAAGTCGTTGCCGAGCGAGCCATAGCCGCGCAGAATCTTGTCCAGCATTTCCTCGCGGTCGATCGCCAGCTTCAGTGCCATGCGCAGGTCGGCGTTGTCGAACGGTGCCGTGTTGCAATGCATGATGAAGACGTAGTGGCCAGGGCCCGCGTGGTTGCGGATGGTGACGCCCGGCAGGCGCTTGATCAGGTCGACGATCTTCGGCTCGACGCGGTTGATCATGTTGACCTGGCCGCCCTGCAGGGCCGCCGTGCGTGCCGTGGCGTCGTTGATGACGATGACTTCGACCTGGTCGGCATGGCCCATCTTGTCGCCTTGCCAGTAGTTGGCGAAGCGCTCGCCGCCGTGGCGCACGCCTGGCTCGTTGGTCTTGACCACGTAGGGTCCGGCCGAGATGCCGGCATCGGGCTTGTCCTTGCCGCCGTTGGGCTGGACGATCAGGTGATAGTCGCTGAGCAGGTAGGGCAGGTCGGCATTGGCTTCCTTCAGCGTCAGCACGACTTCCTTGCCGCTGGCCTTGATGGTCTCGATGCCCTTCATGTAGCCCAGCGCGCCGGACTTGGACTTCTCGTCCGAATGGCGCTCGAGCGTCGCGGCCACGTCTTCGGCGGTCACGGTCTTGCCGTTGTGGAATTCGACGCCGTCGCGGATCTTCAGCGTCCACACCTTGGCGTCGTCCGAAGAGCCGATCTCCTCGGCAATGCGGTTCTCGAGCTTGCCTTCCGGCGACAGCTCGACGATCATTTCGCCCCAGCACTTGCCGAAGGCGAAGGGCACCTGCGTCATCATCAGCGCCGGGTCGAGGCTGTTGGTGGATTCGCCGCCGACCAGACCGGCCTTCAGCGTGCCGCCCTTGATCGGGCCTGCCGCGCGCGCTGCACTCGAAAGCAACGAGTTGGCGAAGGGCGCGGTGACGCCGAGCGCTGCCGCCCGGCCGAGAAAATCGCGACGGCTCAGTTTGCCGGATGCGACCCGCCGGCTAAGGAATTCGAGTTCGTTTGACATGTTGAGTTCCTCACTCTGTTGGTTCGACTCTGCGGTCGTTTTTCTTGTTTCTTGTGAGAAGAATAATGACCGCAAGGGAAAGCGGTAAGCAAGACCGAATGCGACATGCCGTGGCGTAAATCGTACGTCGCATTTGGACCAACGGAATCCGTGCTCAAAGGAGCGCGCGCGGCACCTTCTCCTCGAAGTTGCGCTCGAAAACGAGAGTTTCGCCCTCATAGGCCTCGATTCGGGCACTGACGATGAAGTTTTGCGCGTCCGATCGCATCTCGGCTGTTGTTTCGGTGCGCACCGACCATCCATTTCGCGACAGGGTCTGCGTCCAGTGCGTTTTCCCCGAGGCTGACAAGGGATGGTCGGGATGGATCGTCCAGGTCTCGCGGGCGATGCTGCCATGGGCCAGGCCGTGCTCGAGATCGCGCAGCTCGCCGAAATCATCCGTTATGGAAAGCGTCACAATTCCCGTCTTCTCGTCGCGGTTGACATGACGCTCGGAATTGGCGGCGCGGATCGTTTCGGTCGCCCAGGGCGTGGCGGCTTCAGGCTCGGAGAACGTCACTTCGTCGCCTGTTGCCAGCGGGCGCAGCGGCAGGGCGAGCGTGGCGGCCGACAGAGCGAGTCGGACCGGTTCCGGCGACGGCCAGATCATCGGCCAATAGGCGTTTGACACGGCGATGCGCAGATGGTGACCGGCCGGCACGCGATAGGCACATTGATCGAGCACCACGCGCACAGACACGGTTTCGCCCGGCACCAGCGCCTCGGGGAACTCATGTGACTTGCGATGCGTCAGATTGAGCACGCCGTAGGAGATCAGCTCAGACGCACCGTCTGGATGCACGTCGCAAAGCCGGATCGCGATGTTGGCCTGCGGACGGTCGCAGGAAAGCCGTACCTCAACTTCGGGCGCGCCGACGATGTCGATCGCCTCACGGAGTTCCGGCTGGTCGAAACACACCGACAAGGCGTCGTCGGGACGCTGGTCGCCGGGCAGTTCGGGGCCGAAGGTGAACGGGAAATACTCACCGCCGGCGAGGCCGCAGCTTTGCGGCGAGGCGACGATGGCGGGCTTGCTGCTGTCGGCGACAAGCTCGATCGATTGCGTCTTGACGGTAGACGACGGCCATTCCTGCTCCGCGACCCAGCGGCCGGGCCGCTCGGGATGCCAGCGGGCGGGGCGGACACTGTCCATGACATAGGCACGGTAGGCCGGGTCGGTCTCGACGCCGGTATCGATGCCCTTCAGCCAGCGGTCCCACCAGCGCAACGCCTCCTGCAGAAAGCCGATGGCGGGTTTGGGAGCGGCGTAATGCGGGTATTTGTGGATCCACGGCCCAACGATGCCCTTCACCGGAGACGGGATGTTGGTGACGAGGTGCGAGATCGTGTTGCGGTAGCCGTCATGCCAACCGCCGATCGACAGCACCGCGGCCTGGATGGCGGAATAATCCTCGCAGATCGAGCCGCGTTTCCAATAGGCGTCGCGATGTTGATGGCTGAGCCACAGCGGCGCCAGGAAAGGCTGGTTTTCCAGCCGGGTCAGCCACAGATCGCGCCACCGGTTGTCGCCGGCCAGCAGCGGATCCGGCGGCCTTGACGAATAGGACAGCATGGTCGAGGCCCAGCCGAAATTCTCGATCAGCAGGCAGCCGCCCTTGTAGTGGATGTCGTCGGCGTAGCGGTCGACGGTCGAACACAGGCTGATCACAGCCTTCAGCGCTGGCGGCTGCTTGGCCGCCACCTGCAGGCAGTTGAAGCCGCCCCAGGAAATGCCCATCATGCCGACATTGCCGTTGCACCAGGGCTGCGATGCCGCCCAGGCGATGACATCGCAGGCGTCCTGCAATTCCTGCTCGGAATATTCGTCGTCCATCAAGCCTTCGGAATCGCCATTGCCGCGCATGTCGACGCGGATCGACGCATAGCCGTGGCCGGCGAAATAGGGATGGGTCAGCTGATCGCGAAAGATGGTGCCGTCGCGCTTGCGATAGGGCAGGTGCTCGAGGATCGCCGCCACCGGGTCGTCGCCGGCATCTTCCGGCATCCACACCCGCGCCGACAGCCGGCAGCCGTCGTGCATGACGATCCCCATGTCCGGAAATTCGATGACCTTGCGGGGAAATTCAGTGACGGTTTTCATGCGGGACTCCAGGATCGCCAGATGATGGAGCCGGTGGGGTCGCGTCGTGGGCCAGACAACGAATTCGGCTGGTCAATCCGCGTCAATTCAGCGGAATGTCGTTTTCGGCCTTGCTCGCCTGGTAGGCGTCGGACAGGTCGTCATAGCGTGTCGAGATCTTGCCGATCCGCGTTTCCAGGCGCTGACGCTCGGCTTCGGGGAGCGACCGCACCAGCCTGCGGATCGAAAAGCTCTTCCAGTAGGCGTTCTCGGCATTGTAGCCGCCGGGATCGAGGGTGAAGACCTCCTTCAGGATCTTCAGATCATGCGGGATGGCGAAGCTGTCGCGCGAATCTTCATGGCTGAACAGATAGTAGAAATTGTCGAAGCCGGTCCAGGTGATCGCTGACAGGCAGAGCGAACAGGGTTCGTGCGTGGCGATGAAGATGGCGTCTTTCGTATCGACGCGTTCAGCCTTGGGCATTTCGTAGAAGCGCTTCAGGCAGTGCACCTCGCCATGCCAGAGCGGGTTTTCCATCTCGTTGTTGGTCTCGGCCAACACCAGCGAACGGTCGTCCTTGCGCAGGATCGCCGCGCCGAACAGCTTGTTGCCGTGGGTAACGCCTTCTGCCGTCTTCGGCACGATGTCCTGCTCGATGACATCGAGCAGCCGGTCGATCAGGGAAATGTCGGTCATTACAGGCTCTCGTCGGGAAGATGGATCTCGTAGGCGTGCGAGAAATGGAACTCTTCGAGGTTGGAGCCGTCGCCGCCACGGTCGACGATCAGGAAATCCTGAGCCTCGCCGAGCGGCGTCAGCACGCCGTGCCACAGATTGCGGGAATAGTTGATGCCCTGTCCGGGCGCGGTGATGAAGGCATGCGGCTCGCCTGGCCCCTCATCGCCATCATGACAGACGACGACCAGGAATGGCCGTGGCGACAGCGGGATGAAGGCCTGGCTGCCGAAGGGGTGGCGCTCGACCATGGTCAGCTTCAGCGGCAATTCATAAGGCGTGCCGCGCACCATCGAGATCAGCACGCGGGCGTTCGGCCCAGTCGCTTGCGCCGTGGCGAGGTCGTGGTAGCGCTCGGCCTTGCCGCCATTGATCGGGTAGTGATTGTCGCCGCCCATGTCGATGACGTCGCCGAATTCGGCAAAGCTCTCGCGCGTGAGCGGCCGCGCGACGATGCGGGTCACGGCGCCCGCCTTGCAATGCCGGCGCCGCCGAGCTTGGCGTGGCGGTTGACGTCCTTGTAAAGCAGATAGCGGAATTTGCCCGGGCCACCGGCATAGCAGGCCTGCGGGCAGAAGGCGCGCAGCCACATATAGTCGCCGGCCTCGACCTCGACCCAGTCCTGGTTGAGGCGGTAGACCGCTTTGCCTTCCAGCACATAGAGCCCGTGCTCCATGACATGGGTCTCGGCGAAGGGAATGACCGCGCCGGGTTCCAGCGTCACGATGGTCATGTGCATGTCGTGGCGCAAATCGGCCGGATCGACGAAGCGTGTCGTCGCCCATCGGCCCTCGGTGCCGGGCATCGGCGTCGGCGCGATGTCCTGTTCATTGGTGAAAAAGGCTTCCGGCGCGTCGAGACCGTCGATCGCCTCGTATGCCTTGCGGATCCAGTGGAAGCGGACAGCGGCCTTGCCTTCGTTGCTAACCGTCCAGCCGCTGGCCGGCGGCAGGAAGGCGAAGCCGCCCGGCCGCAACACATGTTTCCTGCCGGCAAGCAGAACCGTCAATTCGCCCTCGACCACGAACAGGGCGCCCTCGGCGCCGGCGTCGGGCTCCGGCCGCTCGCTGCCGCCACCGGGCGCAACCTCGACGATGTATTGCGAGAACGTCTCGGCAAAACCGGACAGCGGCCGCGACAGTATCCAGACGCGGGTCTTGGCCCAGAACGGCAGGGCGCTGGTGACGATGTCCTGCATCACCCCCCTGGGGATGACGGCATAGGCCTCGGTGAAGACGGCGCGGCCGGTCAGAAGTTCGCTCTGGCCGGGATGGCCGCCATGCGGCGCGTAGTAGGTTCGGTCGGGCATCCGGATCGTATCCATGGGTTCAAGCCTATTGCGGGAGCATGTCCTTGAGGCGGAGCAGCGCGATGCGCTCGACCTGTTTGCAGGCGGTCTCGAATTCAACGCCGCGGCCGTTGCCGATGCGCGCCTCGAATTCCGCCAGGATCTCCTCCTTGGTCTTGCCCTTCACCGCGATGATGAATGGAAAGCCGAAGGTGGTGACGTAGGCGGCGTTGAGCTTGGAAAACAGTTCGCGTTCCTTGTCGGTTAGTGCGTCGAGACCGGCCGAGGCCTGTTCCCTGGTCGATTCGGCCGTCAGCCGCCTAGCCTTGGCCAGTTTGCCCGCAAGATCGGGATGGGCATTGAGCACCGAAAGCCGCTCGGTCTCGCTGGCGGAACGAAAGATGCGGCAGAGCGCGTTGTGCAGGCCGCCTGACGTGTCGTGCGCCGCACCCAGTTCCAGCTCGTAGGCACGTTCGGCGATCCACGGCGAATGCTCGAACACGCCGCCGAAGGTGTGGACGAACGTCTCGAATTCCATCTTCGACGGGCGCAGTGCCGCCGGCCGATAGGGATGGTTCTCTTGCCAGTGGCGGGCGATCTCGATGCGCCGCGCCAGCCAGACCTTGTCATGCGATTTGACATAGTCGACGAAGCGTTTCAACGCCGCCACGCGGCCCGGCCGTCCGACGAGGCGGCAGTGGAGGCCGATATTCATCATCCGCGGCCGGCCAGCCTTGCCCTCGGCATAGAGCGTGTCGAAACTGTCCTTCAGATAGGCAAAGAATTGGTCGCCCGAATTGAACCCTTGCGGCGTGGCGAAACGCATGTCGTTGGCGTCGAGCGTGTAGGGGATGATGAGCTGCGCCCCATCCGCGTGCTCGAACCAGTAGGGCAGTTCGTCGTCATAGGTATCCGACACATAGTCGAAGCCGCCTTCTTCGGCCACGAGCCGCACGGTGTTGACCGATGTGCGGCCCGTGTACCAGCCGGTCGGGCGCTGGCCGGTCACCTCGTAATGCAGGCGGATCGCCGCTTCGAGATCACGGCGCTCGTCCTCGGCGCTGTGGTCGCGGTAGTCGATCCATTTCAACCCGTGCGAGGCGATCTCCCAACCGGCTTCCTGCATCGCCGTGACCTGGTCGGGCGAGCGCGCAAGTGCTGAGGCGACGCCGTAGCAGGTCACCGGCACCTCGGCCTCGGTGAACAGGCGATGCAGCCGCCAGAAGCCGGCGCGGGCACCGTATTCGTAGATCGATTCCATGTTCCAATGGCGCTGGCCCACCCACGGTGCCGCGCCGACGATTTCCGACAGGAAGGCTTCCGACGCTTTGTCGCCGTGAAGGACGCAGTTCTCGCCGCCCTCTTCATAGTTGACGACGAACTGCACGGCGACATGCGCACCGCCTGGCCATTTCGGATCTGGCGGGTTGGCTCCATAGCCGCGCATGTCTCTGATGTAACGCATCGTTCCTCCCGCCGGACATCGCCCGCAGTATGATCAGGATATCGAAAGGGCTGCTTGCGCATTCCCCCGAAAATTTTTGAAAGTGTTTTTGTCGCACTCCGCTCGACCGGGACTTATGCATCGCCTTTAATTGGCGCACAATTCATCAGTAACGTTCGACTGTACCGGAATGGGAGGCGGCCAGTGGCAGAAACGTCGAAAGCCGATGGCGGGCGTCTGACGACCCACGTCCTCGACACGGCGACCGGCAAGCCGGCGGCGGGATTGTCGATTGCGCTCTATCACCTCGACGGCGATGGGCGGACACATCTGAAGACCGTGGTGACCAATGCCGATGGCCGTTGCGACGCACCGCTGCTTGCCGGTGCCGAGTTTCGCGCCGGCGAATACGAACTGGTCTTCGCCGCCGGCGACTATTTGCGCCAGCAGGGGTTGAGCCTCGCGAAACCGGCCTTTCTCGACCTGATACCAATCCGTTTCGGCATGGCCGAAGCGGTGCACTATCATGTGCCGCTGCTCGTCTCGCCCTATGGCTATTCGACCTACAGGGGGAGCTGAAGCATGGCCAAGGTCAGCATCCGCAACGAGATCCGTTTCATTCTCAATGGCAGGGATGTCGTGCTTTCATCGGTGGCATCAGACGCCACCTTGCTCGACTGGCTGCGGCTCGACCGTTCGCTGCGCGGCACCAAGGAAGGCTGCGCCGAGGGCGATTGCGGCGCCTGCACCGTGCTGGTCGGCAAGCTCTCGGCCGGTGGGCTGGTCTACGAAAGTGTCAACGCCTGCATCCGCTTCCTCGGCTCGCTGGACGGCACCCATGTCGTGACCGTCGAGCATTTGCGCGGCCTTCCCGGCCAGTTGCACCCGGTGCAGCAGGCGATGGTCGATTTCCACGGCTCGCAATGCGGCTTCTGCACGCCGGGCTTCGTTATGTCGCTCTATGGCCTGTGGATGAAATCATCAGACCCATCGAACGCAGCCATCGAAAAGGCTCTGCAAGGCAATCTCTGCCGCTGCACCGGCTACGAGGCGATCATGCGCGCGGCCCGTGCCATCTCCAGCTACGGCAAGGTGGCGAAGGACCCGCTGGCGGTGGAGCGCAAGGCGATCACCGCGAGGCTGGAGGCGATGCATGACGGCGCACGGGTCGAGATCGGCTCGGCCGAGAAGCGGCTGATCGTGCCGGCTGATGTCGACGATTTCGCCGCCCTGCTGGACAAGGAACCTGGCGCTACCATCGTTGCCGGCTCGACCGATGTCGGCCTGTGGGTGACCAAGCACATGCGCGATATCTCACCGGTGATCTTCATCGGCGATCTCGACGGGCTTGGCACCATCGCCGAAGACAAGGGCGTCATCACCATCGGCGCCGGCGTCACCTACACCGAGGCGTTCTCGACGCTCGCCAAACGTATCCCGGCACTGGGGCCGCTGTTCGATCGTATCGGTGGCGAACAGGTGCGCAACATGGGCACCATCGGCGGCAACATCGCCAATGGTTCGCCGATCGGCGATACGCCGCCACCCTTGATTGCGCTCGGCGCGCGGCTGACGCTGCGCAAGGGCAAGAAGCGGCGGACGATCCCGCTGGAAACTTTCTTCATTGCCTATGGCAAGCAGGACCGGCTGCCCGGTGAATTCGTCGAGGCGGTGCACGTTCCCATCCCCGCCAAGGGCACGAAATTCGCCGTCCACAAGATCACCAAGCGCCGCGACGAGGACATCACGGCGGCACTCGGTGCCTTCTTCCTGACACTGGCCAAGGATGGCACGGTCGCGGATGTGCGCATCGCCTACGGTGGCATGGCGGCGACGCCAAAGCGGGCGTCGGCTGTCGAAAAGGCGCTGCGTGGCAAGCCGTGGACCGAACAGACGGTCGAGGCAGCGATGGCTGAATATGCCAAGGATTTCACCCCGCTCACCGACATGCGGGCCTCGGCCGAGTATCGGGCGCTGGCGGCGCGCAATCTGTTGCTGCGCTTCTTCGCCGAGACCAGCGGCACCAGGGAGCCGATCCAGGTTTCAAGGCATGAGGCGGCATGATGAACAAGCACGCCACCCCCAACCCCAGGGCTGAAAAGATCGCCGGCGGCGTCGCCACCGACCAACGCCACGATTCCGCCCACAAGCATGTCGACGGCACTGCGGTCTATATCGATGACATGCCGGAACCGGCCGGCACGCTGCATGTCGGCCTTGGCCTGTCCAAGGTGGCGCATGGCATTCTGAAAAACGTCGACCTTTCGGCGGTGCGGGCCGCACCGGGTGTCGTCGATGTGCTGACCTATGCCGACGTGCCAGGCGAGAACGACGTATCGCCGAGCAACATGCATGACGATCCGGTCCTCGCCCAGGACAAGGTGCAGTTCTTCGGTCAGCCGATCTTTGCGGTGATTGCCGAGACCCGTGACGAGGCACGCCGCGCCGCGCGACTGGCAAAGATCGACTATGACGAGCTTCCAGCGGTCATCGATATCTGGGACCTCGATCCGGTGAAGGACAGGCAGGTTACCACGCCGCTGACTCTCAGGCGTGGCGATGCCGCCGCTGCTATTCAAGCCGCGCCACGCCGCATCAAGAACCGCATGTGGCTTGGCGGCCAGGACCACTTCTATCTCGAAGGCCAGGTTTCGCTGGCCATCCCCGGTGAGGACGATGAGGTGATCGTCTATTGCTCGACCCAGGGGCCGAGCGAGACGCAGCATCTTGTCGCCCATGCGCTTGGCGTGCCAAGCCATGCCGTGACGGTGGAAGTCCGTCGCATGGGCGGTGGCTTCGGCGGCAAGGAAACGCAGGCCAATCAATGCGCCGCGATCGCCGCGATCGCTGCCAAGAAGCACAAGCGCGCGGTCAAGATCCGGCTCGACCGCGACGAGGACATGACCGCCACCGGCAAGCGGCACGATTTCGCCATCGATTATGAAGTCGGCTTCGATGACGAGGGCAACATCCTCGGCGTCGACTTCACCTTCGCCTTGCGCTGCGGCTTCTCCGCCGACCTGTCGGGCCCGGTTGGCGATCGCGCCCTGTTCCACTGCGACAACGCCTATTTCTATCCGAACGTGCTGGCCAAATCGGCGCCGCTCTACACCAACACCGTTTCCAACACCGCCTTCCGCGGCTTCGGCGGTCCACAAGGCATGGTCGGTGCCGAGCGCGTCATCGACGAGGTCGCCTTCGCTGTCGGCAAGGATCCGCTCGAAATTCGCAAGCTGAATTTCTACGACCCGATGGAGGCGATCGGCAGCCGCAATGTCACGCCCTATCACCAGAAGGTCGAGGACAACATCATCCACCGCATCGTCGCGGACTTGGAGGAAAGTGCCGGCTATGCACGGCGCCGCCGCGAAATATCGGCCTTCAATGCCAACAGCCGCTTCATCAAGCGCGGCCTGGCGCTGACGCCGGTCAAGTTCGGCATCTCCTTCACCAAGACCGAGTCCAACCAGGCCGGCGCGCTGGTGCATGTCTATGCCGACGGCTCCGTGCACATGAACCATGGCGGCACCGAAATGGGGCAGGGCCTGCACCTCAAGGTGGCGCAGGTCGTGGCGGAAGAATTCCAGATCGATCTCGACCGGGTGAAGATCACTGCCACCACCACGGCCAAGGTGCCGAACACGGCGCCGACGGCGGCGTCTTCTGGCGCCGACCTCAATGGCATGGCGGCCCAGAACGCCGCCCGGCAGATCCGCCAGCGGCTGACCGACTTCGCCGCAGAGAAATATCAGGTCCCGCTCGACCAGGTGGTGTTCCTGCCCAACCGGGTGCGCGTCGGCAACCAGGAAGTCAGCTTCAACGATCTGGTCAAGCAGGCGTATGTTGCACGCGTGCAGCTCTCGGCTGCCGGCTTCTACAAGACGCCGAAAATCCACTGGGACCGCAGCAAGGGCCAGGGCCACGCCTTCTACTACTTCGCCTATGGCGCGGCCTGCGCCGAAGTGTCGGTCGACACACTGACCGGCGAATATGTCGTCGAGCGCGCCGATATCCTGCACGATTGCGGCCGCTCGCTGAACCGGGCGATCGACATCGGCCAGGTCGAAGGCGGCTTCATCCAGGGCATGGGCTGGCTGACAACGGAGGAACTGTGGTGGGATGACAAGGGCCGGCTGCGTACGCACGCGCCGTCAACCTACAAGATCCCGCTCGCGTCGGATCGTCCGAAGATTTTCAACGTGGCGCTGACCGACTGGTCGCAAGCCTATGAGCCGACCATCCATCGTTCCAAGGCGGTTGGCGAGCCGCCCTTGCCTCACGGCATGGCGGTTCTGCATGCGCTGTCGGATGCGGTGGCCAGCGTCGCCGACCACAGGATCTGTCCGCGCCTCGATGCTCCGGCAACGCCGGAACGGGTGCTGATGGCGATCGAGCGGCTGAAGAACGAGGTCAAGGCCAGCGCCTGAATCCGGCAAAACGTGCAATTCAAGCCGAAAAAGCCTATATTTCCCAATCGGGAACGAGAGCGATGAACTCGAAAGTGCAAAGCCTGAAAGCCCTTCTCAGCGCTGCCGGCCGGGTTGCCCTGGTCGAAGTGGCCGGCACCAAAGGCTCGACGCCACGCGAGAAAGGCGCCTTCATGCTCGTCTCGCAAGCGGCAATCTTTGGCACGATCGGCGGCGGCCAGCTCGAGTATATGGCCATCGACAAGGCACGGCAGATGCTGGGGTCTTCACCGGCCGGCCAAGGCCGTCGGGACAAGCAAGCCCGCATCGAGGTCGACGAGGTCTGCGCGACCCTCGACGTGCCCCTCGGCCCCGAGATCGGCCAATGCTGCGGCGGCCGCGTCGAAGTGTTGATCCGGCTCGTCGATGCGGCGTTGGCGCAGGAGCTGGTCGCAGCCGCGGAAGCCGAAGAGGCGCACCTTCCCTATGTCTACATCTTCGGCGGCGGCCATGTCGGCCAGGCGCTGGCCTCCGCGGTGGCCCTTCTTCCTGTGCATGCCGTCGTCATCGAGACGCGGGCCGAGGCTCTGGATGGCATGCCGGAAACCGTCGAGACGCGGCTGACGCCGATGCCGGAAGCGATGGTGCGCGATGCTCCGGCCGGCAGCGCTTTCGCTATCCTCACCCATGACCATGCGCTGGATTTCCTGATCGTCGCCGAAGCGCTGAAGCGCGACGACACCGCCTATGTCGGCATGATCGGCTCGAAGACCAAGAAAGCGACGTTCAAGAACTGGTTCTTGAAATCGGCGGACGGCAGCGAAGTCGAATTCGCCCGCCTCGTCTCGCCGATCGGCGGCGATGCCGTCAAGGACAAGCGCCCGCCCGTCATCGCGGCGCTGGCGGCGGCCGAAATCATGACGGCGCTGGTTGTCCACGTCGCAAAATCAGCCGCCGATCGGGCCTCGCGCCCCAAGGTCATAGCCGGCTAAGCTTGTGTCGCGGCTTATGCCGGCCGTTTCAAGCCCAGGTGGTCGCGCAGCGTGCGGCCTTCGTAGTCCTTGCGAAACAGGCCGCGCCGCTGCAGTTCCGGTACGACCAGCTTGGCAAAGGCGTCGAGTTCCCCGGGGAAGAAGGAGGGCATGACGTTGAAGCCGTCGGCTGCGCCGCCTTCGAACCGCGCCTGCAGCTCGTCGGCGATCTGGGTCGCCGTTCCAACGATGCGCCAATGGCCACGCGCACCCGCGAAATGCCGCGCCAGCTGGCGGATGGACAGGTTGTCGCGACGTGACTGCTCGATGACCAGCGCTTGCCGGCTCTGCATGCCTTCGCTTGGCGGCAGCTGCGGCAGCGGTCCGTCGATCGGATAGCGCGACAGATCGGAAATGCTGAGATAGCTGGACAGCAGTGCTACGCCAACATCGTCGGGGATGAGTTCCTGCAACTCCTCGTATTTTGCCTGGGCTCGGGCCTCGGTTTCCGCCACCACCGGTGCGACGCCGGGCATGATCTTGATGTCGTCCGGCGCGCGCCCATAGGCCGCCAGACGCCCCTTCAGATCGTCATAAAACGCCTTCGCCTCCTCGAAAGTCTGTGCTGCGGTGAACACCACGTCGGCGGTGCGGGCGGCTAGGTCGCGGCCGACATCCGAGGCGCCGGCCTGAACCAGCACCGGTGCGCCCTGCGGCGAACGCGGCAGGTCGAGCGGATCCCGAACCGAAAAGCTCTGGCCGTCATAACCGGAAGCTCCGTCGAGCGTGCCGCGCCAAAGCCCGGCGACCACCTCGGCGAATTCACGCGCCCGTTCATAGCGATCGGCATGTGGACGCAAGCCGGTCGAGCCGAAATTGGCGGCTTCAATGGGACTGGCTGACGTCACCAGGTTCCAGCCGGCCCGGCCGCCGCTCAGATGGTCGAGCGCCAGGAAGGTCCGCGCCAGCCCGTAGGGCTCGTTGTAGCTTGTCGAGGCCGTGGAAACGAGACCGATGCGGCTGGTCTGGGCGGCCAGAGCCGAAAGCAGGCTGATCGGCTCGAAGCCGATCGAGCGTGACGTCTGGCTGGCGATGCCGACATTGGCTTCCCGCAGGCCGGCGGCGTCCTCGCAGAAGACCATGTCGAACTTCGCTGCTTCCGCCGTGCGCGCCAGCTGGATGTAATGGTCGATGTCGATGCCTGCTGTCGCATGCGCCTTGGGGTGGCGCCAGGCGGCGATATGGTGGCCAGTCGCCCACAGGAAGGCGCCGAGCTTCATCTGGCGGGGAGCAGTCATTGGTCGCCTCCCGCCGTCAGGCCGAGGTGCGAGCGCAGGGTTGCCCCGTGATAGCTCTCTCGAAACAGGCCACGCCGCCGAAGCTCCGGCAAAACCAGATCGACGAAATCGTCGAGTGCCGAAAGTTGCGCCGGCATCAGCATGTTGAACCCGTCGCAGCTTTTCGCCCGGAACTGTTCGTCAAGTTTCTCGGCGGTGACAGCCGGCTCACCATCCATGATCGGCGAGACATTCATCAACGCCTTCACGGCATCGGGGTCGCGCCCGCAGGCTGTGACGCGGCGCTTCAGATCGTCATAGCGTGCTTTCGCACTGTCGATCAGCCCGTCGTCCAGCAGGACGACATCGGCGGTGCGGGCGGCGCGATCCATGTCTGATACCAACAGGCCGGACAGGACCAGCACCGGTCTGTCCTGCGGCGACCGCGCGACGTTCAGCGGTCCGCGCACGGAAAAGAACGCGCCCTTGTGGTCGAGCAAATGCATCTTTTCGGGATCGTGGAAGCGGCCGCTGCCCTTGTCGAACTTGAGCGCGTCGGCATCCCAGCCCTGCCACAAGCCTTGGACGATGCCAATGTATTCCTCGGTACGGCGGCGAAAGTCGTCGGGCGAAAAGCCCTCGGGACGACTGAAATTGGCCGCTTCGCGCGGATCCTGCGCCATGGTCACATTCCAGCCGGTGCGGCCATGGCTGATGATGTCGAGCGACGCGAAAC
This sequence comes from Mesorhizobium sp. P2_A8, assembly GCF_056404935.1. Lineage (NCBI taxonomy): Bacteria > Pseudomonadati > Pseudomonadota > Alphaproteobacteria > Hyphomicrobiales > Phyllobacteriaceae > Mesorhizobium > Mesorhizobium sp. P2_A8. The sequence goes on from NZ_JBFUDB010000004.1 coordinate 16,943, forward strand.
GGCGCGCCAGATTGTAAGGCTGGTGCGCGACCGTCGAGGCAGCGGCGACCAACCCGATCCTGCCCGTCACCGTCGCCAGTGCGGCCAGCAACGTCGTCGCTTCGAAGGGCGTCTGCCTGTTTGCAGCATCGCTGCCGGACGCCGGCGCGGAATCGGCGAAAATCACCATATCCAGCCCGGCCGCTTCGGCCTTTTGCACAAACCGCGCCAGAAGGCTGAAGTCCGGCTCGCCCCCGGACGATGGATCGGTGGTTACCGGAAACGGCGAAACGGCAAGATGCATTGTGGCGCCGTTGTCCATCGATGGTCCCTGCAAGACGAAATGCCATCGGAACTATGTTCGCCACATCCAGCGATGGCAACCGCTGGCGCTGGGCCAACTACTGGTCACTTGCCGGCCAGCCATCACTTTCCGGCCAACCCCTATTTGCCAGCAAGCAGGTCGTTGATCAGCCGCTGACAACGCTCGGCCATGAAATCGAGCAACAGCCGCACCTTGGGGTCCTGCAGCTTCTTGTGTGGATAGACGGCGGCGAATTGCACCGGCGTTGGTGGCGTGCTGCTCAGGATAACCTTCAGCCGCTGGTCGCGGATGAAAGGTTCGACCTCGAAGCGCGGCTTGTTGATGATGCCGCGGCCGGACAGCGCCCAGCCGGTCAGCACATCGCCATCGTCGGTGTCGTAGGGTCCGTGCACCTCGAATTTCTGCGGGCCGGTGGGGGTCTGCAGCGTCCACACATATTCGCGCGCGCCGGAATAACGCAGCATCAGGCAGTCGTGCTTCTTGCCGATCAGTTCCTGCGGCTCCGTCGGTTCGCCGCGCGCTTCCAGATATTTCGGCGCCGCCACCAGCACGCGTTCGCATTCCATGATGCCGCGCATCCTGAGGCTGGAATCCTCGATGATGCCAAGCCGGAACGCGACATCGATGCCCTCCTTCATGATGTCGACATTGTGGTCGGACAGCCTCAGCCGCACCTCGATGTCAGGGTATCTGTCGTGGAAGTCAGGAATGCCCGACGCCACCAGCCTGCGGCCGAGGCCGAGCGGTGCCGTCACCTTTATGGTGCCGCGCGGCTGACCGGAAAGCGCCGAGACGGCGGCTTCCGCTTCGGTGATCGCCTCCAGCACCTGCTTGGCTCCCGAATAGAAAACCGTGCCATGCTCGGTCGGCATCAATTGACGTGTGGTGCGGTTGAACAGCCGCACGCCAAGGTGCTTCTCCAGTTCCTTGATGCGGTTGGAGGCGACCGCCGGCGAGATTCGCATGTCACGCCCTGCCGCCGACAGATTGCCGAGTTCGACCACGCGAACGAAGACGGCGATGTTGTCGAGATAGGCCATGCGGATTTCGTGGCTTTCATCCAGCTGCGCGCAACGACTCTAGTATTTTCCATTTTTTTTTGAAAGTCATCGCACACCTCGCCTCTTTCCGTTTGCGCGCGACACCGTAAAGTCGCGTCATCGGCAGGGACGACTTCAATGATGGATTTCGCGATTTTCTGGGACTGGCTGAGCTTTGCGGTGCGCTGGCTGCATGTCATCACCGGCATCGCCTGGATCGGCTCGTCTTTCTATTTCGTCGCGCTCGATCTCGGCCTGCGCCAGCGGCCGGGCATGCCCGTCGGCGCCTTTGGCGAAGAATGGCAGGTGCATGGCGGCGGCTTCTACCACATCCAGAAATATCTGGTGGCGCCTGCCGAGATGCCCGAGCACCTGACCTGGTTCAAATGGGAATCCTACGCCACCTGGCTGTCCGGCTTCGCCATGCTGTGCGTCGTCTATTATGCCGGGGCGGATCTGTTCCTGATCGATCCCAACGTGCTGCCAATGTCGGTACCGGTCGGCATCCTGCTGTCACTGGCGACAATCGGCGTCGGCTGGGTGGTCTACGATCTGTTGTGCCGCTCGCCGCTAGGAAAAAGCGACACCGGCCTGATGCTGGTGCTCTACTGCGTGCTGGTGTTCATCGCCTGGGGGCTCACCCATCTGTTCACCGGGCGTGCCGCCTTCCTGCATCTCGGCGCCATCACCGCGACGATCATGTCGGCCAATGTCTTCATGGTCATCATCCCCAACCAGAAGATCGTCGTCGCCGACCTCATCGCCGGCCGCAAGCCCGATCCGAAATACGGCAAGATCGCCAAGCAGCGCTCGCTGCACAACAACTACCTGACGCTGCCGGTGTTGTTCCTGATGCTGTCGAACCACTATCCCTTAGCGTTCGGCACGCAGTTCAACTGGGTCATTGCCTCGCTGGTGTTCATCATCGGCGTGCTGATCCGGCACTATTTCAACAGCGTCCATGCGCGCAAGGGCAACCCGACCTGGACCTGGCTGGGAGCCCTTGTGCTGTTCATCATCATCATCTGGCTGTCGACCGCGCCGAAGGTGCTGACCGGCGAACCCAAAGAGTCCGCCGCGGCGCAGGTCTATGTCGCCTCCGCGCACTTCCCGGCCGTGCGAGACACGGTGCTCGGCCGCTGCTCGATGTGCCATGCGGCGGAGCCGGTCTATGAGGGCATCTATCATGCGCCCAAGGGCGTGATGCTCGACACCGACGCCGACATCGCCAACCACGCCCGTGAGATCTATCTTCAGGCCGGACGCAGCCACGCCATGCCGCCCGCCAACGTCTCCCAGATCACCGACAAGGAACGGGCGCTGCTGGTGGCCTGGTTCGAAGGCGCGGGGAAATAAGCATGACCTCGACACTTCTGCGCGGCCGCACGCTGTCCTTCGTGCGCTGGCCCGAGACCATCGATGACCATTCCGCCTGGCGCTACGAGGAGGATGGCGGCCTGCTGATCCGCGACGGTCGTATCGTCGCCGCCGGCGCCTATGCGCAAGTCGAGAAACAGGCCGGTGAGGGCGCAAGGAAGGTCGACCACCGGCCGCATCTGCTGCTGCCGGGCTTCATCGACGCGCATGTGCATTTCCCGCAGATGCAGGTCATCGCTTCCTATGGCGCCGAACTGCTCGACTGGCTCAACACCTACACCTTTCCGGAAGAGACGAAGTTCGCCAATGCGCAGCATGGCCGCCGCATCGCGCGGCTGTTCCTCGACGAGATGGTGCGCCATGGTACAACGACGGTGGCAGCATACTGCTCGGTGCACAAGGCGTCGGCTGAAGCCTTCTTTGCCGAGTCGCATGACCGCAACATGCTCAACATCGCCGGCAAGGTGATGATGGACCGCAATGCGCCCGACGGCGTGCTCGACACGCCGCAATCCGGCTATGAGGACAGCGAGGCGCTGATCAGGGAATGGCACGGCAAGGGGCGCCAGCACTATGCGATCACACCGCGCTTCGCCATCACCTCGTCGCCGCAGCAGATGGAGATGGCTGGCGCGCTCTGCCGTGAACATCCCGACCTGCATATGCAGACGCATCTGTCGGAAAACCACGCCGAGATCGCGTTCACCCAGGAACTCTATCCGTGGTCGCGTGACTACACCGACGTCTACGAGCATTACGGGCTGCTGGGGAACAAGAGCCTGTTCGGCCATTGCATCCATCTGTCGGAGCGCGAGGCGGACGCGCTCTCGGCAACGGGCTCGGTGGCGGTGTTCTGCCCGACCTCGAACCTGTTCCTCGGCTCTGGCCTGTTCGACTATCAACGCTTCCGCCGCCGCGAAAAGCCGATCCGTATCGCCGCTGCCACCGATGTCGGCGGCGGCACCAACTATTCGATGCTGCGCACCATGGACGAAGGCTACAAGGTAATCGCGCTGAACGGCGAGAAGCTCAATCCCTTCCAGTCCTTCTGGCAGATAACGCGCGGCAATGCCGAAGCACTGTCGGTGGCGCAAAAGATCGGCACGCTGGACGAAGGCACCGATGCCGACATCGTCGTGCTTGACGCCAGGGCGACGCCGGCGATGCGGCTCAGGATGGAGACGGTCGAGACGCTGGCGCAGGAGCTGTTTCTCCTGCAGACCTTGGGCGACGACCGCGCCGTGCGTGAGGTCTATGTCGCCGGGCGGGCGGCCAAGACCGACCTGGCGACGTAGAACGCTTCGATGTGTTCTTTGCTTGACCCGGCGGCAGCCATCGGTCAAAGCGTGCGGCGAAGTTGACAGGGGAACGACATGGCCGTTGCTGACGACATCGCTCTGATCAAGAGACAGGAAGAAGTTCTTGTCTTCCCCGCCTTCGATGAGGCCGTCGCCTTCAAGATCGGTTCGGCCATCCGTGATCGCGCGCTGACCGAGAACCTGCCTGTTATCGTAGACATCAGAACCTTCGACCGGCCGCTGTTCTATGCCGCGATGCCCGGCTCGAACGCTTCCAATCCCGACTGGGCGCGGCGCAAGATCAATGTCGTCAAGCGGTTCCTGAAAAGCAGCTATCGCAGCGTGCTGGAGCAGCAGCGCCCCGATCGCACCTTCAAGATCGGCGAAGGGCTGGATATCGCTGACTATGTGCTGGCCGGTGGTGGTTTTCCAGTCACCGTCAAGGGTGCCGGTGTCATCGGTGTGATCGCCGTCTCCGGCCTGCCGGAGCGCGAGGATCATGGCGTCGTCGTAGAGGCGCTGTGCGATCATTTGGGCATCGACAAGCGCGGGCTGGTACTGCCCCCGGAAGAAAAATGAGCGATCCCAAGGCCTTCCTCACCGCCATTTTCGGCGCCGCCGTCGCCGCCGCCGATCCCGAGCGAACCATCCGGGATCATTTGCCGGCGAAGCCCGGCGGCCGCACCATCGTCATCGGCGCCGGAAAAGGCTCTGCGCAGATGGCGGCGGCCTTCGAGAAGGTCTGGGACGGCCCGATCGAAGGGCTGGTCGTCACCCGCTACGGTTATGGTGCGCAATGTGAGCGCATCGAAATCATCGAGGCGGCACATCCGGTTCCGGACGCCGCCGGGCTGGAAGCTTCGCGACGGTTGCTGGCCAAGGTCCAGGGTCTGACGGCGGACGATCTGGTCGTGGCGCTGATTTCCGGTGGCGGTTCGGCGCTGTTGCCGTCGCCCGCCGGCAGCCTGACGCTGGCTGACGAGATTGCCGTCAACGAGGCGCTGCTCGCGTCCGGTGCCCCGATCGCGGCGATGAACACTATCCGCAAGCATATCTCCACCATCAAGGGTGGCCGGTTGGCGGCCGCCGCCTGGCCGGCCAAGGTGGTGTCGCTGGTCGTTTCCGACATTCCCGGCGACAATCCGGCGCTGGTCGCCTCCGGTCCGACCGTCCCCGACACCGGCAGCCGCGAGGACGCACTGGCGTCGATATCAGCCTACGGCATGAAACTGCCGGCTGCGGTGATGGCGCATATCAACGCGCCGGCCGCCGATGCACCAAGTCCCGGCGATGAACGCTTTTCGCGCAACGAGGTGCACCTGATCGCCTCCGCCGGCGTGTCGCTCGAAGCGGCGGCGGCGGAAGCCAAGCGGCAAGGCGTCGAAGCGGTCATCCTCTCCGACGCCATCGAGGGTGAGGCGCGCGAGGTTGGCGGCGTCCATGCGGCAATCGCCCGCGAAGTGGCGACGCGCAACCGGCCATTTCCAAAGCCGGTGCTGGTCCTGTCCGGGGGTGAGACAACCGTGACGCTGCGCGCCAAGGGCAAGGGCGGCCGCAACTCGGAATTCCTGCTTGCCTTCGCCATCGGCATCAATGGCGTCGATGGCATCCACGCGCTGGCCGCCGACACGGACGGCATCGACGGTTCGGAAGACAATGCCGGCGCCTTTGCCGACAGCTCGACCGTGTCACGCATGCGTGCAGCGGGTGTGGACGCCAAGGCAATGCTGGCCGGCAACAATGCCTGGACGGCCTTCAACGCCGTTGGCGATCTGTTCCTACCCGGCCCTACGGGCACGAATGTCAACGACCTACGAGCCATCCTCATCAGGTAATCTCAACCGGCCATGAGCCGCTTCACCTGTTTCATGTCGCGCAGGAAACGCTCGCGTTCGGCTTCCTTGTCGGCAGGTTCATGGATGCGCAGGATGAAGGAGGGGTGGATGGTGATGAAGATGCGTAAGCCGTCCGCGCGCTCGATCACCTGGCCGCGCATCTTTGTCACCGCGATCGCCTTACCCAGCAGCGACAACGCCGCCGTTGCGCCAAGTGCCACGGCAAGGTCTGGCTTGATCAGTTCGAATTCCCTGTCGATCCACCAGCGGCACGCCTGAACCTCGCCGGCATTCGGCTTGGAGTGGATGCGCCGCTTGCCGCGCGGCTCGAATTTGAAGTGCTTGACCGCGTTGGTGACGTAGACCTTTTGGCGGTCAACCCCCGCGTCAGCGAGAATGGCGTCGAACACCTTGCCTGCCGGACCGACGAAAGGTTTGCCGGCGAGGTCTTCCTGATCGCCCGGCTGTTCGCCGACGAACACCACCTTGGCGTCATCAGGACCTTCGCCGAACACGGTCTGGGTCGCGTCGCGCCAAAGCGGGCAACGCTGGCAGCCCTTCGCCGCCTGGCGCAGTTCGGAAATGCGTGCCGCATCGCCTTCCTGCGTGGCGGGCTCACGCTTCGGCCAATGCCTGGCCTGCACCTTGGCGTGGTGCGGCGCGGGCGTGGTCGGCATTCTGGTGATCATGTCTTTGGCGGCCTTGTCCGCACCTGCGATCAGATCTGGAATGAGCGAGGCCTCGGGAAGGTTCCGCCAGTATTTCTTAGGCATCTCCTTCTGCATTGCCTTTACCTTCAGCCGCGCCGGATTGAAGATGTGCTCGAAATAGGTGAGCCACAGCGCTTCGGTGTCATCCTGCGTTGGCGCATCGCCCTTGGCAGCGCCTGGCCCGATCGCCAGCCTCTCGCCATCCCAATCGGCTGACACATGCGGCGTCAGGATCGTCCAGCGCATGCCGGTGAAACGCCTGACGAAGAAAGCCGCGTTGCGCTCGACGATGAAATGATCCGGCTCGAACCAGGCAACATAGCGCTCCTCATCACCGTCACCGATCTTCCGGAACCGCACGAAGGCGCGCATCTTGTGGATGTCGCGCCGCACCGCCGTTTCCATAGTATCGAGGCGCCCGGTGTCGGGATCCGATGCGATCGCTAGCAGCTTGGGTTCTGTGCGCAGCCGCCACAGCACCCGGTAGAGAAGGGCGAACCGATCGGGGTCGGCGTGGCAGAAGGCGATTTCGGCATGCTCGATGAAGTCGCGCGGGACAACGAGTTGCACGCCCGCAGGCACGGTCGGCAAATCGCTTTGATTGGAGCCCGGCTCGACATGCCAGCCGATGTCCTCGGGCCTGACCTCATTCAGCGCCAGCCGTCGTGCCGCATCACGCCAACCGGAAAAGTCCGTTTCGCTGTCGAGCCGCACGCTGTATCTGGCAAAGTCGAACTGTGCCGGCTGCATGGTCAAAACAGCGACAATTGTTCGCAAGGTGGCACGATCTTGGCGCGCAATCCGGCCTTGTCAGTGAGCGTACCCGGCGACCACCCTTCTGCAATGATGAACGGGCGTAATTTTGCGATCGATTGGCAGAGGCGTCCGACGTCTTCCAGCCGCAGCCGCCGGTGGCGGCGGGTCTCCAGGATTTTCGCGATCAACTTCGTGCCAAGACCCGGAACGCGCAGCAGCGCCTCACGGTCGGCACGGTTGATGTCGATGGGAAACTGTCCCCGGTTGCGCAGCGCCCAGGCCAGCTTCGGATCGATGGCGAGGTCGAGCATGCCATCGCTGCTGCCAGCCAGGATCTCCGGCTGCGAAAATCCGTAGAACCGCATCAGCCAGTCCGCCTGATAAAGCCGGTGTTCGCGCATCAGCGGCGGCTTCTGCAAGGGCAGGGACGACGACAAATCCGGGATCGGGCTGAAGGCGGAATAGTAGACGCGTCGCAGATGGTAGCTGCCGTAGAGCCGCGCGCTGGTGTGCAGGATGCCGTCATCAGAGGTCTTGTCGGCGCCGACAATCATTTGCGTCGACTGCCCGCCCGGCGCGAAGCGTTCGCGCTTTTTGGTCCTCAGTGTAGGTTCGGCTTTTTCTTCCATTTTCTGGCGCAACCTGGCCATGGAAAGTCGGATTGTTTCCGGCTTCTTTTCCGGTGCCAATTTCCTGACTCCCTCGTCGGTGGGTAGTTCGACATTGATCGACAGCCGGTCTGCGTAGAGTCCTGCCATCTCGACCAGTTCCTGCGAGCTCTCCGGGATGGTTTTCAAATGGATATAGCCGGAGAACTTCTCCTCCAGCCGCAGCCTTCGCGCCACCTCGACCATCTCGCCCATGGTTTCGTCTGGCGAGCGGATGACGCCTGAGGATAGGAACAGGCCTTCAATGTAATTGCGCCGGTAGAAATCCATGGTCAGCTTCACCACCTCGTCGATGCTGAAGCGGGCGCGCCGCACATTCGACGACGAGCGGTTGATGCAATAGCTGCAGTCATAGATGCAGAAATTGGTCAGAAGGATTTTCAGCAGCGAAATGCAACGCCCGTCCGGCGCGTAGGAATGGCAGATACCCATGCCTTCGGTGGAACCAATGCCGCCGGATTTGAGCGAATCCTTTTTCGCCGCACCCGACGAGGCACAGGAGGCGTCGTACTTGGCGGCATCGGACAGGATTGCAAGCTTTTCGCGGACGGTGAGTGCGCTCATCCGTTCATGGTATGTTCTTAAGGGCTGGCGCGCCACCTCATTTGTTGGACGCGGCTAAAAAGTGATCGCCGCCCGATCACAGAGCCATCACACCTCGTGCAGATAGAGGTGGTAGTCCAGTTCGCTGACCGTGCGTGCCACGCGCAGGTATTCGGACTGCTTGATCGCCACGAAGGTGCGGTGCAGGTCCTCGCCGAGCGCGCCCTTCAGGAAGCTCGACGCCCTGGCTGCTTCGATGGCGGCACGCCAGTCGACCGGCATCGTCGTGCGCGTGATCGCTGCCTCATAACCATTGCCTGTCGTTTCCGGGCCGGGGTCGAGACCTTCGTCGAGGCCTTTGATGATGGCGGCAAGCACCGTCGCGGCGATCAGATAGGGGTTGGCGTCGACGCCGGACGGCCGGTGCTCGATGCGCCGGTTCTTCGCGTCGCCCGCCGGCACGCGCAGCGCCACCGAACGGTTGTTGACGCCCCAGGTCGGCGCCACCGGTGCATAGGATTGCGACACGAAGCGCCGCCAGGAATTGGCGTGCGGTGCAAACACAAGCATCGATTCGGCCATCGTCTGTATCAGGCCGCCGAGCCCCTGCAGCAACGGCAGCGACCAGCTCTCGCCACCGGATTCGGCAAAGACGTTTCGGCCGGCCTTGTCCTGCAGCGAGACATGGAAATGCATGCCCGAGCCAGCATATTTCTCGATCGGCTTGGCCATGAAACAGGCGGTGACGCCGTGGCGCCGCGCTTGCGCCCGCACCAGCCGCTTCAGCATGACCAAATCGTCGGCCGCCCGCATCACGTCCTTGCGGTAGTTCAGCGTCAATTCATACTGGCCGGGCGCATACTCGGAAATCACCGTCTCGGCCGGAATGCCTTGCGCCTTGGCCGCCGCATAGATGTCTGAGAACAGCGGCTCCATGCCGTGCAGGTGATCGACGGAATAGACTTCGGTCTTGCCCGAGACGCGGCCATCGAGCACCGCGCGCGCCGGCTGCACCTTGCCGTCGGCATCGCGCTCATTGGCCAGCAGGAAGAATTCCAGCTCGAAGGCGCCGGCCGGATAAAGTCCCTTGACCGCGAGCATATCGACCTGCCGTGCCAGCGCCAGCCGCGGATCCGACGACATTGGCTGGCCGTCGAGGTAATACATCGCCATCAGCAACTGGCCGCGCGGCGGATTTGTACCGTAGAGCGGCACCAGCGTGCCGGGGATCGGCCAGGCCCTGAGGTCGCCATCACCGGTGGTCCAGATCAAACCGGTCTCGTGCACGTCCTCCCCGGTGATGTCGAGGCCGAGGATCGAGATCGGCATATGCCGGCCGCTCTCGAAAATGCTTTTCAGCTCGTGCCGGCGCACGATCTTGCCGCGGCCGACGCCATTGGCGTCGGTCAGCACGATATCGAAGGCTTCGATCTCGGGATGGGCGTCGAGAAAGGCTTGCGCCTCGGTGGGCGTCGAGCCCGAAGGTGAGGTCATGATCTGTCCGGCTTTGCTTGGCGCGCCCATCGGTCAGCTTGTCTCATGCCGCAAGCTTTGCCGCAACCGCGCCGAAGGCGGTGATCAGCCGGTTAACCTGGGCGCCGGTGGTTGCAGGCGAGATCAGCATCATGTTGTGGAAGGGCGCGATCAGCACGCCGAGATTGACCAGTGCGATATGGATGGCCGCTTCCAGTTCCGGCGCATGCGCCGTCTCCGCCTCGGCGCCATTGCGCAGCGGGCCGGGTGCGCAGATGAACTCGACGCGCGCCCCGACGCGGGCAACATGCCAGGGCAGCCGATAGCGGTCGATCACGCCGGTCAGCCCGGCATCGAGCCGCCGCGCCAGATGGTCCATGCGGGCGTAGTTTTCCTCGGTCATCACCTGTTCGAGCGTCGCGCGCATCGCCGCGAACTGCAGCGGATTGGCCGAGAGCGTCGTGCCCATGCCGGAATAACCCGGCTCCTTGGTCCTGTTGTAGTCGGCGCAGCGCAAGGCGACATCGTCGCTCATGCCCCACACACTTGCCGGCACACCGCCGGCGATCGGCTTGCCCAACACGAAGAAGTCCGGCTCCAGCCCGTATTTCCTGGTGTAGCCGCCGGGGCCGGTTGAGATCGTATGCGTCTCGTCGATCAGAAGCAGGGTGCCGGCTTCACGCGTCAGTCTGCGCAGCGCGTCATGGAAGCCCGGATCGGCCAGCACCATGCAGGAATTGGTCAGCACAGGCTCGGCGATGACGCAGGCCACGTCCTTGTCTTTCAGGGCCGCTTCCAGAGCGGCGACGTCGTTGAACTCAATCACCTTGGCCGTGCGGGTCAGGTCACGGAATTCGCCCGCCAGCCCTGGCCGGTTGACCGGGATACCATCGACCAGCCGCACCATCGTCTCGTCGACCGAGCCATGATAGCAGCCATTGAAGACCAGGATCTTTTCGCGCCCGGTGACGGCGCGGGCAACCCGCAGCGCAAAGCGGTTGGCATCGGTCGCCGTCGTCGCGATCTGCCAGAACGGCAGGCCGAAACGCTGCTGCAGCAGGGGGCCGATGGCCAGCGCGTCTTCGGAGGGCAGCATATAGGTCAGGCCGCGCCCGGCCTGGCGGCGGATGGCGCGCGCCACCGGCGGCGGCGAATGGCCGAACATCGAGCCGGTGTCGCCGAGGCAGAAATCGTCGAGCCTAATACCGTCGATGTCGGTGATCGTGGCGCCCCTGGCGTTGTCGACCAGGATCGGAAACGGCGTCGGCCAGTCGTTCATCCAGTGCATCGGCACGCCACCGAAGAAGCCGGGCAGGCCGTTGCCGACCTTCGCCAGTGATTTCGGCCGCGCCTTGCGGAAGGCTGCCGCCTCGATCTCCAGCAGATCGGCAATGCGGTCGCGATCGATGCCGCCGATGGACGTCCTTGAAGTGTCGCTGCTGTGCATGAAAACCCCTCTGGTCGGTTCCCTCTTAGCCAATCCGTGTCCGCAACCGCAATCGGCCGCGCATCTGCCCTGCATTGGCTCAGCCGCTGGTGCGGTGCTTGACCTGGAACCCGAAGTCAGCACCAATGTGGATGGCAATGGGCGTGCTGGGAGGGGAAATGCGGACGATCATCTGTGCAGCGGCGCTGTTCCTGTCGGCCGGCACGGCCTTCGCCTCCGGCGGCATCTGGTGCAATGTCGATGATACGGCGGTGAAATTCGAGGTCGGCGCCGGCGTCACCAGAGGCATGGGCGGCCCTACTTTTAATTTCAACGGTAACCTTGAAATTCTTGGTCGGCCCGCCAGTGACGATCTGCGCAAGACGGTGTTTGAGGATTCCAACCTGACCCAGTACTGGCTGGACAACAAGGAGTTGCGGCTGAACGTCTACCAGGAGCATCAGCTCGCAGATGCCTACAACTATGTCGAACTGACGATCCTGACCAAGACCAGCGACGAAGGCGTCTATCACGGGCAGTACACGCTTGCCGTCTATGACAGCACGGCTGACAAGGACGGCGATGGCAAAACCGCCGATCTGACCGGCAAGGTTTCCTGCGGCGCCGAGTGACCCGCTGTTTTGAAGCTACCCGGTGATGTCGATGACGCCGCAGTCGCCGGCAGCACTGCCGAAGGCGACGCGGCGTTCTTCCTTGTCCCACATCATCGAGGTGATCGCGCCCTTGCCCGGTCGCCGCAACAGCACTTCCTTGGCATCGGAAAAGCGCACCGCCATCACCATGCCGTCATCATAGCCGACGGCGACGACATCCTGGCTCGGGTGGCAGGCGACCGCCGTCACCATGGCGTTGCCGCGCGTGCCGAGTTCCAGCGGCGCCTTGCCCATCGGCCCGTCCTTGCCCGAAAACGGCCAGACGATCGCCGCCGGCGCGCCGGAACTCGCCAGCCATTTGCCTTTCACGCTCCACGACAGGCTTTTGACCTTGCCGGGATAGCCGGTCATGCGCATGTGCTTGCCGTCGGCGAGCTTCCAGCCGTGCAGCGCGTTTTCTTGCATGGTGGTGACAAGGAAGGCACCGTCCGGCGAAAACGTGATGCCGGTGTGGGCGCCGGCCCATTCGAGCTCCGCCGGCTTGCCTTCCGTGGCCGGGAAATGCAGCGTCGCGCCATTGTAGCGGGCAACGCCGAAGCGCATGCCCTTGGGCGAGAAGGCGAGTCCTTCGACCGAGCGCGGATGGGCGAATTCCCCGGTCTTGCCGTCGGCAAAACGTACGAAGGCGGTCTTGCCCGTCGCATAGGCGATGGCGCCCTGCGGCCCGGCGGCGACGCTGGTGATCCACTTCTTCCCGGCGCTCGCCAGTTCCTGGATGTTGCCGCCTGCCTTCACGGCAAACACCTTGCCGTCCTCGCCACCGGTGATCAGCCGGTCATTGGCAGTATCATGGAAAGCGGCGAGCAGCCCGTCATTGGCCTGGACTGTCTTGTGGCCATGCTCGAGTCGATGGACGGCGCCATCGGCCAGCGCGAAATGCGGCACGTCGGCGAGGAAGACGGCGGCGATGCAATGGCCTTCGAGATCAAGCGGGGCGACGGTCGGCATGGGAGACTATTTCCATTCGAGATTCTGCTTGCGACTCACCCTTACGGGGTTGGGCCATAGGTCTCAACCCGTGCTTCGGAGCGTCGTAGGGAGAGAAAGGGGCGCCAGCGCGGCTTCTTCCTTCTCCCCTTGTGGGAGAAGGTGGATTGGCGCAGCGCCAAGACGATTGAGGGTGCTGGACGGAGTTCTGTCAATGCCAAGCTGGAACACCCCTCTTCCGACCGAGCTTCGCTCGGCCACCTTCTCCCACAAGGGAAGAAGGAAGAAGGACAGCGAAATCAGGCCGCCTGGCAGGCGTCAAAGCTCTTCTTCAGCCGCTCGGCGTCGAGTTCGCGGCCGATGAACACCAGCCGGCTCTCGTGCTTCTCGCCATCCTTCCACGCGCGCTGGTGGTCGCCTTCGATGATCATGTGCACGCCCTGGATGACATAGCGCTCGTCGTCGCCCTTGAGCGCGATGATGCCCTTCAGCCGCAAGATGTTCGGGCCTTCCATCTGGGTGATCTTCTCGATCCACGGGAAGAATTTCTTCGAGTCCATCTCGCCGCCGCGCAGCGACACCGACTGCACCGTCACGTCATGGATATCGGAAGGATGCGCGTGATGGTGGTGGTCGTGTCCGTCATGATCATGGTGGTGGTGGCCATCGTGATCGTGGTGGTCATGGTCATGATCATGATGATCGTGATCGTCATGCGCCTCGAGGAAATGCGGATCGTTTTCCAACGCCCTTGAAAGGTCGAAGGCACCGCGGTCGAGCACTTCGGACAAGGCGACGCCGGCGCGTGTCGTGCGATGGATCTTCGCCGCCGGATTGATAGCACGGATCGTCGCCTCGACCTTGGCGAGCTCTTCCGGGGTGACGAGGTCGGTCTTGTTGAGCACTACGACGTCTGCGAAGGCGATCTGGTCCTCGGCTTCCCTGGAATCCTTGAGCCGCAGCGGCAGATGCTTGGCGTCGACCAGTGTCACCACCGCGTCGAGCCTGGTCTTGGAGCGCACGTCGTCGTCCATGAAGAAGGTCTGCGCCACCGGCACCGGATCGGCGAGGCCGGTGGTCTCGACCACGATGGCGTCGAAGCGGCCCGGCCGGCGCATCAGCCCCTCAACGACGCGAATCAGGTCGCCGCGCACCGTGCAGCAGACGCAGCCATTGTTCATTTCGTAGATTTCCTCATCGGATTCCACGATCAATTCGTTGTCGATGCCGATTTCGCCGAACTCATTGACGATGACGGCGTAACGCTTGCCGTGGTTTTCCGACAGGATGCGGTTGAGCAGCGTCGTCTTGCCGGCGCCGAGATAGCCGGTGAGAACGGTTACGGGAATCTGCGTCTGTGCGTCGCTCATGGCTTGCCTCGAAGAATTTGCGCCTTGAAAAAGGCCTCGAAAAAGGGATTGTCGGCTCCATATAGGATGTGTGCCGGGCTTTTGCACGAGGCAAACCGATGGGCCAAACCGGCTTGCCGAAATTACCGAATTTTCATTGGTGAGAGCCGCCATCGCAGCCTGGATCAGGACGCTGGAGGCCAATTGGAGAGGCAGATATGTCCGGCAAGCCATCCTCCTTCTCCTTGAGCCGGCGCAAGGCGCTCGGCTTGATCGCGGTGACCGCCGGTGGTGGTGCCTTCCTGCCAGCCGCGGCAATCGCCGCCCAGTCTTCGGCCCATGCCGGGCTTACCCTGTTCGAAAGCGGTGCCGGCGTCTGTGCCATCACACCTGAGGTGACGGAAGGGCCGTTCTATTTCGACCCGAAACTCGAACGTGCCGATGTCACCGAAGGCAAGAAGGGCCTTGCCCTCACGGTCAGGCTGCAGGTTGTCGACGCGGCCTGCCGCCCGCTTGCCGGCGCCCGTGTCGACATCTGGCATTGCGACGCGCAAGGGGCCTATTCGGGCTACCCGGGACAAGGTGACGGCCGCGATGTCGACACGTCGGGCCAGACCTTCCTGCGTGGCTGGCAGAGGACCGATGCAAACGGCATCGTTTCCTTCGCCACCATCTATCCCGGCTGGTACCGCGGCCGCACCACCCATATCCATTTCAAGGTCTTCCCCGACGACAGTTCGGTGATGACCGGCCAGCTGTTTTTCCCCGACAGTCTCAGCGAACAGATCTTCACCACTGTCGCGCCATACAATGACAGGCCCGGCAAGCGTGACACCTCGAACGCCAGCGACGGCATTGCCAGGCAGGCTGGACCGCTGTCGCAGGCCGCACTGCGCGAGGTGGAGGATGCCTATCAGGCGCTGATGGTCGTCGCGATGAAGCCCGGCTGAGCCACATTTCCTCACGCACGTCGCCCGCGGCGAAAACTCCTGTCCCGAAAAGTCGTTTGTCATCTAACTGAAATAAACATCTGGCATTAGCCAGGGCGGACACCACAATGCTTGCCGGCAAAGCTGTTTGGAGCGCCGGAATCTTTTTGATCGTCGATTGCCAACCGGCCGGCTGCCTCTATGCTGATCGCACCGGTACGGCCGAAGAGGGATGACCATGGCCAAGGCGGACAAGACTGCAACAATGAGCCGGCTGCATTCGGCGGCAAGGCTGGCAAGAACCGCGCTCGCGGCGCGGCTTCTGGCGCACGGCTTCTATGCCGGCCAGGACCAGATCATGCTGGCGCTCGACCGTGAAGACGGCCAGACGCCGGGTAATCTCGCCGGTCGCCTCGGCGTGCGCCCGCCGACCATCACCAAGACCATCAACCGGCTGCAGGCGCAGGGTTTCCTGGAAAAGCGCGCCTCCTCGGCCGATGCTCGCCAGGCTCATATTTTCCTCACCGACACTGGCCGCGACATCATCCACGCCATCGAGAAATCGGTGAAGAAGACCGAAAAGCAGGCGCTGAAGGGCCTCGACAAGAAGGACCAGAAGGCGCTGTTCAAGCTGCTTGCCCGCATCGAGGCCAACCTCTCGAACGAGGAATTGGTGTTGATCGACGACGACGCCGAGACGGACGACTGATCGCCGGCGCAACGATCAAGCCGCTGCCGCCGCAGCGCCCTGGATCAGCGACGACCACCGCCCCGGTGTCATGCCGAACGCTTTCTTGAATTGCCTGATAAAATGGCTTTGGTCGCTGAAGCCGGCCGCGATGGCGATCTGCGCCAGGGGCTCGCCGGCAGCGATCATCCGCCTCGCGCGCTGAAGCCGGCGCATTACCAGGAAGCGATGCGGGCTGGTGCAGAAGGCGGTCCGGAACTGCCGTGACAGGGCATAGCGGTCGAGCCCGGTGATCGCTTCCAATTCGCCCGAACGCACGGGGCGGCCGAAGTTTTCCGTGAGATAGTCGCGCGCCAGCGTGGCCGCCCGCCATGCCGTTCTGGCCATCGGCTTTGCCGGCTGGCCGGCATGCCGGGCCAGGCTTTGCATCAGCCGCGCGAGGAAGTCGGCAACGAACAGCTCGTCGAGTTCCTCCTCCAGCGGCCCCAGCGCCGAAAGCAGCGTTGCGCACAAGGTGTCGTCCGTCAGCACGCCCTCCCTGACGAAGGGCAGCGACGCGCCGCCAAGGCAGTCGAGCATCAGCGACGGCTCAAGATAGAGCATCCTGTAGCGCAGGCCGTCCTCGGTGCCGGCGCCGCCGTCATGCAATTCGTCGGGATGCAGCGCGATGATCTGGCCTGGCAGGCTGTGGCGTGTCGCGCCGCGGTAGCGAAACGTCTGCACGCCGTGCAGCGTCACCCCGATCGCATAGGTGTCGTGGCGATGCAGGTCGAAGGCGCTGCCATGGAAGCGCGCCTCGATCCGCTCCATGCCGGCAGGGTCGGAGGCGGAGATGATGCAGTTTTCCGCTGCATCAGTGCACAAACGTCCAAGACCCTCGAAGGCCTGGCTGCCTAGATCGTGCGACATCTTCTCCTTCAGCCTCGCATTGGGGCACAAACTCGAATGGTCAATGTCTCATGTTCGATACGAAATTTGCAATCGTCCTCAGGGAGGATCTGCCGGTCTGGCAGAAACTCAACGTCACCGCTTTCCTGACCAGCGGCATTGTTGCCCAGTTTGCGGACATCATCGGCGAATCCTATCGCGACCGCGCCGGCAATCTCTACAATCCACTGTCAATCCAGCCGGTCATCGTGCTGTCCGCCGACCAGGCGACGCTCGGCACGATCCACCGGCGCACGCTGGAGCGCGGCGTGACGACATCGCTCTATGTCGAGGAGATGTTCGCGACCGGCCACGATGTAGCCAACCGCGCCGTCTTTGCCGAATTCGCGCCCGATGACGCCAAGGTGGTCGGTATCGCGCTTCGCGCCGACAGGAAGATCGTCGACAAGATCACCAAGGGTGCCCGCATGCACGCCTAAGGTGTGTCGAGATTCAGGTGATGCCGGCCTGCAAACGGCGGCCTCCTGCGCTTCCGGTGCTCACGTACTCTAAGTACGCTCCGCTCCGGTTCTCGAAAGCCACCGTTTTCGGCTCGGCCTGACCTGAATCTCAACACACCATCGCCCCATGGACTAAGCCTGCCGGCGGCTGTTGTTGTGCCAGCCGGCTTTGGCGTGGCGGCGCGCGACAATTGGCTTGCTGGCAAGCCGCATTTCCCGCAAAGGTGGGCTTCAGCCCAGCTTTCCATCCGGCCTGCACGTGAATGCTCCCCAAAGACATCCAGAAAGCGCAACGCCGCCGGTGGCGATCCTCTGCATGCTTTCCACTTATGTCTTCTTCACCTTTCTCGACACCAGCAGCAAATATCTCGTCCTGGCCGGCGTATCCGCGCTGATCGTCGCCTGGGTACGCTTTGCCGTGCATGTCGTGCTGGTCGGCACGCTTTTGCGCGGCTGGCGCCAACCGGTGCGGTTTCGCCCGGTCAACCTGCCGGCCCATATCCTGCGCGGTCTGTTCCTGTTCGGCTCGACCATGTTCAACATCCTGGCGCTCAGGTCCCTGCAACTGGCCGAGACCACCTCGATCTATTTCTTCGGGCCGATGGTGATCACCGCACTCGCCGGCCCGTTGCTTGGCGAATGGGCCGGCTGGCGGCGCTGGCTGGCGATCCTGGCTGCCTTCGCCGGAGTTCTCATCATCACCCGGCCAGGCGTAGGGGTCTTCGGCATCGGGCATCTCTTCGCGCTCGGCTCGATGCTGTCGAACTGCTTCTACGTCATCATGACGCGCCGCATGTCGGCGAGCGAGACCTCGGAAAGCCTCATCCTGTTCTCGGCACTGGCGCCGGCGGTGCTGCTTTTGCCCTTGCTGCCGTTTTCGTTCTCCCTGCCGCATGACGGCTGGCACTGGTTCGTGCTGCTCATGCTTGGCGTGTTCGGCGGCGTCGGTCACTGGCTACTGGTCCAGGCCTACCGGCTTGCGACGACCACGGCACTGGCGCCCTATCCCTATTCGCAGATGGTATGGATGATCATTTCCGGCTGGATCGTCTTCAAGCAGTTTCCCGACCGTTGGACACTGCTTGGCGCCGCAATCATCGTCGCCAGCGGCCTCTACATCGTCCATCGCGAGCACCGGCTTCGGCTGCAGAGCCGCGCGGCCTCGGATGTCGAGGCGGAAGCGTTGGCAAAAAAACTTTGATTTGCCGCCGATCGATGGCATAACGCCGCCTTTAAACAGTTTAGGTCTGGAACTCAGGTCGTTCGGGGAGCGCAAGGCGCTGGCACAAAAAATCAAGCTTTCGACGATCGCGGATGCGCTCGGCGTATCCACGGCCACGGTGTCGCTGGCGCTGCGTGACAGCCCGCTGGTTGCCGGCGCCACACGCGACCGCATCAAGGAACACGCCCGCGCCATCGGCTATATCTACAATCGACGCGCCGCCAGCCTGCGCACCTCGCGTTCGGGCATTGTCGGCGTCGTCGTCCACGACATCATGAACCCGTTCTTCGCCGAGATCCTGCGCTCGATCGAAAGCGAACTCGACCGCAGCCGGCAGACCTTCATACTGTCCAACCACTATGACCAGCTGGAGAAGCAGCGCACCTTCATCGACACGCTTTTGCAGCTTGGCGCCGACGGCGTCATCATGTCGCCGGCCATCGGCACACCGGCTTCCGACATCCTGATGGCCGAGGAGAACGGCCTGCCTGCGGTGCTGATCGCTCGCACCGTCGAAGGCGCCGACGTGCCGGTCTTTCGCGGCGACGACGCCTATGGCACCGGGCTCGCCACCAACCATCTGATCTCGCTCGGCCACAAGCGCATCGCCATGATCGGCGGCACCGACCAGACCTCCACCGGTCGCGATCGCTATCAGGGCTATGTCAACGCCATGGAGGCGGCCGGGCTGGAGGTCAGGCCGTCTTGGCGCATCGCCGGCCCGCGCACCAAACAGGCCGGCTTCGAGGCCTCGGGGCAGTTCCTGGCGCTGAAGGACAAGCCGACGGCCGCCTGCTGCTGGAACGACCTTGTCGCCATCGGCCTGATGAACGGCATTGCACGTGCCGGCCTGGTGCCGGGCGTCGACATCTCCGTCACCGGCTATGACGATCTCGAAGAGGCCGCGATCGCGACGCCGGCGCTGACCACCGTCTGGAACGGCCAGCGCGAAGTTGGCCGCCGCGCCGCCAGTGCGCTGCTCGACAAGTTGAATGGGCAGACGGTGCGTCCGTCGCAGGAATTGATCAAGCCGGAACTGCATGTGCGTCAGTCGACCGGCAAGCCGGTGGAGCGTGCATGACCAAGGCCGAACAATTGCAGACCGTCGCCGTTCTGGTGCCGGGCGATTTCAACGGTCATGCGATCGACCGCATCGACCGTACGTTCCATAGAGTCAGAATCGAACGCGCCGATCCGGCCCTGGTCACCGATGAGATGCGCAGCAACGTGCGTGCCATTGCCTCGTTCGCCGGCATCAATGCGGCGATGATGGATGCATTGCCTAATCTCGAACTCATCGCCTCATTCGGCGTCGGCTATGATTCGGTCGATGCCGGCCATGCGGCCGCGAACAACATCATGGTCACCAACACGCCGGATGTGTTGACCGAGGAGGTTGCCGACACCACGATCGGGCTGCTGATCAACACTGTCCGCGACCTGCCGCGCGCCGAAACCTGGCTGCGTGACGGCAGCTGGGTGCGCAACGGCAACTATCCTTTGAGCCGGCTGACCCTGCGCGGGCGCAAGGTTGGCATTTTCGGCATGGGCCGCATCGGGCTGGCCATTGCCCGTCGGCTGGAAGCTTTTGGCCTGCCGGTCGCCTATCACAACCGGCGTCAGGTCGAAGGCTTGGGCTACCAGTACCATCGGACCCTGAAGGGCCTCGCCGAAGCGGTCGACACGCTGATTTCTGTGGCGCCCGGCGGTGCCTCGACGGAAAAGGCGGTCGGCGCCGAAATCCTGTCGGCGCTCGGCGCCAACGGCGTCTTCGTCAACATCGGTCGCGGCAGCACGGTCGACGAGGCAGCGCTGGCGGCAGCGTTAGCCAACGGCACAATCGCCGCTGCCGGCCTCGATGTCTTCGCCGACGAACCGAACGTGCCCAAGGCGCTGCTCGACGCGCCGAACACCTCGCTGTTGCCCCATGTCGGCTCGGCCTCGCACCATACACGCCGCGCCATGGCGGATCTCTGCGTCGACAATCTGGTGTCCTGGTTCACCGAGCGCCGGCCGCTGACCCCGGTGCCGGAAACGGTCAACGTGAAGGCTGCCAGCTAGCCAAAGGCAACTCGATGGCTGTGAAGCCGCCCGAAAATTCCACGATATCGATTGTCACCAGTGGCCGGGAACAGATCGTTTCGATTCCATACCCAAAGCCGCCGGCTGCCACCTATCTCGCAGGCGTATTCATTCTTTTCTGGCTAGGCGGCTGGGCTGTGGGTGAGGTTTCCGCCGCCCGTGAACTGATGACGATGCCTGTTGGAGGCGGAACGGCATTTCTCGTATTCTGGCTTTGCGCATGGACGGTCGGGGGCCTGTTCGCAATGCTGTCCATTCGCCGCGTTTTCCAGAAATCCGTGCCTGAAGTGATAAAGCTCGAGGTCGCCGGGCTCGTCTATGATTCGGGAACGCCGCCCTTCAAGATGCCCATCTCCAGGTCATTCCCAGCATGGCCCGCTCTGTTTCCGAAGCGGACCGCACTTAAGATCGACCGGACCCAGCTCAAATCGCTGAGACTCCGCGAGGGCGATACATGCAACCGCCTGACAGTCGACGCTGGTGCCCAGCGAGTCGAACTCGCTTCGGCCGCCACCGATGTCGAGCGCGAATGGCTCTTCAAGTTCCTTTCCGATCGCTATTCGCCGGCTGTCCCGCAATAGTTCGACTCGTTCCGTTTTCGTCCTCGGCAGCCATTGATGCTCTGCATTGCCACACCTATTAACGTCCGCTTAACCCTTTGAAATCATTCTTCATCCTGTCCGGATGCGGGATGAAGACGATGAAAATGCTTTCCGTAGTGATCGCCGCCGTCGCGCTGTTTGGCGGCGTTCAGTTGTTGCATGATGGCAGTGGTGAAAGTGCCGCCGGTGAGGTCGCGCCGTCCAACAGCTTCAGGCTGGTGGCCAATGGCGACGAAGGCAATTGCGCGGTCACGCGCGGCGCTGCGGTTTCGGATGACCTGTCGCTGTTGACGGTGGCACCGAACTGCCGCCGGCTCCTGCCCGGCATCGAGCGGGCCAAATTCTGGCGGGAGGAACAGGACGGCACCGTCGCCTTCAGCGCCAACGGCGTTGATCCGATCGTCACCTTCGCCGTTGCTGACGGCGACGGTTACGAATCCTATGCCCCGGCCGCGCCATTGTTGTCGCTGGCAGCCACCGGTGATCCGAGGGACTGATTATTCCGCAGCGGCACGCGCACCGGCCTTCGCCACGGCGTGCTGCCGCACGGCATCGCCGAAGGCACGGAAAATCTTGGCCGAGTTGCTGTCCGATTTGACCCAATATTCCGGATGCCACTGCACCCCGACGGCGAAGGCGCGTGAGTCGCGCACCGAAACCGCCTCGACCGTGCCGTCGCTCGCGACCGCCTCGATCTGCAGCTTCGAGCCGAGCCGGTCGATCGCCTGGCGGTGCAACGAATTGACCTTGATGTCGCCTGCACCGAACACGCCGGCCAGACAGCTTCCGGGCTTGATCGAAATGGTCTGGTGGATGGCGAAGCGTTCGTCCTGTTTGTCGCTCACCGGCGCGCGGTGGTCGAGCGAACCCTCGCGCTCCTGGATCTCGGTGCCGAGCGTGCCGCCAAGAGCCACGTTCATCTCCTGGATGCCGCGGCAGATGGCGAGCAGCGGCACGCCGCGCTCAACCGCCCTGCGGATCAGCGGCAGCGTGGTGGAGTCGCGCGCCGGGTCATAGGGGCCATTCGCCTCACTGGCGTCGCCACCGTAGAGCGAGGGATGCACATTGGATTTCGAGCCGGTGACCATGACGCCGTCGACCGACGATAGAAGTTCGTCGAAGTCTAGCCTGTCGCCGAACGATGGCACCAGCAGCGGGAACACGCCGGCACCGGCAATCGCCGCTTCCAGATATTGCTGCGGGGCGGCATGCCAGGTGTAGTTGTCGAACTGACGGACGTCGGTCGATATGGCGACGAGCGGCTGATGCATTTTGGCTCTGTTTTCCATCTGGGCAAAGGGTGTCCTGCCCACAAAATAGGCGATCCGCCGGCATTTTTCCATGACAAGTTTCGCCATGTTGCATGGGCCACGAAACGGCCTGTTAGACTATAGTTGCAGGGCAGCTGGGCTTCGCCGTCAAATCGGGCCGCCGCGCTGGACTCGACTTCTTGCCTGTGTATTGTTTCGCGCGGACCGATGCGGGAGCGAGGATTTCCCGAACGTCGGTCTGTTGGTCCAAAAGGGAGGAACTGCATGGATCGTCGTTCATTCATTCGCAAGGCTGGTGTTACCGGCGTCGGTGCTGCAGCGGCGGCGGCCACGCTCGCGGCGCCGGCAATAGCCCAGTCCAATCCCAAGGTGACGTGGCGACTGGCCTCGTCCTTCCCCAAGTCGCTCGACACCATCTATGGCGGCGCCGAAGTGTTCTCCAAGATGCTGTCGGAAGCCACCGATGGCAACTTTCAGATCCAGGTCTTCGCCGCCGGCGAACTCGTGCCAGGCCTTCAGGCCGCCGACGCCACCACGGCCGGCACCGTCGAGGCCTGCCACACGGTGGCATATTATTACTGGGGCAAGGACCCGACATGGGCGCTCGGTGCGGCGGTTCCCTTTTCGCTCAACGCGCGCGGTATGAATGCCTGGCACTACCATGGCGGCGGCATCGACCTGTTCAACGAGTTTCTCGCCACGCAGGGTCTTTTCGGCCTGCCAGGCGGCAACACCGGCGTGCAGATGGGTGGCTGGTTCCGCAAGGAGATCAACACCGTCGCCGACCTGTCCGGCCTCAAGATGCGCATCGGCGGCTTTGCCGGCAAGGTGGTGCAGAAGCTCGGCGTCGTGCCGCAGCAGATCGCCGGCGGTGATATCTATCCGGCGCTGGAAAAGGGCACCATCGACGCGGCCGAATGGGTCGGCCCGTATGACGATGAGAAGCTCGGCTTCTACAAGGTCGCGCCCTATTACTACTACCCCGGCTGGTGGGAAGGCGGTCCGACCGTCCATCTGATGTTCAACAAGGCGAAATACGACGAGCTTTCGCCGGCTTACAAGTCCCTCCTGCGCACCGCTGCCCAGGCTGCCGATGCCGACATGCTGCAGAAGTACGATTCTCTGAACCCGGCAGCGGTGAAGCGGCTGGTGGCCGGTGGTGCGAAGCTGCGCCCGTTCAGCCAGGACATCATGGCCGCCTGCTTCGAAAAGGCAAACGAGGTCTATGCCGAAATGGAGGCCACCAACGCGCCGTTCAAGAAGATCTGGGAATCGATCAAGGGCTTCCGCAAGGAGCACTATCTCTGGGCGCAGGTGGCCGAATACAATTTCGACACCTTCATGATGGTCCAGCAGCGCAATGGCAAGCTGTAGACCATCCATTGCCTCCTTGGAGAGACCCCGGGCCCGCTCGCCCGGGGTCTTTCTTTTCAGGCTGGCGAGGAACTGATCTCGACTAGGATTCCGCCGGGGGCAAGGCAGTAGAAGGTGGTCGAATTGACGCCGCCGCGCGTCAGCTCCTGGACCTCGCCCGGCGCGAGGCCCGCATCGGCAAGCTCGGCCTGCTTGGCGTGCACAATGTCTGGTTTGCCGACGAAGAAGCCGACGTAAAAACCATCGGGATAGGCGGCCGTCTCTCCCTTGCCCGGTGTCATGAGGTTGAGGGCAAAGCCGTCGGCTCCCCGTAGGAGCGCGAAGGCGTCCTTGCCGCGCATGGCGAGAAGCTCGAAGCCGAAATGGCTGGTGAAGAAGCCGGCAAGAGCTGCGACTTCGGTGGTAACGAGATTGGCATGGTTCAGTTTCATGGTCTTTGTCCTGTCGCGGGTTGAAAGGCGGACAGGCATGGCTGCAGACCGTGAGCCGGCGGGGCCGTGGCATCAGGAAATCCGGACACGACCCAACCGGCCCACGGACTTTCGCCTCGCTTGCCGGCCGCGGGTTCTCCCGCAAATCATGCGGCGAACAGGCCTCCGTTCAAAAGCGGAAGAGACCGGACTACCGAACCGGCCATGTCTTTTTCGGCGCGCACCCAATAGCCGATCGATGGATTGCCGGCAAGCGCGCAAGGCCAAGCGATGGCCGGGCCGCTCAGCCTGGGTGCGGCACCACCAGCACCTTGACCTCGCCAGGCGCCGGCGGATTGGCGATCACCGCTGCCGCGTCTTCGAGCGCCACCTGCCTGGAGATCAGCCGGTCGATCTCGATTGCGCCCGATGCAATGAGCTCGGCGGCGCGGCGATGCGTGAAGGGATTGAGGAACGAGCCGAGCACTTTCAATTCCCGGAACAGCAGGTCGAAGGGCTCGAATTCCGCTTTCATGCCTTGCGGCGTCACGCCGACGATGACGACCGTGCCGCCGGCGCGGGCCAGCCGCATTGACTGCTCGACGGTCTCTCGCACGCCCGCGCATTCGAAGACGACGTCGACACCGCCTGGCGCCATGCCCGCCGGTCCGGCCACGGCATTGATGACATCGACGGCGGTCGGATCGACCGATGCCGTGGCCCCGAGATCCTCGGCGAGCGCGCGCCGTGAGGCTTGCCTGGTCGACAGTATGATGGTCGTGGCTCCGGCCAGACGCGCCAGCTGCACGGTGAGCAGTCCGATCACGCCGCCGCCAAGCACGACCACCGAGCTGCCTGGTCTGATTTCGGCCAGGTCGACGCCATGCAGGCAACAGCCGAGCGGTTCGCAGAAGGCACCATGCGTCGGTTTCAGGCTGGCAGGCAGGAGGAAAGCCTGCTTCTGCGGCAAGGCAAGGTATTCGGCAAAGCCACCATCGCGATGAATGCCGATGGCGCGCAGGTTGCTGCAGAGATTGACCCGCCCGGCATGACAGTGCGCGCAACGCCCGCAGGCGATGTTGGGGTCGCCGGTGACACGGTCGCCAACGGCAAAGCCCGATACGGATTTTCCGATTGCCTCGATGGTGCCGGAGAATTCATGGCCGGGCGTCACCGGCGGCGTACACGGAAATTCGCCGTGGAACAGATGCCGGTCCGTGCCGCAGACGCCGCAGGCTTCAACGCGGACCAGAAGCTCATCCGGCCCGATGTCGGGTTTGTCGACCTCGCGCAGGGCGATGCTGCCCACCGCTTCCAGCCGCACCGCTTTCATGATCCTGGCCATGCTGGTTTCAGTTGAAGCTTGGCGGTTGCGACAGGTCCGGCTGCGGTGCCGCCGGTTTGGCCGGCGGCGTGTCGCCGAAACTCGGCGGTTGCGACAGATCGGGCGCGGCAGGAGCGGCCGGGGCCGTGCCGCCATTGGCCGGCGGTGTACCAAGCGGCGAAAGGCCGGGAATCTCCGGCACCTTGTAGTCGATCGTGCCGGGATCGACCACCGTACCCTTGTAGTGCATCACCATCTGCGGGAAGGCGATGGTCAGCCCGATCATGATCACCTGGATGCAGACGAAGGGCACCGCGCCCCAATAGATCTGTCCGGTGGTCACTGGCGCGATCTGTTTGCCGGTGAGGCGGTCGAGGTAGGGCACGCGGGCGGCGACCGAGCGCAGGTAGAACAGCGCGAAGCCGAAAGGCGGATGCATGAAGCTGGTCTGCATGTTCACGCCCAGGAGCACGCCGAACCAGATCAGGTCGATGCCGAGCTTGTCGGCGGCCGGCGCCAGCAGCGGCACGATGATGAAGGCGAGTTCGAAGAAGTCGAGGAAGAAGGCAAGGAAGAAGACGAGGATGTTGACGCCGATCAGGAAGCCGACTTCGCCGCCCGGCAGCGAGGTCAGCAGGTGTTCGACCCAGATGTGGCCGTTGACGCCGTAGAAGGTCAGCGAGAACACCCGCGCGCCGATCAGGATGAACAGCACGAAGGACGACAGCCGCGTCGTCGAGGTCAGTGCCTGCTTGACCACGTCCAGCGACAGGCGACCTTTCGCCGCCGCCATGATCAATGCACCGACAGAGCCCATGGCGCCGCCCTCCGTCGGGGTGGCGATGCCGAGGAAGATGGTGCCCAGCACCAGGAAGATCAGTGCCAGTGGCGGGATCAGCACGATGATCACCTGCTGCGCCAGCCTGGACATCATGTTGAAGTTCAGGCGTTTGTCGGCAATTGCCACGATGTAGATGAAGAGCACGCCGGCAGTGGCCCCGAGAATGTCGGCATTGTCGCCATGCGCCGGCGCGAGATAGCGATACGCCGCATAGGAGATGGCCGCCGTTACCGCCAGCGCCACCAGCAGCGACGTGACGCCATGGCCTAGCGTGCGCGCTTCCAGCGGCAGCGCCGGCACCAGTTTCGGCCGGAAGATCGAAACGATCAGGATGTAGAGCGCGTAGAGACCGGTCAGGACAAGGCCGGGAATCAGCGCGCCCGCATACATGTCGCCGACCGAGCGGCCGAGCTGGTCGGCCAGAACGATCAGCACCAGCGACGGCGGGATGATCTGGGCGAGCGTACCTGACGCGGCGATGACGCCGGATGCCAGCCGGCGATCGTAGCCATAGCGCAGCATGATCGGCAGCGAGATCAACCCCATGGCGATGACGGAAGCCGCCACCACGCCGGTGGTCGCCGCCAGCAGTGCGCCGACGAAGATCACCGCATAGGCGAGGCCGCCGCGGATCGGTCCGAACAGCTGGCCGATCGTGTCGAGCAGGTCTTCGGCCATGCCTGATCGCTCGAGCACGATACCCATGAAGGTGAAGAACGGAATGGCGAGCAGCGTGTCGTTCGACATCACCCGGCTGCCATAGAAATTATCCGGCAGTGCGTGCAGAAGCGGCCAGGCGAGGTTGATCGATCCTCCGGAGTAGGGCGAGAGGAGCACGCCGATGAAGAAGAACATCAAGCCGTTGGCGGCCAGCGAAAAGGCGACGGGGTAGCCGATCAGCAGGAAGATGATCAGCGAGGCGAACATGATCGGCGCCATGTTCTGGGCGATGAATTCCATCACGAGCGCACCTCGTCGGCCAGCGCCTTGGCTTCCAGTTCGGCCTGCTCATGCGCGGAGATGAAGGGATTTGGGTCGTCCATGTGGCCACGCATGATGGCGATCTTCTTGATGATCTCGGAAATGCCCTGCAGCGCGAGCAGGAAAAAGCCGACGAGCAGGATGGCCTTGGCCGGCCAGATGATCAGTCCACCGGAGTTGTTGGACATCTCGCCGCTGCGAAATGACAGCGACACATAGGGAACGAAATAGATGACCATCAGCGTCACGAACGGCATCAGGAAGAGGATATGGCCGAGCAGGTCGATCCAATGCTGCACGCGGCGCGAAAACAGGCCGTAGACGATGTCGATGCGGATATGCTCGTTCTGCTTCAGCGTATAGGCGGCGGCCAGCATGAAGGCGGCGCCGAACAGATACCACTGCAGCTCCAGCCACGCGTTCGAGGATATGTCGAACACCTTGCGGATGATGGCGTTGGCGGCACTGACCAGGATCGCCAGCAGGATCAGCCACGACACCCATTTGCCGATGAATTCATTGAGGCGATCGATACCCCGCGACAGAGCGAGCAGCCCTTGCATGCAGTCCTCCCTTGTACGGAGGCGTGCCGGCTCCCCCTCGTTCCGTCACGCCGCGTGGCCCAACGGTATGCCGCGCGTGGCCGGACGGGTCAACAAGGATAGAAGCAGCAAACGTCATCGCGTGGGAGGGCAGGGCCGGATACCGCCGGTCTGCCCCGGCGTCATGCAACCAAAGTCTGAGGGATTCAGGCGATTTTGCCGGTGTCGCGGCCGGCACCGATCAGCACCAGCGTGGCGACCAGGAACAGATACATCCAGGCGTCGCGCCATTCGACCGGGAAATAACCGGCCCACAGCGATTCAGCCATGCCGAAGGCGGCCGCACCCAGCGCCGCGCGCGGCGGCGAGAGATAACCGCCGACCGCGGTCACGAACAGGATCTTCAACCCGTAGACAAGGCCGGAGCCGAAGCTGACATTGCCGTAATAGAGGCCGGCCATGACGCCGGCGAGCGCGGCGCAGAAGCCGCCGAACAGCACGGCCTGCCGGAACACGCCGCGCACGTCGACGCCGCACATCGCGGCTGCCTTGGGGTCGTCGGAGACGGCGCGCCAGCGCCGGCCGAAGCTCGAGCGGGCAAATGCCCAGGCGGCCAGCGCGATTGCCGCCAGCACCACCGCGCAATCGATGAGCTGGATGAGCGTCAGCGTTGCCCTGAAGGTCGCGTCCTGCGCGAAAATGATCGGCTGCGCCAGCATCGGCGGCAGCCACAGATCATGTGTGTCGGAGGCGATGCGGCTTGCCTCCGACAACAGCAGCAGGATGCCGAGCGTCGTCACTACGATCGCATTGGGCGAGCGGTCGGCCAGTGGTTCGAAGACGCTGCGTGACAGGACATGGCTGACCAGCGCGGCGTAGAGGAAAGCCGAGACGATGCCGAGTGCCACCGCCGCCAGCAGCGTCAGCCACAGTACCTGATAGCCGAAGGCCGCGGTGAGGATCATCGTCTGGCCGCAAAAGGCGAACAGCGCGCCATAGGCAAGATTGGTGCGGTGCAGGATGCCGTTGGTCAGCACATAGCCGAAGGCAAGCAGCGCATAGAGCGCGCCCGAATGCAGCCCGTTCAGCACCTGCTGGAAGAAGTAGAGCATGCAAAACCCTCGGATCATGTCGTCCAGAAGCAACTGACGTGACGACGACATGTTCAAAAAGGCTGCGGGGGACCGCATCCCTGCGAAGGTTTGCATCGCTGAATCTAACTTGTCAAATGCGATTTATCGGTTAGATTTTCGGCATGACGGTATCCTGGACCCCACACCGCTTCACTGGCGGCCTGCTTGCGCTCGACACGACGAACACCGTGGTGCTGCGCGGCGATCCGGAGCGAACCTTCGATCGCTTCGATGATCCGATCGAGATCGCCCGCTTCGCCGATGCGGCGAGCGGCTTTCGCGCCGCCGAGCTGGGCGACAGGCAACTGGTGGTATCCTCGCCGGTGGCAATCGCACCCGTCGTGCTGTCGATCCGCGAGGCGACGGACCGGCTGTTTCGCGGCGCTGTGTCGAAAGGCACGGTTGCCACCGCCGATCTGCCCGGGTTCCTGACGGCCTGCGCGGCGGGGCTGGCTGGCAGCCGGACCGAGATCGGTGCGCCGGGTAGGCCGTTCGGTGATCCCCTGACGCCGATCGCCTTCGAGGCGGCGCTGGCGGTTTCCGCCCTGTCGCTGCTGCGCGACGACACCGTCGCGAGGCTCAGGATCTGTCCCAACTGCACCTGGCTGTTCGTCGACAGAAGCCGCAATTCCAGCCGTCTTTGGTGCGACATGGCGGTGTGCGGCAACCGTCAGAAGGCAAGTCGTCACTATCGCCGCCGCCGCATGGCGGCCAATGAGGTCTAGGATGCTTAGAGGATTTTCCCGTTTGATCGTTGTCGGCGCCGCCCTGATTGCCGCCGTCGCGCTCGGCGCCTGCCGCGATACCGGCAACAACGAAGGCAAACTGTTCGAGATTTCCGGCAAGATTTTCGTCTTCAACTACCGTCTCGCCAGGGCGACCTATGTCGTCACGCTGCGGCCGCTGCAGCCGATGGGAGACGGCCAGGTGGCGGTCGCCAGCTTCCAGGATCCCGCC
Organism: Mesorhizobium sp. P2_A8; assembly: GCF_056404935.1. Taxonomy (NCBI): domain Bacteria; kingdom Pseudomonadati; phylum Pseudomonadota; class Alphaproteobacteria; order Hyphomicrobiales; family Phyllobacteriaceae; genus Mesorhizobium; species Mesorhizobium sp. P2_A8. The sequence goes on from NZ_JBFUDB010000004.1 coordinate 47,067, forward strand.
GGCGGCGCGCCTTTGGTGGTCGAGCAGAAGGTCTGGCCGAAGCTCGACAAGGTGACGCTGGAGAGCCCGGCCCTGACTTGCGTCGTCAAGAACAAGCCCTATGCGATCGCCATCAGCATCAAGGGCGCCGACGGCGCCATCCTGCAGAAGATCGACACCACCTTGATGTCGACGGAGGACCAGTCGGTGCTGCCCGACCGGCCGCTGGTCATCGATCAGCTCTACACGGCCAATCCCGATCTCGTCGGCCATCCCGACGGCAAGTTGCCGGGCGAACCCAAGCCGGATTGCTCGAAGGGCATCTGACGCATCGCCGCCATGTCCGGCCGCGCGGAAATTTTCGTGCGCCGGGCGACGTCCGCGGAGCGGTTTCGCACACGATTCGGGATCGCCGCGGACTGTTCGTTGCGCGTTGCCTGGCCCCTTCGATTTTGTTTGACCTGTCTTGCAAGGGGAGAAAGGATGCGTCATCCGACTCCGACGTTGGCTGCCTGCCCCCGCGCGGCCTCCGCACAGGAAATGCCTGATGACGCTGCATGACGTCGCGCTCGACGACAAGTTCGACCTCGCAAAGGAGCGCATCTTCCTGTCCGGCGCGCAGGCGGTCATCCGCATGCTTCTGATGCAGCGCGAGCGCGACCGTCGTGCCGGCCTCAACACAGCCGGATTCGTCTCCGGCTATCGCGGCTCGCCGCTCGGCGGCCTCGACATGCAGTTGTGGAAGGCGAAGAAGCAGCTTGCCCAGGCCGACATCGTCTTCCAGCCCGGCCTCAACGAGGAGCTTGCCGCCACCGCTTGCTGGGGATCGCAGCAGACGGAACTGCTGGGCGAGGGCACCCATGATGGCGTCTTTTCGGTCTGGTACGGCAAAGGTCCGGGCGTGGATCGTTCAGGAGACGTGTTCCGCCATGCCAATCTCGCCGGCTCGTCCAGGCATGGCGGTGTGCTCGCCCTGATGGGTGACGACCACATGGCCGAATCGTCGACCAATGCGCACGCCACCGAATTCCTGTTCGTCGACACGATGGTGCCGATCCTCAACCCGGCCGGCGTCCAGGAGATCATCGATTACGGCCTCTACGGCTTTGCCATGTCGCGCTTTGCCGGCACCTGGGCGGCGATCAAATGCGTCAAGGACAACATCGAATCGACGGCCTCGGTCGATGCCGCGCTCGAACGGCTGAACATCGTCGTGCCCGAGTTCGACATGCCGCCCGGTGGCCTCAACATCCGCCACGAGATCGACATGCTCGGCCAGGAGGAGCGGCTGCATGAACACAAGCGCGCCGCGGCCTCCGCCTTCATCCATGCCAACGGGCTGAACCGCATCGTCTATTCGGGCGGCCGCAACCCGAAGCTCGGCATCATCACGCTGGGCAAGAGCTATCTCGATGTCCGCCAGGCGCTGGAGGACATCGGCATCGATGAGGCGGTGGCCAACCGCATCGGCGTGAGGCTGTTCAAGGTCGGCTGTCCCTGGCCGCTCGACCTGCATCATATCGCCGACTTCGCCCGCGGCCTCGACACCATCGTCGTCGTCGAAGAGAAGCGCTCGCTGATCGAGGTGCAATTGCGCGAAAGCCTCTACGGCACCGCCACGCAGCCGGTCATTGTCGGCAAGAAGGACGAGCGCGGCGACTGGCTGTTCCCGGCCAAGGGCGCGCTCGATCCCAACGAAATCGCCATTGCGCTTGGTGAGAGGATTGTGCGGACGATCGGCCCGTCGGAAGAGATCTCTGCGCGGGTGGCGAAGCTGCGACAGTTCCAGGCAATGCTGGCGGACGCCACCGACATCGGCTCACGCACGCCGTTCTTCTGTTCCGGCTGCCCGCACAATTCCTCGACCAAGGTGCCGGACGGCTCGATTGCCGCGGCCGGCATCGGCTGCCACTTCATGGCTCTGTGGATGGACCGCAACACCCTTGGCTTCACCGCGATGGGCGGCGAGGGCGCGCAATGGGTGGGCCAGGCGCCGTTCTCGAAACGCGATCACATCTTCCAGAATCTCGGCGACGGCACCTACAATCATTCCGGCACGCTGGCGATCCGCTTCGCCCTGTCGACCGACGCCAACATCACCTACAAGATCCTCTACAATGACGCCGTCGCCATGACCGGCGGCCAGCCGCACGAAGGCGGGCTGACCGTCGACATGATCGCCAGGCAAGTGCGAGCTGAAGGTGTCGGCCGCATCGCCATCGTCACCGACGAGCCGGATAAATATGCCGGCAAGGCCGAATTCCCGGCCGGCGCCACCATCCATCACCGCGACGACCTCGATCTCGTCCAGCGCGAGCTGCGTGGCGTCCAAGGCGTATCGGTGCTGCTCTACGACCAGACCTGCGCCGCCGAAAAACGCCGCCGCCGCAAGCGCGGCACCTTTCCCGATCCCGACAAGCGGGTCTTCATCAACGAACTGGTCTGCGAAGGCTGCGGCGATTGCGGCGTGCAGTCGAACTGCGTCTCGATCCAGCCAGTCGAGACCGAGTTCGGCCGCAAGCGCAGGATCGACCAGTCGAGCTGCAACAAGGATTTCTCCTGCGTCAACGGCTTCTGCCCGTCCTTCGTTACCGTGCACGGCGCCAAGATCCGCAAGGCCGAAGGCATGGCCGGCAAGGCTGACCCGCTCGACGGCGTGCCGGTGCCCGCCGAATTCCCGCTTGGCGAGCAGGGCTGGGCGGCCATCATCAACGGCGTCGGCGGCACCGGCGTCGTCACCGTCGGTGCGGTGCTCGGCATGGCGGCCCATCTCGAGGACAAGGGCTGCGGCATGATCGACATGGCCGGCCTCGCCCAGAAGGGCGGCTCGGTGTTCACCCATGTCCGTATCGCCCGCACCCCGGACGACATCCATGCCATCCGCGTTTCGGCCGGCAAGGCCGACCTCGTGCTTGGCTGCGATCTCGTCGTCTCGGGCGCCAAGAAGGTGCTGACGGCGGTCCGCGAGGGCCACACCATCTTCCTCGCCAACACCGCCGAGATCATGCCCGGCGAATTTGCCCGGTCGGCCGATTTCTCGTTGCCGGTCGAGCGCCTGAAGAAGGCGATCCGCACCGCTGCCGGCGAGGACAGGGCGCATTTCTTCGACGCCACGCGCACCGCCACCGCGCTGTTCGGCAATTCGCTCGGCGCCAACATGTTCATGCTCGGCTTTGCCTTCCAGCACGGCGGCTTGCCGCTGTCGGCCGAGGCCGTCGAGAAGGCGATCGAGCTCAATGGCGAAGCCGTGGCGATGAACATCGCCGCCTTCCGCTGGGGCCGCCGTGCCGCCCATCAGCCGGATTTCGTGCGCGGCCTCGTCGCCCAGCCGGGTAAGACCGCGCAGGCTGCCGCGGTCGCCGAGACGCTGGACGACATCATTGCCCGCCGCGTCGCATTCCTGACCGCCTATCAGAACGCTGCCTATGGCAAGCGCTACGCCGAAAAGCTGGCCGTCTTGCGGGCCGCCGAGGCCAAGGCCGTGCCCGGTTCGACCGCGGTATCGGAAGCTGCCGCCAGGAACCTGTTCAAGCTGATGGCGATCAAGGACGAGTACGAGGTGGCGCGGCTCTATACCGACGGCTCGTTTACCGCCGAACTGCGCAAGCAGTTCCAGAGCTACGAAAAACTCGAATTCCATCTCGCGCCGCCGATCATGGGCCGCCGCGGCAATGACGGCACGCCGCGGAAATCGAGCTTCGGTCCCTGGATGATGAAGGGTTTTCGCCTGCTGGCGGCGATGAAAGGCCTGCGCGGCACCGCCTTCGACCTGTTCGGCTACACCGCCGAGCGGCGCATGGAGCGGCAGCTTCTTGCGCAGTACGAAGCGGATCTGGAGCTGGTCGCCAACTCGCTGGCGCCGGCCGGGGTCGATGCGGCAATAGCCCTTGCCTCGGTGCCGGCCCTCATTCGCGGCTATGGCCACGTCCGCCAGGCCAGCGCCGAAAAGGCCGCGGGCGAACGCCAAAGGCTGCTCGAACGCCTGTCGGGGACGCCGGCACGGCCGAGACTTCAGGCCGCCGAATGATGGCCTTGTTTACCTGAAGCTAGATTTCCCAGTCTGTCCGGCATTTGCGCACCCTCGGCAACCGAGCCAAAACCACCGTTCTAAGCCTTTCTTAAGGCGGGTGTGGCATGACAAGGCCTAGCGTTGGGCCGACGATATGGGCAGAACAAAGACCGAAAACATCCCCGCGGATGTTTATATCCAGTTTGTGCGGTCGTTGTTCGACAACGCCCACATGCTGGTGATCGGCGGTGCGTGCTACTGGATCCTCGGATTCATGATCTACTTGCGCACGCACAATCCGTTGTTCCTGGCTTTCTCTTTTGTTCTGCTGTCCATCAGCCTTTTCCGCTACTTCGGCATTCGCGCCTTCAGGAAAGCTGGCGGTGTAATAGCCAATGTTGAAGAAGCGCAGCAGTGGGAGCGCAATTACATCCTCAAGGGCAGCCTGCAGGGCCTCGGGCTGGGCACGCTATGCTTCATATCGATCTATGTGTATCCCGATCCCTTTGCCGAACTGGCCGCGACGTCGCTGACCTTGGCAACCTTGGTTACGGTTGTTGGCCGGAACTACGGATCTCCGCGCATGGTGCGGATTTTTTCCGTGACCTTCATTGGTCCGGCAGCACTTGGACTCCTGCTGCGCATGGATGTCCCCTCGGTCCTTCTGGGGCTGATGATCATCCCGTTGACTTTCATCACGATCAACAGCGCCGACCACGTCCGCAACGTGCTTTTCTCGGCGGTCATCGGCCACAAGGAAGCGAGGAAGCTCGCGCGCAGGTTCGATCGCGCCCTCAACACCATGTCGCACGGCCTTGTCATGCTCGGCCCGGACGGGCGCGTGGCGGTGGCCAATGCCGAAGCGGCGCATCTGATGTCGCTCAAGTCGCCGGATGCGCTGCTCGGGCGGTCGATCCATGGTCTTTTGATGCGTGGCGTCGCCGGCGGCATGCTGGCACCGAAGGATTGCCGCTACATCGAAGCCCAGCTGACCCGCGCCCTGCGCGAGGGCCGCGACCGCAAGGTGCTGGTTTCCCTCGCCAACGGCCAGCACTATGAATTCTCGGCTCGCGAAGGCAGCCAGGAACTGGGCGTCATCACCTTCGAGGACGTCACCGCCCGTGTCGAGGCGGAAGACAAGATCCGCTTCATGGCACGCTACGACAACCTTACCGGCCTGCCCAACCGCGCCTATTTCCACGAACTCGTCGGCGAGGCCATGGCGTCCGGCGACCTCGACCGTCTTTGCGGGCTGGCAGTGCTCGACCTTGATGATTTCAAGAGCGTCAACGACACGCTTGGGCATCCGATCGGCGACGGTTTGATCTACGCCGTCGCCGAGCGGCTTGCCGCCATTGCCGGGCAAGGCATCACGGTCAGCCGTTTCGGCGGCGACGAATTCATGATCTTCTTCGACCGCGTCGAGGATGAGAGCCATCTGACCGGCCAGCTCGACGAGATTTTCGCCGGCTTGCAGGGGGAGGTCGACGTCGCCGGTCACGGGCTGCGCATCCAGGCCAGCGGCGGCGCAGTACTGTCGCGGGTCAAGGATACCGATGTCGACGCCATGATCGTCAAGGCGGACCTCGCGCTCTACAAGGCCAAGGAACTCGGCAAGAACAGCTGGCGGCTGTTCGAGGCCTCGATGGATGCCGCCTTCCGCAATCGTCAGCTGATGAAGGCGGATCTGCGCACCGCCGTGGAAAGCAAGGCCCTGAGGGTAGTCTATCAGCCGATCGTTGCGATGAACACCATGCGTATCGCCAGCTGCGAGGCGCTGTGCCGGTGGGACCATCCAGATCTCGGGCCGATCTCGCCCAGCATCTTCATTCCGCTGGCCGAGGAAATGGGCATCATTTCCGAGATCAGCACCTTCGTGCTGCAGGCGGCCTGCACCGAATGCGCCAAATGGCCAGACCAGACCACCGTCTCGGTCAATCTCTCCGCCAAGGATTTCCGCAACCGCGACGTCGTCCAGAAGGTTCGTGATGCGTTGACCAGCTCCGGCCTCGCCGCCGGCCGGCTGGAGATCGAGGTCACCGAAACGGCGTTGCTCGACGACAAGTCGCTGACGCGCCAGTACATCGAGGAGCTGAAGCAGCTTGGCGTGCGCATTGCGCTCGACGATTTCGGCACCGGCTATTCGAGCCTGAGCTACCTGCACAAGCTGCCGCTCGACAAGATCAAGATCGACCGTTCGTTCCTGATCGACGTCACCCAGAACAGCCGTTCGCTCGAACTGCTCAAGGGCATCGTCAATCTGTCTCGACCGCTCGGACTTTCCGTGACCGTCGAAGGTGTCGAGACCTTCGAGCAGCTCAAGATCCTGGCCTTGCAGGTCAAACCGGATCTCGTGCAGGGCTTCCTCTTCGGTGCCGCGCTTAGTGCGTCGGGTATCGAGACGATGTCGAGTGTCACCTGGCCATTCGTCGCGGACCTGCGTCTAACCGGCAAACGGACAGCCCGTTAGAGCAATTCCAGGAAAGTGTGAAACGGTTTTCCGTCCGAAATTGCGTCAAAACAAAGGGATAGAGCAGTTCGCCGTGTTCCGTGAAACGGTGAGCTAGTGTCGTCGTTTCGAAGTTCGCTTGGACTCCTCCCTCGGCGCTGGGTCGTCGAGCGAACGTTCGGCTGAGCCATGCCATGGAGCCTCCTGGTGCGCGACTTCGAAACGCATCGAAGTCTCAGAACGCCATGATCCAGATCGCCCTCGGCGGCATCCTTCTCACGCGAATTGCTGACCAACAAACATTCTCAAACGGCGCTCAGCCGTTAAGGTTAACAGAAGGTAAATCAACAACATCGATATTTCAGCTTGTGTCTCATTTCAGCTCGAATAGCTTATCAGCAGGCGGATTTTCGAGGACAGATAATGGATGCTGCAGGGGCTGCAAGGAATGCGTCTGGCGTGGTCAGCACAGCCGGGGATTCAGTGCTGAATCGATCGATCATGCAATTGCTGGAGCATGTCGATTATCGCCTCATTACAGGCGGCGAAGATCTGGAGGCGATCTACCGACTGCGCTACAAATCCTACCTGCGCTCAGGCATGTGCGGCCCGATCGCCAGCGGAATGTTCGAGGATCGTTGGGACGATCTGCCGAACTCCTACAGGTTCGGTGTCTATTGCTATGGCGAACTGGTCAGCACCATCCGCTTCCATTACATTTCTAGCGAGCACCCGAATTCGCCCTCCGTCGATGCCTATCCGGAAATACTGATCGATGGACTTGCCCGCGGCGAAACCTTCATTGACGGAACCCGGTTCGCAACCGATCCCGACAGCGCGCCGGCGCCCGGAGTGCTGCCTTTCCTGACACTCAGGCTTGCCATGGTGGCCTCGCGCTACTTTGGCCAGAACTCGGTGCTTACGCCGGTCAAGCTCGAGCATTCCAATTTTTATGCCCGTTACTTCAACGCCGTGCAGAGGACCGAGGGTAAAGTGTTTCCGGGCGTTCTTGCCCCGATCGCACTGTTCGAAATCCCTTCCGGCGAAAATATGCGTCTGACGCTCGAACGGTTCCCATTCTTCAGGTCGACGCCGATGGAACAGCGGCTGATGTTTGCCAATCCGGCCATCAACGGACTGACACCCCTGTCCGTCGTGCCAACAGCGAAATATTATCGCGACGCCGCCTGAGGCTCGCGATTTTCGTAAAGCGCCTGGAGCTTTCCGACCACTTCCGCGTTTTGATGACGGCGGCGCTGTCGCCCCAGTCTCTGTCATCATCCCGACGGATTTGTCAGAAGGAACCGGACATGACCATTTCCACGCTTGCGCTCACCCCGCTCATCTCGCTGATCGCCGGCGTGCTGATCCTGGTGATGCCAAGGCTGTTGAACTACATCGTCGCGCTCTATCTGATCGTCGTTGGATTGCTCGGGCTTTTCCCGCACCTCGTCCGCTGAAGGGGCGCTGCGGCGAGGTCACCTCGGGAGCATCCTCCTAGACGCCTGGACCCGGAGATAAGGGTCAAGGCGCAATCCGGCAGCAGGGCCGCCTGCGGGCGCCGGCTGTTTTCCGGCTCCAGCAAGCCGGCTTCAATTTTCCTTTGAGGCAGTTGTCGGCTGTGATGCGGCAATAGCGCCATTGCTCTCGGCCCGGCTTTTCGCTATGTGCCTGAAAGATGTCTTCGAAGGGGTATTGCTATGGCTGATCACACGCCGACCGGTCCTGTCGAACTGGGCGCGAAGATGGACTATGCCGAGCATGACCGCACCTATGCGGGTTTTCTCATGCTCGCCAAATACGGATCGCTCTTTTGCCTAGCCATACTCCTGGCGATGGCTTTTGGCTTCTTCGCGGGCGGCTTCTTTTCGGCGACCATCCTGTTCGTTCTGATTCTGGCCGCCGGCGCCTTTATCCTCCGATAGACTTTTCCGATACCCTGTCCACGGCGCCGCCGCGAGGCCGGTCGGCGTCTTGCGGGAACAGCTTCCGGCCGAAAGGATCATGCGGTGGGACAGACGGTTTTCATCCCTCGTGAACTCGATGCCAACGAGCCGCGCGTCGCGGCTTCGCCCGATACGGTGAAACGGCTGGCGGCGTTGGGTCTCAACGTCCTCGTCGAGACCGGTGCCGGGACGCGGTCGCGCATTCCCGACGAGGAATTCGCCAAGGTCGGCGCCACGATTGGCAAGGCCTCCGATGTTGCCAAGGGCGATGTCGTGCTGAAGGTGCGGCGGCCAACGGAAGCCGAGTTGAAGAGCTACAAGCCGGGTGCGGCGGTCATCGCCATCATGGATCCCTACGGCAATGATGCCGCCGTGGCCGCCCTGGCCAAGGCGGGCGTCACCGCCTTTTCGATGGAATTCATGCCGCGCATCACCCGGGCCCAGTCGATGGACGTTTTGTCCTCGCAGGCCAATCTCGCCGGCTACCAGGCAGTCATCGACGGCGCTTCGGAATATGACCGGGCACTGCCGATGATGATGACGGCGGCGGGCACGGTGCCGGCGGCGAAAGTCTTCATCATGGGCGTCGGCGTCGCCGGCCTGCAGGCTATTGCCACGGCGCGCCGCCTCGGCGCTGTCGTCACCGCGACCGACGTTCGCCCCGCCGCCAAGGAGCAGGTCGCCTCGCTTGGCGCAAAATTCCTCGCGGTCGAGGACGACGAATTCAAAGCGGCCGAAACGGCCGGCGGCTACGCCAAGGAAATGTCGAAGGAATACCAGGCCAAGCAGGCGGCACTCACCGCCGAGCATATCGCCAAGCAGGACATCGTCATCACCACGGCGCTGATCCCCGGCCGGCCGGCGCCCAAGCTGGTGTCGGCGGCGATGGTCGCATCGATGAAGCCGGGCTCGGTGCTCGTCGACCTCGCGGTCGAACGCGGCGGCAATGTCGAAGGCGCTGAAGCCGGCAAGGTGGTCACCACGGCCAACAACGTCAAGATCGTCGGTCACCTCAATGTTCCCGGCCGCATCGCCGCATCGGCCTCGCTGCTCTACGCCAGGAACCTGTTCGCCTTCCTCGAAACGCTGGTCGACAAGACGACGAAGACGCTTGCCATCAACCGCGACGACGACCTGGTCAAGGCGACAATGCTGACCGACGGCGGCAAGATCGTGCATCCTGCTTTCATGAAGGCCGACCGGCAGCCACATGTCGAGCCGGCTGCAATCCCAGCCACGACCATGGTCGCCGACGCTTCGGCCAAACCGGCTGCATCTAAGAAAGCGGCGTCCAAGAAACCGGCCGCACCCAAGTCGCCCTCGTCGAAGTCGAAAGGCATTGCGTGATGGATCAGACCTTGCAGAAAGCCCTCGACCAGCTAGACCAGGCCTCCGCCGCCGTTCGGCTGGCGGTGCAGAATATGGCGACCGCGCCTGGCGGTGCCGATGCGGCGGGTGACGCCGCGCACGCGCTGTCCGGCGGCGCCATCGATCCCTTTGTCTTCCGCTTCGCCATTTTCGTGCTGGCGATCTTCGTCGGCTATTATGTCGTCTGGTCGGTGACCCCCGCCTTGCACACGCCGCTGATGGCGGTCACCAACGCCATCTCATCGGTAATCGTCGTCGGTGCGCTGCTCGCCGTCGGCATCGCGGCTTCCGGCATCGCCGCCGGCTTCGGCTTCGTCGCGCTGATGCTGGTCTCGGTCAATATCTTCGGCGGCTTCCTGGTGACCCAGCGCATGCTGGCCATGTACAAGAAGAAGGACAAGTAGAGCGCCATGAACGCCAACTTCGCGTCCTTCCTCTATCTGGTTTCCGGCGTCCTGTTCATCATGGCGCTGCGCGGCCTGTCGCACCCGACGACCAGCCGTCAGGGCAACCTCTATGGCATGATCGGCATGGGCATCGCCGTCGCCACCACGCTGGCGCTGGCGACCCCGTCGGCTGGCCGCTTCGGCCTGATCGTGCTCGGCCTCGCCATTGGCGGCGGCGTTGGCGCCATCACCGCGCGCCGCATCGCCATGACGTCGATGCCGCAGCTGGTTGCGGCCTTCCACTCGCTGGTCGGCCTTGCCGCCGTCATGGTGGCGGCCGCGGCGATCTATGCGCCGGAAAGCTTTGGCATCGGCACGAATGGCGACATCCATGCCCAGGCTTTGATCGAGATGAGCCTTGGCGTCGCCATCGGCGCCATCACCTTCACCGGTTCGGTCATCGCCTTCTTGAAACTCGACGGCCGCATGTCGGGCAAGCCGATCATGATCGGCGGTCGCCACTTCATCAACGCCGCCCTTGGGATCGCGTTGATCGTGCTGATCGTGCTTCTGGTCGGCACGGAATCGAAACTGGTCTTCTGGCTGATCGTCGCGGCCTCGCTGGTACTGGGCATCCTGCTCATCATCCCGATCGGTGGCGCCGACATGCCGGTCGTCGTCTCGATGCTGAATTCCTATTCGGGCTGGGCAGCCGCGGCTCTCGGCTTCACGCTCGGCAACCTGGCGCTGATCATCACCGGCGCGCTGGTCGGCTCTTCCGGTGCGATCCTGTCCTACATCATGTGCAAGGGCATGAACCGGAGCTTCATCTCGGTCATTCTCGGCGGCTTCGGCGGCGAGACGGCGGCAGCGGCAGATGACGGCATCGAACGCACCGTCAAGCAGGGTTCGGCCGACGACGCCGCCTACCTGATGATGAACGCGCAGAAGGTCATCATCGTGCCGGGCTACGGCATGGCGGTCGCCCAGGCGCAGCATGCGCTGCGCGAGATGGCCGACAAGCTCAAGGCCAACGGCGTGGACGTGAAGTACGCTATTCATCCTGTGGCCGGCCGCATGCCCGGGCACATGAACGTGCTGCTCGCCGAGGCCAACGTGCCCTATGACGAGGTGTTCGAACTCGAAGACATCAACTCCGAATTCGCGCAGGCCGACGTTGCCTATGTCATCGGCGCCAACGACGTCACCAACCCTTCGGCCCGAGACGACAAGTCGTCGCCGATCTACGGCATGCCGATCCTCGATGTCGACAAGGCGCGCACCTGCCTGTTCGTCAAGCGCTCGCTCGGCTCCGGCTATGCCGGCATCGACAACACGCTGTTCTACAAGGACGGCACCATGATGCTGCTCGGCGACGCCAAGAAGATGACCGAGGAGATCGTCAAGGCGATGGATCATTGATCCGACCATGGCGCGATTGAACACACATAAAAGCCCGGCCTCACAGCCGGGCTTTCTTGCTTTTTGAACGAGCGGAACCGGTTCAGCGGCTTGTGATAAACACCGCTTCGTCGTCGTCGCGCTGCCTTCCACCGAGGGCCGCTGCAGCACTGGCGATGAAGGCACCGATGACCAGCGACAGTGCACCAAGCAGTGCAAAAGTCGCACTGCCTTTCCTGGCTGTGTCTGCCGCCTGCTTGGCCTTGACCTTGGCGTCCTCAACCTTCGCAACAAGAGCATCGACACGCGCCTTGGCGTCGGCCTCGGACAGGCCGGTGCGGGCGGCGACCAGCTGCGACAGGTAGGTCTTGTCGTCGGCCGAAATCTCACCCGCCGTGGCACTGGTGATCAGGATGCGCGAGGCCTGTCCGACCGCAGCAGCATCGCTGTCCGTATTGGCGGCCGCGAGCTTGCTCGGATCGGCCGGACGGAACAGCGAATCCACCAGATAGGACGTCGGATTGTCAGTCGAAGCGCCGCCGGCGTTGGCCGAAGCTCCCATGGCGGCACCCGAAGCCACGGTGGAGACTGCCTGCACGCCTGAACCGAGCGCGGTAGAAAGAGCCGAGCCAAGCACGCCGACGACGAGCAAGGTTGCCAATGCCCACGCGAGGAAGCCGTGGGCGGTATCACGGAAATAGACCTCGTCGGTGTGGATGCCGACCCATTTGGTGCGCAGGCGTCCCGCAAGGTAGCCGCCGACACCGGAGGACAGCCATTGCACGATGATCAGCCAGATCGCGGTGGACACGGCGAAGGTGGTGACCGAAGCTCCTGAGCCCGACCAGGGTGAAACCATGCTCAGCCCAAGCCCTGAGCCGAGCAGCATGAGGATGAAGGTCAACGTCGAGGCCGCGAAGGCGCCGGCAATGATCGGTCCCCAGCTGACGGCGGTAGTGGAGGATTCTGTGGATGAGGAAACATCGACAGCCGATAGGGTGGACTGCATGTATTCCCCCTACCGTACAAAAAGCATGATCAGAATAATGATTGGAATCGGGATTCCGAGCAACCAGAGTAAGATACCGCGTCCCATGAAGGCCTCCTGTGAGAAATTGGGGTCGATACCGTCACAATGTCCCTCAGGGACTTCTGTTCCGGCGGGTTTCAAATGATTCCAGGGCGCCGTTGGCGCGTGAGCGCGCCAGACATGGTGAAACCGGAACTGGCAGGATAGCCTTGCCAATTCCTTCGAAGCGCCACTTTCCTTGTCGAGTAGGAAGACAAATGACTCAGAAGACATTCCTGGAGGCGCGAAAAGCAAAAGCCCGGCGGATTTGGGCTGCTGTCCGCAGGCCGCGCTCAGCAATTTTCGTCGGCCTGGTCTTGCTCTCCGGTCTGTTCACCTGGGGCGGGACTCTCGCCGCTACAGTTGGTGCGCCGATTGGCGCGACGTCGGCCAGTCTGGTTGCCAAAAACATCGCGCATCTTTCCCCCGTGGGCTTTGAAGTCGTTCGCGTTCCCAATGGCGGCGAACCGCCACTGGTCGCCGGTATCTGGTACCCGACAACCGCCGAGCCGCACGATGTGCCGCTGGAAAGCTTCAACCAGCGCGTCGCGCCTTCCGGTCCGGTAAAGGGCAGTGCGCTGCCGCTCATCGTGATCTCGCATGGAGGCGGCGGATCCTACGCCGGTCATTATGATACGGCGCTCGCATTGGCGAGAGCTGGGTTCGTCGTGGCCGCGGTCAGCCATGCCGGCGATACTTACGACGACCAGAGCAAGGTGCTGATGCTATGGCGCCGGCCCGCTCAACTAAGCCGGCTGATCGATTTCATGCTGAAGGACTGGCGGGGACACGCCGACATCGATCCGCGGCGCATCGGCGCCTTTGGGTTCTCGAATGGCGGCTTCACCGTACTCGTCGAAGCGGGGGGAATACCCAACCTCGACAGGATTGACCCCTACTGCGCGGCAAATCCCCGACACGATCTTTGCACCGCGCTGGCGAGAGCGGGGGTCCATTCAGTTGCAGAAGCGGTCCAACCACCGCCGGAGGCGTGGAAGCCTGATCGGCGAATCCGCGCCATTGCAGCTGCCGCGCCCGCGTTCGGCTTCATCTTCGACCGCGCCGGCCTCGCCTCGGTTCAAATCCCGGTGCTCATATGGCGCGCGGCCAACGACCGGCATCAACCCAACCCCTGGTATGAAGAACACGTCCGTTCGGCTCTGCCTCGACCACCAGAGTATCGTGTTGAACCCCTGGCGGGCCACTATGCATTCTTGCCCCCATGCAGCGCCCAACTGCGCGCCGCCGCTCCCACGATTTGCATCGACGCACCCGGCTTCGACCGGGCCGCGTTTCATCGGCGCCTGAACGCCGCCCTGGCAAGCTTCTTCAGAGCATCGCTACGGTCTTAAATATCCAGGTTGGCGACCGACAGCGCGTTGTCCTGGATGAACTCGCGCCTCGGTTCGACCTCGTCGCCCATCAGCCGCGAGAACAGCGAGTCGGCGTCGGTGGCGTCATTGACCTTGACCTGCAGCAGCGAGCGCACATTCGGGTCGAGCGTGGTTTCCCAGAGCTGTTCGGCGTTCATCTCGCCGAGGCCCTTGTAGCGCTGCATGGTCAGACCCTTGCGGCCGGTCGCAAAGACGGCGTTGAGCAGCGCCAGCGGCCCCGAGATGGTTTCGGACACGTCCTTGCGGCGCAGCACCGGCGGCGTGCCGTAGACGTCGCTAAGGCGCTGTGCGTAGCGGTCGAGCTGGCGTGCATCGGCCGAATTGATCAGCGCCAGATCGAGATGCGCGTATTCCTTGACGCTGCGCACCGTACGTTCGAACACATAGCCGCCGACGCCTTCATTCGAAGTCGACATGCGGCCGGTCCAGCCGCGCTCGGTGTCCTCGGCGATGATGTCGAGACGTTTAGCAACCCGCTCAGCCATGGTATCGGCGCGGCCGAGATCGGTGAAGACGTCTGGGTTGAGCCCGCCGGCAATCGCCGCCTGTTCGACCACGCCTCTGTTGTAGCGCGTGTGCAACCCGTTGATGAGTTGGCGCACGGCCAGTGCATCGTCGATGGCGCTGCGCAGATCCTGCCCGGCGCGAACCTCGCCCGAGCCCAGCGAAAGCGATGCTTCCTCCAGCCCCGAACCGATCAGGAACTCCTCGAAGGCGCTCTCGTCCTTGATGTATTGCGAGCTCTTGCCGCGCGTCACTTTGTAGAGCGGCGGCTGGGCGATGTAGAGATGGCCGCGCTCGATCAGCTCCGGCATCTGCCGGAAGAAAAAGGTGAGCAACAAGGTGCGTATGTGGGCGCCGTCGACGTCGGCGTCGGTCATCAGGATGATCTTGTGATAGCGTAGCTTGTCGGCGTTGAACTCGTCCTTGCCGATCGAGGTGCCGAGCGCGGTGATCAGCGTGCCGATCATGTCGGAGCCGAGCATGCGGTCGAAGCGCGCCCGCTCGACATTGAGGATCTTGCCGCGCAAGGGAAGGATCGCCTGGTTCTGGCGCGAACGCCCACCCTTGGCCGAGCCGCCGGCGGAATCACCCTCGACGATGAAGATTTCGGATTTCGCCGGGTCGCGCTCCTGGCAGTCGGCCAGCTTGCCGGGCAGCGAGGTGACGCCGAGCGAGCTCTTGCGGGTGATATCGCGCGCCTTGCGTGCCGCTTCGCGCGCCGCCGCGGCCTGGATCACCTTCTCGATGACCACCTTGCCCTCGGTCGGGTGTTCTTCCAGCCAGGTGCCGAGCGCCTCGTTGACCAGACCTTCGACAACCGGGCGGACTTCCGACGAGACCAGCTTGTCCTTGGTCTGCGAGGAGAATTTCGGATCGGGAACCTTGACCGAAAGCACCGCCGTCAGCCCTTCGCGGCAGTCGTCGCCGATCAGCGAGACCTTTTCCTTCTTGGTCAGGCCCGAGGAGTCGCCATAACCGGTGATCTGACGGGTCAGCGCGCCGCGGAAACCGGCCAGATGCGTGCCGCCATCGCGCTGCGGGATGTTGTTGGTGAAGGCCAGCACGTTCTCGTGGTAGCTGTCGTTCCACCACATCGCCACTTCGACGGTGATGCCGTCGCGCTCGGCCTTGATGGCGATCGGCTTGTCGATCAGCGGTTTCTTGACCCGGTCGAGATATTTGACGAATTCCTCGAGACCGCCGTCATAGTGCAGCTCGTGGCGCACGACGTCGGCATGGCGGGCATCGGTCAAAACGATGCGCACGCCGGAATTCAGGAAGGCGAGCTCGCGCAGCCGGTGCTCCAGCGTGCCGAGGTCGAACTCGACCATGGTGAAGGTTTCGGATGACGGAAAGAAGGTGATCTCGCTGCCGCTGCGTCCTTCATAGGTGCCGGCAACCTTGTTCTGCTCATAGCTGCCCGTCGCCTTCAGCGGCGCGTCGGCATTGCCGTGTGTGAAGCTCATCTCGAAGATCTGGCCGTTGCGGCGGATCTTCAATTTCAGCCATGCTGAGAGAGCGTTGACCACCGAGACGCCGACGCCATGCAGGCCGCCCGACACCTTGTAGGAGTTCTGGTCGAACTTGCCGCCGGCATGCAGCTGCGTCATGATCACTTCGGCCGCCGAAATGCCTTCGCCGGTGTGGATATCGGTCGGAATGCCACGGCCATTGTCGATCACCGTCACCGAACCGTCGGGGTTGAGCGTCACGGTGACGAGGTCGGCGTGACCGGCCAGCGCCTCGTCGATGGCGTTGTCGACCACCTCATAGACCATGTGATGCAGGCCGGAACCATCGTCGGTGTCGCCGATATACATGCCAGGGCGTTTGCGGACAGCATCCAACCCCTTCAAAACCTTAATGGAATCGGCGCCGTATTCGGCTTCAACGCCGTTGTTGTTTTCGATCTGGTCGCTCATGAAAACCTGTTGTCTGGATGCCGCTAGCGCGGCGCTAAAAATCGGCCCCGAATCGCGCCTCTGATATTGCGTAGATATAGGCGCAAAAGGCGGTTTTTCCAAGGTTTGCAGGCATTTCCCGAGGGATGAGCCGGCTATTGACGGCGGGCTTCGATCTTCGCCAGCCGCTCGCGCAGAAATTTGATCATGAACTGGTAGCGCGGGGCCAGCCGGCCGCTGCGGTCGAGCTCCAGTGTCATGTCGAGCGCTTGGGAAAGCACCGCCTTGGGGTTCTTGGCAACCTGAGCGTAATCAATCATGGCGACCACCAGATCGCGTTGCCAGGTGGCGTTGTTCGGATCGGCGTCGGCGAGTTTCTGGCGGATGTCGAGACTGTCCTGGAAGGCCTGACGCGCGCCTTTGATGTCGCGCTGCTTGACTTTGAGCATGCCGATTTCGGACAGCGTGATCGACAGGTCGCGTTGCCAGTCGGCATTGGCGGGATCGAGCTTGGCCAGCCGGTCTGCGATGGCGAAACTGTCGGTATAGGCCTTGAGCGCGCCCGCCCGATCGCCTTGTATCGCAAGGATGCCGGCGACCTTCTCGAGGCAAATCGAGAGATCACGCTGCCAGTCCGTGTTGGCAGGGTCGCCGGCCGCCAGCACGCGGGCTATCCCCAAGGCGTCCCGATAGGCGGCCAGCGCCGCCGGCCAGTCTTCCTGGTCGCTCAACGCATTGCCGATCTTGGCGTTGCCGACAGACAGGTCGCGCTTCAGCTCGCTATTGTCCGGATCGCGGTCCACCAGTCGTTCGGCGATCGCTTGGCCCGCCCGATAGGCCGCGAGCGCGCCCGCCGCATCGCCACGCTCGCGCTTGAGATCGCCGATGGTCGTATGGCTGACCGAGACATCGCGCTGCCGCTCGGCATCCTGCGGTTTCTTCGCGGCCAGCGCCAGCCGGATCTTCAGGCTCTCTTCATAGGCCGCCTGTGCATTGTCCAGCTGGCCGGCGGTACGCGCCAGCGCGCCGATCTCGTCATAGCTGATGGTCAGGTCGCGCTGCAGCTCGGCGCGATCCGGTTCATGGTCGGCGAGCTGTTTCTTGATCGACAGGCTTTCCTGGTAGATCTGTGAAGCCCCCGCCAGATCGCCTTGCGTCACCAGCACGTTGCCGATCTTGTCGTCGGCCATGGCGAAGTCACCGAACCACGGCAGATGCTCGGGCTCGGCCGCCGTCAGATCTCGCAGCATGGTTCTGGCGGTCTGATAGTTCTGCAGCGCTGCCGGCAGGTCGCCTTGTGCCAGCCTGATGTTGCCGAGCTTGATGTGGCTGACGGCGAAATCGCGCTTCACGCTCGGGTCGGTCTCCCGGCTGGAACGCAGCTCGAGTATGGACACCAGCGCTGCAAAGGCGCGGCCCGCCGCATCGGTGTTGCCGACCAGGGTGTAGAGCTTGCCAAGCTCATCCAGCGTACGGATATGACGGTCGGCGTCGTCCGGCGTCAGCGCCGTTTGCCCAGCTTCGCCATAGAGGGCCAACACCGATTCATAATCCTTGATGGCGTTAGCATAGTCGAGGTCTGCGCGCGCCGCGCCGCCTGACAGAAAATGCGTCGCGGCTTCGGACAGCGTGCGGCTGACGAAATTGGCCTTCAGCGCGTTGCGCGAGACATTGTCGATGTCGGCGGCCCTGGCGAGGATCGCTCGTGCGCCATCGAAAGCGCCGAGCGACAGCTGCTCCTCGGCCTGCCGGCGCAGCTCCGCCACTTGGGGATCGTCGGAGGCGAGCGTCTTCATTTCGCTGCGCACCTTGACGAAGGCGTCGGCCGCCTCGTGCAGCCTGGCGTTCAGGCTGTCCGCAGACAGATGGCTGGTGTCGGAACCGATCAGCGCGCCATAGAGCGGCGCCAGCGGCATGTCGGCGTCGCTGGCGATCTGCTCGACTTCGCCACGCATTTCGGGCGTCACGTCGGCCATGGCGAGCAGCAGGCGTTCGCGCTCCGGCAGCTGCTCCTTGGCCGCCGTGGCAAAGAACAGCTTCGGCAGGCCGCTCTCGACATAAGGCAGCTGTTTTCCGCGCGACAGGTCATAGACCTCCTGCTGCACGAGCGTCAGCACCGAGCGGATCTCGAGACCGTCGGTGCCGAGATATTTGGTCAGCGCGGTCGTGAACGGCGAATTCTGGCCGCTGCCGTCGGCGGCAGTCTCGCCGGGCGCGGCCGAGAAGGCGAACAGGATGTTTTCGGCGCGGCCAATCCGGCCAAGTCCCGGCTTGACCTTGTCTGCGACGTCCTTTGCCAGGGACGTCGCGCCGCGCCCTTCGCCGCCACTGCCCGAGAAGGGATCGCTGCGGCAGGCGTCGAGCACGATCAGCCCGACCTTGGCCGTGGCGGCCACGGTGTCGCGCACCTCTTCGAGCGGCAGGCTGGTCTTCTCAAGCGCGTCGAGCGAAGAGGCGTCGGCGTCGATCGGCAGCAGCCGGTTGTCGCCAGAAATTTCGACGCCATGGCCGGAGAAATAAACCAGCGCCACGTCGGCATCCTTGGCATCCTCGCGAAAATCGTCGAGCGCGCGGCGCATGCGCCTGAGATCGCGATTGGTTTCGAGAAAGACCTCGAAGCCGAGCTTCTTCAGCGCCGCTGCCATCGCCTCGCCGTCATTGACCGGATTGGCGAGCGGCCGGATCAGGCGGTAGTCGTCATCGGCGATGACCAGCGCCACGCGCCGCTCCGCCACCGCCGAGGCGGTGGTCATAAGCATCAGCAGCAAGGCAAACAGCAAGCGCAAGTCGAACCGCCCCCCGGCTCAGTCGATTGCCGACCATTCCACCTCTTTATGGCATGAGCAAGCCGGGCTTTTGGCCGAAAACCGGCTCCTTCAGGCCGCCCGCATCGGCTTCAGGGCCTCGCTCCAGCGCAACAGCTCGTCCAGCATGGTCCTGGTTCCGCCCTGCACCTGCTCGCTCGCCTGGAAAGAGCCGTCACTCTCGAGCAGTTTCTGATACAGCGGCAAGGAAACCCCTTCGGAAATCGGCATTACACCGACCGCGGTCAGCAGCGGCTTGAGAGCTTGCGCGGCGCGCAGGCCGCCGGAGACGCCGCCATAGCTGAGGATGGCGGCGGGTTTGTATTTCCATTCGCGCGCGAGATAGTCGATCGCGTTGACGATCGCCGGAGCGACGAAATAATTGTATTCCGGCGCCACGAACACAAAGGCGTCGGCGGCATCGATCTCCTTCGACCAGGCCTTGGTGTGGTCGTTCTGGTAGTTGCCAAGCTTGGGGTGATGCGGCTCGTCCAGAACCGGCAGATTGAACGAGGCGATGTCGGTCAGCACCGGTTCGAATTTCCCGTGCTCGCGCGCGAATACCTCCAGCCACTCGGCAAAAACCGGTCCGGCACGGCCGGGCCGCGTGCTGCCGATGATGATGTTCAACTGGTGCTTCAAGGCGGGCTCCTTCCATGGGCAGTATCTGTTGGTGACTGTCACCTACGGCAGAGCATGACCGCGGACAAGGCGGCACCTCCGGGCGAACGGTCACATTCGGCTGAACAGACCGTCTGCTTTCACACTTAGGCTTGCCGTTCGGTCACATGGACGCTCGGATTGCCAGCCACTACATTGATGTATCAGCGGAGCATCCGATGGACGTCCAGCCCGCCCCATTCGTTCCCCCGGCGCCAAAGCCGCGCACGACGCCTCCCTCGACGCTGGAGATGATCCGCATCGTCTACCGCAACCCGCTCGAACTGTGGGGTGAGCACACCTACAACGAGCCCTGGATTTCGGTGAATGGCGTTGGCGGACATCTAGTTGTTGCCAACGATCCTGGCCTCATCCGCCATGTGCTTGTCGACAATGCCAAGAACTACAAGATGGCGACGGTGCGCCAGAAGATCCTGCGGCCGATCCTGCGCGACGGCCTGCTGACCGCCGAGGGCGAGGTCTGGAAGCGGTCGCGCAAGGCGATGGCGCCGGTGTTCACGCCGCGCCACATCTTCGGCTTCGCCCAGCCGATGCTCAGGCGCACGCAAGAGTTCGTCACCCGCTACGAAGACGGTGGCACGTCCGACATCGCTCATGACATGACTCTGCTCACCTACGACATCCTGGCCGAAACGCTGTTCTCCGGCGAGATCGCTGGCGAGCCGGGCAGTTTCGCCAACCAGATCGACCGCCTGTTCGAGACCATGGGCCGCGTCGATCCGCTCGACCTGTTGCGCGCGCCCGACTGGCTGCCGCGGCTGACCCGCATCCGCGGCCGCAAGACCATGGCCTATTTCCGCAAGATCGTCACCGACACGGTCAAGATGCGCGAAGAGAGATTCAAGCGCGATCCCGATGCCGTGCCGCAGGATTTCCTGACACTCCTGCTCAAGGCCGAGGGACCGGAGGGGCTGACGCGGGCCGAGGTCGAGGACAACATCATTACCTTCATCGGCGCCGGCCACGAGACCACGGCGCGCGCACTCGGCTGGACGCTTTACTGTCTCGCGGAATCGCCATGGGAGCGCGACAGGGTCGAGCAGGAGATCGACCAGGTGTTGGCGCGCGAACCCGATCCGACGAAATGGCTCGACGCCATGCCGTTCACCCGCGCCGCCTTCGACGAAGCGCTCAGGCTCTATCCGCCGGCGCCGTCGATCAACCGCGAGCCGATCGAACCGGAGATGTGGAAGGATCTTTATATCCCGAAGCGCGCTGCGGTGCTGGTCATGCCGTGGGTCGTCCATCGCCACAGGAAACTGTGGGACCGGCCCGACGCCTTCCTGCCCGAACGGTTCCACCCGGGAAACCGCGAAAAGATCGACCGCTTCCAGTATCTGCCGTTTGGCGCGGGTCCTCGCGTCTGCATCGGCGCCAGCTTCGCCATGCAGGAAGCGATCATCGCGCTCGCCATCATGCTGTCGCGCTTCCGCTTCGACACCACCGTCGACACGAAACCCTGGCCGGTGCAGAAGCTGACCACGCAGCCGCAAGGCGGCCTGCCGATGCAGGTCACTCGACGTTAGTTCTGGTACTGACGTACTCTCAACACACCTTCGGACTGTCGAATCAAGCCGCGGGCTTGCGCTGCTGGAACTGGCCGGCGGCGCGGAAGCGCCAGAGGTAGCTTGGCAGGATCGTGGCGATCGATTGCGGCTGGATGCCGAGCCCAGCCAATGTCCGGTTGGCCTTGGCCGCCGCGTCCGAAACGATGTTGTGCTCGCGCAGCTGCATCACCTGGTCCTTAGTCAGCAGCGGATTGGGTAAGAGGCCAAGGATCGATGCCTGGATGTTCGCCACCCACCACGGCACCGGCACCAGCAGGCGCTTGCGCTCGATCACGTCAAGCAGTTCTTCCATGCATTCCTTGAAGGTCAGCACCTTGGGGCCGCCAAGCTCGTAGATCTGGCCGCCATCGACCTTGCCCTCGACCGAGCGCGCCACTGCTTCGGCGACGTCGCCGACATAGACCGGCTGGAACTTGGTCTGACCACCGCCGATCAGCGGCAGCACCGGTGAATAGCGCGCCATGTTGGCGAAGCGGTTGAAGAAGTCGTCCTCGGGCCCAAAGTTGATCGACGGCCGGAAGATCACGGCGTCCTTGATCGTCTCCAGTACGGCCTTTTCGCCCAGCGCCTTGGTGCGCGCGTAATCCGATCCGGAGTTCAGATCGGCGCCAAGCGCCGAAACATGGGTGAGGCCGGCGCCGACGGCGCGCGCCGCCTCGGCCACCGCGCGGGCGCCGAACTCGTGGACGGCGGAGAACTTCTGCCGGCCGCTCTCATGCAGGATAGCGACCAGATTGACGACATGGTCAGCGCCCTGCACGGCGCGGTCGATCGACCAGCGCATGCGCACATTGGCCTGCACCGGCTGGATCTGGCCGACATTGCCGAGCGGCTGCAGATGGCCGGCAAGATCGGGCCGCCGGCAGGCGACCCGGATGCGATAGCCGCGCTTGGCCAGCGCGCGCACGACATGGCGGCCGACAAAGCCCGACCCGCCAAAGACGACGACGAGCTTTGGGGTCTGCAGGATTTCGGTCATGGCTGGCTCCGGCGCTCGCAAGCTTGGCTGAAGCCGTTTCATAATCCGTTTTGCGTCGAAGGCAAAGGGCGACGCGTCGTCGCTGCTGTCCTTGTTTCGACCTTGTCAGAACGCCTTGCCGATGCGGGCGTCGACCGAATGGCGGTTGCCACCGCGAATGACGAAGAACAGCAGGATCGCGGCCCACAGAAGCGACTTTTCCGCGCCCGAAAAACCCTGGCCCATGGTGACCCAGTGGAACCACACGGTGACCAGCAGCACGAACAGGCCGGCAAAGGCGGCCGGCCGCGTCAAAAGGCCGATGACGAGTAAAATGCCGCCGAAAAATTCGGTGCAGGCCAGCAGCAACGACCAAAAAGCGCCAGGATAAAAGCCGAGACCCTCGACCATTTCGGCGGCGCCGAAAGGATTGGTGATCTTCTGCGAACCATGGACGGTGAGAAACGCACCGGCAACAGTGCGAAGAACGGTTTCCGCGCCATCATGCAAGGCTGCGTAAAGCCTGCCAAGGACCGGGATGACAAGGTTGTTGCGGGGACTGTCCGTGCTTGCCGACATTGTGACTCCTTGGTTTGCTGATCGTTGCAGACGGCCGATCGGGCCGGTCGAAGTCAAGTAAACAAAAGTTGACATTTTTAAACATGTTTTATTGACGCATCTTGCAGCACCGGCGATTCTCCAAGGTCATGGAGTGACGCAGAAAACCCCGCCGAGGCGGGGTTTCCGGGTGACATCCACGCGAAGCCAGGGGCCGACGGAGCGGCCTGACCTGAGACGGTATCAGGAGGGCGTGAAGCAAGTACGCCCACCCCAGCCCTGAACATCCGACATGGTGCCGCCGACCTTCTTGCAAGCCGCGATGAAATCGGCGCTGCAGTTGGCGAATTTTGCGTGGCCGTTCTTGCAGTAATGATCCTCGGTGGCACCGCCACTCGGGGCGGTGATGACGCCGGGCGCGGACGGTTTCACCGGCGCGGCCTTCAAACTGGCCGCCTGGGTGGCGCCCATGAACGAGCCGAGAAGAAGGACTGCGGTCAGCATAGTGATCTTGGTGTTGGTCATGGCAATTTTCCTTTTGATTTGGGTTGGGTTTCCGAGGCGCAAAGGGACATCCTCCGCGCGAAACAGGCTTTCGTTTCGGTTTGCTGTTCCCCTCGGGGTGGATCGGGCAAGCTCGCCTTGCCCTGGACAAAGCTGGGTCGCAGCGATGCGCGGAAAGGTTCAGCGGCGCGCAAAAAAAATTTGCACCGCACCGCGCTTTGAGCGGGCGGATTTCAGATAACTATTTGATAAATAATGGATTATTTAGGAAGAATAACGCGCGGCGAATTCGGAAATGCGCTGCACCACCGCCTTGGGCGCGGTGATGCCCCGCGCTTGCGCCTTCTCGGCGGCCTCGGCCCGGGCACGTCCCGGCACATGCACGCCGAAGCGCCGCCGCAGCCGGTCGAGTTGGTCCTTCATGCGCTGCTCGAAGTCGGGATCGAGCAGCTTGGGCTCGACGGCAAGCACGAACAGCCCGGTTCCGGGACTGTCCGGTCCGCCGCTGAACCACGGCGCGTCGAGCGACCAGTTGGCGCCCGACAGGCCCGCCGCCAGCACTTCGACCATCAGCGCGATGTTGGCGCCGCGCTGGCCGCCGAAGGCAAGCATGGCGCCTTTCATGGCGGCGGCCGGATCGGTGGTCGGGTTGCCGCTGGGGTCCAGCGCCCAGCCTTCGGGGATTGTCTTGCCGTCCTCCGCCGCCTTGCGGATGTTGACGAAAGCGGTGGCGCTCGACGACTGGTCGATGACCAGCGGCGCGCCGTCGGCGGCGGGTGCTGCAAACGACATCGGGTTGGTGCAGTAGACCGGCTTGACCGAGCCCGAGCCGGCAAGCACGGCCGGCCCGTTGGTGGCGGCGAACGACACCAGCCCAAGTGCTGCCAGCCTTCCGGTGAAGTAGCCGAGCGCGCCGCATGTATAGGCGTTCTTCTGCGAGAAGATGGCGACGCCGAACAACCGGGCGGCCTTGGCGAGGTCGTCTATGGTGCGGTCGAAGCCGGTATGCGCCAGCCCGCCGCGCGCGTCGGAGAGATAGACCGCCAGCGCCGGCCGGGTGATCACCGGGTCGGCATTGCCGTCGATGCGTCCGGCTTCGAGCGCCTCGAGATAGTCGATGAAATGCGTCAGGCCGACGGTCGAAAGTCCTTCGGCCTCGGCGGCGATGATCGAGGCGGTGAGCGATTGCGCCGCTTCCTCATTGGCGCCGGCGCCAAGTGCCGCCATCCGGCACAGTCCTTTTGCCTGGTCGAGACTGAGTTGCATTATGGCCGTCCTGCGATTGCGGTAATTGTTCGGGTTGGCTGACCCTGTGAGTAGCAGCACATGAGGGGGCGTTTGTGTTGAAAATCGTCCGCAACTGCAAGAAAAGCGGCGGACCTGTCCGTCGCCCCCAACCAAGGCCCTTGCCTGTGCGTTTCTAACCGATCTTGTTGGGGATCCGTGCCTCGATCCTGCTGAAGGCGAAGACCAGAATGCCGGTGATCGTCATGTAGATCAGCGCCAGCAGCAGCAAGGGTTCGTAGGTGAGGTAGGTGTCCTGCCGCACCTTGGACGAAACGGCGAAGATGTCGATGACGCTGATCGTCGCCACCAGTGGCGTCGACTTCAGCTGCAGCACCGTTTCGCCGGTCAGCGTCGGCAGCGCCCGGTAGATGGCTTGCGGCAGCCAGATGCGGCGAAATGCCTTCCAGCGGCTCATGCCGAAGGCGCGGGCGGCCTCGAGTTGGCCCTTGGGAACGCCGGCAAAGGCGCCGCGCATCACCTCGCCCTCATACCCGGCGAAAGACAAGGTCAGCGCCAGCACGCCATAGGGCCAGGCTTGCCGCAGATACGGCCACATCCAGGATTCGCGGATCCACGGATATTGCGGAAACAGCGAGCCCAGGCCGTAATAGAGCAGCCACAGCTGGATCAGCAGCGGCGTGCCCCGGATCACCGTGCAGAAGACCTTGGCCGGTGCGGCGAACCAGAAGGAGCCGGTGGCCTGCGCCAGCCCGAGCGGCACGGCGAGCAGGAAGCCCAGCACGCAGGTGACGGCCAGGATCCACAGCGAGCGCCAGATGCCGATCAGTCCCATTTCATAGTACTGCGGCAGCCAGTCCCAGCGCATGAAAAAGGCGGCCGCCAGAACCAGGCCCAGGGCGATCAGAATCAGCACGATGCGGTGCGGCTGCAGCCACAGCGACGTTCGCGCGACGACATTGATGATGGCCGCTTCGCTCGCCATCAGCGCGCCTCCTTGAGCGAAGGCATGCCGCGCCGCGACCAGGTTTCGACACGGCCGATGATCAGATTCGAAAACAGCGACAGCAGCAGATAGAGCACGCCCGCAGCGAAAAAGAAGGTGAAATAGGCTTTGGTGACGCCCGCGGCCTGGCGCGTTGCCAGCGCCAGTTCATAGAACCCGACGACCGCCAACAAGGCGGTGTCCTTGGTGGCGATCAGCCAGAGATTGGCGAGGCCCGGTATGGCGAAGGGCAGCATCGCCGGCAAGGTGATGCGCCGCAGAAGCAGGCCGGGAGACATTCCATAGGCGCGCGCGGCTTCGATCTGGCCTTGTGGAATGGCCAGGATCGCGCCGCGGATCACCTCGGTCGAATAGGCGCCCTGGACAAAGCCGAGCACGGCGATGCCGGCGGCAAGCCCGCTGATGTCGACGCGCTGATACCCCATCGCCGTCAGCGCCTGGTTGATCAGGTCGGTTCCGGCATAATAGAGCAGCAGGATCAGCACAAGTTCGGGCACGGCACGCACGACGGTGGTGTAAACCGCCAGCAGGTCGCGCGCCACCGGCCCGCCATAAAGCTTGCCATAAGCGCCGCCAGTGCCGATCAAGAGACCGAGGCACGTGGCGCCCAGCGCGATCTCGATCGAATGGAGCAGCCCAACCAAAAGAGTTCCGCCCCAGCCCGGCGGGTAGGGCGAGAGAAGCTCGATGATGCCGGCCGCGGAGGCCGAAAGAAATGCGTCGATCAGCGTCGCCCCCGAATTGCTGGCGTCAGCCGCTGTCGATTGTCGTCAGCGGAAAGCGTGCGTGGACAGGTTTCGGCGAAACCGCACGGCGGGATGCCGTGCGGTTGTTGCTTATGCGTTGGCGATGTCAGTTCGACTGCGTCGAGCCGCCGTAAATATCGAAATCGAAGTACTTCTTCGATATCTCGTCATACTTGCCGTTGGCGCGGATGGCCTTGATGCCGGCGTTGATCTTGTCCTTCAGGTCAGTGTCCTCTTTGCGCACGCCGGCGCCGACGCCCGGTCCGAGCACTTCATCGTCCGGAGCCACCATGCCCTTCAGATCGCAGCAGGCTTTGCCCTGGTCCGACTTGAGGAATTCGCCAAGCGCGATGGAATCGGCCTGCACCGCGTCGAGGCGGCCGGCGGCAAGATCGTTGTTGGCTTCGTCCTGGGTCTGGTATTCCTTGATCTCGGAAGCCGTGGCGCCGAAGTGCTTCTTGGCGTAGACGGCATGCACGGTCGACACCTGGACGCCGATGACCTTGCCCTTGAGGTCGTCCGGAGCGGAGCCGAATTTCTGGTCCTTGGGGCCGATGATCGCGGTCGGCGTGTTATAGTATTTGTCGGAGAAGTCGATCGTCTTCTTGCGTTCGTTGGTGATCGACATCGAACTGACAATGAGGTCGATCTTCTTGGTCGTCAGCGCCGGGATGATGCCGTCCCAGGCAACCGGTGTGATGACACAGTCGAGCTTCTCCTCGGCACAGACGGCGTCGATGAATTCGATCTCCCAGCCGACCCACTTGCCCGAAGCATCCGGCGAGGTGAAGGGCGGATAGGGCTCGGCGGCGACGCCGATCTTGACCGGATCGGCCTTGGCCACGCCCATGGCGGCGACGCCCAGCAGCAGCGCTGCGGCAAATGTCTTCAGAACAGTCTTCATTTCACGACTCCCAGTTTGTTGTTGGTTCCCGGTTTTCTTCCGTCCCGGCCTGTCCTAGCCGATGTTGCGGATGAACTGCTTGAGCCTTTCGGATCTGGGCGCGCCGAAGATCTGCTCCGGCGGTCCTTCTTCCTCGACCAATCCATTGTAGAGATAGACGACATGCGTCGCGACCTCGCGGGCGAACTTCATCTCGTGGGTGACCAGCACCATGGTCCGGCCTTCGCGCGCCAGGTCGCCGATCACCTTCAGCACTTCGCCGACCAGTTCGGGGTCGAGCGCCGAGGTCGGCTCGTCGAACAGCATAACGCGCGGATTGATGGCCAGCGCCCGAGCGATCGCGGCGCGCTGCTGCTGGCCGCCCGACAAATAGGCCGGATAGACGTCGCGCTTTTCGGCCAGGCCGACACGGGCGAGCAGCTTTTCGGCCTCGCTGATCGCCACGTCGCGCTTGACGCCAAGCACATGCACGGGAACCTCGATGACGTTCTCGATCAGCGTCATGTGGCTCCACAGGTTGAAGTTCTGGAACACCATGCCGAGCTTGGAGCGGATGCGTTCGATCTGCTTGCGGTCGGCCGGAACCGTGTGGCCGTGGCTGTCGGCCTTCAGCTTGATCTCCTCGCCATTGACGCGGATGATGCCGCTGGTCGGGTTCTCCAGGCAGTTGATGCAGCGCAGCAGCGTCGATTTGCCCGAGCCTGAGCCGCCGATGATGGCGATGACCTCGCCGTCGCGCGCCGACAGTGAGACGCCCTTCAGCACATGCAGCTCACCGAACTTCTTGTGCAGGTTCTCGACATGGATGGCTTCGGCGGCGCCGTCTTGCGCCGTGTGTTTCAGTGCGGATGCAGCGCCTTGCGACATCATCCCTTCGACGCTCCGCGGAGTGGTCGAGCCCGTCGCTGCTGGATTCTTTTACCCATTAACCGTCACTGACAGAGTTCCCGTTCTCAAGATGGACCGTTCCGCTTGCCTCCGTCAACCATGGTTTTTGGACTATTGATCACAGCTTGCTGTAGTGGTTAGTGGCGGCAACGGACGTCTCGGGAGAAATTAGTGGGCAAATCATACGGGTCGCAGTCCATGGCCGGGCCGCTGAAACGCGTGCTTATGCGGTCCGCCGCCAGCGCCATGCGTCATGCCAGGGCGCAGGAATGGCACTACGGCCCAGGTTTCGAGCCGGGAAAGGCCGCTGTCCAGCATGAGCGATTGACGCAGCTGGTTTCGGCTTCCGGCGCCGAGATCGAATGGCTGACGGAGGCCGATGACGGCTTGGCCGATTCCGTCTTCACCCATGATCCGTCGCTGATGACCGAGCATGGCGCGATTATTCTTTCCATGGGCAAGGCGCTGCGCCGGACTGAGCCTGGCCTGCACGAAGCAGCTTACAACCGCATGGGCATTCCCACCCTCGGCCGCATTGAAAGCCCTGGCCAGGTGGAAGGCGGCGACTGCGTCTGGGTGGATGCAAACACGCTGGCCATCGGCCGTGGCGTGCGCACCAACCAGGATGGCATCCAGCAGCTTTCAAACCTGCTTGCGCCGAAAGGCATTTCGGTTCTTGGCTTCGATCTGCCGCTCTGGCACGGCGAGGAAGCCTGCCTGCATCTGATGTCGGTGATCAGTCCGCTCGCCGACGATCTGGCGCTGGTCTACGCGCCTCTGCTGCCGGCCGCCTTCTACCAGTTGCTGCGCGGGCGCGGCATCAAGCTGGTCGAGGGCGATGCCGATGAGTTCCATGCTTCCAACGGGCTCAGTCTCAACGTGCTGCCGACGGCGCCGCGCCAGGTGATCGCCGTCGCCGGTTTTCCGAAGACGGCTGCTGCCATGCAGGCGGCCGGCTGCACGGTTTCCACCTTCGAGGCGGATGCGCTCTGCATCGCTTGCGAGGGTGGCCCGACCTGCCTGACGCGACCGGTGCTGCGCCAATGACCACCATTGGGACCACCGTCGGCGAGGCGCTCATTTCGCTGCTCGAAGCCCATGGCGTCGACACGGTCTTCGGCATTCCCGGCGTGCACACGGTCGAACTCTACCGGGGGCTGGCGCGCTCGAAAATCCGCCATGTCACGCCGCGCCACGAGCAGGGTGCCGGCTTCATGGCCGACGGCTATGCGCGCGCCAGCGGCAGGCCGGGCGTCGCCTTCGTCATCACCGGACCGGGGCTCACCAACACCATCACCGCCATGGGACAGGCGCGTGCCGATTCGGTGCCCATGCTGGTGATCTCGGGCGTCAACGCCACGCCGACGTTGGGCAAGGGCCTGGGCCATCTGCATGAACTGCCCGACCAGCGCGGCATGATGGAGAAGGTGGCGCTGTCTTCGCAGCGGGTCACCGAGGCTGGTGAATTGCCCGGCGCGCTGGCGCACGCCTTCGCGCTTTTTTCATCGGCTCGCCCCGGCCCGGTGCATATCGAAATCCCGACCGACGTCATGGTCAAGCCGGCGGATGGCATCGCTGCCATGCTGAGCAATGCAGCGCCGCCCGCGCCGGACGGTGCGGCAATTGCCAGAGCAGCCAAACTCATCGCCGCGGCGCGCCGTCCGCTGGTCCTTGTCGGCGGCGGCGCCAAACGCGCCGAGGCGCCATTGCGGCGGCTGGCCGAACGGCTCGGAGCGCCGGTCGTCCAGACCGCCAATGCGCGCGGCCTCTTGCATGCCCATCCGCTTTGCGTGCCGGCCAGTCCCAGCCTGAAGGCCGTGCGGGCGCTGATGGCCGAAGCGGATCTGGTCATTGCCGCCGGCACCGAATTCGGCCCGACCGACTATGACGGCTACAGCGATGGCGGTTTCGTCTTGCCCGCCAATCTGATCCGCATCGATATCGGCGCGGACCAGCTTGCCCGCCGACCGGCGACGGTGTCGATTCAAGCCGATTGCGCCGAGGCGCTCGAAGCGCTGCTCGAGGAAATCGGCGATGGCCCGGCGAGCGAAGCTGGCCCGGCGCGCGCCGCTGCGATTCGGAAAGCGGCCTTTGCCGAGATCAATCCGACGCTGCAGGCGCAGGTACGTGCCGTAGAGGTGATTCGCGATGCGCTGCCGGGTGCGTTCATCGTCGGCGATTCGACGCAGCCGATCTATGCCGCCAACCTCTACTACGACCATGATCGGCCAGGCGGCTGGTTCAATGCCGCCACCGGTTTTGGCGCGCTCGGCTACGGCCCGCCGGCGGCGATTGGCGCTGCCCTTGCGGTACCCGATGCGCCAGTCGTCTGCCTGACGGGGGACGGCGGCTTCCAGTTCACGCTGCCGGAACTGGGCGCCGCGCTCGACGCCCAGGCGCCGGTCATCTTCGTCGTCTGGAACAACCGCGGCTACCGCGAGATCGAAACCTCGATGCTGGATGTCGGCGTCGAGCCGGTCGGCGTGTCGCCGGCGCCGCCGGATTTCTGCAAGCTGGCCGAAGCCTATGGCCTTGGCGCCGAACGGCTTGCCGACATCGATGCCCTGGCGGACGCGTTGAAACGCGCACGGGCAACCGGACTGCCGCGCATCATCGAAATCACAGTCGACTGAAGGGTGGCGGCGCAACGGCTTCAGGCTTCAGCCGGCCTGGATTCCGGCTGCGGCGGGCTGATGCATGCAAAGACGCAACAACTGCCATGTCGAGATATCAATTGAGTGATCGTACGAAAGGCGCGACGCTCTGCGTCGGCGCGGGACAAGAAACGACCTAACTACAAAAAAATGACAGGAGCGGTCCAGGATGACGGAAACACTTGAAGGCAGGCATATTGTCGTGACCGGCGGAACCGGGGCACTCGGTGGTGCGGTCGTCGGCAAACTGCTGGGCGAGGGCGCGATCTGCCATGTGCCCAATGCCCATGCAGCGGCGCCCGCGCATTTCCCCTTCACCGCGCATGACCGTGTCAAGCTTGTGCACAATGTCGATCTCTCGGACTCCACCAAGGTCGAGGCGTTCTACAGCCAGGTTCCAGGCCTGTGGGGCTCGATCCATCTGGCCGGCGGCTTCACCGCGGCGCCGGTCGAAAAGATCGAATCGGCATCCTTTGCCGAGATGATGGACACCAATGCACGCACTGCCTTCCTGTGCTGCCGCGCGGCGGTGCGCTCGATGCTGGCGTCGGACATTGCGGGCCGGATCGTCAATGTGACGGCGCGCGCCGGGCTCGACCCGCGGCGCGGCGGCGGCATGGTCGCCTAC
The DNA here is from genome assembly GCF_056404935.1 of Mesorhizobium sp. P2_A8. NCBI lineage: Bacteria > Pseudomonadati > Pseudomonadota > Alphaproteobacteria > Hyphomicrobiales > Phyllobacteriaceae > Mesorhizobium > Mesorhizobium sp. P2_A8. The sequence continues at coordinate 78,617 of NZ_JBFUDB010000004.1, forward strand.
GCCGCCAGCAAGGCGGCGGTGGCCGCCATGACGGTGGCGATGGCGGAGGAACTGAAAGGCAAGGGCATCCTGGTCAATGCGGTGGCGCCATCGACGCTCGACACGCCGGCCAACCGCGCCGACATGCCGGATGCCGATGTCACCAGATGGGTCAGCCTCGAAGCGGCCGCCGAAGCCATCGCCTATCTCGCCTCGCCGGCCAATCAGGCGATGAGCGGCACGCTGGTGCCGCTTTACGGCCGAGCCTGAGCGGAAGCCGTCGAAACAGGACAGGCGGCGTCCGATCCATCGGCATTTCGGTAGCTGTAAAGGCGCAGCGGCGAGGACGCATCCGTCGGACACTCCCTGAGCCATGACGGCGGGTGGCCCTCCATCAGCGCGGCCGCGAATGGATAGGCGGCCTCGAGATATGGCGACGGCGGGCCTCTGTGCGCGCAAAGCGCAACATGTGTCGCTCTGGAGGCATCGAGAAACGAGCGCGGGTCGGCGGTCGAAGGATCGAGAAAACGATAGCTGCGTTCGATACCATGGGCTGACGGGTGGTTGGGGACTGTCACGACCTTGGGACCTTCGGCAAGGGCGAGAAAATGCGCTCCGATCAACGGTGGCGTCAGAACGATGGCGGCTGCCGGCCAAACCGGTTGCGGCTCGAAATGCGTGAGATCGCAGCTGTCGGCGAACTCGGTGGCGGGAATGGCGTCCGGGGCTGGCCTCACAGACAGCTGGTAAAGCGCTATCGCCGCGGACAAAACGAGGCCGGGCAGGACTAGCGCGTATCCGCGCGATCCCAACGACATGGGAGATTTCAACGTGCGGGCCAGTCTGGCATCTGGCGGCAGGAAACTCGCCAGCACGAAGACCAGACCGATGCCGGAAAAAACCGGAAGATAGCGGAAATAGCGGAAGTAATCGATCGACAGCACCAGCGCGAGCAGCGAGAACAGCGCCAGGATGACGAGGGCCCGGCTTCGGCCATGCGGCCCAAGGCAAAGGACAGCCGGGGCGAGCGCGCCGACGAACAGCAGCATGATGCTGGGAAAGCTCGCGGACAGAACGACATCAGGGCGCCGAAACAGGCTCAATTCCTGAGGGATCCTCTCGAGCATGTTGTCGCGTACATAGGCGTCGAGCGAAGCATAGGGGCCGGCCAGGCATTGCGGGAACAACAGCGTCAGCGCCGCCGCGCTGGCGGCCGCGAACACCAGCAGAATTGCCGTCCGCATTGCCCATCCGCCACGTCGGCCGACAAGCAAGGGCACCACGGCAAATGACAGCCCCGCCGCGACCAGCGCCGTCACATGCGGTGCCGAATAGGTGTCGCATTTGACGGCGGCATAGGCTGAAGGCGGCACGATCGCGGCGAACAGGCCGACCCCGCCCAAGGCAAATGCCAGCCCAAAGCGGACGATCCTGTCCGCACCCTCTTCGCGGCCGAAGATCCAGTCAAAGGCATAGACTGCCATCACCAGCACATAGAACGGAGCGAATTCCACGCTGATCGCAAGCGCCAAGGCCGCCAGCAGCCCGTTGACGAAGGCAGCAAAGTGGTTTTGCGACAGCGTCAAAACCAGCGCCGCCAGCAGAAGCAGTATCTGCAGATTGTGGTAGTCGATCCGTCCCGGGGCGTATTCGAAAAAGCTGCGCGCGGCAAAGATCAGAGCCAGCGGCAGTGCAACGGCCGGGTTGGCAAAGCCCATCGCGATCACCAGCCGATTGTAGAAATAGAGCGCGGGCGCAAGCAGCAGCAGCGGGACGGCAAAGCTTGTCACCGTCAACGCGGGCTCGAAGCCGGCAAGCGGCGTAAGCAGACGCGCGAAGGCGGCATAGGGCAGGTCCACGATCCATGGCCAATGCGAGAGATAGGGCTCCGGCTGGGCAACGCCGGGCAGCGTCCGGTCGAAGATGTTGCCCGTTTCAAGCAAGGTGCGGACTTCATGCAGTTTGACGAGGTCGTCCACATCGCCGTTGAGCTGGAAGCCCAGCGCCCGGAGGGCAATCATCAAGATTGCCATTCCGCAAAAGCAGAACAAGGCGGGCGACCTGGTGTAGAGACGCAGCAACCACGAAGATCCCGGAGCGGAACGATCGTCGTCATTGCGCATGGAAAGCCTCCTCGGATTGCTGGCAAATACGCGAGGAAGTTTATCTTACCGTAAAGAAAAACCCCGCCGGATCGCTCCGGCGGGGTTTTGAAGTGACCACCATGCAAGACGGTGGGGCAGAGGGACTTAGCTGCCCTGCTTCTTCAGCGCGGCACCCAGGATATCGCCCAGCGAAGCGCCAGAGTCGGTCGAGCCGTACTGGGCGACCGCTTCCTTCTCTTCGGCGATTTCCAGCGCCTTGATCGAGACCTGCAGCTTGCGGGTCTTCTTGTCGAAGGCGATGACGCGGGCGTCCACCTTCTGGCCGACGGTGAAGCGCTCGGGGCGCTGCTCGTCGCGATCACGGCTGAGGTCGGAGCGCTTGATGAAGGTCTCGATGCCGCTGTCGACCAGCCGCACTTCCAGGCCGCCATCCTTGACGCCGATGACTTCGCAGGTGACGACGGCGTTCTTGCGCAGTTCGCCTGAAGTCGCCGCTTCGCCAACCGTATCCTTGGCCAGCTGCTTGATGCCGAGCGAGATGCGCTCCTTGTCGATGTCGACGTCGAGCACCTGCGCCTTGACCATGTCGCCGCGATTGTACTCTTCGATGACCTGCTCGCCCGGACGGGTCCAGTCGAGGTCGGAGAGGTGGACCATGCCATCGACGTCGCCTTCGAGGCCGATGAACAGGCCGAACTCGGTCTTGTTCTTGACCTCGCCCTCGACCTGGCTGCCGACCGGATGGCTGCTGGCGAAAGCCTGCCACGGATTCTCAAGCGTCTGCTTGAGGCCGAGCGAGATGCGGCGCTTGGCCGGATCGACTTCGAGCACCACCACGTCGACTTCCTGGGTCGTCGACAGGATCTTGCCGGGATGCACGTTCTTTTTCGTCCACGACATTTCCGAAACGTGGATGAGGCCTTCGATGCCGGGCTCCAGCTCGACGAACGCGCCGTAGTCGGTGATGTTGGTGACGGTGCCCTTGATCTTCTTGCCGATCGGGAACTTGGTGCCGATCTCGGACCACGGATCGCTCTCGAGCTGCTTCATGCCGAGCGAGATACGGTGAGTTTCCTGGTTGATGCGGATGATCTGCACCTTGACCGTCTGACCGATGTTGAGGATTTCGGTCGGGTGGTTGACGCGGCGCCATGCCATGTCGGTGACATGCAGCAGGCCGTCGATGCCGCCGAGGTCGACGAACGCACCGTAGTCGGTGATGTTCTTGACGACGCCTTCGACAACCTGGCCTTCTTCGAGGTTCTGCACGATTTCCGAACGCTGTTCGGCGCGGCTCTCCTCGAGCACGGTACGGCGCGACACCACGATGTTGCCGCGGCGGCGATCCATCTTGAGGATCTCGAATGGCTGCGGGTTGTGCATCAGCGGGGAAACGTCGCGGATCGGGCGGATATCGACCTGGCTGCGCGGCAGGAAGGCCACGGCGCCGTCGAGGTCGACGGTGAAGCCGCCCTTGACCTGGTTGAAGATGACGCCTTCGACGCGCTCACCCTTGGTGAACTTCTCTTCGAGCCGGACCCAGCTCTCTTCGCGGCGGGCCTTTTCACGGCTGAGCATCGCTTCGCCAAGCGCGTTTTCGATGCGCTCGACATAGACTTCGACCGTATCGCCGACCTTGAGCGTCGTGTCCTTGCCCTTGACGCCGAATTCCTTCAGCGGCACGCGACCTTCGACCTTGAGGCCGACGTCGATGATGGCCATGTCTTTTTCGATCGCGGTGATCGTGCCCTTGACGACCTGGCCTTCGCCGGAATGGCCGGCGGTAAATGATTCTTCGAGCAGGCTCGCGAAATCATCGCGAGTGGGATTTGCAGCTGACATTGTTTCTCCTGGAATGCCCCGCTTCTGTCGCGGGACGGGCGCCGTGGGTTAGCGTTGCGTTGGCCTGCCGGCGTTCCGGGCTACAAAAGCCCTGGGCCGCTCTTTAAGCGGCAATTCCGGCGCATGAAGAATGCTGGCAGGCTGGTTCGTGTCCGATATGGGTGTTTTCTTCGCGTCCGACAACGGAAACACGAGGGAAAAACCCGGATCAGGCCTTGTTTCTCTTGTCCAGCACGTCGTCGATGATCGCCATGGCCGCAAGAAACGCGGCTTCTATAGCCATTTCGCTGGTATCAAGCAAGTGCGCGTCGGCGGCCGGCTTCAGCGGAGAGTCGGCGCGGCCCATGTCGCGCTCGTCACGACGCATGATGTCGGCGAGAATCTCGGCGAAATCAGCGGTGCCGCCGATGCTCTCGATCTCGGCCAGCCGGCGCCGTGCCCGCACCTCGGCGCTGGCCGTCACATAGAGTTTTATGTCGGCGTCGGGGCAGACGACGGTCCCGATGTCGCGCCCGTCGAGCACCGCGCCCGGGGGTGTCTTGGCGAAGTCGCGCTGCTTTTCGACGAGGATGCGCCGCACGGTCGGATACACCGCGACCTTCGAGGCCGCCTCGCCGACCGCATGCGCCGACAACACCGCACGGTCGAGCTTTGCCAGATCGACCTGGCGGGCAGCGGTTTCGGCGGCCGAGACGTTGTCGAGCGGCAGCGCGTGCTGGATCAATGCGTAGGCTACCGCGCGATAGGTGAGGCCGGTGTCGAGCAGGTTCAGCCGGTAGTGGTCGGCGAGCCGCCGCGCCAGCGTGCCTTTTCCGGCACCGGCAGGACCGTCGATGGCAATGGTGAAGACGTGTGTCATTGGCTGGTCAACGCTTTGTTTGCTCGGGCAGCAAGCCCTCGCGCATGGGGCCAATCGCCAAAGTTTGTGATTGCCACTGTCACTCGATCTCCGCGCCCAGCTCCTTCATCAGCCCCATGAATTCCGGAAAACTGGTCGCGATCATCGCCTGATCGTCGATGGTGACGGGCTTTTCCGTCGCCAGTCCCATGACCAGAAAGCTCATGGCGATGCGGTGGTCGAGATGGGTTTGCACCGTTGTGTCCGGGCCGTTCGGATGGCGACCGAGACCCTTGCCGCCCGGTTTGCCGCGTACCGCAAGCGAAGCCTCGCCCTCGGTGCAGTCGACGCCGTTGAGCTTCAACCCGTCGGCGACGGCCGACAGCCGATCGGATTCCTTGACCCGCAATTCTTCCAGCCCTTGCATCAGCGTTTCGCCCTCGGCGAAGCTGGCGGCGACCGCAAGCACGGGATACTCGTCGATCATCGACGGCGCCCGCTCGGGCGGCACGGTGACGCCCTTGAGCTCGGAATAACGCACGCGCAGGTCGGCGACATCCTCGCCGCCGGCATTGCGCGGGTTGAGGATGTCGATCTTGCCGCCCATTTCCTGCAGCGTCAGCAGAAGCCCGGTGCGGGTCCGATTCATCAACACGTTCTCGATCAAGATGTCCGAACCCGGCACGATCAGCGCAGCCACCAGCGGGAAACCGGCCGAGGAAGGGTCGCCCGGGACCGCGATGGTCTGGCCGGTCAGCTTGCCCTGGCCTTCGATGAAGATGTGGCGCACGCCGCGCTCGTCGGTCTCGACCGACAGATTGGCGCCAAACCCTTTGAGCATCTTTTCGGTGTGGTCGCGCGTCATGACAGGTTCGATGACGGTGGTGATGCCTGGCGTGTTCAGTCCGGCCAGCAGCACCGCGGATTTCACCTGTGCCGAGGCCATCGGCACGCGGTAGGTGATCGGTGCCGCATGCTTTGGGCCATGCAGCGTGATCGGCATGCGGTCGCCCGGCGTCGCCTTCAGCACCTGCACGCCCATCTGGCGCAAGGGTTCGAGCACCCGGCCCATCGGCCGGCCGGACAGCGAGGCGTCGCCGATGAAGGTCGTTTCCATGTCGTAGGTGCCGACCAGGCCCATCGTCAGCCGCGAGCCGGTGCCGGCATTGCCGAAATCGAGCGGGCCTTCCGGCTGCAGCAGCGCGCCATTGCCGGTGCCGCGGATCACCCACTCGGCGCCGCGCTTCTCGACAAGCGCGCCCATCGCCTTCATGGCCGCACCGGTGCGCATCACGTCCTCGCCTTCCAGCAGGCCGGTGATGCGGGTCTCGCCGGAGGCGAGGCCGCCAAACATGAAGGAGCGGTGCGAGATCGACTTGTCGCCCGGCACGCGGGCGGTGCCGGCAAGTGCTGGTGATTTGCGGGCGGTGGCCGACTTTGGGGCGGCGGCGTGAGACATGGAATTTCCCTGGACGGAATGCCGGAGGGCCGGCGCTTTTCATTTGTTGCGGCGGTCTCGTATCACGGCGGGCCGAAATGGTCATCCCCCATGGTCGTCATCGACGCGAGGCCTTTCAATGCATGGTTTTGTGACGCCGGCTTTTCGCTTTGACAGCGCTGCAAACTGTGGTTAAGGGGACCACTCTTTTATTGACGAGGCTTGCCGTGGCAAAAACCGAACTTGGCACAAAACGCATCGACCCGGAGACGGGCCGAAAATTCTACGACCTGAACAAGGACCCGATCGTCTCGCCCTACACCGGCAAGACCTATCCGCGTTCCCATTTCGAGGAAGGCAAGATCGCCGCTCTCGAAGAGGAAGAGGAAGTGGTCGAGAAGGAAGTGGACGCCGAGGAAGAAGAGGGCGTCGAGGTCGTCTCGCTCGAAGAGGCGGACGAGGACGTCAAGGGCGACGACCTGCCGGATCTCGGCGACGATGAGGACGACGTCGATCTCGGCGACGACGAGGATGACACATTCCTTGCCGACGAAGAGGAAGAAGACGACGACGTCGCCGACATGATCGGTGTCGGCGACGACGACGACGAGGTCTGATCCGGCCTTGGAAGCAGGCGTTTGCGGGCTTTCTTGGCCTGTGAAGAAAAACCGGCTCTCGAAGGCTTGATATTGACGAAAGGCGGGGTTAGAAGCCGCCTGCACTAACGGCGCGGTCTCCAACCCGCGCCGGATCTCTTCGCCGGAAACGGCGCCGGTTGACTGCCGGAAGTGGGGCCATAGCTCAGTTGGGAGAGCGCTTGAATGGCATTCAAGAGGTCGTCGGTTCGATTCCGATTGGCTCCACCAAACAGTCACTCTCCTCATCGAGGATATCAGGCCAGCTGTTGCACGGATCGCCGACATCGCGCCGATCTTCCACATGGTCATCCGCTCTTTCGGAACGACTTCACCAGGCGCTCCGGGTCTGGGTCGGTCAGCCAGATCATACAGTCGACCGACTGGAGGACGACTGGTATGCGGCTGGCGCGACAGACGGCTTTCTTTTTGCCTCACCCGCCAGCCGGGTCAGCCAGTCACTTTTGCTGATACGCTTTTCAATCTGATGATAACTCAGCATCGCGACTGGGATGGCCATCACCAAGAATGACAGCGCCAACGCTATCAGCGGCACTTTACCCACAAGGCCAAAGTTCACACACAGAGCCGCCATAACCGCGAACAGCATTTGATGCCACAAATACAGTGAGTAGGACGAATCTCCCAGGGCGACCCAACGCTTGGAGAATTGCCACTTCGACCGAAGTTCGATGGCCACAAATCCATTGACAACAAACGCGCTCGGCAGGCCAAAACACACCACGCGCCACATCTGAGGCAGCTCAAACCATCCTGCCCCATAGTGCCGGAAAACGATCGCTCCGAGCAAAATTCCGCCGATGCCGATGCTCAGGGATGCCACAGCGTATTTTGAGAATCCTCGCTTGACGAGCAAGGCAACCACGATCCCGAACACGAACTCCAGAACCAGTGGCGCCATCGGTGCCGATGGTGTGAAGACGCCCGTGATCCATACCGAGAAAACAGCAACGAACCAGAGACCTAGGACAAGCAGGATGCGACGCGGGGAGATCAAAATCCCCAACGCGCACATAGTGTAGAAAATCATCTCATATTGCAGTGTCCAGGCCGCGAGAATTCGGTTGTTCGGCTGGTCGATCAGAAGAACCAATTTCCACCACGGTTCCTGTTCGAGCGATGTCGGGGCAAGTTCAACCTTTGTCATCAGCAGCGTCGCGACACCAAACGCGATCAAATAGATCGGGTAGATGCGAAACACGCGCCGCACGGCAAATCCTCGGAACGCTTGCCATCGCCCGACGATGGCGGCCCTTTCCCCCGCTTTCCCGGCGGACAAAAAGACCACAAAGCCGGATATGACGAAGAACAGATCGACGCCGGCCGGACCGATCGAGTCCCCCAATTGCACGATCCAATGGCCCCTCAGGGGCTCCAGCGACCAGAAAGTATGGCTTGATACAACCATTAGTGCCGCGACGGCGCGAAGACCTTGGATGTTTCTGTAAAGCATAGTGGAGGCATAACAACGAAAGATAGAAGCGGCAATACACGCGTCGATAAAAACCCGATCAGAGCCAAAACATCAGCAATGATTCGCCTCTGATAGAGGTATGGATTTGAATTTTCCGTCGATTCCGCAGACTTTGACCGCGATGGCTGTTAGAATTTCAATAGAGAGACGAAAGTTACTTCAGAAGAAGCTAATAAGACGGTCAGGTTCGTCGGGCGTGTGGCGGATAGCAGGCCCCGTGGGGGACGGGGCGCTGGGATAACCTGGTGGCGCAGTGCCTTGTCGGGCGTCACATCTCCTACTTTGCAGGAATGTCTACCGGTTTCGGTTGCGCGTCCTGGCGCTGACACCAAGCTTCGCCAGATGGGCCGGCCGCGCGTTCTGGAGTTGGCGATCCCCTTCAAAAGCTGCCAGGCAAAGCGACGAAGCACTTTCCTGAAGCCATCACCTTCGAAGCCGTTCAATTGGCTACTGAATGCGATGGATTTGGGATGAAATCTTGCCCCGTCGAACAGCCAAACCAATCGGGCAGCCGAGAGCGGTATGGAAGCGATCGATTTCCTTCCCGCATGCGCTCATTTCGAGTAAAGCTATGACTGGGCGCCTTCCGATCGCGCGGGGACGGCGCTGTTAGGTGGCGGCGTGACCGTGATCGCCTTTGATTGCAGCGTTTGCCATCGAAGATTGCGTGCTTCGAGGCTGGAACATGGAACACAGGCTCGCGGCGGTGCTGGCAGCCGACATGGCTGGATACTCTCGGCTCATGGAAGCCGACGAGAGGGGTACCCTTGCGCGGCTCAAAACGCACCGGATCGAACTCATTGATCCGGCAATCGCCAAGAACCAAGGCCGCATCATCAAAACCACCGGTGACGGCATGCTGGTCGAGTTCCAGAGCGTGGCAGATGCGGTGCGCTGCGCTGCGGAGGTGCAGATCCGCATGCGCCGCCGCAACACCGACGTGCCGGATACCGGACGCATTCAGTTCCGGATCGGCATCAATCTCGGCGACATCATCTTTGATGAAGGCGACATTTATGGCGATGGCGTGAATGTCGCCGCCCGGCTGGAACAGATGGCTGAAGTTGGCGGGGTGTGCGTCACCCAAGCCGTATACGAACAGGTCTTCGACCGGCTCGAAATCAAGTTCGAGGACCTCGGCGAGAAGGTCCTGAAGAACATCTCTCGTCCGATACGGGTCTGGCGCGCGGTGCTGGACGATGCAGCCGATCCGCGAGCGGTGGACGGCTCGGCCCGGCGCAGCGCGGTAAAGCCGTCGATTGCGGTCCTGCCATTCGCTAATATGAGCGGCGAATCCGAACAGGAATTTTTCGTTGATGGTCTGACCGAGGATATCATCACGGAACTTTCGCGCCGGCACGAACTGTTCGTCATCTCGCGCAATTCCACCTTCGTCTACAAAGGGCAGTCGGTAAACCTCCGTGAAATCGCCCGGAAGCTGGGCGCGCAATACCTGGTGGAGGGCAGCGTCCGCAAATCGGGCGATCAGCTCAGGGTGACAGCGCAGCTGATCGATACTGCCACCGATACACACATCTGGGCCGAGCGATACGACCGCAAGCTCGACGATGTTTTCGCCATTCAGGACGAACTGACCGCAGCGATCGTGGCCACGCTGCCAGGCCGCGTCGAAGCCGCGCAGCAGGATCTCGTGGCGCGCAAAACACCCGCCAACATGGCAGCATACGAATGCGTGCTCGCGGCCAAGGTCCGCCACCATCGCAGCAATCGAGCCGAGAATGAGGAGGCGCTGAAGCTGGTGACACGAGCGCTAGAACTCGACCCCGAATACGCGCATGCCCACGCCTGGCGGGGCTGCATCCTGGGGCAAGCCTGGGGCTACGGCTGGTGCGCTGATAAGGACGCCGCTTTCGACGAAGTCGTTCGCGAGCTTGAGTTGGCGCAAGCACTGGACAGCAACGATGCGGACGTCCAACGGATATTGGCAGCCATTAGCATCAGCCGCAACGATCTGACGAAGGCTCGGCACCACCAGGAACGGGCTCTCGCACTCAATCCAAACTACGATCTCGTCGTGGTCCAGCACGGCGAGCTTTTGACTTGGCTCGGTCGCCCCAAGGAAGGATCCCACTGGATTCGCAAGGCGATGCAGTTGAACCCTCACCACCCGGAACGCTTCTGGAGCCATCTTGGGAAAGCTCATTTTGCAGCCCACGAATATGCCGAAGCAATCGAGGCCTTCATGCATCTGTCGAAGATGGATGCCAACCAACACGCCTTTGTCGCGGCAGCCTATCACTGGCTGGGCGATCGGACCGCTGCGTCCGCTCATCTCGCTCAAATAGACAAGGTCGATCCGGAATTTACGATTGATGCTTTCGTCTCTACCCTGCACTACGAGAACGAGGCGGATCTTCATCATCTGGTTGATGGACTGAAGTCTCCCGAAGCGGCGCAGGTGAGAGTATAGTATTCGAACCTCGCGAGCCTCCTTGTTCAGTCGCGCTTGCGCGACTGAAGGCCAATCCCGTCACCACTCGGCGAAGGAACCGTCCTTGTGGCGCCAGATCGGGTTGCGCCAGCGGTGGCCTTCCCTGGCGCGCTCCTTCACATACTCTTCGTCGATCTCGACACCGAGACCAGGGCCATCGGGGATGGCGACATAGCCATCCTCGTAGCGGAAGACATCCTTGTTGGCGGCGTAGTCGAGCAGGTCGTTGGCAGCGTTGTAGTGGATACCGAGGCTCTGCTCCTGGATGAAGCAATTGTAGCTCACGGCATCGAGCTGCAGGCATGCGGCGAGCGCGATCGGCCCGAGCGGGCAGTGCGGCGCCACCGCCACATCATAGGCCTCGGCCATCGCCGCGATCTTGCGGCATTCGGTGATGCCGCCGGCATGCGACAGGTCGGGCTGGATGATGTCGACGACGCCTTCCTCGAACACCGACTTGAAGTCCCAGCGGCTGTAGAGTCGCTCGCCGAGCGCAATCGGCGTCGAGCCAAGCGCGGCGATCTCCTTCAGCGCCTCGCGATTTTCGCTCAGAACCGGCTCCTCGATGAACATCAGCCTGTAGGGCTCGAGCTCCTTGACCAGGATGCGCGCCATCGGCCGGTGCACGCGGCCGTGGAAGTCGACGGCGATGCCGATGCTGGGGCCGACGGCCTCGCGCACCATGGCGACGCGTTCCACCGCGGCATCTATTCTGTCGTGGCTGTCGACGATCTGCAGCTCCTCGGTGCCATTCATCTTGAGCGCCAGGAAGCCGCGCGCCACCATTTCCCTGGCGCCCGCCGCGACCTCCGCCGGACGGTCGCCACCGATCCAGGAATAAACTTTGATGCTGTCACGCAACTTGCCGCCGAGCAGTTCGTGGACAGGAACGCCGAGCGCCTTGCCCTTGATGTCCCACAGCGCCTGGTCGATGCCGGCAATGGCGCTCATCAGGATCGCTCCGCCGCGGTAGAAGCCGCCGCGATGCATCACCGTCCAGTGATCCTCGATCAGGCGGGGGTCCTTGCCGATGAGATAATCACCAAGCTCCTTGACCGCCGCCTCGACGGTCAGCGCCCGGCCTTCGACGACCGGCTCGCCCCAGCCGGTGACGCCGGCGTCGGTCTCGATTTTCAGGAACAGCCAGCGCGGCGGAACGATGTAGGTGGTGAGCGAAATGATTTTCATGCTGTCTCAGTTGTTCTTGAGTTTCTTGGCGCTGACGAGGTCGCGCGCCGCAAGGTCGAGGATTCTGTTTGCCGCGCCGCGCGCTGCCTCGGCGTCGCGCATGCGCAGCGCCTCCACCACCTCGCGATGCGCCGCCACCGCTTCCAGGCGCCGGTCGAGCGAAATTGTCGCCGTCGCTTCCAGCGAGAATTTGAGGCCGGTGTCGATCAGATTGCCGATCTGGCGAAAGATCGGGTTGTGGCTCGCGGCATAGACGATCTGGTGGAAGGCGATGTCGGAGCGCGAGAACATCACGAGGTCCTCGCCGGCGCCTGCCATGCCGCGCCAGGCCGCTTCGAGATCGGCGATCTCCTGCAGTGTCGCGCGCGTCGCGGCCAGTTCGGCGACCAGCGGTTCGATGGCGCGGCGTGTTTCGAGAATGGCGTCGAAGAGCTTGTCGTCCAGCGCATGCGGCGCGTGCCAGGCCAGCACCTGCGGATCGATGATGTTCCAGTCGTCCTCGTTGCAGACGATTGTGCCAACACGCGGCCGCGACAGCACCAGCCCCTTGGCGGCCAGCACCTTCAGGGCCTCGCGGATCACGGTTCGGCTGACGCCGTATTCGACGCCAAGTTCGTTTTCCGTCGGCAAGGAGGATCCGGCCGGATAGCGTCCGGAAAAAATGTCCGAGGCCATAGCCTTGGTCACGTCGGGCATGACGCGCGGGCGGCGGGTCGTCGTGTCGCCCGGTGTCTTCTTCGAAATCTCGGTCACCTTAGCCCTCCTCCAAGGCGGCGAACCTGCCAGTTCGCACAACCGGCCCGGCATTAGCGGATGCAAACGAGTTGCGCCAGCGATCGCTGCTCAGAGCATGTACATTAATTATCATACCAGATCAATTGACGAGTATGATAAAAGCGAATAGAGAGTCCGCATCCGGGCTGAGCGCCCGGCCTATCGCTGGGAGGAAATCATGCGACTTTTGAAGACCGCGCTCGTCGCGGGCGCGCTTGCCGTGCTGTCCGTCACGACCATCGCTTCTGCCTATGCTCAGGACACCAAGATCGGTTTCATCGTCAAACAGCCCGAGGAGCCGTGGTTCCAGGACGAATGGAAGTTCGCCGACCAGGCCGCCAAGGAAAAGGGCTTTACCCTCGTCAAGATCGGCGCCGAGGACGGTGAGAAGCTGATGTCGGCGATCGACAATCTCGGCGCCCAGGGCGCCCAGGGCTTCATCGTCTGCACACCGGACGTGAAGCTCGGGCCTGGCATCGTCGCCAAGGCCGCCGCCAACAATCTCAAGCTGATGACCGTCGACGACCGTCTGGTCGGCGCCGACGGCAAGGCGCTCGAAGACGTGCCGCATATGGGCATCTCGGCCACCAAGATCGGCGAGGCCGTCGGCCAGGCGATCGTCGACGAAATGAAGGCGCGCGGCTGGAAGGCCGACGAGGTCGGCGCCATCCGTGTCTCCTATGATCAGCTGCCGACGGCTGTCGATCGTGTCGAAGGAGCCATCTCGGTGCTGAAGGCGAACGGCTTCAAGGCCGAGAACATCTTCGACGCGCCGCAGGCCAAGACCGACACCGAGGCTGCGCTGAACGCGGCGACGGTCGTGCTCAACGCCCATGCCGACATCAAGAAGTGGGTCTCTTTCGGCCTCAACGATGAAGCAGTACTGGGGGCCGTGCGCGCTTCCGAAAGCGTCGGCATTCCGGCCGACGGCATGATCGGCGTCGGCATTGGCGGCGCGGATTCGGCGATCAACGAGTTCAAGAAGCCGACCGCCACCGGCTTTGTCGGCACCGTGATCATCTCGCCGAAGCGTCATGGCTACGAGACGGCGCTCAACATGTACGATTGGGTAGCCAACAACAAGGAACCGGAGAAGCTGATCCTGACCTCCGGTGCGCTGGCCAAGCGCGACGACTATCAGAAGGTCCGCCAGGGCCTCGGCATCGAATAATCCTCCCTGTACAAACAGGCGGCGGCTCATCCCCGCCGCCTGTTTGCCATCGCACAAGAAGGATCGATGCCCGTGTCCTTTCTCGACTTCTCGCACATCACCAAGACTTATCCGGGCGTCAAGGCGCTGTCGGACGTGTCGTTCGGCGTCGACAAGGGCGCGGTGCATGGCCTGATGGGCGAGAATGGCGCGGGCAAGTCCACCCTGATCAAGATCCTTTCCGGCGACCAGCATGCCGATGAGGGCGAGATAAGCATCGACGGCAAGGTCCAGGCCTATGCCTCGACCCGGGATGCCTTCGACAATGGCGTCATCGTCATCCACCAGGAACTGCAGCTGGTTCCCGAGCTTACCGTGGCCGAAAACCTCAGCCTCGGCCGCTTTCCCGCCAGCGCCGGCATCATCGCCGGCCGCCGGATGCTGGAAGACGTCGGCGCCAAGCTGAAATCGGCCGGCATCGACATCGACATGCGCCGCAAGGTCAAGACGCTGTCCATCGGCGAACGCCAGATGATCGAGATCGCCAAGGCGATCATGCTCGACGCGCGCGTCATCGCACTGGACGAGCCGACCTCGTCGCTGTCCTCGCGTGAAAGCGAAATCCTCTTTGCCCTGATCGATCGCCTGCGCGGCGAGGGCAAGGTCATCATCTATGTGTCGCATAGGCTCGACGAGGTGTTCCGGCTCTGCGACAGCTTGACCGTGCTGCGCGACGGCAGGCTCGCGGCGCACCATGCCTCACTTAAGGACGTTACGCGCGATCAGGTCGTCGCCGAAATGGTCGGCCGCGAGATTTCGGACATCTGGGGTTTTCGCCCGCGCAAGACCGGCGATATCAGGCTCAAGGTCGAGACCCTGTCCGGGGCGAAGCTGATGACGCCCGCCAGCTTCGAGGCCCGCGCCGGCGAGATCGTAGGCTTCTTCGGCCTGATCGGCGCCGGGCGCTCGGAACTGATGCGGCTGGTCTTCGGCGCCGACCCGCGCTCGGGCGGCACCATCACCGTCGACGGCAAGATCGTCCCTGCCACCGACCCGCATGGATCGATCCGGGCCGGCATCGTGCTGTGCGCGGAAGACCGCAAGCATGACGGCATCATCCAGGGCCGCTCGATCGAAGAGAACATCAACATCTCGTCGCGGCGCCATCACACGCGCTTTGGCGTGCTCAACAGCGCCAGCGAGATCGCGACGGCCGAAACCTTCATCAAAAAGCTCAAGGTGCGCACGCCGTCGCGCAGGCAGGACATCATCAACCTCTCCGGCGGCAACCAGCAGAAGGTCATCCTTGGCCGCTGGCTGTCCGAGCAGGGCGTGCGGGTTCTGATCGTCGACGAACCGACGCGCGGCATCGATGTCGGCGCCAAATCGGAAATCTACGAACTGCTCTACCAGCTTGCCGAGGACGGCATGGCGATTGTCGTCGTCTCGTCCGAACTGCCGGAGGTGATGGGCATCTGCGACCGCATCCTGGTGATGTGCGGTGGCCGCATCAGCGCCGAACTGGCCCGCGACCAGTTCGCTGAGAAGGCGATCCTGGCTGCGGCTCTTCCCGACAAGAAAACCCCCGACGCGATCGCATCCTGAGGATTTTGCCATGACCGATCAGTTGAAGAAGATCCTGCTCGGCGAACAGGGGCTTGTCGTCATCTTCCTCGTTGCCTTCGCGCTGGTGTCGGCTCTCGTGCCGAACTTCCTCACCGACCGCAACATGCTCGGCCTGCTGCAGTCGGTGGTCACCGTCGGCATCGTCGCCTGCACAATGATGTTCTGCCTCGCGGCGCGCGACTTCGACCTGTCGGTTGGCTCGATCGTCGCCTTTGCCGGTATGGTCGCGGTGATGGCGTCCAACGCCACCGGCTCGATCCTGCTCGGCCTTCTGGCGGCAATCGCTTGCGGCGCCTTCGTCGGCTTCATCAACGGCGTCGTCATCGCCAAATTCCGCATCAACGCGCTGATCACCACGCTGGCCACCATGCAGATCGTGCGAGGTTTCGCCCTGATCGCGTCCGACGGCCGCGCCGTCGGCATCAACAGCCCTGATTTCTACCAGCTCGCGCTGTCGAAACTGTTGGGCATACCGACACCGATCTGGGTGCTGGCCGCTCTCTTCGGCATCTTCGGCTTTGTGTTGAACCGCACCGTCTTCGGCAAGAACACGCTCGCCATCGGCGGCAATCCGGAGGCCTCCCGGCTTGCCGGCGTCAATGTCGACAGGACGCGGATCTGGATTTTCGCCCTCCAGGGCGTCGTCTGCGGCATCGCGGGCATCCTGCTGGCATCGCGCATCACTTCCGGCCAGCCCAACGCGGCGGTCGGGCTGGAGCTTTCGGTCATCTCAGCCTGCGTTCTCGGCGGCGTTTCCCTGGCCGGCGGCCGCGCCACGATGTCGGGCGTCATCGTCGGCGTGCTGATCATGGGCATCGCCGAAAACGCCATGAACCTGCTCAACATCCCGGCCTTCTACCAGTACATCGTGCGCGGCGTTATTTTGCTCCTGGCAGTGCTGCTCGACAATCTGCGCTCGTCGGCATTGGGGCGGCGTTGATCGTCTTCGATTGGAGTGACCAAAATGGCTGAGCGCCTGTCCGGCAAACGCATCTTCCTGACGGGCGCCGCGCAAGGCATCGGGCTGGCAATCGCCGAGGCCTGCCTTGCCGAAGGGGCAAAGCTATTCCTGGTCGACCAGGATGGCGCGCTGCTGGACAAGACCGTCGCCGGTCTTGCCGCACCGCAGGGCCATGTCGGACATATCGCCGCCGACATCAGTGACGGCACCGCGATTGCCGCTGCCGTTGGTTGGGCAAACGATGAAATCGGCCCGATCAACGCGCTGATCAACAATGCCGGTGTCAATGTGTTCTCGACGCCGCTCGACACCAGCGAGGAGGAGTGGAACCGCAATTTCGACGTCAACGTCAAGGGCGCCTGGAACTGCAGCAAGGCGGTGCTACCGGGCATGATCGCAAGCGGCGGCGGCGTCATCCTCAACATCGCCTCGACGCACAGCTTCACCATCATTCCGCACACCTTCCCCTATCCCGTCGCCAAGCACGCGCTGCTCGGCCTGACCAAATCGCTGGCGCTGGAATATGCGGGGCAAGGCGTGCGCGTGAACGCGCTGGCGCCCGGCTATGTCGAGACGCAGAAGGCGATCGACTACTGGAACAGCTTTCCTGACCCGGCCGCGGCGCGCGCCAACACCATGGCGCTGCATCCTGGCGGCCGTATCGCCTCGGTGCGCGAGATCGCGCTTGCCGCGGTGTTCATGATTTCCGACGAGTGCCCGTTCATGAACGCGGCCAGCCTCGTCGTCGATGGCGGGCTGAGCCAGCTGCAGCACCCCGCCTGAACACTGGGAAGACCATGACCAAGAGACGATCGCAGCACTGGTTCGGCGGTTTGGGGAAGGATGCCTTCATCCACCGCAGCTGGATGAAGAACAACGGCCTGCCCGACGATGCCTTCGACGGCCGCCCGGTGATCGGCATCTGCAACACTTTTTCCGAATTCACCCCGTGCCACGTGCACTTTCGTGGCCTGATCGAACACATCAAGGCCGGCGTGCTGGAGGCCGGCGGCCTGCCGCTCGAATTCCCGGTCTTCTCCTGCGGCGAGTCCAATCTGCGGCCGACTGCGATGCTGTTTCGCAACCTCGCCTCGATGGATGTCGAGGAGGCGATCCGCGGCAATCCGATGGATGGCGTCGTGCTGATGGCCGGTTGCGACAAGACCACACCGTCGCTGGTGATGGGCGCCGCTTCCTGCGACCTGCCGTCGATCGTTATCTCCGGCGGGCCGATGCTCAACGGCCGCTTCCAGGGTCGCGAGATCGGTTCCGGCACCGATGTCTGGAAATTCTCCGAAGACGTCCGCGCCGGGGTGATGAGCGAACAGGATTTCGCCAGTGCCGAGAGCGCCATGTCGCGCTCGCCTGGCCATTGCATGACCATGGGCACCGCCTCGACCATGGCATCGATGGTCGAGGCGCTCGGCCTGTCGCTGCCGGGCAACGCTACCTATCCAGCCGTCGACGCCCGCCGCAGCCGCATCGCCCGGATGACCGGGCGGCGCGTCGTCGAGATGGTCAATGAGGATCTTCGGCCATCGGCGATCCTCAAGAAGGCGGCCTTCGCCAACGCCATCCGCGTCAATGGCGCGATCGGCGGTTCGACCAATGCGGTCGTGCACCTGCTGGCGATTGCCGGCCGCGTCGGCACTGAGCTTACGCTGGACGATTGGGACCACTATGGCCGCGACGTGCCGACCATCCTCGACCTGATGCCGTCCGGCCGCTTCCTGATGGAGGATTTCTGCTATGCCGGCGGCCTTCCAGCCGTGATGAAGGAGATCGCCGACCTGCTCGACCTCGACGCGCTCACGGTCAGCGGCAAGAGCGTGGGCGAGAACATCGCCGACGCCAGGAACTATAATCCCGAGGTGATCCGCCCGCGCGACAAGGCGCTTACCGCCCAGGGCGGCATTGCGGTGCTGCGCGGCAATCTGGCGCCCGACGGAGCCATCATCAAGCCGTCGGCCGCCTCGCCGGCCTTGATGAAGCATCGCGGCCGCGCCGTCGTCTTCGAGGATATCGATGACTACAAGGCGCGCGTCGATGATCCCTTGCTCGACATCGACGAGGGTTCGATCATGGTGCTGAAGAATTGCGGCCCCAAGGGCTATCCGGGGATGGCCGAAGTCGGCAACATGGCGCTGCCGCAGAAGCTGCTCAAGCAAGGCATCCGCGACATGATCCGCATCTCCGATGCCCGCATGTCGGGCACCGCCTTCGGCACGGTCGTGCTGCATGCGGCCCCCGAGGCAGCTGTCGGCGGCCCGCTGGCGCTGGTCAGGAGCGGCGACATCATCAAGCTCGATGTCGAAACGCGGAAGCTGCATCTCGACGTGTCCGAACAGGAACTCGCGCGACGGCGGATATCCTGGATCGCACCGGAGCCGGCGATGCGCGGCGGCTATCAGGGCCTCTACGTTGACCGTGTGTTGCAGGCGGATCGTGGCGCCGACCTCGATTTTCTTGTCGGCAGCCGAGGCCACGCTATCCCGCGCGAAAGCCATTGAGGGTGACCGGGATGCCGAATTTCCGGCCCGATGATATCCATGGCATCCACGCCATCCTCTACGCGCTCTTCGACAAAGACGAGCGGCTTGATCGCGCGGCAATGCGCAGGCAGGTCGAGATCTGCCTGGCGACCGGCGTGCATGGCATGGCGGCGCTTGGCCTGGCGACGGAAGTCGCCAAGCTCACCGAAGCCGAGCGCCGGACGATCATGGACTGGACGGCGGAAGACACAGCCGGAAAAGTGCCGGTAGCCTGCACCATTTTCGGTTCTTCGGTTGCCGAGCAGGTATCCCAGGTCCGCCACGCCGAAAGTGTTGGGGCGGATTGGGTTATCCTGCAGCCGCCACCCGTCGGTTCCTATGGAGCGGTGGAATACATCCGCTTTTTCGGCCGTGTCGCCGAGGCGACCGACCTGCCGGTGGCGATCCAGAACGCGCCGGCCTTTTTCGGGCGCGGCCTGACATCGGACGAAATCCGCGACCTCGTCACGCTTCATCCCAACATCCGGCTGATCAAGGGCGAAGGTCCGGTCACCGACATCGCCGGGGTGATCGAACGCACCGAAGGCCGCATTCCCGTCTTCAATGGGCGCGGCGGCCTGGAACTGATCGACAATTTCCGCGTCGGTTGCCGCGGCATGATCCTGGCGCCCGATTGCATCGACCTTGCCGTGCGCGCCTGCAATGCATTCCGCACCGGAGACGAAGCAGCGGCCGAAACCCAGTATGTAAAAATGCTGCCGGCGGCGGTCTTCGTCATGCAGGGAATCGAGAACCTGATCTGCTACGGCAAGCGGCTGTTTGGCGCCCGCGCCGGCATCCCGATACACGATCGGGCTCCGGCGATGCGGCCTAGCGAGGCTGGCCTTGCAATGGTGGCACGCTTCGCTGCCCATCTGGGGCGATTGCCGGGCTAGTTGCCGACGCCGAGGCCTTTGTGCGCCGAGCGAGCCGGGTTGCCACCACCGGCCGAGGAGAGAAATTCTAATCCCTGTCACGGATTTAGAATAAACTAACTCTACAGAATTTATAGAATAAGCAATCTGCACTGGCGATCTGGTTTCCACCCGGACAGGACCACGCCATGCCCACCCTTTTGCGCCCGCCCCCGATCTCATCAGGCATAGAAGGTCGCCGCCCGACCGCGGGAGGCAAGCCTTGACCCGGGATATTCCAGACCGCATCAAGGTGCTCTGGTTCCTGCCGACGCATGGCGACAGCCGCTACCTCGGCACGTCCGAAGGCGGCCGGGCCGTCGATCTGCCCTATCTGACGCAGGTGGCCAAGGCCGCCGACACGCTGGGCTATTACGGCGTGCTGTTGCCAACCGGCCGGGCCTGCGAGGATTCCTGGGTGATCGCTTCGGCGCTGGTGCCGCTGACCGAGCGCTTGCGTTTCCTCGTCGCCGTGCGGCCCGGCCTGCAATCGCCGACCCTCGCCGCCCGCATGACCGCGACGCTCGACCGCATCTCCAATGGCCGCCTGCTGATCAATGTCGTCACCGGCGGCGATCCGCTCGAGAACAAGGGCGACGGCATCTTCCTGTCGCATGCCGAGCGCTATGAGGTGACGCAGGAATTCCTGCAGATCTATAAGCGCGTGCTGAGCGGCGAGACGGTCGCACATGAGGGCAAGCATTTCCGCATCGAGGACGGCCGGCTGCTGTTTCCACCGGTGCAGACGCCGTACCCGCCGCTCTATTTCGGCGGCTCGTCCGATGCCGGATCCGTGGTGGCGGCGCAGGAGATCGACAAATATCTGACCTGGGGCGAGCCGCCCTCCGATGTCGAGCGCAAGCTTGACGGCGTGCGTGAACTGGCCGAGAAGGCCGGCCGCAAGCTTTCCTTCGGCATTCGCCTGCATGTCATCGCCCGCGAAACGACCGAGCAGGCCTGGGCAGCGGCCGACAGTCTGATCAGCCGGCTCGACGACGCGACGATCGCCTCGGCCCAAAAAGTCTTTGCCCGCATGGATTCGGTGGGCCAGGCGCGGATGAGCGCACTGCATGGCGGCAACCGCGCCAAGCTCGAGATCGCGCCCAATCTGTGGGCCGGCGTTGGCCTGGTGCGTGGCGGCGCCGGGACAGCACTCGTCGGTGACCCCGACACGATCGCCGAACGCATCGATGAATACCGTCGCCTCGGCATCGATACCTTCATCCTGTCCGGCTATCCACATCTCGAGGAAGCCTACCGTTTCGGCGAACTGGTGCTGCCGAAACTGCCGACCGATCATCCGGTGAAAGTCGCTGGTTCGTCGGTCAACACCGGCCCGTTCGGCGAGACCATCGCCGGCGATCATCGGCCGAAGTCGCTCGCCAGCGCCTCGTGAACGCGCTCCCTCCAGCCCGCCGATTGCGCGTCGCCATCATCGGCGGCGGCTTTTCCGGCGCTGCGGTGGCCTGGCATTTGGCACGGACAGCTCGACCGGAATGCCCGTCGATTTCCGTGATCGATCCGCGACCGGTGATCGGCGGCGGCCTTGCCTATTCCAGCGCGGAGCCGTCGCATCGGGTCAACGTCCCCGCAGTCAGAATGAGCATGGCGCCTGACGATCCGCAGCACTTTGCGCGCTGGTTGAGCCGCGATGGCGAACTCGAGCGCGACCCGGACGCCATCTGGAAGAATGGCGACGTCTATCCGCGCCGGCGCGTGTTCGGCCGCTACGTCGCCGAGCAGCTGGCGCCCTGGCTCAGCGCGGGCGCGGTGCGCCACGTCAGCAGTCTCGCCACAGGCGCCGCACGTGACGCGGGTGGCAGGGCCTGGACCGTGCACACCTCCAGCGGGCCGGTTGCCGCCGACATCGTCGTCCTGGCGGCGACGCATCCGCTGCCCAATATTCCCGCTGCGTTGACCTCGCTGGCGGAAGCGCCAGGTTTCATCGCCGACCCATACGCCTCTGCCGCGCTTGCCGGGATCGGGCCGGACGCGTCTGTGTTGATCGTCGGCTCCGGACTGACCTCGGCCGACATGGTCGCCGAACTCGATCGCCGTGGCCATCACGGCCGCATCCTGGCGCTGTCTCGCCGCGGGCTGCGCTCGCGCGGCCACCCGGACATCAGGGGCGAGCCGTTCGGCGACTTTGCAACCACGCCGGCCACGACGGCGCTTCAGCTGCTCGAAAACATCCGCGCCACGCTGGCAGCGGCGCGGGTGGCCAACGTCAACTGGCAGTCCGTCTTCGACCAGCTGCGTCTGCAGGGGCCGGTGCTGTGGGCCGCACTTGCTCCGCCGGAACGGGCAAGGCTGGTCCGCCAGCTGCGCGTATTCTGGGACGTGCATCGTTTCCGGATCGCACCGCAGGTCGCGGCCGTGCTCGACCGGCGTCACGCAGCCGGCACGTTCGACAATATTGCCGCCAGGCTTGTTGCATCGAACCATGAGGACGGCGGCCTGGCTGTCAGCCTTCAATGGCGCGGGCGGACGCAGATCGAGACTGCGCGCTTCGATGCCGTCATCAACACCACGGGCCCGGCTCATGGGCAGTCGCTTCAGCTGAACCCGGCATTGCGCTCGTTGACCGAGGCCGGGCTGATCAGGGCCGACCAATATGGGCTGGGTATCGAGACAAGTCGCGACAGCCGCGCCGTCGGCCGGGACGGCAGGGCGGTCGCGACACTCTTCGTCGCCGGTCCGCTGGCGCGAGGGACTTTCGGCGAACTCATGGGCCTGCCGGAGGTTGCCCGCCATGCCCAGGCCGTCGCGGCCGAGATTGCAAAGTTGCTCGACACGCCAGCCGAGGCCGTCGGCGCCAATGCCGCGCACGGTCCGGTCGCGGGCTGACAAGCGGGAGCCGGATGGGCCGCGCAAAAAATTGGTATTTCCATCCCGATAGGGTCCCAAAAACGAAAAATCCTTCTTTGTATATATATTCTATAAACATAATAAATATCGGCGAAACCCGGCTGCGGTCGGACCGAGCAACGACACGGCCTGAAGGGGAGACAGTTCATGGCACACGCAGAATCCGACGCGATCAAATTCGCCTACTGGGTGCCGAATGTTTCGGGTGGCCTGGTGATCTCCAACATCGAGCAGCGCACCAGCCATTCGGCTGAGTACAATCGCAAGCTGGCGCAAATCGCTGAGAAGGCCGGTTTCGACTACGCGCTGAGCCAGATCCGCTTCACCGCCGGCTACGGCGCCGACGAGCAGCATGAGTCGGTGGCGTTCAGCCATGATCTGCTGGCCGCGACCACCACGCTCAAGGTCATCGCCGCGATCCTGCCCGGACCATGGAACCCGGCGCTGGCGGCCAAGCAGATCGCCACCATCAGCTACCTGACCAATGGCCGCGTCGCCATCAACCTCGTCTCCGGCTGGTTTCGCGGCGAGTTCCACGCCATCGGCGAGCATTGGCTCGACCATGACGAGCGCTATCGTCGCTCGGAGGAATTCATCCGCTCGCTGCGCGGAATATGGACGCAGGACAGCTTCACCTTCCGTGGCGATTTTTACCGCTTCAACGAATATTCGCTGAAGCCGAAGCCGCCGCATCCGCTGCCCGAAATCTTCCAGGGCGGGTCGTCGCGCGCCGCGCGCGACATGGCATCGCGCGTCTCGGACTGGTACTTCACCAACGGCAACACGCCGGCCGAGATCGCCAAACAGGTCGACGACATCCAGGCCAAGGCGAAGGCCAGCAGCCATTCCGTCAAGGTCGGCGTCAATGCCTTTGCCATCGTCCGCGACACCGAGGACGAGGCCAAGGCGGTGCTTGCAGAAATCATCGCCAAAGCCAATCCCGAGGCCGTCAACGCCTTCGGTCACGAGGTCAAGAATGCCGGCAAGGCCTCGCCGGAAGGTGAGGGCAATTGGGCGAAGTCGTCGTTCGACGATCTGGTGCAGTACAATGACGGCTTCCGCTCGAACCTGATCGGCACGCCGAGCCAGGTCGCCGAACGCATCGTCGATCTGAAGCGTGCCGGCGCCGATCTCATCCTGCTCGGCTTCCTGCATTTCCAGGAAGAGGTCGAGTATTTCGGCAAGCATGTCATCCCGCTCGTTCGCGAGCTGGAGAATGCCGAGTCGGCTGCGTCGTTGGCAGCAGAGTAGCCACCCCACCGACTGGCCGGACAGGCTTCCGGCCAGCACACGAATGAACGTTCCCGGCGCGCTCGAGCCATCGAGCAGCAACGAGAGTTTGCGCGCCTGCCGATGCAATCGAGGACGATCGGAATGCCTCTGCCCAGTTATGCCTTAGGAGCGATGGAGGCTTCGGTCTATGCACCGGAGGTCTTGGCGCGCGCCCTGCCGTTAGCACTGCGTCGGGAGCAGCAGCCCGAACGCAACGGCGAGCCGACAGGGTCCGCCGCCACCGTTCCGCTGCTTTCGCTTCAGGGCATTGGCCTTTCATTTGGCGGTGTCGTCGCGCTGGCCGATATCGACCTGTCGGTTCACCCCGGCGAGATTCGCGCGATCATCGGTCCGAACGGCGCCGGCAAGAGCTCGCTGATCAACGTCATCAGCGGCGTCTACCAGCCGGATCGCGGCCATGTCCTGCTCGACGGCACCAGCTATGCCCAGGTACCGACGCAGCGGCTGGCGCATCTCGGTGTCGCCAGGACCTTCCAGAACCTCGCTTTGTTCAAGGGCCTCAGCGTCCTCGACAATGTCGCTTCCGGCCTCGCCTACAAGGTCCGCTCCAATTTTGCCGGCCAGGTGCTCGGCATAGGCCGCTCGCGCGGCGAGCAGCGTGACACTCTGAGCCGCGCCGACCAGATCCTCGAATTCCTCGACCTCGCCGCCGTTCGCGATCGGCTTGTCGGCACCTTGCCCTACGGGCTGCAGAAGCGGGTCGAACTGGCCCGTGCGCTGGTCGCCGAACCGCGCCTGCTTCTTCTCGACGAACCGATGGCCGGCATGACCGCAAGCGAAAAGAGCGAGATGGCGTCCTTCGTCCGTGCCGCGCGCGACCGCTTCGCCACCACCGTCGTCTTGATCGAGCACGATGTCGGCGTCGTCATGGGCCTGTCCGACCGCATCGCCGTTCTCGACTATGGCCGCAAGATCGCCGACGCCACGCCCGACGAAGTCAGGAACGATCAGCGCGTCATCGATGCCTATCTCGGCGTCGCCTCGGACAATGAAGACGGGGCAGGCATATGATCGCCGATTTCGACTATCAGTTCTTCATCGAGGTGCTCGTCGGCGGCCTGCTCTCCGGCGTCATGTACTCGCTGGTCGCGATCGGCTTCGTGCTGATCTACAAGACCTCGGGCGTGCTCAATTTCGCGCAAGGCGCGATGCTGCTGTTCGCCGCGCTCACCTTCGTCAGCCTTGTCGAACGCGGGGTTCCGTTCGCGCTGGCATTGGTCGTCACCTTCGCCATCATGGTGGCGATCGGCATCGCCATCGAGCGCACGGTGCTGCGGCCGCTGACCAACAAGCCGCCGATAACGCTGTTCATGGCGACGCTCGGCCTGTCCTACATCATCGAAGGTGCTGCCCAGCTGATCTGGGGCACGCAGGTCCATGGCCTCGATCTCGGCATCGAGGACGTGCCGCTCGAAGTTGGCGGCGTGCTGATCAGCCAGTTCGACATCTTCGCCGCCGTGGTTGCCGCCGGCATGGTTCTCCTGCTGTCGCTGTTCTTCCGCTACACCCGTATCGGCCTCAGCTTCCGCGCCGTCGCCGACGACCAGTTCGCGGCCCTCGCGGTTGGCCTGCGCCTGCCGTTGATCTGGGCCACCGTCTGGGCGGCCGCCGGTCTCGTCGCGCTGGTGGCGGGCCTGCTCTGGGGTGCGCGTCTCGGCGTGCAGTTCTCGCTGTCCCTGGTGGTGCTCAAGGCGTTGCCCGTGCTGGTGCTCGGCGGCTTCGATTCCATCCTCGGCGCCATCGTCGGCGGGCTGCTGATCGGCGCCAGCGAGAAGCTCGCCGAGGTCTATATCGGCGACTATTTCGGTGGCGGCATCGAGAGCTGGTTCGCCTATGTCGTCGCGCTCGTCTTCCTGTTGATCCGTCCTTCCGGCCTGTTCGGCCAGAAGCTGGTCGAGAGGATCTGAGCCATGACCGCGATATCAAGCGATTTCTCCTCCGCCCCGGTGCTGCCGAAATGGCTCGCGCCAGCCCTGCTGCTCGCCTTCGCCTATGGCGTCGTGCCGCTGATCGGCTCGAGCTATCTGTTCGAGGCCATCCTGCTGCCGTTCCTCGCGCTCAGCCTTGCCGGCGTGGGCTTGAACATCCTGACCGGTTATGCCGGCCAAGTTTCGCTGGGCAGCGCCGCCTTCATGGCGGCGGGCGCCTTCGCCGGCTACAATTTCAACCTGCGGGTCGAGGGCCTGCCGCTGATCGGCAGCATTTTCCTGGCCGGCATCGTCGCGGCCGCGATCGGCATCGTCTTCGGCCTGCCGAGCCTGCGGCTCAAGGGTTTTTATCTCGCGGTCTCGACGTTGGCCGCGCAGTTCTTTGTCCAATGGGCGCTGACCAAATTCAGCTGGTTCTCCAACGACTCGGCGTCCGGCGTCATCGACGCGCCGAGGCTATCGATAGCCGGCTTCGCTCTCGATGGCGCCATCGGCCGCTACCTGTTCGCGCTGACCATCGTTGCCATCCTTACCTTCCTTGCCTACCGGCTGGTCTCGTCGCAGACCGGGCGCAACTTCATCGCCATCCGCGACAATGAAACCGCCGCCCGCATCATCGGCATCCCGGTCCTCAAGACCAAGCTGCTGGCCTTCGCCATCTCGTCCTTCATCATCGGTGTCGCCGGCGTCATCTGGGCCTTCGCCTATCTGCGGACGGTCGAGCCGGATGGCTTCGATCTCGATCGGTCGTTCCAGATCCTGTTCATCATCATCATCGGCGGCCTGGCTTCGATCCGCGGTGCCTTTTTCGGCGCCGCCCTCATCGTGGTCTTTCCGCTCGCTCTGTCTCGCCTCGGCGGCCTTTTGCTCGGCGATCTTTTCGACTCGGGCGTGCTCGACATGAGCCAGCGCATCGTGCTGGGCGCGCTCATCATCCTGTTTCTGATCCTCGAACCCGACGGGCTGGTGGCGCTGTGGGACAGGATCCGAAGACGGCTCCTGTTCGCCTGGCAGTCGACTTGAGCCAATGCATCCGAAAATGAACCAGAGGCCGGACCCAAGACGGCCCATACCGGGAGTACCCTAACCATGACCTTCCTGAGCACCATCAAGGCGGCGGCGCTGTCCGCGGCGATGATCGTGTCGGTGGCCTTGCCCGCCGCCCACGCCGACGAACAATATTTCCCGCTGCAAAGCTATCGCGTCGGGCCTTACGCGGCCGGGGGCACCGGCTTCTTCGGCGGCTTCATCGACTATCTCAACCTTATCAACATCCGCGACGGCGGTGTCAACGGCGTCAAGCTGACCTGGGACGAATGCGAGACCCAGTATGAGGTCGAGCGCGGTGTCGAATGCTACGAGCGGCAGAAGAGCCATGCTGGTGCCGCCGCCTGGAACCCGCTCTCGGTCGGCATCGCCTATGCCATGATCGACCGCATCACCGCCGACAAGGTGCCGCTGATCACCGTCAACCACGGCCGCACCGATTCCACCGACGGACGCGTCTTCCCTTACGTCTTCCCGCTGCTGCTCAATCCCTACAGCGAGACCTCCGGCATCGTGAACTACATCGCCTCCAAGGAAGGCGGCATCGACAAGCTGAAAGGCAAGAAGATCGTCGTGCTCTATCACGGCTCGCCCTACGGCAAGGAGACCATCCCGATCTATGAATTGCTGGCGCAGAAATACGGCTTCACCGTGCAGCAGATCGAGGTGCCGCATCCCGGCAACGAGCAGCAGTCGCAGTGGCTGACCATCCGCCGCGCCAAGCCGGACTTCGTCGTCCTGCGCGGCTGGGGCGTGATGAACCCGGTGGCGCTGAAGACGGCTGTGAAAGTCGGCTTCCCCGTCGATCATATCGTCGGCAATGTCTGGTCGAATTCCGAAGAGGACGTGATCCCGGCCGGCGATGCCGCCAAGGGCTACACGGCCATCACCACCCAGGCCTCGGGCAACTCCTATCCGGTGGTGCAGGAGATCGTGAAGACGGTCTACGGCGCCGGCAAGGGCAATCTGGAAGACAAGTCGCGCATCGGCTCGGTCTACCACAACCTCGGCATCGTCAACGGCATCCTCAATGTCGAGGCGATCCGCGTCGCGCAGGAGAAGTTCGGCCATCGCACGCTGACCGGCGACGAGGTCCGCTGGGGCTTCGAGCATCTCAAGCTCGATCCGGCCAAGGTCGAGGCGCTCGGCGCCAAGGACCTGTTCCATTCGATCAATGTCAGCTGGGACAATCACGAGGGCGAAGGCTA
Source organism: Mesorhizobium sp. P2_A8 (assembly GCF_056404935.1). Lineage (NCBI taxonomy): Bacteria > Pseudomonadati > Pseudomonadota > Alphaproteobacteria > Hyphomicrobiales > Phyllobacteriaceae > Mesorhizobium > Mesorhizobium sp. P2_A8. Next base: position 106,889 of record NZ_JBFUDB010000004.1, read on the forward strand.
CGTGACCTTCCAGCAGTGGGACGGCAAGAAGTGGAATGTCGTCTCCGACTGGATCGCGCCGGACTGGGCACTGCTGCGGCCAATCATCGAGAAGTCGGCCGAAGCCTATGCCGCCGAGAAGGGCATCAAGCTGCGCACCGCCGACGATGCTGACGCGGTGACCACCAACTGATCAATCAGCGCCGGGCGCAACGGATCGGTTTCCGCGGCGCCCGACCTTTTCGGTTCATTGACCACGGAAGAAGAGCCCATGCCGAACGATGACGTCATTCTTGCCGTGGACGCAGTTCATGCCACCTACAACCACGCCATCACGGCGCTGCATGGCGTCAGCTTCGAGATCAGGCGCGGCGAGATTCTGGCGCTGCTCGGCGCCAATGGCGCCGGCAAGACCACCACGCTGAAGGCCGTCTCCAACCTGCTGCCGGCCGAGCGTGGCCAGGTCAACGCGGGCACCATCCGCTACGATGGCGGCGATGTCTCACGCCGCAAGCCGGGCGATCTGGTGCGCGCCGGGCTGGTTCAGGTTCTGGAAGGCCGCCACTGTTTCAAGAGCCTGACCGTCGAGGAAAATCTGGTCGCCGGCGGCATCGGCCGCAGCAGCCGCCGTGCCGAGATCAACGGGGATCTCGAGCGGATCTACGGCTATTTCCCTCGCCTCAGGGAGAAGCGCCGGACCTTGTCCGGTCTCACCTCCGGTGGCGAGCAGCAGATGACGGCCATCGGCCGGGCGCTGATGTCGCGGCCGCGTCTGCTGGTCCTCGACGAGCCGTCAATGGGGCTCGCACCGCTGATCGTCCAGGACATCTTCCAGACGCTGAGAAAACTGAACCGCGAGACAGGCCTGTCGATCCTGGTCGCCGAGCAGAACTCGGCGGTCGCCCTTGGCTATGCCGACCACGCCACCGTGCTCGAAAACGGCGTCTCCGTTCTCTCTGGCGCGGCTGCCGATCTTCGCCAGCGCGAGGATGTGCGGGCCTTCTATCTCGGTCAATCGACCTCCGGACAACAGCCATCACTAACCGCCAAGTCAACTCATCTCCATGCCGTTGCCTGAAACGAAATCCGAAGGAGCAGTAAAATGACCGTCTCGACCGTCAAGACCGACCACGCTTCTGCCGCCGTGCCGCCAATCGCAAGGCCAACCGCGTCGGCGCACATCATCAAGGACGACGCCGAGGCGATCGCCATCGCTCACGCACTCGCCGCCGAATTCGTCAAGGATTCCTCTCGGCGCGACCGTGAGCGGATCTGGCCTGTCGCCGAACTCGATGCGTTCTCGCAAAGCGGCCTGTGGTCGATCAATGTGCCGAAGGCGTTCGGTGGTCCCGAACTGTCCTACGCCACGCTCGCCAGGGTGATCGAAATCATTTCGGCGGCGGATTCCTCGATCGGCCAGATTGCCCAGAACCATCTTGGCGTCGTCGCAGCCATCCGGACCGTGTCGGATGCGGATCAGCAGAACCTGCTGTTCGCCGAAGTGTTGAAAGGGACTCGGTTCGGCAATGCCTTTTCCGAGTTCGGTTCCAAGCGTGCCGCCGATTTCGAGACCCGCTTCACCGATGCCGGCGATCATGTGGTCGTCAACGGCCGGAAATTCTATTCATCCGGGGCGCTGCTCGCTCATCTGGTGCCGATCGTGGCGCTCGATGACGAGGGTCGCGCCTGGTATGCCATCGCCGACCGTGGCGCGCCCGGCCTGACCGTCATCGACGACTGGTCGAGCTTCGGCCAGCGCACGACGCTGTCCGGCACCGTCATCATCGACAACGTCAAGGTGCCAAAGACGCATCTGGTGCCCGGTTACAAGGGCTATGACAAGCCGACCGCCGACGGCGCCATCTTCCAGATCATCCAGGTGGCGGTCGACACCGGCATCGCCCAGGCGGCGATCGACGAGACGGTCAGTTTCGTCAGGACCAAGAGCCGCGCCTGGATCGACAGCGGCGTCGACAATGCCTGGGACGATCCCTACACAATCCAGGCCGTCGGCGACCTGACGCTGCGGCTGCACGCGGCGCAGGCGCTGCTGGAAAAAGCCGGCCGCGCCATCGACCGGGCGGTAGCCGAGCCGACCGCCGAGACGGTGGCGCATGCGCAGATCGTCACCGCCGAGGCGAAGATCCTGTCGACCGAAATCGCCATCGCCGCCACCAACAAGTTGTTTGAACTGGCGGGAACCCGCTCGACGCTGGCCGAGCACAATCTCGACCGGCACTGGCGCAATGCCCGCACGCACACGCTGCACGATCCGGTGCGCTGGAAATATTCCATCCTGGGCAAATATTTCCTCAACGGAGAAAATCCGCCGCTGCACGCCTGGAGTTGATTTCCCACCGACGGGCGGGCGGCCCGCCACATCAAAACTTCGACCATCCAAGAGGCCCACTGCCATGTCAAACCCAACAGTCGTCGGCTTTTCCGGCAACATCACCCGGCCGTCAAAGACGCGCGCCTTCGTCGATCTGGTCACCAGGGACATCGCCGCCAGCCACGGCCTGTCGGCGAGCACCTATGACGTAGAGGATCTCGGTCCGTCGCTGGGAACGGCAAGATGGGCCCGCGATCTCGACGGCCAGGCGCGCGCAATCCTGGAGGAAGTCCTTGCCGCCGACGTGCTGGTCGTGGGGTCGCCGACCTACAAGGGCAGCTACACCGGCCTGTTCAAGCACTTCTTCGACCTCATCGATCCGGCTGCGTTGCGGGGAAAGCCAATCCTGTTGACCGCGACCGGCGGCGGCGAGCGCCACGCCCTGATCGTCGAGCATCAGCTGCGGCCGCTGTTCGGCTTCTTCGAGGCCTTCACGCTGCCCACAGCCGTCTATGCCACAGACAAGGATTTTACGGACGGCGTGCTGCGCTCAGATGCGATCCTGAAGCGTGCGGCGCAGGCCGTGTACGAGGTCGGCTTCGTGCTCGCCAACCGCTCTTCAGGCAGGATCGCCGCCGAGTAGCATTCTCTCCGGCCGATTGTGCCGATAAATCCGCGAAGGTAGTGCCCTCGCTTACGCGCAATTTACGACCGCCCGCCTACATCTGTTCCTGTCTGATTCGTCTGGGACAGGAACATCATGAGCAAAGCCCTCGCCTCCTTCGCACTCGTCGCCGTGCTGACCGGCTTGCTCATGGCGTTGAGCCTGGCCGTGGCCAGGCACGGCTATCCCTACGGCGCGATTGGCGTCAGGCGTCTCGATGGCATAGCCGATGCCGGAACGTTCATTCCGCTTGCATCAGTCTATTTCTTCAGTGCGCTGCTGATGATGATCCTGCCGATCAGGGCGGCCAGCATCGTCCTGACCCATGCCGCCGACGCCCTGTTCTGGACGGTGATCGTGCTGTTTGCCGCCATCGTCGGCTGTCTCGCCGCCAGATGGGCCTTCGGCCAGGGCAGCGCTGTGTGGGCGCTGCTCAACTGGCGGTTCCTGTTTGCCGCGGCGATCGTCGGCTGCCACCTCGTCCTGAACGAGCTGCGTCGCAACGTGCTGCTGCGCAGCCTGTTCTTCGTGGTCTTTGCTGCGGCCACGCTGGCCTGTCTGTTCTGGTCGTTCACTCTCTGAACGATAAGATAGCCGGCTAATTCGATGCGGCGATATTGCTGGCCGCTGTGTCCATCCATGTCCAGAGATAGGCCGCAAGACCGCGGTCGACATGAATGCGCAGCCTGCCCTGATGGCGATAGACGACGGCGCTGATACCGGCGAAGGAAAGTGCAGCACTGGCGCTCTCCTGCTTGGGATCGAGCGTCGTTCCGCGCGCGATGAAAGCGTCGAGCGCCGAGCCCTCGACCTCGAACACCTGCAGCCCGGCGCTGATCGCCGTCACCGCGAAGCCTTCTGCGTGCCAGCCAGTCGTGATGGCGACAGGGGTGTTCGACACGACCAGCAGCCGATCGCGCGCCAGCCGCGCCGCATAGCGCTCACCCTGCGCGGTGCCAAAGGCACCCGCACCAGTCCCGGCCGTTCCGGATGCCCGTGCCCACGCCTCGAGGTCACCGCTGACCAGCAACTGGTCGAGGCCAGAGATCGCGCGCACCAATAGGCCGGGCGCCGTGATGACCGCCGACTGCCAGTCCGGCGCGACGGACCATTTCTCCGCGAGATCACGCATGCAGCCGGTCTCCTGCCGGATCGAAGGCGCAAGGCGCGGCGATCGTCGCCGTCCTGACCTTGCCGAGATGCTGGATTTCGATCGTCTCCCCGTGGCGGGCCGCGCCGCGCTCGATCAGGCCAAGCGCCACGGCACAGCCAAGCGTCGGGCTCTGGTAGCTCGAGGTGACAAAGCCCTGGCTGCGCAGTCTGCCATCACTCCGCCTGACGCCGTGCGCGCCAGTCGGCAGCGGCGCTTCGCCTTGTGGCACCGTCAGTCCAACAAGCTGCATGCGGTTGTCGCGTGACGCCTCCTCGGTGAACAGCGACCGGCGGCCGACGAATTCGCTCTGGCGTTTGGCGCGCGGACCGTCGACGCCGAGATCATGCGGCAGCGTGGTGCCGTCAGTGTCCTTGCCGATGACGACAAAACCCTTCTCCGCCCGCAGGATCATCAGCGCCTCGAGGCCGATGACAATGGCGTCGAACGCCTGGCCGGCTTGGCGCAGATGCGCCCAGACCGGCGCGGCGCGATCCGCCCGGATCGAGATCTCGTAGCTCCTGTCGCCGGTGAAGCTGACGCGGGCGATGCGCACCTCGTCGGCGCCATAGGTGCCATGGCCGACCGCCATGTGCGGCAGGTCGACGTCGTTGAGCGAGAGACCTAAGCCAAGCGTTTCGAGCAGCTTCCGGGCGTTCGGCCCCGAAACGGTCAGCGTCGCCATTTCGGCGGTGGCGTTGTGGATGTAGACCGCACCGCGCCCGAAGCGGTCCTGGCGCCATTCCTCCAGCCGCGCATGCACGGCAGTGACATGCGAGGACGAGCACGACACGACGAAACGATGTTCGTCCAGTCGCACCAGCACGCCGTCATCGAAGACCACGCCGTTTTCCGACAGCATGAAGCCATAGCGGCAGCGGCCGGGTTTCAGCGTCGACATAGTGTTGTAGTAGATGAAATCGACGAATTCGGCCGCCTTGGGTCCGATCACCTCGATCTTGCCGAGCGGCGAGCCATCGAACAGCGCGACCGACTGGCGTGCGCGCCGCGCCTCGTCTTCGATCGAACGTTCCGCATCGGCGTCGCCGCCATAGTGCGCCGGGCGCAGCCAGCCGCCATATTCCTGGAAGACGGCGTCGCTGGCGCGATGCATGGGCTCCAGCGGCAACCGGCGCACCGGCGCCATCAACTCGCCGCTGCGCGCGCCGGCAAAGCTTGCCAGCGGCACCGGCGTGAATGGCGGACGGTAGGTGGTGGTGCCGACTTCCGGCACAGTGCGGCCGGTGATCCCGGCCATCAACGCAAGACCTGGCAGGTTGGAGGTCTTCCCTTGGTCGGTCGCCATGCCGAGCGTCGTGTAGCGCTTGAGATGTTCGACCGAGACGAAGTTTTCGCGTGCCGCCAGCTCAACGTCCTTCACCGTCACGTCGTTCTGGTAGTCGATCCAGATGCGTCCCTTCGAGCCGGGCATCGGCCATGCCGCGATAATGCCTCCCGTGGCCTCCGGTCCGGTGCTGCGCGGCACTGCTGCCGTCGTTGGGCCAAGGGATGCAATCGCCTTGCCGGCGCCTGCAAACACCTCCGACAAGGAAACCGCACCGGCTGCTGCGCCTGTCACGGCGATACCATCGACCGGATCGCCCGGGAGAAAGGCGGCGCGCGCCTCGCTCCAGGCGAGCTTGCCCTTGGCCTGGCCGAAGAGATGAATGGTCGGCGTCCAGCCACCCGAGACCAGCACGCAATCGGCATCGACCGTTGTGCCATCATCGAGCGTTACCGCTTCGACGCGCAGCTTGCCGCTGGCGGAAGCGAGCGCGCGCCCTTTGATCAGCCAGACATTTGCCGGCGTGGAAGGCGTGCCATCGCGCCGCAAGTCGACAAGGGTGACTTTGGCGCCTGCCTTGACGATCGCCTCCGCCACCTCATAGGCACTGTCATTGTTCGTGGCGATGACGATGCGGCGGCCGACAAGCACCGCATGCCGCTTGAGATAGGCAAGCGCCGCATCCGCCGACATGATGCCAGGCAGGTCATTGTTGGCGAAAGGCAGCGGTCGCTCGATGGCGCCGGTCGTCAGCACGATCTGGCGTGGCCTGGCCCGCCACAGCGTGTCCGGCCGGCCGTCTGGATGGCGCTGGTTCAACCCGACCAGATTATGGTCGTAGATGCCGAAGGCGGTGGTCGACGGCAGGACCAGGTGACCGGCCGCGGCGAGCTCCGCGACCGTCTCTCCGATCCAGACGGCCGCCGGCTTGCCGTCGATCTCCCCAGCGCGGTGGCCGAGCGATCCGCCTGGCCTCGGTTGGTCGTCGACCAGCATGACGGAGAGGCCTGCGTCTGACGCCAGCCTTGCCGCCGCCAGGCCGGCCGGTCCGGCGCCCACCACCAGCAGGTCGCAATGGTGATTGACCTGGTCGGCCGTGCTGGGCGATGTCCAGTCCGCATCGACCTTGCCCAGCCCCGCCATGGCGCGGATGCGTGGCTCGAACAGGTGCCAGTCAGGCCACATGAAGGTCTTGTAGTAGAACGCCGCCGGAATGAAGCGTGAAAAGCAGTCGAGGAACGCATTGCGGTCGCTCAATGCACTGGGCGTGGCGTTGACGCTCTTCGCCACCAGCCCGTCGCGCGCCGCCTCGGTCGTGGCGCGCGTGTTGGGCGTCGCCCGCAGGCCGCTGATGTCGACCAGCGCGTTCGGCTCCTCGACGCCGGCGCCCCAGATGCCGCGCGGCCGGTGGTATTTGAAGCTGCGGCCGACAACCGCGACATCGCCGGCCAGCAGCGCCGAGGCGATGGTGTCGCCGGCAAAGCCGTGCACGGCGGCGCCGTCGAAGCTGAAGCGGATCGGCCGCGACCGGTCGATGGCGCTGCCGCCGGTGGCAAGACGCGAGGCGGTCACGCCGCGTGCTCCCCACCGAGAGCGGTTGAGGACAGCACCTTGTGGGTGACGGTGTCACGTTCCATGAAGAAGAACTCGCCGCAGTTCATATGCACCCAGATTTCGCGCGCCGTGCCTTTCGGATTGGTGCGCAGATAGAGGTAATCGGCCCAGCGCTCGATCGGCACATCGACGCCATCCGGCCGCGTGTTGCCGGCATCGCCGCCATAATGGAACTCGGTCTCGTCGCGAGGACCGCAGAACGGGCAAGGGAAAAGCTGCATAAAGTCCTCTTAATGCGCGATGCCGGACCCGGCCGCTTCGTCGATCAGCCGCCCGCTGGCGAAGCGATCCAGATCGAACGGACGGCTGATGTCGTTGTGCTTGCCGGTTGCCAGCAATTGCGCCAGCAGCGTGCCGCCGGCGGGAATGGCCTTGAAGCCGCCCGTGCCCCAGCCGCAATTGAGGAACAGGCCGGGCAACGGCGATTCGCCGATGATCGGCGAGGAGTCCGGCACGACATCGACGATGCCGGCCCATTGCCGCATCAGCTTGAGCTGGCCGAAGATCGGGAACATCTCGAGCAGCCCGGCAATCACCGTCTCCAGCGTCGGCAGATTGCCGCGCTGCGCGTAGGAGGGGATGCGGTCGAGCCCGCCGCCGATGACGATCTCGCCCTTGTCCGACTGGCTGACATAGACGCCGGTGCCTGGCGACAGCACCACCGTGTCGAGGATTGGCTTGATCGGCTCGGAAACGCAGGCCTGCAGCGCGTAGGAATTGATCGGCAGCCGGAAGCCGGCCTTGGCCGCCAGCGCCGAGGAATGCCCGGCCACCGCCATGCCGACGCGCTCGGCACGGATCGCGCCGCGCGAGGTCTGGACGCCGCGGCAGCGGCCACCCTCGATGATAAAGTCGGTGATCTCGCAGTTCTGGATGATGTCGACGCCGAGCCGGCTCGCGGCCCGCGCATAACCCCAGGCGACCGCGTCGTGACGCGCCGTCCCGGCCCGGCCTTGCCAGATGCCGCCGAACACCGGGAAGCGGGCGTCGGCTGAGAAATTATAGATCGGCGCCACGCGGCGCACATCTTCGGGGGAAAACAGCTCGGCATCGATGCCGTTGATCTGCATGGCGTTGACGGTTCGCGCACCGACCTCCATTTCGGCGATGCTGTGACAAAGATTGACCATGCCGCGCTGCGACAGCATGACGTTGTAGTTCAGGTCCTTGGACAACCCCTCATAGAGCCGGTGCGCCAGCCCGTAGAGCTCGACGCTTTCCGGATAATAGTAGTTGGAGCGCACCACGGTGGTGTTGCGGCCGGTGTTGCCGCCGCCGATCCAGCCCTTTTCCAGCACTGCCACCCGGGCGATGTTGTGGTTCTTGGCCAGGTAATAGGCCGTCGCCAGCCCATGGCCGCCGCCGCCGATGACGATCGCGTCATAGGACGGCTTCGGCTCGGGCGAGCGCCAGGCCGGCTGCCAGCCGGTCTGGCCGGCCAGCCCCTCCTTGAAGAGCGACAAAGCGGAATAAGTTGTGGTCATGGCGTGCCGGGCAAGGCTGATCTCGGAGGGTAAAGCGTAGTGGTATTGTACATATATGTCTAGTACACCTGTCGATGCTGCACGCAGCGGATGGGGCTAGCGTTTGCGCGAAATCGTCTCCTCGACATAGCGCGAGAACTCCTCGACATCCTCTGCCTGAGGCTCCTGGCCGGTGAAGCTGCGCAGATAGGCGGCGACGTGAGGCAAACGGCTGCTCATCGGCTCGTTCAGCTCGAGCGAGTAATAGCCGATCTGCATGAAATAAAGCACGCGGGCCCGCACGAACGCGTCTTCCTCGTCATAGCCATGACGCATGAACATGTCGCGAATGGCACTGACGCGCTCCTCGTCGGCCGCGTCGAGCGCGCGCCGGATGGCAGGCGAGCGGCGCGCCCAGGCCCTGATCGCGAAGTCGAGTTGCGGATCGAACAACCTCTCGTCGACCCAGCATTCGAAAATGCTCATCACCCCGCGGATCACGGTCGCGGAGGGCCGCCGGGCGCGTTCGACGATAAACCTGGTGTTGGTCTGCCGCCAGTAGTCCAGCAACTGGTCGAGCAGGTCCTGCCGGCTCTTGAAATACCAGTAGAAGCTGGAGCGTGACACGTCGAGCTTCTGGCCAAGCGTCAGCACGCGGACGCGTTCGACGCCATCAGAGATCAACGTTTCAAGTGCAAGCTTCAGCCAGTCTTCGCGAGTGGCCTTGATGTTGCCGGTGGCGCCGGCGCGCTGGATCGTCGTATCGGTGGCTTCCATCAGCACGACGCATGACACGCTGCATCAGGCAAATCAAGGCTATGGACATATATGTACAGGGCGATTCGATCAGGCCCAGCGATACCCTCACGGATGTCAGCCGGTTGGGGTTCGGTTTGGCGCTGCCGCCCGCCGCGTCATCGGCGTGACGCCAGCCCAGGGATTTTTGTCGCGGCGCTAGCCCACTTGCGTGCTTTCCCGCAAGGCAATTGTCTGGCAAATACCAATTCAGACAGATGCCGCCGCGCGGCCAATCAGCAGGAAGACAGAACATGACCCCGTTTCGACAGAACCTCATCGATGGCGAATGGGTTGGCGACGCCGGCTCCCGCAACATCAACCCCTCGAATACCGGAGATGTCGTCGGCGACTATGCCTCGGCCGGAGCCGCCCAGGCGGGGCAGGCGATCGCCGCAGCCAAGGCGGCGTTTCCGGCATGGTCCCGTTCCGGTCCGCTGGCGCGTCACGCGGTGTTGAAGAAAGCCTCGGACGAGATCCTGGCGCGCAAGGACGAGATCGGCCGAAACCTGGCGCGTGAGGAAGGCAAGACGCTGGCCGAAGGGATCGGCGAGACTATTCGCGCCGCCCAGATCTTCGATTTCTTTGCTGGCGAAACATTGCGCCTGTCCGGCGAGGTCGTGCCAAGCGTGCGGCCTGGCGTCGGCGTCGAGATCACGCGCGAGGCGGTCGGCGTGGTCGGCATCATCACGCCGTGGAATTTCCCGATCGCCATTCCGGCCTGGAAGATCGCTCCGGCGCTGGCCCATGGCAACACCATCGTCTTCAAGCCGGCGGAGCTGGTTCCCGAGAGCGCCTGGTCCATCGTCGATATCCTGCATCGCGCCGGCCTGCCGAAAGGCGTGCTCAATCTCGTCATGGGCAAGGGCTCGGTCGTTGGCCAGGCCATGCTCGACAGTCCCGACGTCAACGCCATCACCTTCACCGGCTCGGTCGGCACAGGCAAGCGTGTCGCCGCCGCAAGCATCGAGCACATGCGCAAGTTCCAGCTCGAAATGGGCGGCAAGAACCCGTTGGTCGTGCTGGACGATGCCGACCTGGCGGTCGCTGTCGATTGCGCGCTCAATGGCGCCTTCTTTTCGACCGGCCAGCGCTGCACGGCCTCGTCGAGGCTCATCGTGACCGACGGCATCCATGACCGTTTCGTCGATGCCCTCAAGGATCGCATGAGCAAACTGGTCGTCGGCGACGCGCTCGACGCACAAACCCAGATCGGTCCGGTCGTCGACGCGACCCAGTTGAAGCAGGACGAAGACTACATCGCCATCGGCCGCGCGGAAGGCGCCGAGCTTGCCTTCGGCGGCGAGCGGCTCGACCGCAAGACGCCGGGCTTCTACCTGCAGCCGGCGCTGCTGACCCAGGCCACCAACACCATGCGCAGTTCGCGCGAGGAGATCTTCGGACCTGTCGCCAGCGTCATCCGCGTCAAGGACTACGATGAGGCGCTGACTGTCGCCAACGATACGCCCTTCGGGCTGACCTCGGGCATCTGCACGTCGAGCCTCAAGCACGCCACGCATTTCAAGCGCAATTCGGAGGCCGGCATGGTGATGGTCAATCTGCCGACGGCGGGTGTCGACTTCCATGTTCCCTTCGGCGGTCGCAAGGGGTCCAGCTACGGACCGCGCGAACAGGGTCGTTATGCCGCGGAATTCTATACCACGGTGAAGACCGCCTATACGTTCGCAGGCTGATCGGGCGCAAGGTGATTGGACGCCGGCCGATCGGGCCGGCGAGCCGCACGCACATTTGAGAACACCGGACCGGGGCAAGGCGATGACATTGCAAGACCTGACCTGGCTCAACCCGCCGCCGCACCATGCCATGGATGGCGATACGATTCGCGTGCGCACCGGCAAGGAGACCGATTTCTGGCGCGAGACCTTCTACGATTTCTGGCGCGACAACGGCCACTTCCTGTACCGCAAGGTCGAGGGCGATTTCACCGCCGAAGTCACGGTCGAAGGGCGCTACGAGGTGCTTTACGACCAGGCCGGATTGATGGTCCGGCTGAGCGAAACGCACTGGATCAAGGCCGGCATCGAATACACCGACGGCGTGATGTATTTTTCTGTCGTTGTCACCAACAATGCCTCGGACTGGTCGCTGGCCACCATTCCGGCCAGTCCGCTCGGTGTGCGGATCCGGTTGACCCGTCATGCCGAGACGATCCGCATCCAGTATCTCGATGCTTCCGATGGCCACTGGAAGCCCGTGCGGCTCGCCTATTTCCCGATCTCGAAGGCGGTCGATGTCGGCATGATGTGCTGTTCGCCGCAACGCGAAGGTTTCGAGGTCACATTCTCCGGTTTCACCGTTGGTCCGCCGATATCACGGGAGCTGCACGACTGAAGCCTGCGCTTCTGCGCTGAAGCATTGGTCATGAGCCGGCCTCCTCCAGCCCCAACCCATCGCGAACAGCATTGCTGATGGCTTGCGGGCCGAACCTAGCCCAAACAGCTTGATGCGCGCTGATACGCTGCCGTGCTCTGCGGTCCGTGTCCAGGCAAAGGCTGACGGCCATGTCGGCAAGCCCTCCATCGGTATCCGACAGCAGCAACTCTTCGTTATCGACCAGGCCCAGCCCCTCGGCCGCCAACGGCGTGGCAATCACCGGTACGCCCCAGGCCATCGCCTCCAGGATCTTGATGCGCGTGCCGCCGCCTGCCGCGAGCGGAATGATGGTGAGATGCGCCCTGGACAGGAGAGGCGCCATGGTTTCGGGGTTTTCGACGAGCTCCACAGCGGGCAATCGCGCCAGCGCCCGCACGGCAGGCTTCGGGCGGCGCCCTGCAATAACCAGTCTCGCCGCCGGCAAAGTCTGCCGGATGCGGGGCAATATGCTGCCGGCTAACCGCTTGGCGGCATCGACATTCGGCGGATAGTCGAGATGGCCGACCAGCAGGATGACCGGAAAGTTCGTGTCGGCCGCAGGTTCGTCGGGCAGCGTTTCGGGGATATCGCCGGCGTGGGGAATTCCGTTCGGAACGACATCGATCGGCATATTGTACGGAAAAAGGGTCATCAGCCTTTCGCGATCCTCGTTCGAGCAGACCCAGACCCTGTCGACAAGGGAAAGCGCCTTTCTTTCGAGGCGCCTGATGGCAAGGGCCGTGGCGAGCCTGGCCGCGGCGGACCGCGCTCCATCGGCGCGATGCACTTGCCCCGCCAGGTCGGACTCGACATTGTGCATGTCGAGGATGAGCTGTTTGGTCAGCGGTCGCAAAGGCCGCAGCAGCTTGAACAGGCCGATGCCCTCGACCACAATGGTGTCCGGGTGGAAGTCTCGAACGAGCGTCTCCAGCCGCGCCAAAGCGGAGCGCGAAATGCGATGCTCTGCCCTTAAGCGCCACCAGCCGATCGACGCGGAGCGGGCCTCTCCCTCGATCGCCAGGGCCTCGATGCGGATCGGCGGATCGGGCGCGTCCGGCACCAAGGCCTGCGAACGCACCGACACCAGGCAGACGGGACCGAATGCCGCTGCGGCTAGAGCATTGCGGTGGTTCCGCAGATCTCCGCCGGAGGCCGGTGGAAAGGCAGGATCGTGCGACACGACCAGCACGCGCCGTCCGGCGCTTTGCGGCTCTATTCCAGACGGCATTCGAGGCGGTTCCGCAATCACAAAGACAGCTTCGACTTGTTTAGCCGAACGGCGCTTTCGTCAAGCACTGGATCCCCTTCCGGTGCGACAGTCTAATCATGGCCGGCCAGCATGCGGTAGGACGCTAGGGCCACCGCCTGGACCACGCCAGCCAACGCGCCGACAGCTGCCTCCAAAATGAGGTGAACCGGGTTCGCCGGTAGGCGTCGCCGGCCATCTTTATGCCTTGTGCCTGCGTTGGGAAGGGATGGATGACATCGGCCAGCGCGTGCAATCCCATACCGGATTTGATGGCGAGCGACACCGCGTTGATCATCTCGCCGGCATGGCTGGCAACCACGGTGGCACCCAGGATGCGATCCGACCCTTCCTTGACGTGGATTTTGACAAAACCCTCTTCTTCGCCGTCCATGACCGCGCGGGCGACATCGTGCATCAGCACCGTATAGGTCTTGACCGGGATGCCGTTCTGGCGCGCTTGTGCAGGATAGAAGCCGACATGGGCGATTTCCGGATCGGTATAGGTGCACCACGGAACCACCAGCTCGCTCAGCCTCTTGCGACCGAGAAACAGAGCGTTCTGCACGACGATGCGGGCCGATGCCTCCGCGGTATGGGTGAATTTGTAGTCGAGGCAGACATCGCCCGCCGCGTAGACGCGCGGATTTGTGGTCCGCAGATAATCGTCGACCTTGATGCCGTCGGGATCGTATGCCACCCCGGCGCTTTCCAGGTCGAGACCGTCGACATTGGGTGAGCGGCCGATGCCGGTGACGATCTCGTCGACGGAAATCGTCGTCGTGTCGTCGTCCCGCACCAGGTCGGCGAGCTTCTTGCCGCCTGCCGTCCGCACCGCCACCACTTCGGTGTTGAGCCGAACCTCGATCCCCTCGCGCGCCAGCGCGTCCGAAAGGACCTGGGCGGCGTCGCGCTCCTCGCCAGGCAGGAACATCGGGTCCCGCTGCGCCAGGATGACTTTCGCACCCAGCAGGCAGAAGGCCTGCGCGGCCTCGCAACCGAGCGGTCCGCCGCCGATGACCAGCAGCCTTGGCGGGCAGGCTGTGAGGTTGAACATCGTCTCGTTGCTGAGATAGCCGGCTTCGGCCAGCCCCGGAATCGCCGGCAGGCCTGGACGGGCGCCCGTTGCGATCAGCGCCTTCCTGAAACACAGCGTCTTGTCCGCCACCATGACCGCGTCCGGTCCGGCAAATCGCGCTTCGCCGAAATAGAGGTCGATCCCTTCCGACGCGATGGTCGCGGCCGAATCGGCGCGGCTGATCCGCTGCCGGATCTGACGCATCCGCGTCATGGCCCGCTGAAAGTCGACGTGAAGAGGGTCCGGCGTATCGCCGCCAAAACTTTCTGCGTCGCGCATATCGGCATAGAGCCTGGCCGTGCGGATGATCGACTTCGACGGGATGCAGCCGACATTGACGCAGGCGCCGCCGATCAGGTTGCGCTCGATGAGCGCGACCTTTGCGCCGAGGCCGGCCGCTTCGCGAGCGGCGGTCAGCCCGGCCGGCCCGGCGCCGATGACGACGAGGTTGTAGGGACCGTCCGGCTCGGGGTTCTTCCAGTGCGGTGGGTGGGCGTGCTTGATCAGATTGACATCATTGCGGTCGACAGGGAAGGCGCTGGCCCCGGTTCGGTCACCCCACATAGGCGCCATCCCCCGACAGCCAGCCGCCGTTGAAACCCGCTTTGCCCAGGCCGCGACGGATGTGCTGGTTGGACCGCATCAGCTCCCAGATCAGGCGCGAGCGATGGTTCTCGATCATCATCACCACGATGCCCTGGTCCAGACCGTAGTGGCCTTCGGACACCCAGCCGTGCCGGCCGAATTTTCGCCGGTTGGCCAGTGTCGGATTGAAGCCGCTCGGCAGCCGGAAATTGTCGATCACTTCGGGGTAGCGATCACCGAGATGGCGCAACGCCGCCAGGCAGATATCCGGCGCGAAAGGCAACGACGCCGGATAGGACCATGGGGCGATCGTCCCGTCATCCGGCCCGAAAGGCGCGCCACGCGCGGCATAGCCTGAAAATCGGCGGCGCTGCCGCTCCACGCTGGTGCGAAAGCCGCCCGGCCCGTCGCCTGCCGAAAGTCCCCACAAATTCTCGTCGTAGCCGTAATAGCCATAGGGGTTGTGCCGCGCATAATCGCGGTGAAGGTAGGTCGAGCGCCGGCTGTTTTCGAAATAGTCCGAATTCTTCTCGCGCATGAAAGCGTCGCGGATGCCGGCGAAATCGATCCAGGCATGCGAGAACTGGTGCATGAACAGCGGTCCGCCATAGAGCACGTCGTAGCCGTAGATGTTTTCCCACTGGTAGGTCGCCGTCCAACCGTCGTAGCTGTCTTCCGAGGTCGGGCTGTCGGGCGAGGCCATCGACAGCACGTAGAGGATCGTGGCTTCGTTGTAGCCCTCCCAGCCATAGTGGAGAAAGCCGCTCTTCGGCTTCCAGCCCTGCCGCAAGGTTGGACTGGTGCCTTGCGCCCATCGCCAGTCGACACGCCGGTAGAGCGCCTCGGCCAACTGGCGGATTTCGGCTTCCTCGTCATCGCCCCCGGAGAAATAGGCGCCCGCCACCAGCATGCCGGCAATCAGCAATGCCGTGTCCACCATCGACAGTTCGCAGCGCCAGACGCGCAGGCCGGTTCGCATGTCGAGAAAATGGTAGTAGAAGCCTTTGTGACCGGTGACGTCGTCGCCATTGCCTTGCGCGCTGGTCCGGAAGAAACGCAGTGCGGCGAGCGTCAGCTTCACAGCCGCCTCGCGCGTCATCCAGCCGCGCTCGACCCCGATCGGGTAGCAGGACAGGGCGAAACCGACGACGGCGATGCTGGCCGGCGAATTCGGCCGCGACGTGTCGGCGACCAGCCCGTTTTCCGGGTTCACGTTCTCAAGGAAATAGTCGAAGGCCGCACGCTGGTAGCGGTCCAGAAGTTCATCGTCGGACAGTGCGGCAGGCTCTGCTTTAGGCAAACGATGCAAACTCCAGCCTGATGGCCGCAGCTTCCGTCGATTGCCGGGCGGCGGCACGATGCCGGCGGCTTGTCGCGCATGCCGAACAGTCACTCCGTGTCATGGCTTTCCCGCAGTCTCTTCCTGGATCATCCCCGATTCGAGCGTTGGCAACTATACGCGTGTCCGGCCTCGTTCGTTACCCGTCACGCAGAATTGTAGTTACAACCGCCCGACGCAGGATGCCCTTATCGGTCGGCCTGATGCTGGAAGAACTGCAAAAACAGTTCCCGCTCTGTGGTGATGTCGAGCTTCTCATAGATGCGCCGGCGATGGTTCTTGACGGTGCCGACGGTGATGACGAGGCGCTCGGCGATGTTCGCGGTCGGGTGACCGGCGAGGACCAGCTGGACAAGTTCGCGCTCGCGCAGCGACAGCTCCGGCCACAGGCTCGCCGGGATGGTCGGCTCCTGCCGGGGCGAGGCGCCGGGGCCGGTCGGCGCCGACGTGCGTGAGAAATCGGTTCCGCGCGCCTTGATATCGAGCGCGTGCAACGCCTCGAACACCGGCAGCCGCTCGTCCAGAAGTGCGATCTCGCTGTCCTTGAATGCGGTGGTCGAGCGGTCGAGGAAGATGCCGAGGCACCAGTCGCCGCCATCCGCCAGCATAATGCCGACCTCGTCGCAGATTTCCGACTGTGCGAGGAAGCCGGCTATATACTGGCCGCGCTTGGCCTCGTCGTCGGCAAGCCGTTTCAGCGGCATGATGCCGAGCCTGCGCTCGCGCCGCCACGAGGCATAGAACGGGTCGAACACGTAATAGCTGGCGAGATAACGCTGCACCATCTCGTCTGAGAAGCGCCGGTGCTTGACGAATTCCGGCGTCTTCGTGGCTGAATAGCGCGTCACGGTGACGAGATCGTGCTCGATGTCCGCGCCGATCAGGTCGATCAGGCAGTCGACATGCCTGTCCGTGCCGGTGGCGGCGATCGCCTTAGCGAGCGGCGCCCAGATATTGCCCATGCGCATGCCCTTTTCTCGGCGATCTCAACCCAACCGTCATTGTGTCTTTAGGCATATGGCGCGAGGCCGCCCATCGAATCTAGCCTAGCGTCAACCTAGACCAGATCCCGAGGCGACCGTGACCCAACCCAACCTCACAGGCCCCACCGTTGGCAATCCGCCAGCCATCGGCAATCCAATCGTCATCGGTATCGACGCCGGCGGCACCATGACCGACACGATCCTTGTCGATCAGGACGGCCACTTCAAGATAGGCAAGTCGGCGACGACACCGAAGAACGAGGCCGAGGGCTTTCTGGCTTCGGCCGAGGATGCTGCGGACGCCTGGGGCATCTCGCTGGAGCAGCTGTTTTCCGGTGTCAACGTCGTGCTCTATTCCGGCACCGGCATGCTCAACACGCTGCTGTCGCGCACCGGGCGCCGGCTCGGCCTGATCACCACCAAGGGCCTCGAGGACATGATCCTGATGGGCCGCGGCCTGCAGGCCTGGGCTGACTATTCCTATGCCGACCGGCTGCATGCGGTCACCCATCATCACCCCGATCCGCTGGTGCCGCGCCGCCGTACCCATGGCGTCACCGAGCGCATCGACCAGTTCGGCGACATCGTGCTGCCGCTCTACGAGCATGAGGTTTCCGCCGCCGCCAAAAAACTGATCGCCGACAAGGTCGAGGCGATCTGCATCATGACCATCTTCTCGCACGTCAATCCGGTGCATGAGAAGCGCATCGCCGAGATCTGCCGCGCGGAAGTCGAGAATGCCGGCGCCGACATCATCGTCTACACCAGCCATGAGGTCCGTCCCGTCATCCGCGAGCAGTCGCGGCTGAACTCGGTGCTGATCGAGGCCTACGCCACGTCGCGCGGCCGCAAGCAGCTCAAGGGGATCGAAGACGTCTCGAGAAAATACGGCTTCAAATATGGCGTGCAGACGCTGCTCTCCTTTGGCGGCCTGACCTCGATCAACCATCCGCGCCTGCACGAAACGATGATCTCCGGCCCGATCGGCGGCATCCTGGGTGCTGCCTATGTCGGCAAGCTGATCGGCAATGACTCGCTCATCTGTTCCGACATGGGCGGCACCTCCTTCGACATGGGCGTCATCACGCGCGGCCAGACGCGGATCGAGAACGAGCCGTTGATGGACCGTTTCAAACTCAACGTGCCGACGCTGCATCTCGACACCATCGGCGCCGGCGCCGGCATGATCCTCAAGGTCGACCCGCTGACGAAAAAAGTCAGCCTCGGGCCGGAAAGCGCCGGCTCCGACCCCGGCCCGATCTGTTTCGATCGCGGTGGCACCGAGCCCACCATCGCCGACTGCGACGCCATCCTCGGTCGCCTCAACCCGCATTACTTCCTTGGCGGCAAGGTCGTGCTACAGGTCGAAAAGGCCCGCCGCGCCTTCCAGGAGAAATGCTCCGACATATTGGGCGTCGGACTGGAGGAAGCCGCCGAAGGCATGATCGACATGCTGGAATCCGACGCCAACAATGCGCTGCGCCGCGTCATCTCGGGCCAGGGCATCCACCCCTCGGAATTCACGCTGCTGTCCTATGGCGGTTCGGGTCCGTTGCATCTGGCCGGCTGCTCCAGAGGCATCGGCTTCAAGGACATCATCACCTTCCAGTTCGCCGCCGCCTTCTCCGCCTTCGGCTGCACCACGGCCGATTTCATGCGCCGGCATTCGGTGTCGACACAGCACGATATCCCCTCGCGCGCCGACGAGGCGACGCTGGCCGCCTTCGGCGCCAAGGTCACGACGGTCTGGAACGATCTGACCAAGGCGGCGGTCGACGAGATGATCGCCGACGGCCACGCCAGCGAGAAGATCAAGACCGTGCCGTTCCTGATGATGCGCTACACCGGTCAGCTCGAGGACGTCGAGGTGATGGCGCCGCTTGCCGAGGTCAATTCGGCCGACGACATGCGCAAGGTGCTCGACGAGTTCGAGGCGGTCTACGCCAAGGTCAACCACCGCGTTTCGCGCTATGGCGAGGCCGGCTTCACCATCACAGAACTCGGCCTGATCGCCACCGCCGACAAGGTCAAGCCGGTGCTGCTCAAGCGGCCGCTCGGTGCTTCCAATCCGGCATCCGCCCACAAGGGTGTGCGTGAGGCCTATATCGGTGGCCGCTGGCACAAAGCCAATCTCTACGAAATGGATCTCCTGCAGCCCGGCCATGAAGTGATCGGCCCGGCCATCATCGAACATCCCGCCACCACGCTCGTCGTCCATCCGCAAGACCGTGTCTTCGTCGATGAATGGACGCTGCTGCACTACACCCACGCTTGAGAGGGCGATCGCCATGTTGGACAAACCTGCCTCGGCCCTGCGCCTTCGCGAAAGACTGCTCGATTCCGAGCGGCTGATGGAAGAGACCGGCTGCTATGACGGCATCACGGAACTCACGCTGCGCAACCAGGATCCGTTGAAATTCGAGACGCTGCACACCAAGCTGCGCGCCTATTGCGTCTCGGCCCGCGAAATGGCCCGCCGCATCTCGGCGTCGCCCGGCGTGCGCGAGGTCGGCGAAATGGTGGTCGCCATCTACACCCCCGAGGGCGACGCCATCGCGCTGTCCAACGGCATCATGGTGCATGTCCACACAATGAGCCGCTTCATCAAATGGATGATCAAGAACAACTACGAGGAAAACCCGCGCATCCGCGAAGGCGACATCTTCGCCAACAACGACGCCTTCATCGGTACCGTGCAGGTGCCCGACGTGATGGACGTGGTGCCGATCTTCCATGAAGGCACGCTGGTCGGCTGGGCCGGTGCCGTCTGCCACGAGCTGGAAGCCGGCGGCATCACACCGGGCGGCGACGTGTGTCTGGCGCAGGAGCGCTTCACCGAAGGCTTGTTCGTCTGCGCCGAGAAGATCGGCGAGAATGACGAGATCCGCCGCGACTACGTCATTCGCTGCGAGCGCAATTTGCGCATGCCGATCTACTGGGTGCTGGACGAGAAGGCCAAGGTCGCCTCCTGCATCGACATGCGCGAAAGCGTCAAGCAGCTGATCTCCGAGATCGGCCTCGACCACTGGATGAAGGTGTCGAAGGAGTTCATCGAGGAAGGCCGCCGCGCCCAGCTCGCCCGCACCCGCCAGCTCACCGTTCCCGGCATCTATCGCGGCCACACCTTCTACGGCCACGTCACGGCGGGAAAGCCGGGCTTCCAGATGCTCGGCGACCCGGACTGGCTCTACAACATCCCGATCGAAATGGAGATCACCACGGACGGCAAGATAGCCATGGACTTCGAGGGCACCCAGCCCTGGGGCTACCATTCGATGAATTGCACGCCGGCCGGCATGGACGGCGGCATGTTCGTCACCTTGACCCAGCACATGAATTTCGAGGGCCTTGTCAATGACGGCGCCTGGATGGCGACCGAGCTGAAATTGCCGCATGGCACGTGGACCAACCCGGACAACGAGATGGTGGCGACCGCCACATCATGGGCCTTGCTGTTGCCGGCCTATGGCGTGTTCCAGCGGCTGCTGTCGCGCAGCTTCGTGGCGCGCGGCTTCGTCGAGGAAGCCTTCGTCGGCCAGGTCAACAGCCCGATGATCGAGATGGGCGGCGAGAGCCAGTACGGCACGCCGTTCGGCATGGCACATTTCGAATGCGCCGCCGCCGGTTCCGGCGCGCTCGCCATCAAGGATGGTCTCGACACCGCCTATGTCGGCTGGAACCCGGAATCCGACATGGGCAACATCGAGGTCTGGGAACAGTCGATGCCGATGGTCTATATCGGCCGCTCGATCGTCCCCAACTCCGGCGGTGCCGGCAAATATCGCGGCGGCTGTTCCTTCGTCTCGACCTGGCTGATCAACAAGACCTCGCATCTGCGGCTCCACACTTCGGAGCACTCCTCGCGTGTGTTCGACAATGGCGGCATGTGCGGCGGCTATCCGGCGCCGACCTGCCAGAAGCACCGCGCGGTGCGCAATTCCAACATCCACGAACTGGCGGCGAGGGGCGAGCCGCTGGCGCATGCGCCCGGAATCGACCCGCATGTCTCGGACTATGAGAAGAACATCGGCGGCGACCATGTCGTGGTCGAGGGCCCCTACATCACCTCGCCGCACAAATCAGGCGATATCTTCAGTCATTCCTACAATGGCGGCGGCGGCTATGGCGATGTGCTGGAGCGCGATCCGATCAAGACGGCATGGGATGTCGAGAACGGGTTCCTGACCCGCGAAGCGGCGGACCAGGTTTTCGGCATTGTGCTGAAGGATGATGCCGACGGTTATCCCACGGCCGATATCGACGCTACGGTCGAACGCCGCGCCGCCATGCGCAAGCAACGCCTGGCGAAGGCAATCCCGGTGGCGGACTGGATCGCCGCCGAGCGTGGTCGTGTCGAAAAGGCCGACTTCGCCCCCGAGGTGAAGAAAATGTATGCCAGCGCGATCAAGCTGTCGTCGCGCTTCACCAAGGATTTCAGTGATTTCTGGAACGTCGACGCGAGATCGATCTTCACGCCGGGAGCAAAGCCATGACCTCGTACAGCAAGGAAGTCATCCGCGATCTGGCTGCCGGCCAGCTGCCCTGGCCGCAGACCCGGCGCATCATGAGCGCCTACAAGGACGATGACCGCTTTTTCAAGATGGTCGCCGTCTACCAGGATCGCGTCGCCTGGAAGGATCCGATCCTGTTGCCTGTGTCGGATCACCTGTTCATCTGCCAGAGCGGCGACGAGCGGATAACCCGCTGCGAATGCGGCCATTCCTTTGGCGGCTACCGCAAGAACTGGAAGCTGAACGCCGCGATCAACGTGCGCAATACCGAGGAAGCGCTGCGCGAGATCTATCCGAACAGCGATCTTCCCGACCCCGAATGGATGGAAATCCGCGAGTTCATCTGCCCGGAGTGCGGCACGCTGCACGAAGTGGAAGCGGCGGCGCCCGGCTACCCGATCGTGCATGACTTCGAACCCGACCTCGAAGGTTTTTATCGCGAATGGCTGGGAAAACCGCTCCAGGGAACCTGATGTTGTGAACCGGGTCGCAGGCAAGGTAGCGCTCGTCACCGGGGCCGGCATGGGCCTCGGGCGGGCCGCTGCGTTGCTGCTTGCGGCCGAGGGGGCGAAGCTCGTCGTCACCGACATCGACGAGGCGGGTGCTCGACAGACCGCCGAGCAGATCGAGCAGGAAGGCGGCGAAAGCCTCTCGCTTCGCCATGACGTCTCCAACCCCGACGACTGGCCGCCAGTGATGGCGGCTGTTGAGCAAAGATTTGGACGGCTCGACGTGCTGGTCAACAATGCCGGCATCGCGATAGCCAAAAACATCGAGGACACCTCGCTGCAGGAATGGCGGCGCACCATGGCCGTCAATCTCGACGGCGTCTTCTTCGGCTGCCAGCAAGGCGTCGCCCTGATGAAGCAATCGGGTGGCGGCTCGATCATCAACCTGTCCTCCATCGACGGCATCATCGGCGAGGCCGATCTCGCCGCCTACTGCGCCTCCAAGGGCGGCGTGCGCACGCTGACCAAGGCGGTCGCCGTGCATTGCGCCGAGCAGCGCTATGGCATCCGCTGCAACTCCATCCACCCCGGTTATATCTGGACGCCGCAGACCGAGAACTATCTGCGCGATCTCGGCACGCTCGACCAGGAAAAGGCCAAAGCGCTCGCCCGTCATCCCATAGGCTTCCTCGGCGAGCCCAACGACATCGCCTATATGGTCCTCTACCTCGCTTCGGATGAATCCAAATTCGTCACCGGCTCCGAAATGGTCGTCGATGGCGGCTATCTTGCCGTGTGAATCTCAAATCGTCCCGGGCCTGTTCGCCCGCACCGAACTGTCTGGAGACAATGCCCGATGACAAACCTTTCCGGCCGCAGCGCGATCATCACCGGCGGGTTTTCCGGCATGGGCTTCGCCATCGCCACGGCACTGGCCGAAGCCGGCGCCAATGTCGCTGTCGGCTCCTACATCGCGCCCGCCGGCACTGACAAATCCGATGCAGCCTACTATCCCGGCGCCGACGAAATCGAGCGCGTGCGTTCGGCTCTTGCCGCCCATGGTACAAGGGTCCACGCCGCCCATCTCGACGTCCGCGACAGCGATGTCACCACCCGTTTCGTAGCGGATGCCGAAGCGGTTATCGGCCTCGCCGATATTCTGGTCAACGCCGCCGGCACCACCGCCGAACAGCCGGTCTGCGGCCATTCCGACGCGCTTTGGGACAAGATCGTCGACACCAATCTCACCGGCGCCTTCCGCGCCACCCGCGCCGTGCTGCCGGGCATGATCGAGCGCGGCTGGGGCCGCATCGTCAACATCGGCTCGACCGCCGCCTCCGTCGGCTGGAAGGACAATCCAGCCTACTGCGCTTCCAAGGCCGGACTTCTCGGTCTGACTCGCTGCGTGGCGCTGGAAGGCGCGGCGCATGGCGTCACCTGCGTCATGATCAGCCCGACCTGGGTCGAGACCGAACTGATGCGCCGCAACATGGCGCAGGTCGTCGAGCGCGAAGGCAAGGGGCGCACGGCAGAGGAAGCGATGGCCGAAATCGCCAGCGGCAACCCGCAGCAGCGTATGCTGCAGCCGCAGGAGATCGCCGCTCTGGCCGTGTTCCTGTGCTCGGATCTGGCCAAGGGCATCACCATGGAAAACATACAAATCACCGGCGGAGCACTGTGGTAGCGTTCTTGCGGGATGGTTGCGGTCTTCATGGGAGGAGGCCGGCACAAGGTAAGGGAAAAGTCCAACCGACAGGGGAATTGATATGAAATGGACCAAAGTCTTGAAAGGCGCCATCGTGCCGCCGATCCGCTATGTCGAGCATGGCCTGCGGCATGTCCGGGGCGATGTCGTCGAGGCGGTCGAACAGATGGGCGCTACCCCGGCGCAGACGCTGTTCCAGGCAAAGCTGCCGCTTGCGCTGCCCGTGGTCATGCTGGGGCTTAACCAGACCATCATGGCGGCGCTGTCCATGCTCGCCATCGCCGCCCTGGTCGGCACGCGCGATCTCGGACAAGCGGTCTATGTCGCGCTGGGCAAGGCCGATGCCGGCATGGGCCTGATCGCCGGCCTGTCGACCGCCTTTCTGGCGATCCTTGCGGATCGCCTGATCTAGGCAGCGGTGGCCGGACGAGCGACGACCTGATCTCCGCGTTTCCCGCAGGCTGTAAGACAAGGTGACCGGATTTGCCATTGAGCGCAGGGCACAATAGGTTATATTGCACTGCACAATGGAGACGCCGTTTATTGCACGCCCTTGTTCGCGGAAATGCCGGATGGCCAATGGCCCGCCGGCCCTGGGTCGCGCTGGCGGGACTCTGAGATGAAGATTCCAAAGTCCTTGCTGGTCGATCCCGAGAAGAACTCGGTCTATGGCAGCTTTGCCGTGGCCGTCTCGATCTGGGCGTTTTCCTACTCGGTCATTTTTGGCCAGGTGCTGATCCTGGCCTATTACGCGGTCTGGCTTCCGCTCATCCTGGTCGACTACCGGCGGTTCTTGCGGCAGCTGTCCAGTGCCTGGCTGCCGCTGCTGTTTGCCGCCTATGTCTGCTTCTCGGTCTTCTGGTCGCAGGCGCCCGGCGTCACCGCAAGGACGTCAATCCAGTATTTTTCCCATATTGCCTGCGCCTACGTCGCGGCACGCACCGTCAGCGTGCGCACATTGACCATAGGCGCCCTGGTCGGGATATTTGTCGTCCTGCTCTATTCGCTGCGGGTCGGAAACTATTCCGAGGACGTTCTCGACGGCACCTACAACTTCGTCGGCGCCTTCGCCTCCAAGAACCAGATCGGCTTCGTCGCCTCGCTCGGCATCTATTTCTGCGTTGTATTCATTGCTTTCTACCGGCGCGGCTGGCTGAGCCTCGTCTTGGCTGTGCCTATCGTTCTGTTGTCGGCCTATCTGCTGGTCGTTTCGCACTCCGCCACCTCAATGGCCTCGATACCGGCGGTTCTGGCGCTGGTGGCGCTTCTTGCCATGAGCAAGCTGCTGTCGCGGCGCTATCGCCGGGTGATCTTCCTGGTCGGCGCGGGCCTGCTGGTCGTGGTTGCCTTCGTCGCCTTGAACCTCGGGTTGATGGACTTCGTCCTTGGCCTCTTCGGCAAGGATTCAACGCTCACCGGGCGGACTTATCTGTGGGAGCAGGGCTGGAACGCGGTGCAGAAAGCACCGATTCTCGGCGTCGGCTATGCCGCCTATTGGGTGCAGGGCTTCGCCGAAGCCGAGCGGCTGTGGAACGAATTCTACATCACCACCCGCACCGGCTTCCACTTCCACAACACCTATATCGAAGCACTCGTCGAACTCGGCTTCGTCGGGGCGACGCTGGTCTCGCTGCTCATGCTGCGCACGCTCTACGGCCACGTCGCGGCAGTGATCTTCGGGGCATGGCAAGCGGATTCGGTGATCCTCATCGGTGTGATGGTGTTGCTGCTGATCCGCTCCTTCGTCGAGGTCGAGATTCTTAACCCGTACATCATGGGCTCTTTCCTGATGTATTTCAGCTTCTTCAAGCTGGCGCGGCTGCCTGTTACCCGCACGCGATGGAGCCCCGCCTTCGAGCAGGCGGAGGCGACGAAGAGAGAGGCTGGCTGGCCGAGGCATGCCGTCGGTCCAGCGGTGGCTGACCAGTCGTGAGCGATCGTTTCGCCGGCTGAAGCCGGACTCGTGCATGTCGCCCAAAACTGCGCTGCGGTTTTGGGCGATATGCATAAAAGTCAAAGGCTTCAACGCAACGCGCTTAAGGGCGGATCTTCGGCCAGGCGGCCTGGGGCTCAGGCGAGAAATCCATCCTTCGGCGCCATGGAGCATGATCCCGAAAGGTGGTCTTCGCTGGAGATCCTGCTCAGACAAATAGATAGAGCCCAGCACCGATTCGATCGGTACGGGGCTCTGGGCCGAAACGCTGGATCGTGCTGGCGATCGCGGGCTTACTGGCTGGCCATCGGCGCCAGCTTGACCTTGATCACGTCGCCGGGCAGCACCGGGGTATCTTCCTTCGCCGCGATTTCGCTGGTCTTGCCGTCGACGACCCGCACCAGGGCGTAGAGCAGGCTCGATTGCTGGTCGGTGTCGCTGGCGACTCTCGTCGCGGGATCGCTGGCCTGGGCCATCAGGCCTTTCTGCATATTCACCTTCAGCGCGGCCTCGTTCAGGTCGGCTTCGGTCTGCTGGCGGTCGGCGGCGAGGCTTGAACTCAAGGTGTTCTGGGCATCGATGGCGTCCTGCGCGGCCTTGCTGATTGCCTGCTTGGCGGTGAGGATGGCCGTTTCGTAGTCCAGGATCTTGCCCTGCAGGTCGGCGACGGACTGCCGCGAATCCAGCAGTCGGGCGTTGGCGATCAGGCCTTTCTGAGCCAGCGGGCCGATGCTGGTGAGCTGCTGCTGTGCCAGGTCGACCTGCTGCTGCTGGTTGACGATCTTCTTCTGCAGCGATTCGATCTCGGACTGCAAAACCCCTTTCAGATCGTCGAGCGCCTCGAGCTTGAGCTTCAGCGCCTTCTGGTCGGAGGTCAGGATCGTCATCTCGTCGGCGACGATGGCCTGCAACCGCGGATCGCCCTCGACCTCCTTCGGCACGTCGAAGCTCGCCTTGCCGGCCATATCGGCGTCGATGCGGGCGCGCCTGACGATCAGCCGAATGCGCTGGTCGTCAGAGATATCGAAGTTGCCCTTGGCGGTAACCAGGTCCTTGCCGAGTTGCGGACCGTAGTCGGCGTTTCGCCTGATGCCGCCGGCGACGCTGATCGCCTTCAGCACGGTCAGGTCGGGCACATAGGGAAATTGGCCGGGGTTCTGCACCTCGCCCGAGATGTAGAATGGCCGGAACTGCGCCATTTCGACCGAGGCTTCCGGCTTGTCCGACAGAGCGAGCTTGCGCTGCAGTGCCGCGCCGATCGCCGCGGCGATTTCGCCTGTGGTCTTGCCGGATGCCGGCAACTCGCCGGCGAACGGCACGGACAGAGTGCCGGACGGGCCGACCGTGTACTCGCCATTCACCGCCGACCAGTCACGGAATGTGCCTTCGACGGTCTGCCATTCGGCAACGCGGATGGTGAGCTTGTCCTGCGATCCGAGGCGGTACTCGCCGGCGGCGGCGATGTGAGGGATGACCAGCGACACGGCAACGCATGTAGCCAGCAAACGCGCCCGCCGCAGGCGGCCGGGAAACGGGCCGCTGCGAAAGGCTTCGAACATATCTGTTTTCAACTGAACGTTCCGATCCGCTTTAGCCCCATCGCCCGATGAGCTTGCCGCCGCTTGTCTGACATCGCAGCCGGTCAGTAAGAGCCGCGCGACATCCAGACCGCCGGAACGGTCTTGATGATGATGCGAACGTCCTCGAACAGCGACCAGTTCTCGACATAGTGGCGATCGAAGGCGACGCGGCTGTCATAGGACACATCGTTGCGGCCGCTGACTTGCCACAGGCCGGTCAGGCCCGGGCGGGATTTCAGGTAATACACTGCGGAGGTGCCATAGATCTCAAGTTCGTCGCGCACCACCGGCCGAGGTCCGACAAGGCTCATGTCGCCCTGCAGGATGTTGATGATCTGCGGCAGCTCATCGAGGCTGAGTTTCCTCAGGACTGCTCCGACGCGAGTGACGCGCGGATCGTTCTTCAGCTTGCGGGTCGCTACCCATTCCGCGTTGGCGTCCGGGTTGGTGGCGAGATAGGCGGCCAGCACCTTGTCGCCATCGGGAACCATGGTGCGGAACTTCAGACAAGGAAAAATCCGTCCGCCGCGCCCGATACGCCTGTGGCCGTAAAAAATCGATCCGCCGTCAGAAAATTTGACGAGCAGAGCGATCATGACAAACAGCGGGCTGAGAGCGATCAAGCCAATCAGTGAACCGGTGATATCGAAGCTGCGTTTAAGCAGGCCGCCGATCGGCGGCGGAAAATCAATGTCAGCCTGCGAAAAGCCCGCGGTGGCCGACTTGGCAACGTCCCTCATGCCGTAAACTCCATGCGTTGAACGAATGGTTCGCCGCAAGATACCAAAAAAATGTTGCAGCGCAACACACAATTTACCAACCCGTTGAAATAGTCGCGTCATGAATTGACCAAATAATAAGCTAGACATGCACAAATTTCGGGATATTTAGCATATTTGTGACAATAAACGGGCACAGTCGAAAAAATAAGGACCTTTTTGGGGCGATTTTTGGGCAGGCCTACCTATCTGCCGAGATGTGGTGGGCATTAGTGCTTCAGCACACCATGATGCTTGGGGCAAATCATATAAAATACTACTTAATATTGCCTGGTTTACTCGAAAAAGATGATGGCCGGAGACCGGCTTATATCCCGTCGCGTGCATTGCAGCATGGCTGAGTCGATCGCGAAGGCTCAATCAAAAATATCTGGCGTTGCCCTTGCCGCCTACTGCTCGCTTTAATAGAATTGCAAATTATATCTGTCAGAGTGGCGACAGGTAGAAAAGGCCGGAAGCAACCGGCCGAGAGTGGGCGACCTTAACAAGCCCACATGACAAGGGACGGCGCTCGGGTGGGGCAAACGTTAAATATACCCGAGCCGGTTTATGGGCTGTTGGGTATGGCACTTCCAAAATTCATCCTCGGGATGATATTCGCTCTTGCAATCGTCGTCGCCTGGTCCTGGCTGGGCGGTGCGTCGATCGGCACGACGCTGGTGCGCGTCATCATTTGCGCCGTTGTCATTCAGGCGGGCTACTTCGTGCTCGTCTATGCCATGATCGCCAGGAGCGCGCCGACGCCGGCCGAGAGGAGTCGCGAAGCCGAAAGAAAGCTGAATGCGCCCGAAGTGACCGAAGGCGAGAAGCTCGGCGCCAGGCGTAGCCTGCACTAGGCTGTGTCGATATTCAGGCGGTGCGGGCCTGAGACAAATCTCGACAGATCCCAACCTCACTGACGGACCCTCAGGCTACGTCGGCAGCTTCCCTTTCGGATTGCTCGCCCGACAGCATCCTCGACAGTCGGCTGCCGGCTTTTTCCTTCAGCCGCTGATATTGCCCGACTTCGACGATGCGACCGTTTTCCATCGCCACCACCCAGTCGGCGAAAGCGATCATCGACGGCCGGTGCGCAATGGTCAGGATCGTCATCGTGCCGCGCAATCCATCGATCGACCTGGCGATCAGCGACTGGTTCTGCCAGTCGAGCGCGCTGGTGGCCTCGTCCAGGATGAGCAGGGACGGCTTGCGCAGCAGCGCGCGAGCCAAGGCGATGCGCTGACGTTCGCCGCCCGAGAGCCGCACGCCACGGTCGCCGACCACCGTTTCGAGCCGGAGGTCGAGCCGTTCGACGAATTCGCCGGCGTGCGCCGAGTGCAGCGCGGCCCACAGCTCCTCATCGCTGGCCTGCGGCGCGGCAAGGCGCAGGTTCGCCGCGATCGTGTCATGCAGCAGGAACACGTCCTGCGGCACATAGGCCACCTGATCGCGCCAGCTGCGGCGATTGCCAGAATCGATCTCGACGCCATCGACGAGCATCTTACCGGCGGTCGGCTCGAGCAGGCCAAGCAGCATGTCGGCGATCGTGCTCTTGCCCGATCCGGAGGGACCGATCAGGGCGGTGACCTTGCCGGCCGGAAGGCCGAACGTGATGTCCTTGACCACCATCTTGGCAGGGTCGTCGCCATAGCCGAAGCAGGCGCCCCTGACGTTCAGCCCGGTGGCCAGCGACAGCTTGCCGCCTTCGCCGGCTCCGGCATCGCCGGGCTCGCGTTCGGCGTCGAAACGCGCCTGCAGGCTGCGCATCGCGGCATAGGCGGGCAGGTTGATCAGCACCTGCTGGGCCTGCGTCTGCATGTCCATGAAGCGCGGCGCGATGCGCATGAAAACCAGCAGCAGGACGACGATCTCGGCCAGCGACAAGTTGAAGCGGACCAGCGCGACATAGATGAACAGGCTCAAGCCAACGACGCTCGCCACCTGGAACACCGCGGTGCCGATCGTGCTGTTGCGCACATAGTCGACGTTGTCGGCCTTCATCTTTTCGAGCGTCGCTTGCAGCTGCGCGAAATAGGTTGCCTCGACGTTCAGGCTCTTAGCCACCTTGATGCCGCCGAGGAACTCCGAAACCGTCCGGTACTGATCCTGCCGATTGGCCGTCAGAACCCGGCCAAACGCCGTGGCCCGTGCCCGGAAGGGCTGCAGCGCCACGAACATCAGGATGCCGATGACGACGGCAAACAGCGTCATCACAGGCGAGATGAACACCGAAACCAGCAGATAGCCGGCCAGAAGCACGGCGATCTGCACCAGCATCAACAGCGAGAAGGCAGCGCCCTGGACACGATCGATATCGCCAGTCAGGGCATGGTCGAGGTCGGAACTGCGCATGCGTGTGAAGACGCCCCACCGTGCCTTGCCGATGCTCTCGAACAGGTTCATCCGCACGCGGTTGATGAAATCGAACAGCAGTCTGGCCATGTAGACCGACTTGAAACGGTTGAACGCCGCCTGCACGGCAACAAGCCCGACCAGCACACAAAGCACCGTCGTCAACTGCAACGTTCCGTCCGGCACCAGCCAGCGCACGACTTCATTGTTCGGCAACTTGACCGCAAAGTCCTGGTCGGCGCGTCCGACCAGATGCAGCAGCGGCACAAGCAGCAGGATGGAGATGCCTTCGGTCAGGCTGCCCAGGATCAGGAAGAGCAGCGCCGTCCAGGTTCGCCTCCCGCCGATCTGGGCAATGACGGCGCCGAACGCGGCAACCTCTCGCAACAGCGACAGGCGAAGGAGCGAGGACTTCGACATGATTGCTCTCACGCTCGCCGACGACCAGCCGACAAACCCCCAGCCGCCAGATCCGTTGTGATCAGCTCCACGGCCTCGCCGATTCTGTCGAGGCCGGCCGGGATTTCGAGGCGGCGAACGCCGACATGGTCCGCGAGCCGCGCGCATTGCCGAAGATGCATTTCCGCAAGATCGCTGGGCAGGGCCGCGCGGCCAAACCGTGTCACATAGGAGAACTTGATGATGGCCGGCAGGGCCGCGATGCCTGGCAGGGGCGTGATGTCAGCTCTTTCACCGCGCGCCAGGATATAGATCCTGGTCGCGGGCACCCTGTTGCCGGAAAAGGCGCCATTCAGTCTATGCTGCATCTTGTCGATTGCCGGATGCACTTGCGGCCGCACCACCGCGTCCCCTAGCGAAATCGCCGCCGCGGCGTCGGCCGCCAGCTTGATCTGCGGAAAACCCGGAACGATCATCGGCTCACGCGGGTTGGCGAGGTCGAGGGCCACCACGTCATCGGTAAGCAGTTCATGCCCGATCCGGATCATCGCGCTTGCCGTCGTCGACTTGCCGGCACCCTTGTCGCCCATGAAGATGGCGCTCGTGCCGGCGACCGCAATGGCGCTGGCGTGCAGGACGAGCAGACCGCGCCGATGCAGCAGCAGTGCCATGACCGGCCCCAGCAGCGGAAACGCGATCAGCGCGTCGTCGACGCCGGGCGCCGGCTCGACGTCGATGCGGCAGCCATCGCTGATCAGGAACGCGCCGACAGCATGCCACGCCAGATATTGCCGGTCGGGTTCGAAGCGAAAATCGGTCGCGGCTTCGGAGGCGGGTTTCGGCGGGTCGATCGGGCCGACGGCGATCACCACATCGGCCGCCCCCGGCGCTGCCGGCTCCAGTTCGGGCAACGTCACCTCGGACGCGATGGTCAGTCCGTAGGCGCGGTAGAAGCGGCGCTCTCTCACGGCCCGGCTATGCGGGCGGGGATCACCGTATACGGCGAGCGGCTCGTTGCGCGGCATCATGCGGCGCTCCCGCTATGCTGGAGCTGCCGTAGCCAGAGCGACAGCGATGCCGAGCGCCAGACATACTGGACATCCAGAGGCGCCGCTCGATCGGGCCGGCGCTGCAGCCGCGCATAGGCAGCACTCACCTGGCGCAGGTTGACGTAGGGCGCGATGCGGCTCGCATCCGAGATCAGCAGCTGTTCCAAGAGGTCGCGGTGGTTGCGCAGCATGCCGTTGACGAGATTGGCGGTGAAGTCGATCTTGTCGCGTCGCCACTGAACCGCTGCCGGCAGGACACCTTCCATGGCGCGGCGCAGAACATAGCGGCCAAAGCCGTGGCTGAGCTTTTCCTCACCGGGCAGGCCCAGGCAGAACTCGACCAGCGGCTTGTCCCAGAACGGATAGCGCGGCTCGACGCCGAAATTGGCCGCGGCCTTGTCGAGCACCTCGAAAGCATGCGGGACATAACCGTTCGACAGGATCCAGCGATGGCTCAAGGCGTCGCTGGCCTGGACGCCGGGCGGCATATATCCGGCTCGGTGAAATCGGTCCACAAGCTCGGTGCGCCTGGCCAGGTCCGGATTGATCAGGTCGCGCCAGCTTCGGCCGCGCGGCGCCTGCGCCGGCCTGCGTATCTTGTTCAGGGCGCGGTTTGCCAAATGTCTTAGTTTAGCGATCCGCCAGGCCGGCCCGTAGAGGGTCAGGAACTGGAAATACAGGCCCAGCGTGCTGTCGCCATAGGTGTCGGAGGCACTGCGGATCTCACGCCACAAATCCATCCATCGGCCGGCATTGGCAAGTTCATGCAGATGGCCATGACCTTGTGATACGACCTCGTCGCCGCCATGGCCGTCCAGCAGCACCTTGATGCCCTTGGCGCCTGCCGTCCGGTAGATGCCGCGGGTCAGGGTCAGGCCCGGAGCCAGGAACGTCCCCTCCTGTTCCTCCAGCACCCGTTCGAATTCGGCGAATGGCGCATAGTTGCCGACTGGGATCAGCGTTCCATCGACCTTCTGCTGGTCAAGCACGGAATCGATGAACGGCCGCTCGTCCATTGGCGAGCCCTTCTCGAAAATCAGCGAGAAGGTGGGCAGCCTCGGCTTGTGTTCGGCGGCGTTTTGCAGGCCGGCAACACAGGCGATCGAGGAGGAATCGAGGCCGCCGCTCAGCATCGCGCCGACCGCCGAGGTTCCGCGCATGCGGTTGCGCACCGACTGCGAGAACAGATGGGCGAATTCCTCAGGCGCATCCGACCGCATCGGTCGTGGCGACGGCTCGATCTGCCAGTAGCGGCGCAGCGTCACCTGTTGGCCGGTGACGGTAAGGCTGTGGCGCGCCGGCAAGCTGAAGATGTCGCTGTAGGGTGTGGACTGCGGATCGTCGGGAAGCCCGGCCAGAAACCCCGAGATCTGGTGCTCGGAGACACGTGTGCCGACCCCTTCCACGCCCAGGATCGGCCCGATCTCCGATGCAAAGGCAAAACGCTGATCCGCCGCGTGGTAGTAGAACGGTTTGACCCCGAAATGGTCGCGCGCGCAAAACAGGAGCTGCCGCTCGGCATCCCAGATGGCAAAGGCGAAATCGCCTTGCAGATGCACGGGGCAGGCTTCGCCCCAGCGCAGATAGGCCCGCATCAGCAAGGTCGCATCGGCGACCGACTGATCCCTTATGCCCAGCCTGGCCAGCAGCTCGTCGCGGTTGTCCAACCGGCAATCGGCGGTGACGGCGAGCTTGCCGCCGGCCATCGTCAGCGGACCGGGGCCGGCTTCATCGGTGGTGTTGAGCCAGGCATGGCCAAGCGCAATGCCGGGGTCCAGCCACCACGAACTTCCGTCGGGACCACGATGGCGCATGCGCGCCAGCATCAGCTGGATATCGGCCGCCGGGACCGCCTGTGCGTGTCCCCGGACCGCCGATGCGTGTCCCCGGACCGCCGATGCGTGTCCCTGTCGCAGCAGGATTCCGGCGACGCCGCTCATCGGCTGCCGTGGTCGACCAGATGGGCGAAACCGTCGATCGATCCGCCAAGCACGATATGATTATCGCTGACCAGCCAGGCATGCGCCTTGAGTTGATCGCCAGTGCCGCGTTCGATGCCGATGCGGATCTTCGAGGCATTGCCCTGGCGGGCGAGGATGTACTGGCCCGAAAGCGCCTGGGTCAGGCACGTGGAGTAAGGGACGAAACGGGCCGCCGCGGCAACCCCCCACGCAACACGCCGCAGTTCGCCCATGCTGGCGCACTGACGCGCGTCGAGCCGAGTCACCAGGCTGCGAACACGGTTGTAGGACAGCAGCGTCAACCCCAGCCGAACCGCCGCCACCACCAGCAGGCAGCGACCGAGGAAGATCATTTCCGAGCCGCTCAGGGAAAGAATCCCCAAAACACTTCGCCGGCCTTGCAGGCGCTTCGTCTGCTTGGGGCTTCTTTCTGTCGCGGGTTCCTGCCGCAAAACCATGGGCTTTTGCGAAACCGGCTTAGACAAGTTCCTCATGATGCAGCCTCGCAAGCCCGTTGTCGGCCAGGCCCTTCAGCAACGCGTCGACGTCGGCCTGGCAGCGCTCCGGGTCGACATTGTAGCGCCCAAGCACGGCGCCGCGGATGTCCACGATCGACCTGGGCTCCTGGATCAAATCCCAGATGAAGGCGCCGACGCCATTCAGGCTGTAATAGATGTTGGATTTCAGATTGAGGAGCGCCAGCCCATCGCCGAACTCGCAAGCCACGGCATCCCTGGTCGCGCTCACACGATCGTGGTCGGCCAAATCTTGGCCGGATAGCTTCCAGCTCATCCCAAAACCTCGCTTACACTACGCTTCGGCAGTTCCAGGCAATGAAAAGTGGAGTCGGAGGTTTGGCCCCCGACTCTCTTATGTTTTTTAGATCCAGAGTCCCAACGTCGTCACTCTGGGAAAACTGCGATAGACTCAGGAAAACGTCAGGTCGCCGATCGGCGTATGCGCGGGAAACGATGCGTCGATCGCCGTGCTGCCGCCGCCGCCTTGGGTGATGGTTTCGATCGAACCATGTACCGTCAGGCTTGGCGTTTCGTAGTCATGCTTTTCAACATTCTGTTCCATTTTACTCTCCAATAAGGACTGGAAACGGCCTGTCGAGTGCCGTCAGCACTTTCATGCTGCAGCGCAATAGCTGCATGGCAGCATTTATGAGTCAAGCCTGATTTACCAAGTGTTAATCAATTACGGGTTGTGCGCGCGGCCTTGTGTGTAGGCCATGCCTAAAACCTGACTTCTTTTGAGCTAATTCCATGTGCATTGGGATGATGTCAACGGCGATTCTTTAAGCATCTGATTTTGCTTGCATAAAACATTGGCCATTGGGCCTGTTTTTTAGGCATCGCTAATAGGCGGGTTTCTTTTGGCAATCCACGATGAAAAGTGGTTGAAAAGCCTTGGCAACGGCGGCATTTCAGCTGCGGTTTTCGTCGCGCCCGAGATGGTATCGATAAACGTTCCGGTTGCAAAATTCCGCACTGCAAAAGGAAAGGCTTTACGGCATCGAGGTTTTTGGTGATGCTTGCTTCGCACTTGCAGCATACGCGTTGGGCAAATCGCTTTTTTGGAGACCGTGCGCTAAATGGCCTTGCCGGATAGTTCCTATGAACGATTGCGCGCCGCCGATTGTGCCGACGAGGTTGCCTATGTGCGGGCCTGCCTGCGGTTGTACTTCGCGGGGGTGGGAGCCACCCCGGGCGACGTGTCGATGCCTGGCCCTGGCGGTGTCCATGTCGCCGACATCGCCAGGCTGAACAAGGTCGCTACCTTTGTCCTCAAGGTCGTGTCGCGTGCGCCCGCGAATGAGAGACCGCCGGAGCTTTTCCATTGGCTGGACACCTACCGCAGGAGGACGGTTTCGATGAACGCGTCCTGCATCATGGATTCGATGGCGATCCATGACGCGCTGCGCGAAAGCCGGATCGATTTCGTCTTTCTGAAGGGCCCGTTCCAGCAGCGGCTGCTCTACGACGATCACTTCATGAAGCCTTCGGGCGATGTCGACATCCTGGTTTCTCCGGCCGGTTTTGTCAGGGCGCGTGATGCGCTTCGCGCGATCGGCTACGAGGTCGCCGGCAAGTCGCGTTCCGTCTGGTGGGTTCGCTTCCTCGGCGAACAGCATATGACGCGCGGCGACGGGCCGAAGCCGTCCACGGTCGATCTCCACTATCGACTCCAGCAGCCCGGCTCGCCCAGCCCGCGCGACGCGGACGGATTTCTGCGGCGCAAACGACAGGTCGAAATCGCCGGTGCGACCGTGCCGTTCACCTCGGTTGCCGATACGCTGCTTCTGTCCTGCATCAGCGTCGCCAAGGCGCTCTTCAACAGGGAACCCTGCGCGGGCTATGTCTGCGACGTGCGCGCCAGCGCCAGCCGCCTCGACGAGGCGGACCAGCAGCTTGTGCTCGATGCCGCGACTGCGCAGGGACTGGATGACACGCTGCTGCTTGGCCTGCGCGCCGCCGATGTGCTGCTCGGCGGTGCCGATACGCTGCTGTCGAGGCGGGCGACACGGATCCTGTCGCGCATCGGCAACGAGGACCTGCTCAACATGGTCATCGCGCCGTGGCTGTCGTCGCTTAGGTGGCCGCAGCGGCGAACGGTGCTATGGGAGTTGTGCGGCCGTGCGCCGGTCCGCTATCTGGCCGAGGCCAGCTGGGCTGCGTCGGCCGACATCAGCCGGCGCATCTTTGAACGGCCGGTCTGATGGAAATAGATCGGGCGCTGATGGAAAACAGATCGGGCATCGAACGAGTACGGGGCGAGGGCAAATCGATATCACCTGTACGAGAG
The DNA here is from genome assembly GCF_056404935.1 of Mesorhizobium sp. P2_A8. Taxonomy (NCBI): domain Bacteria; kingdom Pseudomonadati; phylum Pseudomonadota; class Alphaproteobacteria; order Hyphomicrobiales; family Phyllobacteriaceae; genus Mesorhizobium; species Mesorhizobium sp. P2_A8. The sequence continues at coordinate 143,280 of NZ_JBFUDB010000004.1, forward strand.
GCAAATCCATGTCGATGACGAAATCCCAGGTCTGCGTGATCATCGCGGCCCGAAACGCGGCGCCGACAATCGCTGTCGCCATCGCGTCCGCGTTGCGCGAACCGGAAGTGGCGGAAGTCGTCGTCGTCGACGACGCCTCCACCGACGACACCGCGACAGTCGCGCGATCCGCCGACGACGGCAGCGGCCGGCTTGCGGTAATGCGCCTCGACGTCAATCGCGGCCCCTCCTTCGCCCGCAACGCCGCGATCGCCAGCTCGAGATCGCCGTTCATCAGCATTCTCGATGCCGACGATTTTTTTCTCGAAGGCCGGTTTCGCAACCTGTTTGCCGGCGCCGATTGGGATTTCGCGGCGGACAACATCATGCTGATCAGGGATGATGCGACGGGCGACGCGACGAAAATCGTTGCCCCGCAATTTGACGCGGATCCGGAATTCCTCGATTTCGAGCGCTTCGTCGAAGGCAATATCTCGAGGCGCCGCGTGCAAAGGGGCGAACTGGGCTTCCTCAAGCCGGTGATCAGCCGTGCCTTCCTCGACTGGCATGGGCTGCGCTATGACGAGAGCTTGCGGCTGGGCGAGGACTATGAGCTCTACGCCCGCGCGGTCGCCTGCGGGGCGCGGTTCAAGGTCATCCGCTCGTGCGGCTACGGCGCCATCGTCCGCGCTGATTCGCTCAGCGGCCGCCACAAGACGCAGGACCTGAAGCGTCTGGCCGATGCGGATCTGGCGCTGCTGGCGATCGACAGCCTGCCGGAAGGCTCGAAAGCGGTGCTGCGGCGGCACGAGCGGCATGTGCGCGACAAATACCGGCTGCGCAATTTCCTCGACGTCAAGGCCGAGCGCGGGCTGGCATCGGCCGCGGCCTACGCCTTCGCCAGCCAATCCAACCTCGTCCCCATCGTCCAGGGCGTGGCTTCCGACAAGCTCGAAGCGCTGTTTCGCCGCGTCGGCCTTGTGTCCAGGCACAAGCATGTGCCGCCGTTGCGCTTTCTGATGGCCGGCACCAGCACAGGCAAGGCGCGGTGAAACTGTCCGCGTCGTCCGCATCGTCCGGGTTGCCCGCCGATGACAAGCTCATCGCGCAAACCATTTCGGTCCGATTTATGAGTTTACGAACTGGGTGGTTGCCTCGCGGCTCCGAGGATGGCAGTCTATGTTGCGGTGCAGCAAATTCAACGACCAGCCGAACTGGCCCCCGATCGGATTGGTCTGATGTCTCTCCCTCAGAGGAGCAGGACAATGCAACGTGAGTTTTTGAGCCCCGGCTGCGGGGATCGGCCAGAAGCCCCGGCTACGGGCCGGCGATGACAGGGATCTAAGTTCATGGCCTCGATATTCGGTTTCAGATCAAGGGATCCGGCCCGCGACCGGCAGACCGATGGTTCACGCCTCGATCGTCTGGCAAAGCTGTTTGAGCAGATCGCGGTCGAGATCGAGGCCGAAAGGGCCGGGTTGGAGAATCGCTATCGCACGAAAGCGACCAACGCCGCTTTCCTGGTCGAAGCGATGGAGAACGGCTCCACCTCCGACCGTCGGTCATCCGAAGTCAGCGAACTGACGAAGTCGATCCTGAACTGCGAACGCCGCATCGCGGAGTTGTCGCGCCAGAACGGCATGATGAAAGAGCTTCGTCATTCGCTGGACATGGTCTTCGTCGAGAAAGCGCCGTCCGATTCGGCCACCTCCACGGAATTCGCCAGACCGGCGGGCGCTGGCAGAGGTTGAACGTGAAGGCCCGGAATTGTTGCAGCAGACTTGATGCGAGGCAGGACGAGGGAACGAGAGGGGTCAAACAGGAGGTCAAGGTTGGCCCGTTCAGGAGCGGTTCGAAAGTCGACTTTGGGTTGGGGATGCACAGCACAAAGGTGAGTTTGGTATGAATTCGAATCCGAAAACTATGTCCACCATCGCAACCGGCGGAACGCCGTTCACGCGCCGCGCAAGGCAAGCTGGCCTCAGGCGGTTGAGTGCGATCAGCGCGTTGCTGCTGGCCGCACTTGGCAGCCTGTCGACGTCTCCGTCCCATGCCCAGGACATTGCGACGTCGCCATCATTCGTCGATGATTTCACCAGCTTCGATCGTGCACGCTGGTATGTTTCCGACGGCTGGTCGAACGGCAGTCATCAAAATTGCACCTGGTCGAAAGGCCTGGTCGAGCTTTCCGACGGCGTGCTGTCGCTTGGCTTCGAAAAGCAGAAGCTGAAGGATCGCGACTACGCCTGCGGCGAGATCCAGACCAAGCAGCGCTTCGGCTACGGCACCTATGAGGCACGGATGAAGACCGACACCGGCTCCGGTCTCAATGCGGCTTTCTTCTCCTATATCGGCCCCACCGACAAGCAGCCCTGGGACGAAATCGATTTCGAAATCCTGACCAAGGACACCTCGAAGGTGCAGGTCAATGCCTATATCGCCGGCAAGGGCAAGAATGAGAAGCTGGTCGACGTGGCCGGCGGCACCGAAAACGCCTTCAACGACTACGCCTTCGTCTGGGAGAAGGACAGCTTGCGCTGGTACCTCAACGGCAAGTTGGTGAACACCATCACCGATCCGGCGAAATTGCCAACCCATGCCCAGAAGATATTCTTCAGCCTTTGGGGAAGCGACAAGATGACCGGCTGGATGGGAGCGTTCGCGGATCCAGGCCGCAAGCTTAAGCTGCAGATCGATCGTGTCGCGTTCACCGCCCTGGGCGAGCCCTGCCAGTTTCCGGAATCGCTGGCATGCAGCATAAAGTAATTGGGAAAGTCGACTTGAACTGGCAGGGCCGAAAGCGGTCCGCTGCCTTGCATGGGAATGAAACCGAATGAATTTGACGGTCTTTGGAATTGGTTATGTCGGTCTCGTGCAGGCGGCGGTGCTTGCCGAAGTCGGGCACCAGGTGGTGTGCGTCGACATAGACGCCAACAGGGTCGAGCGGCTCAACCAGGGCTTCGTGCCGATCTTCGAGCCTGGACTGGAAAGCCTCGTCAAGGAGAACCACGCCGCTGGCCGCATCAAGTTCACCACCGATGCCGCGGCCGCGGTCAGGCATGGCGAAATCCAGATGATCGCGGTCGGCACGCCGCCCGGCGAGGACGGTTCGGCCGATCTCAAATATGTGCTGGCCGTCGCCGAGACCATCGGCCGCGAGATGGACTCCCCGAAGATCATCGTCGGCAAATCGACCGTGCCGGTCGGCACCTGCGAGAAGGTGAAGGCCAGGATCGCCGAAACACTGAAGAAAAGAGGCCGCGAGGACCTGGCCTTCGACGTCGCTTCGAACCCGGAATTCCTCAAGGAGGGTTCCGCGGTTGCCGATTGCATGAAGCCCGACCGCATCATCGTCGGCACCGACAGCGAGGGCACCGAGGCGGTGATGCGCGAGCTCTACGCTCCCTTCAACCGCAACCACGAGAAGATGATCGTGATGGACGTGCGCAGCGCCGAGTTCACCAAATACGCCGCCAACTGCATGCTGGCGACCAAGATCAGCTTCATGAACGAGATGGCCAACCTGGCAGAGCAGCTCGGCGCCGACATCGAAGAGGTCCGCAAGGGCATCGGCAGCGATCCGCGCATCGGCTACCACTTCATCTATCCGGGTCTTGGTTATGGCGGCTCGTGCTTTCCCAAGGATGTGCGCGCCCTGATCAAGACGGCCGAGGGCGTCAAGTTCGACGCCAAGCTGCTGCGCGCCGTCGAGGAGCGCAACAACGAGCAGAAATCGGTGCTGTTCGACAAGGTGAACCGCTATTTCAAGGGCAACCTCAAGGGCAAGACTTTTGCGCTGTGGGGGCTGGCCTTCAAGCCCAACACCGACGACATGCGCGAGGCGCCGGCACGCACGCTGATGGAGGCACTGTGGAACGCCGGCGCCAATGTGCAGGCCTATGACCCCGAAGCGATGCAGGAATGCCAGGCCATCTACGGGCTGCGCGACGACCTGCTGCTGTGCGGCACCAAGGAAGCAGCCCTGCGTGGCGCCGATGCGCTGCTGATCGCCACCGAATGGAAGAGTTTCCGTGCGCCGTCCTTCGACGCGATGAAAGATGCGCTGACGACGCCGATCATCTTCGATGGCCGCAACCTGTATGACCCCAAGGTCATCGCCCGCCACGGCATCGAATATCACTCGATCGGCAGAATGGCGGCGTGAGGCTCGGAGCGAAGAGCCGGAAGCAGAACCTGGCGGGCGCGCCCGGCGCGGAAAGGAGTTGTGGCTGATGGTGCTGGACGTAAAGCCCGAGCAAATCACCAGGGATCATTTCGATCTCGTCGCAATCGGTTCCGGCTTCGGTTCGGCCTTCTTCCTGCATGAGTTCGCCAGGCGGCGAAAGGCACGCGTCCTGGTGCTCGAATGGGGCCGGCACAACACCCATGAATGGCAGCTCGCGCAGAACGCCAACACCGATATCGACGACGAGACGACCTACAAGACCAATTCCGACAAGCCGTGGAATTACACCATCGGACTGGGTGGCGGCACCAATTGCTGGTTCGCGCAGACGCCAAGGTTCCATCCCAACGACTTCAGGCTGAAAAGCACCTATGGTATCGGCAACGACTGGCCGATCAGCTATGACGACGTCGAGCCGTTCTACTGCGACGCTGAAGACATCATGTCGATCTCGGGCGATCCCGACATGGCGGCGATGCTGCCACGCTCGAAGCCGTTTCCGCAACCGCCGCATCGTATGTCGACGCCGGACCGGATGATGAAGGCGGCGCAGCCCGGCCAGCATTTCGTCATGCCAACGGCACGGGCGCGAGTGCCGACCGCGCAGCGCACCTCCTGCTGTGCCAATCTGCGCTGCTGGCTGTGTCCGGTCGACGCCAAATTCACCGTCAACAACGGGTTGATGCATGTCTTCGAGCATCCCGACATTTCGGTCTGCCTCGGTGCGGAGGTGCGGCGGCTCGATCACGTCGGCGGCACGGTCCGCTCGGTCACGTTCACGCATGATGGCAAGGAATACCAGGTCAGCGGCGACCTTTTCCTTCTTGGCGCCAATGCCATCCAGAGCGCGGCGATCATGCTGAGATCCGGGCTGGGCGGCGAATTCGTCGGTCGCGGCCTGCATGAATCCTACGGTTGGAACTTCGAGGTCTATCTCGACGGTGTCGACAATTTCGACGGCAGCACCATCACGACCGGCCTGAACTTCGGCCTCTATGACGGTCCGCACCGATCGGAGCATGCGGCGGCGCTGGTCTATTTCGAGAACCGCTGGCAGCACGGAATGCGTGCGGAAAAGGGACGGCTGCGCCAGGCGCTGCCACTCGTCGTGGTCACCGAAAACCTGCTCGACCACGAAAATTTCGTCACCCTCGACGAGGACGAGAACGCCTTCGTCAGCTTCAAGGCGCCGTCGGACTACGCGGTGAAGGGCATGGCTCGCGCGCTGGAGAAATTGCCTGACCTTTTGGCCCCGCTGCCAGTCGAAAAGCTCTTCGATCGTGGCATCCGGCCAACCGAATCGCACGTCCAGGGCACGCTGAGGATGGGCTCCGGCCCGGCCGATTCGGTGATCGACAGCGACATGATCCATCACCAGCTGAGAAACCTGGTTGTCGTCGGCACCAGCACCTATCCGAGCTGCTCCTGCGCCAACCCGAGCCTGACCGCCGCGGCCCTCTCCCTGAGGGCGGCGAGCCGCATGGCCTAGAAGGAGGGCATCGAATGATCGAAATTTCCAGACGCTCGGCCTTGGCGATCGTGGCCGGTGGGGTGGTGTCGACCGGTGTCGCCTTTGCCGCCGTCAGTTCGTTTTCGGATGAGGATCTGGTGCGCGTCACACTCGAAAAATACCTCGGCAGGCTGAACATCCGCCTCGAGCATCTGCAGCAGTTCGTGCTGGAATTCCGCAACCGGAACCCGTGGATATTTCCCAGCGAGAAGCTTAGCGACGCCGTCACGTTGGTCGAGGAGCTCAAATTGGGCGCCGCCCGCCGCCTGCTGCCCCAGGAGAAGCGGGAAGATCTGGTGCATTTCGACCGCTGGGTCATCGCCGAATTCCATATGCTGACAGACTATGCCTGGCGCAGTTCACCAAGTGATCCGATCCGCTTCACCGGGTGGCAGTCATGCACCAATCCGTTCGCGAATCTGGAGCCGCCGAAGCTTGCCTGACGTCGAAAGCGAGGCGCCGCCGGTGGCCTCGGAACCGAAATACGAGATGCGACAAGGAGCCCGATCCCATGAAAGTCCTTTTTGCAGGTGGCAGTGGCTACCCACCCGAGTTCAGCGGCGGTGTTCAGTCGAGCACGCACCATCTGGCCGAACAACTGATCGAACATGGGCACGAAGCCGCGGTGCTCGCCGCCCTGTTCGGCGATGGTGTCTTCGGCCTGAAGGCGCGCGCCAAGATGAAGCTGCTGCGGCAGCCGGCGGGTATCGACTGCTATCCCGGCTATCCTGTGGTGCGGGCCTGGTTTCCCTGGGAAGCGGCGACCTTTGCCGTCGACAAGCTGAAGCCGGATGTGGCCGTGGTCCAGTGCCACAAATCGGTTCCGCTCGGCAAGGCGCTGCAGGCGGAGGGCGTGCCTTTGGTCGTCTATCTCCGCAACGTCGAATTCCATGAACTGGGCGGCGACCTGCGCGAGCTCCATTCAGCGCTGTACATCGCCAATTCGGAGTTCACCGCGCGCACCTATAGACGAGAATTCGGCATCGAGGCGACGGTGATCCCGCCGACCATCAATCCGGCGCACTACAGCACGCCTACGACGGGCCAGTTTGTCACACTGATCAATCCCTATGAGGAAAAGGGTTTTGAACTCGCGGTGCGCATCGCCGGCGCGTGTCGCGAAATCCCGTTCCTGTTCGTCGAAAGCTGGAAGCTGGAGGACGATCATCGGGCGCGAATCGAACAGACGATCGCCCCTTTGGGCAATGTCGTGCTGGAGAGCCGCACCAGCGACATGAAGACGGTCTATGGCCGCACCAAGATCCTGCTTGCTCCCAGCAAGTGGGAAGAGGCCTGGGGTCGCGTCGCGTCGGAGGCCCATTGCAGCGGAATCCCGGTCGTCGGCTCGCGGCGTGGTGGCCTGCCCGAGGCGATCGGTTCAGGTGGCGTGGTGCTCGACTACGATGCTCCGCTGGCCGACTGGGTAGCTGCCGTCAGGCGGCTGTGGAACGACAGCCAGGAATACGACCGGCTTTCGGGCCTCGCGCGCGGCTTCGCCGGGCGCCCGGAACTCGATCCCGATCGCCAGTTCATCACCTTCTTCTCGATATTGGATAGGGCGATGCAACAGCGCGCGCGCCAAGCCGCGTAACCAGGGCTCGAGGCTGGCAGCGGATCAGGCCGGGCGTTTGACCCGGCTTTTCAGCGTCTCATAACCACGGGCGCCGAGCAGGGCGCGGGCAAGGGTCTTGGCGGCGCTCTTGCGGCCCTCTTGCGAGTTGATCTGCCGCAACCGTGCCGGCAGGTTGCGGGCTGCCTGGCCAAGCGCCGGCAACGACAGCGCGTCTGGAAAGCTGACCATATGCGTTTCGACGCACAGCACCGGCTTGCCGGACAGTTCGGTGATCCTCAGCGCCTGCTCGTGCTCGCTCTCGATGAACAGGATGGCATCGGATTTGCGGTAGAAATCGGCCTTGAAACTGCCATGCGCGCCAAGCCGCTGCCGTTCCGCCTTGCTCGGCAGATCGAGCATGACCAGCTGGTCGTATTTGATCCCGCTCTTGTCGAGCCACGCCTCGGTCAGCGCGCGGTATTTCTCCAGCCGACTGGTGACCAGCCAGCCGATCTTGTGGGTGGGGGCATAGAGAGGCCGCGCTTCGCTGAGGAACTTTTCGTAAGCCGGGCCGTCGTCGTTTTCGGCTTCGGTCGGATCGAGGCACAGCACGCCGTCAATATCGACGCAGCATTGCGCCAGGAATTTGTGATGCATGAAGTTCCACTGGAACATGCGCGGATGCGGCACGACCTCGAACACCACATCGGTCTCCTGATGCCGAGGCTCGAGACCGAACACGGCGGCAAAGGTGAAGTCTCCTTCGATGCCGGCAGCCTGAATACGGGCGCGCGCGTCACGCATCGCGTTGCCGCCGGCGACGCTGTCGTCGATCACCAGCACCTTGCGCATCTCGGAGACCTTGCGGTCGAGTGCCGCCCGGCGCTTGGTGATGCCGGACGTGTAGACCCGGCCGGCCAGGAAGCTGTCGAGATCAGTCATCGGAATGTTCGCCGAAAGACTGACCAGCGTCGCAGCCAGGATGCCGCTTCTCGGAACGCCGACGACCAGGTCGATGTCGCGCGGCAGACGGTGCAGGCCCCTGACGATGGCGTCGTTCATGTCGGAAATCGATCGGTAATGCATGGGTTCAGACCTGGTCCTGGAGTGAATGTCGTACCTGTCGAGGTCGCGCAACTATTGCGCCTCGCGTGGTGTCGCCGCGGGCAGCCTTGCCGGCAGCATCTTCAAAGCCTCGCGCAGGGCTTCGCGGCCGGATGCGAATGCCAACGCAATGACGATGGTGATCAGGTAGGCGAGAATGGCGCCGCTGGCCAAGCCAATGACATGCTGCTGCGGCAGCAGCGGCTTGATGAACCAGATGGCGGCCAGCGCCAGATGGGCGCCAAGCACGAATGGCGTTGCCGCGCGCAGCACATGATGCGCCTGCAGCGGACCGCTCTTGCCGACATAGAGCCATAGGAATGGCGTTCTCAGATACTCGCTGATCGCATAGGCAATCGCCACGCCCAGTGCGCCATAGGGCAGGCCAAGCGCGAAGGCCAGCACCGAGGTCACGGCCGTGACGATGCCCCAGCGCATGAAGTCGCCGGAGCGGCCCTGGCTGACGAAAAGCCATCCCGCCGGATTGTTGAGCGGCTGCAGCAGCCCGGCGAAGCCGAGCGCCAGGAAAATGCTGGCGCTCGCGCGCCATTGCTCGCCGAGCACGAAGGGGATCAGCACGTCCGACATCGCGGTGGCGAAGGCGACCCCCGGAAGCGCCACCAGCAGGATCAGCGGCATGACGCGCAGATAGGCGCTGCGATAGCGGTCCGGCTCGTCCTTCAGCCTGGACAGCGCCGGAACCATGACCTTCGACAATGGGTTGGTGATCTGGCTCAGCGGAAACAAAAGCAGCTTGTAGGCGCGGTCATAAAGGCCGAGCTGGGCTTCGCCCCAGTATTTGCCGATCAGCACGTTGTCGAGGTTGCGGGCAAAGAAATTGGCGAAGTTGAAGCCGGTGATGCCGGCGCCGAAATTGATCAGTTCACTGATTCCGGCTACCTTGCGCGGCAGGCCGGGGCGCCAGCGCGAGCTTGCCCAATAGCAGAGCGTCGGCAGCACCGCGCCGGTCAGCGTGCCGACGAACAGCGCCCAATAGGAGCGGTCGATGAAGGTCCAGGCGATCGATACGGCCAGACCCACGACGGCGCTGGCGACGTCGATGACGGCCAGCCGGCCGAACTGCATGCGGCGCGTCAAAAGCGCCAGATGCTGCGCGCCGAGCCCATAGGCCATGATCTGCAGCCCGAACGCGGCTACCAGGCCGGCCACGCGCGGCTCGCCATAAAAGGCGGCGACCAGCGGAGCGGCACCCGCAAGCACACAGGCCAGGATCGCGCTGACGGCAACATTGATCCAGAAGAGGTAGTTCACCTCCTCATGCCGAATGCCGTTTTTCTGGATTGTCGCCTGGGTCAGGCCGAAATCCTGGAACAGCGCGATGAAGGCCAGCACTGGCGCACACATCGCAACGACGCCGAAATCCTGCGGCGACAACAGCCGCGACAGCACGATGACGGATATGATCTGTGTCGCGACCCGCACCGATTGCGCCACGGCCGTGACAACCGCGCCGCGCCCGACAGATTTGCGCAGAGAGCCTTCCGGCGGATCGAATGCATTGGCTTCCAAATTCAGGATTCCTGATTTTTGCGCGGATTCCGAGCCCGAAAATCCACTACCGCCGCCAACGGACAAACTACGGCAATAATTTTGCAGTGCAACAGAAAACGTGGATCACTGCGCCAAAAATGTTGCGATGCAGCAAGACCTGTACTAGGTTCCCCTTGGGTGGGCCAACAGCGGTCGAGTTTTCATGCTGCATGTCTTGTACCTTGTACACGACGTTTCCGACCCGGCAGTGCGCCGGCGGATCATAATGCTGAGGGCAGGTGGAGCCCAGGTCACCTTGGCCGGCTTTCGTCGCACCACGAATCCGATTGCGGATATCGAGGGATTGCGGCCGATCGACCTTGGCGCGACGCGTGACGGGCGATTCGGCCAGCGGCTCGCGGCCATCGCCAAGGCGGCGGTTTCAATAGGCTCCAAGCTTGGCGGCATGCCAAGGCCCGATCTCATCATTGCGCGCAACCTGGAAATGCTGGCGCTTGCCCGCCGCGCCGGATCGGCCTTCAGTGCATCGGTTCCGATCGTCTACGAATGCCTCGACATTCATCGCCTTGTGCTTCGCAACGATGTCCTGGGCAAGGCACTGCGTGCCACCGAACGCTTTCTGGCCAGGGACGTGAAACTGCTGGTGACCAGCTCGCCTGCCTTCATCGCCAATTATTTCAAACCGTTCGGCCAGGTCGCGGCGCCGGTCGAACTGGTTGAGAACAAGTATTTCGAGGCCGCCGCGATCTTGCCCGGCGCTTCCGAGGCGCCCGGTGATTCGGAGGCGGCTGAGAGTCCGGTCGGACCGCCATGGCGGATCGGGTGGTTCGGCGCGCTGCGCTGCCGGCGCTCGCTCAAACTGCTGGCCGATTTTTCGCGCCGGATGGAGGGACGCTTCGAGATCGTGCTGCGCGGCCGTCCGGCCCTGTCCGAATTCCCGGATTTCCATGCGTTCGTCGAATCCGAGCCGTGGCTGTCGTTTCGCGGGCCGTATCGCAATCCAGAGGACATGGCGGCGATCTACGGCGAAGTCCATTTTTCCTGGGCGATCGATTTCTTCGAAGCGGGGCAGAACTCGGAATGGCTGCTGCCCAACCGCCTCTATGAAGGCTGCCGCTTCGGCGCGGTGCCGATCTCGATGGGCAACACCGAAACCGGGCGGTTCCTCAGCCAGCAGGATATCGGCATTCTCTTGCCAGTGGCTTCGCCCGAGGCGCTCAAGGCCACACTTGGCAAGATGGACGAGCATTGCTTTGCCAGATTGAAGACGCGTGTTGTTGCCCGCAATCCGAGGACCTGGAGCTACGACCGCAGCGATTGCCGGGCGCTTGTCGAGCGGCTGCGCAGCCTGACCGCCGTATCGGGTTCGTTTGCAGCCGAGGCATTGGCATAGGATGACTGAACATGGACAGAGGCTGATGACGCAGACTAAAAAAACTTCATCCAGCCTGATTGTTATTCCGTGCCTGAACGAAGCGGCCCATATCGGTGTGCTGCTCGATCAACTGCGCCCCGCCGCGGCAAGGCTTGGCGCCAGGATCATCGTCGCCGACGGCGGCAGCACCGACGGCACGCTGGCTATCGTCAAAGACATCGCAAGCAAGGATCCGCGCGTTATCCTGCTTCACAACGAACGGCGCATCCAGAGCGCGGCGATAAACCTCGCCGTCGGCACCTTCGGCGAAGGTGCCGACTATCTCATCCGCATCGATGCGCATGGCGGCTATCCCGACGACTATTGTGATCGGCTGGTCGAGGAGGCGTTGGCCACCGGGGCGGATTCGGTTGTGGTTTCGATGCTGACCAGCGGCAGCGGCACCGTGCAGAAGGCCGTCGCGGCGGCACAGAATTCCAAGCTCGGCACCGGCGGCTCCAAGCACCGGCACCTCTCAGCCGGAGAGTGGGTCGATCACGGTCATCACGCGCTGATTCGGATTTCGTCCTTCGGTTCTGTCGGCGGCTATGACGAGACGTTCAGCCACAACGAGGATGCCGAACTCGACTACAGGCTGAGGCAAGCCGGCTACAAGATCTGGATGAGCGGCAAGACGCAGATGATCTACTATCCGCGCGCCTCGCTCCGTGGCCTCTATTTCCAGTATCTCGGCTATGGTCGCGGCCGCGCCAAGAATGTGCTGAAGCACCGCGTCATCCCGAAGGTCCGGCAGATGGTGCCGCTCCTGGTGTTTCCGGTCGTGTTGCTGGCGGCCTTCTCCTTCGTGCACTGGCTGGCGGCGGTGCCGCTTTTGCTGTGGGCCTCGGTGTGCCAAGGCTATGGCCTGTGGACGGCCATCCGCCAGCGCAACGCCGACATCGCGCTTGCCGGCGTCTCGGCGATGGTCATGCATCTTGGCTGGTCTGTCGGCTTCTGGCTGCAGCTTCTCGGCCTCCGGTCGCGGCGCGGGGTGGCGTGATGGCGATGCAGGCCAAGAACCGCAGCATCGACATCGGCGTCTGCACGTTCCGCCGGCCGGAACTGGCCGACACGCTGCGCTCGCTCGACGCCATGGATATGCCGGTGGGGTTCGATATCAGCATCATCGTCGCCGACAATGATGACACGCCGACCGCCCGGGATCTGGTGACGGCGCTGTCGCGGGAATTGACGCTGCCGATCCGCTATCAGCATTGCCCGGCGCGCAACATCTCGATCGCCCGCAACGCTTGCCTCGACACCAGCACGGCGGATTTCGTCGCTTTCATCGACGATGACGAGACGGCCACGCCCCGCTGGCTCGCCGAGCTGGTCGCCATGGCGCAATCGAGCGGTGCGGCCGCCGTGCTTGGCCCGGTCAAGGCGCGCTATCGCCCGGATGCGCCGGACTGGATGCGGCGCGGCGACTTCCATTCGACCTTGCCCGTCTGGGTGCGCGGCGAGATCCAGACCGGCTACACCTGCAACGTCCTGCTCCGCATGGGATCGGACAGCCTGCGTGGCCGCCGCTTCAGCCTGGCGCGTGGCCAGACCGGCGGCGAAGACACCGAGTTCTTCGACCAGATGCACAAAGCGGGCGGCCGCATCTTCTTTTCGCCCGAGGCCTGGGTCGACGAGGTGGTGCCGCGCTCGAGGGCGGCCTTCGACTGGCTCGGCCGCCGCCGCTTCCGCGTCGGGCAGACGCATGGGCATCTTCTGGGGCGCAACGCGCGCGGCATCGGCCTGGTCAAGCAGGTCGGCCTGGCGTCGGCAAAGGCCATCTATTGCTTCGCCTCGGCAGTTCCGGTCGTCATCAGTCCGGTTCGCAGGAACCGCAGCGTGCTGCGCGGCATTATGCATGTCGGCGTCGTCAGTGGCCTCGTCGGCATCCGCGAAATCCGCCTCTACGGCCAGCCTTCGCCGCAGGAAGGAGGCAAGCGTGCAGCCTGACGTTAGCTTTGTCATCGCCGCCTACAACGCCGAGGCGACCCTGGACCGGGCGATCGCGAGCGCCATTGCGCAGAAGAACGTCACGGTCGAAATCATCGTTGTCGACGACAAGTCGCGCGACGCGACGCTCGACGTGGCGCGGGCCTACCCTCCCGAAACCGTTCGCGTCATCGCCCTGGCCAGCAATCGCGGTCCCGGCGGCGCCAGGAATGCCGGGCTCGATGGCGCCCGCGGCAGATGGATCGCGGTTCTCGATTCCGACGACGCCGTCTTTCCCGGCCGCATCGCCGCCATGATCGCCCGCGCCGAAAAGGCAGGCGCGCAGATCGCCGTCGACAATTTGCAGGTCATCCGCGAGGACGGTGTCGTCGAGGACGCGATGTTTCCCATGCGCTATCTGGAGGAGTTGAGCGAAATCTCGCTGGCCAGCTACATCGCCGGCAACGTCGTCTTCGAATCGAAGTTCAATCTCGGCTACCTCAAGCCGATCTTCCAGCGCGAGTTCCTGGATGAAAACGGACTTCGCTATGATGAAAAACTGAGCATCGGTGAAGACTACATCCTGCTTGCCAACGCTTTGGCCAAGGGCGGCAAATGCGTGGTCGAGCCGACGATCGGCTATGCCTATCATATCCGCAGCGGCTCCATCTCCCGCGTGCTCGAGCTTCACCATGTCGAAGCGATGCGCAAGGCAGATGCCGTGTTCGCTCAAACCCATTCGATGGACGAGGCCGCGCAAGTCGCGTTCGCCCGGCGCGGCCGCAGCCTGCGCAAGGCCGCATCGTTCCTGTCTATGGTTCAGCACATCAAGGCGCGGTCCCCGCTCAAGGCGATCCGGACAGCGCTCAGCGACCCGGCGGCGGTCAGGCATATGGGCATGCCGATCGCCTTGCGGTTGCGAAGAGTGGCGGCGCAGTTTGCCGTTGGGGTGGGGAGGTGAAGATGCAGGCACATGGAGGGGTTTTTCGTGGCCTGCGAATGGACTGAAGTCGATCTCCTCAGAAGGAATTTGCGATGAAGAAAATCAGGAAGGCCGTGATACCGGTGGCGGGGCTTGGAACACGGTTCCTGCCGGCGACCAAGTCGATGCCGAAGGAAATGCTTCCCGTCGTCGACAGGCCTGTCGTGCAATATGCGGTGGACGAAGCCTTCGAGGCGGGCATCGAGCACATCGTGTTCGTCACCGGCCGCAACAAGGCGGTGATCGAGGACTATTTCGACCTCCATCCCGAACTGATCGGAACCCTGGAGCAGACCGGCAAGAAGGCGCAATTGCAGTCGCTGGAAAGCCTGCTGCCGGTGGCCGGCGCCACCAGTTTCATCCGCCAGCAATCGCCGCAAGGCCTCGGTCATGCCGTCTGGTGCGCGCGCGAAGTCATCGGCAACGAGCCCTTCGCCTTGCTGCTTCCGGACATGGTGTCGTTTGGTGGGCGAGGCTGCCTGGCCGAGATCGTCGACCTCTATGCTGAAACCGGCGGCAACGTGATCGCCGTCGAGCGCTGCGATCCGACCGAGACCAACAAATACGGCATCGTTGGCCGCGGCGCCGATGTTGGCGGCGGCTTCGAAGTGACGGCCATGGTCGAAAAGCCGGCGCCGGCCAACGCGCCGTCGAACTTCTACATCAACGGCCGCTACATCCTGCAGCCCGAGATTTTCGCGCTTCTGGGCAATCAGCAGCGCGGCGCCGGCAACGAGATCCAGTTGACGGACGCCATGGTCCGCCTGTCGCGGGATCAAGCGTTCTTCGCCCAACCTTTCAAGGGGCGCATGTTCGACTGCGGTTCGAAGGAAGGGTTCATCCAGGCCAACATCGCCTTCGCGCTGGCGCGCGACGACATGAAGGGCCCGATTTTCGAGATGCTTCAGGAGTTCGTCCGGTCGCATGAACGCCAGGAAGAAGCCGCATAATGCCCATGTTTTGGGAGCATTTTCAGATGGCTGATGACGCGGGGCGATAGCTCCCGCGTTGTCTGGCACGAAGCTTGCGTTGTGTTGCGCAATGCTCCGATCTTCGCGGCGCTCGCAAGCCAAGGCATGATCCCGAAAAGCGGCTACCGGTTTTCGGAAAGGATCATGCCCAAACACTGAGATAGACCCATCCCGATCATTGGGATGGACCAGGCTCTAGAATTGGACCGAAGATGAATTATGCCAACTTTCCTCTCGACAAGAGGATGCCATTGCCGAATTCAGACGCAGGAGACGGCGACGACTTCATCGATATCGAGCGGCTGCTTGGCATGGCTTCACGGCAGGCCAAGGTGGTTGCCGTGTGCGCCATCATCGGTCTTTTTCTGGGCCTGCTCTATCTGCAGACCACGCCGCCCCAATATCAGTCGGTCTCAAGCGTGTTGATCGACGAAGGCTTGAACAAGATCGTCGATGACATCTCGGCTGCATCGACAACCATGCAGACCGATTCCGCCATCCTGAGCCAGATCGAAATCCTGACCTCGACGCGGCTTGCCGCGGTGGTCGTCGACAAGCTGAAACTCGACCAGAACGATGCGTTCATGAACCCGCCCGTGTCGGCTCTGGCCAAGGGCGTCGGTCTGGTCCGCAGCCTGATCCAGTATGTTCGCCCCAGCCCCGTCTTGCCGGGCGTTGGTGACATCAGCAAACTCGACCCCGCCACCCGCGATGCGCTGATCGCCTCGTCCAGTCGCGACTACGCGATCCTCAAGCTGCAGAACGAGGTGCGGGCAGAGCGCACGGGGCGAAGCTACGTCATCGCCCTTGGGTATCAGGCGACGGATCCGGCCCTGGCCCATGCGATCACCAAAGCCTATGCCGATGCCTATCTCGCCGATCAGCTCGATGCCAGCTTCGATGCCACCGAGCGGGCGGCGGTCTGGTTGCAGGGCCGGTTGACGGAATTGCGCGAGAGCTCGCAGGCGGCATCGCTCGCGGTCGAGAAATTCAGGGCAGAACATGGTCTCGCCGCCAACAGCGATGGCCAGCTGATGAGCGACAAGCAACTTTCCGATCTCAACGCCCAGCTTATCGTCGCGCAGGCCGACACCGCCCGCGCCAGTGCCCGCTACCAGCAGTACAAGGCGATTGTCGAAAGCGGCTCCGACAACGCGTTCAAGGATGCCGCCATATCCAGCGACCAGCCGAGCAGCTCGGTCATCGCAGCGCTCAAGACCCGCTACCTAACGGTCGCCAAGCGGCTGCAGGACGTCGAGGCGAATTTCGGCGAGCAGCACCCGCAGGCGGTGGCACTTGCCAAGGAGAAGGCCGACATATCGACGCAGATTTTCGGCGAGCTGAAGCAGCTGACCGAAAGCTATCGCAACGAATATGAAGTGGCGCTGGCGCGCGAGACCGCGCTCAGGGCCAATGTCGCGGCCGCGCAAGGCAAGAGTTCCGTCGACAACCAGACGCAAGTCAAGCTGCGTGAACTCGATCAGCAGGCGACGGCGCTGACCACGCTCTACCAGACATTCCTCGGCCGCTACGAGGAAGCCGCGCAGCAGCAATCCTTCCCGGTCGGCAAGATCCGCATCATCTCGGACGCCTCGATGCCGCTCACCGCGTCAAGCCCACGCACGATCGTCGTGCTTGGACTTTCGCTGGTGCTTGGCATGCTGATGGGCGCCGGCTTCGGCGGCCTGAATGAATTCAACGAACGGTTCTTCAGGACCGGCGAGGATGTGCGCGACCGTGTCGGGCTGAAATTCCTCGGCTATCTGCCGGCGATCGGCGGCAAGCTCGGCAAGGAGGAAAAGCCGGGCGAGACCCAGGTGGATGCCAAGGCCGCCAAATCACTGTCGGCCGCCGAAAAGCGGGCGCGCATGCGGGTCAGCATCGATTCGCCTGCGTCGATGTTCTCCGAGACGCTGCGCAGCGCCAAGATTGCCTTCGACGTCGTGATGGAAGGGCACGGCAGCCGAGTCATCGGCATCATCTCGGTGCTTCCCGGCGAGGGCAAGTCGACGGTCGCGGCAAATCTCGCCGGATTGCTTGCCGCCAATGGCGCCAAGACACTGCTGATCGATGGCGACCTGCGCAATCCCGGCCTCAGCCGTGGTCTTGGCATGGAAGCCGAGCAAGGCTTGATGGAGGCGGTGGTCAACGGCCAGAACTGGCAGTCCGTCGGCAAGATCGACCGGCAGACGAAGCTGGCGATCATTCCGGCCGTGCTGCGCGGTCACTTCTCGCATACCAGCGAACTTCTCTCCTCGGCCGGGATGCGGCGCTTCATCGAGAACGCCAAGGAGACGTTCGAATACATCGTCGTCGATCTGCCGCCGCTCGGACCGGTGGTCGATGCCAAGGCTTTCGCGCCGCTGGTCGACGGTTTTGTGCTCGTCACCGAATGGGGACGCACGCCGCGCGCGATGGTGAGGTCGATGCTGGAATCCGAGCCCTATGTCGCCAACAAGATCGTCGGGGCGGTGCTGAACAAGGTCGAGCTGAAGAAGCTGGCCAAATACGGGTCGTTCGGCGGCTCGGAGAAATTCTTCGACAAATACTCGAGCTACTATCTGGAAAAGTCGGAAGTGCGCAGCAAGGCAACGGTCTGATATCGGCCGTTGCCCACGCAGGTCCTTTCGGTGAATCGGAGCCAGTCGGCGCGCGTTAAGCCTTTGTTTTGATGCATGTCGTTGCCCCAAAGGCGCTGCGCGCTTTTAGCCGACATGGGCTGGGAGCAGATCAGTTCCAGGAGCAGATGGCCCTGCTCCGCTTATCGACAATTCTGATGGCAATCAGTCGTCCGCTGTGGGAGGCGGTGTCGAGCTGGGCCTCGGAGATCGGCCGCCGGACAGCACGGCTCCTGCGCGGGATTGAGCTCCGAGCTACCCATTGCTCAACGAGGTGCCCATTGGTCAACGAGGTTGCGATCAGGCGGCCTTGAGCCGATAGCGGAAAACGGTGTGATCGAGCAGCAGTCGGATCCGCGGTTCGGCCTCGGTCGCCACCAGCCAGCTAGCGGCGATCATTGTCGCGCCGACCACCGCCATTGAGAAGAGATGCGGCAGTCCGGCGCGGACCAGGACGCCGAGCAGGGCCGCGCCGACGACATCGTGCAGGAGGTAGAGCGGATAGGTCATCAGGCCGATCCGGCGCCAGCCACTCCAGGACAGGTCGAGCCGCAGCGACCACGCCATAAGTCCGACCGCCGCGAGGAAGATGAGGATTGGTGGCGCGAACGGCATCTCTCGCCCGACCTTCAGGATATGAACGTCGACCGAACTGGCGATCTGCAGCACGCCGCCGGCCAGGAACAGGGCGCAGAAGGCAAGGCGAGCCGTCGTCACCGCCTTGAAGCGCATCAGCCACAGCATGACGCCGGTCGCGAAGAAAACGCCGTGGTGAACCAACAAAAGGTCGAGAGTGCGTGTCTCGGCAAGGTCGGCCCAGCCGAGCGGGTAATAGAGGCACCAGAAAAGCGTACTGACCATGCCGATGGCAAGGGCCACCAGTTCCATCTGATGGAAGCGGCCGAGCCTCAGCAAGGTCCAGACGATGGCATAGAAGGCGATCTCGATGCCGAGCGTCCAGTAGACGCTGTCCACCCAAGGGCCATAGGGGACGAACATGCCGGTACGGACGAGCCTGATGACAGCGTCGGTCGGCCAGCTGAGGCCGACGGCCAAAAGCACCATCGCGGTGACGGGCGCACAAATCCAGACCGCCGGCGCCAGCCGTTTCACCCTCGCCTCGAAAAACCGCAGCGGCGTCGATGTCTCGGCGCTGAAGGCGATGACGAAGCCGCTGATGACGAAGAAAATCTGAACGCCGACCCAGCCGGATTCGACCCAGGCGCCTATTGCCGGCTGCGCGGGAATGCCGCCCGTCGCGCGTGCCGAAACACCGTCCGGATACGCCCACACCCAGAAGCCATAGTGGTAGACCATGACCATGACGGCGGCGAGGAATCGCAGGATGTCGACGCCGCCAAATGTGATCTTTTTCTGAGCCATGCGACCTTTGTCGATGGCCCCCCGACACACACTGTAGGGCGCATTGCTGCGTTGCACAATAAAAGTATTGCTTGCCGCACCTGGCGCAGCCGTTTTCGTGGCAGCACGTGGAAATATGCGGCCGTGCTAAACCCCGATCCCACGCTCCTTCAGGGCGGCGGTGATCTCGTCGAGAATGACCGGATCGTCGATGGTCGCCGGCATCGTCCATGCTTCCTTGTCGGCGATCTTCTGCATGGTGCCGCGCAGGATCTTGCCGGAGCGTGTCTTGGGCAGGCGCTTGATCGTCACCACCATCTTGAAGGCGGCGACCGGGCCGATGCGTTCACGCACCAGGCCGACCACTTCGCTCTCGATGACACCCGTTTCGCGTGAAACGCCGGCATTCAGCACCACGAAGCCGAGCGGAACCTGGCCCTTCATCGTATCGGCGATGCCGATGACGGCGCATTCGGCGACGTCTGGATGGGCGGAGAGCACCTCCTCCATGGCCCCGGTCGACAAGCGGTGGCCAGCGACATTGATGATGTCGTCGGTGCGGGCCATGACGTAGAGATAGCCGTCCTCGTCGACCATGCCGGCATCCGCCGTCTTGTAGAAACCGGGGAACTCGTCGAGATAGGCTTGGCGGAACCGTTGGTCGGCGTTCCACAGCGTCGGCAGGCAACCGGCCGGCAGCGGCAGCTTGACCACCACATTGCCCAGCGTGCCTCGCGGCACCTCATGGCCGGCATCGTCAAGCACGCGGATGTCGTAGCCGGGCATCGGCACGCCGGGCGAGCCGTATTTCACCGGCAAGAGGCCGAGGCCGGCGGGATTGATCGTCATCGGCGAGCCGGTCTCGGTCTGCCACCAATGGTCGACCACCGGCACGTTCAGCTTCTGCTCCGCCCATTTGATGGTTTCGGGGTCGGCGCGCTCGCCGGCGAGGAACAGCGTGCGGAATTTCGACAGGTCGTATTTCGGAATGAACTCGCCTTTCGGATCCTGCCCCTTGATCGCACGAAACGCGGTCGGCGCGGTGAACAGCGCGACCACGCCATGCTCTGATATCACCCGCCAGTAGGTGCCGGCATCGGGCGTGCCGATCGGCTTGCCCTCGAACAGCACGCTGGTGCAGCCATGCAGCAGCGGCCCATAGACGATATAGGAATGGCCGACCACCCAGCCGACATCCGACGCTGCCCAGAACACCTCGCCCGGCTTGACGCCGAACTCGTTTTCCATCGTCCATTTCAGCGCGACCATGTGGCCGCCATTGTCGCGCACGATGCCCTTGGGCTGGCCGGTCGTACCCGACGTGTAGATGATGTAGAGCGGGTCGGTGGCGAGCACCGGAACGCAGTCGACATTGGCGCCGGCTGCCCGTTCGCGGGCGACGGCATCGGCGTAGTCGATGTCGAAATGCTCCCGCAACTCGCAGCGCAGCTGGTCGCGCTGCAGGATCAGGCAGCCGTCCGGCTTGTGACGGGAGATATCGATCGCCTTGTCGAGCAGCGGCTTGTAGGCGACGACGCGGCCCGGCTCCAGGCCGCAGGAGGCGGAAATGATCAGCTTCGGCTTGGCGTCGTCGATGCGGGTGGCAAGCTCATGCGAGGCAAAGCCGCCGAAGACCACCGAATGCACGGCGCCGATGCGGGCGCAGGCCAGCATGGCGAAGGCCGCCTCCGCCACCATCGGCATGTAGATGATGACGCGGTCGCCCTTGCGAACACCGCGGTTCTTCAGCACCGAGGTCAGCGCGACGACCTCGCGCTTCAGCTCGGCATAGGTGAACTTCTTGATCGTCCCGGTGATGGCGCTGTCATGGATCAGCGCGATCTGGTCGGCGCGTCCGCCGGCGACGTGGCGGTCGACGGCGTTGTAACAGGTGTTGCAGGTGGCGCCGGTAAACCAGCGACCATAGACGCCGGCAGTGGCGTCGAACACCTTGTCGTAGGGCGAATACCAGTCGATCGCCTCGGCCGCATCCGCCCAGAACTTTTCCGGATCACGTTTCCAGCCGTTATAGACCTCGTGATAGCGTGACGCCATCCGACCCTCCCCAGGAATGTTTTTCTTCCCTCCAGATAGCGCGCTCTAACCTTGGCCGCAAATGCGCGCCATTGTGCAGCCGGCATCGACCTGGCGCTTGGGGGCAAGCTGCGATGAAATTTCGATACGAGTTTGGCGCAGCAGTGCTGGCCGCCCTGTCATTGACAGTCGCGTCCGCCGCCCAGGCAGGCGATGCCGCGGCACGGCACATCATCGGCTTTTCGCCCGACGGCAGCTATTTCGCCTTCGAGCAATATGGCACGCTCGACGCCGGCGCCTCCGCTTCCGGCTATTCGGAGATCGACATCATCGACACCCGTACCGATCAGTTCGTCGGCGGCAAGCCGATCCTCATCGTTGACGAATCCGAGGATGCCACACTGACGCTCGAACAGGCGAGGGCGCAGGCCGCCGCCAAGGCGGCGCCCTTCCTTGCCAAATATGCCATCGCGTCGCGGGGCGAGCAGACGGCTTCCGACAAGTTCACCTTTCCGGGCGAAATGGTTGCCTACAACGACATTTCGCGCCTTGAGCAGGTGTCGCAGAAATGGCTGTCGCCGCTCTATGACCAACTCGACATCTCGACCATCCAGCTCGACCAGATCCTGGCGGACAGCACGACCGACTGTTCGGCGAGTTTCGACGCCACCCGACAAGGCGAGACATCAGGCAAGGCGCTTGGCTTCCGGCTGACGCTGCAAGGGCAGGACGGCAGGCCGTTCAAGGTCCTGCATGAAGACAAGACCGTGCCGGGGTCGAGGAATTGCCCGACCTCTTACAGCCTGTCGGAATCCTACGAATTTGCCCCGGCCGGCAAGCCGGCGGTGATTGTGGTGCTGGTGCAGCGCTTCAGCCAAGGCTTCGAGGGACGAGACCGCCGCTTCATTGCCGTGACCGGTGAGCCGCGCTGACAGATCCGCGTCCCGGGTTTCCCCTAGCAGGCTACCCGTTCGATGAATCCAGATTGCCTTAGATCGGCAAAGCCACAAGCATCAGGCCGATGCCGCCGAAGATCAAAATGGCTGTCGCCAGGGCTTTTCTGTGACGTTCAAAGCTCGTCGGAGCCCGCTCCCAATTGTAACGCATACGCTATCTCCACTAGTCCCAAGCGAATTCTACCTTACTCTAGGGAAGAAATGCAACGGCTCCTGCCGACCGGTTCGCTGCTTGCCGCTTCGCGTTGAAGACTATTTCTGGGACGAGTCCTGCCGGAAACCGCGGCGAGCGCGGTTCCCGCCGCCGGCCTGGCAGCAAGGCTACATGCCCCAGCGCAACGCCGCCGTGTGCACCGGCGCATCCCAGAATGCGGTCGTTTCCGCATCGAGCATGGTCAGCGTGATCGAGCAGCCGGCCATGTCGAGTGAGGTGACATAGGAGCCGACCAGCGAGCGGGTCACCGTCACGCCGTGCTTCTCGAAAATCCGCCGCGCGCTGTTGTACATCAGATAGAGTTCCATCAGCGGCGTGCCGCCAAAGCCGTTGACGAACAGCAGCGCCGGACCTTTCGCCTCGCCGCCGAGATCGCCCAGGATCGCGGCGCAGATCTCCTCGGCAATGGCATCGGCACTTTTCAAGGTATCGCGTCGCCTTCCGGGCTCACCGTGGATGCCGACGCCGAACTCCATCTGGCCATCGCCGATGTCGAAAGTCGGTTTGCCTGCGGCCGGCACGGTGCAACTGGTCAGCGCCACGCCCATCGAGCGGGTAGCAGTGTTGACGCGTTCGCCCAGTGCTTTCAGCGGCGCCAGCGCCAGGCCATGCTCGGCCGCCGCGCCAACGATCTTTTCGACGACCAGCGTGCCGGCGACGCCGCGCCGGCCAGTCGTGTAGGACGAGTTCTCGACAGCGACATCGTCATTGGTGACGATCTGCTGGACGCCTTCCGACATCTCGGCCGCCATCTCGAAGTTCATCACGTCGCCCTCATAGTTCTTGACGATGAACAGGCAGCCGGCGCCGGTGTCGACGGCTTCCGCCGCCGCCAGCATCTGGTCCGGGGTCGGCGAGGTGAACACCTGGCCAGGGCAGGCGGCGTCGAGCATGCCGTGGCCGACAAAACCGCCATGCAGCGGCTCGTGGCCGGAGCCGCCGCCGGAGATCAGCGCCACTTTGCCCGGCCGCAAGGCCCTGCGGCGGACGAACTTGTGCTCGTCGCCAAGCGCGAGGATATCGGCATGGGCGGCAACGAAGCCGTCGAGGCTTTCGGTCAGCACCGTGTCCACCGAATTCATAAATTTCTTCACGGCCGTCTCCTCCCGAAATGGGCCTTGTTGAACCGCTCTAGCGGATCAACCACCCTTGCCGGTGATGCTGGTGATCTTCTGGATAAAATCATTCACTGCCCGGTCGAGCGCGGCGTTCTGCTTGTCGTCGCCGAAATCGGGCACGATGAGTGAAACATGCCGCGTCTTGCGCATGCCTGCCGCGACAGACATTTTTCCCGGATGCGCCTGATGGTAGGCCGCAAGAAACTGATCGCGCTCGGCCGGGCTGAAATGGCAGACGGAGAAGATCGAAGGCAAATGTTTTGACGGAATCGGGACCGAATAAGCCGGACTGGAAATCTGCGTAACGAAGCTGCGGTGCTTGCCGAGCGCATCGGCAAGGCGCTGGCGCATGCCGGACGGCCGCTGGTCGATGACGTGCGACAGGATCATCTTGTAGGCGCGGATCGCCTCTTCGGAACCGGGCTCAGGTGTGTTGTCGACCATGCGCGGCGCCTAGACCGAAACGTCCGCGATGGCCGCCTTGGCCATGGCGAGTTGCGCCGGAGCGACGGAAAGATCGCGCAGGCCGGCCTCGAGCAGCGACGGGATCGAGGCGGGGTCCCCGCCGGCGTCGCCGCACAGGCTGACCGGAATTTCTTCACGCAGGCCAAACGCGGTCACGGCAGCGACCAGCCGCAGCACGGCTGGATGACGGACCGAGTTGAGGTGCGCCACCGCGGTGTTGTCGCGGGCAGCCGCCATGACATATTGGGTGAGGTCATTGGAGCCGATCGAGAAGAAGGCGGCTTCTGCAAAGGCCTCCGGCACGATCGCCACCGAAGGCACCTCGACCATGATGCCGAGCGGCGGCATTTTATGCGCGATGCCACGCGCGGCGAGTGCTGCCTGCTCTTCGGCGAACATCGCCGCTGCCTGTCTGTATTCCTCCACAATGGCGATCATCGGGACCATCACTTTCAGACTGCCGTGGCTGGCGGCGCGCAGCAACGCCCGGATCTGTACACGAAACACCTCCGGTCTTGCCAGCGACAGCCTGATGCCGCGCAGGCCGAGGAACGGATTGCCTTCCTCGACGGTGAAGCCGGGCACCGGCTTGTCGCCGCCGGCATCGACGGTGCGGATCGTCACCGATTTGTCACCGGCCCATTCCAGCACCTTGCGATAGGCGCGATATTGGGTTTCCTCATCCGGCAACGTCCTGCCGAACAGGAATTCGGTGCGCATCAGGCCGACACCGTCGCAGGTCGCAATGTCGATGCCGTCGACGTCGGACGGGTCGGCGATGTTGACCTGCACGCGCACCGTTGTGCCGGTCCTGGTCACCGCCGGCCGCGCCAGGAAGGTCCCTGCCTGGTCGCGGCGGGCCGCGAACGATGATAACGATTGGCGAAAGGCGGCGATCTCGGCCTTGGAGGGCGACAGCACGATGCCGCCATGTTCGGCATCGAGCAGTGCGATGCCGGCAAGAGCGGCAGGCGGGTAGCCAAGCCCCACAACCATGGGCACGCCGCGCGAGCGCGCCAGCATGGCGACGTGGCTGGCGGTGCTGCCTGCCTTCAGCGCGATGCCGCCACCGCCACTCCAGTCGGTTTCGAGAAAGCGCGTCGGCGCGATGTCCTCGCCATAGAGAATGGCGCCGGGTGGTATTGCAATGTCGCCGTCCTCGGTCAGCGCCCGCAAAACCTGGTCCCTGATGTCGCGTATGTCGGCCGCGCGCGCGCGGAAATAATCTTGGTCCGAGGTCTCGTAGCCGGCGATCTCGGCGTCGAGCGCCTGTCGCCATGCCGCATCGGCGGGATGTCCGGCGTCAATCTGTGCAAAAGCCGGGCCGCTTAGCGCGTCGTCCTCCAGCATGGCGATCTGGAATTCGAGGATGTCGGAGGCGTCACCGTCTGCCTTTCCGATCAAGCCGGTGAGGCGACCCGTCGCCATGGCGATTGCGGTCTCGAGCGCAGCCTTCTCTTCGGCGGCATTATCCTTGCAGGCGTAAGCAATGGCAATCCGGTCGAGATCGAACAGCGGCCCCTCGGCATAACCGGCCGAGGCCGAGATGCCTTGCAGCCTAAGCGATGCGGGCATGGTCCGCGCCTTCGTCGAAATCGCGCCGCACCAGTTCGACCAGCGCGTCGACGGCGTCATTGGCGCCATCGCCGCTGGCCCGGATGTGCAGCACCGTGCCTTTCGGCGCCTTGGTTGCCATCACCTTGACGATGCTCTTGGCGTCGAACCATGGTCCGTTGGCGGCCAGCGCTATTTCCACCTCGGCGGCAAAGGTCTTGGCAAGCTTGGTGAACTTCACCGAAGGACGCGCATGCAGACCCACCTCGTGGGTGATCAGGACGGTCGCTTCGGCGGATGCGGACATGTCTTCAAAGTTCCCGTTCGCTCACGACGGCGACAATTCGTGCGCCGTCGCCACCACTTCCCGCAGCGAGGCGCCGCCGGATGCCTCGGTCGCCGCCATCACCGCGCCTTCGACGATCGGCGCGTTGCAGACGATGATCTTCTGCGCACGCGGCTCGCCGATCATCTCCACCGCCATTTCGCTGTTGGTCTCGGCGCCGCCGAGATCGACCAGGATGGCGACTCCGGCTTCCGACCAGGCCCTGTCGATGGCGCTCATGATCGCCTCGACATTGGTGCCGAGCCCGCCATGGCCGTTTCCGCCGCACCATGCAAGCGGCACTTCGTCGCCCACCATCTGCCGAACCATGTCGGCCGTGCCCTCGGCAACCAGCGGCGAATGCGAAACGATGACGATGCCGACATTGCTCATGCGCTTTCCCCGATGGTTTCCGCCACCGTCCGCACCAGCAGAGCGGTTGAACGCGCGCCGGCGTCCATATGGCCGATCGAGCGGTCGCCAAGGAACGAGGCGCGGCCACGCAGTGCCTTCATCGGCACGGTCGCTTCAGCTGCCGCGTCGGCGATATCGGCGATTTCCGCCGCCGTCTTCCCCTGCAGCAGCGCATCATTCACAGGCTGCAACACGTCGAGCATCGTCTTCTGCCCGACCTGTGACTTGCCCCGTGCCGCCACCGCTTCGATGGCCTTGCCGAAAGCCAGGGTCAGATTGGCGCGATCGGGCGCGGCGGAAATCTCCTTGCCGAGCGCCATGAACAAGGTACCGAACAGCGGACCGGAAGCGCCGCCGACCGTCATCACCAGCTTGGTGCCGATTGCTTTCAGGGCATCGGGCAGCGGCTTGGCCGAAAACGCCTCGGCTTCGCTGCGCACGGCCTCAAAACCACGCTTCATGTTCAGCCCGTGGTCGCCGTCGCCGATTGCCTGGTCGAGCGCCGTCAACGCCTCGGCGTGGGCGGCAATCGTGTCCGCGGCGGCCGCGATCAGCCTGGAGAGGTTCAACGCAGCCATGTCAGCCAACTTCCCGGTTTCCGTTCTGCCGGCAGTAGCGAAAGAACTTTCATTCGACAACTGAAGCATGCGTCAGGCCGCTGCAAGCAGCGCTGCCGCGGCTGCGAAGGCCTCGGCCACCGCAAAGGCGCCGGGGTCGACCACGCCTTGCAGCTTGCTGCCGACATAGGCGGACCGCCCGGCTTTAGCTCTCTCCATGGCGGACGTGGCCTCGGCACCGCGTCGAGCCGCCGTTGCCGCCTCCTCCAGGCCGCCGGCGTCCAGCGCTTTCAGGGCTGGCTCAAGGGCATCGACCATGGTGCGGTCGCCGACCTTTGCGCCGCCGTAGAAGGTCATCCGTTCAAGGCCGGCAAGCAGCGCTTTCGCCACGCTGGCGCCGCCATCCAGAGCCTGCGCCGCCGCCGTGAAGAAGATCGACAGCAGCACCCCGCTGGAGCCGCCCATGGACGCGCTCAGAATGTCGCCCGCCGCACCGAGGGTTGCCGCAGGATCGGCCAGCGGCAGCGTATCAAGCCGCACCAGCACACTGCGTGCGCCGGTCGCCACCGTCGAGCCGGTGTCGCCGTCTCCCGCCTTGGCATCCAGCCCGTTCAATGTGGCTTCGAGCGCGATCAGCCTTTCGCAGATGGTGACGACAAGGCGCCGGGTGCGAGCATCCTGGCTGGGCTTGCGTGCCGCGCTCAAAGTGGCTGGTGTCGCCAGCGGCACGACAGCGGGCGCAACAACCGGCTTTGCCGGCATCCAGGCGTGCGGGCCAACCGGCGCCAGCAGGGCGGCTTCGCGCTCGGCGTCGAGCCGGATCAACGACAGCGAGAAGCCGTTCATGTTGAGCGCCGTCATCAGCGGTCCGGGGCCGATCGCCAGCTTGATGGTCTTGGCGAGCGGCGAGGCCAGCACGGCATTGGCGACAAGCGACATTTCGAGCGGCGGCACCGAACCGAGATTGTTTATCAGCAAGCCATAACCGGCTGCAGGATCGAGCTGTACTGCAAGGCGCTCCGCCATGATCGCGACCAGCCTGTCGGCGCTTTGCACCGCGATCCGCTCGACGCCCGGCTCGCCATGAATGCCGAGCCCGAGCTCGCCGTCGTTTTCGCCAAATCTGTCTTCGTGCGGTTGGCCCGGGATCGAGCAGGACGACAGCGACATGCCGAGGGAAACGATATCCTTCGCCGCGGCCCGTGCCGCCGCCGCGATATCAGCCAGTTCGTGCCCGGCTTCCGACAGGTGGCCTGATATTTTGTGCACGAACAACGTGCCGGCAACTCCGCGCGGCTGGGCAATGTCGGGGAGCGCGATGTCATCGGCGACGATCACCATTTCGACGCGAAAACCTTCGGCGCGCGCCTTCTCGGCCGCCAGACCGAAATTGAGGCGGTCGCCGGTGTAGTTCTTGACGATCAGCAGGCAGCCGGCAGGGCCCGTGACCACGCGAATGGCTGCCAGCACCGCTTCGACGCTTGGCGAGGCAAAGATCTCGCCCGAGACCGCCGCTGTCAGCATGCCCTTGCCGACGAAGCCGGCATGCGACGGCTCGTGCCCGGCGCCACCGCCGGAAACGACGCTGACTTTTGTCTTGTCCCAGTCGGCGCGCAGGACGACCTTGATCTCGGGATAGCCGTCGAGGCGCGCAAGGTCGCCGGCGCCAATGGTCCGCAAGAGGCCATCCAGCGCCTCGGTGACGATCGTTTCCCTGCGATTGAAAAAGTGCTTCATCGAATTCGTCCAGTCACTTGTCTGCAGTCATCAATCAGAAGCCGGTGTTGAACCCCTGGCAGGGGAAACAACCCGTTCACATCAGCCTTTGTCCATCGGCGCCAAAATACAGCGGCGACCGGTAGCGGATCACCACTCTGTCGCCTTGTCCCAGATCGGTGTCGGGATCGGTCAGCGTCACCAGCTTCCTGGTCCCCACCGTCACATGCAGGTGATTCTGGTCGCCGAGATGCTCGACCCAGTCGACGACGCCGTCGGCTTGGCCGTTCGCGGCCTTCTCGATCGACAGATGCTCGGTGCGTGCGCCGATCGTCTTGGTGCCGGCCGGCGCGCCGCCATCGGGTAGCAGTCCGGTCGGCAGAAGATTGATCGCCGGCTGGCCGAGCCTGGCCGCGACATGCAGATTTGCCGGCTCCGAATAGATGGTGCGAGGCGAGCCGATCTGCACCAGCACGCCGTCGGCAAGGATGCCGATGCGGTCGGCCATCGTCATCGCCTCGATCTGGTCATGCGTGACATAGAGCATGGTTGCGCCGAGTTCGGACTGGATGCGCTTCAGTTCGAGCCGCAGATCCGCGCGTAGCTTGGCATCGAGCGACGACAGCGGCTCGTCCATCAGGTAGATGGCGGGCTTGCGCACCAGCGCGCGGCCGATGGCGACGCGCTGCATTTCGCCGCCTGAAAGTTTGGTCGAGCGGTTGGCGAGCTTGTGATGAATGCGCACCATCTTCGCCACTTCTTCGACCCGGCGGCGGATCTGCTCCTCCGGCATTCTTCGCGCCGGAGAGCGCAGCGGGAAGGCGAGATTGTCGAACACCGAAAGGTGCGGATAGAGCGAATACTGCTGGAACACGAAGGCCGTGTCGCGCTCGGCCGGCGACAGTGACGTGGCATTGTGGCCGCCGATTTCTATTGTGCCGGCATCCGGGCGTTCCAGCCCGGCGATCAGCCGCAGCGTCGTCGTCTTGCCGGCACCGGTCGGCCCGAGCAGCACGACGAACTCGCCATCGGCGATCGAGAGGTCAAGACCGTTGACGGCGACATGGTCGCCAAAACTCTTGCTCACGTTCTTGATGCGCACGTCAGCCATGCTGCACTCTCCGCTCCGAGGCTGCATCGTGGATCGCGGTTCTCACCGCACGGCCCGACCCTTTCTCGAATAGCGACAGCCGCGCGCTGCTCAGCGTCAGGCCGACATGGTCTCCGGTGGAGAGCCGGATCTCGGCCGGCACCCGCGCCTTGATGATGCCGTCCGCCGTTTCCACCGCGACGATCTGCGTGGTGCCGAGATATTCGGTGCCGTAGATGGCGCCGCGCAGCTTGGAGGCATCGTCGAAGCGGATGTGTTCCGGCCGGATGCCAAGCGCCATGTCGGCCGGTGCGATATCCTCGCGCACCTCCGGCACCGCGACCTTGGCGCCCTGGACGACGATTTCTTTCGCGCCCTTTGCCAGTCCGCCGCCGAAGGCCAAAAAATTCATCGGCGGCGAGCCGATGAAGTCAGCGACGAACATGGTCGCCGGCCGGTCGTAGATTTCACGCGGCGTGCCGAACTGTTCGATGACGCCATGGTTCATCACCGCGATCTTGTCGGCCATCGACATCGCTTCCATCTGGTCGTGCGTGACATAGACGGTGGTGGCGTGGATGCGGTTGTGCAGTTCGCGCAGCTCATGGACCATCAAATCGCGGAATTCAGTATCAAGGGTCCCCAGAGGCTCGTCCATCAGGAAGCACTTTGGCCGTCGCACGATGGCGCGGCCGAGCGCCACGCGCTGGCGGTCGCCGCCGGCCAGGCCGGAGACGGACTTGTTGAGCAGATGGTCGATCCGCAGAAGCTTCGCCGTCTCTTCGACGCGCTCGCGAATCTCGGCCGATGGCATGCCTTGCGCCAGCAGCGGGAAGCCGATGTTCTTGCGCACATTCATGTGCGGATAGAGCGCAAACAGCTGGAAGACGAAAGCGATGTCGCGCTCGCGTGCCCGCAGCATGGTGACGTCGTCGCCGCCGAGCAGGATCTGGCCGCCGGTCGGCAGTTCGAGCCCGGCGATCATGCGCAAGGTCGTCGTCTTGCCGCAGCCCGACGGTCCGAGCATGACGAAGAACTCGCCATCCTCGACGACGAAGTTGGAATCCTGCACGGCGACGAAATCGCCGAAGGCTTTTCTGAGGTGCTGAACACGAATTGCGGCCATGGCTATTCCGGGAACTTCGAGACGATGATGAACATCACGGTGCCGGCGAGCATGGTGATGAAGGAATAGGTGTAAAGCGGCAGCGCGAAGGGCTGGAACAGCATCAGGAAGCCGATGGCGATCAGCACCGTGGCGATGTTTTCCATCAGCCCGCGCCTGGCCCAGACCGGCCAGCGCGATTTGCGTTTCTGAGGGCTGGTCAGGCTCATTTGCGCACCGCGCCGAAGGTGATGCCGCGCAGCAATTGCTTGCGGAGCAGGATGGTGAAAACCAAGATCGGCACAAGGAAGATCGTCGTGCCGGCCGCCACCGCCGGCCAGTCCTGGCCGCCTTCGCCGATAATGGTCGGGATGAAGGGCGGCGCGGTCTGCGCCGTGCCGGAAGTCAGCAAAGCCGCGAACGCATATTCGTTCCAGGCGAAGATCAGGCAGAAGATGGCGGTCGCGGCGATGCCGGTGGTCGCCTGCGGCAGCACGGTGCGCCAGAAGGCCTGGAGCCGCGTGTAGCCGTCGATCATCGCGGCTTCCTCATATTCGCGCGGGATCTCGTCGATGAAGCCCTTCAGGAGCCAGACAGCCAGTGAGACATTGACCGCCGTATAGAGCAGGATCATGCCGAGCGCGGTGTCGGACAGGCCAAGCTCGCGGTACATCAGGTAGATGGGAATGGCGACAGCAATCGGCGGCATCATGCGCGTCGACAGGATGAAGAACAGGAGGTCGTCGGCCAGCGGCACCTTGAAGCGCGAGAAACCATAGGCCGACAGCGTGCCGAGAAACACCGCGCAGAAGGTCGAGCCGAAGGCGATGATCAGCGAGTTGACGAAGCGCGGCAGGAAGTTGGACGGGCCGGCGATCACCATGTTGCGCTTGCGCGTGGTCTCGTCGCAGAAGCCCGTCGCCGGGCCCAGCGAGTTGATGTATTCCGGCGTCTGCCGGGTGCGCGTCGTGAACAGGTTGCAGTAGCCCTCGAGGCTCGGCTGGAACAGCAGCTTTGGCGGATAGGCGATCGAGTCCGGCGGCGTCTTGAAGCTGGTGGCGAAGATCCACAGCAACGGCACGATCGAGATCAGCGCGTAGAGCACGATGATCGTTCCGGCGATGCGCTTCGAGTTTGCCGAGGGTGCGACGACCGAATGGGCAGTGGTCAGGCTCATCTCTGCTTCACCTTGTTGAGCGCCTTGACGTAGATGTTGGCGAGACCAAACACCGCGACGAACAGGATGATGGCGAATGCCGAGGAATAGCCGGTCCGCCAGCTTTCGAAGGCCTGGCGCTTGAGCGTGATCGAGGCGACCTCGGTGGTCGAGCCCGGCCCGCCGCCAGTCAGCAGATTGACCATGTCGAACATCTTGAAGTTCTCGATGCCGCGAAACAGCACCGCCAGCATGATGAAGGGCAGCGCCATCGGCAGAGTGATCGACCAGAACTGCCGCCAGTTGGAGGCGCGGTCGACCTCGGCCGCCTCATAGATGTATTCGGGGATCGAGCGCAGCCCGGCGAGACAGATCAGCATCACGTAGGGCGTCCACATCCAGGTGTCGACGATAATGATCGACCATGGCGCCAGCGACACGTTGGAGAGCATCTGGATGTTCGTCGGCGGGATACCGGTGACGAAGGAGATGGCATAGGCGAACAGGCCGATCTGCGGCTCGTAGAGGAAGCGCCAGAAATTGCCGACCACCGCCGGCGACAGCATCATGGGGACGAGTATGAGCGTCGTCCAGAACGCATGGCCGCGGAACTTCCTGTCGATCAGCCAGGCCAGCGTGAAGCCGATCAGCGTCTGCAGCAGGATGGTCCAGAACACGAAATGCGCCGTCGTCTGCATGGCGATCCAGATATCCTTGTCGCCGAGGATGCGCTGGTAGTTGGCAAAGCCGAGATTCTTCACCACCTCGTTGGGCCGGTTGGCGCGGTAGTTGGTGAACGACAGATAGATCGCCCAGAACAGCGGGAAGATGTTGATGGCGAGCAGCAACAGGATCGTCGGCGAGATGAACAGCCAGGCGAGGCCCTTGTCGCTGATGCCCCGGACCTTGCGGGCCAACGGTTCCGGGGTCGCCCGGGCAACGTTCTCCGCGGTCCGATTGAGCATGGTCAGTCCTGCTTCGGTCACTTGGGTCGTCTCTGTCATGGAATTTATCTGAACTGCGTCCCGTGCCAAGGGTGGCACGGGACGCTTGGGCCTAGCTCGGGAGGAGCAGGTTACATTTTGCCATCGTCCTGGAAGACCTGCGTCCAGTCCTTGACCAGGCCGTCGAGCGCATCCTTGGCCGAACCCTGGCCGGCGACGACATAGTCGTGGAAGCGCTTCTGCGACGCCTGCAGCAGCGGTGCGTAGCTGGGCTCGGCCCAGAAGTCCTTCACGATGGCCATCGAGTCGAGGAAGGTCTGCGCGTAGGGCTGGCTGGCCGGGAATGCCGGATCCTTCACCACTGCGTTCAGGCAGGAATAGCCGCCGAGCGACCACCACTTGGCCTGCACGTCCTTGTTGGCGAACCACTTGATGTATTTCAGCGCCGCTTCCTGCTTGTCGGAATAGGACACCACGGAGATGCCCTGGCCGCCGAGCTGGGCGAACTGGTCGCCGTCAGGCCCCTTGGGGTTGACGAAGTAACCGATCTTGTCGCCGCCGACATTCTCGTCCTTCTGCAGGCCCGGCCATGTGAAGGCGAAGTTCATGTGCATCGCCACCTGGCCGGATTTGAAGGCATCGACGCCTTCACCCATGTAGCTGTTCGAGGCGCCCGGAGGGGTGCAGCAATCATACAGCGCCTTGTAGAACTCCAGCCCCTTCACCGACTTGTCGGAATTGACGAAGCCTTCCATTTCGTAGGGCTTCTTCGGGTTCTCGTACTGGAAGCCGTAGCTGTAGAGCACATCCATGGCGCCCATGGTGATGCCTTCCGAGCCGCGCTCGGTATAGATCGAGGCGCCATAGACCGTCTTGCCGTCGATCTGCCGCTTCTGGAAGAATTCGGCGACCTGCTTCAGCTGGTCGAACGTGGTCGGCGGGCCGAGATCCCAGCCGTATTTCTCCTTGAATTCCTTCTGCAGTTCCGGCTTGGAGAACCAGTCCTTGCGATAGGTCCAGCCGACGACGTCGCCCATGGCCGGCAGCGCCCAGTAGTTCGGCGTGTTCTTCGGCCATTCCGAATAGCCGACGACGGTTGCCGGCACGAAATCGTCCATGCTGATCTTCTCCTTGTCGAAGAAGTCGTTCAGCTTGACGTAGTGGCCGTTCTCGGCGGCGCCGCCGATCCACTGGCTGTCGCCGATGATCAGGTCGCACAGCTTGCCGTGCGAGTTCAGCTCGTTGAGGAAACGGTCGGCATAGTTGGTCCACGGCACGAACTCGAATTTCATGCCGATGCCGGTTTCCTTGGTAAAATCCTTGGACAGTTCGACAAGTGCGTTGGCCGGGTCCCAGGCGGCCCAGCACAGCGTCAGGTCTTCAGCGTGCGCGACGGTCGAGGCGGCTGTCGACGCGGATATCGCCGAGGCCAGTCCCAACGCCAGTTTCAAGCTCGATTTCATGCCTTCCTCCCATTTGCGAAACGCGCCCGAATGACGGTTTCAAGAGCCCTAAACCCCTCTCCTCAGGGGCCCAAACATGGCGGCGCGGCAGCGCTGCAGATGTTTAGTAATTTGTTTAGTGATGCAATTTTTACTAAACAACGCAAGCGAATTCGTTGCTGCGCCGCAGCATGCCGGCGACGGTGTCTGAAAACGTTGGGAAAAGCGTGGATCGCCGGTCGGACTGTCGAAGCCGCGCAAGCAGAGTCCGACCAGACCTGAAGGCCGTCTCGTCTCCTAGTCGACCGTTTTGGTGCTCACCATCACCGGCCGGATCGCCGGTGCCGGCGGCAGCAGCGCGCGGATGTCGGCGAAAGGAAACATAGGTTCGAAGCGGAAGGCCTCAGCCAACGAACCCTGCGCACCATTGCACTGGCCCGAACGAAAAAGGTTCTGCGTTCGCGCGGCATCGACGAAGCGATCGGGATCCTGCGACTGATGCGTGCGGATCGCCTTGGCCTTGATGTCGGCATGGCCGGAAATATCGACATAGTGCGTCGGGGAAAACCCGGTGCCGCCGAGCGTGTCGGCATGCAGAACCGGAACGGAAAACGAAGCCGCGATGCGCACACCGTCCGACAGCGCGCGATGGTCGCCGTGATAGTCGTTCGGCGCATGCGTGATCGCCAGGTCCGGGCCGATCTCGCCGATCAGCGCTTTCAGCGCTGCGATCAGCGTGGCATCGGCCACCAGCGCGCCATCCGGGAAGTCGAGAAAGCGTGGCGTGGCCCCAAGCAGGCCTGCCGCCCGGGTTGCCTCGTCACGGCGCGCCCGGGCAAGTACGCCGGGATCCCCCTTGCCGCCCCTGGCCCCATCGGTGGCTATGGCAAAAGTGAGTTCTGCGCCTTGCGCGGCATAGGCGGCCATCGTACCGAACATGAAGATCTCGATGTCGTCCGGATGCGCACCGAGCGCCAGTATTTTCAAGTCTCTCTCCCGGAAATGGAAAAACGTGACGAACGGAATTCTGCTCGCCCTGATCGCCTATGCAAGCTATTCGGGCAGCGATGCCGTTGTCAAAAGCCTGGGTGGGCAGCTCACGATCTTTGAGATCGGCTTTTTCATAACCTTGTTTGCCGGCTTCTTCCTCTTCTTCACGCGGCCGGCGGGCGAGCGCTGGCGTGATTTCTGGCGCGCCAGGCGGCCCTGGGCGGTGCAGGCGCGTGCCTGGGCGGGCATCGTGTCCGGCGTACTCAGCGTCTACGCTTTCACCACCATTCCGCTGGCGGAGGTCTATGCGCTGGTCTTTCTGGCGCCGCTCTGCGTCACCATCCTGTCGATGGTCATCCTCAAGGAGAAGGTCGGTCCATGGCGATGGCTGGCGGTGGTCGCCGGCTTTGCCGGCGTCATGCTGGTGGTGCGGCCGGGGTTTCGCGAGCTCAATCTCGGCCACCTCGCCGCCTTCGGCGTTGCCTTCCTCGCCGCCGCCAGCGTCGTTCTGATGCGCTCGCTGGCACAGCAGGAAAAGCGCACGACCATGCTGGGCGTGCTTGTCGGCTACGGCCTGGTGTTCAACGGCGTCGGTGCCGCCGCCACGTCATTCACCGTGCCCGACGGCAAGCAGCTGCTGTGGCTGGCGATGGCGGGTGGCTTCACCGCGTGCGGGCAATTTCTGCAGCTGCTGGCAGTCAAGTATGCGCCCGCCAACCGGATCGCGCCGACGCATTATTCGCAGATCGTCTGGGCGGTGATCCTCGGCGCGATGTTCTTCCAGGAATACCCTGACTGGCTGACGCTGGTCGGCCTCGCCGTGGTCGGCGGCTCCGGCCTGCTGACCATGGTGCGCGAGGAAGCGCGGTTGGGCACGGTGCGCTGGAACCCGTTTTCGCGCACCCGGCTTTGAACCGGTCCGGCCCCACAAGTTGCGTGGCCACCGCGACCGCTGATATGCGGACGCAGCGGGCCTGCCGCGATCGGACGAACGCATCCCTGGAACGATGACCACGAAACCCTTGCCGGAGCTTCCCGTATCCGCCGTGCTGCTGGCGCTGAGTGAAACGCTCGGGCGTGGCAACAGCGCCGTGCTGGTGGCGCCGCCCGGCGCCGGCAAGACGACGCTGGTGCCGCTGGTGCTGCTCGATGCGCCCTGGCTCGGTGCCGGCAAGATCGTGCTGCTCGAACCGCGCCGGCTTGCCGCGCGCGCCGCCGCCCGCCGCATGGCAGAATTGCTCGGCGAGGAGGCCGGCGCCACCGTCGGTTTTGCCATGCGCATGGAGAACCGCACCTCGGCAAAGACCCGGATATTGGTTGTCACCGAAGGTGTGCTGGCGCGCATGATCCTCGACAACCCCGAACTGCCCGGAATCTCGGCGGTGATCTTCGATGAATTCCACGAGCGTTCGCTCGATGGCGATTTCGGTCTTGCGCTGGCGCTCGACGTGCAAGGGGCGCTGCGGCCGGATCTGCGGGTGCTGGTGATGTCGGCGACGCTCGACGGCGCACGCGTCGCCAAACTGCTGTCGGGCGCACCGGTGATCGAGAGCGAGGGCCGCGCCTTCCCTGTCGATGTCCGCTACGACGAACGTCCGGCCGGCACCACCATCGAGGACGCCATGGCCAAGGCGATTCGATCTGCTCTCGCTGAAGAAAGCGGCAGCGTGCTCGCTTTCCTGCCCGGCCAGCGCGAGATCGAGCGCACCGCCGAGCGGCTGGCAGGCAAGGTCGGCGCAGACGTTGACCTCGTGCCGCTCTACGGCATGCTCGACGGCAAGGCGCAGGACGCGGCGATCAAGCCGGCGCCTGCAGGCCGCCGCAAGGTGGTGTTGGCGACCTCAATCGCCGAAACCTCGATCACCATCGACGGCGTGCGCGTCGTCATCGATTCCGGCCTGTCGCGGCTGCCGCGCTACGAGCCGGCCAGCGGCCTCACCCGGCTGGAAACCGTGCGCGTCAGCAAGGCTTCTGCCGACCAGCGCGCCGGCCGTGCCGGGCGTACGCAGCCGGGCGTCGCCATGCGGCTTTGGCGCGCCGAACAGACGGCCGCGCTCCCCGCCTTCACGCTACCGGAAATCCTCGAAGCCGACCTGTCCGGCCTGTTGCTCGATTGCGCCGCCTTTGGTGTCGCCGACCCGACGAGCCTCGCCTTTCTCGATCCGCCGCCCGCGCCGGCGCTCAACGAGGCGAGGGTGCTGCTGCGCGCGCTCGATGCCATTGACGAGGCCGGGCGCCTGACGGCGCAAGGCGCTGCGATGCGCAAGCTCGCTCTGCCGGTGCGGCTGGCGCATATGGTCGCCGAGGCAGCCCGGAGCCGTCATGGCGACGAGGCAGCCATGCTTGCCGTGCTGCTCACCGAGCGTGGTCTCGGCGGCGACGGCGCCGATCTGGAACGGCGGCTGATGCGCTTTCGCTCTGAACGATCGCCGCGCGCGACCGCGGCGCGCCAGCTTGCCGAACGGCTGGCGAGAGAGGCCGGCGGCGCGAGGAGCGGCGAAGTCGTTTCCGCCGGCCTCCTCCTCGTCCACGCCTGGCCGGACCGGGTCGCCAAGGCGCGTGGCGAGCGCGGCCGTTTCGTGCTGGCCAACGGTTCCGGCGCCATGCTCGACGCTGCCGACCCGCTGGCGGGTGAGCCGTTTCTGGTCGTCGCCGACCTGCAGGGCAAGGCGCAGAATGCGCGCATAACGGCTGCGGCGGCAATCGGCGAGGACGATGTCCGCACCGCCCTTGCCGACAGGATCGAAACACGCCGGCAAACGAGCTTCGACCGCGACCGCCGCGCCGTGCGTGTGCGCGAGACGGTACGCCTCGGCGCCATCACGCTCGCCGAGCGCATGCTGCCGCCGCCAACCGGCGCCGATGCCGATCGCGCCATCCTCGATGCGGTACGCGAGCATGGGCTGTCGCTGCTGACCTGGGGCAAGGAGGCGCAAACGCTGCGCCAGCGGCTGTCCTGGCTGCATCGCGGCCTGGGAGCGCCGTGGCCTGACATGGCCGATGCCGCCCTCATCGAGCGCCTCGGCGACTGGCTGCTGCCGTTCCTGTCCGGCGCAGCATCCTTTGCCGCCATAGATCCGGGCGTTGTTTCGGCTGGGCTCGCCACACTCGTGCCGCACGACTTGCAGCGCCGGATCGACACGCTGGCGCCAACCCATTTCGACGCCCCGTTGGGCAGCCACGTGCCGATCCGCTATGACGGCGAATGGCCGGTGCTGGCGGTTCGCGTGCAGGAGCTGTTTGGCCTCGACCGCCATCCGGCCATCGCCGGCGGCACGGTGCCGCTGACCCTCGAACTGCTGTCGCCGGCGCACCGGCCGATCCAGACGACGCGCGACCTGCCTGGCTTCTGGCGCGGTTCCTGGGCCGATGTGCGCGCCGACATGCGCGGCCGCTATCCCAAGCATGTCTGGCCGGAAAATCCGCTGCTCGCCGCCGCCACCGCCCGCGCCAAGCCGCGCGGGACATAGCCCCTCGACGCAGCACTTTTGATGAAGCGCGTGCGGCCGCGGACTGCATGCCCTGGCGATTGGCGCAAACGCCCATCGCTTTGTCATCATCGGGTCTCCGCGTCCACTTCGCTCCTGGATGACGACGTTGGGAAGCTTCGGCCAACCCCGAGTTTTTGGTCCACCGAAGCGAACGATGAAATTCGGTCGACAAGAGGCTTCCAACCCGTCAGATCGCCGGTGCAGCGCTACTAGCGTTCGCCGTTCAGCGGCTGTAATCCATCACCATGATCAACGTTTTGCGTTCGCCCGATTTCCAGCAGAGCCAGAGACTGCGCCTCAACACGCTGATCCGGCTGCGCTGGCTGGCCATCGTCGGCCAGAGCGTGACGGTTCTCGTCGTCGCCTACGGCTTGAAATTCCCGCTGCCTGTCAGTCTCTGCTTCGCGCTGATCGCCTGTTCGGCCTGGATGAACCTGTTTCTCGCCTTTCACTTTCCGGCGGCGCACCGGCTCACCCCGCTCGCGGCCTTCGGCATCCTCATCTTCGACAGCCTGCAGCTTGCCGGCTTGCTTTACATGACCGGTGGTCTCACCAACCCGTTCTCGCTGCTGATGACCGTGCCCGTCGTCATTTCGGCGACATCGCTGCCCCTGCGCTTGACCGCGATTCTCGGTGGATTGGTGATGGCGGCGGCGACTCTGCTGGTCTTTGTTCATCTGCCGTTGCCCTGGCATGAAGGCGCGCCGTTGGCGATGCCGTTCATCTATGTCGCCGGTATCTGGATGGCGGTGCTGTCCTCGATCGCCTTCACCGCAATTTACGCCTTCCGGGTGGCCGCCGAGGCGCGGCTTCTGGCCAATGCGCTTGCCGCCACCGAACTGGTGCTGCAGCGCGAGCAGCACCTTTCGGCGCTCGACGGGCTGGCGGCGGCCGCCGCGCACGAGCTTGGCACGCCGCTCGCCACCATCACGCTTGTCGCCAAGGAGATGGAAAAGGCGCTCGGCAATGATGCGAAATACGGCGAAGACGTCAGGCTGCTGCGTTCGCAGAGCGAGCGCTGCCGCGAGATCCTCAAGCGCCTGACCAGCCTGTCGTCCGAGGGCGAGGCGCATCTTTCCCGGCTGCCGCTGACCTCGCTGGTCGAGGAGGTCACCGCCCCGCATCGCGACTTCGGCATCTCGATCAAGCTTCGGCCTGGCGAGCGCATCGGGCCCGAACCCGTCGGACGCCGCAATCCGGGCGTCATCTACGGCCTCGGCAACCTGGTCGAGAACGCCGTCGATTTTGCCCGCAAGAGCGTCACCGTGCGCTGGAGCTGGGACGACACCACTGTGGCCTTCTCGATCATCGATGACGGGCCAGGCTTTCCGGCTGAGATCATCGACCGTATCGGCGAGCCCTATATGTCGACGCGCCAGGGCACGGAAGCCGGCGGCGGCCTGGGGTTGGGGCTGTTTATCGCCAAGACGCTGCTCGAACGCTCGGGCGCGACGCTCGATTTCCGCAATTCGAGCGGCCTGGGCGAGGGCGCCGTGGTACAGATATCGTGGCCGCGTGGTGTGTTCCTCAATCCGGAAATCACCTCGGCCAGTATGTTCGACACCGCCTGAGAGCCTTGCAAGGGCTCGAAGAATTGGACAATCGGGCTCAGGAACTATATCTGCGTAAAATTAAGGCAGCAGGAATTTTGCGACTATGACAGGCGACGAAAATATTGGCGCAATGGTTGAAGGCGAGGACACCTCGCTGCTCATCGTCGATGACGACAAGCCGTTCCTCACGCGTCTGGCCCGCGCCATGGAAACCAGGGGCTTCGTGGTCGAGACGGCCGAGAGCGTCGAGGAGGCGGTCGCCAAGGCGCGCGCCAATCCGCCCGCCTATGCCGTGGTCGACATGCGGCTCGGCGACGGCAACGGCCTCGACGTGGTCGCGGCGATCCGCGAGAAGCGCGACGATTCCCGCACCATCATCCTGACCGGCTACGGCAACATCGCCACCGCGGTGACCGCGGTGAAGCTCGGCGCCATCGATTATCTCTCCAAGCCCGCCGATGCCGACGACATCTTCGCCGCGCTCACCCGCACGGCAGGCGAGCGCGCAGCGCCTCCGGAAAACCCGATGTCGGCCGACCGCGTCCGCTGGGAACATATCCAGCGCGTCTATGAAATGTGCGAGCGCAATGTCTCCGAGACGGCGCGCCGGCTCAACATGCATCGCCGCACCTTGCAGCGGATACTGGCCAAGCGCGCGCCGCGCTGAGAGACTGTTTGGAAATCCGCTCTGGCGGCCTCTGGGGGTGTTTTCTGCGCTTCCGTTGCTCACGGACCGATGTCCGCTGCGCTACGGTTCTCGAAACCACCACCATATGCTCGCCATAACGAATTTCGAAACAGTCTCTGAGACGCCGAAACACGGTCTGGTACTTGCCCGGCTGACGGGGCATCATCGCGAATGACGCCGGCCAACAGGCGGCATGACGGAGGCGACATGCGGGACTTGAAGCAGCAGCCGGTTTCCGTCTTCCGCGAATTTCTCGATGGCGAGGCGGCCGGCGGCATCATCCTGATGGTGGCGGCGGCTCTGGCCCTGATCGTCGCCAACTCGCCGCTCTCCGAAACCTACTTCTCCGCGCTCCACGCCTATCTCGGCCCGCTCAGCGTCTCGCACTGGGTCAATGACGGGCTGATGGCGGTGTTCTTCCTGCTCGTCGGGCTGGAGATCAAGCGCGAGGTGCTGGACGGCCAGCTTTCGACCTGGCCGCGCCGCGTGCTGCCTGGCATCGCCGCCGCCGGCGGCATGGTGGTTCCGGCGCTCGTCTATGTCGCGATCAACCGCGACAATGCGGCGGCACTGTCCGGCTGGGCGATCCCGACCGCCACCGACATCGCCTTCGCGCTCGGCGTGCTGTCGCTACTCGGCAGCCGTGTGCCGGCGTCGCTGAAAGTGTTCCTCACCGCGCTGGCCATCATCGATGATCTCGGCGCCGTCATCATCATCGCCATCTTCTACACCAGCGGCCTGTCATCAGCCTATCTCGGTGCTGCTTTCGCCGTCATTGCCGTGCTCGTCGTGCTCAACCGCATGCGGGTGATGACGCTGCTGCCCTATCTCGTGCTCGGTGCCGTCCTGTGGGTGCTGGTGCTGAAATCGGGCGTCCATGCCACACTTGCCGGCGTAGCGCTGGCGTTGACCATTCCGCTCGAACGCTCCGCCGGGATCAGCCACGATCTCGACCATTCGCCGCTGCACCGGCTCGAGCACGGCCTGCACAAGATCGTTCCCTTCGTCGTCATCCCGATCTTCGGCTTTGCCAATGCCGGCGTTTCGCTCGCCGGCCTGAGCGTCGGCGCGCTTATCGAGCCGTTGACGCTGGGTGTCGCCGCCGGCCTCGTCGTCGGCAAGCTGGTTGGCGTGTTCGGCTCCTCGGCACTTGCCATCCGGTTCGGCCTTGCCGACCTGCCGGCCAATGCCGGTTGGTCGCACTTGGTCGGCATCTCGCTGCTGTGCGGCATTGGCTTCACCATGAGCCTGTTCATCGGCCTGCTCGCCTTCGCCAGCGACGCGGCACTCCAGGACGCGGTCAAGGTCGGCATCCTCGCCGGCTCCTTCATCGCCGCCATCCTCGGCGGCGCCGTGCTTTTGATGGCGCCGGCTGCGGATGGGGTGGAGGAGAGCGAAGAGTAGGCTGGCCGGCAAGCTCCGGGTTCTGTGAACTACTCGCTCTCACCCTCCAGCGCCGGCACCGACACGCCGGCAAGCTCGGCCGCCAGCAGCCGCGAGGCACCGGCCCGCGCGATCCGCAGCATCAGCGCCTTGCGCGTTGCTGCCGCCATGCGGTGCTCCGGCGCGTCGCGCAGGATTTCGGCGCCGTAGCCGTCGGAGAGGATGAAGCCGCACTCCTCCGGAAAGATCTCCGAAGGCACGCCGGGATGCGTGGCGAAGAAGAAGCGGTCGGAGTGCAACCGGTAATCCGGCCATTTGCGGTCGACCCGGAAATCCTCGATCGACGATTTGATCTCGATGATCCAGATGTCGCCCTGGCGCGTCAACGCGACGAGGTCGGCGCGGCGGCCGGTGGCCAGCGACAGTTCGGGCAGCACATGCGCGCCCATCTCCATCAAAAGCCGCTGTACGCCGCGCCGCACCAGCATGGCACGCTCCGACTGACGACCGTCGATGAGGGGGTTGATTGGGATAGGGGAGATGATAGGCATGGCGGCACCATGCCAGATTCTGTTCACGGTTTGAACCCGCCTTATTGGGGCGATTATGTACTTTGCAAACACGGGCCATAAATGGTAGTTTCCCTCGCGCTAGAAAGCGGGAGAGGTTCATGACCACTGGTCTATTCGACAAGGCTGATATCAGCATTCCTTGCCCTAGCTGCGGCAAGGTGAACAAGAAGGCCATCGGATGGCTGAAGACGCACAAGCAGATCAAATGTGCCAAGTGCGGTGACACTTTCGACTTGGACACGTCCCAATTCAACCGGGAGCTCCGTAAGGTCGATCAGGCCACCGCCAAGTTCAAGAAGACCTTCAAGATCAAATAGCGCTTGAGTCAGCGCTCTACCGTCCGCCAGCAACCTCACGGTCTGCATCGCTTCCTTCTCCGTTACGATTTTCGGGCTAGAACGCGGGCTTGCTGTTTTGTCCAGCACGTTCGTTCATTGGTAGTGGGTCAGTTTGAAATTCAGGAGTTCAGATCGGTAACAGGATTCGCGTAAACGACGATTCCAAAACCTTGTTGCAGCGCAGTCTCCGCAGCATTTCGCAAGGCTTCATCGCCGATCGAAGAAATTTCAATTGCAAGTTTTTTTGCGTCTCTCAGCTCGATCTGCTCCCAACCGCATGTGGTAAGAAACCGTGGCGTCGATGAAAGCGCGGCCTCCAAATCGTCGGCATTCGCAAAAACCAAGAGCGCGTGGCGTTCCCCATCGGGATATTCATGATGCCTCTCCGCACAAGCTACAATTTTTAATATATGAACGCTCACTTAGCCTCTCGTACTTTCTTGTAGGGTCCGCGAACCAACGGCTTTTCGGCTTCCTTCGCTTCGATCAGCGCA
The DNA here is from genome assembly GCF_056404935.1 of Mesorhizobium sp. P2_A8. Lineage (NCBI taxonomy): Bacteria > Pseudomonadati > Pseudomonadota > Alphaproteobacteria > Hyphomicrobiales > Phyllobacteriaceae > Mesorhizobium > Mesorhizobium sp. P2_A8. Next base: position 186,998 of record NZ_JBFUDB010000004.1, read on the forward strand.
ACGATATCGCCGATCTCCCAAAGCTTGTCAGTCACGCCAGCGGCCATCGCCGGGGTCATGCGCAAGGTCGCATGGATGCGAACAAAATTGTAGTACATGAAGTGGAGCGCGACCGCGTTCGCATGGGCTTCAACTGGCCCACTACCCGTTCATTTGTTATCTTTTGCTATCCCTTTCGGCTTCGGCTTCGGCTTCGGCTTCGGAGCGGGCGGCATGTGCGCCAGCTTGCCCATTAGAGCGTCGGCAGAGGATTTCTTTTCATCGGCCCCAACTTCGCGAGCGGTTTCGATGAACAATCGGCTTTGATCGTCGTTATGCTTTTGCGGTTTCATCGGGAAACAAGGTTCCTTGTGCGGCATCAGATCGACGCTTAGCGCGCTCTTTACGGACGGTTTCTCTAGCAGCCAATTGCCGTTCAATTTTGACGAGCTTCAGATCCTCACTAGGGATTTGCCTTAGCTTTGCTTTTCCCTCGTCCGGCCATGCGTTTGGCACTACGAAGAACCCTGCCTTCGGCGTTTTGGCTCGCTTCACGATGACAGGCCACCAATGCAAAAGCAGCGCTGACTTATGGCAAAATTTCCAACTAGACCAAATGCCCGGAAAGAAGATGACTGTCATACCCTCTTGCACCAAAGCCAATCTTTCGTGCGGCACAATTTGCATCTTCGTGTTGCCGGAGATGATTACCCTTCCGCCTTCGGCTGCAAAGCGGCGCACCCACGGAGCGTCGTTCTTCGGCGAATAATCTTCGTCGGTCGGTTGTGGGTAAAACTCCTGTGCCTTGTGGAGCGTCACCCCAGATACCAAATCCCTTAGCGCTTTCTCCGTGTGGAAAAGCTCGAAGACCCGCACCATTGCGGCTGGCATGTTTTCATCGAAGGCAATCTTCAAGCCGCGAGGCGCAGGTTCTCTTGAAAGCGAACCGCTTCCCGAACCTGGCCTTCCGGAACTTCGAACAAGTGAGCAACCGTCCGTACGCTACCTTCCGCCTTGACTGCATCGGCTAGCGTTTCAGTGGGGATATGGCTCTGCCGCAGAACTGGTCGACCGAAGGAGAAATGCGGGTGCACGATGACGTTCGGCGCAATCTCCTTTCGAGGAAACCACGCGACCATGTTGCCCTTGGGATCGAACAGCACGTCCTCTTTCAGGGAGGGCATGACAATCGTTGGCATTTCGTAGTTGTGGGACTTCAGATCGTAAACCAATTCGACGCCGTGCTTTTTAGCCAGCTCAGCTACGATCCGCTTTCCATCTGTTCGGAAAATAACCCGCGCCGCAAATGGGTGCGGGTGTTCTAGCAAGTCCCTCGCCTCGTCCATAATGCTCCGTATCTCGCGCAGCTTGACCCCGGCTTTTGCAAACCGTGCAACAAAACGAAGCTCCATCAGGTTGGTGAAGCTGACAGCCACCTTCCCGTTCACAAAGCCAAGTTGATTGTCGATGACTGGCTGTTGGCGTCCCTTTTTGCCGGCAACCCAAATGCGTACGGAAGCCGGTTTGGCGCCAACAAGCTCAGCCGTCTCCGGTACAGTGAAAATCCCACCGCCGAGTAGATCGGGGATATGCGGGCGAACGTTCACAGGACGCCTGCGAATGAGTCCCGATATTTCAGCCGCTTTCCAACGATGCCAGCCATAGCCTTAACCGTCCGGTTGTTATCATCGACGCCAAGCGCGATGCGATTGCTGTAGCGAAAGTCAAATTCGGCGAGGTAGCGGTGCAGGTGCTGCTCGCCGCAATGCTGATAGACGCCCTTCATGCCGCGCTTAAAGATACTGTAGTAGCCTTCGACCGTGTTCGTATGAACGTCGCCGCGAACATATTCGTCCTTGGAGTGCGTGACGAAATCGTGAGAGGCGAAGTCCTGACCGGCGCGGCGATAGATGCCGCTCTCGTCGGTCATGAGCGCGCTTTCCTTGGCGATGTTGGCGCGGACTATAGGCATGATGTTGCCCATGCGAGCGGTATCGACATGGAAAGAACGGGCGATGCCGCCGCGCTCGACAAGCGTAACAACTGTGTTCTTGTGAGCGCCGCCGCCGGGCTTCACCGTGGTGCCTTTCAGGCGACCGATATAGGTTTCATCAACTTCGACGTGCTTGCCTTCGCCGCCCATCGGGGAGAAGTCAGTAGAGCGCATTGCCTCACGCAAGCGATGGAACATGAACCACGCGGTCTTGTACTGGACCTGCAAAGTCCGGTGCAGTTGGTGAGCGCTGATACCCTTCTTGCTGGACGCCAGAAGGTGCGCTGCTTGCCACCACTTATGCAGCGGAACGTGGCTGGACTCGAACACGGTTCCGACCTTCACAGTGAACTGCTTCTTGCACTCCAAGCAGCGGCGAAGGCCCGTGCGAGCGGTCGCGCCAGTGACGCGGGTAATGCGCGTCTGTTCGCAGTTGCCGCACTTCGGACAAACCGGACCTTCCGGCCAAACAATCGCTTCCAGCCGCTCAAAAGCAGCTTCTTCGTTGTGGAAATGGGGTTCGGAAAGGATGCTCATTGCCGTGCCTCTAGTGTGGTTTCACACTAGCACCGACACGCCGTGTTTGTAAAGTACATAATCGCCCCAATAAGGGCGATTATATCGTTGACAAACCCAAAGTGAAATATGGAGGTCTGAGTGGGAATTGAACCCACTACGTCGGTTTTGCAGACCGATGCGTCACCGTCCCGCCCTCAGACCTTCGTGCCTCTATGCCCAATCCATGAGCGCTTAGTCAACCTGTCGGCAGGCGCTACCCAGCCGTAGGGGAATGGCTACGGGACCTGTAAAAACAAAGGCGATTATCCGGTTGACAAACCCGGACCGCAAAATGGCCGACGCGTGCTGTCGGATAATGCTCGCGCCGGCCACTCTCGCGGCGGACTTTAGGGAGCGCCGTCGCTAAAATTGGCGCTCCAAAAAGGGGTGGACAACGCACCATGGCGGCTTGCGTTTGCGCTCGACTGGAGCAACCCTCACCCAGGGGAAGTGAGGAAGCATGAGCAGCTTAGGCTTGTGGGTCGTATTCGTGACGGCGACCATGGCGATCCTATACCTGTTGTCGTATGTCTCGATCAGGATGTAGGGGCAGCAGCGCTTGGCGCGTGACTTAACTGCGCGGCGCCACCCAGCCGTAGGGGGATGGCCACCCGCCCTACGATCAGGTCATATTGCTCGGCACCACCCCGTTCTCATTTGGCTGGGAGCGCTAGTCGCCCGGATGCACCCAAAAGAAGTCAGGCATTGGTCCTTGAAGGCCTGACTTGCAGGGCATACCGTCGCTTCAATGGGGATGGGCGACGCGACATTGAACGACAATAAAGGCGAGCAGCTTTGGGCCTTTGACCTTGACGCTCTGCGCAAGGCATTCGGAAAGTCCGTTCAGGAACACAAAATCACGGCAGCCGATTGGGGGGAACACGCCAAGCGGTTCCTCGAAAAACAGAGAGATCGTCAGCGCGAATTGACGCCCAGCCGTACGGGCTCAAAGTAAGCTGCTATCGATCGAATCCAGCTTTTGATCGAATCCTGTTGATGGCCTCCCCGATGACGTCTGCTGTCGTCATATCGAGGGCGACGTCCGAGCAATTGCAGGAAAAGTGTGAAGCGGGTGCCCTTCTTCACGCTCATTCACTCCTCGTTTCACGTTCGCGGACCCGACAGTCGCGCAACCAGGCAGCGATTTCAGCGGACCAGCCGTTTCCCGGCTGCAAAAGAATGGCCGGTGCAGGGATGCTTGGGTTGAAAGCGCGCCACACCGGCCATCGCGGGATTAAGCTTTTGGGATAGTCCCCGCAATGCCCAGATTATAATCATATTAGCGGTGGCTCAACTAAGACTGAAGTCCCTCCCGGCACCCATCGGCAGGAAATGAAATGACCGGGGGCGGCTGGGGCTACCTTGGGGATGCGAAGGCGCACTGGTCATTGCAGGAAGGTTTTGACCTCCTCCGCGCTGCTGGAACTATGAGCATATTATCAATCGCGCAATTAAGCCTATGGCGGTGCCCAGCCGCAGGGGACCACGCTATCGGCCAATTCGAAAAAGCAGGCCTCAATCATCCAGCCAATATGCTCGAAAACAACCGAACTGGGGCGCGATCCCCAGCCGCCGTTTGGCGTCAAATTCCATCTCGGACAGTGCCCAGGGTGAGTTGTTCTCGGTCTCGTCGGGTACAATGGTATACCCTTCGGCGACCAACTGCAGTCGCATTTCCTCGTAGTGCCTTTTGAAGCCATTCTTGATTTTGTTCTGCGGATACCGCCGCCCGTGCATGCATTCCTGGCTCAGGATGTCGGAATACCGCAGGGCGCTGGCCATTCTCACTGCATCTTCGAAGATCGGCTTGTAGGGTAGCTTGTCCTTGGACCAGCATCGTTCTGCCGACGCCACCAGCGTCGCGGCCAACAGGCCTGCCAGGAACTTCCCCACTTTGGTCCCTTCCGACCAGGGAGACGTGAATTAGCCACAGTTAATATTACGGTAAATCCTCCTAGTTTCCAAATGATGCTCCCGCCAGACGCTTGGCGCCTATGCGCCCGACGAAGCATCCCTGCCGCTGAGCGACACCGCGCCCGCCATGTCATCCAGGATCGGGCAGTCCGGCCTTTCGTCACCATGGCAGGCGTGGATCAGCGTCTGCAGGGTCGAGCGCATCGACTGCAGTTCGCGCACCTTTTCCTCGATCGCCCTGACATGGGCGGCGGCGATCTCGCGCACGTCATGGCTGGCGCGGCTCCGATCCTTGTAGAGCGCCATCAACTGGCGGCAATCGTCGATGGAAAAGCCGAGATTGCGTGCACGCCGCAGAAAGGCCAGCCGGTGGATGTCGTCGCTGGAATAGTCGCGGTAGCCGTTGGCGGCGCGCGCAGGGGCGATCAGGCCGATCTCTTCATAGTAGCGGATGGTCTTGGCCGGCAGGCCTGAATGGTGGGCGGCGTCACCGACATTCATGACGATTGTCCTCGATTTTTAATAGGCTTGCGGACGGGGCCATTGAATTTACTTCACAATCCTGCGAGGCCTGTTGCCGAAATGCCATAGTGGTGCGCTTACCAGCACGCAAGCCACAGCATATAGGCATCGCGTGCTTGGCAAGCAAAGCAAATGCCAGCATGAATGCTGGTGAGAAGGCGGCCGACTCGTGCCGCCGAAGTTGGGGCACCGGATCACCTGATGCGCATGAAGTCGCTTGCAATCGTCGCCGCACTGGCGCTTTCCACTGCTATCGCCGGTTGCAGCAGCATCGGCATGCAGATGTTCTCCAACGACTACGGCGCGGTCACCGACGCCGGTTACCAGCTGCCGCGCATTCCGATCGAGAAGGTGCCGATGAGATATCATCGGCAAGAGGTGAATTACGACACCAAGGAAAAGCCGGGCACCATCATCGTCGATACGCAGAACAAGTTCCTCTACTTCGTCGAGGGTGACGGCCGGGCAATTCGCTACGGCATCGGCGTCGGCCGTGAGGGCTTCGAGTGGCACGGCACCGCCCATATCGCGCTGAAGCGCGAATGGCCGACCTGGACGCCACCTTCGCAGATGATCCACCGCCAGCCGGAACTGGCCAAGTTTGCCGGCGGCATGGAGCCGGGCCTGAAGAACCCGCTCGGTGCGCGCGCCATGTACCTGTTCAACAGGGGCGGTGATTCGGGCTATCGCCTGCATGGCAGCCCGGAATGGAATTCGATTGGCAAGGCGATGTCATCAGGCTGTATCCGCTTGATGAATCAGGACATTATCGACCTCTATGACCGCACCTCGGTTGGTGCCAAGGTCATTGTTCTTTAGACCATGATGCCGAAAACCGGTATCGGTTTTCGGCAGATAGAGGCACCTTTCATACGCGGACCGTCTAGGCAACAACGGACGTCCCAAACAGAAAACCGGGCAATTTGGCCCGGTTTTTTGTTTCTGCGTTTGAATCTGTTTGCCGGCAAAGCGGCCAGCAGAACGAGCGATCAGGAGACCTGCTCGACCTGCTGCACTTCCGGCACGAAGTGGCGCAGGAGGTTCTGGATGCCGTGCTTCAGTGTCGCCGTCGATGACGGACAGCCGGCGCAGGCGCCCTTCATGTGCAGAAACACGGTGCCGTTCTCGAAGCCGCGGAAGGTGATATCGCCACCGTCCTGAGCGACCGCAGGGCGCACCCGCGTGTCGAGCAGTTCCTTGATAGTGATGACGAGTTCCTCGTCGGCCTTGTCGTAGAACTCACCCGTCAGGCTGGTCTCGGCGGCGGGGCCGGCCTTGACCATGACAGGCGCGCCGGACATGAAATGCTCCATGATGGCGCCGAGGATCGCCGGCTTCAAATGCTGCCAGTCGGGACCGTCCTTGGTCACGGTGATGAAGTCATAGCCGAAGAAAACACCGGTAACGCCGGGAATCTCGAACAGCCGGCCAGCCAGCGGGGACGCGGTGGCGGCACTGTCGGCATCGCGGAAATCGGCGGTGCCTTCCACAAGCACTTCCTTGCCGGGCAGGAATTTCAGCGTCGCCGGGTTTGGCGTCGATTCGGTCTGGATGAACATGGCCGTCTCCGTGCCCGTTTCGGGCAACCAGTTTGGAATAATTCTAAATAGGCTCTATTGGCTGGACATTCAAGCGAAACGCATCGCCGGAACGGCCGGCTGGCGGAATGTTTTTGCGACCAGTACCACACTTTGAGATGTGTTGAGATTCACGTCAGGCCGAGTCGAAAATGGTTGATACCGAGAACCGGAGCGGAGCGTACTTTTCGTACGTGAGCACCGGAAGCGCAGGTATCAGCCATTTGCAGGCCAGCATCACCTGAATACCAGCACACCTCAGGCGAGGCTGTCGATCTCCTCGTCTGACAGGTTCTGCGGCACCACGGTCACCGGGATCGGGAAGGCGGCGCCCTTGCCGGCCACGGCGCCGACCAGCGGTCCTGGCCCTTCCTTGCCGGCGCCGGCGGCCAGCACCAGGATAGCGATGTCCTGGTCTTCCTCGATCAGCTTGTGGATCTCTTCCGTCGGCTTGCCTTCGCGCACCACCATCTCCGGCTCGATTCCAAGCTTCTGGCGCACCTTGTTGGCATAACCGTCGAGCGCCGCGCGCGCCGTGGCGTTTGCCTCCTCGCGCATGATCTTCTCGACCCCCAGCCAGTGTTGGAAATCGTCCGGCTCGATGACATAGAGCAGCACCAGCATGCCGCTGGTGCTCTGTGCCCGCTTCGAGGCGTAGGCGACGGCGCGCTCACATTCCGGCGTGTCGTCGATGATCGCCAGGAACTTGCGGCGATGGCCGGCTTCACGGCTGAGGCGTTTGGAGACCATGTCTACCTACTCGGTGTCATTGCGGCCGCAATCTGCCACCGCCGCAGACCGGCGGCAAGCCGCCGGCCTTATGCCAGTGTGGTGCAGTGCACCCGAGTTGGGATCAATCCTGCAGCAGCCCGATGATGTCGCGCACCGTCTTCATCGTTGCTTCGGCCAGCACGCCGGCGCGCTCGCCGCCGTCCCTCAGCACCGCGTCGACATAGGGGCGATCGTCGGAAATGCGGCGCATCTCGCTGGCGACCGGCGCCAGCTTTTCCACCGCAAGGTCGGCCAGCGCCGGCTTGAACACCGAAAACTGCTGGCCGGCGAACTCTTTCAGCACGTCTGCCTTCGACATATCGGCGAGACCCGCATAGATGCCGACCAGGTTTTCCGCCTCAGGCCGGCTGGCCAGACCGTCCAGTTCGCTCGGCAACGCTTCCGGGTCGGTCTTGGCCTTGCGGATCTTCTTCGAGATGGCGTCGGCATCGTCGGTCAGGTTGATGCGTGACAGGTCCGACGGATCCGATTTCGACATCTTCTTCGAGCCGTCGCGCAGCGACATGATGCGCGCCGCCGGCCCGCCGATCACCGGCTCGGTCAGCGGGAAATAGCCGTTCACGGTCTCTTCGCCGACCTGCATCTCGACGCCGACGCCAAGGGCGGCGATTCGGTCCGAAAAATCGTTGTTGAATTTTTGCGCGATGTCGCGGGTCAGCTCCAGGTGCTGCTTCTGGTCCTCACCCACCGGGACATGGGTGGCGCGATAGAGGAGAATGTCGGCAGCCATCAGGCTCGGATAGGCAAGCAGGCCGAGCGAAGCATTCTCACGGTCCTTGCCGGCCTTGTCCTTGAACTGCGTCATGCGGTTCATCCAGCCGATGCGCGCCACGCAATTGAAGATCCAGGCGAGCTCTGCATGCTGCATGACCCGCGACTGGTTGAAGACGATGTGCTTCTTCGGGTCGATGCCGGAGGCCAGGAACGCCGCGGTGATCGATCGCGTCTGGTCGGCGAGGTCGTCATAGACGAGCTGTGCCGTCAGCGAATGCAGGTCGACGACGCAGTAGATGCAATCGGAGGTGTCCTGCAGGGCGACGAATTTCTTGATGGCGCCGAGATAGTTGCCGAGATGCAGATTGCCGGTCGGCTGGACGCCGGAAAAGACGAGTGGCTTGAAGGCGGTCATGCTTGTTCCCTTGGCTTGTGGAGGGCCGTTTCGCGCGCGGCGAAAGTCTTGCGACGGCGCGCTTATGAACGAACACGACGATACGATCAAGACCGGTTTTGCCGTCATCTTGTCCGGTCTATTCGTCCGGGTTGGCCTTCGCCACCGGCGGCGCCGCTTTCCCCGTTCCGCGCTTGACGTTGCGCCGGATCATGCCGAAATCGGCGCCGCCGGTGGCGAAGGCGGTGATGAAGTAGAGCAGCGCCCCGCCGGCGACGAGCGCCAGAAGCGTCGTCGCCTTGACAACCAGTGGCGCACCCCGGCCGAGCCTGACGGCGAACCAGTGCTCGGCAAAATAGAGCGCTGCCCCCATCACGATCGCCGACAGCACCAGCCGTGGAATGCGTTTCATCAGCGGCACGTCACGGCCCCAATGGCCACGCCTGATCAGCACGCCGAGCAGCATCAGGGCGTTGACCCAGCCGGCGACGGCGGAGGCGACGGCGATGCCGGGCGCGCCCATTTCCGGAAACAGCGTCAGCGCCGTGGTGACATTCACCGCCACCGAGATGGCGGCGAACATCATCGGTGTGCGCGTGTCCTCGCGCGCGAAATAGCCTGGGGTGAACGCCTTGATCAGCACGAAGGCCGGCAGACCGAGGCCGAAGATTGCCAGGATCGCCGCCACCGTCGGCGTCGAGCCGTTGGCGGCAAACGCGCCGCGCTCGTAGACCAGCCGCACGATCGGCTCCGACATCACCCAGAGCGCGGCGGCTGCCGGCAAGGTGAGGAACAGCGTGAACTCGACCGAGCGGTTCTGCAGATTGGCCGCCTCGATCAGGTTGCCCGACTTCAGCGCTCGCGACAGTTCGGGCAGCAGCACGATCGCGACCGCGACGCCGACCACGCCGAGCGGCAGCTGGTAGATGCGGTCGGCATAGGCGAGCGAGGACACCGCGCTGTTCTGCGCCGAGGCGATCGCCGTGCCGATCAGCTGGTTGATCTGGGTGATGCCGCCGGTGATCGCCGCCGGCAGCGCCAGGATCAGCAGCCGCTTGACCGCGGGCGTCATTTTCGGGCGACGGAAGCCGATCGAGATGCCGGCATGGCGCACCGCCACCCAGACGATCGCCAGTTGCACCAGTCCGGCGGCCAGCACGCCCCAGGACAGCCCGTAACCGACTGTGAGGGCGTCGGAGCCCTTGTACCAGGCATAGGCGAGCACGCCGATCAGGATGATGTTGAGAAACACCGGCGCCACCGCCGCCGCGAAATAGCGGCGCAGTGAATTCAGCATGCCCGCCATCATGGCGCCCAGCGACATGCAGATCAGGTAGGGGAACATGATCGTCGCCAGCGTCACCGTGGTGTCGAATTTCCCCGGCGTGCCGGCAAAGCCCGGCGCCACCAGGTAGCGCACGATCAGCGGCATCGACAGTTCCATGACGATGGTCAGTGCCAGCAGCGCCGTGAACAAGACGCCGAACACCTCCTCGGAGAAGCGCTTGGCGCCATCGGTGCCGTGCGTCTCGATCTCCTTGGCGAACAGCGGCACGAAGGCGGCGTTGAAGGCGCCCTCGGCAAACAGCCTGCGAAAGGTGTTGGGAAACTGGAAGGCGGCGTTGAAGGCGTCGGCGACCGGTCCGGTGCCGAGCGCCGCCGCCATCAGCATCTCGCGGCCGAAGCCGAGCGCGCGGCTCATCAGCGTGCCGGAAGCGACCGTTGCGAATTTCTTGACGAGGCTCATGCTTTTGGGAACTGCCTGCGGAATTGGGACAAAGTGATGGTGGCGATCACTCGGCCGCCGCCTTGGCCTTGCCGCCGCGTTCGGGCACGACGCCTTCAAGCGCCGCCATCAGCCGGTTGCGGATGGTGGCGATGCGGGCCGGGCTGTCGATTTTCTGGCCGGTGAGGTCGGTGACGTAGAAAGTGTCGATGACCTTTTCGCCGAAGGTGGTGATGTGGGCCGATGCGATGTCAAGCGACAGGTCGGAAAGCGTTCCGGTGATCTCCGACAGCAGTCCTGGCCGATCCAGCCCCTCGACCTCGATGACCGAAAAACGGTTCGACAGCGCGTTGCGGATTTCGGCCCGCGGCGGGATTTTGAAAACCTTGGCTCCGCGCCGCGGCTTGGTCCGCTTCTCGATCATCTCCGGCAGCCAGCTCTTGCCCGACAGTACATCCTCGATCAGCCGGCCGACGCGCTCGGCGCGCCGGCGCTCATCCTCGTCGCGGTCGAATTCCCTTGAAATCAGGATCGTGTCCAGGGCGCGGCCGTCGGCTGTGGTGAAAATCTGCGCGTCGACGATGTTGCCGCCGGCTCCGGCGCAGGCCCCGGCGATGACCGAGAGCAGGCGGGGATGGTCCTGCGCCAGCACGGTGATTTCGGTCACTGCCTCGAACTGGTGGGTCTTGACCATGGTGGCGAGCTTGTTGCCCGAAGCGTCCGCCTCGCGGATGAATTCGGCATGGCGCAGCTGATCGGCAAGATCGACGGTCAGCAGGTAATTCTCATAATGCAGGGCGACATAGCGCTTGCGGGCCTTGTCCGGCCAGGAGGCAAGCGCCTCGGCCAGACGCTCGCGCGCCGCCGCCGTGCGCTGCGCGCGCGACACTTCCGAAAAGCCGCCGGTCAAAAGCAGCTCGGTCTCATAGTAGAGCGTGCGCAGCAGCTGGCCCTTCCAGCCATTCCAGACGCCGGGGCCGACGCCCCTGATGTCGCAGACGGTGAGGATCAAAAGCAGCTTCAGCCGCTCGACCGATTGCACGATCGCGGCGAAATCCTCGATGGTCTTGCGGTCGTTGAGGTCGCGGGTCTGCGCCGTCATCGACATCACGAGGTGGTTCTCGACCAGCCAGGCGACGGTTTCCGTATCTGCCGGCGAAAGCCCCATATGCGGGCAGATGCGCCGCGCGATCCTGGCTCCGGCCTCGGAATGATCCTCCGGCCTGCCCTTGGCGATGTCATGCAGAAGCACGGCGACATAGAGCGCCTCGCGGCTCTTCTTCAGGCCTGGCATCAGCGTGTGGGAGAGGGGATGGACCTTCTCGCCGTCGCCGCGCTCGATCTCGGCCAGCACGCCGATGCAGCGGATCAGGTGCTCGTCCACCGTGTAGTGGTGGTACATCGAGAACTGCATCATGGCGACGATCTTGCCGAAATCCGGGATCAGTCGGCCGAGCAGCCCGGCCTCGTTCATGCGCCGCAGATTGAGTTCGGCATTGCGGTCGGAGGTCAGGATGTCGAGGAACAGCCGGTTGGCCTCCTCGTCGCGGCGCAGCGACTTGTTGACCAGGCCGAGCGAGCGGGTCAGCAGCTTCAGCGCATCGGGGTGGAATTCCAGGCCGTGCTTGTCGGCGAACCAGAACAACCGCAACAGGTTGACCGGATCGCGCTCGAACACCTGGTCGTCGGCGATGTTGATGCGGTGGTTGTCGACGATGAAGTCCGAGGTGCCGGCAAGCTTGCGCTTGCGCCGTGAGAAGGTGAGGAAGATGCGGTTGAAGCCCGGCACGTGCTTGGCCTGCTCTTCCTCCAGCGCGGCGCAGAAGATGCGGGTCAGGTCGCCGACATCCTTGGCGACGAGGAAGTAGTGCTTCATGAAGCGCTCGACCGCCGACAGGCCGGGATGGCTGGTGTATCCGAGCCTCTCGGCGATCTCGCGCTGGATGTCGAAATGCAGCCGTTCCTCGGCCTTGCCGGTAAGGAAATGCATCTGGCAGCGCACCGCCCACAGGAAATCCTCGGCCTTCTGGAACTCGCGGTATTCGCCATCGGTGAAGACGCCCTTGTCGACCAGTTCCTCGCCGGTGCGCACACGGTAGAAATACTTGCCGATCCAGAACAGCGTCTGCAGGTCGCGCAGGCCGCCCTTGCCGTCCTTGACGTTGGGCTCGACCAGATAGCGGCTTTCGCCGGCCTTGGCATGGCGATCGTCGCGTTCGGCAAGTTTGGCCTGGACGTATTCGGGGCCGGTCGTGCGCACCACCTCGTGGTCGAAGCGAAGCATCAGTTCGTCATAGAGCTTGAGCTCGCCCCACAGGAAACGCGCCTCGAGGATCGAGGTCCGGATGGTGACGTCGTTGCGCGACAGACGCAGGCATTCGTCGATGTTGCGGGTGGCGTGGCCGACCTTCAGCCCGAGATCCCACAGCATGTAGAGCATGTATTCGACGGTTTGCTCGCCCCACGGCGTCTGCTTGTAGGGCAACAGGAACAACAGGTCGATGTCGGATCCCGGCGCCAACGTACCGCGGCCATAGCCGCCGACCGCGACGACGGCCATGCGCTCCGCCGAAGACGGGTTCTTGACCCGGTAGACATGCGTGACGGCGAAATCGTAAAGCGCCCGGATGATCTCGTCCATGAGATGCGACAGCCGCGCCGCACAGGCACGGCCGCCGCCATCGTCGCGCAGCATGCGTTCGGCAACGGCGCGTCCGTCAGCCAGCCGCCCCTTGAGAAGCTGGAGCACACCGCTGCGCGCGGCCTGTCCGGAGCCGTCCCCGGCCGTGGCCGCGGTCAGCGCCGTCATCTCGCGGCGCAGGGCCTCGCCGTCGATCAGTTCATCGAGCTTCAGGGAGATTTTCGCCATGGGTACCGGTTGGCCTCGCCTTTTCGGCGGCGTCTATAGCGCTTTTTCGCGCTTGTGGGTATGGGCAGGACGGACACGCTTTCCGTGGTGGTTGAACGGGATGGTCTTTCCTCGCCTCAACTGGAAGATGTCGAAAATCTGCCGCCATATCCGCCCGGCTTCGTTCGCGAATTTCGCCAGCGGTGCCATTTTTTGCCTTTTGGACTTGCCGTTTTCGCGCTCGTCGCTGAGCAGGCTCTGCAATCCCATCGATTGTTCGCTCAGGAACCGATCCTGTATGCATAGCGCCGGCAGCATCTGGTAGATCGTCTTGCTCGACGATATCGCGAACCCCGGATCGAACAGGATGTGATCGACGGGACTGTCGATATCCCCTGTCGCTTCGAGCAAGTCGCGTGCCGCCTGTCTTGAAACGATGTAGCCGGCCGCACCGAGATGGGCTCGATGGAGCCTGGCCACTGAAAAGCCATGGCCGATGGAGGCGCGCTTCATGGCGATCACGGTTCTCTTGAAGGTCTCGATCTTGACGATATCGGCATCGGCGGGGATCCATCTGGCATCGGCGAGCAATGGCCCCGCTACCTCGGACAAGACAGTATCGTCCTCGAAGATCGCGCCATAGGCATCGTCGCCATCGGCGATCTTTGCCCAGCAGGCTTTGTGGCTGAGGAAACAGGCGATCTCGGTGTTGGCTAGACGCAACTGCGTCAGCGGATTGAGCCGCATCGGTATTTCCGCCAGGTCGGGCCGACCCTGGGCATCGACCGCCGCGACTCGTTCGAATTCAATGCCGATACGGGCAAACTCCGCCGTCATATGGGCAAGCCGGTCCGGGGACCGGTCGAGGTTGATAAGCAGGCACTTCATTGCAAATGGAATCGATGCCTTTGGAGTGTCGATCGGCGGGTCCATAGCACAAGACGCCATCGCGTATTCGACTTTCTTTGACGTGGCTCGGCGCCCGCAACGGCATAAGGAAAAAGAAATTATGCCCTTGACCTTCCAGTTACTGGAAGCACTACCTCCGCATTGAAACGCGGCATCGAGGCATTTTTGAATGAAGCATTCAGACCATCATCATCACTCGCAGGGCGGCTGCTGCGCGGCGAAAGCTGCAGTTGGAGACACGGCCGTGGTGCGGGATCCGGTCTGCGGGATGGTCGTCGCTCCAGCCGCCGGCAAGCCGACAGCCGCGCATCATGGCCATCTCTATCATTTCTGCAGCGAAGGCTGCCGCGCGAAATTTGTCGCCGAGCCGGAGAAATTCCTGGCGGCCACCGATCCGGTCTGCGGCATGACCGTCGACCGTGCGACAGCGAGGCATTTTGTCCGTTACGAAGGTCAGGGCTTCTACTTCTGCTCGGCCGGCTGCCAGGCGAAGTTCGAGGCCGAGCCGCAAAAATATCTCGGCGGCAGGGCCGCACCGCAGCCAATGCCCAAGGGCACGCAATACACCTGCCCGATGCATCCCGAAATCATCCGCGACAAGCCCGGCTCCTGCCCGAAATGCGGCATGGCGCTGGAGCCGATGGGCGTGCCATCGGGCGATGAGGGGCCAAACCCCGAGCTGGTCGATTTCACCAGACGATTCTGGGTCAGTGCCGCGCTGTCGGTGCCGTTGCTGATCGTCGCCATGGCGCCGATGCTCGGCCTGACCTTCCAGGCCTTTGTCGACGAACGGACGATGGTCTGGCTGGAACTGGCATTGGCCAGTCCCGTCGTCTTGTGGGCGGCGCTGCCTTTCTTCCATCGCGGCTGGGATTCGCTCGTCAACCGTAGCCCCAACATGTGGACGCTGATCTCGCTCGGCGTTGGCGCGGCCTATCTCTACAGCGTCGTCGCGACGCTGTTTCCGGATATTTTTCCGCATCAGTTCCGCGGCCACGGCGGTGCGGTGCCGGTCTATTTCGAGGCTGCCGCAGTCATCGTCGCGTTGGTCTTCCTCGGCCAGGTGCTGGAATTGCGCGCCCGTGAAATGACCGGGTCGGCAATCCGCGCCTTACTCGATCTCGCGCCGAAGACAGCGCGGCTGATTGACGCCGGCGGCTCCGAAACCGACGTGCCGCTCGACGCGGTCAAGGTCGGCGATCGTTTGCGCATCCGTCCCGGTGACGCCGTGCCGGTCGACGGCACCGTGCTGGAGGGCCACTCCTCCCTCGACGAATCGATGATCACAGGCGAATCGTTGCAGGTCGAAAAGACTGAAGGCGATACCCTCACCGCCGGCACGCTCAACAAAAACGGCTCGCTGATCATGCGCGCCGAGCGGATCGGCGCCGAGACGACGCTGGCGCGCATCGTCGAACTCGTCGCCAAGGCGCAGCGCTCGCGCGCCCCGATCCAGGGCCTGGCCGATCGCGTTTCCTTCTACTTTGTCCCGGCCGTGGTGCTGGTCGCGATCGCGGCCTTTGTCGCCTGGGCGATCTTCGGGCCCGAACCCAGCCTGATCTTCGCCATCGTCTCGGCGGTGTCGGTGCTGATCATCGCTTGCCCCTGCGCGCTCGGTCTCGCCACGCCGATGTCGATCATGACCGCCACCGGGCGCGGCGCCCATGCCGGCGTGCTGATCAAGGAAGCCGCCGCGCTCGAACGCTTCGCCTCCGTCGACACGCTGATCGTCGACAAGACGGGAACGCTGACCGAAGGCCGGCCGAAACTGACCGATGTCGTTGCCGCCACAGGCTTTTCCGAGGACGAATTGCTGGCCCTTGCCGCTGGCCTGGAAAAAGGCTCGGAGCATCCGCTGGCCGAAGCCATCGTCGAGGGCGCCTCGACGCGCGGCCTGGAGATCGCCGACGCCAGCGGCTTCGAGGCGATCACCGGCAAGGGCGTTTCCGGTACGGTGTCGGGAAAGAAGGTCGCGCTCGGCAATGCGGCGATGATGGCCGATCTGGGCATCGATGTTGCCTCCTTCTCGGCCAGGACCGAAACGCTGCAGACCGAAGGCAGAACCGTGATGTTTGTTGCCGTCGGCAACAAACTGGCCGGCATTGTCGCTGTCGCCGATCCGGTCAAGGCGACCACCGCCGAGGCGATCCGGGCGCTGCATGACAGCGGCTTGAGGATCGTCATGGCGACCGGCGACAATGAACGCACGGCAAAAGCGATCGCCAGGAGCCTTGGTATCGATGAGGTTCGCGCCGGCCTGTTGCCGGAACACAAGGCCGCCCTCGTCGAGGAACTGCGCGCCACGGGCAAGGGCGTCGCCATGGCCGGCGACGGCGTCAACGATGCACCCGCCCTTGCCGCCGCCGATGTCGGCATCGCCATGGGCACCGGCGCCGACGTCGCGGTCGAAAGCGCCGGCATCACACTGGTCAAGGGCGATCTCAACGGCATCGTGCGAGCGCGCACCCTGGCTCGGGCGACGATCCGCAACATCCGCCAGAACCTGTTCTTCGCCTTCCTCTACAACGTGCTCGGCGTGCCGGTCGCCGCCGGCGTGCTCTATCCGCTCACCGGCACGCTTCTGTCGCCGATGCTGGCGGCGGCTGCGATGAGCCTGTCGTCGGTGTCTGTGATCGCAAACGCATTGCGGCTGAGAACGTTGAAACTCTGAGCAAAGCCCCCAAATACGAAACCCGTTCAACAGGAGACCATGAATGACCTTGGCCAAAAAACTCGTACTTCTGCTGATGGCCGCAGGAATGCTGCTTGCCGTCTTCCTCGAAAGCGTTCCGGCGCAGAGCGAAGAGATGAAACACGACATGGGTGCCATGTCGACGGATGCGACAAGCCCTTCGACCGAAGGCTACAAGGCGGCGATGGACAAGATGCATGCCGACATGATGGCCTCCGAATATAGCGGCAATGCCGATATCGATTTCGTCCGTGGCATGATCCCGCATCATCAGGGCGCCATCGACATGGCCAAGGTCGAGCTTGCCAACGGCAAGGACCCGGAAATCCGCAAGCTGGCGGAGGGGGTCATCGCCGCGCAGGAAGCCGAGATCAAGCAGATGCAGGACTGGCTCGCAGCCCATCCGGCGAAGTAAGCCTTTTTCGCGAAGCAGAATCCGGGGAGAACTCTCTCTGGATTTCTCGCCGAGGGTGTGATGCGATCCGGTCTCAACTGGAGCCCGCCATGCTGTCGATCATCAGAACCACCACGCTGCCGTCCGGTGAAACAATCCCCGTTCTCGGTCAGGGCACATGGAAGATGGGCGAGGATTCGCGACGCCGTGCCAACGAGGTGAGTGCCCTCAAGCTCGGCCTCGACCTTGGCATCACGCTGATCGACACCGCCGAAATGTATGCCAGCGGCGGTGCCGAGGAGGTGGTCGCCGAGGCCATTGCCGGGCGCCGCGACGAGACCTTTCTCGTTTCCAAGGTGCTGCCGTCCAACGCCTCGCGCTCCGGCGTGCAGCGCGCCTGCGAGAACAGCCTGAAGCGGCTGCGCACCGACCGCATCGATCTCTATCTGCTGCACTGGCCCGGCAGCGTGCCGCTGGCGGAAACCGTCGCGGCCTTCGAGGCGCTGAAAGAGGCCGGCAAGATCCGCCACTGGGGCGTCAGCAATTTCGACACCGACGAGATGGAAGAACTGGTCAGCCTTCCCGAAGGCGGCAACGTCCAGATCAACCAGGTGCTCTACAATCTGGTTCGGCGCGGTCTCGAATTCGACCTGGCGCCGTGGAGCCGGCAGCGCGGCATACCCTTGATGGCCTATTCGCCGGTCGAGCAGGGCGCGCTGGCGCGCAATACTGGGCTCGACGCCGTCGCCGCCCGCCATAGCGCGACCCCGG
Source organism: Mesorhizobium sp. P2_A8 (assembly GCF_056404935.1). Lineage (NCBI taxonomy): Bacteria > Pseudomonadati > Pseudomonadota > Alphaproteobacteria > Hyphomicrobiales > Phyllobacteriaceae > Mesorhizobium > Mesorhizobium sp. P2_A8. The sequence continues at coordinate 204,781 of NZ_JBFUDB010000004.1, forward strand.
CGCAGATCGCATTGGCCTGGGTGATGCACCAGGAGGGCGTCATCGCCATCCCGAAGGCCAGCAGCCAGGAGCATGTCCGCCAGAATTTTGCAGCGCTCGACATCGAGCTTACGCCGCAGGACATCGCCGATCTCGATCGCGTCTTTCCACCGCCGACCCGCAAGCGGGGGCTGGAGATGGTGTGAACGGGCGGTTCCGGCAGCTCCGATTGCAAAAAGAGCTACTTCCCAGCCAGTCCCTTGAGGCGGTAAAGCGCCTCAAGCGCTTCCCTTGGCGTCATCTCGTCGGGGCTGATCGCACCGAGGGCCTCGCTGAGCGCGTTGCTCTTGGCCGGCTTCGGCGCTTCGCGCTTCACCGCCACTGAAAACAGCGGCAGGTCGTCGACCAGCCGGTTGGTCTTGCCCGAAACTTCGCCTTCTTCCAGCTGGTGCAGCACTTCCTTGGCCCGGTCGACCACTGCTTCCGGCAGGCCGGCCAGCCGTGCCACCTGCACGCCATAGGAACGGTCGGCGGCACCCTTGCCGACCTCGTGCAGGAAGACGACGTCGTTTTCCCACTCCTTGACCCGCATGGTGACGTTGTGGAGCCGGGCCAACTTGCCGGCCAGCGAGGTCATTTCGTGGAAATGGGTGGCGAAGATCGCCCGGCAACGGTTCTTCTCGTGCAGGTACTCCACCGCTGCCCAGGCGATCGACAGGCCGTCGAAGGTGGCGGTGCCGCGGCCGATCTCGTCGAGGATCACCAGCGCCCGTTCGCCGGCCTGGTTGAGGATCGCCGCCGTCTCGACCATTTCGACCATGAAGGTCGAGCGGCCGCGCGCCAGATCGTCCGAGGCGCCGACGCGCGAGAACAGCCGGTCGACGACGCCGATATGGGCCGATGCCGCCGGCACGAACGATCCGGTTTGCGCCAGGATGGCGATCAGCGCGTTCTGCCGCAGGAACGTCGACTTGCCGCCCATGTTGGGGCCGGTCAGAAGCCAGATCGCGCCGTTCCTGGCGCTGCCCTCCGGCGACAGGTCGCAATCATTGGCGACGAACGGGCCCTCGCCGGAGCGTCGCAATGCCTGCTCGACCACCGGATGCCGGCCGCCCGAAATCTCGAACGCGAGGCTGGAGTCCACCACCGGCCGGCACCAGGCTTCGCTTTCCGACAAAAGCGCGAGCGCCGCCGACACGTCGAGCACGGCAAGCGCGTCGGCGCCGGCGCGGATCCTCTGCGCCTCGCTGACCGCTTCCGCCGTCAGCGCATCGAAGGCGGCAAGCTCGATGCTCAGCGCCCGGTCGGCGGCGTTGGCGATCTTCGTCTCGAGTTCGGCGAGTTCGGTCGTCGTGAAGCGCATGGCGTTGGCCATCGTCTGGCGGTGGATGAAGCGCGCCTTGGCGCCATCGCTGCCGGTCATCACGGCATGGTGGTTGGCGGTCACTTCGATGTAATAGCCAAGCACATTGTTGTGCCGGATCTTCAGCGAGCGGATGCCGGTCTCGTCGATCAGCGAGCGCTCCAGCCCGGCGATGACTTTTCGCGATTCGTCGCGCAGCGCCCGCATCTCGTCGAGTTCAGGATGGTAGCCGCCGCGAACGAAGCCGCCGTCGCGCCTGAGCAGCGGCAGCTCGTCGCCGAGCGCCTGCGTCAGGTGCTGGGCAAGCGCCCTGGGCAGCGCCTCGATGGCGCCCAGCGCCGTCGTCAGTTCCTGGGGCAAGGTGGTCTCGCCGAAGATCCCGGCGATCGCGCCGGCCGCTTCGAAACCGGCGCGCAGCGCGCCGAGGTCGCGCGGGCCGCCCCGGTTCAGTGCCAGCCGGGACAAGGCGCGCGGCATGTCGGCGACGCTCTTCAGGCTCGACCGCACCGCCTGGCATAGCCGCGCTTCCGAACGGAAGAACGACACCGAGTCCAGCCTGGCGCCGATCGCTGCCGGGTCGGTCAGCGGCGCCATCAGCCGGTCGGCGAGCAGCCTTGCGCCGCCGCCGGTCGCCGTGCGGTCGATCGCTTTGAACAGCGACCCTTCGCGGCTGCCCGACAGCGTGCGCAGCAGTTCCAGATTGCCGCGTGTCGCCGGATCGATGAACAGGGTCGAGCCTTGCTCCTCGCGCTCCGGCCGCGACAGCGGCGGGCGCTCGGCCTTCTGCGTCTTCTCGACATAGGCGATGGCGCCCGAGATCGCCGACAATTCGGCGCGCGAGAAGGCGCCGAAGCTGTCCGGCGTCGCCACATCGAAGAAGCGGGCGATGCGCCCCGTGGCCGAGGCCGAATCGAATAGCGAGGGCGGTTGCGGGTTGGCGACGCGGCCAAGCACGTCGAACACCGGCTTCAGTTCGGGATCGTAGAACACCGGCTCGGCAACGATCAGCTCGCGCGGATCGACACGGAAGATGTCGGCCAGCAGCCTGTCGGCGGTGGTGTCGGTAACACGGAAGGCGCCGGTCGAGATGTCGATCCAGGCCAATGCGAAGGCGTGTTCCGCGCCACCCTTCACCCGCCCCAGCGCCATCAGGAAACTCGATTCCGACGGCGCCAGCAATTTGTCCTCGGTGATCGTGCCCGGCGTCACTAGCCGCACCACGTCGCGGCGCACCACCGATTTGCCGCCGCGTTTCCGGGCCTCGGCGGGATCCTCGATCTGCTCGCAGACGGCAACGCGGAAACCCTGGCCGATCAGCTTCTGCAGGTAATCGTCGGCCGCATGTACCGGCACGCCGCACATCGGAATGTCGTGGCCCTGGTGCTTGCCGCGCTTGGTCAGCACGATGCCCAGCGCCCGGCTTGCCTTCTCGGCATCGTCGAAGAACAGCTCGTAGAAATCGCCCATGCGATAGAACAGCAGCGAATCCGGGTTCGCCGCCTTGATCTCGATGAACTGCTCCATCATCGGCGTGACGGCGGCAGCGGCTGTCGGCAATGGCGTCATCGCCTCGGGAGCGTCGGGCTCGTTCGGGGTGTGCATGTTCATGCGCGACACGCTAGCAGATGTGATCGCGCGGTTTAATGCCGGCGCTTCGAAAAACGGGGGACGACCGATACGGCCGCTTGCTCGCAATCGCCAGCACCAACCGCGATTCCCGAACGCTGGCGGTTTACACGCGGCGGCGTGTGGTCTTAATTCGGTGCCGACACAAGGCACCCCGCTTCAAGGAGGTGCCGCACCGGCGAGGAAATCAAAAGCATCATGGCCAGGAAAACCGAGAACAGCGGTCCGTCCGTCAGTGCGCAGGAAGCGCTCGAATTCCACGCCATGGGCCGTCCCGGCAAGCTGGAGGTCGTCGCCACCAAGCCGATGGCGACGCAGCGTGACCTCAGCCTAGCCTATTCGCCTGGCGTCGCGGTTCCTGTTCTGGCCATCGCCGAGGACCCCAGCCGCGCCTTCGACTACACGACGCGCGGCAACATGGTCGCCGTCATCTCCAACGGCACTGCCATCCTTGGTCTCGGCAATCTCGGCGCGCTGGCCTCCAAGCCGGTCATGGAAGGCAAGGCGGTGCTGTTCAAGCGCTTCGCTGACGTCGATTCCATCGACCTCGAGGTCGATACCGAGGACGCCGACGAGTTCATCAACTGCGTGCGCTTCCTCGGCCCGTCTTTCGGCGGCATCAACCTGGAGGACATCAAGGCGCCGGAGTGCTTCATCATCGAGCAGCGGCTGCGCGAGCTGATGGACATCCCGGTCTTCCATGACGACCAGCACGGCACCGCCATCATCTCGGCCGCCGGTTTGATCAACGCGCTGGAGATCACGGGCCGCGACATGAAAACCACGAAGATGGTCTGCAACGGCGCCGGCGCGGCCGGCATCGCCTGCATCGAATTGATGAAGGCAATGGGTTTTGCGCCTGACAACATCATCCTGTGCGACACCAAGGGCGTGGTCTTCCAGGGCCGCACCGAAGGCATGAACCAGTGGAAGTCGGCGCATGCGGTCAAGACCGAGGCGCGCAGCCTCGCCGAGGCACTCGACGGCGCCGACGTTTTCCTCGGTCTCTCCGCCAAAGGCGCGCTGACGACCGCCATGGTGCAGTCGATGGCCAAGAACCCGATCATCTTCGCCATGGCCAATCCCGACCCGGAAATCACGCCGGAGGAAGTCGCCGAAATCCGCACAGATGCCATCATGGCCACCGGGCGTTCGGACTATCCGAACCAGGTCAACAACGTGCTCGGCTTCCCCTACATCTTCCGCGGCGCGCTGGATGTGCGGGCCACCACCATCAATGACGACATGAAGATCGCCGCCGCGCGCGCTTTGGCCGACTTGGCGCGCAAGGACGTGCCCGACGACGTCGCCGCCGCCTATCAGGGCAACCGGCCGAAATTCGGCCCCAACTACATCATTCCGGTGCCGTTCGACCCGCGGCTGATCTCGGCCATCCCGATCGCGGTGGCCAAGGCGGCGATGGATTCAGGCGTCGCCCGCAAGCCGATCCTCGATCTCGACCGCTATGCCCAGGAACTCTCCGCCCGCCGCGACCCGATCGCCTCGACCCTGCAACGCATCTATGACCGCGTGCGTCGCCAGCCCAAGCGCATCGTCTTCGCCGAAGGCGAGGAGGAACAGGTGATGCGCGCCGCCGTCTCCTATGTGAACCAGCGGCTCGGCACCGCCATCCTGCTCGGCCGCGACGACGTCATCAAGGAGAACGCCAAGCACGCCGGCATCGACCTCAACAAGCAAGGCATCGAGATCATCAATGCCCGGCTGTCGCGCCGCAACGGCATCTACACCGACTATCTCTACGAGCGCATGCAGCGCAAAGGGTTCCTATTCCGCGACTGCCAGCGGCTGATCAACAACGACCGCAACCACTTCGCGGCCTGCATGGTAGCGCTGGGCGATGCCGACGGCATCGTCACCGGTGTCACCCGCAACTATTCGACCGCGCTCGACGACATCCGCCGCGTCATCGACGCCAAGCCCGGCCACCGCGTCATCGGCGTCTCGATCGTGCTGGCGCGGGGTAAAACTGTCCTCGTCGCCGACACCGCCGTGCACGACATGCCGAACGCCGAGCAGATCGCCGACATCGCCGAGGAGGCGGCAGGCTTTGCCCGCCGCATGGGTTATGAGCCAAGGCTCGCCATGCTCGCCTATTCGACCTTCGGCCATCCGCAGGGCGAGCGTTCCGAACGCGTCCAGGAAGCCGTGCGCATCCTCGACAAGCGCCGTGTCGATTTCGAGTATGATGGCGAAATGGCCGCCGACGTCGCGCTCAACGCCCGCGCCATGGCGCAATATCCGTTCATCCGCCTCACCGGCCCAGCCAACGTGCTGATCATGCCGGCGTTCCACTCGGCCTCGATCTCGACCAAGATGCTGCAGGAACTCGGCGGCTCGACCGTCATCGGCCCGTTGCTGGTTGGCCTCAACAAGCCGGTGCAGATCGTCTCGCTCAACGCCAAGGACAGCGACATCGTCAACATGGCGGCGATCGCGGCGTATACGGCGGGTGCTTGAGGAGCGGTCGCAGCGGACGAAAAGTCCGCGAATGCTTTTCGAGTGAGGCAAGGCCTTGTTCGAGGGCACGTGAACGGGATCACCGGCGCCACGGATGTGTGCAATCGCAGGAATCCTGCGATTCAAGCCGAATTTGCGGGAAAATCAGCGAAATCCATAAGATATTGATAATATTCGGTTGTTATACCAGAGAGCTGTCGTCGATGTGCCAGCGCGGCATTTTGGACAGACTGGGGTGGTGACAATCATGGATTTGCAGCCGTGAAGCACGATACGACTCCCGCATCCGTGGTCGGCCAGGGAGCCTATCACGACGAGCGCCTGGATGCGCTTCTCAGCATCACCGGCCGCATGGATGGCTACCTCTACCGCTGCCGTAACGATGCGTCCTACACCATGCTCTATATCAGCGACGGTATTCTCACCGTCAGCGGCTATCCGCCCATGGATTTCGTGCACAACGCCGTGCGCGACTACGTCTCGGCCATCCACCCGGACGACCTCGCCTCGGTCTATGCCGCCGTCGACGCCGCGCTCGAAGCGCGCCGTAACTGGAACGTCGACTACCGCATCGTACCGAGGGCCGGCGAACCGCTTTGGGTCCGCGAGATCGGCGGCGGTGTCTGGGACGACGCCGGCGAACTCGAATTCCTGGAAGGCTTCGTGGTCGACATCAGCGACCGCAAGGTTGTCGAGGACCTCAATTCCCAGCTGCTGCTGGATCTGAAGACCGCCAACGAGGAGCTATCCGTGCAGAAGCGCGAGATCGAATTGGCGAAGCAGCAGAGCGACCATTCGGCCAACCACGATCTGTTGACGGACCTGCCCAACCGGCGCGCCTTCCACAACGAACTCAAATCGGTGGTCGCCCGCTGCGGCGCCACGGGCGAGGCGGCCGGTCTTCTGTTCATCGACCTCGACCGCTTCAAGGAAGTCAATGATACGCTCGGGCACGAGGCCGGCGATGCGCTGCTGCAGCGCGTATCGAGCCAGCTTCGCTCGATCCTGCGCAGCGCCGATTTCGTGGCCCGGCTTGGCGGTGACGAGTTCGCTTTCCTGTTCTCGGGCGACGCCGATCTGGCACAGCAGAAGGCCGTGCGCGTTGCCGAACGCATCCTGGAAAGGTTGCGGATCAAGGTTCCCACGCCGAATGGCGCCATCCAGGTCGGCTGCACCGTTGGCGTGGCCATGTATCCGGCGGAAGCCGCCGATTCCGAAGCGTTGATCGCACTCGCCGACCGGCTGATGTACATCGGAAAAAAGAGTGGCCGCAACCGCTTGGTCACCGCCAAGGAAATGGCGCCGCAACAGCCATCGTCCGGGCCTCGCCACTCAATTCGCAAGACCGCCTAGGCGCGTCTATCGGGAGTGTGAACCAAAGCACTCAGCCTGGCGCGAACACGCGTGCGGCCTCGACGACCTCATCGACCTGATCCTGGCGGAGCAGATCGATCGGAGTGCGGCCTTCGAGCTGCGCCGAGGGACGCGTCAGCCACAGCCAGGCCAGCCTGGGATTGCTGATCAGGGCCTGCACGTCGCGGATGCCGGCGACCGGCCTGCCGTCGACGAACTGCGCTAGCGGGAAGACGTGCTTGCGGCCGCCCTTGCGCAGGGCGATGACCTCACTCCGCCTTTGCCAGCGATGCAGGGTCGAGCGGGCGATGCGCAAGTTCTCTTCCAGATAGGTCGATCCGGCGACGCGGCCGGCCCAGTCCTCGATCAGCATCGATTCGAGGTCGTCGGCTCGCTGCGGCGAGGAAGCAGGTCCATCGATATCCACCAGGGATGCCGGCGGCAGCCCCGTTGCGCCGCTTGTGCCGGCCTCGCTGCGGCGCGCGGCTTCCGCCGCTAGCGCGCGCACGAATTTCGATGCAAGGCCGGGAAGGTCGGCATGGATGGCATCGATGGCGCGCTGATGCTTCGGCGACAGCAAGGTGACGGCGGACGCTATGCTGCCGGCGATCTTGCCGACCGAGACCATGGTGGGTTTGTTGATGGCCTCGTCATAGTGGGCAAGGGCACGTTCGACCTTTTCCGCGACCATCTCCGCGAAGTCATTGGGCTTGATGCCGGTGCTCTGGAACTGAAATCTGTTCATGCATCTGTCTTCTGGCCGCGCGCTCCCCTCCCACAGCTGCGGCCGGTTGTTGAACGGCTACAGCGGAAAGCGGAAATCGCGGCGGCAACAGATGCTACGGCCCGACAGCATGCTGTCTTGCATTTTTTAACACCCCAACTGGCTGCGGGCACCCTGAAATGTCAGTCCGAGGTCGCCTCGATTGCGTGTAGGTTGGATGTATGACAGCTGCGCGACGGTGAGAAGCGATCCTCGTAGCGGACGAAAAGCCAACTGCTTGGCTTTTCGAGCTTCGAACGGTGAAGACCCGGTCCGCCTTCGGGCGGATCAAAAGGTCCAGTGGACCTTTTGAAGGGCTGGGAGCCTGCGACGGGCTGGAGCGCGGCCCGGCTACGGTACAGGTGCGGGACTTTCGGCCTACAGCAACCCCGCCTGTTCCGCCTCGCGGCGCAGGTTCTGGCGCGGGCGCGGGCCGATCTGCTGGATCACCAATCCGGCCGCCAGTGAGCCAAGGTCGCCGCAGACCTTGAGGTCGCGGCCTTGGGTGTAGCCATGCAGGAAACCGGCGGCATAGAGATCGCCGGCGCCTGTCGTGTCGACCAGTTCCTTGATCGCCGTCGCCTGGATGACCACGGTCTCGTCGCCGCACACGATGACCGAACCTTTTTCCGAGCGGGTGACGGCGGCGATCCGGCAATCCTTGCGGATCTGTGCCAGCGCCTCGTCGAACGACGATGTCTGGTAGAGCGACTTGATCTCGTGGCTGTTGGCAAAGACGATGTCGACCGTGCCCGAGCGCATCAGGTCGAGGAACTCGTCGCGGTAGCGGTCGACGCAGAACGAATCCGAGAGGGTCATCGACACTTCGCGGCCCGCCGCGTGCGCCAGCTTGGCCGTCTGCCGGATCGCCTCCTTGGCGCGCGGCGGGTCCCACAGATAACCTTCGAAATAGGTGACCTTGGCGCCGGACGCCTTGTCGGCCTCGACATCCTCCGGTCCGAGCTCGACGCAGGCGCCGAGATAGGTGTTCATCGAGCGTTCGCCGTCGGGGGTGACGAAGATCATCGAGCGCGCCGTCGGCGGCAGGCCTGACAGCGGCCTGGTGTCGAAGGCGACGCCCTGCGCATGGATGTCGTGCGCATAGATTTCGCCGAGCGCATCGTTGGAGACCTTGCCGAAGAAGGCGGCGCGGCCGCCGAAGCTGGCGACGCCGGCCGCCGTGTTGCCGGCGCTGCCGCCGGACGCTTCGATCGCCGGGCCCATGCGGCTGTAGAGGAGTTCGGCGCGCTGGGTGTCGATGAGGTTCATCGCACCCTTGATGATGCCGTTGGTCTCGAGGAATTCCTCGTCGCACTGGGCGATGATGTCGACAATGGCATTGCCGATGCAAAGCACGTCATAATCCGGCATCAATGTCTCCGCCAAAAACCCCAGCCGGCTTCTTGCCACGCTGGCCGGGCGCGGGTCTAGCGATTTGAAACCGGTTTGCCTAGGGTGTGTTGATATTCAGGTGATGCCGGCCTGCAAACGGTGGTACCTGGCTTCCGGTGCTCACGTACAGAAAGTACGGTCCGCCCCGGTTCTCGGACCCCACCGTTTTCGACTCGGCCTGACCTGAACCTCACCCCATCCTTCGAGCGCGCAACTTCAACGGATCAGGCCGGAACAAAGACGCATCTGCAACGAGGCGCTATGACAATTCGACCGTGGCCGAAGCATTTCATCGCGGCGCCGCCTACAAGCCTGATCAGCCGATCATTTTTCGAAGGCGAGCCAGTCCATGCCGACAAAAAACGGGCCGACAAAGAACGATATGACGACCGACCTGGCGCTGCTCGCCGTGCTGGCGGTGCTTTGGGGCGCCTCCTATACCTTCATCAAGATCGGTGTCGAAACGATCCCGCCGGTCACGTTCATTGCCGCGCGCACCCTGATTGCCGGCGGTATCCTGTTCGTCATCATCCGCTGGCGTGGGCTCACCATGCCGGGCGGCACGGCAAGCTGGCGCCGCTTCGCCTTCCAGGCATGCCTCAACAGCGTCGTGCCGTTCACGCTGATCGCTGCGGCCGAACGCTCGGTTGACGCAGGCCTCGCCACCATCCTCAACGCGACCTCGCCGATCTTCACCTTCCTGCTGACCGCGCTCATCACCCGCCATGAACCGGTCACGTTGCGCAAACTGATTGGCGTCGGCGCCGGCATCGCCGGCATCTGTCTCATCATCGGCACCGAGGCGCTGGATGGTCTCGGTCACGAGCTCTGGGCGCAACTGGCAATCGTCGCGGCGACGATCTGCTATGCCGGTGCGGCGATTTTCGGCCGTGGCTTCAAGGGCCTCGATCCGATGCTGCCCGCCGCCGGTTCGATGCTCTGCGGCGCCATCATGTTGGTGCCGCTCAGCCTGATGGTCGACCAGCCCTGGACGCTGACACCGTCGACGGCCTCGATCCTGGCCTTGCTCGGCCTGTCGGTGTTTTCTACCGCGCTGGCCTTCGTCATCTATTTCCGCCTCATCCACACACTGGGCTCGGTCGGCACCACCTCGCAAGCCTATCTGCGCGTGCCGATCGGCGTCGGCATCGGCGCCGTCTTTCTCGGCGAAAGCCTTGGGTCGACGGCGTGGCTTGGCATGGGTTTTGTTGTCGCCGGCGTCGCGGCGATGACCATCCCGGTTCGAAAGCCGGCACTCGCTCGATAACGCAATTCCAGGAAAAGTGTGAAGCGGTTTTCCGTCCGGAATTGCGTCAAGACAAAGAGCCATCGGCGCTTGTGACGGCCGGGCGCCTCGCCTATCTCCGAGGCGACCCGTTCGACAAGAGGTTGGAAGCACCGTGATCTCAAGCGCCGCCCGCGCCGCCGCCGGCCAGTTGTTCTCGCCCGAGTTCCGTTCGGTGTTCATCAAGACGCTGGGCTTGACCTTGCTGGCGCTGGTGGCCTTGTGGTTCGGGCTCACCAGCTTCGTCGAGTGGCTGGCCCTGCCATGGCTCCACGCGCTGCTGCCCGGCATGCCGTCCTGGGCCGGCGCGCTGGGCGGCATCATCGCCGCCATCGCGCTGGCCTTCGGCATGGCGTTGCTCATCGCACCGGTGACGGCGATCGTTGCCGGCTTGTTTCTCGACGACATCGCCGAGGTGGTCGAACGCACCGACTATCCCCGCGATCCGACCGGACGCGCCATGCCCGCGCTGCGCTCGCTGGTCTTGTCAGCCAGGTTCCTGGGCGTCGTCATCCTCGGCAACATCGTCGCCCTGCTGCTTCTCTTGGTGCCGGGTGTCAACATTGCCGCCTTCTTCATCGTCAATGGTTATCTGCTCGGCCGCGAGTTCTTCGAATTCGCGGCCATGCGCTTTCGCCCGGAAGAAGAGGCCAGGGCCTTGCGCAGGCACTATGCCGGCACAGTGTTTCTCGCCGGGCTAGTCATATCAGCCTTCCTCGCCGTGCCGCTGCTCAATCTGGTGACGCCGCTGTTCGCCGCCGCCATGATGGTGCATCTGCACAAGGCGATTTCGGCACGGGAAGCTGGCTAGACCTGAATATCGGCGAATTTGGCGAAGGAGAAATCCGCGTCCGAACTCGTCACGGTTCTCAGCGGCCCGCCGCCCGTCGACGACGGCAAGCGTCATGCGACAGGCCTCTTTCAAGTTGAAGATTTGGCAAACAGCGCCTGCAATTTGCCGAACGGCATGGCGGCGCGGGTAAAGCCGAACGTTCCGTCCTGCTGGATCTCGCGTGCTGCCGTTTCCAGCATGCCATAGGCAAAATTGGTCAGCCACGGCCCGAGCGAAATGCGTTTGACGCCGGCCGTGGCGAGATCGGTAATGGTGAAATCGGGCCTCGCCATGACGTTGACCGGCTTGCTTACCGCCGAGCAGATCGTGCGGACCATCTCGACATCGCCGATGCCTGGCGCATAAAGCACGTCGGCGCCGGCCTTCTCGAAGGCCTGCAGCCGCTTGATCGTGTCGTCAAGGTCGGACTTGCCCCACAGGAAATTCTCGGCGCGAGCCGTGAAGACGAAATCGCGCTTCAACGCACGCGCCGCCTCAACGGCCGCCGCGACGCGCTCGACGGCGTGCGAGAAATCATAGATCGGCTTGTCCGGATCGCCGGTGTGGTCCTCGATCGAGCAGCCGGCAAGGCCGGCCGCTTCGGCCGCGAAGATGGTTTCGGCGGCACGCTCGGCGCTGTCGCCCTTGCCTTTCTCGAGGTCGGCCGAGACCGGCAGGCTGGTCGCCGCCGTCACTTCGCGGCAATGATGGATCATCGCCTCGAAGGTCACCGACCCGTCCGGCAGGCCGCGCGAAAAGGCAAAGCCGGCGCTGGTCGTCGCCAGCGCCTTGAAGCCGAACGAATCCAGCAGCTTCGTCGTGCCGACGTCCCAGGGATTGGGCATGACGAAAGTCGAGGCATGCAGGTCACGAAAGATCTTGCCCTTGTCCATGGTAGTTCCCCCATCATGTGCGGCGTGGCGGAGAGGATTCTAGCTTGCCCTCCTTGCCCGGGCAAACGAATGCGCTTGGTTCAGAAGCGTTTCTCGTTCTCTGCTGCCAATCTGTCCAGCGCGTCGGAATCCTTGACGTAGCGCGACGTTTTTGTGTCCCAGCGATAGGTGACCGAAATGTCCTGCGATGCCGCTTCGGGCGGGGCATCGTCGCAGCTTTCTTCGCCGGGCACGGTGCTGTCTGTCACCGTCACCTTGATGGCGGCATAGGGTTGCCCGTCGGCGATGGTCTCGAACGCCACATCCTGCTTGCGGCTGTAGGCGCACAGCTTTTCATCGAACGTATAGATCATGTCGATCAGTTCGAACTTGTCGTCGCGGACCATGATCAGCGGCGTGATCACATAGTTCTGGTTCGAATTGAAATGCATGCTCATGGTGATGAGGACGTCATCGTTGGCGCTGACCGAAAGCTTGCCGGGTTCGCGGAAATAGGTGCCACGGTCGACGGCGACATTGACGGCGTCGAGAAGCGTCGGCTTGCCGGCAATGTCGTACAGCGCCAGCACCGCATAACCTTCGGCGCTGTCGGGAGAATCGCCGAGGTCGAACAGCATCGTCAGCCGGTCCTTGCCGCCGGCCTTGATGGCAAGCACTGCGGCATTGGAAAAGCCCGATGTCTCTGGCGGCGAACCGCCACTATCCGGCCCCTCGACATGCCGTATCTTGATCGGCAACCCGCCTTTGTAGAAGCCGTCCTTGTCTGCGGCGAGATCTGGAATGACCATCCTCGCCAGGTCGAGATAGGTGACGTCCTTGTGGCCCGGCAACGCGCTGGCGGGGTCCGGGAAGCTGACGGCTTGCGCATCCGCCGCGGTCCACAAGAACGGCAGCAGCATCAGGGCGAGGATGAAGCGAAGCAGGTTCGTTGGCATGGGCGCCTCGGGCTGTCGGGCGCGCGGAAGGTAGCATAGCGGTCCGGGGCGTCCAGTCCGTCCGTCAACCCAGCGGGCAGTGGCCAGCGGATCAGTGGATCGGCACCAGCCCGGCCAGTTCGCGCATGTCGTCGAACAGGATGCCGCCGGCCTGGATCAGGCCGTCGCGGTCGGAATAGGGGTCGCCATGATAGGAGAACACCCGCATGCCGGCGGCGATGCCGGCTTGCGTGCCGGCGACGCTGTCCTCGATGACGATGCAGTCGGCAGGCGTAAAGCCCATGGTCTTCGCCGCATGCAGGAACAGGTCGGGGAACGGCTTGCCGCGGCCGACCATGGTCGAGCTGAACATCGCATGTTCGAACAGCGGCAGCAGCCCGGTCTGGCCAAGCGTGATGTGCATCTTCGACACCCGGGCAGAGGTGGCGACGCAATAGGCGATACCGGCCGAACGCACCTTTTCGACGAACTCGCGGACGTAAGGGATCGCCTCGACCCCGTGGGCGAACAGGTCCGGCAGTCCGGCATTCCAGCGATCGACGAAATCGGCGCCGAGCCTGACGCTGGTTTCCTCTTCGATCTGCTTCTGCACCGACGCCATGCTGCGGCCGGAGAAATTCTTGCGGCAATATTCGAAGCTTGTCGGATAGCCAGCAGCGCTCAGCCATTCAGCGAGGCGTCGATTGGCGAGATTCTCGGTATCGACCAGAATCCCGTCGCAGTCGAAGATAACAAGTTTCGGAATTTGCATCAGGCGGTGCCGGTCGATCCGAACCCGCCCGAGCCACGCGCCGTGCCGCCGGCCAATGTCCGCTCTTCCACCGCCGCCTGCGTCACCGTCGCAAAAACGATCTGGGCGATGCGCATGCCGCGCGTCACCGCGAAATCCTCGTCGCCGAGATTGATCAGGAGCACCTTCACCTCGCCGCGATAGTCGCTGTCGATGGTGCCGGGTGTGTTGAGGACGGTAAGGCCGTGTTTGAAGGCGAGGCCAGAGCGCGGCCGGACCTGGCCTTCCATGCCTTCGGGAATTTCCAGGATCAGCCCGGTCGGCACCAGGGCGCGCTTTCCCGGCAGGATCAGCAGCGGCCGGTCGTCGGGCACCGCGGCGCGCAGATCCATGCCGGCTGCACCGGTGCTTTCATAGGCGGGGAGGGGAAGTCCTTCACCGTGCGGCAACCTGACGAAGCCGACGGTCGGACCGATGACGGAGGGAGTTTGAAGGGCTGCGCGCATAAAATCGATCCTATCGGCGCGAACGGCGATTCGGTCAACTCGGCTCTGGCGCTATCAACGGCTTTCTTTCGGGCATCACTATGGCATGACCATCGGAACAACCGTCGTCTCCTTGATCTCCTCCATCACGAAGGAGGCGGAAACATCCGAAAGCGCCACCTTGGCGATGAGCCGCTGATACAGCCGGTCATAGGCCTTCACGTCGGCGACGCGGGCGCGCAGCACATAGTCGAGGTCACCGGACATGCGATAGACGCCGGTGATCTCGGGAAAGCCGGTCACCGCGGCCCGGAATTTCTGCAGCCAGTCCGGGTCGTGGTTGGACGTACGGATCAGGATGAATACCGAAAGGCCAAGCCCGAGCTTTTCGGCATCGACCAACGCCACGCGGCCGGTGATGACGCCATCCTCCTCAAGCCGCTTCACCCGGCGCCAGCAGGCATTGCGCGACAAGGTCACCCGTTCCGACAACTGGTCGACCGACAGCGTGCCGTCGCGCTGCAATTCAGTCAGCAATTTTCGGTCGATTTCATCGATTTCCAGCGCCATGTGGGATGTTTGTCCCATCGAATGGCCAAATACAAGGACATTTTGAGACCGATGAACCGGCAAAGCGTGTCAGGATACTCATATCAGGAACTCAAGCACTGAAGGGGAACCAGCATGTCGGCACGGCTCGCAAAGATCTTCACCTCGCATCCGGCCAAGGTCGGCGAAACCTATTTCGGCCATATGGCCTTTGCCGCCTGGTTCTCGTCGCGGTTGATGATGGCGGCGGGTGCCGCACTCGTTCACGCTTTCTTGCCATTTCTGTTTGAGACTACCGCCAGCCGAATCGTCCGCGAGCTTTACGAGCGGACGCACAACAGAGGCACACGCACGATCGAACGCCCCTCGGCGCTTCCGGATCGTGCCTAGAGGACGACAGAGCGATGTGCCGGTGGGCGGCCTATTTCGGTGAAGCGGTCTTTCTCGAAGACATCCTCACGGCGCCCTGTCACTCGCTGATCGCCCAGAGCCATTGCGCCCAGGAAGCGAAATCGCCGACCAATGGCGACGGTTTCGGCCTTGCCTGGTATGGCGACCGTCAGGAACCGGGTCTGTACCGCGACATCCTGCCGGCCTGGTCCGATCCCAATCTGAAGAGCCTGTGCCGGCAGATCAAATCCGGCCTGTTCCTGGCCCATGTACGGGCCTCGACCGGCGGCGCCACCAGCCGCATGAACTGCCATCCCTTCATTTCGGGCCGCTGGTCGTTCATGCACAACGGCCAGATCGGCGGCTTCGAAAAGATCCGCCGCGCGCTGGAGAATTCGCTGTCCGACGCCGTCTTTGACCAGCGCGAAGGCACCACCGATTCCGAACTGTTTTTTCTCCTGATGATTGACGAGGGATTGGCCGCCGATCCTCAAGGCGCCGTCTCACGCGCCACCAGCCGGGTGCTCGACGCATCGCGCCGCGCCGGCCTCGAGCCGGCGTTGAAACTCACCGCCGCCTTTTCGGACGGGCAGGCGCTGCATGCGGTGCGCTATGCCACTGACGCCCACGCCCCGACGCTCTACACCTCCGTCTTGCGCAAGGGCGGCGGCCGCTGCATCGTTTCCGAACCCTTCGACCGCGAGGGCGGCGACTGGCAGGCCATCCCGCCATCGAGCTTCGTCACCATGACCAGGGACGGCATCACCATCCGTCCCTTTGCTCCGGCATCGGCCAGGCTGGCACTGGCCGTCTAGTTGCAAATTGCAACAAAGTCGCGGGACAGCTCCGACCTCTATCGACCGCAGCGCAATTCCGATCAAACGCGGCGGACCCTGCAGTGCTCCACTCCGCTTGAAGTCTTGAACTCGCGCCGCCTTCCGCCATCTTGACGGGACGAGCGCGGCCAAGCCGGAGCATTCGTCATGGACCTCGTCTTTTCCTCGACCGTCGAACTGGCCGCCGCGATCGCCACACGGAAAATCTCGGCCGTCGAAGCGCTCGACGCGCATCTGGCGCAGATCGACAAGCACAATGAGGCGGTCAACGCCGTCATTTCGCTCGACCGGGAGGGCGCCCGCGAGCGCGCCAAAAAGGCCGACGCAGCCCAAGCGCGCGGCGCCGCACTCGGGCCACTGCACGGCGTGCCGTTCACGCTGAAGGACATGCACGAGACGGCAGGCATGAAGACCACGGTCGGCTTCCCGCCCTTCGCCGACTATGTCGCCAGACGGGACAGCCCGGTCGCTGCCCGGCTGAAGGCAGCCGGCGGCCTGCTGATGGCCAAGACCAATGTCGCGGTCATGCTGTCGGACTGGCAGTCGAACAATCCACTGTTCGGCCGCACCTGCAATCCCTGGAACCTCCAGCGCACGGCGGGTGGCTCCAGCGGTGGTGCGGCGGCGGCGCTTTGCGCAGGGATGACACCCTTCGATGTCGGCACCGACATGCAGGATTCGATCCGCCTGCCTGCCGCCTTCTGCGGTGTCTATGGCCTCAAACCGACCGAGCATCGCGTCTCGCTGGCCGGCGCCTTCCCCGATCCGGGCGCTGCCGCGCGCAGCGTGCGGTTGATGTCCTGCCTCGGCCCGCTGGCGCGCAGTACCGAGGACCTGGCACTTATCTACGGGATCATAGCCGGGCCCGACGGAAGCGACACCGATCTTGCGCCGGTGCCGGTCGAGGACATGCCGAAGCTCAGCCTCAAGACACTGCGCGTCGCCTTCGCGCCGTCCTTTCCCGGGTTTCCGGTGGCTGGCGCGATCAGCGCGGCAGTCGAAAACCTCGCCAGGCAGCTGCAATCGGCAGGAGCGATCGTCGAGGAAGCGAAACTCCCAAAGCTCGATTTGCATGATGATTTGGAGCAGGGCGGGGCGCTGATCGGCATGATGATGGAGGCCGCGCAACCCGAGCCACCGGAGGCTCCGACGCCGGTGTCTCGCTGGTTCGAGGCGCTCGCACGCCGTGACAGATCCATTCTCGCCTGGGACCAGTTCTTCGAAAGCTGGGATGCGCTGCTCTGTCCGGTCGCCATGACCACAGCCTTCCCGCATTGCGAGCCCGGCACGCCGATCCAGGTCGATGGAAACGGGCAGAGCTACTGGATGCTGCCGGCCTATGGAGCGGTGTTCAACTACAGCGGTCATCCGGCACTTTCGATGCCGTGCGGACAGGATAGCGACGGCTTGCCGATCGGCCTGCAACTGGTCGGCAAACGCTGGTCGGAATCGCGACTGCTCGGCATCGCCAGGGCAATCGAACCGTTGACCGGTGGCTCTCGCCGTCCGCCTGGCTATTGAGCGAAGCGCGACAATCCGTAAGCGCCCAGTAGCGGGTCGCGGTCGCCGTCGAGGATTTCCCGTGCGGCGAACAGGCCGACAGCCGGCGCCAGCGTGATGCCGGAATGCATGACGGCGACGTAGACACCGTCCATGCCTTCAGCGCGGCCGATGATCGGAAAGCCATCTATCGGGGTTGGCCGGTAGCCGACCGTGTGGAAGTCCAGCTCCAGTTCGTCGCCGCCGCGCAAACTGCCTTGCAGGGTCGCAAACAGCTCGCTGGCCGTGATTTCAGCATCCATGCCCGGATCGGCGCCGCCGAAATCCGAGCCGGCGATGATGCGACCCTCCGCCGTCTGGCGCATGTGCAGCCGCTCGGCCAGCACCAGGCCATTGAGCAGTTTCTTGCAAGGCCGCGAATGGACGATCAGCCCGGGCGGCGTCTCGATCGGCAGGTTGATACCAGCCGTCGCGGCAATATCCGGCGAGCCGACGCCGGCCGCGATCACCACCTCGTCGGCGGCCATCAGGCCATGCGAGGTGTCCACCCCGGCAATCCTGCCGCCGGTCTGGACCAGCGCCGTGACCGTGCTGGAGATGATCCGCGCTCCGCGCCGTTCGGCATCGGCCAGCAGCGCCTTGGTGGCGGCCACCGGTTCGGCGACACCCTCTTCGGCGACATGCAAGGCGGCGTCGGGAAGCTCGGCGAGATTGGGCTCGATGCGCGCAACGCCGGCCCGGTCGACTTGGCTGATGCCGTAGCCCCAGGATGAATGCTCGGTGGCGTAGGTTTCCATCGCCGCCGCCGACAAATCCCAGCACAAGCCGCCGCACCAGCTGAGCGGAGTTTCGGGCAGGTCTCGCGCCAGCCGCGACCATTCGGCCATCGCGCGGATGCGCAGACGGAAATAGGGCTCCGGATTGCCCCGGCTGGCGTTGATCCAGGCGAACGAGTTCGGCGTCGCAACCCCGCCGGCGGCGCTGTCGGCGATGACCGTCACCTGGGCACCCGCCTTGGTCAGATGCCAGGCGATGGAGGCACCGATGATCCCGGCGCCGATGACGATCACTTGCTTGACTGCACTCATGCTGAACCTCTGCCGAACGGATCTTTTGATGCCATCGCGGCGGGCCTATCTCAAGTGCCAGCAGGCTGATCCGGTCAAATCTGTTCGACAGGCTGGAAATGCACTGCTAGAAGCCCGCGCCACAGACAGGATTCCAGACATTGGCTGAAGACATCGAACAAGCGGTATCCCGCCGCCGCACATTCGCGATCATCGCGCACCCGGACGCCGGCAAGACGACGCTCACCGAAAAGCTGCTGCTGTTCGGCGGCGCCATCCAGCTTGCCGGCGAGGTCAAGGCCAAGAAAGACAAGATCCAGACCCGGTCCGACTGGATGAAGATCGAGCGCGAGCGCGGCATTTCGGTCGTTACCTCAGTGATGACGTTCGAATACGAGGACAATGTCTTCAACCTGCTCGACACGCCCGGCCACGAGGATTTTGCCGACGACACCTATCGCACGCTGTCGGCGGTCGACAGCGCGGTCATGGTCATCGATGCCGCCAAGGGCATCGAGCCGCGCACGCTGAAACTGTTCGAGGTCTGCCGGCTGCGCGACATCCCGATCATCACCTTCGTCAACAAGATGGACCGCGAAAGCCGCGATCCGTTCGAGATTTTGGACGAGATCGAGCAGAAGCTGGCGCTGGACACAGCACCCATCACCTGGCCGATCGGCCGCGGCAAGACGTTTTCAGGCACCTATCATCTGGCGCTGAACGCCGTGCGCAGGGGCGACGACGAGAAGGAACGCACGCCGGTCAACGGTCCCGATTCCAATCGCGTCGCCGGGCTGCTGCCGGAGAACGAGCGCGAAGCCTTCATCGAGGAACTGGAACTGGCGCGCGAAGCCTGCCGTCCGCTCGACATCGACGCTTTTCGCGAAGGCCATCTGACGCCGGTCTATTTCGGCTCGGCGTTGCGCAATTATGGCGTCCGCGACCTGATCGAGGCGCTCGGCGCCTACGGCCCGCCGCCGCGTGCGCAGGAAGCCGACACCCGCAAGGTCGAGGCGACCGAGGACAAGATGACGTCGTTCGTCTTCAAGATCCAGGCCAACATGGATCCCAACCACCGCGACCGCATCGCCTTCGTCCGCGTCTGTTCGGGCAAGCTCGAACGCGGCATGAAGGCCAAGCTCGTGCGCACCGGCAAGCCGATGTCCTTGTCGGCGCCACAATTCTTCTTTGCCCGCACCCGCGTCACCGCCGACGAGGCGTTTGCCGGCGATGTCGTCGGCATCCCCAACCACGGCACGCTGCGCATCGGCGACACGCTGACCGAAGGTGAGGAGATCCTGTTCCGCGGCGTGCCGAACTTCGCCCCGGAAATCCTGCGCCGTGTCCGCCTCGGCGACGCGATGAAGGCCAAGAAGCTGAAGGAAGCGCTGCACCAGATGGCCGAAGAGGGCGTCGTGCAGCTGTTTTCGCCCGAGGACGGCTCGCCGGCCATCGTCGGCGTCGTCGGCGCGCTGCAGCTCGACGTCTTGAAAGAGCGGCTGAACTTCGAATACACGCTGCCGGTCGAGTTCGAAATGTCGCGCTTTTCGGTCTGCCGGTGGATCTCGGCCGACGACAAGGCGGAGGTTCTGCGTTTCATCGAGGCGCATCGTGGCGACATCGCCCGCGACCTCGACAACGATCCGGTGTTCCTCGCCCAGCACGCCTTCTCGCTCAATTACGAAGCGGAACGCTGGAAAGCGATCCGCTTCGCCACGATCAAGGACTATCAGGTCCGCGACAAGGCGGCTTGAACCTGCCGGCGCGCCGGCAATCTCTGGCCCGACCTACTCAGCCTTTCGCTGCCTCTTCGATCTTGGCGATGTCGATCTTGCCCATCTGCATCATAGCAGACATGACCCGGCCAGCCTTGGCCCCGTCCGGATCCTGAAGCAGCCTGGGCAGTTGCTCCGGCACGACCTGCCAGGAGACGCCGAACCTGTCCTTCAACCAGCCGCATGGGCCGGGCTCGCCGCCGCCCTCCGTGAGCCTGGTCCAGAAATGGTCGACCTCTTCCTGCGTCTTGCAGTCGATCGACTGCGACATTGCCTCGGTAAACTTGTATTGCGGTCCACCATTGAGCGCCTGGAACGGCACGCCGTCGAGCTCGAACGAGGCGACCAGCACTTTGCCTTCATCGGCGTGGCCCTTGGGCCAACGCATCACGCTCAGCACCTTCGAATTCTTGAAGATGGAGGTGTAAAGGTTCATGGCCTCCTCGGCCTGGCCATCGAACCACAGGCAGGTGGTGATCTTTTTCATGTCGTGCTCCTCACGCTGTTTCGGTTGCTGCTATGGTGAAACGGCTCACTCCGAGAATGGGGTGCCATTCCCTTGCCGTTTGTCCAAGGACGGGCGTGCGGCGCGCAATCCGACAGCGGTCTGCAATTTTTTCGCAGAAACCGGGTTTTCGAAGAATCTGGCGCATCGCAAAATTGTGGCCAGACCAGGCTTGCGCGTCTATAACGCCTGCGGTCCGAATTCAGCGCCGCCACGCTCCGCATCGAGCGCAGCCAGCCAGCCAAGGAAAATTCATGCCTGCCTATCGCTCCCGCACCACCACCCATGGCCGCAACATGGCCGGCGCACGCGGCCTCTGGCGCGCCACCGGTATGAAGGATTCCGATTTCGGCAAGCCGATCATCGCGGTGGTCAATTCCTTCACGCAGTTCGTGCCGGGCCATGTGCACCTGAAGGACCTTGGCCAGCTGGTCGCGCGCGAGATCGAGAAGGCCGGCGGCGTTGCCAAGGAGTTCAACACCATCGCCGTCGATGACGGCATCGCCATGGGCCATGACGGCATGCTCTATTCGCTGCCGTCGCGCGAGCTGATCGCCGACTCGGTCGAATACATGGTCAACGCCCACTGCGCCGACGCCATGGTCTGCATCTCCAATTGCGACAAGATCACACCCGGCATGCTGATGGCGTCGCTGCGTCTCAACATCCCGACCGTCTTCGTTTCCGGCGGCCCGATGGAAGCCGGCAAGGTGGTGCTCGCCGGCAAGGCGCAGGCGCTCGACCTCGTCGACGCCATGGTGGCGGCCGCCGACGACAAGATTTCCGATGAGGACGTCAAGGTCATCGAACGCTCGGCCTGTCCGACCTGCGGCTCCTGCTCCGGCATGTTCACCGCCAATTCGATGAATTGTTTGACCGAGGCCCTGGGTCTCTCGCTGCCCGGCAACGGCTCGACCTTGGCCACACATGCCGACCGCAAGCGGCTGTTCGTCGAGGCCGGCCACCTGATCGTCGATCTCGCCCAGCGTTATTACGAGCAGGATGACGAGACGGCCCTGCCGCGCAACATCGCCTCGAAAGGCGCCTTCGAGAACGCCATGACGCTCGACATCGCCATGGGCGGCTCGACCAACACCGTGCTGCACATCCTCGCCGCCGCGCATGAGGGCGAGATCGACTTCGATCAGGATGACATCGACGCGCTCTCACGCAAGGTGCCGGTGCTGTGCAAGGTGGCTCC
The DNA here is from genome assembly GCF_056404935.1 of Mesorhizobium sp. P2_A8. Taxonomy (NCBI): domain Bacteria; kingdom Pseudomonadati; phylum Pseudomonadota; class Alphaproteobacteria; order Hyphomicrobiales; family Phyllobacteriaceae; genus Mesorhizobium; species Mesorhizobium sp. P2_A8. Next base: position 226,718 of record NZ_JBFUDB010000004.1, read on the forward strand.
CGCCAAGTCCGATGTCCACATGGAAGACGTCCACCGCGCCGGCGGCATTTTTGCCATCCTCGGCCAGCTCGACAATGCCGGCTTGATCAACCGCGACCTGCCGACCGTGCACACGCGGACGCTGGGTGACGCACTCGACCATTGGGATATATCCCGCTCGACCAGCCAGAGCGTGCGTGATTTCTTCCTCGCCGCACCTGGTGGTGTGCCGACGCAGGTCGCCTTTAGCCAGGACCGCCGCTGGGACGAGCTCGACCTCGACCGCGAAAAGGGTGTCATCCGCTCAGCCCAGCATCCCTTCTCAAAGGATGGCGGCCTTGCCGTGCTGAAAGGCAATCTGGCGCTCGACGGCTGCATCGTGAAGACCGCCGGCGTCGACGAGTCGATCCTGAAGTTCACCGGCCCGGCGCGGGTGTTTGAAAGCCAGGACGCCAGCGTCAAGGCGATCCTGTCCAACGAGATCAAGGCCGGCGATGTCGTTGTCATCCGCTATGAGGGACCACGCGGCGGCCCCGGCATGCAGGAGATGCTCTACCCGACCAGCTATCTGAAGTCGAAGGGGCTAGGCAAAGCCTGCGCACTGGTCACCGACGGTCGCTTTTCCGGCGGCACCTCGGGTCTGTCGATCGGCCATGTCTCGCCTGAGGCGGCCGAGGGCGGTTTGATCGGCCTGGTGCAGGAGGGCGATACGGTCGAGATCGACATCCCGAACCGGACCATCCGTCTCGCCGTCGGCGATGCTGAACTCGCCAGCCGCCGGGCGGCCATGGATGCCAAGGGCACGGCTGCCTGGAAGCCCGAGGAAAAGCGCAAGCGCAAGGTGACGACAGCCTTGCGCGCCTATGCCGCGATGGCGACCAGCGCGGCCAAGGGCGCGGTCAGGTTCGTGCCTGAATAGGCCCCGCCTTTTCCTTCTCCCCTTGTGGGAGAAGGGGAAGCCGCGCCGGACGGCGCCGGATGGTTCTTTTAAGCGGGATGACGACAGATGGATTTCGACCTTATCGTTCGCGGCGGCACGCTGCCTGATGGCAGGGTCGCCGACATCGGCATCAACGGCGAGACGATCGCGGCGATTGAGCCGAAGCTCGACGTCGCTGCCGGCACGACGATCGATGCCAGTGGCAATCTGGTCTCGCCGCCCTTCGTCGACCCGCATTTCCACATGGACGCAACGCTCTCCTACGGCATTCCGCGCATTAACGCCTCTGGCACGCTGCTCGAAGGCATTTCGCTGTGGGGCGAACTGAAGCCGCTTTTGACGCATGAGGCGGTGCGCGACCGCGCGCTTGCCTATTGCGACTGGGCGGTGTCGATGGGCCTGCTCGCCATCCGCACCCATGTCGATGTCTGCGATGACAGGCTGCTGGCGGTCGAAGCCCTGCTCGACGTCAAGAAGACGATCGCCCCGTATATCGATCTGCAATTGGTCGCCTTTCCGCAGGACGGGTTCTATCGTTCGCCGACGGCACGCGACAACACCATCCGCGCGCTCGACATGGGCGTCGACATCGTCGGTGGCATTCCGCACTTCGAGCGCACCATGGCCGATGGTACGCGCTCGGTGACGGAGCTGTGCGAGATCGCGGCAGGGCGCGGTCTGATGGTCGACCTGCATTGCGACGAGACCGACGACCCGCTGTCGCGCCATATCGAGCAGCTTGCCTATGAGACGCAGCGCCTCGGCCTGCAGGGCAAGGTCGCCGGCTCGCACCTCACCTCGATGCATTCGATGGACAATTACTATGTCTCGAAGCTTTTGCCGATGATCGCCGAGGCGGGCGTTTCGGCGATCCCCAACCCGCTGATCAACATCATGCTGCAGGGCCGCCACGACACCTTCCCCAAGCGACGGGGCATGACCCGGGTCAAGGAGATGCAAGCGCTGGGCATCCGCGTCGGCTGGGGCCAGGATTGCGTGCTCGATCCCTGGTATTCGCTCGGCACCGCCGACATGCTCGACGTCGCCTTCATGGGCTTGCATGTTGCCCAGATGTCGAGCCCGGCCGACATGGCGCGCTGTTTCGACATGGTCACCAATGTCAACGCGTCGATCATGGGGCTCGATCATCTCGGCCTGGCGGTCGGCAAGCGCGCTAGCCTTGTCATCCTCGATGCCGGCAATCCGATCGAGGCTTTGCGCCTGCGCGCCGAGCGCCTGTGCGTCATCGCCAGGGGCAAGGTGGTGGCGGAGCGAATGAGGCAGGATACCAGGCTTTCCATTCCGGGCAGGCCAGGCCAAGTGAATCGCAGGCACCTCACGCCGCATCAGGCCCAATAGAACAGGCCAGACCCAGCCGATTCCCCGGTTCTGGCCTTGCCGATTCCCGGATTTCTCCTCGTCAAAGCAGCCGCTTCCGTCTACGACGCGGCTACGTAGGGAGGAATCGGGATCGGCATGACGCAGCCCGTGGCGCAGAATTCGACCATCAGGAACGTGCTTCTGGCCGGCATTCTGCTGATGCTGGCCGGCGACTTCCTGTTTGCCCTGAACGACGCGATGGGCAAGTGGCTGGTCGCCAGCTTCTCCGTTGGCCAGGTGGTGCTGATCCGATCCATCGGCGCCTTTTTCGTGCTTGGCCCGATGATCGCTCATCAGGGCACGGCCAAGCTGTTTCGCATGGAACGCCTCGAACTGCAGCTGCTGCGCGTGGTGATGACCACGCTCGACACCGCGTTGTTCTACGCCGCCGTCGTCTACCTGCCGCTTGCCGACGTGATGAGCTTCTACATGGCCGGACCGATCTATGTCGCGGCACTGTCGCATTTGCTGCTTGGCGAAAAGGTGGGCTGGCGCCGCTGGGTGGCGATCCTGCTCGGCTTCTGCGGCGTGGTGATCATGCTGAAACCATCTTCGGCGGCGTTCTCGCTGTCATCGAGCTTCGCGCTCGCCGGCAGCATTGCCTTCGCCTTCGCCATCATCCTCAACCGGCGGCTGCGCGGCACCAGCGACACCAATCTGGTGACCTGGCAGACCATAGGCACGATGGTGGTCGGCGGTGTGCTGACCATCGGCGCCTGGCAGACCCCATCGGCGCTCGATTTCGGCGCCATGCTGCTGCTCGGCATCGTCTCTTGCGGCGCGCATCTGATGATCACCAGGGCGCTCAAGCTGGCGCCGGCCTCGACACTGGCACCGTTGCACTACACGCTGCTCTTGTGGGCGGTGGTGTTCGGACTGGTGTTCTTTGGCGACGTTCCAGGCCCGCGCATCCTGATCGGCTCGGGCATCGTCGTTCTCGCCGGCCTGTTCATCTTCCACCGCCAGAAAGTGGTCGACACCACGGTGCCGCCGGAAAACGTGCCGAAGGGCGTCAATTAGGATCCAGGTTTCTGGTAGGATCCAGGTTTCTGGCGCCTAACCCCGGCGTACCGCCGCCAGATGCCGCGAAAACTCCGGCGTCTCCATCAGTGCCTTGCAGCGGACGAACCGGCCGTCGGCATAGGCGCGGAAATCGTCGACCGGGTTGTTGTTGGCGAGCTGGATCAGCCCCCACAGCGTCCATAGCAGGTCGCACATCGCCTTGTAGATGACGACGCGGCCGCGCTCCGCCGACCTCGCCTCGCCGCCGAAATAGGCATGCATCATCTCTTCGTCCTGCGCCGTGTCGAATTTGCCTTCCACGCTGAGGTCGCCAAGGTCCCAGAGCGGATCGTTCATGCCCGAATATTCCCAGTCGACGATCCACATCCTGTCGCCGGCATCGAGAAAGTTTTCGCACAGCGGATCGCAGTGACAGGCGGCGAGGGGCAGGGGATGGGCGGCAAGCGCCGACCGCACGCTCTCGGCTTCGCGCACCACGTCATGATAGCCGGCCGGCAGGGCGACATCCTTGGTCGACAGCACCTTAAGATAATCGTCGATCATCGCAAACAGTTCGAAACGGAAGGGAAACACCGCGCCTGAGTTGTGCAGCTTACGAAAGGCCTCGCCGGCCCGCGCCGGGCTGCCCGGCCGAACCTTGAATTTTTCCGGCGACATCGTCTCGGCGCCAACGATGAAGCGCGTCACCATGATCCCGGAGCCGGGATCGACATGCAGAACCTCGGGACTGACCCCCGCCTTTGCCGCTTCGCGCGCCGCCACCGCTTCGTTGGCGCGGTTGATGTATTCCTCGGTGCCCTTGCCCGGGATGCGCAGGCAGAACTCGCCAGCCTTGAAAACCAGATTGGTGAGGCCGCCGAGCCGCTCCAGCGGCCCGGTGTAGCTGGCCAGCATGGGAATGGCGGAAAGCGTTTCACGCACCTCGTCGGTCACCATACCTGCGTCCCCACACGCTGTTATTTGTCGCAGCGACGGTTCCACAATTTTCGTGCTTTGGCTATCATCCGATACGAGACCGATTGGTGGACAGGACAAAAGTGGCGGACAAGAAACATCAGGGCCCGCTCGCCGAGGCTTACGCGGCGAAGCGGCCAGAGGACGTCGCGGCACTCTATGATCGCTGGGCGCAGACTTATGACGCCGATATGTCGGCCGCCGGTTATCGCCATCCGACGATCTGCCTTGCCTTGCTGGCTCGCCATCTGCCGCGCGGTGCCGCACCGCTGCTTGATGCTGGCGCGGGCACCGGGCTCATCGGCGAATGGTTGACCATTGCCGGCTATCCCCAGATCGAGGCGCTAGATATCTCGGAAGGCATGCTCGCCCAGGCGGCCCACAAAGGGGTCTATTCGGCGCTTCATTGCCTGGCGCTCGGCGGCAAGTTGCCCTTTGCCGACGATGCCTATGCCGGCATCATTTCGGCCGGCGTCTTCACCTCCGGCCATGTCGGCGCTGAGGGGCTGGACGAGCTGATCCGTATCTGCCGGCCGGGCGGCATCATCGTGCTGACGGTCAAGAACACGCTGTGGGATGCCGGTTTTGCCGCGCGCATCGCCGCACTCGAGGCGCAAGGTCTTGTCACGTCCGTCGAGGAAACGCGTCCTTACGTCTCCATGCCGGGCGAGGCCGACACCGTGCCCAGCCGCGGTCTCGCTTTACGCGTCACCTGATCTACGCTTTGACCTTGGCGGCGGCCGGGTCGTACATCGACTCGAGATGGATCTTGGCCGGCGACCGCTCCATCGCCACAACCAGCTCATAGTCGCCCGAGGCGAGAAAATCGTCGCTCACGCCGTCGATGTTGCGCACGTAGCCGTAGCCGATGTTGCTGCCCACCGTGTAGCCATAGCCGCCGCTGGTGAGATAGCCGACCGGCTCGCCGTTGCGCAGGATGGTCTCGCGGCCGAGCAGCACGATCTCCGGATCATCGACCGTGAAGCCGGCAAAGCGCTTCTTCAATGCCGCGCCGCTGATCGTCTCAAGCGCACGCCGTCCAACGAAATCGGTGTTCTTGCGCAGCTTGACCGCCCAGCCCAAGCCGGCTTCCTGCGGCGTGTCGTTGGGCGTGATGTCGGAGCCCCAGGCGCGATAACCCTTTTCCAGCCGCAGCGATTCCAAGGCGCGATAGCCGACCGGGCGGATACTGTGCTTGTAGCCAGCAGCCATCAGTGCATCGAAGACTTCCCCTGTCGCCGCGATCGGCACATGCAATTCCCAGCCGAGTTCGCCGACATAGGTGACGCGCAGCGCCCGCACTGTGCGGCCGGCGATGACAATCTCGCGCACATGGCCGAACGGGAAGCCGGCATTGGACACATCGGCGTCGGTCACGGCTGAAAGCACGTCGCGCGCCCTAGGCCCCATCAGCGACAGCGTGCCGAAATCCTCGGTGACATCGACAAGCGTGGCCTTGAGCCCTTTGCCGATATGGTCGCCGATCCAAGACAGGTCATGCGTGCGGAACCCGGTGCCGGTGACGATGTAGAACATCTCCTCGGCCAGCCGCGCCACGGTCAGATCGGCCTCGATGCCGCCGCGCGTGTTGAGAAGCTGCGTGTAGGTCAGCCGGCCGACCGGCTTGTTGACATCGTTGGCGCAGATCCAGTCCAGCGCCTTCAGCGCGTCAGGTCCGCTCAGCTCATATTTGGCGAAGGAGGATTGGTCGAAGATGCCGACCTTTTCGCGCACATGCCGGTGCTCGTCGCCGACAGCTGCGAACCAGTTCTGGCGCCCCATCGAATAGACGTCCCGCGGCTCGATGCCTTCTGGCGCGAACCAGTTCGGCCGTTCCCAGCCGAGCTTCGAGCCGAACACGGCGCGCTGCTGTTTCAGCCGATCGTAGAGTGGCGAGACGATGTGGGGTCGTCCGCTGGCGTACTCCTCATGCGGGAAGCCGATCGTATAGTGCTTGCCATAGGCTTCCAGCGTGCGGTCGCAGACCCACTGCCGGTCGCGGTGCAGGTTGGAGAAACGCCTGATGTCGACGACCCATAGGTCGAGCGGCGCTTCGCCATCGACCACCCACTGCGCCAGCACCCAGCCGGCGCCGCCACCCGACGCGATGCCGAAGGCGTTGAAGCCGGCGCCGACGAACATGTTGGCGCATTCGGGTGCTGCGCCAAGGATGAAATTGCCATCCGGCGTAAAGCTCTCCGGCCCGTTGATCATCTGCTTGACGCCGACGGTTTCCAGCGCCGGCACGCGCGCCATCGCTTGGCGCATGTGCTGCTCGAAATGGTCGTAGTCGTCGTCGAACAGCCGGAACTCCCAATCGTGGGGCACATCGCCGGTCGTCCACGCCTGCGGGTTCGGCTCATAGCCGCCCATCACCAGTCCGCCGACCTCTTCCTTGAAATAGGTGCGCCGGTCCGGGTCGCGGATGGTCGGCGCATCGGTCGCCAGTCCGTCGATCTTCTCGGTGATGATGTACTGGTGTTTAACCGGCTGCAGCGGCACGTTGATGCCCGCCATTGCGCCAACCTGCCGCGCCCATTGCCCGGCGCAGTTGACCACCTTGTCGCACGCGATGTCGCCCTTGCTGGTCTTCACCACCGTGATGCGGCCAGCCTTCATCTCGAAGCCGGTGACGCGCACATCCTCGAACAGTTTGGCGCCATGCATGCGCGCACCCTTGGCCAGCGACTGCGTGATGTCCGAAGGGCTCGCCTGGCCATCGGTAGGCAGCCAGGAAGCGCCGACGAGATCGCCGGTTTCCAGCAGCGGCCACATCGCCTTGACCTCCGCCGCCGACAGCAATTGCATGTCCATGCTGAAGCTTTTTGCCGTCGTCGCCAGCCTCCTGTATTCGGTCCAGCGGTCGGCATTGGTGGCGAGCCGCAGGCAGCCGGTCATCTTCCAGCCGGTGGCAAGGCCGGTTTCGGCCTCCAGCCCCTTGTAGAGGTCGACGGAGTATTTGAGCACGCGGGTGATCGAGGCGGATGAGCGCAACTGGCCCACAAGGCCGGCGGCGTGCCAGGTCGAGCCCGAGGTCAGCTTGCCCTGTTCGAGCAGCACCACGTCGGCCTTATGGTCGCGCGCAAGGTGATAGGCCGTCGAACAGCCGATGATGCCGCCGCCGATGACGACGATGGCGGCCTGGCTGGGCAATGTCATGATTTTTGTATCCCGTATTTTGTTCTGTAGTTTTCCAGCGCCGCATCGAGCCGCGTCAGGTTTTCCTCGGTGTAGGCGACATAGTCGATGCCGGGCGCGTCGAGGTAGAGTTCGGACACCATGCTCCACATCGCCTCGCGCAGCAGCGAGGCGCACTGCATGGCGGCATGCGAGCGGCGGATCGCTCCATCCGGCTCCTTCATGAAATAGGCGGTCAGGAAGGCGAAGGATTCCTCGTCGCTCATGCCGGCATTCGAGGCGACGCCGGCGAGGTCGAACATCGCCGTGTTGAAGCCAGCATACTCGAAGTCGATCAGCCACAGCCTGCTGCCGTCGTCGAGAATATTGGCCGGCAATAGATCATTGTGACCAAAGACGATCGGCAGCAATTTCTGCGCGCGCTCCAACTCGTCGGCCAGCGCCAGCAGGCGGGGCAATTCGCTGCGCTTGCGGCTGTCGCCCTCTTCAAGCGTGCGCGCATAATCGCGAATGACATGGAACACCCAGAACATGAAGCCGGCGCCAGAGACGTGATTGGGCATCTCCCGGTGGAAGCCGCGCATCAGGGCTGCGACGCGGCCAAGATTGGCGCGCACGTCCTCGGCGAGATAGGTTTTGGCGCCAAGGAACTCAGTCACCAGGATGCCCGGTTCGGCATGGAGGACGGCTGGCGCGAAACCGGCGGCATGTGCCGCCCGCGCGGTCATCACCTCGCGCTCGCGAAAGACGTGATGGAACGGATAGTCCTTGCCGAAGCGCACGACGTGCTTTCCGGCCGCGTCCTCGACCACATAATTGGCATTGCTGAGACCGCCGGGCAGCGGTGCGATCTCGATGCCGCCGGTCCAGCAGGGCAGGGCGCGGATGCTATCCTCGGCGGTCATGGAATCATTCCTGGTCTGCTGGGCTTCGAAAAGGCGCCAAGGACAGCGCGACGACAGCGGGGAGAAACACAAAAAATCTCGTCGGTGCGGGACGCCAGGATTGGTATCCCGCACCGCACCGACGAGCCCCTTGGCCAGGTTTTTGACCCCGCCATCCGCCCCCGCGGATCTGAAAATTCCTTGCACCAGGCACGTTCCAGACCGCCTGGTCAGTGAGTTGCGGCTCTGCCATCACCCTCCCGTTGCAGCTCCGAACCCCTGTTGCGATTTTGATTTCACGCCAAGGTTGCTCGGCTGTCAACAAAAAGATGTGACTTTTTTTGGGTATTTTGCCCGAAAGCACGGCCAGTTCCTTTAAAAGCAATTGAATTACCTTAGAATCGGTCAAAAGGGCTAAATCGAGGAAACCAAATGACCCATTCGAAACGGCACGGCGAGATCCTGCGGCTGCTGCAGGAAGAGGGGACTGTCACCATCGCCAGTCTGGCCGACCGGCTGGGCGTTTCACTCGAGACCGTGCGCCGTGACGTCAAGCCGCTCACCGGTGATGGCTCGGTCCTCAAGATGCATGGCGCCATCGGCCTGCCGTCAATGATCGGCGAAGCGCCGTTCGAACGGCGCATGCGCGACAATGCCGATGCCAAGCGCGTCATTGCCCGCATGGTCGCCGCCACCATTCGCGACGGTGAATCGATCATGCTCGATACCGGCACGACGACCTCGTTCCTCGCCCGTGAGCTACTCGGCCACCGCCGCCTGACGGTCGTCACCAACTCGTCGGACATCGCCCGCACACTGGCCACGGTCAATGGCAACAAGGTCTACATGGCCGGCGGCGAATTGCGCAGCGATTCAGGCGCAGCCTTCGGCGCCTCGGCCATAGACTTCGTCAGCCGTTTCTCGGTCAGCCATGCCATCATTTCCACCGGCGCCGTCGATGCGGTGATGGGCGTCATGGACTACGATCTGGAAGAGGCCGAGTTCGCCCGCATGGTGCTGTCACGCGGCCAGCGTTCGCTCGTCATCACCGATCACAGCAAGTTCGGCCGCCTGGGCCTGGTCCAGGTCTGCGGCTTCGACGGTTTTTCCGAACTCGCCACAGACCGGTCGCCATCGCGCGACGTTGCCGCCGCCCTTGCGCAAGCCGGCGCGCGGCTCAGCATCGCCGGCGGCGAAGCCGGATTCTAGTTCGCTTCATCGTTTCACGCTTGCGGAAATGCGGCACCGGTCGCCAGTCACGGAATAAGCTCTGGCGTCGGCTTTCCTTCCCTTGCGCGCCGGTGTTTAGTCCGGCCATGGCCTTCACCATCCGCCAGTTGCAGTTCTTCATCGCCGTGGCCGAGCAAGGCACGGTGTCGGGCGCTGCGCAGAACCTCTCGATCTCGCAGTCGTCGGTCACCGAAGCGATCAAGGAGCTCGAAAGCGATCTCGGCGTCGAATTGTTCGAGCGCCACCCGCGCGGCCTGAACATCACCCACAAGGGCCACCAGTTCCTGCGCCATGCGACAAAAATCCTTGCCGACGTTTCCGACGCACGCCGCTCTTTCTCCGGCGAACAGGCAGCAGTCGGCGGTCGGCTGCAACTCGGCGTCACGTCGCTGGTCGCCGGCTATGTGCTGTCGGATCTGCTGGCCCGCTACCGCCGTGCCTATCCCGGCGTCGAAGTCTCTGCCATCGAGGACAATGGCGACTACCTCGAACATCTCTTGATCGGCGGCAAGCTCGACATCGCGGTGATGGTGACGTCCAACCTGCGCGACCGCACGGCCTTGCAGTCGGAAATCCTCGAGGTCTCGGCCTATCGCCTGTGGCTGCCGCTTGGCCATCCGCTCGCCAGCGCCGACATCATCGGCATTGGCGACATCGCCGGCGAGCCGCTGATCATGCTCACCGTCGACGAGATCGAGGAGAACACGGGAAAACTTCTGGCGGCGATCGGCGCCAGGCCGCATGTCGCCTTCCGCACCCGTTCCGTGGAAGCGGTGCGCAGTCTCGTCGCCACCGGCGCCGGCGTGGCGTTGCTGCCCGACCTCGTCTACCGGCCCTGGTCGCTGGAAGGCGACCGCATCGAATCGCGCGATATTTCCGGCTCCTTGCCGGTGGTCCAGGTCGGAATGGTGTGGCGGCGCGGCTCCGGCCTGCCGCAGGCGTCACGTGATTTCATCGGCCTTGCCCAGTCGCAACGGACGGTCCGTCAGCGGCCCTGATGGGTCAGCCGGCGATCTATCGGAAAAACCGATATCGCCTTTCTGATAAATGAATTTGCGAAACCGGAATTTTCAAAGCACCTTCAGGTTCAGGGACCAAAGTCGCCAGCAGAGCGACATGCGTCCAACGGACGAACTGACAGTTTTTCAGTCCGCGCGTGACCCCTAGCGAAGACCGAAACCGGCTTTCGGGGTCAGGCGCCAAAATGGGAGATCGATGATGAATTCATTCCTGAAGTCATGCACAGCTTTGACGGTCGCGCTGACCTTCTCCGGCCAGGCCGTCGCCCAGGTCAAGGAGCTTGGCAAGGGCGAAGGCCAGGTCAACATCGTTGCCTGGCCGGGCTACATCGAACGCGGCGAAACCGACAAGGGCTATGACTGGGTGACTTCCTTCGAGAAGGAGACCGGCTGCAAGGTCAACGTCAAGACCGCCAACACCTCCGACGAGATGGTCTCGCTGATGAACGAGGGCGGCTTCGACCTCGTCACCGCTTCGGGCGACGCGTCGCTGCGCCTCGTTGCCGGCAAGCGCGTGCAGCCGATCAACACCGATCTCATCCCGAGCTGGAAGACGGTCGACGACCGCCTGAAGGACGCCCCGTGGTTCACCGTCGGCGGCGTCCACTACGGCGTTCCCTATCAGTGGGGTCCGAACATCCTGATGTACAACACCGAGGTGTTCAAGGAAGCGCCGAAGAGCTGGAACGTGGTCTTCGAGGAAATGAACCTGCCGGACGGCAAGTCCAACAAGGGCCGCGTCCAGGCCTATGACGGCCCGATCCACGTCGCCGACGCTGCCAACTATCTGATGTTCCACAAGCCGGAACTCGGCATCAAGGATCCCTATGAACTGAACGAGGACCAGTACAAGGCCGCGCTCGACCTGCTGCGCGTCCAGCGCACCCTGGTCGGCCGCTACTGGCACGATGCCGCCATCCAGGTCGATGATTTCCAGAACGAGGGCGTCGTCGCCTCGGGCTCCTGGCCGTATCAGGTCAATGCGCTTGTCGCCGCCAAGAAACCGGTCGCGTCGACCGTGCCGGAAGAAGGCGTCACCGGTTGGGCCGACACCACCATGATGGAGGCCGACTCCGCCAATCCGAACTGCGCCTACATGTGGCTGGAGCACTCGCTGTCGCCGAAAGTGCAGGGCGATGTCTCGGCCTGGTTCGGTTCGCTGCCGGTCGTGCCCGCCGCCTGCAAGGGCAACGAGCTGTTGACCGACGAAGGCTGCAAGACCAACGGCTACGACAATTTCGAGAAGATCAAGTTCTGGAAGACGCCGGTGTCGAAATGCGCCACCCAGAACGACCAGTGCGTGCCCTATTACCGCTGGGTGTCGGACTATATCGGCGTCATCGGCGGTCGGTGAGTGCCCTTACCTCCCCCTTGTGGGGAGGGTTGACGCGCAGCGTCGGGGTGAGGGTAGCTTTTGCGATCACCCTCACCTGCGGCTTCGCCACGACCTCCCCCACCGAGGGGGAGGTGAGCTGGCGCGCGAACTCATCATCCCAGTCCTGATTTGCAGGCGAGGGTGATCGACAGAACTGAACCGGCAAAAGACTGACAGCCCATGACATCAGCAGTCTCCTTCCGACAAGTTTCGCGCCATTTCGGCAGCGTTCGCGCCGTCGACGCGGTCGATCTCGAAATCGTGCCGGGCGAGTTCTTCGCCATGCTCGGGCCGTCGGGTTCCGGCAAGACCACGTGCCTGCGCCTCATCGCCGGTTTCGAGCAGCCGACCTCGGGCTCGATCGCGATCTTCGGCGAACGCGCCGAGGGCGTGCCGCCCTATCGCCGCAACGTCAACACTGTGTTCCAGGACTATGCGCTGTTCCCGCACCTGAATGTGCTCGACAACGTCGCCTACGGGCTGATGGTCAAGGGCGTCGGCAAGGCCGAACGGCACAAGGCGGCGGAAGAGGCGCTCTCGCTGGTGCGGCTGCCCGGCTATGGCGCCCGCCGCCCCGGCCAGCTTTCCGGCGGCCAGCGCCAGCGCGTCGCGCTCGCCCGCGCGCTGGTCAACCAGCCCAAGGTGCTGCTGCTCGACGAACCGCTCGGCGCCCTCGATCTGAAACTGCGCGAGAACATGCAGGAGGAGCTGAAGTCGCTACAGAAGGCGCTCGGCATCACCTTCGTGTTCGTCACCCACGACCAGGGCGAGGCGCTGTCGATGGCCGACCGCGTCGCCGTCTTCAACGACGGCAAGATCATGCAGATCGGCACGCCGGAGGATATCTACCAGCGGCCGAAGACCCGCTTCGTCGCCGATTTCGTCGGTTCCTCCAACGTGCTGCCGCCGGATTTCGTTCAGCGCTATTCCGGCCAGCATCGCTGGGGCAGTCTGCGCCCTGAATCCATTCGCGTCGGTCGCGCGGCAAGTGGCGAAGGCGTTTCCGCCCGCCTCCTCTCGACCAACTATCTCGGCGCCACGACAAGACTGGCGCTCGATGCCGACGGGTTGAAGCTGCACGCCATCGTGCCGGCCGGCACTGCCCTGCCTGGGGAAGGCGAGGCGGTCGTGCTCACCTTCAACCGCGAGCACCTGCATCTGATGGACGAGCCGGCATGAGCCTCGACGCCGCCATGCCACGCGCCACGGCGCCCGCCATTCTGCCGGGCAGCGGCGGCCTGCGCGGTGCGCTGTCGGATCTGTTTTGGCGCAGACCAAAGGTGTTGCTGTTGCTGATGCTGCTGCCGCCGGTGTTGTGGCTCGGCATCGTCTATATCGGCTCGCTGTTCGCGCTGCTGGCGCAGAGCTTTTTTTCCATCGACGAGTACTCCGGGCTGATCAACCGTGAGTTCACGCTGAAGACCTACGGCGACCTGTTCCAGGCGGCCAATCTTGACATCATCCTGCGCACGGTGACGATGGCGGGCCTCGTCACTTTGGCCTCGGCGATCATCGCCTTTCCGATCGCCTACTACGCAGCGCGCTATGCGCGCGGCCGCTGGAAGGCGCTGTTCTATCTCGGCATCATGCTGCCGCTGTGGTCGAGTTATCTGGTCAAGATCTACGCCTGGAAGCTGATCCTGGCGAAGGAGGGCATCCTCACCTGGCTGTTCGGCAAGCTGCATCTGCAATGGCTGATAGACGCCTGGCTGTCGCTGCCGGTCGTCGGCGGCAACTCGCTGTCGGTGTCGTTCACCGGCACCTTCATCGTCTTCGTCTATGTCTGGCTGCCGTTCATGATCCTGCCTGTACAGGCGGCCCTCGAGCGCGTGCCCGGCAATCTGGTCGAGGCCTCGTCCGATCTGGGGGCTTCGCCGGGGCAGACTTTTCGCAACGTGCTGTTCCCGCTGGCGCTGCCGGGCATCGTCGCCGGTTCGATCTTCACGTTCTCGCTGACGCTCGGTGACTACATCATTCCGCAGATCATCGGCACCTCGCGCCTGTTTATTGGCCAGGCGGTCTATTCGCAGCAAGGCACCGCCGGCAACATCCCGCTCGCCGCCGCCTTCACCGTCGTACCGATCGTCATTATGGGGTTCTATCTCTGGGGTGCCAAGCGCATGGGGGCTTTCGATGCGCTCTGATGGTTCCCGGTCCGCCCCGCTCGGCTTGAAGGTCGCCTCTGCCTGCGGGCTGCTGTTCCTGCATCTGCCGATCGTGCTGATCTTCGTCTACGCCTTCACGACGGAGGAAAAGAGCTTCGTCTGGCCGCCGCCCGGGCTGACGACGCAGTGGTTCGCCGTTACCTGGAACCGGCCGGATGTCTGGCAGGCGCTGTCGCTGTCGGTCAGGGTTGCCGCGATCTCGACGGCAATCGCGCTGATCCTCGGCACGCTCTGTTCGGCGGCGGTGTCGCGGACCAAATTCTTCGGCCGCGAAACCATCTCGCTGCTGGTCATCCTGCCGATCGCGCTGCCTGGCATCATCACAGGCATTGCACTGCGCTCGGCCTTTTCGCTGGCCGACATCCCGTTCTCGTTCTGGACGATCGTGCTCGGTCACGCCACCTTCTGCGTCGTCGTCGTCTACAACAACGCCGTCGCCCGCTTCCGCCGCACCTCGGGTTCGATGATCGAGGCGTCGATGGACCTCGGCGCTGACGGTTTCCAGACCTTCCGCCATGTCGTGCTGCCCAACATCGCCACCGCACTGCTTGCCGGCGGCATGCTGGCCTTCGCGCTGTCGTTCGATGAGGTCATCGTCACCACCTTTACCGCCGGCCAGCAGCAGACGCTGCCGATCTGGATGCTGGAAGAGCTGATCCGGCCGCGCCAGCGCCCGGTCACCAATGTCGTCGCGATGGTCGTTGTGCTGGTGACGCTGCTGCCGATCCTCGCTGCCTACTACCTGACCCGCGATGGCGACCAGATCGCCGGTTCGGGCAAATAAAATTCAAGAGTTCATAAGGGAGAGATGTCCATGGACACCCAGATGCTGATCGGCTCGAAGTTCGAGAAGGGCACCGAAACCGAGGAGCCGATCCTCAATCCGAAGACCGGGGCGACCATCCTCAACCTGCCCGAAGCCAGTCCGGCGCAGATCGAGGCGGCGGTGCTTGCGGCCGAGAAAGCGTTCGTCACCTGGTCGCGCACCACGCCTGCGCAGCGCTCTGGGTATCTCCTGAAGATCGCCGACCGCATCGAGGCCGAGGCACAAGAATTCGCTACGCTCGAGGCGCTCAACTGCGGCAAGCCGATCAATGCGGTGCTCAATGACGAGATTCCGGCGATCGTCGATTGCTACCGCTTCTTTGCCGGTGCGGTCCGCTCCATGCCGGGCGTGGTTGCCGGCGAATATCTGCCCGGCCACACCTCGATGGTGCGCCGCGACGCCATCGGCATCGTCGCCTCGATCGCGCCGTGGAACTATCCGCTGATGATGATGGCCTGGAAGCTGGCACCGGCGATCGCTGGCGGCAACACCGTGGTCTTCAAGCCGTCGGAGCAGACACCGCTGACGGCGCTGAAGCTTGCCAGGATTCTAGCCGAAATCCTGCCCGAAGGCGTGGTCAACGTCATGCTCGGCAGAGGTGACAGTGTCGGCAACACGCTGATCAACCATCCCAAGGTCAACATGATCTCGATCACCGGTGACGTCGCCACCGGCAAGAAGGTGCTGCAGGCAGCCGCCAAGTCGGTCAAGCGCACGCATCTCGAACTCGGCGGCAAGGCGCCGGTCATCGTTTTCGACGACGCCGACCTCGGCGCGGTGGTCAACGGCTTGCGCGCCTTCGGCTACTACAATGCCGGCCAGGACTGCACCGCCGCCTGCCGCATCTATGCCGGCAAGAAGATCTACGACAAGCTCGTCGCCGATCTCTCCTCGGCTGTCTCGACCATCAAGTACAATCGCCCCGACGACACCGAAAACGAGATCGGGCCGCTGATCTCGCGCCGCCAGCGCGACCGTGTCTCGAGCTTCGTCGAGCGCGCCTCGGAACTGAAGCACATCGAGATCACCACCGGCGGCAAGCCGGGTGAGGGCTCGGGTTTCTACTACCAGCCGACCGTCGTTGCCGGTGCGCTGCAGGAAGACGAGATCGTGCGCCGCGAAGTGTTCGGCCCGGTCGTCTCCGTCACCCGTTTTTCCGAGGTCGACGAGGCGGTGAACTGGGCCAACGACAGCGATTATGGCCTGGCGTCATCGGTGTGGACCAAGGACGTGTCGCGCGCCATGGCGACGGCCGCCCGCCTGCAATATGGCTGCACCTGGATCAACACCCATTTCATGCTGACCAACGAGATGCCGCATGGCGGGTTGAAGCAGTCCGGTTACGGCAAGGACATGTCGCTCTACGCGCTGGAAGACTACACCGCCGTGCGCCATGTGATGGTGGCGCATGGGTAGCGCCTTCCCATCTGCCCGTGAACGGGCAGATGGTGGCCCGAAGGGCCGGATGAGGGGCAGTGCGACGCTTCCAAAGCTGGCTTCGCCCCTCATATGCCTGCCGGGGAGAAGACCACTACTCCACGATGCGGTAGATGTTCCACAGGCTGGTGCCTGACACGACATACGGTTCCATGTCCTTGCCCCATTTGGCGTGCGCGTCGATCTTGCCGATCTTGGCGAAGAACGCCTCTAACTGGGCCAGGCTTTCGACCTTGTGATGGGATTCGACCGTCGCCTCCCGCGCGCCGATCGATCCGGTCATGATCTGGAATTCCAAGTCGGCGATGCCGACTTGCGAGCCGATCTCGCGTTCCCATTTCTTCATCAGTTCGAGCACGGTCTGCTTGTGCCCGAACTTGGCGTCGATCTGCCATCTGGCGCTGAACATCTTCTTCTCCTCCAGGTTTGCGGCCCAAGCCACAGTTGATTTATCGGCGGTTGACCTATTCGTCCCAGGCCTGCACGACGGTCTGCCGTGCGATCCGCCCGTTCTTCAGCTCCAGCATCGCCGCGGCGAATACTTTCGTGCCGTCCGGATAGGCGCAGGCCTGGGTGAAGGCGAGGCTGTCGCCATCAGCGATCGTTGTGTCGACCTTGTGGGTCATCGCCCGGCTGCAGATGTCGTCCCAGAAGGTGGCGATCGCTGCGCGGCCGCGGATTTCGCGCGGCTTGCTCGGTGGGTTGTTGCGGTCGATCACCCGCACCAGAGCGTCGTCGGCATAGAAGCTCGACAGCATCTTTCCATCACGGCCTTCGATTGCCTTCTTGATCGCCGCGCCGTCCACGGTCTGTGTCTTGGTCAGCATTTTATCCTCCATATGCCCGTCTCGCGATCGGGCGGTTGATAGTCAGAAGCGCTGCACGGCGCTCATCGCCGCGCAGGGATTTCTTCACTGCGACTTCGCCTTGACGGCCGCGAACACGTCGTCGGTCTGCTTCTTGAAGGTCGCGAGATCCACTTGGCTACCATTGAGCATCGTCGACCAGTGGCGCACGATCGCGGCCATCGCCACCGCCTCCTTGATCTCCTCGTCGCTGGCGCCGTTGAGCCTGGCCGCCTCCGTATGGAAATAGATGCAATATTGACATGGGATCTGTGCCGCGACGGCGAGCCCCAACAGTTCCTTGGTCTTGCCGTCGAGCGCGGTCTTCGGGTTGAGCTGGACGCCCTTGATCTCGGCCCAGGCGCCGGCGACGGCCACGTCGGGCAACGTCTTGAACATGTCCGGCACCGAGCCGAGCGTTGCCTGGATGTCCTTGTAGGCCGCCGCTGCCGACGCATCCTCGGCCTTTGCGGGTGCGATAGCGAACAACGCTCCAGCGCCTGCCGCAATCACCAGCGATTTGAGTGTGCGGTTTGACTTCAGCATTTCATCCTCCTTCGCAGCGCCTTTCCCGGCGGCATCCGCCCGGCCTGCATGGAGAGAAATGATAGCGTCTGCATGTCTCGCGCCGCTTCGCCCGAAAGCGCCATGGCTCTCATGGCCCGTCCGGGCCAGTGTGCCGGGCGGAAAATGCCGCCGCCGCCGCTCGCGAAGGCAGGTCGAGCTTGAGCAATATGTTGGCGACGTGACGCTTGACCGTGTGCTCGCTCAGCCTGAGCTCGGCGGCAATCGCGGCATTGCTCTTGCCGTCTGCAATCAGGCCCACCACTTCGCTTTCGCGTGCCGTCAGCACGGCCGGTTCGGTCGTTCGGGTCCTGGCGCGGCAGTCGGGCTCCAGATGCTGTTCGGACATCGCCCGCACCAGCGCCAGCGGCTCGTCCATCTCGTCCAGCGTGACCCGGCCGGCGTCGGTGAAATGCAGGCCCGAGCCGGTTGCGAGATCCGCCACCAGCCGCGAAGCGATTATGTCGCCGCGGCTGGCGTGCGCGGCAAGCTGCATCGTCACCCGCGTCGTCAGCCCCACTGGCGGCCCACGCAGTTCGATCTCGCCGACATGCGCGCCCTGCGCGCTGGCCACGCCAATGCCTTGTGCCGCCTCGCGCAGCGCGGCCGCGCAGCGTATGGCGCGCGCAGGCCCATCGAAGCGCGAGATCATCATCTCGCCATGCGTACCCACCGCGCGGCCGCCATGGCGGCCGACCAGCAGCCGCCAGGTTTCCTGGAAGCGCTGGCTGCGTTCGCTCCACATGCGGTCGCCCATCCGCGCCGTGTCGTAGATGCGTGTCGCCAGGAGTGCCGCCAGCACGCGGTCCACCTCGGCCACGGCACGCTCGCCTGTCAGGAATTCCTCGATCAGGTCGGCCACCCGGTCGACGTCGCCAGTCCAGATCGGGTGGTCGCGCCCGGGAATCTCGACCAGTCGTGAATTGGGAATCTTCCTGGCCAGGAAGCGGCTGGCGTCCGGGTCGACCCGTACGTCGCCGTGGCGATGAATGAGCAGCGTCGGTGCGCTGATCGCGGCCAGCACGCCGCGCACATCGATCCCGGCGTTCATGCGCGCCAGTGCCGCCGCCGCCGTCGGGCTCGCCGACAATCGTTCAAAACGAGCCCACCACTGGGCAAAATGTGCGTCGTCGACCCGGCTCGGCGCGAAATGAGGCAGGGTCGCACCGGTACCCCAGGCCGTCTCGGCCATCTCGATGAAGGCGTCGAGGCGCTCGGGCGACATTACCCATTTGTGGAAACGCGCATAGCCGCCATAGAGCGCCAGCGCCCGCGTCCGTTCCGGATAGGTGGCGGCGAACAGCATCGCCATAGGCGCGCCTTCCGAGGCGCCAAGCAGTGCCGCGCGGCCGCTGCCGGCGGCGTCCATCACCGCACGCACATCGTCCATGCGCGTTTCGAGGCTGGGCAGGTGGTGGGCGTCGACACGGTCGGACAGACCCGTGCCACGCTTGTCAAACAGGATCAGCCGCGAGAACGCCGAAAGCCGCTTCAGCAGCCGGCTGTAGCCCTGGTCTTCCCAGTGCAGATCGAGATTGGAAATGAAGCCCGGCACGAAGACGAGGTCGAGCGATCCCTGCCCGACCACCTGATAGGCGATCCGCACATCGCCGCTACGGGCATATCGGGTCTCGATCGGCCTCACGAGGTTTCCGCCCCGGCCTGACGATTTCTGATCGCCAACCATAGCAGAGCAGCGCCGATTGCGGCAGTTCAAACTTTAGCGATAGAAAATATAGCCGGCTTGGCCTGCGGTTATTTTTGCGAGGCGGCGACGTCGGCCGGGGAGGCCTCGAGCCCGAGTTTGAGGTCGGCCTCAGCCGGCGTGATCGGTCGCCTGATTTTGGCGGAGGCGGCCACCACCAACTCGTTGAAGTTCTCGGTGCCGCCATCCAGCATCTCGAACAGCTGCCGCCGCATCCTCGGCTCCCAGAACTTGTTGATATGCTCGGCGATGCCGGCGATGCCTTCCTCGCGCGGCTTGGAATGGAAGAAATCGGCGATCTGGTTTGCCATGCGCACCAGCTTCTCGCTCGTGCTCATGATGTGTTCTTCGTCATGCGACATGCTTGGCAACTCCCAGGACCACCCGGTCGGGGTGGGTGAAAACATCGAAATCATCGCCGCGCACCAACGCCACCAACGTCATGCCGGCCTCTTGCGCCGTGCGGATGGCCAGTGCGGTCGGCGCCGAGACGGCGATGATGAAGGCCGAGCCGATCGCCGCCGTCTTCTGCACCATCTCGACCGACACCCGCGATGTGACGACGACAGCACCGGATGCGCCATCGATGCCGGCCTTGGCCAGTGCGCCGGCCAGCTTGTCAAGCGCATTGTGGCGGCCGACATCCTCGCGCGCCATGACGATGCCCTTGCCCTGCACATAGAAACCGGCGGCGTGCACGGCTCCGGTCTCCGTGTGCAACGGCTGTACTTTCGACAGGAGCTTGACGGAACGGACGATATCGTCGCCATCAAGCGTAAGGTTTGACGCACCAACTGCATCGACCGAGCGCATCGCTTCCTCGATCGATTCGATACCGCACAGTCCGCAGCCGACCGGGCCGGCCAGTCGTCGGCGCCGCGCTTCGAAGCGCGTATTGGCGCTGTCCTTCAGCCGGATCTGGATATCGATACCGGCGCCATGGTCCTCGACCTCGATGGACTCGATCTCCTGGCGGTCGGCAATGATGCCCTCGGTCAGCGAGAAGCCGAGCGCGAAATCCTCGAAATCGGCCGGGCTTGCCATCATCACCGCATGCGTGGTGCCGGCGAAGGAAAACGCCACCGGCGTCTCTTCCGGCACCATCCGGTTGGCAGCCGTCGTCCCGCCTGCGCGGCGCGCCAGCCGCGATACCTGCGTCGTGGCTTTGCGGCGCTCGCTCAAGATTACTCCGCTGCTTCCAACTTCGCGATGCGACGGCTGTTGCGCGCCTGCTCGTCATAGTCGCGCTGCCATTCCGACGGCCCATTGGAAGCGCCGACCTGCACCGCCGTCACCTTGTATTCCGGGCAGTTGGTCGCCCAGTCGGAGAAGTCGGTCGTGATCACGTTGGCCTGCGTGTCCGGATGATGGAAGGTCGTGTAGACCACGCCGGGCGACACGCGGTCGGTGATCAGCGCGCGCAGCGTCGTCTCGCCCGAGCGGCTGGTCAGCCGGACCCAGTCGCCGTCGCGGATGCCACGGTTTTCGGCGTCATGCGGATGGATTTCGAGCCGATCCTCGCTGTGCCACATGATGTTGTCGGTGCGTCTGGTCTGTGCGCCGACATTGTACTGCGACAGGATGCGGCCGGTGGTGAGCAGCAGCGGGAAGCGCGGCCCGGTCCGTTCGTCCGTCGCCACATATTCGGTGCGGATGAACTTGCCCTTGCCGCGCACGAAACCATCGACATGCATGATCGGGGTGCCGAGCGGTGCCTTCTCGTTGCAGGGCCATTGCACGGATCCGACACGGTCGAGCAACTCGAAGGAAACGCCGGCGAAGCTCGGCGTCGTCTGCGCGATCTCGTCCATGATCTCGGAGGGGTGCTGGTAGTTCCAATCCAGCCCGATCGCGCGGGCAAGCTCCTGCGTCGCTTCCCAGTCGGCGTAGCGCGCCTTCGGCTCCAGAACCTTGCGCACCATGTTGATGCGACGCTCTGCGTTGGTGAAGGTGCCGTCTTTCTCCAGGAAGGTCGAGCCCGGCAGGAAGACATGTGCGTAGTTGGCCGTCTCGTTGAGGAAGAGGTCATGCACGACGACGCATTCCATCGCGGCCAGACCGGCAGCGACATGCTTGGTGTCGGGATCGGACTGCAGAATGTCCTCGCCCTGGATGTAGATGCCCTTGAAAGTGCCGTCGACCGCGGCATCCAGCATGTTGGGAATGCGTAGGCCGGGTTCGTCGTCCAGCTTCACGCCCCACAGGCTCTCATAGATGTCACGCACGGCTTCGCCGGAGATATGGCGGTAGCCGGGCAGTTCGTGCGGGAAGGAGCCCATGTCGCACGACCCCTGCACGTTGTTCTGGCCACGCAGCGGGTTCACGCCGACGCCTGGCCGGCCGATATTGCCGGTGGCCATGGCGAGATTGGCGATCGCCATCACCGTGGTCGAACCCTGGCTGTGTTCCGTCACCCCGAGGCCGTAATAGATCGCGCCGTTGCCCCCGGTAGCGTAGAGGCGCGCCGCACCGCGGATCAGCTCGGGATCGACGCCAGACAACTTGCCGACGGTTTCGGGGCTGTTTTCCGGCAAGGCGACGAACGATGCCCAATCCTGGAACTCCGCCCAGTCGCAGCGTTCGCGGATGAAGGCTTCGTTGAAAAGACCTTCGGTGACGATCACATGCGCCAGCGCGGTCAGCACAGCCACATTGGTGCCGGGCTTCAGCGGCAGGTGATAATCCGCTTCAACATGCGCCGACTTGACCATCTCGGTGCGACGTGGATCGAGTACGATCAGCTTGGCGCCCTGACGCAGCCGTTTCTTCAGCCGCGAGGCGAACACCGGATGGGCAGAAACGGGATTGGCGCCGATAATGACGGCGACGTCGGTGTAGTCGACGGAGTCGAAATCCTGCGTGCCGGCCGAGGTGCCATAGGTCTGGCCGAGCCCGTAGCCCGTCGGCGAGTGGCAGACGCGTGCGCAGGTGTCGACATTGTTGTTGCGGAAGCCCTGCCGCACCATTTTCTGGACGAGGTAGGTTTCCTCGTTGGTGCAGCGCGACGAGGTGATGCCGCCAATCGCTGTGCGGCCGTACTGATACTGGATACGGCGGAATTCCTGGGCCGTGTGGGAAATAGCCTCTTCCCAGGTCACCTCGCGCCAAGGATCGGTGATCTTTTCCCGGATCATCGGCGACAGGATGCGGTCCTTGTGGGTGGCGTAGCCATAAGCGAAACGGCCCTTCACACAGGAATGACCGTGGTTCGCCTTGCCCTCCTTGTAGGGCATCATGCGAATGACCTCGTCATCCTTCACTTCGGCCTTGAACGAGCAGCCAACGCCGCAATAAGCGCAGGTGGTGACGAGCGAGCGCTCCGGCAGGCCCTTGGCAAGGACCGCTTTCTCGCGCAACGCATCGGTCGGACAGGCCTGCACGCAGGCGCCGCAGGACACACATTCCGAATCGATGAATGCTTCGTGCATTCCCGCCGAAACTCTGGATTCGAAACCACGTCCTTCGATAGTCAGCGCGAAGGTGCCCTGCACCTCTTCGCAGGCCCTCACGCAGCGCGAGCAGACGATGCATTGCGTGGGGTCATAGGTGAAATAGGGATTGGATTCGTCGCGCGCGATGTAATCGACCGTCAGCGAGCCATGGCCGGGCGCTACGCCGTTTTCCTGCTTGACGTGGTTGCGGCCCTCGATGCCGTAGCGGTTCTCGGTCAAGCCGATCGACATCGCCACCGCGTCGAACTCGCTGGCACCGGTTCCGGCCTTCTCGTTCCAGCCGGTCGGATGATCGGAGACGTAAAGTTCCATCACGCCGCGGCGAATGGCGTCGAGCCGATCGGAGTGCGTACGCACCACCATACCCTCGCCGACAGGTGTCGTACACGACGCTGGCGTGCCGCCGCGCCCTTCGATCTCGACAAGGCAGATACGACACGAACCGAAAGAGTCCAGCGTGTCGGTGGCGCAAAGCTTCGGGATCTCGACCCCGCCTTCCATCGCGGCACGCATGATCGAGGTGCCTTCCGGTACGGTGATGCTGCGGCCGTCGACGCTCAGCGTGACCTGCTTCTGCGCCGTCGATTGCGGGGTTCCGTAGTCGATCTCTTCGACGAGGGACGGGAAGTCGGCCTTGATGTTCATCTGCCAGCTCCTATTCAGCAGCCACGCGCACGGGCGCAGGCTTGAAGTCGTCGGGGAAATGGGTGATCGAGCTCATGACAGGGTAGGGCGTGAAGCCGCCCAGCGCACAAAGCGAGCCGAATTTCATCGTGTTGCAGAGGTCGGTGACCAGAGCGAGGTTCTTCTCCGGCTCAATGCCGGCAGTGATCTTGTCGATGGTCTCGACACCACGCGTCGAGCCAATGCGGCAGGGTGTGCACTTGCCGCAACTTTCGATAGCGCAAAACTCCATGGCGAAGCGGGCCTGTTTCAGCATGTCGGCAGTGTCGTCGAACACCACGATGCCGGCATGGCCGATCAGCCCGTCCTTGGCCGCAAAGGCTTCATAATCGAATGGCGTGTCAAACAGCGCGCGCGGGAAATAAGCCCCCAGCGGTCCGCCGACCTGCACCGCCTTGACCGGACGTCCCGTCGCCGTGCCGCCGCCGATCTCGTCGACGATCTCGCCCAGCGTCATGCCGAAGGCCGCTTCGAACAGGCCGGCATATTTGACGTTGCCGGCGATCTGGATCGGGATCGTGCCGCGCGAGCGGCCCATGCCGAAATCCTTGTAGAAGGCGGCACCCTTGTCCATGATCACAGGCACCGAGGCCAGCGAGATGACGTTGTTGATCACCGTCGGCTTGCCGAACAGCCCCTTGTGAGCCGGTAGCGGTGGCTTTGCCCGTACCATGCCGCGCTTGCCTTCGAGCGAGTCCAGCAGCGCCGTCTCCTCGCCGCAGACATAGGCGCCTGCGCCGACCCGGATCTCCGTGTCGAAAGCGTAGGACGACCCCAGCACGCTGGCGCCAAGCACCCCGGCCTTGCGGGCGACGTCGACGGCCTTGTTCATCACCGCCACCGCATGCGGATATTCCGAACGGATATAGACAAAGCCTTTGGTCGCACCGGTGGCGATTCCGGCGATCGTCATGCCTTCGATCAGCACGAAGGGATCGCCCTCCATGATCATGCGGTCGGCGAAGGTGCCTGAGTCGCCTTCGTCGGCGTTGCAGACGATGTATTTGCGGTCGCCAACGGTATCGAGCACCGTCTTCCACTTGATGCCGGTCGGGAAGCCCGCGCCACCGCGCCCGCGCAGTCCGGATTCGGTCACCTGGGCAACAATGGCGGCGGGCGTCAATTCCAACGCGTTCGTCAGTCCATTCAACCCGCCGTGTTTCTTGTAGGATTCGAGCGACAGCGGATCTGTGACGCCACAGCGCGCGAAGGTCAGCCGCGTCTGCTTGGCCAGGAAGGGGATTTTGTCGGGGGCGCCCAGCCAGCGCTTGTGAGGGCCGCCGGTGAGGAAGCCACTGTCGAACAGGCTTTTGACATCGGATGGCTTGACCGGCCCATAGGCAACGCGGCCGTTGGCTGTCGCAACTTCGACCATTGGTTCGAGGAAATAAGCGCCGCGCGAACCGTTGCGCACGATCTTGGCCTCGATGCCGCGCTCGGCCAGTTCACTGGCGATCGCCTTGGCGACCTTTTCGGCGCCAAGCGCCAGTGCGCCGGAGTCGGCGGGAATGTAGATACGCGGGATCATGAGCGCACCTCGGCAACGATCTCGTCGAGCTTTTGGTCATCGAGCCGTCCGATCACCTCGCCGTCGAGCATGGCGGCGGGCGAACAGGCGCATAGGCCGAGACAATAGACCGGCTCCAGCGTCACCGAACCGTCGCGGCTCGTCTCATGAAAGCCGATGCCCAGCAACTGCTTCAGTTTGGCAGCGATGGCGTCAGAACCCATCGACTGGCAGGATTCTGCCTGGCAAACCTTCAGCACATGCCGACCTGCCGGATGGCTGCGGTAGTCGTGATAGAAGGTGACGACGCCGTGCACTTCAGCCCTGGAGATGTTCAGCGCTTCGGCGATGACCGGCAGTGCAACCTGCGGCACATGGCCGAACTCTTCCTGGATGCCGTGGAGGATCGGCAGCAGCGGGCCTTCAAGGCCTTTGAGCTCCTGGATGATCGCGGCCGTGCGCGACGTGATCTCGGTACTTGCAGGCTGCATCGTCATGCAGCGCCCTCCCTGGTCGATAGCTTTTTTATCGCTAAGTCTTTACAAAATCAGAGGAAACCCTCGGAATCAATAAAGCAGTTTCGTTGCTCGATAGAAATCTTCTATCAAACTTGGTCAGCCACCATTGTCTAGCCTAGCGGCGGGCGTGGAAATCGTCCGCCAGCGCCATCGCCTCGTCCAGCAGCGCCGAGACCAGCGGCGTGTGTGGTTCGCGCGGCGCCGCCACCAGGCCAACGGTGTGGCTGGCGTCCGGCTCGACGATCGGAATGGCCCGGATCGGTTCGGAAAAGCCGAATGTTTCCGCAAGGTTGAGCGGCATGATCGATGACCATTTGCCGGTGCGGATGTGCGAGAACAGCACGATCATCGAATTGGATTCGAGCGTCGGCCGGACCTGTACGCCGGCCTCGGCCAGGTGCTGATCGATGATGCGGCGGTTCTGCATGTCCGGCGTCAGCAGGCAAAGCGGCAGGCTGCTGAGCTCTGCCCATGTCACTTTGTCGCGATCGGAATAGGGATTTCCCATGGCCGTGATCAGCTGATAGCGCTCGTCATAGAGCGGCACGCTGGTCACCCGCCCCAGCGGCTCGTTGTCGAGATAGGTGATGCCGGCATCGATGTCGAAATTGCCGAGCAGGGACAGCACTTCGATCGAGGTCCGCGACAGCACCGAGAAGGTGACGCCAGGGTGCTTTTCGCGGAACGGCGTCGTCAGGCGCGGCAGCATGGCCAGCGCCGTCGGGATGGCGGCGATGCGGATGCGGCCGGACAGGCCATGGCGCGCCGCCCGCATTTCTTCTCTCATGGTGCGGGTGTCGCCGACGATGCGGCGCGCCCAGACCAATACCTGCTTGCCTTCGGGCGTCAGCCCCTGGAAGCGTGAGCCGCGCAGCACCAGCATCACGCCGAGCTGGCCCTCGAGCTGCTTGATGCCGGCCGACAGTGTCGGCTGGGTGACGCCGCACACGTCGGCCGCCCGCCCGAAATGCTCTTCCTTGGCCAGTGCGATGAAGAATTCCAGCTTGTCGATCATGCCATCTTTCCGCGCGTTCCGCGCAAGGTCGGGGAAATCGTCTTTCGCCGCAAGCGGTATGCGCAATCGCGTCGCATCCACATCTTTCAGCCGGCTTGCTGTTCCCTGCGACGCAATGCGGCGTTATGTGGATGAAACGGGAGGTCGACCATGCTGGGCTGGTTCCGCAAGCTTTTGCCGCGCGAAGATCGCTTCTTCGAGCTGTTCGAACGACATTCCCGCACCGTGGTCGGCGGCGCCGAGGCGCTGGAGCAGCTTCTCCAGGGCAAGGACATCGATCGCTGGTGTCAGAAAATCATCGATCTCGAAGACGAGGCCGACCATATCACCGCGGAAGTCCTGCTGGCGGTGCGACGCTCCTTCATCACCCCTTTCGATCGCGGTGACATCAAGGACCTGATCCAGTCGATGGATGACGCCATCGACATGATGCACAAGACCGTCAAGACGGTGAAGCTGTTCGAGAAGAAGGAATTCGATCCGCTGATGCAGGAAATGGGCGGCGTCATCGTCGCCGCCGCCAAGCTGGTCG
This sequence comes from Mesorhizobium sp. P2_A8, assembly GCF_056404935.1. Taxonomy (NCBI): domain Bacteria; kingdom Pseudomonadati; phylum Pseudomonadota; class Alphaproteobacteria; order Hyphomicrobiales; family Phyllobacteriaceae; genus Mesorhizobium; species Mesorhizobium sp. P2_A8. The sequence continues at coordinate 253,890 of NZ_JBFUDB010000004.1, forward strand.
CCGAGGCGATCCCGCTGCTCGGCAAGGTCGGCGCGCACGCGGTGCGCCTCAACGCCATCGCAGAAGAGGTCATGCGCGTCGAAAGCCGGGCAGACGATCTGCACGAACAAGGTCTGAAAGACCTCTTCAAGCGGCATGGACGCAGCGATCCCATGGCCTACCTGATCGGCAGCGAGATCTATGGCCAGTTGGAGAAAGTGGTTGACCGCTTCGAGGACGTCGCCAATGAGATCAGCGGCATCGTCATCGAGAATGTATAGGCGATGGAAGCAACCATCGCCTTTCCCGTGCTGATCGGCCTTGTCGCCGTAGCGCTGTTCTTCGATTTTCTCAACGGCCTGCACGATGCCGCCAATTCCATTGCCACCATCGTCTCCACGCGCGTGCTCAGGCCGCAATACGCGGTGCTCTGGGCGGCCTTCTTCAATTTCATCGCCTTCATGTTCTTCGGTCTTCATGTCGCCGAGACAGTGGGGAAGGGAATCGTCGACGTCACTATTGTCACGCCGGCGGTGATCTTCGCCGCCCTTGTCGGCGCCATTGTCTGGAACATCGTCACCTGGGTCGCCGGCATCCCTTCGAGCAGCTCGCATGCCCTGATCGGCGGGCTGGTCGGCGCTGGCGTCGCAAAGGCAGGCCTGGGCGCTATCGTCTGGACGGGCCTAGGCAAGACGGTCGCCGCGATCGTTGTGTCGCCGGCGACCGGTTTTGTTCTGGCGCTTGTCCTGATCCTTGCGGTTTCCTGGCTGTTCGTGCGCCAGACACCGTTTGCGGTCGACCGAACCTTCCGCGTCATGCAGTTCTTTTCCGCCTCGCTCTATTCCCTCGGGCACGGTGGCAACGACGCCCAGAAGACCATGGGAATCATCGCCGTGCTGCTCTATTCGCAAGGCATGCTCGGCACGACTTTCTACGTGCCGCTCTGGGTCGTCCTCACCTGTCAGTCGGCGCTGGCGCTCGGCACCTTGTTCGGCGGCTGGCGTATCGTTCACACAATGGGCTCGAAGATCACCCGGTTGAACCCGATGCAGGGCTTCTGTGCCGAAACCGGTGGCGCCATCACGCTGTTCGCCGCCACATGGCTCGGCGTTCCTGTTTCGACCACCCACACCATCACCGGTGCCATCATCGGCGTTGGCGCCGCCCGCCGCGTCTCGGCCGTGCGCTGGGGCATTGCCGGCAACATCGTCATTGCCTGGATTGTCACCTTGCCGGCCACGGCTGCCATTTCCGCGCTCACCTACCTCGCGGTTGGCCTGGCGGGGTGACGCGGGCACTCCGGTGCCTTTGGGGCGACCCCAATCTGCACCATCTGAGCCGCAGGCAAACGCCTCATGCCGCGAGCCCTTCCGCAGAGGTCGAACCGGCGACCCTTTGTCGGTCTATGAGTGGTGACAACAGGCAAATAACCAATTGATAAGATTTGGCTTGCCATGATGGTGGCCATGCGCACGCACCAGACCGCTGGAGGTAGAGCATGCTGCATGAGCACCCCACAGAAATGCAGACCGCGACGGACGCCGATCTGCGAGAAGCGGCGCGATTGCAGGCCCTCGACCGTTTCGACGTTCTGGACACGCCGCGCGAGGCGTCGTTCGACCGCATTACCCGGCTGATCAGGACCGTGTTCGATGTCCCGATTGCCATTGTCTCGGTCATCGATGGGCATCGCCAATGGTACAAGGCCTGCGATGGCCTCGCTACGGCTGAGGCCGAGCGCAAGGACACATTTTGCAAGCATACGATCCTGCAGGACGGCCCGCTGATCGTTCATGATGCAACGAAAAACCCACGCTTCGCCGACAACCCCAATGTCAGGAACGATCCGCACATCCGGTTCTATGCGGGCGTCCCCTTGCGCACCCATGATGGCCACAACATCGGCAGCGTGTGCGCGATAGGCGACCAGCCGCGCGATTTTGGTCAGCGCGAAACGGCCATCCTGCAGGATTTCGCCGACCTGGCGATGGATGAACTGGAATTGCGCCAGCATGCCTCGAGCGATGTGTTGACCGGCGTGTTGTCCCGGCGGGCCTTCATGGAGCAGGGCAGTCGGGCGTTTGCCCTGGCGAAACGGCAACGCTTTGATTTCTCCTGCGTCGTCTTCGACGTCGATCACTTCAAAGCGGTCAACGATACATTTGGGCATGCCGCCGGCGACAGGGTTTTGAGTGGCGTCGCAAAGCAATGCGGTGCGGCCTTGCGTGATGTCGACATTTTCGGACGCGTCGGCGGCGAGGAATTCGCCATCCTCATGTATGCGGGCCGCAAGGGCGCCCTTGAATCAGCCGAGCGATTGCGCAGCGCGATCGAGGCGATGCGCTTCGCCCACGGCACGGCAGAGCTAGCGGTTACCGCCAGCCTCGGCATTGCCTCGCTTGATTCGACGATCCCCAGCTTGCATGAACTGATCGAACACGCCGACGCGGCCATGTACGCTTCGAAACACGCTGGCCGCAATCGAACCTCCGTCTGGAATTCGCTCGCAAAAGACCAGCCACCGCCACGGCGCAGGGTGCTCAAGGCTGGTCAGATCGTGTTCAACAGGCGCATGTCGACCATCGACTGCACGGTTCGCAGCTTCGGCGAGGACGGCGCCACAATCGATGTGTCGAATATCGCCGGCATTCCTCAGCAGTTCACGCTGGTCATCAGGGCAGACCGGTTCGAAACCAGGTGCCGGGTCGTCTCCCAGGCCGAAAGACGCCTGGAACTGGCTTTCGACTGAACCAGGCCTGTTCGATCTCGCATCTGGCGATGAACTGCATTATCTCAAGCCAGCCGCTGTTTGAGCCAGCCAATGTTTGAGGAAATGCCGTCATGTCTGTCACCAAGGAAATCGTCACCGAGCGCCTGAAGACGGTCAATGGACCGGATTTCACCGGCAACATCGTCGACCTTGGTATGGTTTCCGAGATTTTCATCGCCGATTCCAAGGTCTTCTTCTCGATTACCGTTCCCGCCGCACGCGCCCAGGAAATGGAGCCGCTGCGCGCCGCCGCCGAGCGTGTCGTCAAGGCGATCCCCGGTGTCGCCGGCGCCGTCGTTGCGCTGACGGCGGAAAAGAAGGGCGGCGGCATGGAGGCGCCGGTTCCATCGCGCCCGGCACCGAGGCCGGCTCCGCCCGCCGCCGCGCCGCGTGCCGCTCCACACGCTCCTGCTTCGCACAGCCAGGGCAAGCGTGGCGTGCCCGGCATCGAAGCGATCATCGCCGTCGCTTCCGGCAAGGGCGGTGTCGGCAAGTCGACCACCGCCGTCAACATTGCTCTTGGCCTCGCCGCCAATGGTTTGCGCGTCGGCGTGCTCGACGCCGACATCTATGGCCCCTCCATGCCGCGGCTGCTCAACATCCATGGCCGGCCGCAGACCGTCGACGGCAAGATCCTGAAACCGATGGAGAATTATGGGTTGAAGGTGATGTCGATGGGCTTTCTCGTCGATGAGGAGACGCCGATGATCTGGCGCGGGCCGATGGTCATGTCGGCACTGACGCAGATGCTGCGCGAGGTGGAATGGGGCCGGCTCGACGTGCTCGTCGTCGATATGCCTCCAGGCACCGGCGACGCCCAGCTGACCATGGCCCAGCAGGTGCCATTGGCCGGCGCCGTCATCGTCTCGACGCCGCAGGACCTGGCCCTGATCGACGCCCGCAAGGGCCTCAACATGTTCAAGAAAGTCGATGTGCCGCTGCTCGGCATCGTCGAGAACATGAGCTATTTCATCGCTCCGGATACCGGCAAGCGCTACGACATCTTCGGCCATGGCGGCGCCCGCCGCGAGGCCGAGCGTCTCGGCGTCACCTTCCTCGGCGAAGTGCCGCTCGAGATGGGCATTCGCGAGAGCTCGGATGCCGGCACGCCAGTGGTTGTCTCGAAGCCCGACGGCCCCGAGGCAAAGATCTACAGGGATATTGCCGGAAAGGTCTGGGACCGGATCAATGAAGAGCGGGGTGCGGCCGCGGACGCCGTGACGAGCATCGTGTTTGAGTGATGCGGATATCCCTCCCCTCGAGGGGAGGGGGCTCAGCCGCCGACCTTCTCGCCGAAGCTGGAAAAAAACTGCCCGGCCAGTTTCTTCGAGGTCGATTCGATCAGCCGGCTGCCCAATTGAGCGATCTTGCCGCCGACATCGGCCTTGGCCGCGTATTTCAGCACCGTCGCGTCCGGCCCATCTTCAGTCAGCGTCACATCGGCCCCGCCCTTGGCGAAGCCGGCTATGCCGCCCTTGCCTTCGCCCTGGATGGTGTAGGAATGCGGCGGCTTGAGGTTCTTCAGCATCACCTCGCCGTTGAACGTCGCCTTGATCGGCCCGATCTTCACCACCACGGTGGCCGCCATCTCGGTCGGCGACTTCATCTCCAGGCTCTGGCAGCCGGGAATCGTCGCCTTCAAGACCTCGGGATCGTTCAGCGCTTCCCACACCTTTTGCAGGGGCGCGGCAATGCGCTCCTCGCCTTCGATCACCAAAGCCATGAAAACCTCCCTGACAAGACTGATTGAAGCCCTAACCCACAGCTGGGGGCCTGTCTATCGCACCAAAGTCCGGATGCGACCCTGCGCCCTCTTGCCTGCTCCCGCGCGTTGCCATATCGATTTGTCTTACAAATACGGAGACCACGATGGCAGGCGCCCCCACCAGGAAGAAAAAATTTCGCTCGCAGGAGTGGTTCGACAATCCCGACAATCCGGGCATGACGGCGCTCTACCTGGAGCGCTACCTCAACTACGGCCTGACGCGGGCCGAACTGATGTCCGGCAAGCCGCTAATCGGCATCGCCCAGACCGGTTCGGATCTCTCGCCCTGCAACCGCCATCACATCGAGCTGGCCAAGCGCGTGCGCGAAGGCATCGTCTCGATGGGCGGCATTCCGTTCGAATTCCCGTGCCATCCGATCCAGGAGACCGGCAAGCGCCCGACCGCCGCTCTTGACCGCAACCTTGCCTATCTCGGCCTGGTCGAAGTGCTCTACGGCTATCCGCTCGATGGCGTCGTGCTCACAATCGGCTGCGACAAGACAACGCCGGCCCTGCTGATGGCGGCAGCCACCGTCAACATCCCGGCGATCGCGCTGTCGGTCGGCCCGATGCTCAACGGCTGGCACAAGGGCAAGCGCACCGGCTCCGGCACCATCGTCTGGGAATCGCGCCAGCGCCTATCGGCCGGCGAGATCGACTATGACGAGTTCATGGACATCGTTGCCTCCTCGGCGCCGTCCACCGGCTATTGCAACACCATGGGCACCGCCACGACGATGAACTCGCTGGCCGAGGCGCTTGGCATGCAATTGCCGGGCTCGGCCGCCATTCCCGCGCCCTATCGCGAACGTGGCCAGATTTCTTATGAAACAGGCAAGCGTATCGTCGAGATGGTGCACGAGGATCTGAAGCCGTCCGACATCATGACGAGAGAGGCTTTCGAGAACGCCATTGTCGTCAATTCGGCCATTGGCGGCTCGACCAACGCGCCTATCCATCTCAACGCCATCGCCCGCCACCTCGGCGTCAAGCTCGACAATGACGACTGGCAGACTGTCGGCCTCAATGTGCCGCTGCTGGTTAATTTGCAGCCGACGGGCGAATATCTGGGCGAGGATTACCATCATGCCGGCGGCGTGCCGGCGGTGATCGCCGAGCTGATGAAGGGCGGGCTGTTGCCGCATCCCGGCGCGCGCACGGTCAACGGCAAGTCGATCGGTGAGAATAGCGAAGGTGTCGCCAACGAGAACACTGACGTCATCCGCACCGTTGCCGAGCCTCTGAAGGCCAATGCCGGCTTCATCAACCTCAAGGGCAATCTGTTCGATTCCGCGATCATGAAGACCAGCGGCATCTCGCCGGAATTCCGCGAGCGCTACCTATCCAATCCGAAGGATCCCGAGGCTTTCGAAGGCAACGCCATGGTGTTCGACGGACCCGAGGACTATCACGCCCGCATCGACGATCCGGCGCAAGGCATCGATGAACACACGATCCTGTTCATGCGCGGCGCAGGGCCGATCGGCTATCCCGGTGGCGCCGAGGTCGTCAACATGCAACCGCCGGCCTATCTGATCAAGAAGGGCATCCATGCGCTCGCCTGCATCGGCGATGGCCGCCAGTCCGGCACGTCGGGTTCGCCGTCGATCCTCAACGCCTCGCCGGAAGCCGCGATCGGCGGCGGGCTGGCGCTGCTCAAGACGGGCGACCGTGTCCGCATCGACCTTCGCAAGGGCACGGCCGACATCCTCGTCACCGACGACGAGATCACCCGGCGGCGTGCCGAATTGCAGAACAATGGCGGCTATGACTATCCCAAGCACCAGACGCCCTGGCAGGAGATCCAGCGCGGCATGGTCGCGCAGTTTTCAGAGGGAATGGTGCTGAAGCCGGCGGTGAAATACCAGGATGTCGCGCACACCAGAGGCGTCCCCAGGGATAATCACTGAGCGAGCATCTGTTCGTAGATGCTTACATAAATGACAAACGGCGGCTTGATCCGGATCAGGCGGCCGCCATCCTTGACAAGCCCGCGCGATGCATCCACCATCATGACAAGGGGTGTATCGCGACGACCCCGTGAGGCGTCAGCCCAACGTTCGCGTCCAAGCTTCTCTTTCCAGGAGGTGGACGCCATGCCGTCAACAACCGCTATCACAGTATCGCAACTATCCCGCCTGATCGGTCTGCCAGGCGCGCCCGTCATCATCGATGTCCGTATCGATGATGACTTCGACGCCGATCCGCGCCTTCTGCCGGCCTCGAGCCGGCGCGATTTCAAAACCGTCTCGACCTGGGCACCGGCGTTCGCCGGCCAATCGGTGGCGGTCGTTTGCCAGAAAGGGCTGAAACTCTCACAAGGTGTCGCCGCATGGCTGCGCCATGAGGGCACTTCCGCCGAAAGCCTCGACGGTGGATTCGAAGCCTGGCGCGATGCAAAGGGACTTCTGGTCCGCACCGACACCTTGCCTTCGCGCGACGAAAAGGGCCGCACCGTGTGGGTGACACGAGCCCGCCCGAAGGTCGATCGCATCGCTTGTCCCTGGCTGATCCGGCGTTTCGTCGATCCGCATGCGATCTTTCTGTTTGTCGAGGCTGCCGAAGTGCCTGCCGTGGCGGATCGCTTTCAGGCGGTGCCTTTCGACATCGACAATGTGTTCTGGAGCCATCGCGGCGAACGCTGCACCTTCGACACGATGATCGAGGAGTTTGGACTGGAATCCGAGGCGCTCGATCGCCTTGCCCTGATCGTGCGCGCGGCCGACACCGCAAGCCTCGACCTTGTTCCCCAGGCGGCCGGCTTTCTGGCGGCTTCGCTCGGTCTGTCGCGTATGTTTCGCGACGATCTGGAACAACTGGACGCAGGCATGCTGCTCTACGATGCGTTCTTCCGCTGGTGTCGCGACGCCACCGAAGAAACGCACAACTGGCCCGGTGCAGGCTCGAGCAAACCGTCATGAGCGCGCTTGTGTCGCAAGATACGGTGGTCCCGGTGCCGGCCGCACCGACCTTCACCGAAGCCGTGAAGGTCTGGGCAAAGATCGGACTGCTCAGCTTCGGCGGGCCGGCCGGGCAGATCGCCTTGATGCACAAAGAACTGGTCGAGCAGCGGCGCTGGATCGGTGAGCAGCGTTTCCTGCATGCGCTGAACTACTGCATGCTGCTGCCTGGCCCGGAAGCCCAGCAACTCGCCATCTATATCGGTTGGCTGCTGCACAGGACGGTCGGTGGCCTTGTCGCCGGCGTCCTGTTCGTCGTGCCGGGCGCGCTCGTCATGCTCGTCCTGAGCAGCCTCTATGTGCTCTATGGCGACACGCCGCTGGTCGAGGCGCTGTTCTTCGGGGTGAAGGCGGCGGTGCTTGCCATTGTCGTCGAGGCGGTGATCCGGATCGGACGGCGTGCCTTGAAGAACCGGGTCATGGTGTCGATCGCCGTCTCGGCTTTCATCGCCATCTATGCGTTGAATGTGCCGTTCCCGCTCATCGTCCTGCTCGCGGGCCTGACGGGATGGCTGGGAGACCGCATTGCTCCGGCGCTGTTTTCCGGCTCGGCGCATGGCAAGGGCGATGTTGCCGATATCAAGGGTGCGGTCGACCTGATGTTCGAGCGCGGCGAGTTGGCGCACCTCAGGCCGACGAAATGGCATGCGCCGCGCACGGTTGCGATCTGGCTGCCGATCTGGCTCGGGCCTGTTCTGCTGATCTGGTGGCTTACCGGCACGGCAAGCGTCTGGACCGAGATAGGCCGGTTCTTCAGTCTCATGGCGGTCGTCACCTTCGGCGGCGCCTACGCGGTGCTTGCCTATGTCGCCCAGGCAGCCGTCCAGTCCTTCGGCTGGCTCGCCCCCGGTGAAATGGTCGACGGTCTTGGGCTTGCCGAAACGACGCCCGGTCCGCTCATTCTGGTTTTGCAGTTCGTCGGCTTCATCGCCGCGTTCCGCCACTCCGGGTCGCTGGACCCGTTGCTTGCCGGATCGCTGGGGGCGTTGCTGACCTTGTGGGTTACGTTCACGCCCTGCTTCTTCTGGATATTCCTCGGCGCCCCCTATATCGAGGCGCTGCGCGGCAACAAGGCCTTGTCGGCAGCACTTGGCGCGATCACCGCCGCTGTTGTCGGGGTGATCATGAATCTGGCTCTCTGGTTTGCCTTGCACGTCATTTTCCGTGAGGTGCACGCATTGGGCCTCGGCATGAGTGTGCCGGTGTTTTCGTCGATCGACTGGCGCGCGGCACTGCTTTCCTGTGCCGCCATGATCGCCATCCTGAAGCTGAAAATCGGCATGCTGCCGACGCTTGCGGGGTCTGCTCTTGCCGGCGTCTTGCTGCTGGCGGCGAGTGGCTGACAGGCGCAACGACAAAGACTCAGAGCGCGTCGCGTGATCCGTCTCTACGCGACGCGCTTTACAAGACGCTGTCTTTGAATTCCGCTTGCGAACCACCTAAGTGGTTGGAAACGGATTGGAACATCATGGCGGGACGACGCTCTTCCCTAGGCTTCCTCGGAATGTTGGGTCGTTCGGGCGACTTGAGACAGCTCGATGCGGCATTGCGTGGCGCCGACCTTCATCCAGCCCTCGTGCCGGAGGGCGTAAAACTCACGATCGTCAATCTGATGAAGGATCGCTGGCCCGACGAGCCGCCCAGCCAAGCTTATCCAGAAGTGGCGCGGCTGTTCAGCTATTGCATCGCCGGACCGGAAGCCTTCGAGCGATCCAATGGTGTTCAGAACAGGCTGGATGCAGAGCGCCAGATCGAGGCCGCCCTTGAAACCGGCGACGGCTTCGATGCGCAAATCGTGCTGATGACGCTGCACGCCAAGTTGATCAGTGCCGAAGTCGTCGAGCGCTATGGACTCCACGCGGATTGATTGTTTTGCGAGGGTCTACCCGCCCATGCTGCCGCGCGGCAGCTTGATCATCTCGCCAAACCGGGCGCGCAGTTTGTCGTCGATCAGTTTCGGCACATGGCGCGGAAAGCGCTCGGCAAGCACGCGTTTCTTCTCGATGATCGCCCGCTGCAGGATGTCGGGTCGGCCCTTCTCGTTCCATTCCTTGGGCGAAAAGCGGTCGCCGACGGCCGGATAGAAATACTCGGTCTGCATCAGCCGCAGCGTCTGCTCGTTGCCGAGATAATGGCCCGGACCCTTCAGGCAGACATCGGCGATGGTGTCGATCGACAGCGCCTCGTCCGTCACCTCGATGCCGCGCACGCAGCGCAGGCAGTGGCCAAGCATGTCGTTGTCGATGATCAGGCTTTCCAGGCAGAAACCGAGCAGTGAGGCGTGCATGCCGGCCGATTCGTAGACCAGGTTGAGCCCAGCAAGGCCGGCCATCACATCGGTGATGCCTTTTTCATAGCCGGACTGGATATCGGGCAGTTTCGAATCGGTCATGCCGGCGGCCGAGCCACCCGGCAGGTCGTAGAATTGCGCCATCTGCGCGCAGGCCGCGGTCAGCACCGCCTGCTCGGCCGACCCGCCCGACATGGCGCCGGTTCTGAGATCCGAAACGAACGGCCAGGTGCCGAAGATCGCCGGATGCCCCGGCTTGATGGCATTGACATAGACGAGCCCGACCAGCACCTCGGCCACTGCTTGCACCACGGCACCTGCAATCGCTGCCGGTGCCGTGGCACCCGCCTGTCCGGCCGACAGCAAGAGGATCGGGATGCCGCCTTCGACGCAGGCTTCGAGCACGCCGCAGGCGTCCTCGGCGAACTTCATCGGCGGCACGACGAAACAGTTGGAGTTTGAGACGAACGGCCGGGCGCGGAAATTCTCCTCGCCACCGGCGATGGCATAGAGCATTTCGAGCGCCGGCTGCACGTTCTCGCGCACGGTGAACGAGGTGCCGACATGCTTGGAAGTTCCCATCACGCAGGCATAGAGCGTGTTGAAATCCATATCGAGCGGATCGGGAATGTCGCGCGGCACCATCGGCCGCTGGAAGAAATGGATGTTGTCGAGCCCCTCGACGAGGCGGGCGGCGTCATAGATGTCCTGCAGCAGCGACTCGCGATACTCGCGCTTTTCGACATCGACCAGATGCACGGCGGCACCCGCCGTGCCGTAGTGCACGCGCTTGCCCTTGATCAGCATGTCGTGCTTGGGGTCCTGGCCGTGCAGCGTGAAATGCCGGGCGGCTTTCTTGATCGTGTCGAGCACGACAGCCCGAGGGAAGCGGATGCGGCCATCGTCGCCATAGCTGGCGCCGGCCTTGGTCAACGCGTTGATGCAGGAGGGAATGGCATTGGCGAAGCCAACCGTTTCCAGGAGCGTCAGCACCGCCTCGTGGATGCGTTCCTGGTCGTTCTCGGTCAGCGGTCCGTAGCTGCCGCCTTCGAGACCGGCGCGCACCGGTTTGATGTCGTCGGCCAACGGTGCGGCCCGCATGGCGCGGCGCGCTTCGCGCCCGCCGGAGCGGCGCGAACGCTGATCCGCCGCCGCTTCCTGCTTTTCAAGAACTGACATGGAGACACTCCACCTTTCCGAGAAGCAGGGCGGCGGTTGGTCCACCATCGGCTGCTTCTTCCCCTTTGTGCCCCGACTATGCCGCCGGCATTGGCCCAGCCTATGAGCCAGACGGTCCGGTCGCATATGCCAGAGCTAATGGAGCCGGAGCCAGGCTGTGTGGCTCCGGTCTGGGGATCGGGCGATGGATCAGGCGGCGGCCGGCCTGCGGCCGGCGGCGGTGGCCAGTTCGCGGATGCCGGGCTCGATGTGCTGCAACGCGATCGAGGAAATGCCCAGCCGCATGAAACGCGAAGGCTTTTCGGTGCGATCGAAGAAGCGGTCGCCCGGCTCGATGATGACGCTGCGCGAGGCGGCGGCCTCGGCCAGTCCGCGTGCATCGGTGCCGCGCGGCCCTTCGAGCCACAGCGACGTGCCGCCGGCCGAATCGGTCGAACGCCATTCCGGCAGGAAAGCGGAAATCGCATGGACCAGGCGCTTGCGCCGCTCGTCGAAGGCGCTCGACAGCCGCCGCACCAGTGCCTCGTGATGGCCGAGCGACAGGAACAGCGCGACGGCGCGCTGGTTGTTGGCCGGCGGATGACGCAGCATGAACCGGCGCAGTGCCCGCAGTTCCGAGATCAGTCCGGCCGAAGCGACGATGTAGCCGAGCCGCAGGCCCGGAGCCAGCGTCTTCGACATCGAGCCGACATAGACGACACGGCCGGAGCGGTCGAGGCTCTTCAGCGCCTGCTGCGGCGCCTCGTCGAGAAGCTGGCTGTCATAGCCGTCCTCGATGATGATCTGGTTGTAGCGGTTGGCCCGCGCCAGGAGATCCTGCCGCCGTTCCGCCGACAACGGCACCATGGTCGGGCAATGATGGCTGGGCGTGACGAAGACGAAACCGGAATCATTGGGAATAGAAGCGGTTACGATGCCGGACTGGTCGACCGGCACCGGCTGTATGTCGGCGCCGGCAAGCCGGAAGATCGAGCGCGCGTCGGGGTAGCCGGGGTCCTCCATCGCCACCTTGGAGCCCTTGCTCATCAGCAGCGTCGCCAGCATGTAGAGCGCGTTCTGGGCGCCCAGCGTGACGATGATCTCGTCGGGATTGGCGAAGATGCCGCGCCGCGGCAACAGCCGCGCCTGGATCTGCTCGATCAGCAGCGGATCGTCGCGATCGACCATGTCGGACGCCCAGTTGCGGATTTCGAGCACGGCAAGCGCCATGCGGTTGCACTCGCGCCACTCGGCGGTCGGGAACAGCGCCGGATCGAACTGGCCGTAGACGAAGGGGTAGGACGACTTGATCCAGTTCTCGTGCTTGGCCGGTGGCGGCATGTCGCTGGCGGCGATCTTGCGGCGTGCCTTCCAGTCGATCTCGTTGGCCTGGTCGGGCGCCTTCTGGTGCGGCTTGGCCGGTGTCGCCAGCACGTCGGGATTGACGAAATGACCACGCCGCTCGCGTGCCACCAGGAATCCCTGATCGACGAGCTGCTGGAAGGCCAGCACGACGGTTCCGCGCGCCACGCCGAGTTTTTCGGCCAGGATCCGGCACGAGGGAAGCGGCATCGAAGCGGCGATCTGCCGGTCGAGAATGGCGGCCACGATGGCTTGGCGGATCTGCGCCTGCAGGGTCTGGCCGGATTCAGCCGAAATCCGGAACAGGCCGGACCATATCGCCGTGTCGTTTCGCTGTGGCATGGGAGATGTTCCTCGATGGCCAGCTTTTTTCGCTTGGCTGGACCAGTCGAATGTAACGGTGGCACAAGGGGTTGCGCCAATCAATTTTTCTGATCGTTGGGATTTATGCCAGTGATCCTTCGGCCGAAATCAGGCGCTGCGCCCTCGCTGCGTGACACACTGTGTAACCACCACCCCGTGACGCACCTGCGTCATCGCAGCGTGACGTTCCGTCATCGACGCGTGACGATTCGCGTCATCTCCCCATATTGACCGCACGGAATTCGGCTCAATAGTTTTGGCGCGACGACACGCGCCGGAAACATCCGGTCTGATATGGTGCGTCGAAAACGTCAGGAGTCGCCCGCCAGTGGATCAGTCAGCATTCCAGAAACAGCTTGCCGCCTTACGCGTTCATCGCGCGGCGGCCCCAGCCAGCATGCGCCAGGCCTTCGCCGCCGATCCGCAGCGGTTCGAGAAATTCTCCGCCACCGACGGTGACCTTCTGCTCGACTGGTCGAAATGCGCGGTCGATGCGGTCACCATGGAATTGCTGGAGAAGCTGGCCAAGGCCGCCGATCTCGAAGGCCGCCGGGCGGCGATGTTCGCCGGCAAGAAGATCAACCTCACCGAAGACCGTGCCGTGCTGCACACGGCGCTGCGCAACCTGACCGGCAACGGCGTCACGGTCGATGGCCAGGACGTCAAGGCCGACGTCATTGCCGTGCTCGACGCGATGGGCGCCTTTGCCGATGCCGTGCGCTCCGGCAAGGCGGCCGGCGCCACCGGCAAGAAGATCACCGACATCGTCAACATCGGCATCGGCGGTTCCGATCTCGGCCCGGCCATGGCAACGCTGGCGCTGGCGCCCTATCATGACGGGCCGCGCGCGCATTACGTCTCCAACATCGACGGCGCCCATATCCACGACACGCTGAAAGGGCTCTCGGCCGAAACCACGCTTTTCATCATCGCCTCCAAGACCTTCACCACCGTCGAGACGATGACCAATGCCGAGACGGCGCGCAAATGGGTGCAGGAAGCACTCGGCAAGGAAGCGGTCGGCAAGCATTTTGCCGCTGTCTCGACCGCGCTCGACCTGGTGGCGAAGTTCGGCATCGAATCGGATCGCGTCTTCGGCTTCTGGGACTGGGTCGGCGGCCGCTATTCGCTCTGGGGTGCGATCGGCCTGCCGGTGATGATCGCGGTCGGGCCGCGGAATTTTCGCGCCTTCCTCGATGGCGCGCACGAGATGGACGAGCATTTCCGCACCGCACCGGTGCAGGAGAACCTGCCGGCCCTTTTGGGGCTGGTCGGCTGGTGGCATCGCGTGATCTGCGAATATCCGGCGCGCGCCGTCATTCCTTACGATCAGCGCCTGTCCAGGCTGCCGGCCTATCTGCAGCAGCTTGATATGGAATCGAACGGCAAGAGCGTTACCCTCGAAGGCACGGCGGTGACAACGCCGACCGGTCCGCTTGTCTGGGGCGAGCCCGGCACCAACGGCCAGCATGCCTTCTTCCAGCTGCTGCACCAAGGCACCGATTTCATCCCGGTCGAATTCCTTGCCGCGGCCGTCGGCCACGAGCCGGAGCTCAAGCATCAGCATGATCTGCTGCTCGCCAACTGCCTGGCCCAGTCGGAAGCGTTGATGAAGGGCCGCACGTTGGAGGAGGCACGCGCCCAGATGCTGGCCAAGGGCATGAAGCCGGCCGATGTCGACAAGATCGCGCCGCACCGCGTCTTCTCCGGCAACCGACCCTCGGTGACCATCCTCTACCGCAAACTCGACCCGCGCACCTTTGGCCGGCTGATCGCGCTCTACGAGCACCGCGTCTTCGTCGAGGGAACGCTGTTCAACATCAACTCCTTCGATCAGTGGGGCGTCGAGCTCGGCAAGGAACTGGCCACCGGCCTTTTGCCTGTCGTGGAGGGCAAGGAAAGTGCCGCGAAGCGGGATGCCTCGACCGCTGGCCTGGTGGGATACATCCACCATTTGCGTGGATCGGAGTGAAGAACTTGGCAGACATCAAGGGAATACTGTTCGACAAGGACGGGACGCTTGTCGACTTCAACGCGACGTGGCTCGGCATTGCCGACTTCATGGCCATGGATGCGTCCGACGGCGATCGCTGGAAAGCCGACAGGCTGCTGGCCGCTGCCGGCTTCGATTTCGCCAACAAGCGCTTCAAGCCAGACTCGATCTTTGCGTCGGGCACCAATCTCGACGTCGTCGAATTGTGGTTCCCGCGGCTGTCCAACGAGGACCAGATGCTTGCCGTCGCTCGCTTCAACGAGATCACCTCGGTGCAGGGCTCGACAATGGCGGTGGCGTTGCCGGGCGTCGTCGAGACGCTCACCGCCCTGCACAGGAAATCCTACCGGCTTGGCGTCGCCACCAATGATTCGACCAGCGGTGCGGAAAAGACGCTGGTGACGCTCGGCGTCGCGCAGCTGTTCGACGCCGCCTATGGTTACGACGCGGTCGCCAATCCGAAGCCGGCGCCCGATACCATCCTGGCCTTTAGCGACCTCACCGGCCTGCCGCCATCGGCGATCGCAATGGTCGGCGACAACCGCCATGATCTCGAAATGGCGCGGGCCGGCGGCTGCGGGCTGGCGGTCGGTGTGCTCTCGGGGACCGGCACCCGCGAATCGCTGGCCGGGATCGCCGACGCCATCCTGGACTCGGTTGCCGACCTGCCGGGCTTCCTTGCGGCACGGGTCAAGGAAACGATCTAGCGACCGGATTTACCCACGAAACGAAAGACACCGCTCTTCGGCGCGCTGTCTTTCGCCTGGCCGAAATCCGGCACCTGGTATTCGGCAAGCAGGCGCAGCCGCGATCGCGGCAGGTAGGCGCGGCCTGGGTCGCCGACCAGAACCTCGATACCGGCATCAAGGCAGCGGTCGAGGAAAGGCATGACGCGGTCGGCGACGGCCTGTCCATAAAAGACGTCGCCGGCGGTCACGACATCGACCGCGGGCGGCGATCCGCTGGTAATATCCCGCGCCATCACCGTCATCGCGACGCCGTTCGCCGCCGCGTTGAGAGCGAGAGCGGCAACGCCGTTGCGGTCGATCTCGGCGGCGATCACCGCGCTCGCCCCGGCCTTGGCCGCGGCAATGCCGACAAGGCCGGAGCCAGCGCCAAGGTCGAGCACGCGGCGACCGACCACGGTTTGCGGATGGTCGAGTATATGGCGCGCAAGCACCGCGCCGCCGGCCCACACATAGGCCCAGTAAGGCGGCTGCGGCTCGGGTCCATCGTCGTCCGCCTCGGCCGTGTCGTCATCCGAGTTGGAGCTTTGCTGCGGATCGGTGAGCCGCCTCAGGCCGCTCGCCGGATGGGGCGTATAGAGCCGTATCTCGGGAAGCGACGGCACCGGGGCGACGCGCATGTTCGCCCGGATGAACTCTGTCGGGTCAGGACGGCAAGGTGCGTCCACGGCCTCCAGGCCGTCGGCTGCCGTCATTCGCGCAGCGCTCTTCGCAGGATCTTGCCGACCGGCGTCTTCGGCAGTTCGGTCCGGAATTCGATATATTTGGGCCGCTTGTAGCCGGTCAGGTTCTCGCGGCAATAGGCGGTGAGCGCCTCGGCGGTCAGCGCCGGATCCTTCTTGACCACGAACAGTTTCGGCACCTCGCCCGAATGTTCGTCCGGCACGCCGATCGCCGCCACTTCGAGCACGCCCGGATGCATGGCCACCACTTCCTCGAGCTCGTTCGGATAGACGTTGAAGCCCGAGACCAGGATCATGTCCTTCTTGCGGTCGACGATCTTGGTGTAGCCAAGTTCGTCCATGAAGCCCATGTCGCCGGATTTGAAGTAGCCGTCCTTGGTCATTACCTTGGCGGTCTCATCCGGCCGGTTCCAGTAGCCCGCCATCACTTGCGGCCCCCGGATGCAGATTTCGCCAACTTCGCCGAGCGGCAGATTGTTGCCGTCGTCATCGCGGATGGCGATCTCGGTCGAGGGCAGCGGCAGACCGATCGTGCCGGTGAAGCCGCCGGCGGTGAACTTGTTGGCGGTGGCCACCGGCGAGGTTTCCGACAACCCGTAGCCCTCGGTCACCGGACAGCCGGTCAGCGCCTTCCAGCGTTCGGCGACGCCCTTCTGCACCGCCATGCCGCCGCCCAGCGTCAGCACCAGCGGCTTGAAGTCGAGCTTGCGGAAATCCTCATTGTTGAGCAATGCGTTGAACAGCGTGTTCAAGCCCGGAAAGATGTGGACCGGATATTTCTGCAGTTCCTTGACGAAGCCGGGAATGTCGCGCGGGTTGGGAATGAGCACATTGCGCGCACCTTGCTGCATGCCCATCAGCGCGTTCACCGTCAGCGCGAAGATATGATAGAGCGGCAGGGCGCAGATAAAGTTCGGATGCGCCGGTTTCGGCTTGATCGTATAGGCGTCTTCCATCCACTGCGCGTTCTGCACGACATTGGCCAGCACGTTGCTGTGCAGCAGCGTTGCGCCCTTCGAGACGCCCGTGGTGCCGCCCGTATATTGCAGGAAGGCGACATCGTTGGCCGCCACCTTGGCTGGCTTGAAGTCCATGCCGGCGCCGGCCTTCATGGCCGTGTTGAACTTGACATGGCCGGGCAGCGACCATGCCGGCACCATCTTCTTCACCCGGCGCACGACGAAATTGACGATCGTGCCCTTCAGGCCGCCGAGCATGTCGCCCATCGCGGCGACCACCACATGCTTGACCGCCGTTCTGGAGATGACCGCTTGCAAGGTGTTGGCGAAGTTCTCCAGGATGACGATGGCTTGTGCGCCGGAATCCTTGAGCTGGTGCTCCAGTTCGCGCGGCGTGTAGAGCGGATTGATGTTCACCACCACATAGCCGGCACGGAGCACGGCCATCATCGCCACCGGATATTGCAGCACGTTGGGCATCATCAGGGCGACGCGCGCGCCCTTTTGCAGTCCCTTCGATTGCAGATAAGCGCCGAAGGCCGCCGACAGCCGTTCGACATCGGCATAGCTGATAGACTTGTCCATGCAGGTGAAGGCGGGCTGGGCGGAAAATTGCTTGCAGGCAGCGACCAGGAAATCGCCGATCGAGCTGTAGGGCAAGGCGCCGATTTCAGCTGGTACGTTTTTCGGATAGCTCTTGAGCCACGGCTTTTCCGGCAGGCCGGCGGCAAGCGTCGTCAACGCTTTCGGCAATCGCGAGGCTGCGGCCGGCTTCGCTGCCGGTGCGACCTTCGCCGCTGCAGCCGTCGCCACCGGCTTGGCGGCGGCGGGCTTTGCCGCGGACGTCGTCTTGCCGGCAACAGGCTTGGCCGGGGCTTTGACCGCCGGCTTTGTGCTTGCCTTCACGGGTATGGTGACGGCCTTCGGCTTGGCCGCGGCGGCCTTGGCAACGGGCGCTTTCGGCTTGACTGCGGCGGCCGCTGCCTTGGGAGCCGCCTTGGCTCCCGCTTTCACCGGCGCCGTCGTCTTTGATGCTTTTGCCACCCGTTCCTCCCTCGACAGTTCTTGTTCGTCCGTGCCGCGCTCGCCTCCGAATTGACAGAGACGCCCTCCGCTGCTGCCTGGATATCATCTATGTATTGCCTCTATCGGCGGCGGTGCAAGCCTTGCCCTTGCGGCAAGGCGGTGAAAGATTTGCCGTCGAAAATCTTTCCTGTCGCCGACATTGCGAGCCGGTATCCCGCCGCACCTTTGGTGGGGCGAAGGCCGGCGCGGCATCGATATCGCCAGATTGGCGATCAATAAAAAAATGCGGTCGTTAACAATCTCGTGAATGGAAAAAACTGCTAATTTTTTCTGCCATTTAGCAAAATCGCGGATTTTTTTCCTGCTTCCCGCGGGGTAAGCAAACGGGGTGTTCCAAAGCCGGAAAAACGGTGCTTATATGCGCGCTTCGCGAGCCTGATAGAGGGGCTTGGAAGAACATCAGGGAGTGCTCAATGAAAAAGAAACTCGCTTTTGCGGCCGCGTTGCTGGCCGCAAGCGTCCTGGGCGGCATGGCCAATGCGAAGACGCTTGTCTATTGTTCGGAAGCGTCGCCGGCCAATTTTGATCCGGGTACGACGACGGGCGGCAACGACTTCGATGCCTCGTCGCGGACCGTTTATTCGCGCCTGGTCGAATTCAAGCATGGCGGTACCGAGGTCGAGCCAGGCCTCGCCGACAAGTGGGAAATCTCCGACGACGGCCTGGTCTATACCTTCCACCTGCATCCGGGCGTGAAGTTCCAGACCACCGATTTTTTCAAGCCGACCCGCGACCTGAATGCGGATGACGTGGTCTTCTCTTTCGATCGTCAGTTCAACAAGGCGAATCCTTGGAACGGTGACAAGTATCTGCCCAACCTGACCTGGGACTACTACACCGGCATGGACATGCCGAAATACGTCGCCAAGTGGGAAAAGGTCGACGACCTGACCGTCAAGCTGACGCTGACCGAGCCGAATGCACCGATGCTGGCCAATCTCGGCATGGACTTCGCCTCGATCGTGTCGAAGGAATATGCCGACCAGCTGGAGAAGTCCGGCAAGATGGCCGATTTCTCCACCAAGCCGATCGGCACCGGTCCGTTCCAGTTCGTCGATTACCAGCTGGATTCGGTCATCCGCTATGCGGCCAACCCGGACTATTTCAAGGGCAAGGAGAAGATCGACGATCTCGTCTTCGCCATCACCCCTGACGCGACCGCGCGTATCCAGAAGGTGCTTGCCGGCGAATGCGACATCGCGCCCTATCCGAATCCTGCCGACATCGGCACGATCAAGGCCAACCAGGACGTGACGCTGATGGATCAGGCCGGCCTGAACATCGGCTACATGAGCTACAACACCACCATCCCGCCACTCGACAAGCCTGAGGTGCGCCATGCGCTCAACCAGGCCATCGACCGGGAATCGCTGATCAAGTCGCTGTTCCAGGATGCGGGCGCCACGCCGGCCGTGAACCTGATCCCGCCGACCATGTGGTCGTGGGACAAGGACGTGAAGTCCGATTCCTACGATCCGGAAGCGGCCAAGAAAGTGCTGGCCGCTGCCGGACTGACGGAAATCCAGCTTTGGGCTTCCGATCGCGTTCGTCCTTACAACCCGAACTTCCAGCGGGCCGCCGAACTGATCCAGGCCGACTGGGCCAAGGTCGGCGTCAAGGCTGAGATCGTCAACTACGAGTGGACCAAGTATCGCTCGGAGGGCAAGAAGAAGGATCGTCCCGGCGCCTTCCAGATCGGCTGGACCGGCGACAATGGCGATCCGGACAACTTCTTCGCCACCCTGTTCGCCTGCTCCGCCATCGGCGTCTCCAACTACTCGAGCTGGTGCGACAAGGACTTCGAGGACCTGATCCAGAAGGCCAAGAAGACCAGCGACCAGGCTGAACGCACCAAGCTTTACGAACAGGCGCAGGTGGTCTTCCAGAAGCAGGCTCCGGCCTTCCTGCTGGCCCACAGCCAAGTCTACGCAGTCGTGCGCAAGAATGTCAGCGGTTTCATGATGGACCCGCTCGGCATTCACCGCTTCGACGGCGTCGACAAAGCCGAATAAGAAATTGAGTGGGGCGGCGCCGTAGAGCGCCGCCCCCTTCACCATGCTCAAATATATACTCCACAGAATTGCACTTTTGATCCCGACGCTTGTCGGCATCACTATCTGTGCCTTCGCCTTCGTCAGGCTGCTGCCTGGCGATCCCATCCTTGCCATGGCCGGCGAACACGGCGTGGCGCCGGCGCGTTACGAGGAACTCAAGGAACAGTTCGGTTACAATCTGCCGATCTGGCAGCAATATGCACGCTATGTCGGCGAGGTCGTGACCGGCGATTTCGGGGTCTCGATTTCATCCAAGCGACCGGTGATGGAAGAGTTCAAGGTCCTCTTTCCCGCAACGATGGAACTGTCGTTCTTCGCCATGATTTTCGCCATGGTGCTCGGCATTCCAGCCGGCATCTTCGCGGCAGTCAAGCGTGGCTCGTGGTTCGATCAGTCGCTGATGGGCACGGCGCTCGTCGGCTATTCCATGCCGATCTTCTGGTGGGGCCTGCTGCTGATCATCTTCTTCTCCGGCTACCTCGGCTGGACACCGGTTTCGGGCCGCATCGGCCTGCAGTTCTTCTTCAAGCCGATCACCGGCTTCATGACCATTGATACCTTGCTCTATGGCAAATGGGATGCGTTCCGCTCGGCGTTGAGCCACCTGGTCCTGCCCTCGATCGTGCTCGGCACCATCCCGCTGGCTGTGATCGCCCGCCAGACGCGTTCGGCCATGCTGGAAGTTCTGGGGGAGGACTATGTCCGCACGGCGCGCGCCAAGGGCCTGTCGCCGTCGCGGGTGGTCGGCCTGCATGCGTTGCGCAATGCGCTCATCCCCGTGGTCACCACTATCGGCCTGCAGGTTGGCACACTGCTTGCCGGCGCCATCCTCACCGAAACCATCTTCGCCTGGCCGGGCATCGGCAAGTGGATGGTCGATTCCATCTTCAAGCGCGACTATGTCGTCGTGCAGTCAGGTCTGCTTTTGATCGCCCTCATCGTCATGGCCGTGAACCTCATCGTCGACGTGCTCTACGCCGTCATCAACCCGCGCATACGGGCCGCGTGATGAGCCAGTCGACTGAAGTCACCGCGCTCGCCGCCGGCAGCCCTGACCGCCTGACAGGGTTCAGGACCTTCTGGCACTATTTCTCCGTCAATCGCGGCGCCGTGATCGGCCTGTTCGTCTTCATCCTGCTGGTGCTGGCGGCGCTGTTTGCGCCGCTGCTCGCGCCCCATGCTCCCGACATTCAGGACAAGACCGCGTTTCTCAGGCCGCCGGCCTGGCAGGCCGGCGGCAGCGCGCAATATCTGCTCGGCACCGATCCGGTCGGCCGCGACATCCTTTCGCGCCTGCTCTACGGCGCGCGTTTTTCGCTGCTCATCGGCGCGGTCGTGGTCACGCTGGCACTCACCGGGGGCATCACGCTTGGTCTGCTGGCCGGCTATTTTCGCGGCTGGGTCGACGTGGCGATCATGCGCCTGATGGACCTCATCCTGGCGTTCCCGTCGCTGCTCCTGGCGCTCGTCCTGGTCACCATCCTTGGGCCAGGCCTGTTCAATGCAATGCTGGCTATTGCGCTCGTCCTGCAGCCGCATTTTGCACGGTTGGTGCGCGCTGCCGTGATGGCGGAGAAGAGCCGCGAGTATGTCGTGGCGGCAAAGGTTGCCGGCGCCGGCCATATCAGGCTGATGCTTCGCACAATCCTGCCGAATTGCCTGGGACCGCTGATCGTCCAGGGCACCTTGTCGTTCTCCAACGCCATTCTCGAAGCGGCGGCCCTCGGCTTCCTCGGCCTCGGTGCCCAGCCGCCGACACCGGAATGGGGTACGATGCTCGCTTCGGCGCGCGAATTCATCCTGCGTGCCTGGTGGGTGGTGACCTTCCCGGGCCTCGCCATTCTCATCACCGTGCTTGCCATCAATCTGATTGGCGACGGCCTGCGCGACGCGCTCGATCCGAAGCTGAGGAGGTCGTGATGGCGCTGCTCGATATCCACAATCTCGTCGTCGAATTCCAGACCGCGTCAGGTCCGTTCCGGGCGGTCGACGGCGTCTCACTGCATGTCGACGAGCGCGAAGTGCTGGCCATCGTCGGTGAATCCGGCTCTGGCAAGTCGGTGTCGATGCTAGCGGTCATGGGCCTGCTGCCATGGACGGCCACGGTCACTGCTGACCGCATGAGCTTCAATGGCCGCGATCTCCTGAAGATGAGCCCGGCCGACCGCCGCAAGATCATCGGCAAGGACATGTCGATGATCTTCCAGGAACCGATGGCCAGCCTCAATCCCTGCTTCACCGTCGGATTCCAGATCGAAGAGGTGCTGCGCTTCCACATGGGTATGGATGGCGCGCAGCGACGGGCCCGCGCCATCGAACTCCTGACGAAGGTCGGTATTGCCGAGCCGGCGGAACGGCTGAACTCGTTCCCGCACCAGATGTCGGGCGGTCAGTGCCAGCGCGTCATGATCGCCATCGCCATCGCTTGCAATCCGAAGCTGCTGATCGCCGACGAGCCGACGACCGCGCTCGACGTCACCATCCAGAAGCAGATCCTCGATCTGTTGGTCTCGCTGCAGGCCAAATACGGCATGGGCCTGATCATGATCACCCACAATATGGGCGTGGTGGCCGAGACCGCCGACCGTGTCATCGTCCAGTACAAGGGCCGCAAGATGGAAGAGGCCGACGTGCTGTCGCTGTTCGAGTCGCCGAAGAGCAACTACACCCGCGCGCTTTTGTCGGCGCTGCCGGAGAATGCCGTCGGCGACCGGCTGCCGACCGTGTCCGACATGCTGTTCGAGCCGGCGCCCTCGGGAGCCGCCGCATGAGCATCAAGGTCGTAGAAGGCAAGAACATCGTGCGCGACTACCATATCGGTGGCGGCTTGTTCCGCGGCCAGCGCACGGTGCACGCGGTCAAAGGCGTCTCCTTCAGCGTCGACAAGGGCAAGACGCTGGCCATCGTCGGTGAAAGCGGCTGCGGCAAGTCGACGCTTGCCCGCATCATCACGCTGATCGATCCTGCAACTTCGGGTGAGCTGTTCATCGACGGCAACAAGGTCGACATCGCCAAAGACGGGCTGAGCAAGGAGATGCGCCGCAAGGTGCAGATCGTCTTCCAGAACCCCTACGGGTCGCTCAACCCGCGCCAGAAGATCGGCGACGTGCTGGGCGAACCGCTGCTGATCAACACCGGCAAGCCGGCTGAGGAACGGCGCGACCTGGCGATGAAGATGCTGAAGAAGGTTGGCCTCGGACCCGAGCACTACAACCGCTATCCGCACATGTTCTCGGGTGGCCAGCGCCAGCGCATCGCCATTGCCCGCGCGCTGATGCTCAACCCGAGCCTGCTGGTGCTCGACGAGCCGGTCTCGGCGCTCGATCTATCGGTGCAGGCGCAGGTGCTCAACCTGCTCGCCGACCTGCAGGACGAGTTCCAGCTGACCTATGTCTTCATCAGCCACGATCTGTCCGTCGTGCGCTATATCGCCGACGATGTGATGGTGATGTATTTCGGCGAAGCGGTCGAATACGGCTCGCGCGAGGAGGTCTTCGCCGATCCCAAGCACAGCTACACCCGGACGCTTTTTGCGGCGACGCCACGTGCAGACGTCGCTTCGATCAAGGCGCGGCTGGCAAAGAAGAAAGCAGCCTAACGCCGCGGCGTCAGGCTGGAGCAATTCAGCTCGCTCACGACAGCTTGGCAATGATGGCGCGCAGTGCCTCGCCGAAACGGTGGATCTCCTCGACCGTGTTGTAGTGGACCAGCGAGGCGCGGATGGCGCCACTGTCCATCGAGAGGTTGAGCCGCTTCATCAGCCGCGGCGCGTACATGTGGCCATCGCGGATGCCGATCTGCATGTCGGCCATCTCCTCGACGATCCTTTGCGGTGACAGTTTGCCGATGTTGAAGCAGAAGGTCGGCACGCGTTCGGTGATGCGGGCCGCGTCGGCAACGCCGTAGATCGTCGCACCGCAATCCTTGAGCACAGCGAGCATCTCGCGTGCCAGCACCAGCTCATAGTCGCGGATGGCGCCCATGCCGGCGACGATGTTGTCGCGCCGCGAACGGTTGTTGGATGGCGCAAGATTGCGGCCGATCAGTTCGAGATACTGCACGGCCGCATCCATGCCCGAGACGTTTTCGTAGATGAAGGTGCCGGCCTCGACCTTGTAGGGCGGCTCGTCGGGGATGAAGTCCTCGCGGAAGGTCGGTAGCCGCTTCAGTGTTTCGAAGCGGCCCCACAGGAAGCCCATATGCGGCGAGAAGTTCTTGTAGCCGGAGCAAACCAGATAATCGCAGTCCCAGGCCTGCACGTCGATCAGCCCGTGTGGCCCATAGTGCACGCAGTCGAGGAACACCTCGGCGCCAGCCGCGTGCGCAATCCTGGCCACGGAAGCAACGTCGACGATCGAGCCGATCGAATGCGCCGTGACCGTGCAGGCGACCAGCCGGGTGCGATCCGAAACCAGCGGGCGCAAATCGTCGACATGCAGATTGCCGTCCTCGCGCATGCGCCACCATTTGAACTTGGCGCCGGCCTGCTCCAGCGCCAGCCAGGTGGCGATGTTGGCGTCGTGGTCCATGTCGGTGATGACGATCTCGTCGCGCTCCTGCAGCATCTGGCTGATGCCGAGGCTGACCAGGCGGATGAATGAGGTGGCGTTCATGCCGAAGCAGATTTCCGCCGGGCTATAGGCGTTGATCAGCAGCGCCACGCTTTCGCGGGCATCGGCGACCGCCTGGTCCACCGTGACGCTGCGGCCATAGCGGCCGCCGCGCTGGACATTGTGTGAAACCAGATGGTTGGTCACCGCGTCGAGCACGCTCTGCGGGATCTGTGCGCCGGCGGCGTTGTCCATGAAGATGAAATCGCCGGCCCGCTGCAGGGCGGGGAACATGGCGCGTATGGTGTCGACGGGGAACGCGGTGGCGTTCGCATTGTCGGTTTGATGCTTGTTCACGGGCAGGCTCCTGCGAAGTGCTTGGCGGATGGGATCAGTTGGCGAGGTCAGCGCGTCTTCTCGGTCTTGAAGCGTTCTTCCAGCAGGCTGACGAGCCGGACCATCGGCCAGAGGAAGATGAGATAGACAAGCGCGGCGCCGATCAGCGGCGAGGGGTTGGCGTAGAGCGACTGCGCGTTGGTCGCTTCCTTGAGCAGCTCCGGCAACGCCACGGTGGAGGCGAGCGAGGTGTCCTTGAACATCGAGACACAGTTGCTGGTCATCGGCGGAATGACCACGCGGATCGCTTGCGGCAGCACCACCTTGCGCAAGGTCAGCAGGAACGGCAGGCCAAGCGCCTGAGACGCCTCGAACTGGCCGCGCGGAATGCTCTCGATGCCTGAGCGGAACACCTCGGCCGAGTAGGCCGACATGACGAAGGCGAAGGCCGTCACCGCGGAGGCCCAGGACGACAAGCGTATGCCGAGAAACGGCAGCGCGTAGTAGATCAGGATCAGCACGACCAGCACCGGCAGCGCGCGGAAGATGTCGGTGTAGCCGACCGCAAGCCACCGCAGCGGCTTGGGCGCATAGAGCCGCACCAGGCTGATCCCCAGGCCGATGGGGATGCCAATACCGATGCTCAATATGCCGAGCAGCAGGGTGTTCAGGAAGCCGCGCAGCAGCGCCGGCAGGCTGGACATGATGACATCGGGGTTGAAGAAGGTGTCCAGCAGCGACATGGGAGCGTTCCCGAACCGTTTTGCGTCCCGTGACGCGAGAGCAAGACCCGAACCCCGAAATCGGTTCTGCCGCATCGACTGCGGTTCCGGGAAGGATCATGAATGAAAACGAGACGTGCCGGCCTTTCGAGCCGGCACGCCTGTGTTCTGTCAGGCGCCGCTCAGGCCTTCGGCAGCGGCATTTCCTTGACGGACGAGGAATCGGCCGGCGCATCGCTGCCGAACCACTTCTTGTGGATGGCGGCCAGCGTGCCGTCCTTCTTCATCGCGGTCAGCGCGTCGTTCAGCTTGCCGAGCAGCGGGTGGTCCTTGGTCATCATCAGGCCGTACTGTTCGCCGGTCTTGATGCGTTCCTTGACGGTCAGGTCCTTCATCTTGGTGAAGGAATACTCCATGCCCGGAATGTCGCTGACGGCCGCATCGACGCGACCGGCGCTGAGATCGAGCAGCAGGTTCTGCTGCGTGTCATAGCCCTTCACGTCGCTGAAGCCGTCGGCTTCCTGATGCGCCTTGACCCAGGTTTCGCCGGTCGAGCCGGACAGCACGCCGACGATCTTGCCTTTGAGGTCGGCTTCGGCCTTGATCGGGCTGTCGGTCTTGGTGGCGATGCCCATGTCGGAATCATAATAGGGCTGCGTGAACGACTGCGACTTCAGCCGCTCAAGCGTGATGGTGATCGACGAGATGGCGACGTCGATGCGCTTCGAGGTGGTGGCGGCGAACAGCGCCTGGAAACCGAGGTCGGCGATATCGGTGGTCATGCCGATGCGCTTGGCGGCTTCGTTGACGATGTCGACTTCAAAACCCTCGAACGTGCCGCTCTCGTTCTTGTACTCGAAGGGCGGATTGGTCGGGTAGGCGCCGACATTGAGCACGTCGGCGGCATAGGCGGTGGCGGGGCCGGTGGCGATGCCGATGGCGGCGGCGAGAAGAAGCAGGTTGCGACGCGTGAAGCTCATTTGTGTTCCCTCTGTTGTTGATCGGGCGGGTTGGTCCCGCACGGTTTTTTGCCGCTCCGCCTCCGGCAGGGCGTCAATTCATGGCAGCGACCATGCGGTCGAGCGCGGTCGCTATCTCTTTGCGTTCTCGGCACACGCACATCCTGAGGAAGGCCGTTGCCGAACTTCCAAAGAGATGGCCGGGTGCCAGCCCGACGCGCGCCGTCTCCAGAATTCTGGCGCAGGCGCGTCGTGCGTCGCTCTCGCCTTCCATGGCAAAGAAGGCATACATGCCGCCACGCGGTTTCGCAGGCAGGACGATGCCAGGTATCTGCGCCAGCCGGTCGTAGGCGAGGTCAAGGCCGGTTCTGATCCGTTGCCTGATCTCCTCGACCAGCGGTTCGCCCTGGCGGATCGCCGCGACAGCGCCGGCCTGGATCGGGGCTGCGGTGCCGCTGTTGACATATTGGGTCATGGCGCCGAGCTGGTCGGCCACTCCCGATGGATGCGTCAGCCAGCCGATGCGCCAGCCGGTCATCGCCCAGGCCTTGGAGAAGCTGTTGACCGACAGCACCCTGTCGCCATCCTCGGCGATCTGCAGGATCGAGGGAGCAACGTCGCCATTGAAATAGAGCCGGCCGTAGACCTCGTCTGAGATGATCCAGATGCCGGTGCGCCGGCTGAAGTCGAGCAGCGCGCGCATCTCCTCGGCTGACGCGGTCCAGCCGGTCGGGTTGGACGGCGTCGACAGGAAGATCGCCCGCGTGCGCGCATCGCATGTCGCGAACAGCCGGTCGAGATCGAGATGCCAGTCACCCCTGTAGTCGAGCGAAAACGGCCTTGGCTCGCCGCCGATCAGGTGGATGGCGTTGTGAATGTTGGGCCACTGCGGCGCGACATAGACGACATTGGTGCCGGTATCGACCAGCAGTTCCAGCGCCAGATACAGCGCCTGCATGCCACCGGGCGTGACCGTGGTGCGTGCGATGGGGATCGGCCGGTCATGGATGCGCGTCTGGTACTCCGACAGCGCTTCATTCAACGGCCCGTGGCCGCGCATGTTGGGAACGTAGAACGTCAGGCCTTCGTCGAAGGCGGCCTTGGCGGCCTCGCGGATGAAAGCGGGCGTCACCATGTCGCCTTCGCCGTACCAGAGCGCGATGACGTCGCCGAGTTCGCGCGCCCGCACGGCAAGGTTGGCGATGTTCTCGGTGTGTAGGTCACGAATTTGGGCGCGCACGCCGTCGAAAGCATAGCGCGCGCTGGACGATGACTGGGGCAGCATGAACGACAAGGACTGAAACCCTCTCCCACCGGAGGCACCACGATGGACTGCCGGCAAGCCCGTCCGGCACCGCCGTCGCCATCGATTTTGGAATGCTTATCCAAAGTGCGGCGCTTTTCAAGGCGAAAGTTTTAAGCTTAAAAAGTTTGGTCGGCCTGTTGCCCTGTCGATACGCCTTTTCGCGCTAGCTGCGCCCGTCTCGCACCAGTTCGGCACGCGCAGCGGAGGTGCTGGCGGCAGCACCCGCACCGAGAAACATCGTATCGCTGGCCAGCACGAAGAAGCTGGCACCGATGGCTGCCCACTGGGCCGCGTCCTGCGGCTTTGCGCAGAAGATGCCTGACGTCCTGCCGTGAGCAACCGTCAGGCCGATGATCCTGCGGATCGCCTCGGTGAGCTTGTCGGCACCTTTAGGTCCGATCGCATTGATCGACACCGAAAGATCGCCGGGACCGACGAAGATCACGTCGACGCCGTCGACGGCGGCGATCGCCTCGATGTTGGCCAGCCCTTCCGATGTCTCGACCTGGACCGCGACGACGATCCTGTCATTGGCGCCGGCAAGATATTCGGGAATGCGATAGCCATAGCCGGCGGCACGGCCGGGTCCGACGCCGCGCTCGCCCTGCGGCGGATAGCGCGAGGCTTTGACGGCCATCGCCGCCTGGGCGGCGGTCGAGACGCGTGGGATCAGCACGCCTTGCGCACCGCTGTCCAGCGCTGCCTGGATGGCTTCCGGTGCATGGCCGGGAACGCGCACCATCGCCGGCACGCGATGCACGTCGGCCGCGCGCACCATGGCCTCGATCATGTCGCGCGAGATCTGGGCATGCTCCCAGTCGATGCAGAGGAAATCGAGGCCGGACTGCGCCATCACTTCGACCGCGACGGGATGGGGAATGGCCACAAAGGAACCGACGAGGTTCGCCTTGCCGATGCACTTCTGGCGGAACTCGCTCATGCCCATCCCCTTTCTCGCTCTGCCGGAATCCATATCCGCAAACGGCGGTCAAGCGAAGCTATTTCAGGCTTGAAATATTTTCGCGCGGGCCTAGCGTATGCTCTCCCGCCGCGAGTTCCATTCATGATCAAAGCGCATCCCCTGCACGGCCCGAACAAGCTGAAGCTCGGCGTCTTTTCGACCAATGCCGATGGCGGGCTTGCCATCACCGAAGTGCCGGAACGTTGGACGGCGAGTTGGCAGGACAACCTGACGGCGGCGCAGATCGCCGACCGCGCCGGGCTGGAGTTCATGCTGCCGATCGCCCGCTGGCGTGGTTTCGGCGGCCGCAACAAGGTGCGCGAGTGGTCGTTCGAGACCTTCACCTGGGCGGCGGCACTTGCCGTGGCCACCGAACAGATCGGCCTGTTCATGACCGTGCACGTGCCGCTGGTGCATCCGCTCTACGCCGCCAAGGCGCTGGCGACGGTCGACCATATCAGCCAGGGCCGCGCCGGCCTCAACATCGTCTGCGGCTGGAACCCGAAGGAATTCGGCATGTTCGGCACGCCGCTGGTGGAAAAGGGCTACGACCAGGCGGCTGAATGGATCGAAATCCTCGAAAAGCTTTACGCCTCGGCCGAGCCTCTCGACTATGAGGGCACCTATTATCGCCTCAAGGAGGCGGTGAGCCGGCCGGCCAGCCTGCAAGTTCCGCGCCCGGTGACCATGAACGCCGCTTTCGGCGGGCCGGGCCGCGATTTCGCCGCAGCCAGATGCGACTATCTGTTCACGACTTTTTCGGAAATGTCTGACGCCGGCAAGCACGTCGCCGACATTCGCGAGCGCGCCGACAAGGTGGGCCGCGATGTCGGCGTCTACACGGTGGCGCATGTCGTCTGCCGCCCGACGATGGAAGAGGCGCGGGCGTACTACACGCGCTATGCCGTTGATATGGCCGACCATGATGCGGTCGATGCCCATATGGCCGGCAAGAAGGAATTCTCGCAATCGCACGACCCGCACGCCTATGACCGCTACCGGCAGCGTTTCGCCGGCGGCGCCGGCACCTATCCGCTGATCGGCACGCCGGAAACGATTGCCGCCGACATGATCGCCATTGCCGGGCAGGGCTATCAAGGCATCGCGCTGTCCTTCGTCAATTACACGCAGGAGCTGCCCTATTTCTGCGATCACGTATTGCCCATTCTGAGGAAGGCTGGGCTTCGCGAATAATTTATTCCGGAGTAACCAACTGGTTATTCCGGAATGACCGCCGTGGCCTGGATCTCGACCTTGGCCCGGTCCTCGACCAGCGCCATCACCTGCATGGCCGCCATCGCCGGAAAATGCCGGCCGATGACCTCGCGATAGGCCTCGCCGATACCCCTGAGGTTGGCGAGGTATTCGGCCTTGTCGGTGAAATACCAGGTCATCGCGGTGATGTGCTGCGGCCCGGCGCCGGCCTCGCCCAGCACCGCCACGATGTTCAGAAGTGTCTGCCGCACCTGGCCGACAAAGTCGTCGGTTTCGAACTGGCACTGCCCGTTCCAGCCGACCTGTCCGCCGACGAAGACGAGCTTGCCGCGCGCCGCAACGCCATTGGCGTAGCCGACAGGTTTTGCCCAGCCTTCCGGCTGCAGGATCTCGTGCATTCAAAACCTCCCGGTAGTCCAAATCCCAATTCTCAAAAATCGGATGCTCGTCAATTTCCTGCCGTCAGGCCGCGCCCATCACCTGCCGCGCAATCACCACTTTCTGCACGTCCGAGGCACCCTCGTAGATGCGCAGCGCGCGGATCTCGCGATACAGGCTTTCGACGATGTGACCCTTGCGAACGCCGTCGCCGCCATGCAGTTGCACCGCCTTGTCGATCACCTCTTGCGCCTTGTCGGTGGCGAACAGCTTGGCCATCGCCGCTTCGCGGGTGACCCGCGCCGCGCCCATGTCCTTGGTCCAAGCGGCGCGGTAGACCAGAAGCGCTGCCGCATCGACGTCCAGCGCCATATCGGCGATATGACCCTGCACCATCTGCAGTTCGGCCATCGGCGCGCCGAACAATTTGCGCTCTGCCACCCGTTTGATGCTTTCATCGAGCGCACGGCGGGCAAAGCCGAGCGCTGCCGCACCGACGGTCGAGCGGAACACGTCGAGCACCGACATGGCGATGCGGAAGCCGTCGCCGGGCTTGCCGATCAGCGCCGCGGCGGGGAGACGGACCTTGTCGAACGACAGGCGTGCCAGCGGATGCGGCGCGATCACTTCGAGGCGTTCGGCGATGCCAAGGCCCTTGGCGTCGCCCGGCACGAGGAAAGCGGAGAGCCCCTTCGCGCCCGGCGCCTCGCCGGTACGGGCAAAGACGACATAGAGATCGGCGATGCCGCCATTGGATATCCAGGTCTTCTCGCCCGACAAAATGTAGCTGTCGCCATCGCGGCTCGCCGTCATCTCGGTGTTGGCGACGTCCGATCCGGAGCGCGGCTCCGACAGGGCGAAGGCGGAAATCGCCTTGCCGGCGCGTGTCTTTGCCAGCCATTGCTGCTGCTCGGGCGAGCCGAACAGGCTGAGCGCGCCGGTGCCAAGCCCTTGCATGGCGAAGGCGAAATCGGCGAGCCCGTCATGGCGGGCGAGCGTCTCGCGCGTGATGCACAGCGTGCGCACGTCGAGTGGTCCCGGATTGTTTGTATCGAGCGCTGTCGGCTTGAGCCAGCCGTCACTGCCGAGCTTGCCCACCAACTCACGGCAGGCGGCATCGACGTCATGGTGGGCGACCGGCAGGTTTGTCGTGCACCATGCCTCAAGCCGTTCGGCCAGTTCGCGATGGCGATCCTCGAAGAACGGCCAGGAGAGGAAACTCTTGTCAGCCATCAACTGCCCTCGAACACCGGCTTTTCCTTGGCCACGAACGCCTTGTAGGCGCGCTCGAAATCGCGCGTTTGCATGCAGATCGCTTGCGCCTGCGCTTCGGCCTCGATCGCCTGGTCGAGGCCCATCGACCATTCCTGGTTGAGCTGCGTCTTGGTGATGCCGTGGGCGAAGGTCGGGCCGGAGACGATGCGCGCCGCCATGTCGACCGCGTCGGCCTCCAGCGAGGCGGCATCAACCAGCCGGTTGTAGAAACCCCAGCGCTCGCCTTCCGCCGCCGTCATGGTGCGGCCGGTGTAAAGCAGCTCGGCGGCGCGGCCCTGGCCGATGATGCGCGGCAGGATCGCACAGGCGCCCATGTCGCAGCCGGCGAGGCCGACGCGGGTGAACAGGAACGCCGTCTTGGCTTCCGGCGTGGCGATGCGGATATCGGAGCTCATGGCGATGATGGCACCGGCGCCGACCGCAACGCCGTCGACGGCCGCAATGATCGGCTTGCCGCAATTCAGCATCGCCTTGACGAAATCGCCGGTCATGCGGGTGAAGGCCAAGAGCTGCTTCATGTCCATCTTGACCAGCGGGCCGATGATGTCGTGGACATCGCCGCCGGAGCAGAAATTGCCGCCATTGGACAGGAACACCACGGCGTCGACGTCGTCGGCGTAGACGAGGTCGCGGAACATGTCGCGCAACTCGGCGTAGCTGTCGAAAGTCAGTGGGTTCTTGCGCTCCGGCCGGTCGAGCCGAACCCTTGCGATCCTGCCCTCGACCTGCCATTGGAAATGCTTCGGCTTGCGGCCGGCCATCCCGGTCATTCGCGTCCCTCCCAGTTGCTGCGGAACGAGGTCAGCATGCCGGTCAGCCGGCGCGCGTCGTCCTCGCTTACCTTACCCAGCAATTCACCGATCCAGCCCTCATGCGCCGCGGCGATGGTGGCGAAGGCCTGCGAGCCCTCCTCGGTCAGCCGCACCATCGAGGTGCGACGATCGCCATTGCGCCTGGCGCGGGCGACAAGTCCCTCCGATACGAGCCGGTCGACAATGCCAGTGACATTGCCGTTGGACACCAGCAGGAAGCGCGACAGGTCGCTCATCAGCATGCCCTCCGGTGCTCGATAGAGTGCGGCCATCACGTCGAAGCGCGGCAGCGTCGTGTTGAACTCCTTCTTCAGACGCTCGCGCAGCTCCGCCTCGATCGTGCGCGAGGCACGCAGCAACCTTATCCAGAGGCGCAGCCGGTCCTTGCCGGGTCCGGTCGGCGCGGGCAGCGGGCCGGCTACCATGTTTCGCCTCCTGAGATGGAAATCGTCTGTCCGGTGATCGACGCCGCCGCATCGCCGCACAGCCACAGCACGGCAGCGGCAATTTCTTGCGGCTGGATGAAGCGGCCTTGCGGATTGGTCGAGGCAAGGCTCGACCGCGCCTGCTCGGCCGAACGGCCGGTCGTTTCGATGATGCGCTGGATGGACTCCTCCAACATCTCGGTTTCGACGAAACCCGGGCACACCGCGTTGACGGTGACGCCGGATTTGGCCGTCTCGGCCGCCAGCGCCCGCATCAGGCCGATGACGCCATGCTTGGCGGCGACATAGGGCGCGACATAGGCGTAGCCCTTCAGGCCGGCCGTCGAAGCGATGAAGACGATCCGGCCTGTCTTTCGCGCCGCCATGCCGGCCAGCGCCGGCTTCGCGGTCAGGAAGGCTCCGGTCAGGTTGACATCGAGCGTCCGTTGCCAGTCGGCAAGCGTGGTCTTGTGCGCCGGTGTGCTGCCGGCCATGCCGGCATTGGCGATGACGATGTCGAAGGGTCCGCGCGCGGCTTCAGCCGTCTCGTAGAGCGACACCATTGCCGCCTCATTGGTGACATCGGCGGCGATGCCGAAGATGCGGTCGTGTTCGCCAGCCACCTTGGCGAGTTCCGTTTCGCGGCGGCCGCAAATGGTCACGTCGATGCCCGCGTCCGCCAGCGCCAGCGCGATCGCCCGGCCGACGCCGGAGCCGCCGCCGGTGACCAGCGCATGCTTGCCCGCGATCGTCTTGGCGGCCGTCATACTTTCAGCCCCGCCGCGGCGTCGCGCTCGGCCAGCCGGTAGAGCTGGTCGCGCCCGGGCAGATAGGGGTCTGGCCATTTGACGCCGCGGTCGCCGAGCGTTACCGCCGCGTGCAGCGTCCAGTAGGGATCGGCGAGATGCGACCGCGCCAGCGCCACCAGGTCGGCGCGGCCGGCCATCAGGATCGAATTGACATGGTCCGGCTCGTAGATGTTGCCGACCGCCATTGTTGCCATGCCGACCTCGTTGCGGATGCGGTCGGAAAACGGCGTCTGGAACATGCGGCCGTAGACCGGCTTTGCCAATGCTGAGGTCTGGCCCGCTGAGACGTCGCAGATGTCGACCCCGGCCTCATGCAGCAGCCGCGCGATCTCGACCGCATCGGCCGGCGTCACGCCCTCGATGCCGACCCAGTCATTGGCCGAAATGCGCATCGAGATCGGCTTGTCCGCCGGCCAGGCGGCGCGAACCGCATGGAAGATTTCGAGGGGGTAGCGCATGCGGTTTTCGAGCGAGCCGCCATAGGCGTCGGTGCGCCGGTTGGTGACCGGCGTGATGAAGGATGACAGGAGATAGCCGTGCGCGGCATGGATCTCGAGCATGTCGAAGCCGCAGCGATTGGCCATTTCGGCCGAGGCCACGAATTCGTCGCGCACTTTGTCCATGTCGGCGCGGTCCATCGCCTTCGGCACCTGGTTCTGCGGCGACCACGCCACGGCCGATGCCGCCATCACCGGCCAGTTGCCTGAGCTAAGCGGCACGTCTGTGCCCTCCCAGCCGAGCCGGGTCGAACCCTTGGCGCCGGAATGGCCGACCTGGGCGCAGATCTTCGCCTCGGTCTCGGCGTGGACGAAATCGACCAGCCGCTTCCATGCCACCTCATGTTCGGGTGCATAGAACCCGGGACAGCCTGGTGTGATGCGCCCCTCGGGACTGACGCAGGTCATCTCGATATAGATGAGGCCGGCGCCGCCCTTGGCGCGCTCGGCATAATGGGTGAAATGCCAGTCGGTCGGGCAGCCGTCGATGGCTTTGTACTGTGCCATTGGTGAGACGACGATGCGGTTCTGCAGCGCCATGTCGCGCAGCTTGAACGGTGCGAACATCGGCGCGCGGCGCAGGCTGTTGCCGCCGGCGCCCGCCTGGCGTTGGAACCATTCCTCCGCGCCGCCCAGCCATTCGGCATCGCGCAGCCGCAAATTTTCGTGGCTGATGCGCTGCGAGCGGGTCAAAAGCGAATAGTTGAACTGCACCGGATCGAGGCCGAGATAGCGCTCGACCTCCTCGAACCATTCGAGCGAATTGCGCGCCGCCGATTGCAGCTTCAGCACCTCGGTGCGGCGGGCATCCTCATATTTGCGGAACGCTGCATCCAGATCCGGCTCGGACTCGACATATTCGGCCAGCGCCACCGCACTCTCCAGCGCCAGCTTGGTGCCCGAGCCGATCGAGAAATGCGCCGATGCCGCCGCATCGCCCATCAGTGCGAGGTTCTTGTAGGACCAGCGCTCGCACAGCACGCGCGGGAAATTGATCCAGGCCGAACCGCGGATGTGGTTGGCATTGGTCATCAGCGCATGGCCGCCGAGGTGCCTGGCGAAGATGCGCTCGCAGACTGCGATCGATTCCTGCTGCGACATCGCGCCGAAGCCGAAGGCCTGCCATGTCTGTTCGCTGCACTCGACGATGAACGTCGCCGTGTCGCTGTCGAACTGGTAGGCGTGCGCCCACACCCAGCCATGCTCCGTCTTCTCGAAGATGAAGGTGAAGGCGTCGTCGAATTTCTGGTTGGTGCCGAGCCAGACGAACTTGCATTTGCGGGTGTCGATGTCGGGCTTGAAGATGTCGACGAAGGTGTTGCGCGCCCTGGAATTCAGGCCGTCGGCGGCGACGACCAGATCATGCGTCTCCATGTAAGGCTTGGGGTCGGCGATGTCGGTCTCGAACATCAGCTTGACGCCGAGTTCGCGCGCGCGCCGCTGCAGCAGGACCAGCAGCCGCTTGCGGCCGATGCCGCAGAAACCGTGGCCGGTCGAGACCGTGCGCACGCCATCATGGATGACGGCGATGTCGTCCCAGTAGGCGAAGTGCTTCTTGATCCAGACGGCACTGACCGGATCGTTCTTCGACAGATTGTCGAGCGTCTCGGCCGACAGCACGACGCCCCAGCCGAACGTGTCGTCGGCGCGGTTGCGCTCGAACACCGTCACCTCGTGCGCGGCGTCCCTCAGTTTCATCGAAATGGCAAAGTAGAGGCCGGCTGGTCCGCCGCCGAGAACCGCAACCTTCATCTGTGCGATCTCCTCTTCGCTTGCTGGTTTCAGTATCGCGCCGGAGGTAAATTATTTCAAGCTTAAAGTTTCACGTTGAAACGATTATCCGAAGGTGACGAAGGCGCGCTTGCGTGTCATTGCGCAAGCACGCCCTCCAATCATTTTTCCGGGTTCTTTGGGTTCCACAGCACGGTCTCGGCACCCTTCTCATAGGCCATCCCGTCGGGATAGCTGATCGCTTCCAGCTGCAGCCCCCAGGGCGCCTGGAAGTAGAGGATGGTCTGGCCGGCAGCTGGCCCTTCCTTCACCGGCAGCGGCCCCAATCGAGTCTTGACACCCTTGCCATCGAGATATGCCTTGGCCGCTGCGACATCGTCGACATAGAAGGCGATGTGGAAGCCGCCAATGTCGCTGTTCTTCGGCGTCAGGTCCTTTTGGTCGGGCGCGGTGTATTTGAACAACTCGATGTTCGATCCATAGCCGCAGCGGACCATGGTGACCTGCTCGATCACCGCTTTCGGATCGACGCCCAGCAGATCCTGCATGAACGTACCCTTGTCGTCGGCGAACGGGCCGAACGACATCGCCTTCTTGCAGCCGACCACTTCGGTGAAGAAGTCGACCGCCTGCTCCATGTCGGGAACCGTGATGCCCGTGTGATCGTGGCCGCGCATTCCGGGTATCGAACTGGCGGTGGCCATTCCGGCGCCGCCAAGCACAGTGGCGGCGAGCGTCACGTTTCGAAGTATCGTCTTCATGTCAGTCCTCCTCCATTGGCGGGACCTCGTCATTGCCCGTCGCACGTCCGAAGCCCGCTTTTCGGCGTGCGTTTGTGTTCATGTCGGCGCCTTGGCAGCGGAAGGGATGTCCAGCCACCCGGCATCGATTTCCGGCAGCGGAATGGCTGAGATCAGGTCGCGCGTGTAAGCCTGCCTTGGGTTGTCGAACAAGGCGTCGGTGGCGCTGGCTTCGACAATCACACCTTCGCGCATGACGATCACTTGCCGGCACAACCGCCGGATGACAGACAAATCGTGGCTGATGAAGGCAACGGTCAGGCCCATCTCGGCGGCCAGGCTCTCCAGCAAGGTGAGGATCTGCGCCTGTGTCGACACGTCGAGGCCGGAGACGATCTCGTCGGCCAGCACGAACTTCGGCGACAGCGACAGCGCGCGCGCAATGCCGACGCGCTGGCGCTGGCCGCCCGACAGTTCGTGGCGATAGCGGCTGGCGAAGCTTTGCGGCAGGCCGACACGCTGCAGTGCCTCGGCGACGCGGGTCTTCAGATTGTCGCCAAGGCCGTTCTGCTTGAGTGGCGCGGCGATGATGCTGGCAATGGTGCGGCGCGGATTGAGCGACGACATCGGATCCTGGAAGATCATCTGCAGGTTGCGGCGCAGTGGCCTGAGCTCCGCCTCCGGCAGATGCGTGATATCGCGGCCATCGAAGCTGACGCTGCCAGCGCTGGGCTCCAGCAACCGCACCAGAGCACGGCCGAGTGTCGACTTGCCGGATCCGGATTCGCCGACGATGCCGGTCACCGAGCCCCTGGGCAGGTCGAAATCCAGGCCTTTCAGAATCTCGGCCAGCGGCGCTCGGCCGATCAATGGCTTGCGCGTCATGTCGGGCAAAGCGACCTTCAGCCCGCGTACGGAAAACAGCGGCTCAGCCATGGGGCCGCCTCCAAGCCTGGTCGGCAGCGGCGACCTCCGCGGCCAGTCCGGCCAGCACCGCCTCATCCACCGGCTTCAGCGAGGCGAATGGGTCGGTGTAGCGCGGCGTGGCTGCCATCAGCGCGCGCGTATAGGGGTGCTGCGGCGCGGCGAAGAGGGCTGCCGTCTCGGCTTCCTCCACCACCTTGCCGGCATAAAGCACCGAGACTTTTTGGCTGATCTTGGCGACGACGCCGAGATCATGGGTGACGAACAGGATCGCGGTGCCGTGTTCGCGCTGCAACTGCACGATCAGCCGCAAGATCTGTTTCTGCACGGTGACGTCGAGTGCAGTCGTCGGCTCGTCGGCGACGATCAGCCGTGGTTCGGCGGCGAAGGCGGCGGCAATCAGCACCCGCTGGCGCATGCCACCGGACAGCTCGTGCGGATAGCTTTTCAGCACACGGTCAGGGTCGCGGATCTGCACCTCGTCCAGCAACTGGCGAATTCGGGTATCGGCCCTCTCGCCACTCCAGCCGAGGATGCGCACCAG
Organism: Mesorhizobium sp. P2_A8; assembly: GCF_056404935.1. NCBI lineage: Bacteria > Pseudomonadati > Pseudomonadota > Alphaproteobacteria > Hyphomicrobiales > Phyllobacteriaceae > Mesorhizobium > Mesorhizobium sp. P2_A8. The sequence continues at coordinate 292,242 of NZ_JBFUDB010000004.1, forward strand.
CCGGTCGGTCATCTGCGGACTGATGCGGCGCGACGGGTTGAGCGCGGTCAGCGGGTCCTGCGGGATCAGCGCCGTGCGAGCGCCGATCAGCGTGCGCCTTGCCTTGGGCTGCAGTCTGCCGAGGTCCTCGCCCTCAAGCCTAATATCGCCTTCGACGATGCGCACGCTCGACGGCAAGACGCCGAGCACTGCCTTGCCGATCATCGTCTTGCCGGCGCCGCTCTCGCCGACCAGCGCGCGGACCTCGCCGGGTTGAACGGCAAGCGACACCGAGCGCAGCACGCGCTGGCCGTTCGGCAGCACGGCGCTCAAGCCGCTGATGTCGAGACAGGCGCTCATCGCAGCACCGGGTCGAAACGCGTCTTCAGCGCCTCGCCGAACTGGCTGAACGACAGCACGGTGAGGATCAGCGTGATCAGCGGAAACACCAGCACCCACCAGGCTTGATGGATCGACAGCCGGCCCTCGGCTATGATGCCGCCCCAGGTCGGATCGTCGGTCGAGATCGACAAATTGACGAAGGACAGGATCGCCTCGACGATGACGGCGATGCCCATTTCCAGCGACAGCAGTGCGACGATCGACGGCACCACATTGGGCAGCACTTCGCGTAGCATGATGCCGATGCGGCCATAGCCGGCGATGCGGGCATTCTCGACATAGTCCATGCGCGACTGGCCCATCGCTTCGGCGCGGATCACCCGGCAGAAGCGCGTCCAGTCGATGACGGCGATGGCGATGATGACGGAACTCAGGCCGGTGCCGAGCACGGCGACCAAAAGGATGGCGAACAGCACTGGCGGAAACGCCATCCAGACATCGACGATGCGCGAGATGATGCGGTCGGCCCAGCCGCCGAAATAGCCTGATATCAGACCCAGCGTCGAGCCGACCAGGCACGCGCCGATCGAAGCTGCGAAGGCGACGACAAAGGCGATGCGGGCGCCGAAGATCAGCCTGGACAGAAGATCGCGGCCGAGGCTGTCGGTGCCGAGCCAGTAACCGGGCTCGGCACCGGCCATCCAGAACGGCGGCAGCCGCTCCAGCATCAGATCCTGCGCCAGCGGGTCCTGCGGCGCGACCAGTGGTGCGAAGATCGCCGCCAGCAGCGCGAGCAGCAGCCAGCCGCCGGCCAACCACAGGCGTGGGGATACGCGACGCCTGGGAGCACGGACCTCATCCATGGCGCAGCCTCGGATTGAGCAGCGCATACATCATGTCGACGGTGAGGTTGATCAGCACGAACAGCAGCGCGAAGACCAGCACGATGCCTTGGATCAGCGGCAGGTCGCGGTTGATGACCGCATCGATCGCCATGTTGCCGAGGCCTTCATAGGAAAACAGCCGCTCGACGATGACCGTGCCGCCGATCAGGAAGGTGAACTGCACGCCGATAAGGGTCAGCGTCGGCAGCGCCGCGTTCTTCAGCGCCTCGCGCAGGATGACCTGCGTTTCCGAAAACCCCTTCACCCGCGCCAGCACGACATAGTCGAGGTCGAGCACTTCCTTCAGCGACTGCTTCAGCAGCTGCGAGATGATCGCCGCCAAGGGCAATGCCAGCGCCACCGCCGGCATCAGCATGTGTTTCAGGAGATCCCATGTGAGATCGAAGCGCAGCCGCAATATGCTCTCGAACAGATAGAACTGGCTGACGAAGGGCAGGTCGAGTTGCGGCGACACCCGGCCGGAAATGTCGAAGATCGGTACCAGCACGCCGAACAAGAGGATCAGCACCAGGCCCCACAGGAAATCGGGAATGGAAAGGGCGGCACCGCTGGCGATGTCGATGCCGGCCTCGACTGCCGTGCCGCGCTCGCGTGCGCCGAGGATTGCCGTCGTGCCGCCGACCGTCACCGCCATGACGAGGGCAACGATGGCGAGTTCAAGCGTCGCCGGTAGCCGATTGAAGACAAGGCCGAGCACATCCTGCCGCAACGAGATCGAGGTGCCGAAATCACCCCTGACAACGCCGGACAGCCAGATGAAGAACTGCTGCACGATGGTTTTGTCGAGACCGTAGAGTGCGCGCAGCCGGGCGATGTCGGCATCCGTGGCGCCGGGCGGGAGCATCATTGCGATCGGATCGCCCGGCGCGACGCGGATCACGACAAAGACGACGACGGCCACGCCGAACAGCGTGATCAGCATCGTCAGGAGACGGATCAGGAATCTTTGCAGGAGCATGTAAATCTTTGCAGGAGCCCGCAGGCTCGAATGCCCTGATGGAAAATGCGCGCCGTCGCAGGCGACGGCGCGCGGCAATCCCGGGTCGATATCAGGCCGGGGTCATCAGTGCCGGCAGCAGCGCGCCGGAAATGTGCTGCACGACATTGACTCCCTTGGCATGCACGATCGGCTGCGCGAACTGCAGCACCGGCAGCACATAGGCCTCCTCGGCGATGTACTTGTCGACAGCCTTCCAGCCGGCGATGCGCTTGGCCTCGTCTTTCTCGCCCCAGAGCGGCCCGATCTTGGCATCGAGATCGTCCGTCTTCCACGATGAATGCGGGGAAGGGCCGAACATAGCGAACCCGGTCGACGTGGTCGGATCGCCAATGGCATTGCCCCAGTTGTAGAAGGCCGCCGGTGCCAGCTTGTGGGCGGCGCGCAGTTCGTAGTGCTTGGCGATCTCATAGACTTCGATCGTCGCCTCGATGCCGACCTTGCGCCACATGCCGACGATCGCCTGCACCATCTCGTAATCCTTGGGCTTGAAGCCCTTGGTCGTCTGGATGGTGAATTTCGCCGGCTTCTCCGGCGAGTATCCGGACGCAGCCAGCAGTTCCTTGGCCTTTTCCGGATTGTGCTCGACCTTGATTGACGGGTCGAAAGCCGCGTACTCGGGCGTTTCCAGCGTATCGATCGGCTTGCCGTAGCCGCGCAGCAACCGCTTGACCAGGAGCTCCTTGTCCACCGCCATGACGGCTGCCTGGCGGACGTTCTTGTCCAGCATGGCGTCCTTGTTGTTGAAGAAGATCATGCCGATGTCGGAGACGTTCTTGCACGAGCCGGCCAACCCGTCCTTGGCGATCAGCCGGTCATACTCCTCATAGGGAATTTCGAGCGTCACCTGCGAGGAACCGGACTCGATTTCGGCAACGCGGCTCGCCGCGTCGGTGACGAACTTGATCGTGACGTTCTCGAATGCTGGCTTGCCACCCCAATAGTTCGGATTGGCCTTCAGCCGCAGGAAAGCGTTGCGCTCGAACTTTTCGACCATGTAGGGGCCGGTGCCGATCGGCGCCTTCTCGAAACCTTCGGGACCGACCTTCTCGTAGTACGCCTTGGGCATGATGTAGCCGGTCAGGAACGACATCCATTTGAAATACACCGGGTCGAACTGCACGACATCGCCGGTGATCTTGTTGCCGTCGATCTTGAAGTTGTTGACGTTCTTCCAGACGAACTGGATCGGATTGCCGGTCTTTTGGTCGCCTGCCCGCTGCAGCGACCAGACGACGTCCTCGGGTGTGAACGGCGAGCCGTCATGCCAGGTCACGCCTTCGCGCACCGTCATCGTGATCTTGGTGCGGTCGTCGTTCCAGCCCCATTCGGTGAGCAGGCCGGGCGCGAAGGACAGGTCGGGCTTCTGCGGGATGAACTGGTCGAACACCGACTGGTAGAGCCCCTGGATCGTCGGATTGACGGCCGAAGGCCCGGTGGTCGGATCCCAGGACGGCAGGTTGACGTTGTAGGCGATCGTCAGTTCGCCGGCTGCCGCCTGGGCGATCTGCGGCAGGCCGACGGCGGCCACTCCAAGTGCAGCGGCACTGTATCCGAGCAATTCGCGTCTGTTGATTGTCATGGTCGTTCCCCTTGTTGGTTTATTGTCTTTGCGCAGCAATCTCAGTTTGGTTCAGGCTCCTTGGGCAGCAGCGCCTTGCCCTCCTTCATTTCCAGGAAATCTTCGGCTCCTACGTCCCGCCAAGCTGTTGCGCGAGCATGTAACCCGAGGCGGCACCCGTGCCGGCGCCCGGCCATGTCGCGGCACCCGTGAGATGCAGATGTGCCACCGGCGTGTTCCAGCCTGCAAAACCGCGTACTGGGCGAAACAGGAAATTCTGCGCCAGATGGTGGCTGCCGCAGACCTGGTCGCCGCCGACGAGGTTCGGGTTCTCGCGCTCCAGGTCGATTGGCGAGAACACCGCCCGGCCAAGGATCCTGTTTCGCAGGCCGGGCGCGTAGGTCTCGATGATGTCGAGGACACGGTCGGCGTAGTTGTCCCTGACCTTGTCCCAGTGCGCTGGCGCAATCTTGCCGGCCGCATCGCCGCGGATTTCGGCGGGCAGCATGCGCACCTGCACCCACAGCACGTGTTTACCCGCCGGCGCGCGTGACGGATCGATAGCGGTAGGCTGGCCGACGACCAGCACGGGTTCGTCCGGCAGCAGGCCCGCCATCGCCTGCTGGTAGGTGCGCGACATGGCATCGAGCGACGACGACAGATGCACATAGGCAAACTGCCGCAATTCGGCGCCGGCACGCCAGTCCGGCAGATCATCTAGCGCCAGGTGGATCATCATCGTGCCCGGCGCATGGCGAAATTTTTTCATCGCCATGTCGAAGCTGGCGTTACCGGACCCCTGGGGCAGCAAGTTGCCGGTCAGCGCCTTGGGCGCGACGCCGGCAACGACAGCCTTGGTGGCGGTATGGATTTCACCGGAAGCGAGCCGCACGCCGGTCGCCTTCCCGGCGGAAGCCGTGATCTCGACCACTTCGGCGCCGGTGAAGATCTTGCCGCCGGCTGACGTCACCATGCCCGACAGCGCCCGGATGATGGTGTCGGCACCACCCTTGCCCAGCACCATGCCGAAACTCTGGTTGGCCATCGATTCCAGGTAGGGGAACACGGCACCCCCGGCGATATCGGGGGCGAAGTCCAGATGCATGCCCCAGGTAGCGAGCGTTGCCCGCACATGCTGTGACTCGAAAGTCTCCTCCAGCCATGCGCGTGGCGATGACAGCAGCAGTCGTCCTGTGTCGAGCGCGCCGGACATACCCTTCTTGCGCCACAGGTTCCACGCGGTGCCGGCAAGCGCGCGGGCGCTCATCGGCGATCCAAGCAGCCGGAACAGATGCTCGGCCTCCGCCGGGAAAGCCGCGACCAGCTTGCGCCATGTCGCGGCATCGGCGGCGGAAAAGGCAGCCATGCGCGACACGGTCTTTTCCAGGTCGTTGCTGACGCCGAACCAGCGTCCGTCGGGGAAGGCGCTGGCGAAACAGTCGGCGACCGGCGCGAACTCCAGCCCTTGGCGGTTCAATTCATTTGCATATTTCCGGTGGAAGGCCGAGCCGGCGAACAGGCTCAGATTCATCGCGCCGAAATCGTGACGGAAGCCGGGTAGGGTGAATTCGCGGGTCTGGACGGCGCCGCCGATTGTTCCGCTGCGCTCGAAAATCCCGGTTTTCCAGCCTTTGAGCGCCAGATGCGCGGCGCATGCCAGACTGTTGTGGCCCGCCCCGACAAAGATGGCGTCGAACTCGCTCACGCCCCGTTCCCATTTCCTTTATGCTTAAAGATAATTGCAGATGCATATGTTTTCGTCTAGTAGGATATTAAGGGCCGAGACGAGCCTTGATCATCATCACGAAAGAGGGAACAGAGACCATGGACACGCAAAAACTCCTCGGCGAAGTCGCCGGCCAGCTTCTTTCAGGCGCCATCAAGGTGGTCGACCTGTCGGCGCCGCTCGGGCCCGATACGCCGCTGATCAAGCTCCCGCCGGAACTGGCCGTCGACACGCCGAAGGTCGAAATCCATAGCATCTCCCGCTATGACAAGAACGGCCCGTGGTGGGCGTGGAACTGGCTGAAGCTCGGCGAGCATTCGGGCACGCATTTCGATGCGCCGCAGCACTGGATCACCGGCAAGGATTATCCGGATGGCGCCACCGACACCATTCCGGCACAGAACTTCGTCGGCACGGTCAATGTCATCGACTGTTCGAAGGAAGCCGCCGCCGACCACGATTTTCTGCTCACCGTCGACCACATTAAGGCATGGGAAGCCAAGCATGGCGCGATCAATGCCGGGGAGTGGGTGGTGATGCGCACCGACTGGTACAAGCGCAACGGCTCAGAAGCAGAGTTCCTCAACGCCAACGAGACCGGCCCGCACACGCCCGGACCGACCGCCGAAGCCATCCAGTTCCTGATCAGCAAGGATATCAAGGGCTGGGGCAGCGAGACGATCGGCACCGATGCTGGCAAAGCAGGGGGAATGGAGCCGCCATTCCCGGCGCACACGCTGATGCATAAGGCCAACCGCTACGGGCTTGCCAGCCTCTGCAACCTCGATCAGCTGCCGCCGAAGGGCGCCATCCTGATCGCGGCACCGCTCAAGATCGAGCACGGCACCGGCAGCCCGATCCGCGCGCTGGCGCTTGTGTCGAAGGGCTAACCGAAAGCGTTTTGACGTGAGCCAGCCGGATCACATCATCGTCGGCAGCGGCATCAACGCGCTGGTCTGCGCGGCGATGCTCGGCGGCAAGGGCGCGAAGGTGCTTGTGCTCGAGCGCAACGACCGCATCGGCGGCTGCATGCGCACCGAGGAGATCACCGCGCCCGGCTTCATCCATGACGTGATGGCGACGACCTTCGTGCTGTTCATCACCTCGCCGGCCTTTGCCGCCCTTGGCGCCGACCTCGCTAGGCACGGGCTGGAGTTCTGCCACACCGGCACGCCGACCGGCGTGCTGCGACCGGACGGCAGCCATGCCGTGCTGCGCACCGACCGCGCCGCCAACGTTGCCTCCCTCAACGCCATCGCGACAGGCGACGGCGACCGGCATGCGGATGACGTCGGCGGCATCGAACGCAACGCCGGCCTGTTGTTCGGCCTGCTCGGCGGCAGTCTGTGGTCCTATCCGACGGCGAAGCTGCTGGCCGGCGATGCCTGGCGGCGTAGCCCGCGTGGTCTTGCCGCCTTTCTCGGCGAAGCGCTGGTGCCGGCGCGCGGCTGGCTGGAAAGCAGCTACCAGTCCGAGACCGTCCGCGCGCTGTGGGCGCCCTGGGTGCTGCATGCCGGGCTTGGGCCCGAGGATGCCTTCTCCGGTCAGATCGCCAAGGTCATCGCTTTCGCGCTGGAGGCGGCCGGCGCCCCGATCGTCAAGGGCGGGGCAAAGAACCTGCTGTCGGCCTTCGAGGCGCTCATCACCGAGCGCGGCGGCGTCATCTCCACCGAGGCGGACGTTGCCTCCATCATCCTGACCGGGGGCCGGGCCACCGGCGTGCGGCTCGCCTCGGGCGAAACGGTCAATGCGAAGAAGAGCGTCATCTGCTCGGTCACGCCGACGCAACTTTATGGCCGGCTGCTTGGGGCTGATGCTCCCAAAGCCGATGTCGAGGCGACGCAGAAATACCGCTACGGCAAAGGCAATTTCCAGATCCATTACGCCCTGGACAAGCCGCCGGCATGGCGCGGCGAAGGCCTCGACAAGGTAGCACTGCTGCACCTGACGCCGGGGCTTGATGGCGTTTCCAAAGCCTGCAACGAGGCGGCGCGCGGCATGCTGCCGGAAGTGCCGACAATCTGTGTCGGCCAGCCGCACGCGCTCGATCCGTCGCGCTGCCCGCAAGGCAAGGCGATCCTGTGGTTGCAACTGCCCGAGGCGCCGCGGCACATCAAGGGCGACGCCGCGGGTACGCTGCAGGCACCGGCTGACGGGCAATGGACCGAGACGCTGCGCGAGGCCTATGCCGACCGCGTCGAGGCCATCCTCGCCAGCCATATCGAGGGCTTCAAGGACAGCGTCATCGCGCGCCGCGCCTGTTCGCCGGCTGATCTGGAAGCGATGAACATCAATCTGGTGGGCGGTGACCCCTATGGCGGCTCGTCAACCCTCGACCAGTCGTTCCTGTGGCGGCCGTTCAAGACCAGCCGCAACCATCAGACCGGCGTCAAAAACCTCTACCATATCGGCGCCTCGACCCATCCGGGTGCTGGCCTGGGCGGCGGTTCCGGCTTCCTTCTGGCGGGGAGGCTGTGATGGAACAGAAGGTCGCGGAAAAGCGCCAGCGCATTTCGACCTTGGGGCAGATCGGCCTGCAGCAGTTCGCGCCCTATCTGATGAACCGCATCATGGGCCGCTACAATGCCACCTTGCGCGACGATTTCCGCAAGCAGGGCCTGACCATTCCGCAGGTCCGCACGCTTGCCGTGCTGTCGGTCACCGACGGCACCACCGTCAACGACCTCTCGGTCTATACGGTGATCGAGCAGTCGACCCTGAGCCGGACACTCGACTCGCTGGAGGGCCAAGGCCTGGTGCGGCGCGAGCAAGGGGTCACCGACAGCCGCATCCGCCATGTCTTCCTGACCGACGATGGCCGCGCCGAGTTCACCCGCGCCTGGCCGGCCATGCATGACGCGTTCGAGGCGATGTTCGACGATATCGACGACGCCGAATATTCCGCGCTCATCGCCACGCTTTTGAAGATGCTCAAGAACATTCGCAAGCACGACATCTAGACCTACGCGCCGCCAGCGACGGGCGGTAACGGAAGGAGACAAAAAATGGCCGAACGGTCTTTTGCCAAGGAAGTCGAAAAGCTGCGGCTCGGCGCCGGCGAGGAATTTGCCGGCGAAGGCATTCTCGCCATCACCAAGGCGCTGCTGCAATGCGGCGTCGGCTATGTCGGGGGCTATCAGGGCGCGCCGATCAGCCATCTGATGGACGTGCTGGCCGACGCGCAGGACATCCTGGGCGAGCTCGGGGTGCATTTCGAGGCCAGCGCTTCGGAAGCGACCGCCACCGCCATGCTGGCCGCCTCGGTGCATTACCCCATCCGCGGCGCGGCGACCTTCAAGTCGACGGTCGGCACCAACGTCGCCTCCGACGCGCTCGCCAACCTGGCCTCAGGCGGCGTCACCGGCGGCGCGCTGATCATCGTCGGCGAGGATTACGGTGAAGGCTCCTCGATCATGCAGGAGCGCAGCCATGCCTTCGCCATGAAGAGCCAGGTCTGGCTGCTCGATCCGCGCCCCAATTTGCCGTCGATCGTCAAGGCGGTGGAGGACGGCTTCGAGCTGTCCGAGATTTCCAACACGCCGGTGATGCTGCAGGTGCGCATCCGCTGCTGCCATGTCCATGGACATTTCATCGCCAAGGACAACAAGCGGCCGCCGATGACGGTGGCCGACGCGCTCGACGCGCCGCGCCGCGACACCGGCCGCATCGTGCTGCCGCCTGCCTCCTTCCTGCACGAGAAGGAGAAGGTGCAGAAGCGCTGGCCGGCGGCGGTTGATTTCATCCGCAAGAACAAGATCAATGAATTCTTCGGATCGGACCACGGCTCGATCGGCGTCGTCATGCAGGGCGGCATGTACAATTCTGTCATCCGCGCCTTGCAGCGGCTTGGCCTTGCCGACATTTATGGCGATACCGATGTGCCGCTCTATGTGCTCAATGCCGTCTATCCCCTGATCGACGACGAGTTTCTGTCCTTCTGCGAGGGCAAGCAGTCCGTGCTCGTCGTCGAGGAAGGCCAGCCCAATTACATCGAGCAGGCCTTTGCCTCGATGCTGCACAAGGCCGGGCGCGGCACCAGGCTGGTCGGCAAGGAGCATCTGCCGATGGCCGGCGAATACACCGGCCAGGTCATGCTCGACGGCATCGGCGCCTTCCTGCGCGCCGAGGCGCCGCATCTTCTGCCAGGCGAGGTGCGTGCGCCCAACAAGGTCGGCGACGGCCTCGACACCGCAGACCTGATCAACGTCGTGCCCGGCCGGCCGCCGGGCTTCTGCATCGGGTGCCCGGAGCGGCCGATCTTCGCCGCCACCAAGCTGGTCGAGCAGGAACTTGGCAAGCATCACATCGCCTCCGACATCGGCTGCCATCTGTTCTCGATCATGCCGCCTTTCGAGCTCGGCGCCACCACGATGGGTTACGGACTGGGGCCGGCTTCGGCTTCGGCGTTCAATTCGCCGGATGCCAAGCGCCGGTCGATCTCCTTTGTCGGTGACGGCGGCTTCTGGCACAACGGCCTAACCTCCTCGATCGGCAATGCGGTGTTCAACAAGAACGATGGCGTCATCGTCATCGTCGATAATTTTTACTCGGCCGCCACTGGGGGCCAGGACATCCTGTCATCGCGCGCCGGCAACAAGACCAAGTCGACCAAGCATCCAATCACCGAGGCGGTGAAAGGGATGGGCGTCAAATGGCTGCGCCACATCGACCGCACCTATGATGTCGGCAAGATGCAGGACACACTGCGCGAGGCGCTGACCACCGACGAGAAGGGGCCGAAGGTCATCGTCGCCTCGTCCGAATGCATGCTCAATCGCCAGCGCCGCGAAAAGCCGTTGGTCGACAAGGCGATCAAGAGTGGGACAAGGGTCGTCAAGCCGAAGTTCGGCGTCGACGAGGACATCTGCACCGGCGACCACGCCTGCATGCGGCTGTCCGGTTGTCCGTCGCTGTCGGTCAAGTCGCTCGACGATCCGCTGCGCGACGATCCGGTGGCGCATATCGACCAGAGCTGCGTCGGCTGCGGCAATTGCGGCGAGGTCGCCGATGCGGCGGTGCTCTGCCCATCCTTCTATCGCGCCGACGTCGTGCACAATCCGGGTCGCTGGGACCACTTCCTCGAAGCCGTCCGCCGCGCCACCATCAGCCTGTTGCAGCGCCGCCGCGAAAGCCGGCGCCTGACCTTCGCCGATGCTTGACGCTGTCCCACCATTTCGCTCCCGGGCCGGCGCCGAGGGCGACGAGCGCGTCATCAAGCTCGCGGTGCTGGCGGTTGGCGGCCAGGGCGGCGGCGTGCTGGCCGACTGGATCACCGACGTCGCCGAGCGCAACGGCTACGTCGCGCAATCGACCTCGGTCGCCGGCGTCGCCCAGCGCACCGGCGCCACCATCTACTATGTCGAGATGGCCCGCGACACCGGCCGCTTGCCCGTCTTCGCGCTGTCGCCCTCGCAAGGGGACGTCGACATCCTGATCGCGGCGGAACTGATGGAGGCCGGCCGCGCCATCATCCGCGGTTTCGTCACGCCCGAACGCACCACGCTGATCGCCTCGTCGCACCGCATCGCCGCGGTGTCGGAAAAGATCGAACCGGGCGACGGCCGGGCCTCGTCTTCCAAGGTGCATGCGACGGCGGAGGCCGCATCGAAACGTTTCATCGCCTTCGACATGGAAAAGATCGCCGCCGACAACGGCTCGATGATCTCGGCCAGCCTGCTCGGCGCGCTGGCCGGGTCCGATGCGCTGCCGTTCACCCGCGAGAGCTACGAGCAGGCGATCGGTGCCGGCGGCCGTGGTGCGAAGGCCAGCCTCGCCGCTTTCGGCGCCGCGTTTGATCGCGCGCGCGGCACGGCTGCACCGACGCCAAAGACAACAGAGCCAGCGATTGTCGAATCTGCCCTGGGCGCAGGGCATGTGAGTGGTCCGCAAAACCTGCTGCAAGGCTGGCAGGCCCTGGCCGCCCGTATCGATGCGATGCCCGTGGCGGTGCGCGACATGGCGCTGCGCGGCTTGCGAAAAGTGGTCGACTATCAGGACATCGCCTACGGGCGCAACTATCTCGACCGACTCGACAAGGCCATCGCGCTGGACGGGCCGGATCGCGGATATGACTTGTCCATCGCTGCCGCAAAGCATCTGGCGAACGCCCTATGCTACGACGACATGATCCGCGTCGCCGATCTGAAGACGCGCTCGACGCGTGACAAGCGCGTGCGCCGCGAGGTCGGCGTCAAGGACGGCTCGATCCTGCAGGTGACTGAATATTTCCATCCACGCATCGAGGAATTCTGCGGCACTTTGCCGGCAAGCCTCGGCAGCTATATCGAGAACCGGCCGAAGCTTGCCGCCTTTCTCGATCGCCGCATCAACCATGGCCGCCGCATCCGCACCGACAGCTTTGCCGGCTTTGCAGCACTTTGGTTCATCGGCGGCCTGCGCCGGTGGCGCCGCAGCCTGCTGCGCCACAAGGTGGAAGCCGCACATATCGAGCGCTGGTACGCGTTGGCGCTTGGCTACGTGCCGGCCGACTACGCGCTGGCCGTCGAAATCCTCAATTGCCGGCGGCTGATCAAGGGCTACAGCGACACCCATGTTCGCGCCCAGTCGAAATTCGACCGGGTGCTGTCGGCGCTCGATCTGGTCAAGGGCCGCGCGGATGCCGCCGACTGGATCCGCCGTCTGCGCGAGATGGCGCTGAAGGACGAGAAAGGCGATATGCTCGATGGCGCGCTGAAGACGGTGGAGTCGCTGGGGCCGGATCCGGTCGACTGAGTTCTTCGAGCAGGTGGCGTTCGCAGATGGAGCAGCCCTGAATCGACACGCCGGCGCAGATGCGCATCCGCCTCGGCCGATTTCAGGCGATGAGGTCCCGCATAGGTCTCACCGCGGCGGAATCGGGAAAGACCTTGTCGCCAAGCACCGCGGCCGAAAGGCCGAACTGATCGGCGAGCAGCCCCTTCAGCACCGCCCTGACATCGCTGGTCGGCGCCAGATCGCGTTGTTCGTAAAGCTGAGCCGGCTTCAATCCCGGCCAGTCGGCGATGACGCGACCACCCTTGATCGCGCCGCCAGCCAGCAACACCACGGTGCCGGTGCCATGATCAGTGCCGACGGTGCCGTTGATTTGGGCGGTGCGTCCGAACTCGGTGATGGCGACGATCGCCGTGTCCTTCCAGCGCGCGCCCAGGCCCTTCTCGAATTCTTCGAAGGCGCCGTCGAGGCCGCCGAGCAAGGTGGCGAGCCGGCCGGTCGCACCGCCCTCGTTGACATGCGTGTCCCAGCCATCGAAGGCAAGGGCTGCAACGCGCGGCCCGTCATCGGCCGCGATCAGCTTGGCGGCGCCCTGTGCTGCCTGCCGCATCCCCGCCGCACTGTCGAGACCACCCTTCGGCTTCATTGTCTTGCCCATCTTGTCGTCCAGGGCCATCTTGTCAGCATCGAGCCCCTTTTGCAGGGCTACCGCGAGAACTGGGTCGCGGTGCTGGTAGAGATCGAGAACGCGCGCAGCGAGCCCCTCGCTGGGCGCCGGCAGCGATTGCGGCGCCCAGCCGAGCACCGGTGCCGCCCCACGGATCACCAGCGGCGTCGATGGCCCGACGGCCAGCCCGCCAAGCGTTGCCACACGGTCGCCCGGCGGCAGGTTCTCGATCGCCCGATTGAGCCAGCCGGTGGCGACGTGGCCAGGGCCGGCAAAACCGCTTTCCAGCACGTCCTGGCCGTCGAAATGCGAGCGCTCGCGATAGCCGGTCGCGGCCGCATGCACGACCGCCGCCTGGTTGTTCCTGAACAGCCGCGCAAACACCGGCATCGCCGGATTGAGAACGAAGAAGCCGTCCAGTGGCAGTGCCGCATGCGGACCAGCCAGCGACAGGGCGATATCGCCATGCAGGCCGGCATAGTCGGGATCGCCGACCGGACCGACCGCAGACAGGCCGTCAAGCGCGCCCCGCAGCACGATGACGATCAGACGCGGATCGCGATTGTCGGCGGCGCGGGCAAAGCGGGGCATGTGGGCCCAGGCAAACAGTGCACCGCCGGTCATCAACATGGCGCGGCGGGACGGATCGGGGACTTCGCACAGCAGGCTCATGACATCGTCTCCACGGGAGCTATCGTCGCTGGAATGATCTGCGCTGGAATTATCGTCGTTGGAATTCCGGAGCCATCAGCAGCAGCGCCAGCCCTTGCTGCTTGGATTCGGCCCGGGCGATCGCTTGTCTCGTCTCCGGCGAGGCGGCAGGGCCGATCAGCGCATCGAGCATGTCGCCGGGATTGCCGATCTCCTTGACCTGCCGTGCTGCCTGCCAGGCGATGTCGAGGCGGATCTTCATGCCCTCCGCCGACGCCCAGCCGTCGGCGCCGTCGGAAAAGCCGTTCGGTCCCGGCGGCTGCCAGAGCGGCTCGCCCAGCGCGCTGAGCCAACCGAGCGACTGGCTGGGATCGTTCGCCGGGCCGGGGCCGGCCGCCCTTCGGATGGCGGCAACATAGTCGAAGGGCGAGCGCATCTTCGCCAACGGCATCGACCACGCCTCCGGCATGTCGACGAGGGCGCCCGCCAGCGCCCGCAGATTGCCGTCCGTCTTGGTGAAGACCTTGGCGAGGCGGGCGATTGTGCCCGGCGGGGGCGTATCGGCGATGAAATGGCGCGCCAGTTTGGTGGCGATGTGCTGCGCCGTTGCAGGATGACGGGCGATATCGTTGAGCGCCGCCTCGGCCTGTCCCATGCCGCCGGCAGGATAGGTCTTGCCGAGCAGCACCGCATCACCCGGCTCATGTGCGTTTGCGTTGAAGACGGAACTGCCGGGTTCGCCCAACCGACCTTCGCGACCGGCCATCGTCCAGCCGGTGAGGATGCGGGCGAAGCTGGTGACGTCGGCTTGGGCATAGCCGCTGCCGACGCCGAGCGTGTGCAATTCCAGGATTTCACGAGCGAGGTTTTCATTGAGCCCGCGCTTGCGGTTCTTGCCCGCACGCGAGTCCGGGCCGACCGACTGCTGGTTATCGAGAAAGAACAGCATCGCCGGATGATGTTCCACCGCCAGCAGCATGTCGGCGAAGCGGCCGAGCACGAAAGGGCGGATGGCTTCCCGCTCGAAGGCGCCGGCGCTGGCCCGAACGATATTGTCCTTTGCCACCGAGACACAGAAATGGTTCGACCAGAAACAGACAAGCCGTTCGACGAAGCCGGCCTTGGCCCGAATGGCCTTGTCGAAACGCGCCTGTGCTTCCGCCCGGAACAACGTCGCCTCGACCGGCGGCACGGGGGATTTGTCGGGTCGCGCGGGCTCCGGCATAGCTTGGGCGGCCATGGGTTGGACCGGCGTGATCTGGGCGGGCACCGCTTGGGTGCTCGCCGTCGCTGGCTGCGCTGCCGCGGCGGCCATGCGGTCGAGTTTGCGCTGGAAATTTGCCGCCATGCTGGCCTGGATGGCGGGCGTGCTGCCCAGCAAGCCGGCATAGGCGGGATCGTCAAGCGAGATCATGGCGATGTCGGCTTGCCGCAGCTCCGTCTTGAGATAGCCGCGCGGGTCGCCGGCAAGCATCACGCGGTCGCCGGGTCTTGCGCCGAGCCCGAAGCGGTTGAACACGACGAGTGCCGGATCTGGCGGCAAGGAGTTGGAGGCCGGGACAGCCAAGTCAGCCCTCCATTGCTGGAGCGTCATGCGTCTGGCGCATGAGGCCCGTTCGAGCCGTTTTCGTGCCTATTCAACCAGGGTCGGGGAGGTCGGCATGGAGTGGCCGGCCCCGCGCAATCCTACCAGTGATGCCGGCGGTGCCAGACATGGTGCCGATGCCAGGCGTAGAACGCCGGGCCATGCCGATAGTAGCGAGGGTAGACCACCACGCGGTTGGGCACGCAGCGTCCCCAGGGATTGGGATGCCAGCCCGGTCCACAGCCCCCGGCCACATGCTCGACCAGCGCCGGCGCGGCCGCTCGATCAAGCGGCGCCATTGGCATCGCCGAGGATGCCGCGACCGTCGCAACCGTTCCGGTCACGGCAAGAGCGGCGGTGAGCGCGTATTTTGTCAGATGATTCATGGTCATACTCCGAAAGTTTCCAAGGTTGAAAACCTGTTCGCACCACACGGTCCGGCAGGTCCTGCCCTTCTCCTGTTAAACGGCGCCTTCGGCGTTTTCCGTCGGTCGTCACGGCGATTTTTTTGGCACCGCCGACGATTGCTGTCCGGCACGTCTTGTGAGCCCTTCCGCCAGCACGCTGCGACCCTCGGCGGAACTTACCGCCGCGAACTCGACGATGCGCTGCTCCAGCCGCTTGCGCATGGTGACGTCGGCATTGCGGGCCCGCTCCAGCGCCGCCGACAGGGCCGTCGTGTCCAGAACCGGCTGTTGCAGCAGGTCTGCTGCTTCGCGCCTGGCTTGCTGGCCATCGAGAATGACCTGACGGGAGTCACGGCGAACGTCGCGCAACGCTTTGCGGAATACCGTGCGATCCTGCTCGGGAAGCCGGCCACCGGCCGCCTCCAGTGAGTAGCCCTGGCCTGACTTGCCGCTTCTTATCCAGACGGCGCCGCCGGCCAGTGCTCCGGCCAGGAAAACATTGAGCACCACCGACGCGATGACGAGGTTTCGGCTCATGTTCATAGGTCCTCCTCGATCGTGTCGCGGTCGGGACCGGCATCGCCGAAGGCGGTCGCGTTGGCATCCAGCACATAGTGATCCGGCTGGACCTCTGGCGTGACGATGCTCACCAGGGCCAATCCTGCCACGGCGCCGGCCAGACCAATGCCGGCAAGCCCAAGCCCCAGCCACCAGAACCGCTGACGCCGGCGTTGGACGAGGTGCCGGCCGGCGGCCTGCAGGATGGCGCCGTGCAGGATCTTGCCCGGGGCCTCGACGCGATAGCTGTCAAGCAGACCGTCGAGTGTCCCGGCATGACGCAGGATGGCCTGGCCAGCCTCGCTTGCGGCAAAGACCGCGCCAGCCATCCGTTCGGCCTCCGGCCATCGCCGCAAGTCACCGCCATAGGCAGCCGCCAGGGCGGCAAAGCGCTTGGCATCCATCGCCGGCTCGTTCCTGGACCCTTCAGCCATGGTCTTCCCCTTGCCCATCGGTGCTGCTTGCCCGGTTCTCATTCATCGGCGCCATCCCTGGCCAGGATGGTCTGCAGCGACCGCCGGCCGCGCGAAAGCAGGCTCTCCAGAGCGTCGACACTGATCTGCAGGGTCGCCGCCGCCTCGATGTTTGACATCTCCTGGTAGTAGACCAGGATGATCGCTTCGCGCTGGCGCGGCGCTATGCCTTGCAATGCCTGTTCGACCCGAAGCGCGTCCTCTTGCGGATGGGCATCGGGAAGTGTCGAGGGGTCGACCATTTCCGGCAGGTCGTCGGTCACCCATTGGCGCCTGCGGCGCAGCCGGTCGTAGCAGAGGTTCAGCGTCACCCTGTGGATCCAGCTGTCGAAGCGCGCATTGCCGCGCCGCCAGCTCAAGGCATGGCGCCAAATGCGTAGAAAGGTCTCCTGCGCGACATCCTCGGCCTCCGTCGCATCGCCGAGCATGCGCACGGCTAGCGCCAGGATGCGCGGCAGTTTTCGCGCGACCAGCGTTTGCACGGCTGCCGGATCGCCGGCGCCGACACGCCGAACCAGCTCCTCGTCCGGATCGGCGCTCATCAGCCGGCGCACTCCCGATGTTCATCGCGCGTCATTGCCTCTTGGTCATTGCCCCGGCTTGGGAGCGGTTTTATGGCCCGGCAGTTCGTCGGCCGTCAGCACGCCGTCGGCATTCTTGTCGAGCCTGGCAAAGCGCTTGGCGAAGAATGCATCGAGTTCGGCGCGGTCGATGAAGCCGTCATGGTTGGAATCGATCCGCGCGAAGGATTTGGCTGGATCGCCCTTGACGTTGCGTTTCGGCTGAAAGGCTTCCCATTCCAGCAGGCTGATCTTGCCGTCGCCGTCCGTGTCGGCCGCCATGATCGCCTTCTCCCGCCGCTTCTGGAACTTGGCCAGCGTGATGTCGGACCTGGCTGCCGGGGCAACCGGTGCGCCGGTCGCCGGTGTAGGGGCGGGCGGCTGCGTCGCTGTCTGGGCGAGAGCCGCAGCGGTCTGCAAACTCAAGGCAACAACGATTATCGAACGGCTGATCATGCCTGGCGTCTCCGGGTTGGGCGTCGCCGACGGCCTGTGCCGCCGTCACGCTTCAACCGTTAAACGCCGCGACGAGAGAAATCCGTCGGTCGCGAATGCCGATCCGTTCGCGCGGTGGGACGAGCCCACTTGGGGGGGCCAGCGGCCGCAATGACGCCGTAGACAAACGCCGCGCCAGCCGCCCCTCTCGCCGCCGAGTCGCTAGTCTGATTGGTCAGCCGCGACCAACTGGTCTGGCTTGAAACCGGCATGTTGCGGGGTCCACACGTCACCCTCACGGTTGAACCAATGGCACATAAATATGCCTGAGGCCGCGCCGTCGCTTATTGTCATCCTGGGGCCTCCAGATTTCAGCTTGACGACGTCTCCGGTCTTGAAATTGTTGGACATTTTTTGACCTCCCATGCTGAGGTCATGAGTTTCACACCAAACCAGGGTCGCGACAATGGCGGATATGCTTCGCCGGCGCCGCGATCCCCTGCTCCAGCAGAGCGCCCCGTATCCCTCAGTGTATCGAATCGTTCTTCTGTGGATCGGCCTCCCAAGCTTAACCTTTTTATAAATATTTGGCCGCTACTTCGACAGCGATGGCCTCGTGGCGGAGCGGCTACGCTGGAGACGGCAAATCTCTGAAGCCTCGGTTCGATCCCGAGGCGAGGCCTCCAACCTCACCAAGATGGAACCGTTCGCCCAATTACCCCTGGCGCCAGCCAGTCGGCACTGAAAAAAGGTTGCGAGCGGACGAAGTCCGTTGCTTCACGCTGGCGGGCCTGAAAGCTTCTTGATGGGGGTGGTACATTGGAGGGCAGCCGAATAATCTCTGGGCTATCCATTTGAACTTGTTGAAATTTTACTGGAAAATATGGTGCCGCTTAGGTGACTCGAACACCTGACCCCATCATTACGAATGATGTGCTCTACCAACTGAGCTAAAGCGGCCCGGGAGGCTGAGACCTCCAAGATGGGCTGGGTGATAGACTCAACCGGCCGCGAATTCAAGATGCGACTTGGCAATTCCTGCGAGGGTGTCGTGCCGACGTCGAAAGCTGGCCATCGGCTCTGCGCGTGAAAATCGATGAAACAGGCTGATTTCGTTGCCGGAACAGCGCCGCAATGGACTTTGCACACCCTGACGGGGCAGAATGCGCCGCTCGCCCGTTGATTGATTGGTCGCCTGCGGCTAACGATCATGGCAAGGTTGGGCAAACGTGCAGAGGGACCCGCTTGGACGCGATCGAAAAAGCGATCCGGAACGCCCTGGTGAAAGGCAATGCCGAGGACCGCGCGTTCCGCGAAAGGGTCTATCGATCGGCTTTTGCCGCGCTCGACCGCGCGCTCCAGGCCAATCCTGACGTGACCGTGGAAGTCGCCATCAAGCGCCGCAAGTCGATCCAGGCGAAAATCACCGAAATCGAATCCGAGTACCTGCCGGCAGTGCCGGATGTCGGCCCGCAGGGCGATGCACCGGCGGTCGAGCTTGGTGCCGACACCGCCCCTGCGGTCGAGACCGGGCAACCGGTGTCATCACCCGCCGTCGTCGTCGACGCGCCCGTGCCATCGGTGGTCGACGCGCCCATGCCATCCGCCTCCGATGCGCCGCTCTCGCGTGTGCTGCCGGTCGTTCCCGACATCATGCCGGACGCTACCCTTCCCGGCGCGCCGGCCATCGACATGTCTGCTCCCGCCTCGGCCGGCGCTGCGACGGAAGTCGCGCCCGACCGCGATGAACGGCGCATAAGGGGGCGTCGCCTGCCGCTGACCGCCATCTTCCTGACCGTGACACTGCTTGCCGCTGTCGGCATCGGCCTGTTTTTCGCCGTGCAGACCGGCGTGTTCAAGACGCAGGCGCAGCTCGATACCGCGCCGCCCGAAGCGCCGCCGACCGTAGAAGGCGACGATTTCACACCGGCCGAAGGCGGCCCGGCAAAGCCCGGCGCCGCGGACCAGTCGCGCGACTGGATCAACGTGTTTTCGCCGACCGACGCGTCGCATGTCAGCGCCCCATCGGATGCCAAGGCCGAGGTGATGAAGGACGATACCGGATCGTTCCTGCGCATCCGGTCAGGAGCCTCCGGTTCGGCGATCAGCTTCGACGTCGGGCAAGGTGTGCTGGAGAAGCTCGCCGGCAAACATGCCGTGTTCGACATCATTGCCCGCTCCGAAGAGGGCAAGGAGACGCAGATTTCCGTCGACTGCAATTTCGGCGAACTGGGCGACTGCGGCCGCAAGCGCTACGCGGTCGGCCAACAGCAGAACGAATATCTGTTCGACGTGCAGTTTCCCGACAAGCACCCGGGCTCGGCCGGCACGATCGCCATCAATTCCGACTTCGACAAGCAGGGCAAGGCCGCGGACATCTACGAAATCCGTGTCTCGGTAGAGAAGTAAGCCTCAGCTTGACTTACATCACCGGTTTGGGACTACGTAGATCACCCCAGGCCGGAGCCGATTCCAACGCGGTGAAGTCGCCCGTCGCAATTTCCTGACAAACGGTCATCAGCGCTCCACCGACTGCCCGGGCCAGCGAGCCACCGACGCTTATCCGCCGCACACCCGCCTGCGCTATCTGGTCAAAGGTCAATCCGGAGACACCTTGGCCGAGCACATGATTTACCGGAGCGCCGACCGAGCGGCAAAGCTTCTTGAGAGAGGCCAGATCTGGCACGCCGGGTGCATAGAGAACCTCGGCGCCAAGAGTCTCGAAGACCTTGAGACGGCGAATTGCCTCATCGAGATCATATGCTCCTTTGCCGAGGCCATCGGCGCGGGCCGTCAACACGATGTTGTATCTTCGCGCAGCGTCAGCCGCGGCAGCTATCCGCGCGACGGCGGTATCAAAATCGCGTATCGGCAAATCGGAATTCGGCTGCCTGTCCTCGATAGAAAACCCCGCCAGTCCAACCTCCGCCGCGAGTCGAACGGTCTCGGCCACACCTTCGGGGCTGTCTTCGTAGCCGTCCTCCAGATCCGCGGTAACCGGAACATCGGTCGAGGCCGCTATCTCGGCAGCGTATGCCAAGCTCTCATCGCGACTGACCTCCAATGCTCCGTCTTTCCTGCCTTTGGAGAACGCATAGCCCGACGATGTCGTGGCGAGCGCTTTGAAGCCCAAGCCGACCATCATCCGGGCACCGGCTATGTCCCATGGATTGGGGATCACGAAGCAACCGGATTTGTGCAGAGCACGAAATCGGTCAACCTTGTCGGATCGGGAAATCACATGCTCTCCTGCCTGGAATGGGCGATCAAGCTTGGAGCATATGATCACAAAAGCAACCATTTTCCCGCCTGGGTTCAAGTCCGTTTTCTAGCCAGGCGGTCTTACGACCGGGGTCTAGCGATCGAGCAGCGCCCGCAGCGTCTCGATGCGGTCGGCCTCATTGGCCGGCTTGTCCCAGCGCAACCGTGAAATACGGGGAAAGCGCATGGCGACGCCGGATTTGTGCCGGCTCGAGCGGTTGAGTCCTTCGAAGGCGACTTCCAGCACCAGGCCATTGTCGCGGTCGGCCCGCACCGAGCGGACCGGTCCGAAGCGCTCGACCGTGTTGTCGCGGACATACTTGTCGATCTGCTTCAGCTCTTCGTCGGTGAAACCGAAATAGGCCTTGCCGACCGGCACCAGTTCCTCCTCGCCTTCCCCGCCGGACCAGACGCCAAACGTGTAGTCTGAGTAGAAGCTCGAACGCTTGCCATGGCCGCGTTGGGCATACATCAGCACGGCATCCACCGTGTGCGGATCGCGTTTCCATTTGAACCACGGGCCTTTCGGCCGCCCGGCGACATAGGGTGACTCCCAGCGCTTCAGCATCACGCCTTCGATGATCGGATGCGGCGGCGCCCGGCGCAGTTCCTCCAGCGCCTGCCAGTCGGCGAAGTCGACGAATGGCGAAAGATCGAAACGGCTCGAGTCGAGCGTTCCGACAAAGGTTTCCAGACGGCCGCGCCGCTCGCGAAACGGCAGCGCGCGCAAATCCTCGCCGCCGATCTGCAGCACATCGTAGCAGCGCATGAAGGCTGGAAATTGCTGCTGCATCTTCGGCGTCACCGTCTTGCGGTTCAGCCTCTGCTGCAGATCCGAGAAGGTGCCCGTGGCCTGCCGGGGATCACCGACCAGCAGTTCGCCGTCCAGCGCTGCGGAAAAATGCATGGCCTCGGCGAGGTCCGGAAAGGCGCCGGAGACATCGTCGCCAGTGCGTGAATAGAGCCGGCGGATACCGCCTTCGGCCACCGCCTGGACACGGATGCCGTCCCATTTCCATTCGGCCGCATAATCTGCGGGTTCGAGCTTTTCGAGATCGCCGTCGCCGACCGGGTTTGACAGCATCACGGGACGAAACAACGCCATCGCTATGTTCTTGGGCTTTTCGGCCTTGCCTTCCAGCCAGGCGAACAGTGCGGTGTAAGGCGGCGACAGACCATGCCAAAGCTCCTCGATCTCGGTGACATCGACCTTGCCGAAATCCGCCAGCGCCTGTTTGGCCAGGCGCGCCGACACGCCGATGCGCAGGCCACCGGTGACCAGCTTGATGATAGCAAAGCGCGCTGAGATGCCGGCGCTGTCGAGCAGCCCAGCCAGCACCTTCGGTCCGTCGGAGCGGCTTGCCGCCTGCAGCCTGGCGACGACCTCGCCAAGCGTCGGCTCACGGTTCGGGATGTTCCCGGGCGTCTGCGGCCAGACCAGTGACACCGTCTCGGCGAGATCGCCGACATAGTCGTAGGAATAGCCGAACAGCACCGGATCCATGCGCTCGGTGACCAGGGTGCGCAGCATCGCCGGCTTGACCGCGGCTATGGTGAGATCGCCGGTGATGGCAGCCAGCGCCAGGCCTCGATCGGGATCCTCGACGCCGCGGAAATAGTCGGTCAGCAGCGTCAGCTTGCCGTTGCGCGACGGCGTCAGCACCAGGCGATCGAGAAGTTCGGCGAAGCGGTTCATGCCATCAATCGCCCTCGTCCTCGTACCCCACCAGATGGAGCGGTCGCGCCGCGATGCCTTCGAGCTCGCACCAGCGCACCAGCGCTTCCTCGCGGCCATGCGTCACCCAGATCTCCTCGGCTCTGGTCTCCTTGATGGTGGCGGTTAGCTCGTCCCAGTCGGCATGGTCCGAGATGATCAGCGGCAGCTCGACGCCGCCTTGCTTGGCACGCTGGCGGATGCGCATCCAGCCCGAGGCAAAGCACGAGATCGGATCGGGAAAGCGCCGCGCCCAGCGGTCGGCGAAAGCCGAAGGCGGTCCGACCACGATGGCGCCCGCGAAATCTTGCCTGCCGTCCTCTACCGTTGCGGGTTCGAGCGTCCCGAGGTCGATGCCCTGGCTCTGGTAATAGTCGCTGAGCTTGGCAAGCGCGCCATGGATGTAGATCGGCCTGTCGTAGCCGGCGTCGCGCAACAGCCGCATCACCCGCTGCGCCTTGCCGAGCGCATAGGCACCGACCAGATGCGAGCGTTCGGGAAATTGCGCCGCCGATTTCAGCAGGCGGGCGATCTCTTCCGTGTCGGGTGGATGGCGAAACACCGGCAGGCCGAAAGTCGCCTCGGTGATGAACACATCGCATTGGATGGGCTCGAATGGCGCGCAGGTCGCGTCTTTCCGCCGCTTGTAGTCACCGGAAGCGACGATGCGCGTGCCCTGGTGCTCGACGGCTATCTGCGCCGAGCCAAGTACATGGCCGGCTGGATGGAAGCTGATGCTGACGCCGTTGATGACAATCGTCTCGCCGGGCAGTGCTGCCTGCGTCGTGTCGGCAAAATGCTCGCCATAGCGCAAGCCCATGATGTCGAGCGTCTGCTGTGTTGCCAGCACGGAACGGTGGCCGGAACGCGCGTGGTCGGAATGGCCATGCGTGATCAGCGCCCGGTTCACCGGCCGCACCGGGTCGATGAAGAAATCGCCCGGCGGGCAGTAGAGGCCCTCGGGCCGGGGATGAAGCAGGTCGCTGGCGCGCATGATCCCAAGATAGGATATAATTCCGCTGCGGGAAGCCTGTTGTAAGTGACTGCTGACTCCCGCATACAGCACCGTCGGCTCCATCCTCCGACAGGACCCCATCGCCATGAAACCGCTTCAGGCTTCGTCCGGCGACTTGAACGCCGATCGCCGCGCCGACTACGCCGAGATGCTTCACGCTGATGGCGATCATGCGGCAGCAGTGGAATTGCTGCTCGGCGCACTGGAACTGACGCCGCAATGGGCGATGGGCTGGTTTCGCCTCGGCGAAATGCAGCAGGCGGCGGGTGCTCCGGATCTGGCCGCCCAGGCATGGACGATGTCGCTGCAGCTCGATCCGACGGATCGTCAGGGTGCAGCCCTGAACCTGCAATTGATCGGCAAGGCGCCGCGAGCCGACGCGCTGCCCAGCGCCTTCGTCGAGACGCTGTTCGACCACTATGCCGTGAGCTTCGATGAATCGCTGGTCGACAGGCTGGGGTACCGGCTGCCCGAGTTGCTCGATCAGGCCATTCGAGCCGCCAGGCCGGGCCGCTTTCCGCTGGCGCTCGATCTTGGCTGCGGCACCGGGCTGATGGGGCAGAGGCTGCGGCCGATCGCGCATCGGCTGGAGGGATATGACATTTCGGCCAGGATGCTGCAGCAGGCGCGGGCCAAGGGCGTCTACGATGTCCTGGGCAAGGCCGATCTGCGGGATTTTTCCTATGCCGGCCCGAAAGCCGATCTGGTGACCGTCGCCGATGTCTTCATCTATGTCGGGGCGCTCGATAGCGTGGTGAAGACGATTGCCGGCTTGCTGGCCAGGGATGGCCTGTTCGCCTTTTCCGTCGAGAGCTTGACCGGCACTGGCGATCTTGTGTTGCAGCCGTCGCGCCGCTTCGCACATTCGCAACGCTATGTGCGTGACGTCCTGGCTGCCAGCGGGTTTTCGATCCTGTCGCTGGAAACGACCGTGATCCGGCAGGATCGCCGGGAACCCGTCGACGGGTTGGTCGTTGTGGCAGGCAAGCCGCCGGCAGGTTGAGGAGGCAATCTTTCATCGTCCCCGCAGGCATCCGTGCTGCGAAAAAGTCCGATTTGCATGCGCGACTGATATTTGCGATCTGGTCGCATCAAGGCGGGATATCAGGAGGAGCATAGTCGATGCGCTGGAACATGATTGTCTTGGCATCTTGCCTTGTGGCCGCCGGCTGCGCGGGCAGCTCAATGGCCGAGCGGCAGGACGCCGACATACAATCCTCCCTGCAGTATGACAGCGTGCCCTGCGACCAGCTGCTGTCGCAGCGCAACGGGCTGGCGCAGCAATATCATCTGTCGACGAAGGCCAAGCCGACCTTCTCCAATCCGGCAATGGGCTTCGGCCCGTTCACGCCGGACGTGCGCTCCAAGACCAAGCGCGACGCCGACAAGGCGACCGGCGAGATCGATGCCATGAACCGGTCGATTGATCGCCGCGACTGCGGCAAGCCAGACGAGCAGAAGAAGAAATTGGCGCTGCCTGGTTAGGTCTGGAGGCGATCAACGCGCATCGGCCTCAATCCAGAAGAACGCGGGCGCTCTATCCCTTTGTTTTGACGCAATTCCCAAGGGAAAGCGCTATGCACTTTTCCCGGGAAAACCGTTTCACACTTTTCCCGGAATTGCTCTAGTACCCCGCCTTGCGGTCCACCAGATTGTCGAGCTTTTCGCCGCGCTCGAAAGCGTCCATCTGGCGCAGCATGATCGGCACCAGGTGGACGGGGTCGGAGGTCGCCGCCGCGTGCGGCGTCACGAACACTTTCGGATGTCCCCACAGCGGACTGGTCTTGGGCAACGGTTCGACCTCGAACACATCGAGGCTCGCCTCCTTCAGAGTACCGTCATCCAGCGCCCGCATGATGTCGGCGTCCTTCTGCAGGCGGCCACGTCCGGCATTGATCAGCACCGAGCCGCCGAGGCCGTTGCGTTTCCTCAGCTCCTTCAGCACGCCGTAGTTGATGATGCCGTGAGTGTCTGGCGTCAGCGGCAAAAGCACGACCAGGATATCGGTCGCCTTGAGGAAGGGGATCAATCCGGCCTCGCCGGAATAGGTCGCAACACCTTTCATCGGCCGCTCGCTGCGTGACCAGCCATTGACGGCAAAGCCGAGCGACAAAAGCACCGAGGCCGCGGCGCGGCCGAGATTGCCGAGCCCCATGATGCCGACCGAAATATCACTGGCTGGCCGCTGCTGTGGTTCGTGCCAGATCTTCTTCGGCTGCTGCGACCGGTAGAGCAGGCCTTGGCGGTGATGGTCGAGGACCCGCCAGACGACATATTCGGTCATGTACTGGGTGAGGTTGTCGGCGACGACCTTGACGATAGGCACGTCGGGCAGGCCGGGATCGGCGAAGATGTGGTCAACGCCGGCGCCGATCGAGAAAATGGCACGCAGATTGGGCAGCGACGCCAGAAGGTTCGGCTTCTGCTTCCACACCACCGCGTAGGTGATCGACGGGTCGCTGGCGCCATCGGGCTCAAGCACCACCTCACGCTCGGCCGACAGCAGGTCGCGCCAGCGCTGCGGATGAAAGCCGGTGACGGCAAGCAGGATGCGGCCTTTTTCCATCGTTGTCTTCTAGTCCCTTTTTACGCAAATCACTCGCTGACGATGCCGACCGGCGCCGTTTCTATCTTGAAGGCGGCCGAGATCAGCGCCCGAGTATAGTCCGTTTGCGGATTTTCAAAAATCCGCTCGGAAGGCCCGGCTTCGACGATCCTGCCGTTGCGCATGACGATGACGTCGTTGGCCAGCGCCCGGATGACCTTGAGGTCGTGGCTGATGAACAGATAGGCAAGGTCGTGCTTGGCCTGCAGGCTGCGCAAAAGGTCGACGACCTGCGCCTGCACGCTCATGTCGAGCGCCGATGTCGGCTCGTCGAGCATGACGAAACGCGGGTTGAGCACCATGGCGCGCGCAATAGCGACACGCTGGCGCTGGCCGCCGGAAAACTCGTGCGGGTAGCGGTTGCGTGTCGCAGGGTCTAGCCCCACTTCCTTCAGCACATCGGCGACGCGCGCATCGCGCTGGTCGGGCGACAGCTTCGGCTCGTGGATCTTTAGGCCTTCCTCGATGATCTCGGCGATCGACATGCGCGGGCTGAGCGAGCCGAACGGGTCCTGGAAGACGATCTGCAATTCGCGCCGCAACGGCCGCATGGCGTTGAAGGAGAGCTGGTTGATATCGCGCCCGTTGAACTGGATGCTTCCGGTCGACGAGATCATGCGTGCCAGTGCCAGGCCGAGCGTCGTTTTGCCCGAGCCGGATTCGCCGACCACGCCCAGCGTCTGGCCGGCGCGAACGGTGACATCGATGCCGTCGACCGCTTTCACATTGTCGACGGTGCGGCGGAAGAAGCCCTGCTTGATCGGAAACCAGACCTTGATGTCCTTGCCGGTCATGACAGGCTTGGCTGCGGCATTGGCCGCCGGCGGCTTGCCTTTCGGCTCGGCGGCCAGGAGATGGCGCGTATAGGCGTGCTGCGGGTTGGCGAAAATCTCCTTGGTCGGCCCGGTCTCGACGATCTTGCCCTTGGTCATCACGCAGACCCGGTCGGCGATCTTGCGCACGATGCCGAGATCGTGGGTGATGAACAGCATCGACATGCCCTTGCGGCTCTTCAGCTCCGCCAGCAGCTCGAGGATCTGCGCCTGCACGGTGACGTCGAGCGCCGTCGTAGGCTCGTCGGCGATCAGCAGTTCGGGTTCGTTGGCCAGCGCCATGGCGATCATCACGCGCTGGCGCTGGCCGCCGGACAGTTGGTGCGGATAGGCATCGAGGCGCTTTTGCGGGTCGCGGATGCCAACCTCGTTGAGCAAGGCCAGCGTGCGCGCCTTGGCCGGGCGGTCGGCCATGCCCTGATGCAGCTTCAGGATCTCGACGATCTGCTGCTCGATCGTGTGCAGCGGATTGAGCGATGTCATCGGCTCCTGGAAGATCATGGTGATCTTGTTGCCGCGCACCTGCCGCAACTGCTTTTCGCTCATGGCAAGCAGGTCGGCACCCTGGAACAGGATCTTTCCCGATGGGTGGCTGGCGCTGGGATAGGGCAACAGCTTAAGCACCGACAGCGCCGACACCGATTTGCCCGAGCCGGATTCGCCGACCAGCGCCACCGTCTCGCCCTTGGCGATGTCGAACGAAATGTGGTCGACCGCCATCGACGGCTGTCCGCCTTGCGCAAAGGCGACGCTGAGATCTCGCACGCTGAGCAGGGGAGTGTCGCTCATTTGAACGTCTTGCGCGGATCGAAGGCGTCGCGCGTCGCCTCGCCGACGAAGACCAGCAGCGACAGCATCAGCGAGATAACAACGAAGCCGGAAATGCCGAGCCACGGCGCGTTGAGATTGCGCTGCGCCTGCTTCAACAATTCGCCAAGCGAGGCCGAGCCAGGCGGCAGGCCGAAGCCGAGATAGTCGAGCGAGGTCAGCGTCGAGATCGAGCCGCTGAGCAGGAAGGGCATGAAGGTCAGTGTCGCCACCATGGCGTTGGGCAACAGGTGCCGGAACATGATGGTGCGGTTGGGCACGCCCAATGCGCGGGCCGCGTTGACATATTCGAAGTTGCGGGCGCGCAGGAATTCGGCCCGCACCACGCCGACCAGCGCCACCCAGGAGAACAACAGCATCAGGCCAAGCAGGATGAAGAAGCCCGGTGGCAGGATGGCGGCGACGATCAGCAGCAGATAGAGCACCGGGATCGCCGACCAGATTTCGATGAAGCGCTGGAACAGGAGATCGGTCCAGCCGCCGAAATAGCCCTGCACCGCGCCGGCCGCAACGCCGATCAAGGCCGAGCCGGCGGTCAGGATCAGGCCGAACAGCACCGAAATGCGGAAGCCGTAGATGACGCGCGCCAGCACGTCGCGCGCCTGGTCGTCGGTGCCGAGCCAGTTCCAGTTGCCGACGATGCAGGCTGGGTCGGCTGCCCCTTGTGGATACTGGATGCAGCGCGCCTTGGCGTCATACTGCCAGGACGGCTTGGCAGGGGCTGCTTCCGGAATGGCGTTGTTGACGGTCTGGTAGGAGTAGCGCACCGGCGGCCAGATCATCCAGCCATTGGCGTTGATCTCGTCCTGGATGACCGGGTCGCGATAGTCGGTGACGGCATAGAAGCCGCCGAATTTCTCCTCGGGGTAGGCGACCAGCACCGGAAACAGGATCTCGCCCTTGTAGGAGGCGATGATCGGCTTGTCGTTGGCGATCAGTTCGGCAAACAGGGACAGCACGAACAGGACGAGGAAGATCCACAGCGACCAGTAGCCGCGCCGGTTGGCTTTGAAATTCTGCAGGCGGCGCTTGTTGAGCGGCGACAGGAAGGGCCGCACGATCCGCTTCGGTGCCGCTTCCCTGGTCGCGGTCGTGTCCGACATCAGACGTCTCTCCGCTCGAAATCGATGCGCGGATCGACCCAGGTGTAGAGCAGGTCGGACAGCAATCCGACGAACAGCCCGAGCAGCGAGAAGATGTAGAGATTGGCGAACACCACCGGATAGTCGCGTTCGACCACCGACCTGAAGCCGAGCAGGCCGAGGCCATCGAGGGAAAAGATGTTCTCGATCAGCAGCGAGCCGGTGAAGAAGGCCGAGATGAAGGCGCCCGGAAAACCGGCGATGACGATCAGCATGGCGTTACGGAAGACGTGACCGTAGAGCACCTGCCGTTCCGAGAGGCCCTTGGCGCGCGCGGTCACCACATACTGCTTGCGGATCTCCTCCAGGAACGAGTTCTTGGTCAACAGCGTGGTGGTGGCGAACGCCGACAGCACCAGCGCGGTCAGCGGCAAGGTCATGTGCCAGAAATAGTCGATGATCTTGCCCGACCAGGACAGCTGGTCCCAATTGTCGGACGTCAGGCCGCGAAGCGGAAACCAGTCCCAGAACGACCCGCCGGCAAACAGCACCATCAGCATGA
The DNA here is from genome assembly GCF_056404935.1 of Mesorhizobium sp. P2_A8. Classification (NCBI taxonomy): domain Bacteria; kingdom Pseudomonadati; phylum Pseudomonadota; class Alphaproteobacteria; order Hyphomicrobiales; family Phyllobacteriaceae; genus Mesorhizobium; species Mesorhizobium sp. P2_A8. Next base: position 321,699 of record NZ_JBFUDB010000004.1, read on the forward strand.
TGCCGAACAGGAAGCCCGGAATGGCATAGCCGACAATGACGACGCCGCTGGTCCAGACGTCGAAGGGGGTGCCATCCTTCACCGCCTTGCGGATGCCGAGCGGGATCGAGATCAGATAGGACAAAAGCGTGATCCACAGCCCGATCGAGATCGACACCGGCATCTTTTCCAGGATCAGGTCGAGCACTGAAATGTCGCGGAAGTAGCTGTCGCCGAAATCGAAGCGGGCGTAGTTCCACAGCATCATGCCGAAGCGCTCGAGCGGCGGCTTGTCGAAGCCGAACTGCTTCTCCAGCTTCTTGATGAATTCCGGATCGAGACCCTGCGCGCCGCGATATTTCGAGCTGACGTCACCGGCGGCGTCGAAATTGGCGCCGCCGCCTGCGTCGCCACCGCCGCTACCGAGGCGATCGCTGCCGCCCTGGTTGGTGAGCCGGGCGATGACCTGTTCGACCGGGCCGCCGGGGGCGAACTGGATGACGGCGAAGGATATCGCCATGATGCCGAACAGGGTCGGGATCATCAACAGGATGCGGCGCAGGATATAGGCGCCCATCAGGCCTTTTGCCCTGCTTGAGCGAACATCTCAGCCTTTGCCAATTTTTGCCGCCTTGCCCTTATCGAACCACCACAGCGTCTCGACCGGAAAGCCGAAATCGGGCTTCTGCTCGAGAAAACCGAACATGTCCCAATAGGCGACGCGGTGATTCGCCAGATAGTATGTTGGAATCCAGTCTAGCCGCGCGCGCAAGACCCGGTCGAGCGCTCTGAGCGCGGTGACGAGTTCGCTTCGGCTCTGCGCCTTGCCGGCCGCCACGATCAGTGCGTCGATGGCTTTGCTCTCCGTCCCGGGATAGTTGCGCTGTCCCGGCGTTTTCGCCATCCGGGAATCATAGAGCATCTCCAGGCTGTCAACAGTTGGCGTCGCCCCGATCGACCAATGCAGTACGGTAAGATCGAAGTCGAAATCGCTGTGCCGCTGTTCATACTGTGCCGAATCGACTTGCCGGATCGAGGCGTCGATCCCGATCGCCTTCATATTCTCGGACCATGGGGTGAAGATGCGAACGATGCCGTCATCTTCTGCCAGCATTTCAACCTTCAGCCGCTCACCCTTGTCGTTGACGACGAAACTGCCGGCGCGCTTCCAGCCGGCTTGCGCAAGCAATCTCGAAGCTTCGCCCAGCAGCTTGCGGTCATGGCCCGAACCGTCGGACAGCGGCTGCGTCACGGCTTCGCCAAAGACCTCTGGCGGCAACTCCGCCCGGAACGGCTCCAGCAGGACCGATTCCCCAGGCGATGGCATGCCTTCGGCCTTGTAGTCAGACCGCTCGAAGTTCGATTGCGAACGCTCGTAAGAGCCGTAAAACAGCGCCCGCTTCATCCATTCGAAATCGAAGCATCTGGCTATCGCCCGCCGCACCCGCTCGTCGCGGAATTGCGGACGACGCTGGTTCAGCGCGACACCCTGCATGTCCGGCGTCTTTTCCCCGGGAAATTCCCGTTTGACGACCTTGCCGTCCTTCAGCGCCGGAAAGTCGTATCCGGTTGCCCATACACGCGCGGTAAATTCCTCGCGGAAATGCGTGTCACCTTTCTTGAAGGCCTCGAACGCGGCCTGCCGATCAAGATAGAAGTCGATACGGATGCGGTCGAAATTGTAAAGGCCGCGGTTCACGGCGAGATCGCGGCCCCAATAGTCGGCGACGCGTTCATATTCGACGGTCTGTCCGGCTGCCACGCGCCCGACTTTGTATGGTCCCGAGCCGAGCGGCGGCGTCATCGTCGAGGCGTCGAAATCATTGGCCGTATAAAAGGCCTTGGACACGATCGGCATGGACACGATCGCAAGGATGTTTTGTGCGGACTGTTCGCCGTTGAAGGTGAGATCGAGGGTGACGGGATCGGTCGCGACCGCTTCCGTCATGTAGCGCAGCGCCTTGGAAAGGCTCGGGTGGCCCTGGTCTTTGTAGAGTTTCAAGGCGAAGGCAACGTCTTCGGCGGTCAGCGGCGAGCCGTCGTGGAAACGCGTTTGCGGTCGCAGCACGAAGCGGAAGCCGTTGCGGTCTTGCGACAAGGTAACGGACTCGGCAAGCAGGCCATAGACCGCATCCGGCTCATCGAGCGCGCTTGCCATCAAAGAATCGAAACAGAGTTCGGCGCGCGGCGGCGCATCGCCTTTCAACACCAGGAAATTCAGTGTGTTGAAAGTCAGGAAGCTCTGATTCAAGGTAGCGTTGGGCGGCGCGAAATTCATCTGGCCGCCCTTGGGCGCGTCCGGATTGACATAGTCGAAATGCGCGAAGTCCGGTTTGTATTTCAGGTCGCCGAAGGCCGACAGGCCGTGCAATTTGACACCGGTCGGGATGGTGGCGAAGGCCTTGCCGGGCAGCAAGGCGGCGGCCGCGGCAGCACTGCCCAGTGCCAGGAAGTCGCGGCGGGCAAGGACCGCCATCAATTGCTACCCCTGTATTTGGTGGCCAGCGCTTTTTCCTTGTCGAGGTCGATCCACCAGGAATTCTGGTCGGCGCCGACATAGGCTGGCTGCTTGTCGGGAATGCCGAATTTGTTCCAGTAAGCCAGCCAGACCACGGCTCGATAATACTGTGGCACGACGTAGTAATTCCACAACAGTACCCGGTCGAGCGCATGGGTGGCGGCAACCAGATCATCGCGGTCGGTAGCGAAGATGATGCGGTCGACCAGATCGTCGACGACCGGATTCTTGATGCCAGCGTAATTGCGCGAGCCGGGCCGATCGGCGGCCTTCGAACTCCAGAAATCCCGTTGCTCGTTTCCTGGTGATTCAGACTGACCAAGCTGCGATATGATGACGTCGAAATCGAAATTGTTGACGCGATTCACGTACTGGGTCTGGTCGATCAGGCGCAGAGTCGCATCGACGCCGATCTTGCGCAGATTGGCGATATAGGGGCTGGAGATCACCTGGTCCGTGTCGTTCCAGCCAAGGATCTCGAACTTGAACGGCTCGCCGGTCTTGGCATTGACCATCTTGCCGCCCTTGATCACCCAGCCTGCCTTGGCGAAGAGATCGACGGCCTGCTTCAGGTACTTCCGTTCTGCTTGCGGCGAATCGTAGACCGGGAGCTTGAATTCCTGGGTGAACAGTTCGGGCGGCAGCTTCTCGCGATACTTTTCCAGAATCTCCAGTTCCTTGCCTTGCGGCAATCCGCTCGACGCCAGTTCGGTGCCCTGGAAATAGCTTGATGTGCGGGTGTTGAAACCGAAAAACAGGGTTCGGTTCATGGTCTCGAAGTCGAATGGGTAGGTCAGTGCCTCGCGAACGAGGCGATCCTGGAACAGCGGGCGCCTCTGGTTGAGCATGAAAGCCTGCATCGGCTCAGGCGAGGTGGTCTTGAATTCCTGCTTGATAACGTCGCCGGTTTTGACTGCCGGAAAATCATAGGCCGTTTTCCAGCGCCTCGAACTGTTTTCCGGCTTCACGTCATCCAATCCGCCCTTGGTGAAGGCGAGCCAGGCAGCATTGTCGTCCAGAATATAGGTGAAGCGTTGCGTGTCGAAATTCTCGCGGCCGATCTTCACCGGCAGCTTGGCCGCCCAGTAATCCGGCACGCGCTGCCAGACGATTTCCGAGCCCGGCTTGAAGCTGGCGATCTTGTAGGCAGCGGAGCCGAGCGGGATTTCCAGCGTCGGCTTGGTGACGTCGCGCTTCTTGCCGTTGGCATCGTCGCCCTCCCACCAGTGTTTGGGCAGAACGACGAGATCGCCGATGATCTTCGGCAGTTCCCGGTTGCCCTTCTGGCTGAAATGGAATTCGACTTGGCTGTCCGAAATCGCTACGGCATCGGTGACATTCTCGAAATAGCGGCTGTACATCGGGCTATTGGCCTTCAGCACCTGGAACGACCAGATGACGTCATCGACAGTAATCGGCTGGCCGTCGTGCCATTTGGCACGCGGGTCGAGCCGGTAGGTCGCCGAGGAATAGTCGGCCGGATATTTGTAGGCGTCGGCGATGAGCGGATGGCTGGTGCTGCCTTCGTCGGTCGCCTGCTCCATCAACGTGTCGTACAGCAGGCCGCCGCCGAAGCCGACCAGGCCGGCGGCCGGCGATCCCTGGACGACATAGGGGTTGAAGCTGTCATAAGTGCCGAGCACAACCGAATTCAGCGTGCCACCCTTGGGCGCTTTCGGATTGACGTAGTCATAGTGCTGAAAATTGTCGCCGTATTTGGACTCGCCGATCAGCGATGAGGTGGTGCGCCATTCGTCGGCCTGGGTCGCTTGCAATCCCGCCGCCAGCAGGGCCGCCGTCAGCAACGACTTGAGAAGCGTTCGGCCAACCGTCATGCACTATCCTCTTCGCGCTGCGTGTCCCTGATCAATCCAGACAGGCAATCTAGATGATTTGCCGCTCGTGAGAACCGCAATGCGCGGCTTTGTCGCTACATATGCGATCATCCTAACAAAAAAGCCGGGCTGAACCCGGCTTTTTCAAGATCGTCGAGGTGACAATTTGTTTATTGGGCAGGCGCCGGTGCCGGTGCGGCGGGAGCTGGCGCAGCCGGAGCCGCGGGTGCCGCCGGCTTGGCGGGAGCGGCAGCCTCAGCCGGCTTCGCCGGGGCGGCTGCATCGGCAGGCTTGGCCGGCGCGGTCGCATCGGCGGCGGCCCCCGGCGCCGGCAACGGCTTGGGATTTTCCGACAGCGTGCGCAGATAGGCGATGACGTTGGCGCGGTCCTCGTCCTTGGGCAGGCCGGCAAAGCCCATGGCCGTGCCCTTCACGAATTTCTTCGGCGAGGTGATGAAGTGGTTGATGTTGTCGTAGGTCCACTTCTCGGTGCCGCCCTTGGAGAATTCCTTCATGCCGGCCGAATAGGCGAAGCCCTCATGCTCTGCGACCGGACGGTCGATGAGATCCCACAGATCGGGGCCGACCTTGTTGGGGCCGCCCTTTTCACCGGAATGGCAGGCCTGGCATTTCTTGAACACGGCAGCGCCCGCCTCGACATTGGCGGTCGCCAGCAGGTCGGCGATCGGCTTGGCTGCGGCGGCAGGAGCGGCCGGGCCGCCTTCCGCGGGCTCGGCGGCTTCGATGGCAAAACCGGGTTTTTCCGGGGCCGGCGAGGCAAACAGCGCATCGGACACAAGGCCGACCGAGAAGACCACGAAAACGGTTCCGAGCAATCCGGCGAGCAGCTTGTTGACTTCGTTGGAATCCATACGCCCCTTGCTCCCTTTTCCGGCGGACCGAACCGTCCACTCCGTCCGTCGGTATCGTGACCCACCCTGCGAAGGCGGTCAAATCGGGCGGAAACTAGGTCTTTTGCTCGGGCGTTGCAACACCTATAAGGGCGCTTCCAGTGAGACCTTTTGCCACTTTTCCCTTCCTCTTTCGAGACGCCCTGCAACGCGCATGTCCACCCTGATCCTGATCCCGGCCCGCATGGCCTCGACCCGCCTGCCGGGCAAGCCGCTGGCCGATATCGCCGGCGCGCCGATGATCGTCCATGTCGCCCGCCGCGCCGCTGAAGCCGGCCTCGGCCGGGTGGTGGTGGCGACCGACACGCAAAGCGTGGCGGAAGCGGTGCGCGCGCACGGGTTCGAGGCCGTGATGACACGCGTGGACCACGAATCCGGCTCCGACCGCATCCACGAGGCGCTGGTCGCGCTCGATCCTGAGCGCAAGGTCGAAACGATCGTCAATGTGCAGGGCGACCTGCCGACGATCGATCCGCAAATCATCATCGCTTCGCTCAGGCCTTTCGAGAATGCCGCGGTGGATATCGCCACGCTCGGCGTCGAGATCATCCGCGACGAGGAAAAGACCAATCCGAACGTCGTCAAGATCGTCGGTTCGCCGCTCTCCGGCACCCGACTGAGGGCGCTCTATTTCACCCGCGCCACCGCCCCATGGGGCGAGGGCGCGCTGTATCACCATGTCGGCCTCTATGCCTATCGCCGCGCGGCACTCGAGCGCTTCGTCGCGCTGAAGCCGTCGCCGCTCGAACGGCGCGAGCGGCTGGAGCAGCTGCGGGCGCTGGAAGCCGGCATGCGTATCGACGCCGAGATCGTGCGCTCGCTGCCGCTTGGCGTCGACACGCCCGAAGACCTCGAACGCGCCAGAACCATCCTTTCACACTGAAGAATCCCTTCAACCAGAGACACTTTGAACCGAGACTTGGGCATGCCTGAAAAGACGACCAACAGAATATCCTTCCAGGGCGAGCCGGGCGCCAATTCCGACACAGCCAGCCGCAACGTCTATCCCTCGATGGAGCCGTTGCCGTGCCCGACCTTCGAGGATGCGTTCAACGCGGTCGAGACGGGCAAGGCCGATCTCGCCATGATCCCGATCGAGAACACCATTGCCGGGCGCGTCGCCGACATCCATCATTTGCTGCCGGAATCGAAGCTGCATATCGTCGGCGAATATTTCCTACCGATCCATTTTCAGCTGATGGTGCTGCCCGGCGTCAAACGCGATGAGATCAAGACCGTGCACAGCCACATCCATGCGCTTGGCCAGTGCCGCAAATACATTCGCAAGAACGGCTGGAAGGCAGTAGTCGCCGGCGACACGGCGGGTGCCGCCAAGCTGGTCTCCGAGGTCAAGGACCGCACCATGGCGGCGCTGGCGCCCGCGCTGGCCGCGACGCTCTACGGGCTCGACATCATCGAGGAGAATGTCGAGGACACCGACTCCAACGTCACCCGCTTTGTCGTTCTGACCAAGAACAAGCAATGGGCCGAGCGTCCGTCAGCCGAAACCAAGATGATGACGACCTTCATCTTCCGCGTCCGCAACGTGCCGGCCGCGCTCTACAAGGCGATGGGCGGTTTTGCCACCAACGGCATCAACATGACCAAACTGGAAAGCTACCAGTTGGGGGCATTCACGGCGACGCTGTTTTACGCCGACATCGAGGGCCATCCCGACGATCCCCTGGTCAAGCTGGCGCTGGACGAACTTCGCTTCTTCTCCCGCGAGGTGCGAATCCTGGGCGTCTACCCGGCCAGCGAATCGCGCGAGCAGTGGAAGGTGGCCGACTAGATCACCGCGCCCAGCGGCACATAGTCGATTTCAAGAAAGGTCTCGACTTCCGGGACCCAACGGTCGCGCACGAAGGCGACATGGTCGGGATGGTCGTTATACCTCGTGTAGGCGGCCTGGTCGGCGAACTCCATCGAGAAGCCGAAGCGATAGTCGTTCTTGGGGCTGACCTGCCGCAATTGCTCGAAATGCGTGACGCCCCTGATCGCGGAGAGGGCTTTCTTGGCGTCGACCAGGAACCTCTTTTCCTCCAGCGAATGCGGCGGATGCTTCAGCGTGAAGACGACGGTGTGACGGATCATTTTCTGCTCCTGCAATGTCTTTCGGTATTGGCTGCCATCATTCGCAGTCGACCCAGGCGCGAATGAGGTGATGGGCAATGGCGCCTTTCGGTGGCGTGACCAGATTGCCGGGATGCTCCCGGGATAGCATCAAACGCACCTCGTCGCGGGCAAACCAGCGGCAGTCCTCCAGTTCGTTGAGGTCGGCCTGGATGTCATCGTTGAGCGGCTCGCCGAAGCAGCCGATCATCAGCGAATAGGGAAACGGCCAGGGCTGGCTGGCATGGTAGACGACGCGGCCAAGCCGGATCCCGGCCTCCTCCAGGGTCTCGCGGCGCACCGCAGCTTCGATCGTCTCGCCTGGTTCGATGAAGCCGGCAAGGGCCGAGTACATACCTGGCCCGAAATGCCGGCCGCGCCCGAGCAAGCACTTTTCCCGCGTTGCCGTCAGCATGATCGCCACCGGGTCGGTGCGCGGAAAATGCTCGGTTCCGCAATTTGGGCAATGGCGCTTGTAGCCGCCGGCCCGCATCTGTGATTCGGCGCCGCATTTGCTGCAGAAGCGATGGCTTGCATGCCAGGCGAGCAGGGCAGCACCTTGCGCCATCGCGCCGGCGGCGGCCTCATCGATCAGCCCTTGCATGTAGACCGAGCGGTGGTCGATCGCCTTGATGGTCTCCGGCAGATGTTCGGCGTCGACGCCGGCTGGCACCGCCAGTACGGGTCCCTGTTCGGAAAAGCCGAGCAGGACTCCCTGGGCGAATGAAGCCTTGAACGGCTCGCTCTCGGCGGCGCCGAACCAGGGGTCGAGACCGCCACCCTCGCCGAGCTTCAGATAGAGCCGGCCGCCATTCATCAACAGCAGCCTTGTCGTGCGATCGGCAAGCGCCTTGTCGACGGAATCGTCGGCACGGTTCTCGGATTGCCGGTCGATCATGTTGCCGGCAAAGCCGACAAACTGGCTCGGCTCGCGCAACGGCGCGTCAAACAGGCGGAAGCTCATGCGGACTCTGATGCTTTGGGATGGACACGGGGAAGGCTTATAGCGCCGCCTTGATCGTTTGGGCAAACCGGCGCAGGTCGGAACGCTGATAGGGCTCACGCAGGCCATGTCCCCAGACCGGGCCCGGCCAACCGGGATCGCCTTCCGAACGCGCGATGACATGGATGTGCAACTGGCGCACGATGTTGCCGAGCGCGCCGGTGTTGATCTTGGTGCAGCCGGTCACCTTTTTCAGCGCCTGCGCCACCATATTGGTCTCGAAGGTCAGCATCGCCTGGTCGAGTGGGGTCATGTCGTGGATTTCCTCCGCGCCCGGCCGCTGCGGCACCAGAAGCAGCCATGGCCAGCGACGGTCGTTCATCACTCGCAATTCGCACAGCCCAAGCCACATCAATTGCTCGCTGTCCGCCTCCAGCCGGGCATCCAGCGTGAATCCGGCCTCCAGGCCCGGCAGCATCGGCGTTTCCCTTGCTTTTCTTGGTTTCCTCAAACTCATGACGCTAGAGCGGCAGCAACAGGGCTGCAAGCGAATCATTGATCCGCAGCGGTTCGCGCGGCTGATTTGCCTGCGCACTTGCATTTCATCGCCGAATTGCCGATATGGAAAGCGGGAGGTTGGTGGTGGACGATCCACTCGCCAACCGGGTCAGGTCCGGAAGGAAGCAGCCCTAACGAGCCCGGAACGGGTCATTGTTCCAGCCTCCCACCTCATCGGCCCCTCTCGCGACATTGACGACGCATTGCAGCGCGGGCGAGACTATGCGCAGGAATAGGCCGCCTTCGGGCGCGGTTATTTGGAGCTTTACGGGCGAATGAGCGAAGCCGGAAATTCGGGAACGGACAAGGCCGCCGCCTATCGTGTGCTGGCGCGCAAATACCGTCCTTCGAACTTCTCCGAGCTGGTCGGCCAGGAGCCGATGGTGCGCACCCTCACCAACGCCTTTGCCACCGGCCGCATTGCACAGGCCTGGATGCTGACCGGTGTGCGCGGCGTCGGCAAGACCACGACGGCGCGCATTCTGGCGCGTGCGCTCAACTACAAGACCGCCACATCAGACCAGCCGTCGGTCGAGCTTGCCGTGCTCGGCGAGCATTGCCAGGCGATCATGGAAGGCCGTCATGTCGACGTCATCGAGATGGATGCCGCCTCGCACACCGGCATCGACGATATCAGGGACATCATCGAGCGCGTGCGCTACGCTCCGGTGTCGGCCCGCTACAAGGTCTATATCATCGACGAAGTGCACATGCTTTCCACCCAGGCCTTCAACGGCCTGCTGAAGACGCTGGAAGAGCCGCCGCCGCACGTCAAGTTCATCTTCGCCACCACCGAAATTCGCAAGGTTCCGATCACCGTCTTGTCGCGCTGCCAGCGCTTTGACCTCAGGCGCATCGACGCCAGCGCTTTGGTGGCGCACCTCTCGTCGATTTCGGCCAAGGAAGGCATTTCGGTCGACGACGACGCGCTGGCGATGATCGCCCGCGCCGCCGAGGGCTCGGCCCGTGATTCGCTCTCCATCCTCGACCAGGCGATTGCGCATGGCGCGGGCAGCGTCAGCGCCGACGCGGTGCGAGCGATGCTGGGGCTGGCCGATCGCGCCCGCATAGTCGACCTGTTCGGACATGTAATGAAGGGCGATGTGGCGGCAGCGCTTGGGGAATTCCGCGCGCAGTATGACACCGGCGCCGATCCGGCCGCCGTGCTGACCGATCTTGCCGAGTTCAACCACCTCGTCACCCGGCTGCGTTTCGTGCCGTCGGCCGTCGACGATGCGGCGCTGTCGCAGGACGAGCGCCAACGCGGCGCGGATTTCGCCAGGACGCTGTCGGTCAGGGTGCTGTCACGGACGTGGCAGATGCTGCTCAAGGGCATCCCCGAGGTGCAATCCTCCAACAGGCCGGTGAGTGCCGCCGAGATGGTGCTGATCCGGCTGGCGCACGCCGCCGACCTGCCGACGCTGGACGAGGCGTTGAGATCGCTAGAGGGTGCGGCGCCAGTTCAAAATAGCGCGTCGCGCCCCAATGGCGCGCCCACGGGGTCCGGCAATGGTGGCGGCGCCACCGCGGTTACACAAAGCCGCATGCCATCCGGGCCAGGCGGCGCGCAGACCATGCGGCTTGTCGAGGCCACGCCCGCCCCTGTCGCCTTCGTCGCGCCCCCTCAGCCGGTGCTGGAAACGCAGCAGGTACCGCTGAAATCGCTGGCCGACATCGTTGCCCTTGCCGACTCGCAGCGTGACATCGCCTTCAAGGTGTTGGTTAAGAGCTGCATCCGTCTCGTGCGCATCGAGCCCGGCCGCATCGACGTCGGTCTGACCGCTGATGCACCCAAGATGCTGCTCAACGATCTGACGACGAAGCTGCGCGCCTGGACCGGCCGCAGCTGGCTGGTCTCGCTGTCGAAGGAGGAGGGCGGCCAGACGCTCGCCGAAATGGAATCGACCAAGCGCGAGACCGCCTTCCTCGACGCCAAGAGCGATCCGACCGTTGCCGCCATTCTGGCGCGGTTCCCCGGCGCCAAGATCATCGACGTGCGCATTCCCGACGCGCCGGAAGCCGATACGGCCGAGGCCGAAGTGCCGGTCGAGCCGCCGGCGGACGACGACGAGACCTGACCACAGCACGAATCCGCAAAGGACCCGACCATGAAAGATCTTCTCGGCCTGATGGGCAAGGCGAAGGAAATGCAGGCCAAGTTCCAGGCCATGCAGGATGAGATCGCCACGTTGGAGGCGTCCGGCCAGGCCGGCGGCGGCCTGGTCAACGTGACGCTGACCGGAAAATTCGAGATGAAGTCGCTGAAGATCGACCCGTCCCTGTTCAAGGAAGACGATGTCGAGATCCTGGAAGACCTGGTGCTGGCCGCCCACAATGACGCCAAGACCAAGGTCGAGCAGATCATGCAGGAAAAGACCAAGGCGCTGACCGCCGGCCTGCCGATCCCGCCTGGAATGAAATTGCCCTTCTAGCGTTCAGCGGCAGCGTGCCATGACCGAAGAGCCCTCCGAAAGACTGATCGAGCAGCGTGTCCGCAACAGGATCTACGAGGTCCTGGAAATCCTGGCCGATTGCGACGCCGGTGTCGATCTTGTCGGCATCAAGGGCTACTTCGACCTGTTCGAGGATTACGTGCATCGCCCGTCGATCGAGGCCGGCACGTCGGCGCTGTCGAAGGACGAGCGCGTCATCGTGCTCGAGATCGCCGAGTTCCTGGAGGCGGCCGGCGAGACAAATCCGGACTTCACGAAGGCCGAATTCATCGAAAGCGACTGGCCGGGAAAGATCGCGCCAACGGCCAGGGACGCACTGGTGTTGTTCCTCAGACGCGGCCTGTTTTCGGAGAAAGTCGAAGAGCTTGAACCTGGCCAGCCGGCCGCGATACCGGCTGGGCGGTAACCGGGAAAAGCCACGCAACTGTTCCAATTTGGCAACAGTGCCTCGTTAATAACGTTTTAGCCATCATTTTGCCTGAAAGTGTCTCATTCTTGCCGCAGCCTGGGGGCGGGCATCGAAATGAGGGTTACCTGTTGATTGTCATGCGATGGAAGACGCCGCTGTTGCTCGGCGCCGTCATTTCACCCCTGTTTTTGGCTGCCTGTAGCCAGACCACCTCACACGGCATGTCCGTCGCCAGCTTGACCGACGCCATCACGCCGAATTTCCTGAGTTCGCGCTCTTACAGTCACACGCCGAAGGACAAGGAATGCCTGGAGCGGGCGATGTTCTTCGAGTCCAACCGGTCGAGCCGCGACGGCATGATCGCGGTCGGCACGGTGGTGATGAACCGGCTGCGCTCCGGCAACCACGGCAGCACCATCTGTGAGGTGGTGGGCGAGCGTGGGCAGTTCGCGCCCGGCGTCATGACCCGGCCGATGAATTCGCGGGCGATGCCCGATGTCGAGGAAGCCGCCGATGCCGTGCTCAAGGGCGAGCGCAAGGCCAAGCTGAAGAACACGATGTATTTCCACACCGCCGGGCTGCGCTTCCCCTACAGGAACATGCATTACACCATGGTCGCGGGCGGCAATGCCTTCTACGAAAAGCGCGGCCGCAACTGGCAGCCGCTGCCGGATGAATCGCAGGTCGCCGTCGCCTCGGCAGCACCCGAAATGGCGAAGCCAGCCGCGCCAGTGACGCTTGTCGCTTCCGCCGAGCCGGTGCGTCCGGCCAAGCCGGCGACAGGTCGGTCGGCACCTGCGCAACAGACCTACATGACCGCCTCGGTCGCGCCGACCGCGAAATCCGCGCGCGTCTCGCTGGAGCCGACGGTGGTGGCGATGCAGGAGCCGATGGAAGAACCGGATGCCTCCCGTTTTGGCGGAACTCTGGCCAAGCCGGTCATCTCCTCGGTTGCGAACGCGCCGCAAGAGGCGGCGATGGGGTTCCAGTCCACGCCTGAGAACACCGACGCCATCGGCGCGATGATCGTCAGCCAGGGCCGGCCGCTCGAAGCCAACTGATTTGCAGTCCATGGTCCGCCCCATGGGTCCGCAAGTGCAATATGGCGGCTCATGCGGTCGCGAGATGTTCCAAAGCGCTCTGAAAAATCCTAGATCAGAGCGATGTCCAAGCGAATCGCCGGTCCCGAGATCGAACGCCTGATCCAGCTCCTGGCCAAGGTGCCGGGCCTGGGTCCCCGTTCGGCCAGGCGCGCGGCACTGCATCTGATCAAGAAGAAGGAGCAACTGCTGTCGCCGCTCGCCGCCGCCATGGCCGAGGCGGCCGACAAGGTGCGCATCTGCTCGACCTGCGGCAATGTCGATACGGCGGACCCCTGCATGATCTGCACCGATCCGCGCCGTGACGCCGGCACCATCATCGTCGTCGAGGACGTCTCCGACCTGTGGGCGCTGGAGCGGGCGGCAGCGATGAATGTGCGCTATCATGTGCTCGGCGGCACGCTGTCGCCACTCGACGGCATCGGCCCCGACCAGCTCAACATCCGCTCGCTGATCGACCGCGTCGCCGGCGGCGAGGTCAGGGAGATCATCCTCGCTGTCAACGCCACGGTCGAGGGTCAGACCACCGCGCATTACCTCACCGACCAGCTGTCCGGATTCGACCTCAAGGTGACACGCCTGGCGCATGGCGTGCCGGTCGGTGGTGAGCTCGATTATCTCGACGAAGGCACGCTGGCCGCGGCGCTACGCTCTCGGACGGCGTTTTGACGCAATTGGCGGAGAAGGATGCTCCTGAGATGACTGCATTCCTTCGCGCCCCGCTCTACCGACTGGCCCTTGCGATTTTCCTCGCAATCCTTATCGCCCTGGGCGTCGCAGCCCCCGCCTCCGCGGCAAAGATCGACGATCAATTCCGCGTCTGGCTGCAGAATGATCTGTGGCCGCTAGCCAAGGCGAAAGGCATCTCCAAGAAAACCTTCGATGCCGCTTTCGACGGCGTCAAACCCAATTTGAAGCTGCCCGATCTGGTGAAGCCGGGCGAGAAGGCGACCACGCCGCAGAAGCAGCACCAGGCCGAGTTCGGCTCGCCCGGCGCCTATTTCGCCGAGAAGACCATCGGTGCGGTGGCCGCTGGCGGCCGGGCGCGCGAGGCCGCCAATGCGAGGACTATTGCCGCGATAGAGAAGCGCTATGGCGTGCCGGGCGAGGTACTGCTGGCGATCTGGGGGCGTGAGACCGGCTTCGGCGGGGCAAAAATGCCCTATGACGCCTTCGAGGTGCTGGGCACCAAGGCGTTCATGTCGACCAAGAAGGACTTCTTCCGCACCGAACTATTGGCCGCGCTGGAAATCGTCGAGCGCGGGCTGGCCCCGGTCGGCGCGATGAAATCATCCTGGGCTGGTGCGCTCGGCCAGCCGCAATTCATGCCGACCTCGTTCCTGAAACATGCCGTCGACTTCGATGGCGACGGCCGCGCCGACATCTGGAATTCGACGCCGGACGTGCTGGCCTCGATCGCCAACTATCTCGTCCACTATGGCTGGGTGAGGGGGCGTGGCTGGGGTTTTGAGGTGACCGTGCCGGAGACGGTCTCCTGTTCGCTCGAAGGTCCCGACCAGGGCAAGAAGATTTCTGAGTGGGCGGCGATGGGCATCAAGCGTGTCGGCGGAAAAGCGTTTCCGGCAAGCGAGCTGAAGGCCGAAGGCTTCCTGCTGATGCCGGCCGGACGCAGCGGGCCGGCCTTCATCGCCACGCCCAATTTCTACGTGCTGAAGGAATACAATACCAGCGACCTCTATGCGCTGTTCATCGGTCATGGCGCCGATCGCATCGCCCATGGCGACAGCAATTTTACCGGCAGCTGGGGCGCGGTCGGTGGGCTCTACCGGTCAGACATCGCCGCTTTGCAGCGGGCGCTGGAGGCCAAGGGCTATGATGTCGGCGGCGCCGACGGCCTGCCCGGCTTCAAGACCCGCCGCTCGATCGGCAAGTGGCAAGCCAAGAACGGTCGCGCCGCCACCTGCTTTCCCGATGCCGGGCTGGTCACTGCGCTTAAGTAGCTCTGAAATTAGCAGATTTTTCCCGATTAACGGCCTCAATTAGCCGGCCCATGCATCGACTCGCCACAGCGCATTCTGGTCCAATAAGCTGTCTTGCAAATGCTCGTTGCCGACTGGAAGACCTCGGAATAGATGTTGACCAACTGGACAAAAACCGCAACGTTAAGGGGTCGGAGGGCCGTTGTTCGGCGCCGAAAAGAATTCTGCAAACCTGAGCCGGGAACTCAGGTCAACAAACAACAAAACAGGGAACAATCACAATGATGATGGAAAAGTTCGCTCTACGCTCTCGCATCTTGCTCGCGGGCGCAGCCATGTCCGCGCTGCTTCTGGCCGGCGCCCCCGCTGGCGCGGTCACACCCGCCGACACGCTGGTCGAAGGTTTCGCCATCGACGACATCATCTCCATGGATCCGGGCGAGGCGTTCGAACTCTCGACCGCCGAGGTCACCGGCAACACCTACGATCTGCTCGTCCGTCTCGACCTCAGCGACACCTCCAAGGTCAAGGGCGACCTCGCCGAAAGCTGGACCGTTTCCGACGACGGCCTGACCTACACCTTCAAGCTCAAGCCCGGCCTGAAATTTGCCTCGGGCAATCCGATCACCGCGGCCGACGTCGCCTATTCGTTCGAGCGCGCCGTCAAGCTGGACAAGAGCCCGGCGTTCATCATCGGCCAGTTCGGCATCAGCGGCGACAACGTCACTGACAAGGCCAAGGCGGTCGACGACACCACCTTCCAGTTCACCGTCGACAAGGCCTACGCGCCGAGCTTCGTCTTGAACTGTCTGTCGGCAACGGTCGCGTCGGTCGTCGACGCCAAGCTGGTCAAGGAACATGTCGCTGCGGTGACGCCGAGCGCCGACTACAAATGGGACAATGACTTCGGCAATGCCTGGCTGAAAACCGGCTATGCCGGCTCCGGCGCTTTCAAGTTGCGCGAATGGCGCGCCAACGAAGCCGTCGTCATGGAGCGCAACGACAACTACTTCGGCGAAAAGGCCAAGCTCGCCCGTGTCATCTATCGCAACATGAAGGAAAGCTCGGCCCAGCGCCTGGCGCTAGAAGCCGGCGACATCGACGTTGCCCGCAACCTCGAGCCGAACGATCTCGATGCCATCGCCAAGAACGCCGATCTCACCACCACCAGCGCGCCGAAGGGCACGGTCTATTACATCAGCCTCAACCAGAAGAACCCGAACCTCGCCAAGCCCGAGGTGCGCCAGGCGTTCAAATATCTGGTCGACTATGATGCCTTGAGTTCGACCATCCTCAAGGGCATTGGCGAGATCCACCAGACCTTCCTGCCCAAAGGGGTTCTGGGTGAACTCGACGAGAATCCGTTCAAGCTCGATGTCGCCAAGGCCAAGGAACTGCTGGCCAAGGCCGGTCTGCCCGACGGCTTCAGCGTAACCATGGACGTACGCACCGGCCAGCCGACAACCGGCATGGCGGAATCGATCCAGCAGACGCTGGGCCAGGCCGGCATCAAGCTGGAGATCATTCCAGGCGACGGCAAGCAGACCCTGACCAAGTACCGCGCCCGCAACCACGACATCTATATCGGCCAATGGGGCCAGGACTATTTCGATCCGAATTCCAATGCCCAGACTTTTGCCTCGAACCCCGACAATTCGGATGCAGCCAAGACCAAGACGCTGGCCTGGCGCAACGCCTGGGACATTCCGGACCTGACCAAGCAGACGGAAGCAGCCCTGCTTGAGAAGGACGCGGGCAAGCGCGCCGATATGTACAAGGATCTGGAGAAGAAGATCCTCGACACCAGCCCCTTCGTCGTCATCCACCAGCAGCTGGAAGTGGCTGGCCTGCGCAAGAACCTCAAGGGCTTCGCACTCGGCCCGAGCTTCGACAGCAACTTCGTCGGGCCGGTTTCCAAGGAATAGTGCCCGCGGACGCGCCGCATGAGCGCGGTTGAAAACGAGGGCGGGCGCGGCAGCGCCCGTGCCGTCGCCTTTGCATCATCGCTCGGCCGGTTTCTGGTCATCGCGGTCACGACCTATCTTGGTCTGCTCGCGGTGACGTTCTTCATCGGCCGTGTGATCCCGATTGATCCGGTGCTGGCGGTGCTCGGCGATCGGGCGCCGGCCAATGTCGTCGAGCGCACGCGCCGCGAGATGGGGCTGGATCTGCCGCTGGTCGAGCAGTTCTACATCTATGTGAAAAATGCCCTGAACGGCAATTTCGGCACCTCGGTGCTGACCACCAATCCGGTCATGACCGATATTCGCCGTGCACTTCCGGCAACGACGGAACTGGCGACGCTGGGAACGCTGATCGGTGCGCTGTTCGGCGTGCCGCTTGGCGTGCTGGCCGCGGTCAGGCGCGGCAGCCTCATCGACCAGATCGTGCGGATCATCGGGTTGATCGGTTATTCAGTGCCGATCTTCTGGCTGGGACTGCTGGCGCTGGTGCTTTTCTATGCCAAGCTGCAATGGGTGGCTTTCCCGGCCCGGCTCGACGTCGTCTATGAATACACCTTCACGCCGATCACTGGTTTTTACCTCCTCGACTCCGCTATGCAGGGGCAGTGGGACGTCTTTTATGATGCCTTCCGGCACATCATCCTGCCGGCCTCGCTGCTCGGCTATTTCTCGCTCGCCTATATCAGCCGCATGACGCGCTCGTTCATGCTCAACGAACTGTCGCAGGAATATATCGTCGCAGCGCGCGCCAAGGGTCTGTCGGAAACCCGGATCATCTGGGGCCACGCGCTGCGCAACGCCGCTGTGCCGATGGTGACGGTGATCGCGCTATCCTATGCCGGCCTGCTCGAAGGCTCGGTGCTGACCGAGACCGTATTCTCCTGGCCGGGCATCGGCCTCTACATCACCAATTCGCTGCAGAACGCCGATATGAACGCGGTACTCGGCGGCACCATCGTCATCGGCTCGGTGTTCATCGCCATCAATCTTCTCTCCGACCTGCTCTACCGTGTGCTTGATCCGAGGACCAAGACAGGATGAGCACCGAGACAATCCAGACCCGCCGCGACTGGCTGCTCAGCGAGCGGCCGGCGTCGCGCATGCAGGCAAGGCTCGGCCGCGCCTACGTGGCGTGGCGGCGCTTTTCCGCCAACCGGCTGGCGTTTCTCGGCCTGCTCATCATCATTGCCCTGCTGATTGTTGCCGCCCTTGCCGGCGTGTTGGCGCCCTACTCGCCGACATTTGGCGACCTCAAGGGCTCGCGCCTGCTGGCGCCGAGCGCCGAGCACTGGTTCGGCACCGACGACCTTGGCCGCGATATCCTTTCGCGCATCCTCTATGGCTCGCGCTGGACGCTCTACGTGGTCATCCTGGTTGCCATCATCGCCGCACCGATCGGCCTGCTTGTCGGCACCGTCGCCGGCTATGCCGGCGGCTGGACCGATGCCATCCTGATGCGCATCACCGACATCTTCCTCGCTTTCCCCAAGCTGATCCTGGCGCTGGCCTTTGTCGCGGCCTTAGGCCCCGGCATCGAGAATGCGGTGCTGGCCATAGCCATCACCTCATGGCCGCCTTATGCGCGCATCGCGCGCGCCGAAACGCTGACCGTGCGCAATTCCGATTACATCAAGGCGGTGCAATTGATGGGCGCCTCGCCCTTCCGCATCGTGCTGCGACACATCATGCCGCTCTGCATATCCTCGCTGATCGTCCGGGTGACGCTCGACATGGCCGGCATCATCCTGACCGCTGCCGGCCTCGGCTTCCTCGGCCTCGGCGCGCAGCCGCCGCTGCCGGAATGGGGCACCATGATCGCGTCGGGCCGCCGCTTCGTGCTCGATCAGTGGTGGGTGGCCGGTGCACCGGGCTTTGCCATCCTCATCGTCAGCCTCGGCTTCAACCTGCTCGGCGATGGCCTGCGCGACGCGCTCGATCCCCGTAGTGGTGACCAATGAGCGGTGACCCCAATCGGCAGCGACCAATGAGCACACTTCTCGAGGTCGAGAATCTCAGCGTCACCTTCCCGACCCGCACCGGTATTGTCGAGGCGGTCCGCGGGGTTTCCTTTTCGCTTGGCCGCGAACGGCTTGGCATCGTGGGCGAATCCGGCTCCGGCAAATCGCAGACCGGCCGCGCCATCATGGGGCTGACGCCGCCGCAGGCCCGGATATCGGCGAACAAGCTTGCCTTCGACGGCATCGACCTGCTCAGCGTCTTGCCACGCGAACGGCGGGCGCTGCGCGGAAAACGCATCGCCATGATCCTGCAGGATCCGAAATATTCGCTCGATCCGGTCATGAGCATCGGCCGCCAGATCGTCGAGACGCTGCGCACGCATGAAAAGGTCGGCAAGGCCGAGGCGCGCGACCGCGCGGTGGCGATGCTGGAGGCGGTGCAGATCCGCGATCCCTCCCGCGTCTTCGACCTGCATCCGCACGAAGTGTCCGGCGGCATGGGTCAGCGCGCCATGATCGCCATGATGCTGATCGCCGGGCCGGAGATGATGATCGCCGACGAGCCGACCTCGGCGCTCGACGTGACCGTGCAGCTGGACGTGCTCGGCATTCTCGACAGGCTGGTCAGCGAGCGCGGCATGGGGCTGATCTTCATCTCTCACGACCTGCGCCTGGTCTCCTCCTTCTGCGACCGCGTCATCGTCATGTATGCCGGCAAGGTGGTCGAGCAGCTCAAGGCGTCCGAACTCGGCCGCGCCCAACATCCCTATACGCGCGGCCTGCTCAACTGCATGCCCAAGATCGGCGCCGACCGCCATCCGCTGCCGGTGCTCGACCGCAAGCCGGAGTGGGCGGCATGACAGCAGCGATTGCCGTCGACAGACTGGAAGTGATCTTCGACCGCTTTCGCGCGCTGAAGGGCGTCAGCCTCGACGTGCAGCCAGGCGAATCCTTCGGCCTGGTCGGTGAATCCGGTTCCGGCAAATCGACGCTGCTGCGAGCCATCGCGGGTCTCGCGCCGGTCGCCTCGGGCAGCATCACAGTCAATGGCAAGAAGCTTGGCGTGCGCCGCGACAAGGCCTTTTACCGCGAAGTGCAGATGGTTTTCCAGGATCCGTACGGCTCGCTGCACCCGCGCCAGACCGTCGACCGCCTGCTGCAGGAGCCGCTTGCCATCCATGGTTTTGCCGACGGCGAAAAGCGTATCCAGCGGGCACTCGACGAGGTCGGTTTGGGCACCGGATTTCGCTTCCGCTACTCGCATCAATTGTCGGGTGGCCAGCGCCAGCGTGTGGCGATCGCGCGCGCGCTCATTCTCGAACCGTCGATCCTGCTGCTCGACGAGCCGACCTCTGCGCTCGACGCCTCGGTGCAGGCGGAAGTGCTCAACCTCTTGGAAGAGGTCCGCCGGCGCCGCAAGCTGACCTTCCTGATGGTCAGCCACGACCTCGCCATCATCACCCATATGTGCGAGCGGTTGATGGTGATGCAAAGCGGCGAGGCGGTGGAGAATCTCGCGGCAAGCGACCTTGTCGAGCGCCGCGTGACCAAGGATTATACGCGCAATCTGCTCAGGGCGAGCGACGGGTTTGTGAGGGCGTAGCAGAACTTTCTACATCGCGCGCTCTTTCGCGCCCCCCTCTGGCCTGCCGGCCATCTCACCCGACGAGTGGGGAGATCAGCGGCTCCGGCGCTCTGCTCACACGTTGATAACTAGCGAAAGCCGAGATGACAGCCAATCTCCCCCTTGTGGGAGAGACGTAGGGCAGGACAGAGGAGAGCACCACCGCTACCCTTCTCGCAACTGCCCTCAGGCTGTCCCGCCTTCCGGGATTGCGTCACCAGTCGGTGCAGTGTTGTCCGACGCCGGCTTAGGCTCCTTGATCCTGAACCACGCCACATAGAGCGCCGGCAGGAACAGCAGCGTGATTGCGGTGCCGGCGATGATACCGCCCATCATGGCATAGGCCATCGGTCCCCAGAAGACCTCACGCGCGATCGGGATCAGCGCGAGGCTCGCGGCCGCGGCCGTCAGCGCAATCGGCCGCATGCGGTGCTCGGTCGCCTCGATCACGGCCGCCCAGCGGTCCTTGCCTTCGGCGACCAGGTCCTCGATCTGCACGATCAGTATGACCGAGTTGCGGATCAGGATGCCGATCAGCGCCAGCACGCCGAGGATGGCGACGAAGCCGAGCGGCGCGCCGCTAGGCACCAGTGCGGCCACCACGCCGATCAGGCCGAGCGGCGCCACAGCAACGACCAAGAACAGGCGCTGGAAGCTCTGCAACTGCACCATCAGGATGGTCGCCATGACGAACAGCATCAGCGGCACGACGGCGGCGATCGGTCCCTGGCTTTTAGCGCTTTCCTCGACCGAGCCTGCGGTCTCTACCGAATAGCCCGGCGGCAGCTTGGCGATGAAGGCATCGACGGCTGGCTTCAGTTCATTGACCACGGTCGCCGGCAGCGTGTTGCCGACCAGTCCGGCGCGCACGGTGATCGTCGGAATGCGGTCGCGCCGCCACACCGTCGGCTGCTCCAGCTCGTAGCGGAAGTTGGCCACCGCCGCGAGCGGGATCGCCTCGCCGGTGCTGGTCGGCAGCTGCATGTTCTGCAGCGTCCCGATCGAGCCGCGTTCGGCATCGCGTGAGCGCGCCACGACGTTGATCAGATAGGTGGCGTCGCGCACCTGCGTGATGGTGACGCCGCCGACCGTGCTGTTCAGCGCGCTGGCGATATCGGAGGAGGTGATGCCGAGCTGGCGCGCCTTGTCCTGCAGCACGTCGACCCTCAGCACACGCTGCGGCTCGTTCCAGTCGAAGGTCGGCGCGGCAAGCTTCGGATTGGTCGAGATGAGGCCGGCGAATTGCTGCGCCAGGCCGCGCACCGTCTGGATGTCAGGACCGCCGACGCGGTACTGCACCGGGCGGCCGACCGGCGGACCGAGCTCGAGCGGCTTGACGAAGGCATCTGTGCCGACGAACTCCTCGCGCAGCAGCTTCTCCAGGAGCGGCTTCAGCCGGTTGCGCGCCTCGATGCTCTTGGTAACGATGACGGTTTGGCCGAAATAGGGATTGGCCGGTTGCACATCGAAGGCGAGCAGGAAGCGCACCGCGCCCTGTCCGATATAGGAGCTGAAATGGTCGATGTCGGGGTTGCCGGCCAGCGCGCGCCCTTCGAAACGCTCGATCTGGTCCCGCGTCTCGGTGACAGACGAGTTCTGCGGCAGGTTCCAGTCGACGATCAGCTCCGGCCGGTCAGAAGGCGGAAAGAACTGCTGCTGGACGAGGCCGAAGCCGGCTATCGAGCCGGCAAACAACAGCACGGTGGCGATGATGGTCAGCCAGTGATGCCGCACGGAGCCGAGCAGCACGCGCCGGAACAGTGACGTGAAGCGGCCCGGCTGGTCGTGGTGCTTCGTCTTCATCGTCGCTGGAAGAATTGTGACGCCGAGTAGCGGCGCAAACAGCACTGCGACGATCCATGATACCAGAAGCGATACCGCGATGACGACGAACAGTGTGAAGGTGTACTCGCCGGCGGCGCTGTTGTTGAGGCCGATCGGGATAAAACCGGCGACCGTCACCAGCGTACCGGTCAGCATTGGGAAGGCAGTCGATGTGTAGACGTAAGTCGCCGCTTTGCGCAGGTTGTCGCCGACCTCAAGCCGCGCCACCATCATTTCTACCGCGATCATGGCGTCGTCGACCAGGAGGCCGAGCGCAATGATCAGCGCCCCCAGGGAGATGCGCTGCAGCGAGATGCCGAGATAGGCCATGACCGTGAAGGTGATGGCCAGCACTAGCGGGATCGACAGCGCCACGACGAAGCCGGCGCGCATGCCGAGGCTGATGAAGGACACAGCGAGCACGATGGCGACGGCCTCGAACAGCGCGCGCGTGAAGCCCGAGACGGCCTCCTCGACGATGACGGGCTGGTCCGCGACCAGATGCACGCCGACGCCGACCGGCAGGTCGGCCAGCACCTTGTTCATCTCCGTGTGAAGCGCCTCGCCGAACTGCAGCAGATTGGCGTTGGGCTTCATGCCGATGGCCAGCGCGATGGCGTCCTGGCCATTGAAGCGGAACAGCGCCGTCGGCGGATCGACATAGCCGCGCGTGATCGTGGCAACATCGCTCAGCCGGAAGAAGCGGTCGTTGACGCGCAGATTGATGGCACGCAGGCTCTCTTCGGAAGTGAACTGGCCACCGACGCGCACGCTGATACGCTCCGGTCCGGACTCGATGACACCGGACGGCGTGATCGCGTTCTGCGCTTGCAGGCTAGCCACAATCGCTTGCTGGTTGAGACCAAGGGCAGCGATCTGGCGGGTCGAGAATTCGAGATAGATCGCCTCGTCCTGCGCGCCGACGAGATCGACCTTGCCGGCATTCGGTACGGTCAGGATTTTGGTGCGGACGTCCTCGACATAGTCGCGCAACTGGCGCGGCGTCAGCCCGTCCGACGTGAAGGCGTAGATGTTGCCGTAGACATCACCGAAGCGGTCGTTGAAGAATGGTCCCTGCACACCCTGCGGAAACTGGGCCCGGATGTCGTTGACCATGTTGCGCACCTGAATCCAATTCGGCACGACATCGCGCGCCTTGGTGGTGTCCTTCAGGTTGACGAAGATGACGGTCTGGCCGGCGGAGGTGACGGATCTGGTAAAGTCGAGGCTGTCGAGCTCCTCGAGCTTCTTCTCGATGCGGTCGGTCACCTGCTGCACGGTCTCCTTGACCGACGCGCCCGGCCAGTTGGCCTGGATGATCATCGTCTTGATGGTGAAGTTGGGGTCTTCCTCACGACCGAGATTGAGGTAGGAGAAGATGCCGGCCACCACGAAGACCAGCATGAAGTACCAGACCATGGAGCGGTGGCTGAGCGCCCAGTCGGAGAGATTGAAGCCCTTCATCAGACGCCGCCCTCCGGCACTTTGACCTTCTGGCCTTCGCTCAGGCTGTGGACGCCGGCGGTGACGACGCGCATACCGGCTTCCAGCCCTTCGGCGACGGTGAAGGTAGCGGCGCCCTTGGCGGCGACCTTGATTTCTCTGGCGTTAACGCTGGATGTCTGCGGATCGACGACCCACACTTTGTCGACGCCGTCCCTTTCAAGCAGTGCTGACATTGGCAATTCTATCGTCGGCGCAACCTTGGTCACGCGGGTCGCCGTCACTGTCGAGCCGAGTCGGAA
This sequence comes from Mesorhizobium sp. P2_A8, assembly GCF_056404935.1. Lineage (NCBI taxonomy): Bacteria > Pseudomonadati > Pseudomonadota > Alphaproteobacteria > Hyphomicrobiales > Phyllobacteriaceae > Mesorhizobium > Mesorhizobium sp. P2_A8. The sequence continues at coordinate 345,572 of NZ_JBFUDB010000004.1, forward strand.
GGCTTGCGGCGGGTCGGTGAGCGTCAGCCGCACGCGGCGCGTGCGGGTCGAGCCTTCGGCCTGCGGCGCGATCTCGCGCAGCTTGGCCTCGGTCTGGATCGTCGGCAGCGATTGCAGGATGACCTGGAATGGCGTGCCAGCCGTGAGGTCACCGATCAACTGGTCAGGAATATCGACCACCGCCTCGCGCAGGTCCGAGCGCGCCACCGTGACGACCGTCTGGCCAGGCGAGACCGTCTGGCCGACCTCGGCGCCGGTGGCGGTGACGACGCCGTCGAAATCCGAGAACAGCCGGGCGTAGCCAAGCTGCTCCTGCGATTTGGCAAGCGAGGCCTTGGCCCGTTCAACGCCGGCCTCCGCCGCTTTCCGCGCCTGCTGCGCGGAATCGAAGACCGCTTGCGAGGTGTTGGCGGCGGCAAGCAGCTGGCGCTGGCGCTCCTCGCTGGCTGCGGCGTTGGCGAATTGCGCCTCGGCATTGGAGAGTTCCGCCTTGGCGGCCTGGGCGGCCAGCTCCAGTGCGGTCGGGTCGAGCGCGGCGATCGTCGTGCCCTTGCTCACGATGTCGCCGACATTGACGTCGCGCGACACAACCCGGCCAAGCAGGCGGAAGGCGAGGTCGGCACTGACCTGCGGCTCGACCGAGCCGGCAAAGCCGAAGGTCTGGGTTGTGCGCGGCTCGATGACCACCGACAGCACTGGCCGGATGATCTCGGGCGGCTTTTCCTCGGACTTCGAGCAGGACACGAGCGTGCCAAGTGCAAATAGGCCAAGCATAAGGTGCGGCAGCCTTCTCACTGGCCCGCTCCCGATATCTCGACCGTTTGCCCGGGACTGAGCAACTGCCCGCCTGCCGTAACGACGCTTTGGCCTTCGTTCAGGCCGCTGGCGATGACGACCGTACCTGAATCGAACGCCAGCACCTCGACCGGCGCCGTGGCAACCGCCTTGGTCGAGGGGTCGACGACCCAGACAGCCGGTTTGCCGGCACTGGCGGTCAGCGCCTGCCAGGGCAATAGGATAACCTTCACCGGCCTGGCGCTGACCGAGCCGATGACAGCCGCTCCCAGTGGCATGCCGGCGGGCGTATCGGGAATGGCGACCTTGACCCGGATCGAGCCCGAATCCGGATCCACTGCTGGCGAGACTTCGCGCACCTTGCCCACGGCCTTCACCTGCGGGTCGGACAACAGCGTGATCGTCACCGCCGGCGATGGCGCCGTTTTGGCGACCAATGTTTCCTGGACATTGAACACCGCGTCGCGATCGCCGTCCTCAGCGACGGTGAAGACGGTCTGCGCCGCCTGCACCACCTGACCGGTTTCGACCTGGCGGGCGGTGATGACGCCGGCGGCACCCGCCTTGAGCTCGGTGAATGACAGGTTCTGCTGGGCGTTGGTGAGTGCGCTCTGTGCGGCATCGACACTGCCTTGCGCCACTTTCAGCGCCTGGTCGGCAGCGTCATAGTCGCGCCTGGTGGTAAAACCCTGGGCAAGCAGCGTCTTCTGCCGCTCGAAGGCGGCTGCGGACTGGGTCAGCTGTGCCTGCGCCGCGTTAAGATCGGCCTGTGCCGAGCGCAAATCGGACTCCTGCTCCTGCGGATCGATGCGGGCGAGCATGGCACCTTGATCGACATGCTGGCCGACATCGACCAGCCGCTCGGCCACGCGGCCGCCGACCCGGAACGACAGATTGTTCAGCGTGCGCGCCGCGATCACGCCGGTCAGCGAGGTCCTCGGCGAAAAGTCTGCGATCGCCACGGTCTCGGTGCGCACCAGGATCGGCAGTTTGTGTTCGGCCGCCTCCTGCCTTTGGCAACCGGCAAGCAGCAGGCTCGCTATCGCGCAGACAAGGATCGAGGTGTTTCGAAACGGCAAAAGGCTGTGGAGCGATGATTGCAAGGCGGACGATGTCGCGTTCCTGCTCATGGCTTCCCCTGCCTGCTTGGAACGCTCCCACTGCGGAGCCCCGCGGGCCGTCCGAAGATAATCGATCCCGGGGAAAAGGGAACCTCTCCCGTACGCGTATCGGTCGACTGGTCGAGGCCGCGGCGTGCGACAGGCCCAATTGCCTGTTGACGGTGCCGACTTGAGGAAAACGTGAAATAAGGTCAGAAGACGTGTCAGCGACATCAAACAAGAACGGGCGCCGGCCCGATGAGGGATACCATGAAGAATTCAGCCATTTCGGAGCGCAAGAACCAGTCGATCTCACGCGGCGTCGGCATGACCACGCAGATCTATGCGGACCGGGCTGAAAACTCGGAGATCTGGGATGTCGAGGGCCGCCGCTACATCGACTTCTCGTCGGGCATCGCCGTCGTCAATACCGGTCACCGCCATCCGAAGGTCATAGAGGCGGTCAAAGCGCAGCTCGATCGCTTCACCCACACCTGCCACCAGGTGGTGCCCTATGAGAGCTATGTGCGGCTGGCCGAACGGCTGAACGCCATGCTGCCCGGCAAGTTCGAGAAGAAGACGATCTTCGTCACCACCGGCGCCGAGGCGGTCGAGAACGCCGTCAAGATCGCCCGCAACGCCACCGGCCGCCCAGCGGTCATCGCCTTCGCCGGCGGCTTCCATGGCCGCACCTTCATGGGCATGGCGCTGACCGGCAAGGTCGTACCCTACAAGGTCGGATTCGGCGCCATGCCGGGTGACGTCTACCATGCGCCGTTCCCGGTGCCGCTGCACGGTGTATCGGTCGCCGATTCGCTGGCCGCACTCGACCGCCTGTTCAAGGCCGATGTCGACCCGGCCCGGGTTGCCGCCATCATTATCGAGCCGGTCCAGGGTGAGGGCGGCTTCTACGACGCGCCGCGTGAGTTCCTGATCGCGCTGCGCAAGCTCTGCGACCAGCACGGCATGCTCTTGATTGCCGACGAAGTGCAGACCGGCTTTGCCCGCACCGGCAAGATGTTTGCGATGGATCACCATGAGGTGGCGGCCGACATCACCACCATGGCGAAAAGCCTGGCTGGCGGTTTCCCGCTGGCCGCGGTCACCGGCCGCGCCGAAATCATGGATGCTCCCGGCCCCGGCGGGCTCGGCGGCACCTATGGCGGCAGCCCGATCGGCGTTGCCGCCGCCCATGCCGTACTCGACGTGATCGAAGAGGAGAAGCTTTGCGATCGCGCCAACACGCTGGGTGCCAGGCTCAAGCAGCGGCTGCAGTCGATCCGCGACGACGTACCCGAGATCGTCGATATCAGAGGCCTCGGCTTCATGAACGCCGTCGAGTTCAACGACGTCAAGAAAGGCCTGCCGTCGGCCGAGATCGCCAATGCAATCAGGCTGAAGGCGCTCGACAAGGGCCTGATCCTGCTGACTTGCGGCGTCTACGGCAACGTCATCCGCTTCCTTGCGCCGATCACCATCCAGGACGGCGTCATGAATGAGGCGCTCGACATTCTGGAAAGCTCGATCCGCGAAGTCTGCGCCGCCTGATCGGCGGCGTTACCCAGCCGCTGTGGCTGGGAAGTTTTCGAGGAAAGCGGCCAGCGCCGCTTTCAGGCCTTCGGGGCCATCCGCGATCGTCTGCGGCGTCGGCGAAAATCCGGCGCCGAGCATCTTGCGGCCAAGCATATGGTCGCCGGGGCGATTGACGGATTCGATGCCGAGCAGCCGGTCGCCGGCATAGTGGTAGATGGAGAACTTGTTGTCGGGCAGGTCGCCCAGCACGACGTGATTGTCGCCGCCGGCGGTCAGGCCGACCATCTGCAGCTTCATGTCGCCGATGTCGGACCAGAACCATGGCACCGCCGAATAGGCGTCGGCGTGGCCGACAATGGTGCGTGCGGCAAGCCGGGCCTGGTCGGTGGCGTTCTGCACCGATTCCAGCCGCACATCGCCGCCGGTGAACCAGTGTCGGTAAGAGGCCGCGTCGCCAATGGCGAGAATTTCCGGCACCGAGCTGCGCATCTGGTGATCGACGCGGATGCCGTTGGCGACAGCGAGGCCGGCGTCCTGCGCCAGTTCGACATTCGGCACGGCGCCGATACCGACGATGACCATGCGCGCCGGCAGAATTTCACCTGACGAGGTGACCGCGGCCACGACATGGCCGTTTTCGCCTTCGAGCCGGGCAATGCTGGTGCCGCTAAGGATACGCACCCCGGTCGCTTCCAGCCTTTGGCGGACATGGCTCGCCACGACCGGCGCCACGGCGCGGCCGAGCAACCGGTCGAGTGCTTCGACAACCGTCACTGTACGCCCGGCCGCCCGCAGTGTGGCGGCGATCTCCAGGCCGATGAAGCCGCCGCCGAGAATGACGACCTCGTCGCTCTGTGCGCTCAACTCGCGGATCAGCCGCGCATCGGCCAGCGAGCGCAACGACACCACGCCGGACAGTTCAGAGCCGGGCAACGGCAGTGTGCGCGGGCGCGAACCGGTCGCCAGGACCAGGTGGTCAAAGGCAAGTGTCGCGCCGCCGGCGATGTCCAGTCTGCGACGGCCGGCATCGATACGGTCGATCCTGATGCCTGGCCGGTAGTCGATGGCGCTGCCTGTGTAGAAGGCTTCGCCGCGTAGCGGTTGCGGTTTGGCCGCGGCATCCTTGATGAACGTCTTCGACAGCGGCGGCTTGTGGTAGGGCAGCTCGTTCTCGTCGCCGACGAGGATCACCGGTCCGTCATAGCCTTCCTCGCGCAGACTTGCAGCCGCTTGCACGCCCGCATGACCCGCGCCGACAATGACCACACCGTTCTTCATGGCATTCCAATCCCGACTCGATTCTAGGACGTCTCGCCAAGTGGCAATTGTCTGGCGCCGCCGCAAGAGAGCTTTTGCGGGTCGCACCCGGAATGGTGGCTGTCAATCGCACAGTTCACCGGCGAGTCCCGGTGCAGGCTGATGCATAAAGTTGACAGTCGTAGTTTAGAATAATTCTAAACTGTTGTTTCGATTGATTTTTCTTGCCGATCTCCATTGACTTCCGGCGGTGTCGAAGCTTTATGGAGGCTCGCGCATTGGCGCATCCCTTTGATGTCTGGGCCTTGAACCCTTTCGATTGGAGGCATTTCGGTGTCTTTCTTCCGCAGACCACGCCTTGTCGTGGCCATTTTTTTGCCGGATGGCGCTGCCCTGCCCGACTTGGTGCAGGCCGCCCGTTGCCGCCCCCTATTTCAGTGAATTCCTGAGGAGATGACAGTCATGAGAGCGATGATAACGGCACGGTATGGCGGCAGGCTCGCCGCGATCGGCGCCACGGCCCTGCTGACGGCGGCGGTGTTCGTGCTGCCGGCCAAGGCGGGAACCGATGCGAAGGCGGTCATCACGACCTATGCCGACATCGCGCTGGCCAAATACGAGGATTCGCTGACCACTGCGCAGGCGCTAGACAAGGCGGTCGACGCCCTGCTCGCCAAGCCGTCGGTGGAAACCCTCAACGCCGCCCGCGACGCCTGGAAGGCATCGCGCGTCCCCTACCAGCAGACCGAAGTCTATCGTTTCGGCAACAAGATCGTCGACGACTGGGAAGGCAAGGTGAACTCCTGGCCGCTCGACGAAGGGCTGATCGACTATGTCGCCAAGAGCTATGGCACCGAATCGGATGCGAATTCGCTCTATACGGCCAATGTGATCGCCAACAAGGAAATCGAGATCAATGGCAAGAAGGTCGATGCCACCAACCTGACGCCGGAATTCCTCTCCGGCACGCTGCAGGAAGCCGGCGGCGTCGAGGCCAATGTCGCCACCGGCTATCACGCCATCGAGTTCCTGCTCTGGGGCCAGGACCTGCACGGTACCGGTCCGGGCGCCGGCGAGCGCCCCTATACCGATTACGATCTCAAGAATTGCACCGGCGGCAATTGCGATCGCCGCGCCCAATATCTGAAATCGGCCAGCGACCTTCTGGTTTCCGACCTTCAGGAGATGGTCGGAAACTGGAAGGAAGACGGCGCGGCGCGCAAGAACCTCGTCGATGGCGAGCCGAACACCGCCATCTCGACGATCTTCACCGGCATGGGCTCGCTGTCCTACGGCGAACTCGCCGGCGAACGCATGAAGCTCGGCCTGCTGCTGCATGATCCGGAAGAGGAGCATGACTGCTTTTCCGACAACACCTATAATTCGCATCTCTATGACGCCATCGGCATCCGCGCCGCCTATCATGCCACCTATACTAGGCTCGACGGCACCGTCGTTTCGGGGCCGTCGGTCGCCGATATGGTGAAGTTGGCCGATCCGGCAATCGACAAGGAACTGTCGGACAAGCTTGATGTCACGGTCGCCAACATGGAAGCGATCAAGGCGCGGGCACTGGCCGGCGAGGCTTATGACCAGCAGATCGCCGAGGGCAACACCGAAGGCAACGCCACTGTGCAGGCGGCAATCGACGCTCTGATCGACCAGACCAAGTCGGTCGAACGCGCCGTTGGCTCCCTGAAGCTCAATGCCATCGCCTTCGAGGGGTCCGACAGCCTCGACGCACCCGACAAGGTGTTCAAGTAAGCGTCGACAGGCTGGGGCCTGACCGAAGCTGGACATCGGCTTCGGATTGGGCTCCGGCAAGAAATCAAGCCACACGGCGCGGGAGGCGCCGTCAGCCATCCGAGCCATGAAATGCTGATCTGCCATTGCAACATCATCACCGAGAGGGAAATCGAGCAGACGATCATCGGGCTGCTGGACCAGGACCCTTGGCAACTGGTCGTGCCGGCAAAGGTTTATCACGCCATGCAAAAGCGCGGTCGCTGTTGCGGCTGCTTCCCAAATGTGGTCGAAACGATCATTCGGGTCACCGAAAATTACCACGCCCGCTCGGAGGCGAGCGGCGTGGATATCGTTTCACACCTGGATCGCGTCAGAGGCCTGCGCGTCCAATACGGGAGCAGAACCCATGAAAGGCGAACAGCAGATCATCGAGCGGCTTAACGAGGCTCTTTTTCTGGAGCTCGGCGCCGTCAACCAGTATTGGGTGCATTTCCGTCTGCTTGAGGACTGGGGATACGCCAAGCTGGCAAAAAAGGAGCGGGCGGAATCGATCGAGGAGATGCACCATGCCGACCGGCTCGTGGCCCGCATCATCTTCCTGGAAGGCCATCCGAACCTGCAATCCGTGGCGCCGCTGCGCATCGGGCAGAATGTCAAGGAAGTGCTCGAATCCGATCTTGCCGGCGAATATGACGCGCGTACCGCCTACAAGCGTTCGCGCGAGATCTGCGAGGAAGCGGGCGACTACGTGACGATGAAGCTGTTCGAAGAGTTGCTGGCGGACGAGGAAGGGCACATAGACTTCCTCGAGACTCAGCTCGACCTGCTTGCTTCGATCGGCGAGGAAAAATACGGCCAGCTCAACGCCGCATCGGCGGACGAGGCGGACTAAGGACATGCGGGAATGCGGCGCCTGCTAGAATTCGTGCGCCGCTTGCGGCGAGCCAATGGCTCTCCGCCTTGTCACAAAACGCCAGCCGGATCGGCGGGCGGGCGCTGCGTCATCCTCGTTGTGGCATTCACCTCCTCGGCGATTGCCGGCGACCTTCAGCCCACCGGCCTTGCCACCTCGCGTACCGACCTCAATCCGAAGGATCAGGCGCGCGTTACGGCCATCACCACGCCGACGTCGGATTTTTCCAAACCTGAGCAGTTCGAACTGATGCAAGGCGGCGCCGGCACGTCCAGGAAGGATGTCAGCCGCGATTCCTTCTCGCAATCCTCGGCCAACATCACCTTCGAGGAAGAGGGCGACTTCAAGCTCGGCAACGCGCTGTTCCGCAAGAACTGGGTGTCGTCGCCATCCTCGACGCAGGCGTCGGACGGGCTCGGTCCGCTGTTCAACGAACGCGCCTGCCAGAACTGCCATCTGAAGGATGGCCGCGGCCGTCCGCCGCAAGGCGATGCCGGCACCACGTCGATGTTCCTGCGGCTGGCCCGCGACGCCAGCAGCGCGGAAGAGAAGGCAGCGCTCGCCGACCATCGGGTGCTCAACTTTCCCGACCTCGTCTACGGCACCCAATTGCAGGAGCTGGCCGTGACCGGCCTGCGCGGCGAAGGCAGGATGCATGTCGACTACCAGGAACGGCAGGTGACTTTGGCGGACGGCACCGTGATTTCCCTGCGCAAACCCAGCTATTCGGTCGTCGATCTTGGCTATGGGCCGCTTGATCCGCGCACCACGCTTTCGCCGCGCCTGACGCCGCCGATGGTCGGCCTTGGCCTGATCGAGCAGATTGCCCCGGCCGATATCCTTGCCCATGCCGATCCGGAAGACCGGGATGGCGACGGCATTTCCGGCAGGCCCAACATGGTGCGCGACGGCCAGAGCGGCGAGCTGACGCTTGGCCGCTTTGGCTGGAAGGCACAGATCGCGTCGATCCGGCAGCAGGCGGCGGATGCCTTTGCCGGCGACATCGGCATCTCGACGCCGGAAGAGCCGAAACATTGGGGCGACTGCACCGCCGCGCAGGCAAAATGCCTGGCCATGCCGAACGGCGTGCAGCCGCGCCTCGGCCTGGTCGAGGCGCCACCGCCGGTGATGGATCTCGTCACCTTCTATTCGCAGAACCTGGCGGTGCCGGCACGCCGCGACCTCGACCGGCCGGGTGTACTCGCCGGCAAGAAAGTCTTCTACGAGATCGGCTGCATTGCCTGTCACACGCCGAAATTCGTCACCCGTCGCGGCACGCCCAACAAGGCGCAGGCCTTCCAGTTGATCTGGCCGTATTCCGACTTCCTGCTGCACGACATGGGGCCTGATCTGGCTGATGGCCAGTCCGTGGGGGAAGCAACCGGCAATGAGTGGCGCACCCCGCCACTGTGGGGCATCGGCCTCACCGAGACGGTCAATGGCAATTCTTTCTTCTTGCATGATGGCCGCGCGCGCAGCCTGACCGAGGCGATCCTGTGGCATGGTGGCGAGGCGCAGAAGGCGCGCGACCGTTTTGCCGCCGCCAACGCGGCCGATCGTGATGCGCTGCTCAAATTCCTGGAGTCACTGTGATGCTCAAGCGCTCTGCACTGGTTCTCGTACTGCCGTTGGCTCTGCTGGGTGTCGTCCCGACGTCGGCGGCTGTGAAAGCCTCTGAAATCATCCAGCAGGCGATCGATGGCTTCGTCCGCCCGGCCTATGCCAGCCTGCACGACCATGCCGGCCATTTGACCGAGGCGATGCACACGCTTTGCACCGCGCCCTCGCAAGAAGACCTCGATGCGGCGCGGGCCCAGTTTTCGGCGACGGTCGATGCCTGGTCGTCAGCCGAGATCATCGGCTTCGGGCCGATCAAGGAGAACAACCGGCTGGAACGCATGCTTTTCTGGCCGGACCGCAAGAGCATCGGCCTGAAACAGGTGCAGGCGGCGCTGTCGGACAAGGACCCGACCGCCACCGACGCGGCACAGCTGGCCGGCAAGAGCGTTGCCATGCAAGGGTTGGGCGCGCTGGAATTCGTGCTTTACGGCGATGGCGCCGAGGCGCTGACGGGCAAAGCCGATCCCTATCGCTGCGCCTATGGCGCGGCGATCGCCGGCAACATCGAAACCATGGCGGGCGAGGTCAGCACAGCCTGGAACAAACCGGACGGTTTTGCGGCGCTTTGGGCCAATCCGGGGCCGCAGAACGCGCTTTACCGTGATGGCAACGAAGCTGTGACCGAACTGGTCGGCGTCTTCATCAATGAGCTGGAAATGGTGCGCGACGTGCGCCTGAAGGGCTTTTTCGGCGCCAGCCCGGCGGCCGACAAGCCAAGACAGGCAATCTACTGGCGGTCGCAAAACACCACCAATTCGCTAGCCGCCAATCTGTCGGGAATAGACGATTTGTTCCAGGTCTCGAAACTCGGCGGCGCACTGCCGCCTGACGCGCGCTGGATGGCGGAATCGATCCATATCCAGCTGGTCAACGGCGTTGCCACCGCCAAGGCAGTCAGCGGTCCGATCGACAAGGCGCTTGCCGATCCGGCGCTGCATGAAAAACTCGAGCATTTCGCGCTGATCACCTCCAGCCTGTCGACCCTGATCGGCACCAGGCTGACCGCCGAATTCGGCCTGACCGCCGGCTTCTCGTCGCTGGATGGGGACTGATCCTTGAAGACGCCACTGATCGACCGCCGCGATTTCCTCCGGGCAGCAGGCATTGGCTTTGCTGCCGCGATGGCGCCTTCGGCCTGGGCCAAGACGCTTGCAGCCGACGCCGTCTTCGCCACCGCTTTCGTCAAGCGCGATGGCACCTATGGCGCCGCCGTCCTGTCCGAGGCCGGCAAGCTCCTGCATGCGATCGACCTGCCCGACCGCGGGCATGACGTCACCTTCGATCCGGTGTCGAAGCGCTCTGTGGTCTTCGCTCGCCAGCCCGGCACCTTTGCCGTGGTTTTCGATCATTCGGGCCGCGACGCCCCGCTGACGATCGCCAGCATCACCGGCCGGCATTTCTTCGGCCACGGCGTGTTCTCGCCCGACGGCGCGCTGCTCTACGCCACCGAGAACGATTTCGACAATGCTGCCGGGGTGGTCGGTATCTACGATGCACGGGCAAGATTCAGCCGCATCGGCGAATTCCCGACTTATGGCATGGGTCCGCACGAGCTTCTGCTTCTGGGCGACGGCAGCACGATTGCGGTTGCCAATGGCGGCATCGAGACCCATCCGGACTATGGCCGCGCCGAGCTCAACATCGCCACCATGAAGCCGTCCTACGTGCTGATCGACCGCGTCACCGGCAACCTCATCGAGAAGCACGAACTGCCGGCGGCACTGCACCAGCTTTCGATCCGCCACATGGACACCGATCGATCCGGCACGGTCTGGTTCGGCTGTCAGTACAGGGGGCCGGGCACCGATTGTCCTTTGCTGGTCGGCCGCGCGGCGCGTGACAAGGAACTGCAACTGCTCGACATGCCGCAGGACGTGCTGTCCGGCTTCCGCAACTATATCGGTTCGGTCGCCGCCAATCCGCTTGCCGGCACCGTCGCCGTCTCTTCACCGGAAGGCAATTCACTTGTGGTGATCGACGCGGCGAACGGCCGGATCGTCTCGAGCAGCGCGCTGGTCGAGGTTTGCGGCCTTGCGCCCGACGGCTCGAGCTTCATGGCGACCACAGGCGCCGGCGACATCATCGAGGGCAGCGGTGCGACACGCTCCGAACCGGACTATGTCTGGGACAACCACATGCTGCGCATCGAACAGGCTGCATAGATACTTTTCCAGCCGGGCCGAAGCGAAGCCGCTTAACAAATTATGCACTGTCCCCTTGCGGCGGCGGGCTGTGGCGGGCACAGGGAATTGTTTTTCGAACCGGTCGTTTCATGAAATTGCTTGCCATCGACTGTGCCGCCAACCTCTGCGCCGCCTGCGTCTATGACGCGGCGGCGAGGCAGGAGCTCGGCCGCTCGGTGCTCGATCTCGGTAAGGGCCATGCCGAGCAACTGATGGCGGTCATCGCCGAAGCACTCAAAACAGCCGCAACCGACTATGCCGGTCTTGACGCCATCGCCGTCTCTGTCGGTCCCGGCTCCTTCACCGGTCTGCGCGTCGGCGTCTCGACCGCGCGCGGCCTGGCGCTGGCGCTCAAAGTCCCGGCGATCGGAGTGACGACGCTCGAGGCACTGGCCAGTGAGGCAGCAGCGGCATTTCTCGGCCGTCCCGTGCTTGCGGCGCTCGATGCAGGGCGCGAGGAAATCCATGCCGCGTTTTACGATGAACTGTCGGTTTTGACTTACGGTCCGGCTGTGACCACACTGGCGAATGCAGTCACCATGGCGACGGAAAGCGCTTCGGTACTCGCTGGCACCGCGGCAGCGCAAATCGCCGCATCGGCCGGACGCGCCTTTGATATCGGCCCCCAGACGGCCACCGCCGACATTGCCACCTACGCTCGGTTGGCTGCCGCCAAGGGCGGCAGCGAGAGGCCGAAACCGTTATATCTGCGCGGCGCGGACGCCAAACCGCAGGCTGGTTTCATACTATCAAGGCAACAAAACTAATGCGCATACCTTTTCTTCAACCACGCCGCCGGGACTATGCGCTCGAGCCGCTGAAGATCGCCGACAGCCCGGCGGTCTCGCTGCTGCATCGCGAGGATTTTGTCCGCCCGTGGACCGATGGCGAATTCGCCGCCTTGCTCGAACAGGAAACCGTGTTCGGCTATGCCGCTCGCGAAACCGGGCAGGGCTCCAAGCCCCCGGTCGGCTTTGTGCTGGCCAGGCTGGCGGCCGGCGAGGGCGAGATCCTGACCGTCGCGGTGGCGCGCTCCCACCGCCGGCAGGGATTGGGCTGGCAGTTGATGGACGCGGTGTTGCGCGAACTGCATGCGCAGCGCGCCGAGGCGCTGTTCCTCGAGGTCGATGAGACCAATGTTGCGGCGATCGCCCTCTACCGGCGGCTGGGCTTCCGCGAGGTCGGCAAACGCCCGAATTACTACAGGTCGTCCGAGCACGGACCGACCGGGGCGCTTGTCATGCGTCGCGATCTTCGCTAGCCAGAGGCCGGGGTAAAGCGATGATCAAGAAAATCAGGATTTTCCTGGCGCTGGGCCTCGTCGTCGCCGGCTCACTGATCCTTGTGCCGTTGCAGATCCTGTCGATGAAGACCGGCTGGTGGCCGGAAACCTTTATCCTCAAGATCTGGCACAGGATGATCATCAGGGCGTTGGGCTTGCGCATCCATGTCAAAGGTGCGCTGTCGACCAAGCGACCCTTGCTGGTAGCGTCCAACCACATCTCCTGGACCGACATCATGGTGCTCGGCTCGATGGTCGATGTGAAGTTCATCGCCAGAGCCGATATGGAAGGTTGGCCGCTGATCGGCATGCTATCGAAGCTGCAGCGCACCGTCTTCATCGAGCGCGAGCGCAAGCGTTCCTCGGGCGATCAGGCCAGCGAGATCGCCAGCCGCATGGCCAAGGGCGATGCCATGGTGCTGTTCGCCGAAGGCTCGACCGGCGACGGCAACGTCGTCCTGCCGTTCAAGAGCACGCTGTTCGGCGCGGCCTCGATGGCGATTTCGGAAGGCGCGGCGGAGCAGGTCTTCATCCAGCCGGTGGCGATCGCCTATACCCGCCTGCACGGCGTGCCCCTCGGCCGCCGGCACCGGCCGCTTGCCGCCTGGATCGGCGATGAGGACCTGATGCCGCATCTCAAGGTGCTGTTGGCGGAAGGGGCCCTCGACGTCGAGGTGCATTTCGGCGAGCCGATCGCCTTTTCCAAGGGCTCGAACCGCAAGGAAACGTCGAAGCTGATGGAAGGCCAGGTGCGCGCGATGATGCAGGCGGCGCTCGCCGATCCGCGCCCGAGCCGGTAGCCGCACTGCGCGTCCACCGGCTCGCATGACGGCGGCAGCGGAGAATCGGCTGTTTTTTGTCACGGAAAGGCGTTAGAAGCCGCCCGATGGACTTGAATACGACAGAGCGTGACGACATCGCTGCCACGGCCGAAGCAATGGCCGCGCCGGTTCCTGCAACCAGGAAGGTCTTCATCAAGACTTATGGTTGCCAGATGAACGTCTATGATTCACAGCGCATGTCCGATGCGCTGGCCGCCGACGGCTACACCGCGACCGATGCCATCGGCGAGGCCGATCTGGTGCTGCTCAACACCTGCCATATCCGCGAAAAGGCAGCCGAAAAGGTCTATTCCGAGCTCGGCCGTATCCGCGATATGAAAGCCGATCGTGCTTTGGCCGGCCGCGAAATGCTGGTCGGCGTCGCCGGTTGCGTGGCGCAAGCCGAAGGGGCCGAGATCATCCGTCGTTCGCCGGCCGTCGATCTGGTCATCGGCCCGCAGACCTATCACCGCCTGCCCGACGTGCTGGCGCGGGTGCGCGGCGGTGAAAAGATCGTCGAGACCGACTACGCCATCGAGGACAAGTTCGAGCATCTGCCGCAGCCGAAGCGCGCCGAGGTCATCAAGCGCGGCGTCACCGCCTTCCTCACCGTGCAGGAAGGTTGCGACAAGTTCTGCACCTTCTGCGTCGTGCCCTACACCAGGGGCTCCGAAGTGTCGCGGCCGGTGGCGCAGATTGTTGCCGAGGCGCAGCGTCTGGCCGAAGCCGGCGTGCGCGAGGTGACGCTGCTCGGCCAGAACGTCAATGCCTGGCACGGCCAGGGCGAGAACGGCGAGGAGTGGGGCCTTGGCCGGCTGCTGTTCAGGCTGGCTGAAATCCCAGGGCTGGCGCGGCTGCGCTACACCACCAGCCACCCGCGCGACATGGATGACGAACTCATCGCCGCCCACCGTGATCTGCCGGCGTTGATGCCTTACCTGCATCTGCCGGTGCAATCAGGCTCCGACCGCATCCTCAAGGCGATGAACCGCCGGCATACAGCCAAGGACTATCTGGCGCTGCTCGACCGCATTCGCGCCGTCCGGCCGGATATCGCGCTTTCCGGCGACTTCATCGTCGGCTTCCCCGGCGAGACCGACGCGGATTTCGAGGCGACCATGTTACTGGTGCGCCAGGTCAACTACGCCTCGGCCTTCTCGTTCAAATACTCGCCGCGTCCCGGCACTCCGGGCGCCGAGATGGCCGACCATGTGCCGGAAACGGTCAAGGACGAGCGCCTGCAGCGGCTGCAGGCCTTGCTTCTCAAGCAGCAGCAGGATTTCGGCACAAGCCTGGTCGGCAGCACCATCGACACGCTGATCGAGAAGCCCGGCCGACAGGCCGGCCAGAAGGTCGGACGCTCGCCCTGGCTGCAGCCGGTTATTGTTGATGAAAAGGCTGGCGAAATCGGCGACATTATCCGGGTGCGAATCACGAAGACGGGCTACAACAGCCTGTTCGCCGAATTGGCCTAGGGGTCTCGGCAGATGAGGAGAGACGGTTGAGCGCAGCAGAGCTGAAGAACCTGCCCCCGGTACCGGCATCTGGGGCTTCTGACATGGCGCACATCGTTCTGACTTTCGACAACAACAAGCTTGCCAGCGCCCTTTATGGTCAGTTCGACGAGAATCTGGCCAGGCTTGAGCAGAAGCTCGGCGTCGACATCCGCTCGCGCGGCAACCAGTTGACCATCAAGGGTTCGGCGTCGGCCGCCGAGCAGGCCCGCCGGGCATTGGACAATCTCTACGGCATTCTCCAGAAGGGCGTCGATATCGGCCAGTCCGACGTCGACGGCGCCGTGCGCATGGCGATTGCCGCCGACGATCAACTGACCCTGCCGACGCTGGAACGCAAGGGCAAGGTCTCCGCCGCCCAGATCGCCACCCGCAAGAAGACGATCTATGCCCGATCTCTCAACCAGGACGCCTATATGCGGGCGCTGGAGCGGTCGGAACTGGTGTTCGGCATCGGCCCGGCCGGCACCGGCAAGACCTACCTGGCGGTGGCGCATGCGGCGATGCTGCTCGAGCGCGGCATGGTCGAGCGGATCATTCTCTCGCGGCCGGCGGTCGAGGCCGGCGAGCGGCTGGGCTTCCTGCCGGGCGACATGAAGGAGAAGGTCGATCCCTATCTGCGGCCGCTCTACGATGCGCTCTACGACATGATGCCCGCTGACAAGGTCGAGCGCGCCATTGCCGCCGAAGTGATCGAAATCGCGCCGCTCGCGTTCATGCGTGGCCGCACGCTGGCGCATGCCGCCGTCATCCTCGACGAAGCGCAGAACACCACGCCGATGCAGATGAAGATGTTCCTGACGCGTCTCGGCGAGAATTCGCGCATGATCGTCACCGGAGATCCGACCCAGATCGATCTTCCCTCGAACACCAAATCGGGCCTGGTCGAAGCCTTGCGTGTGCTGGACGGCGTGGCAGGCGCGGTAACCGTGCGCTTCAACGATGGCGACGTGGTCCGCCATCCGCTGGTGGCGGAGATCGTCAGGGCCTATGACCGGGACGCCAAACTGGCGCGCGGCCTCGGCGCCGAGAATTGATTGTGACGATGCGGCCTCATGCCTGAGGACAAAATAGCCGGCGACGGGGCACTTCCCGTCGACATCGATATATCAGTCGAAGCTGGCAACTGGCCCGATGAGGCAAGCCTGACGCGGCTGGTCGATCGCGCGGTCAAGGCTGCATTCGCCGAAACCGGCGTGGCTGGCCGTTCCGAACTCAGCCTGGTTTTTTCCGACGACGCCCATATCCGGACCCTCAACGCCGGCTGGCGCGGCAAGGACAAACCGACCAACGTCTTGTCTTTCCCGGCTTTTCCGCTTGTGCAAGGCGCTCCGTTGCCACCGATGCTGGGCGATATCGTGCTCGCCGCCGAGACGGTGGCGCGTGAAGCGGCACTGGAAGACAAGCCTGTCGAGAACCATATCACTCATCTTGTGATCCACGGCCTCCTGCATTTGCTGGGCCATGATCACGAGACCGACGCCGAAGCCGAGGCGATGGAGGCCATCGAACGCGCAGCGCTCGCAAGGCTTGCCATTCCCGATCCCTACGCGTAACTACTTCTGACCAATTGACCGGACGACGATGAACGACAAACCAGAGACTGCCGCCCGCCCCGACGCCGGCAGTGCGATCAAGGCTTCCGATACGTCGGAAGAGGGATCAAGTCCGAGTACCGTTACCGGCAGCGCTGCCATCGAGTCATCGCCTGCCGGTCCCTCCCTGTTCGACCGCGTGCTGGGCCTGTTCCGGCAACGCAACGGAACCAGCCTGCGCGAGGAAATCGCCGGCGCGCTCGCCGAGACGGCGAGCGATGCCGAATCCTTCTCGCCCGGCGAACGCGCCATGCTCAACAACATCCTGCGCTTGCGCGAGGTGCGCGTCGAGGACGTCATGGTGCCGCGCGCCGACATCCAGGCGGTCGAGATCACGACGACGCTCGGCGATCTCCTGGGCACCTTCGAACAATCCGGCCATTCGCGCATGCCGGTTTATTCCGAGACACTCGATGATCCGCGCGGCATGGTCCATATCCGGGACGTGCTGGCCCACATCACCAAGATCGCGCGGGTCAAGAAGGGCCGCACGACCAGGAAAACCCCTGCCGCCACGGTTCTCGATCTCACTCAGGTAGACCTCGCGCGCACCATTGGCGACCTCAGCCTGATCCGTCCGGTGCTGTTCGTGCCGCCGTCGATGCTTGCCTCCGACCTGATGGGCCGCATGCAGACCACGCGCACGCAGATGGCGCTGGTCATCGATGAATATGGCGGCACCGATGGCCTTGCATCGCTGGAAGACATCGTCGAGATGGTGGTCGGCGACATCGAGGACGAGCATGACGACGATGAGCCGATGATCACCCAGAGCGGCGACGGCGTGTTCATCGTCGACGGCAAGGCCGAGATCGACGACGTCGCCAAGATGATCGGCGAGGATTTCGCCGCCGGCGAACACGGCGAATATGTCGACACCATCGGCGGCATGATCTTCAACACACTTGGCCGCGTTCCGGCGCGCGGCGAGGTGGTGCAGGCCATCCCCGGCTTCGAATTCCACGTCCTCGATGCCGATCCGCGCCGCGTCAAGCGCGTGCGCATCGTGCAGAGCCAGAAGGGCGAGCGCCGCCGGCGGGCCACGGTCCGCGCTGAACAGGCGTGAGCCTTTCGCCCGCCCGATGACGCTCGACGATCCGTTCAAGCACTCAAGCCTGGGCTCCGGTGTGTTCTACAAGGACCCTCGTGCCGCGCTGGACTGGCTTGAGGCGGCTTTCGGCTTCGAGCGCAGCATGGTGGTCAGCGATGCCGAGGGAAAGCTCATCCACTCCGAGATGCGGTTCGGCGACAGCTATATCATCGTCGATTCCGAATGGACCGATTACGTCGCCAGCCCGGCTTCCGTCTCGGGCAAGAACACGCAGTCCGTCTATATCAGGCTGAAGGACGGTCTGGACGCACATTGCGAGCAAGCGCGGGCGGCCGGTGCGAAAATAGTCCAGGAGCCTACCGATCAGTTCTATGGCGAACGTCAGTATCGCGCGCGCGATCCCGAGGGCCATGTCTGGACCTTCACGCAGACCATCCGCTTCGTCTCCCGTGAAGAGGCTGAACGGCTGGGCGGCTTGCGGATCGAGGGCTGGCACAGGTAGAGCGTTGGCCGTAGCTCGCAGTGCAGCCAGCCACCCGGCGTTTGGAGGCGGAACCACTGCCTGTTAAATCTTGCGTCCTGATTCGCGCGACTCGGAAGTATGCATGGAGCGCCTGACCGGCCGGATAATTCTGCTTTGGGGTTGGCGGCGCGCGCTCGTGGCGTTTCTCGCAGGCGCATTGGCGGTGCTTGGGCAGGCGCCTTACGATTTCTTCGCCGCCTGTTTCATCTCGTTTCCCCTTCTGGTCTGGCTGCTCGACGGCGCCACGGGCGAGGCCTCCGGCAGCCTGTTCCGGCGTCTGCGGCCGGCCTTCGCCGTCGGCTGGTGGTTCGGCTTCGGCTATTTCCTTGCCGGCCTCTGGTGGATCGGCTCGGCTCTGCTGGTCGAGGCCGACAGCTTCGCCTGGGCGCTTCCCTTCGCGGTGGTCGGCATTCCCTTTGCACTCGCCTTTTTCTACGGCTTTGCGTCAGTGGTTGCCCGCCTGCTGTGGAGCAGCGATATCGGCCGCATCGCCGCCCTTGCCTTCGGCTTCGGGCTGGCGGAGTGGCTGCGCGGCTTCCTGTTCACCGGTTTTCCCTGGAATGCGATCGGCTATGCGGCCATGCCCGTGCCCCTGCTGATGCAGAGCGTCTCGGTGACCGGCATGATCGGCATGAACGCGCTCGCGGTGTTCGTCTTCGCACTGCCGGCGCTGCTGGCCGCGCGCCGGCATCTGCGCCTCGGCGCGGCATTGTTTGTCGTCCTCGCCGCCGCCCATGTCGGTTTCGGCTATGTCAGGCTTGCGGCTCCCGAAAAGCCGGCGACGCACAGCCTGGATGTCCGCATCGTTCAGCCGGCTGTGGATCTGTCGGAAAAGTGGGACGCCTCGGTGCGCGACCGCATTTTCGCGACCCTGATGGGGTTGTCGGCCAAGGCGCCGGACGCAGGTCATGAAAAGCCGCAATTGATCCTCTGGCCCGAAACCTCGGTGCCGTTCCTCTTCACCGAGCGTCCGGACGCGTTGACGGCGCTGGGCGACATGCTCGGACCCGGACAGATGCTGATCGCCGGCGTCGTCCGCGAGGAAGGCGGCTCGGCCGCGAATGCCGACAGCCGCTACTACAACTCCGTGGTGGCGATCGACGACAAGGGTGAAATCGCTGACGCTGTCGACAAGGTTCATCTGGTGCCATTTGGCGAATATCTGCCTTTCGCCGATCTGCTCGAGCGTTTCGGCATTGGGCAACTGGTTGCCGGGCCGATGACGTTTGCGGCCGGCAACGAGCGGCACGCCATCACGCTTCCTGACGGCATCCGTGCGCTGCCATTTATCTGCTATGAGGTGATCTTTCCCGATCTGGTAGCAGTTGACGCAACGTCAGCGCAGCTTATTGTGAACGTTACCAATGATGCGTGGTTTGGCGACACGCCGGGTCCGTATCAGCATTTCAGACAGGCCCAGATCCGTGCGGTGGAGAATGGATTGCCATTGTTGCGTGCTGCCAACAACGGCATCTCGGCCGTCGTTGATCCGCGCGGGCGCATCGTCGATGCTCTCGCGATCGACGCGCGCGGCGCCATTGATGCGCGCGTCCCGATTTCCGGTCAGGCGGTCATATCTTCCGGCCAACGGCGGATTAACGGAATGCTGATCATGTTGCTGTTTGCCATCGCCGCCGCATTGTTGAACGTAAGGCAAAGGCTACGGGTGAATTGACAGCCCACACATTAGAAACTCATACTGTAAGCGCCTGAAAATTCTTCGAAGTCGGTGGATCGTTCTGTTGGGGCAGTTGCCTCCGGCTTCGTTTGGGCAAGAAAAAAATAGAGAAAGCCGAAAAAATTCGGCGAGGAAAAAATGACAGAAGACAACAAGAAGAAACCGAACCCGATCGATATCCATGTTGGCAGTCGCATCCGGCTTCGCCGCAACATGCTGGGAATGAGCCAGGAGAAGCTGGGCGAGAACCTCGGCATCACATTTCAACAGATCCAGAAATATGAAAAGGGCACCAACCGCGTCGGCGCCAGCCGTCTCCAAGCGATCGCGTCCATTCTCGGCGTGCCTGTCGCTTTCTTTTTCGAGGATGCGCCCGGCCAGGAGGCCGTACCCGGCCGTGGCTTTGCCGAAGATGCGTCGATGGCTTTCGCCGTCGAATTCTGCGGCAGTCCCGAAGGTCTTCAGCTCAACCGGGCCTTTGTCAAGATTGCCGACGCCAAGGTGCGTCGCAGGATCATAGACCTGGTCAAGTCCCTCACCACTGACGATCCCGACTGATCCGCAATCCCGTTTACACCGGCGGCGGTTTGCCGCCGGTGGCACAAGATAACTGCATCGATATTCATGCCAGAACGGCAGCACCGCTTGACGAGCGGCGCTCCACCCCGCTAACACGTGGCGCGCCAAAATCGGCAGCCTGCCGATCGTTTTTTCAAGAGGGGACACCCGTGACGCGGCAGAACTACTTCTTTACCTCGGAATCCGTTGCCGAGGGCCATCCCGACAAAGTCTGTGACCGGATCTCCGACGAGGTGGTCGATCTGGTCTATCGCGAAGCCAAGAAGACCGGCATGGACCCGTGGAAAGTTCGTGTCGCTTGCGAGACGCTGGCCACCACCAACCGCGTCGTCATCGCTGGCGAGGTGCGTGTTCCCGACACGTTGCTCAAGAAGGACAAGGAAGGCAACATCCTCAAGGATGCCGCTGGCCATCCGGTCGTTAATCCGGCGAAGTTCAAGTCGGTCGCCCGCAAGGCGATCCGTGAAATCGGCTATGAGCAGGCCGGCTTCCACTGGAAGACGGCGAAGATCGAGGTCCTGCTGCACGGCCAGTCGCCGGATATCGGCCAGGGTGTCGACAACGCCTCCGACCGTCAGGGCGAGGAAGGTGCCGGCGACCAGGGCATCATGTTCGGGTATGCCTGCCGCGAGACACCGGATCTGATGCCGGCGCCGATCTACTACAGCCACAAGATCCTCGAACTCCTGGCCGCCGCCCGCCACGAAGGCAGCGGTGAAGCCGGCAAACTCGGTCCGGATGCCAAGAGCCAGGTCACGGTCCGCTACATCGACGGCAAGGCTGCCGAGGCGACGCAGATCGTGTTGTCGACGCAGCATCTCGATGCAAGCTGGGATTCGAAGAAGGTCCGCAAGGTTGTCGAACCCTATATCCGCGAGGCGCTGGGCGACCTCAAGATCGCCGACAACTGCATGTGGTACATCAACCCGACCGGCAAGTTCGTCATCGGCGGGCCGGACGGTGATGCCGGGCTGACGGGCCGCAAGATCATCGTCGACACCTATGGTGGTGCTGCTCCCCATGGCGGCGGCGCCTTCTCGGGCAAGGACACCACCAAGGTCGATCGCTCGGCGGCCTACGCCGCGCGCTATCTGGCCAAGAACGTCGTGGCGGCGAAGCTTGCCGACCGCTGCACCATCCAGCTCTCCTACGCCATCGGCGTTGCCCAGCCGCTGTCGGTCTATGTCGATCTGCATGGCACCGGCAAGGTCGACGAGGCCAAGCTCGAGGAGGCGCTGCGTTCCGTGATGGACCTGTCGCCATCCGGCATCCGCCGCCATCTCGATCTCAACAAGCCGATCTACGCCAAGACGTCGTCCTACGGCCATTTTGGCCGCAAGGCCGGCCGCGACGGGTCTTTCTCCTGGGAAAGGACCGATCTCGCCAAGGCGCTCAAGGACGCGGTCGCCGCCTGACAGCGGCGCCGCAAAGTCCGGCTCATGGACCCGAAGGACAGACCAAGCCGCGCGACCGAAGCCTTCTTCGGTCGCCGGCGCGGCAAGACCATGCGTCCGCAGCAGGCGGCCGCGCTGGAAAGCGGTTTCGGCAGATATCGGCTCGATCTGACGGCTGAACCGCCGGCGGATCTGAGCACTCTGTTTGAAGCGGATGTTTCGGCGGTTCGTCTCGAAATCGGCTTCGGCGGCGGCGAACATCTCCTGCATCGTGCTACCGAGGCGCCCCCGATCGGCTTTATTGGCGTGGAGCCCTTCGTCAATGGCATGGCCAAGATGATGATGGCGGTGAGGGAGAAGCCGCTCGCAAATCTCAGGGTTTATGACGACGACGCCACGCGGCTGCTCGACTGGCTGCCGCAAGCCTCGCTCGACGGCGTCGATCTACTCTATCCGGATCCCTGGCCTAAGAAGAAGCACTGGAAGCGGCGTTTCGTCAGCCCGGTCAATCTCGACCGTTTCGCGCGCGTGCTGAAGCCGGGTTCAAAATTCCGCTTCGCCTCCGACATCGATACCTATGTGAACTGGACCTTGCTGCATTGCCGGACACATGGCGCATTCGCATGGCAGGCTTCGGACGCGGCGGACTGGCATCGGCCCTACGACGGTTGGCCGGGCACGCGCTACGAGGCGAAAGCCATTCGCGAGGGCCGGCGGCCTGCCTATCTGACTTTCGTCAGGACGTAAGCGCTGATCGCACACCGCCTCCGGCGTTCGCTGGCGGCAAAGGCGAGTGTCATCCCCGCCAAATCCTTAGAAACGGCCGATCCTGTTGAAAACGGCCGGGTCCATGCCGAGCTTGCGCAGGTCGTCCGCGCGTGGCTTGCGGCCGGCTTCGACGGCACGCGAAGCGGCGACTGCACTGCCAAATGTCGTGAAGAGATCGCCTATGGCGGATAAGATCTTGCGGTTGGTCATGGTTGTGTCCTTTCGCTGCTGTGACGTGTCGTCATCTTTGTGCAGCGCAACATAAATGGTGATGCAACGTCGAGGCTCACAGGGGCACAACCGCATGGAGGCCATGCGCCTGGCGCAACGCTTGCGCTGCCACGGCTTTTGTCCGTGCGGGTACGGCGGGCTTGAAACACCGGCCATGATCGTTTATATCAAGCTCAAATTCTTGGTCGGTATGACGAAGAGTGGGTCCACCCGGTCCCGCTCTTTTTTATTACCTGCCGATAGCTTCGAAGCGACGACAGGGATCGAATGACTGCATCGGCAATCGAGGGCGACGACCGCATCATCCGCGAAAGCGGCATCGATGCGCGCATCGCGCTGATCGTCCAGCCGGTTCTGCGCGGCATCGGCTTCCGTCTCGTGCGGGTGCATCTGTCGGGCCAGAACGGGCTGACGCTGCAGATCATGGCCGAGCGCGAGGACGGCACCATGACCGTCGAGGATTGCGAAGAGGTCAGCCGCGCGGTGTCGCCGGCGCTCGACGTCGATGATCCGATCGAAAAGGCCTATCACCTCGAAGTCTCTTCGCCCGGCATCGACCGGCCGCTGGTCCGCAAATCGGATTTCGCGACCTGGACCGGCCACCTGGTCAAGATGGAGACATCGATCATCGTCGCCGACCGCAAGCGGTTCAAGGGCAAGATCGTTGAGGCCGGTGATAGCGATGTGCTGATCGAGCGCGAAAAGGCGGCTTATGGCGAGGAGCCGACGGTGCGGGTCCCCTATGACGCGATTTCCGAAACGCGACTGATCCTGACCGACGATCTCATTCGCGATGCCCTGTCGAAGGACAACAGGGCGCGCAAGGAAGCCAAGAAACGCCGCGGCGAACCGGACGACGAAGCGCCCGAGGGTGCGGAAGCCGGCGCGGAAAACGAAACCGAACAGGAACTATGATTGAGCTGCCGGGCGCAAAGGTCCGGCAAACAGGCTCGGGAGAAAAACGATGGTTGTAAGCGCCAACAGGCTTGAACTGCTGCAGATCGCCGATGCGGTCGCGCGTGAAAAGTCGATCGACAAGTCGATCGTCATCGCCGCCATGGCCGATGCGATCCAGAAGGCGGCGCGTTCGCGTTATGGCCAGGAGACCAACATCCGCGCCGACATCAACCCGAACACCGGCGAGATGAAGCTGCAGCGGCTGATGGAAGTGGTCGAGAAGGTCGACGACTACGCCACGCAGATCGCCATTTCCTCGGCGCGCGAGCGCAATCCCGACGCCCAGCTCGGCGACTTCATTGCCGAACAGCTGCCGCCGATGGATTTCGGCCGCATCGCCGCCCAGTCGGCCAAGCAGGTTATCGTGCAGAAGGTGCGAGAGGCCGAACGCGACCGCCAGTATGACGAGTACAAGGACCGCATCGGCGAAATCGTCAACGGGACCGTCAAGCGTGTCGAGTACGGCAACGTCATCGTCGATCTCGGCCGCGGCGAGGCGATCATCCGTCGCGACGAGCTGATCCCGCGCGAAAACTACAAATATGGCGACCGCGTCCGCGCTTACGTCTACGACGTGCGCCGCGAGCAGCGCGGCCCGCAGATCTTCCTGTCGCGTACCCATCCGCAGTTCATGGCCAAGCTGTTCACCATGGAAGTGCCGGAAATCTATGACGGCATCATCGAGATCAAGTCGGTTGCCCGCGACCCCGGCTCGCGCGCCAAGATCGCCGTCATCTCGCGTGACAGTTCGATCGATCCGGTCGGCGCCTGCGTCGGTATGCGCGGCAGCCGCGTCCAGGCGGTCGTCGGCGAATTGCAGGGCGAGAAGATCGACATCATTCCGTGGTCGCCTTCGGCCGCGTCCTTCATCGTCAACGCGCTGCAGCCGGCGGAAGTCGCCAAGGTCGTGCTCGACGAGGATGCCGAACGCATCGAAGTCGTGGTTCCCGACGACCAGCTGTCGCTGGCCATCGGCCGCCGCGGCCAGAACGTGCGGCTCGCTTCGCAGCTGACCGGCTGGGATATCGACATCCTGACCGAGGCCGAAGAATCCGAGCGCCGCCAGAAGGAATTCGTCGAGCGTTCGTCGCTGTTCATGGAAGCCCTCGACGTCGACGAGATGGTCGGCCAGGTGCTGGCTTCCGAAGGCTTCACCAGCGTTGAGGAAGTCGCTTATGTCGACTCCGGCGAGATCGCGTCGATCGACGGCTTCGACGAGGATACCGCTTCGGAAATCCAGACCCGCGCCCGCGAGTACCTGGAAAAGATCGAGGCCGAGCACGACGACAAGCGCAAGGCGCTCGGCGTCTCGGACGAACTGCGCGAAATCCCCGGCGTCACCACCGCCATGATGGTGACGCTCGGCGAGGACGGCGTGAAGACGATCGAGGACTTCGCCGGCTATGCCGCCGACGACCTGACCGGCTGGAAGGAACGCAAGGACGGCGAAACCAAGGTATTCCCCGGCGTGCTGGCCAATCACGGCGTGACACGCGCCGATGCCGAGCAGATGGTTCTGGCCGCCCGCCTCAAGGCTGGCTGGATCACCGAAGACGAGCTTGCAGCCGAAGAAGAACCGGCTGACGAAGCCGTTGGTGCGTGAGGTGAAACCGCATCGCACCGAACCCGCCCTTGGACGAGATGAACGATCGCACCTGCATCGTCACCCGCAGGCAGGCCGAACCGGATGAATTGATCCGGTTCGTCGTCGGCCCGGATTCGGCCGTCGTACCCGACATCAAGAGAAATCTGCCCGGCCGTGGTTGCTGGGTGAGCGCCGACCGCCTACATATCGACAAGGCTGCGGCGAAGAACCTTTTTGCCCGCGCCTTCAAGGCACAGGTGGTCGTGCCGCCCGATCTTGGCGGCATGGTCGATGGACTGCTTTCCAGATCCGCTCTGGGCATGCTTGGGCTTGCTCGCAAGGCAGGCGCAATTTCTCTTGGAGCCACCAAGGTCGAGAGCGCGGTGCGCGGTGGATTGGCGCTTTTCGTGCTTCACGCGACCGAGGCGTCCGACGACGGCGTGCGCAAGATCAGCCAGGCGCGACGGGCGACAGTCCATCTCGGCGGGCCCGCTATCCTTGCCTACAAACTTTTCTCCGAGGCCGAGTTGAGCTTGGCATTGGGGGGTACAAATGTGATACATGCTGCCGTTCTCGCGGGAGACGCGGGCAGGGCGGTCCAGAAGCGCATGGTTGCGCTCGACCGGTATCGGGGCGGTTCCCCGGACGATCTGGCAATGCTTGCGGCTGTTGCTGACGAAGATGATGCCGCAGAGGATATGGAATGAGCGATACGAAATCGGGTGACGACAATACGCTGAGTGTGACGCCGAAGAAGACTTTGACGCTGAAGCGCCCCGGTATGGAACAGGGCACTGTGCGCCAGAACTTCTCGCACGGCCGCACCAAGCAGGTCGTCGTCGAAACCAAGAAGCGCAAGTTCTCGATGCCCGGCGACAAGCCGGAGCCGGTTGCCGCACCCGTCTTCACACCGAAGCCGGCGGTCGTGGCCGCACCCGTCGTGCAGGAAGCGCCAAAGGCGCCGCCACCGCCGCCGCCTCCGGTCGAGCGCAGCGGCATGGTGCTGAACGAACTGTCGCGCAGTGAAATGGAAGCGCGCCGCAGGGCGCTCGAAGGCTCGAAGGTACGCGAGGTCGAGGACCGTCAGCGCGCCGCCGAGGACGCCAAGCGCCGCGCCGAGGACGAAGAGCGACGTCGCCGCGAACGCGAGGAATCCGCGCGCCGCCAGGCCGAGGAAGAGGCACGGTTGCAGACCGAGGCCGAGTCCCGCCGTCGCGCCGAAGAAGAGGCACGCCGCCGTGCGCCTTTGGCCGCCGAACTGGCGACGGTCGACGACGAGGAAGAGGTCAAGCCGAAGCGGACTGGCGCCGGTGCGCCGGTGCGCCGCCCGGTCACGCCCGAAGTGGCGCGTCCGGCCAAGCCGACCAAGGGCGAGGAAGATCGCCGCCGCGGCAAGCTGACGCTGAATTCCGCGCTTTCCGACGAGGATGCTCGGGCCCGTTCGTTGTCGTCGATGCGTCGCCGCCAGGAAAAATTCAAGCGCGCGATGCATAATGAGCCGCGCGAGAAAGTCATGCGCGAAGTGATCCTGCCCGAGACCATCACCATCCAGGAACTGGCGCAGCGCATGTCCGAGCGTGCGGTCGACGTCGTCAAGTTCTTCATGAAGCAGGGCCAGATCCTGAAGCCGGGCGACGTCATCGACGCCGACACCGCCGAACTGGTCGCCACCGAATTCGGCCACACGGTCCGCCGCGTCGCCGAGTCCGACATCGAAGAAGGCCTTTTCAACATCGCCGACAATGCCGAGGACTTGGTGACGCGTCCGCCTGTCGTGACGATCATGGGCCACGTCGATCACGGCAAGACCTCGCTGCTCGACGCCATCCGCAACGCCAATGTCGTTTCCGGCGAAGCTGGTGGCATCACCCAGCATATCGGTGCCTACCAGGTCGAGAAGAACGGTCACAAGATCACCTTCATCGACACGCCCGGCCACGCCGCCTTCACGGCGATGCGTGCTCGTGGCGCCCAGGCGACCGACATTGCCATCCTGGTGGTTGCGGCCGACGACAGCGTCATGCCGCAGACGATCGAATCGATCAGCCACGCGAAGGCGGCCGGCGTTCCGATCATCGTGGCGATCAACAAGATCGACAAGCATGATGCCGATCCGCAGAAAGTGCGTTCCGAACTGCTGCGCCACGAGGTCTTCGTCGAATCCATGGGCGGTGAAGTTCTGGACGTCGAAGTGTCGGCGACCAAGGGCACCAATCTCGACAAGCTGCTCGAGGCGATCCTGCTGCAGGCCGAAATCCTCGACCTGAAGGCCAATCCGGATCGTACCGCCGAGGGTGTCGTCATCGAAGCCCAGCTCGACAAGGGCCGTGGCCCCGTTGCCACCGTGCTGGTGCAGACCGGCACGCTGATGCCGGGCGACATCCTTGTTGCCGGCAACGAATGGGGCCGGGTGCGTGCGCTGGTCAACGATCGTGGCGGGCAGGTCAAGGAAGCGCCGCCGGCGATGCCGGTCGAAGTGCTTGGCTTGCAGGGTACCCCGCAGGCAGGCGACCGTTTCGCCGTGGTCAACAACGAAGCCCGTGCTCGCGAGATCACCGAATATCGCCAGCGTCTGGCGCGCGAGAAGGCGGTTGCCAAGCATGCCGGCCAGCGCGGTTCGCTCGAGCAGATGATGTCGCAGTTGCAGACGAGCGGGTTGAAGGAATTCCCGCTGGTCATCAAGGGTGACGTGCAGGGTTCGATCGAGGCGATCAACGCGGCGCTGGACAAGCTCGGCACCGACGAAGTGCGTGCGCGCATCGTCCATGCAGGCGCCGGCGCCATCACCGAAAGCGACGTGTCGCTGGCGGAGACTTCGGGTGCGGCGATCATCGGCTTCAATGTCCGCGCCAACGTCCAGGCGCGTGCCGCTGCCGCTGCCGCGGGCATCGAGATCCGCTACTACTCGATCATCTACAACCTCGTGGATGACGTGAAGGCGGCTCTGTCGGGCCTGCTGTCGCCGGAGCGTCGCGAAACCTTCATCGGCAATGCGCAGATCCTCGAGATCTTCGACATCACCAAGGTTGGCAAGATCGCCGGCTGCCGTGTCACCGAAGGCAAGGTCGAGCGTGGTGCGGGCGTGCGCCTGATCCGCGACAACGTCGTCATCCACGAAGGCACACTGAAGACCCTGAAGCGCTTCAAGGACGAAGTTTCGGAAGTTCCCGGCGGCCAGGAGTGCGGCATGGCCTTCCAGAACTACGAGGACATGCGCGTCGGCGACATCATCGAGTGCTTCCGCGTCGAGATGGTGACCCGGACGCTCTGAGTTCGAGTGACTTGTCCATACCGGGCGGCGGTCGAAAGACCGCCGCCCGCAAGTCTATTGAGAATGACCCATATGAGACATGCGGCACGGTCCCATCCCGCGCCTCACGCTTTCAGGATTGAGAAAAATGCCCCGTCCAACCACATCCAGCCCATCCCAGCGTATGCTGCGCGTCGCCGAACAGGTCCGCCATGCGCTGTCCGAAACCCTGCAGCGCGGCGAGATCATCGATCCGCTGATCGAGAACACCGTGGTTTCGGTCTCGGAAGTGCGCATGTCGCCCGATCTGAAGGTCGCCACCGCTTTCGTCTCGCCACTCGGCGCCAAGGATACCGATGCCGTGGTCGAGGCGCTGAACAAGCATGCGAAATTCGTGCGCGGCCGGGTCTCCGGCGCGCTGCGGCAGATGAAGTTCATGCCGGAGTTCCGCTTCAAGCTCGACACCTCCTTCGACAATTTCGCCAGGATCAACGATCTCTTGAAGTCGCCCGAAGTGGCACGCGATCTGGGGCCCGAGGACCAGGACAAAGACGACAACAAGGACATCGAATAGTGGCGCGTCGCGGCAAGAAGAAGGGCCGGCCGATCTCGGGCTGGCTGGTCCTGGACAAGCCTGTCGGCATGGGCTCGACCGAAGCCGTCTCCAAGATCAAATGGCTGTTCCAGGCGGAAAAGGCCGGCCATGCCGGCACGCTCGATCCGCTCGCCTCCGGTATGCTGCCGATCGCGCTTGGCGAAGCCACCAAGACCGTGCCTTACGTACAGGACGGCGCAAAGATCTATCGCTTCACCGTTGCCTGGGGACAGGAGCGTTCGACCGACGACCTCGAAGGTCCGGTGACGAACAGCTCCGACCTGCGTCCGTCGGAAGCCGAGGTGCTTGCGCTGCTGCCGAAATACACCGGTGTCATCATGCAGACGCCGCCGCAATTCTCGGCCATCAAGATCGCAGGCGAGCGCGCTTATGATCTGGCACGCGACGGCGCGACGGTCGACATACCCGCGCGGGAGATCGAGATCGGCCGGCTCGATATTGTCGAGCACAATGCCGACCATACGGTCTTCGAGGTCGAATGCGGCAAGGGCACCTATGTGCGCTCGCTGGCCCGCGACATGGGCCGCGACCTCGGCTGTTTCGGCCATATTTCCGAACTGCGCCGGGTCGAGGTCGAGCCGTTCACATCGGAGGATTTCGTCACCATCGCCGAATTGGAAGCCGCCCGCTTCGGCACGCCGGGTGAAGACAAGCCAGACGCGACGGACGCCGTCGACGCGACGGACGCCGTCGACGCGGTGGAAGTGCCAATCGACTTCGGTGCCATCGATGCGCTTCTGGTGGATACGTCGGCGGCTCTCGACTGCCTGCCGCAGATTGCCATCAGCGACGATGCAGCGACGAAGATCCGCCTCGGCAATCCTGTCATCATTCGTGGTCGCGACGCACCGGTGGAAGCCGAAGAAGCCTGCGCCACGGCGCGTGGCAAGCTGGTCGCCATCGGTGCCATCGAGCAAGGCATGTTCAAGCCAAAGCGGGTCTTTGCCGGGTGACGGCTGTCGTCTAATTTCAGTTCGACTTTATGCTCGAGGGGCACATGGCAAAGGCCGAGGCGGTGAAAAAACGGGCGCCGGTGAAGACGCGGCGGCCGCCGGTCGGCGCATCGCCCGGCACGCTGATCGCCGATCCGGCGGCGCGGCGCTCGGAACTGCGGCTGACCCTGATCTCGCCGCAGAAGTTCAAGACCATCGAAAACGCCAGCATCGACGACCTCAACACCCATTGCGACAAATGGCCGGTCATCTGGCTCGATTGCACCGGCCTCGCCAACATTCCGCTGATCGAGGAGATCGGTCGCATTTTCAGCCTGCATCCGCTGGCGCTGGAGGATGTCGTCAACACCGGCCAACGGCCGAAGGTAGACTTCTTCGAGGATCACGCCTTCGTCGTCGTCAGGATGATCGACGACGTCACGTCGCACCGCTATGAGCAGATCGCCGTCTTCTTCGGCAAGAACTTCGTCGTCACCTTCCAGGAGCGTGAAGGCGATCCGTTCAATCCCGTGCGCAAGCGCATCGAAAGCTCGGCGCCCAACCGGCTGCGCGCGCGCGGCGCCGACTACCTTGCCTACGCGCTGATCGACGCCATCGTCGACAGCTATTTCCCGCCGATCGAGGCTGCCGCCGACACGGTCGACGGCATCGAGGACGAAATGCTGCATTCGCCGCACAAGCATCAAATGCGGCAGCTGCATGAATTGCGTCGCGACGCCAATGTGCTGAAAGGGGTGCTGTGGCCGATGCGCGATGCGCTCGCAACGCTGATCCGCAACGACGTGCCCTATGTGAAGGCCGAGACCAAGATCTTCCTCAACGACACGCTCGACCATGCGCTCAGGCTGATCGAACTGGTCGAAACCCAGCGCGACATGCTGACCGGCCTGATCGAGATGCATCTGTCGTTGAGCCAGGCGCGCACCAACGACGTCATCAGCTATCTCACGATCGTCTCGGTGATCTTCATGCCGCTCACCTTCCTGGTTGGCATATGGGGCATGAATTTCGATCCAGAGTCTTCGCCCTGGAACATGCCGGAGTTGAAAGCCTATTACGGCTACCCGGCATCGCTGCTGTTCATGGCACTTGTCGCATTTGGGCTGATCGCCTTCTTCAAATGGAAGAAATGGCTTTGACAAGGATAAAACCAGCCATTTGGACCTGAAAAGCCGACTTGTGAATTGGGCTGGTGTTTTCCGGGAAATTGCACTATACGCGCCGCAGCATAGCGCTAAGACGCTTTGCTTGCACCGGCCCCTGCTGGACGACATCCCGGCTGAGGGCGACCCGTTTCCTCAAACAGATAAGGAAAAACACGATGTCGATTACTGCCGAGCGCAAACAGGAATTGATGGGTGAATTCGCAACAGCCAAGGGCGATACCGGGTCTCCGGAAGTCCAGGTGGCCATCCTTTCCGAGCGCATCAAGAACCTGACCGACCATTTCAAGGACCACAAGAAGGATAATCATTCCCGCCGTGGTCTGCTCGCTCTCGTCTCCCAGCGCCGCAGCCTGCTTGATTATCTCAAGCGCAAGGACGACGCGCGCTACCAGACGCTGATCGAGAAGCTCGGTCTGCGCCGTTGACGAATTGACCGGCGGGCTTTCTTCGGAAGGCCCGCCGGTCGCGCATTCTGCCAGTCGCATCGATTGGCTAGACCCGGTTTCGAGCATGCAGAGGGCCACTCGAAACCGCCCATGGACGGTCATGGGGCAGGATTGCAGGACGCTCGCGCGCTCGCCGCGCTGAAACCACCCGAGCTTCCCGTTGTCTTGCCCGTGGCTGCCCGAGAAAGGAAGCCAGGGAAAGGGCATCCGCGCACCGTGAAACGGCGCGGCCCTTTCCGCTTATTAAGGACAAGATATGTTCAATCACCACAAAGTGGAAATCGAATGGGGCGGTCGTCCGCTCATCCTCGAAACCGGCAAGATCGCCCGCCAGGCTGACGGCGCGGTGCTTGCGACCTACGGCGAGACCAAGGTTCTCGCCACCGTCGTTTCGATGAAGGAGCCCAAGCCGGGCCTCGATTTCTTCCCGCTGACCGTCAACTACCAGGAAAAGACCTACGCCGCCGGCAAGATCCCGGGTGGCTATTTCAAGCGTGAAGGTCGCCCGAGCGAGAAGGAAACGCTGGTTTCCCGCCTCATCGACCGCCCGATCCGCCCGCTGTTCGCGGCAGGCTACAAGAACGACACCCAGATCGTCGTCACCGTCGTCCAGCATGACCTCGAGAACGATCCCGACATTCTGTCGATCGTCGCCACCTCGGCCGCTTTGACCCTGTCGGGCGTGCCCTTCATGGGCCCGATCGGCGGCGCCCGCGTCGGCTACATCAACGGCGAATACGTCCTCAACCCGCATGTCGACGAGATGCAGGAATCCAAGCTCGACCTCGTCGTCGCCGGCACCACCGACGCCGTTCTGATGGTCGAATCGGAAGCCAAGGAACTTGGCGAAGAGCTGATGCTCGGCGCCGTCATGTTCGGTCACAAGGGCTTCCAGCCGGTTATCGACGCCATCATCAAGCTGGCCGAAGTTGCCGCCAAGGAGCCGCGCGACTTCACCGCGCCGGACTATTCCGCACTTGAAGCCGAGATGCTGAAGATCGTCGAAGGCGAGCTTCGCGATGCCTACAAGAACACCGACAAGCAGAAGCGCTATGCCGCCGTCGACGCCGTCAAGGCGAAGGTCAAGGCCGCGTTTGCTCCGGCTGAAGGTGAAGAGGCCAAGTACACGTCCGAGCAGATCGGCACCGTGTTCAAGGAACTTCAGGCCAAGGTCGTGCGCTGGAACATCCTCGACACCGGCTCGCGCATCGATGGTCGCGACCTCAAGACGGTCCGCAAGATCGTCTCCGAAGTCGGCGTACTGCCGCGCACGCACGGTTCGGCGCTGTTCACCCGCGGCGAGACCCAGGCGCTGGTCGTTGCCACGCTCGGCACCGGCGAGGACGAACAGTATGTCGATTCGCTGACCGGCATGTACAAGGAGAAGTTCCTCCTTCACTACAACTTCCCTCCCTACTCCGTCGGTGAAACCGGCCGCATGGGTTCGCCGGGCCGCCGCGAAATCGGCCATGGCAAGCTCGCCTGGCGCGCTATCCGCCCGATGCTGCCGAGCGCTGACCAGTTCCCCTACACGCTGCGCGTCGTCTCGGAGATCACCGAGTCCAACGGCTCGTCGTCGATGGCGACCGTCTGCGGCACCTCGCTGGCACTGATGGATGCCGGCGTGCCGCTGGCCAAGCCCGTCGCTGGTATCGCCATGGGCCTGATCAAGGAAGGCGAGCGCTTCGCCGTGCTCTCCGACATCCTTGGCGACGAGGATCACCTCGGCGACATGGACTTCAAGGTCGCCGGCACCGCCAACGGCATCACCTCGCTGCAGATGGACATCAAGATCGATGGCATCACCGAGGAGATCATGCAGATCGCGCTTGGCCAGGCCAAGGACGGCCGTCTGCATATCCTCGGCGAGATGTCGAATGCGCTCTCCGGCGCGCGTTCGGAGCTCGGTGAGTTCGCACCGCGCATCGAGGTCATGCACATCCCGACCGACAAGATCCGCGACGTCATCGGCTCGGGCGGCAAGGTCATCCGCGAGATCGTCGAAAAGACCGGCGCCAAGATCAACATCGAGGACGACGGCACGGTCAAGATCGCTTCGTCCAACGCCAAGGAAATCGAGGCGGCGAAGAAGTGGATCCACACCATCGTCGCCGAGCCGGAAGTCGGCGAGATCTACGAAGGCACGGTCGTCAAGACCGCCGACTTCGGTGCTTTCGTCAACTTCTTCGGTCCGCGTGACGGCCTCGTCCACATCTCGCAGCTTGCCAACGACCGGGTCGCCAAGACCTCGGACGTCGTCAAGGAAGGCGACAAGGTCTGGGTCAAGCTGATGGGCTTCGACGAGCGCGGCAAGGTCCGCCTGTCGATGAAGGTCGTCGACCAGGCCACCGGTAAGGAACTCGCCCGCGACAAGAAGACCGAAGAAGAAAACGCCGCCTGATTGGTGCGGGATACTAAATCGAAGCGGGCGCGGCTTATGTCGCGCCCGTTTTTATTTTCGGCCCGATTTTCATTTTCAGAATGCCAAGACAGGCCTCGTTTCGAGATCGAACAATGTCCGCCGAGCCGCTGAAGACGCTTTTTCATCCCTTTGAGGTCGACGCTGTTCCTTTGCCGGGAAAGGGTGATCGCGCCCTGTTTCTCGGCGCCGAGCCGGGCTTTCGCCTGCCCGAAGGCTTCGAGGCCGCGCTGCACCTCGTACAGGGCTTCCGGCCGCATTTTCGAGCGCTACAGGCATCTGGCTTCATCGTCACCGCGCAAGCGGAAGGCGGAGGCTTCGACATGGCACTCGTGCTTGCCGGCCGGCATCGCGGCCTGAACGAATTGCGCCTCGCCGAGGCACTCGAGCGTGTGGCACCGGGCGGATTGGTTGTCGTTGCCGGCGGCAAGGACGATGGTATCGCCAGCCTGCGCAAGCGCATTGACGAACTTGTGCCGCTGGAGGGCCACCTGCCGAAATATCACGGCATCGCCTTCTGGCTTCGCCGGCCTGCCGATCTGGCCGCTGCGCAAGACCTGCGCGCCGCCAATCCCGCCCTACTGGTCGAAGGCCGGTTCGGCACCGCGCCCGGCATGTTTTCCTTCGACCGGGTCGATACCGGCTCGAAATTGCTGGTCGAGAACTTGCCTGGCGACCTGCGGGGCAGCGTTGCTGATTTCTGCGCCGGCTGGGGCTACGTGGCGGCCGAGGTAGCCGCCCGCTGCCCAGGCCTGTCGGTGCTCGATCTCTACGAGGCCGAATTCGATGCACTGGAAGCGGCGAAGCTCAATCTGGCAGGGGCTAGCCAGTCGATCGTCAGGGATTTCTTCTGGATCGATCTGCTGAAGGAACCGGTCGAGAAGTGCTACGACGCGATCGCCATGAACCCGCCCTTTCATCGCAGCCGTGCTGCCGAGCCGGAGATCGGCGCCGGCATGATCCGCGCGGCAGCCAAGGCCCTGAAGCCCGGCGGGCGGCTGTTCATGGTCTCCAACCGTCAGCTTCCCTACGAACCGGTGCTGTCGGCTGCCTTTTCGAGCCATGCCGAGCTCGCCCGCGACGGCATGTTCAAGGTGCTTGTCGCGCGCCGCTGAACCACTCGGCGCCGCGTTCAATGCAGATTGGCGACGCGTCGGACCTCGTCGGTGGCATACGCGTCACCAACCCTGAACCTGAGTGGCGCCGGCCTGCCGAACAGGTAGCCCTGCACCACTTCGCAGCCGGCCGCCCTGAGCAGCGTCGCCTGGCTTTCGGTCTCGACGCCTTCGGCGATGATGCTGACCCCGAGCGCGCGCGAAAGCCCGACGATGGTCGAGACAACCGCGCCGGAGCTTGAGTCTGTATCGAGGCGGCTGACGAAGGAGCGGTCGATCTTCAATTTGCCGAACGAGAAGTCGATCAGGTAGCTCAGATTGGAATAGCCGGTGCCGAAATCGTCGACGGCAACCGAGATACCCATGTCCGCCAGCTCCTTGAGGATCGTGGCGGCGCGGTCGCGGTCTTGCATCATCGCTGTCTCTGTGACTTCCAGTTCCAGCCGCGACGGCTTGATGCCAGTGCTCGTCATGGTGTCGCGCACGATACCGACGAAGTCCTTGGTCATGAACTGCACGGGCGAGATGTTGACGGCGACGAAGCAGTCGTCGGGCAGATGACGGGCGTCACTGCAGGCCTTGCGTAGCACCCATTCGCCGATCGGACCGATCATGCCGGTTTCCTCGGCGATCGGGATGAACTCCATCGGCGGGATCATGCCGCGTTCGGGATGCCGCCAGCGGATCAGCGCTTCATAACCGACGATGCGGCCGGTGGGGAGATCGAGCTGCGGCTGGTAGTGAAGATCGAAGTCGCCGCGCTCGAAGGCAATGTGCAGCTCGGACTCGACCCACTGGCGGTGGTCGGCGACCCTGCCCATTTCTGCGTGGAAGACCGACCAATTGCCGACGCCACTGGCGCGCGCATTCTGCAGCGCCAGATTGGAGCGGCGCAGGATGAGGACCGGATCGACGCCGTCCTTTGGCATCGCCACGATGCCCACCGACAGGCTGACCGATTGCAGGTGCGTGCTGAGCCCATAGGGCTCCATCATCTCGTCGATGAGCCTCTCGATGGCGCTTTCCAGCGACCCTTGCACCTGATTGTCAGGGAGCAGGACCGCGAATTCACCGGCGCCGATGCGTCCGATTATCGCGCGTTGCGGCACGCAGGTCTTCAATCGCTTGGTGAAGGCCCGGATCAACTCGTCGCCCTGGCTGTAGCCGATGGCGTCGTTGATCTGCTTGAACCGATCGATGTCGATGTCGATGAGGAACATCGGCTCGCCGGTCCGGCTTGTCGCACAGGCCGCTTCGGCAATCTTGCCGACCATCGCCGGACGCGCCAGCAGGCCGGTCAGCTTGTCGAAATGGGTTTCCTCGAAGACGAAATCCGCCGATTCATCGACGCCGGCGAAGAAGGACATCGCGGCTACCGACGCCGCCAGGGCGCAAAGGGCGGCCATCATGGCGACCATCATATCCGCCGGTATGCCGGCGAAACCATCGCCGAGACCGTGCTTCAAGCCCCAGAGTCCGAGGACGAAACTGCCAATACCCGAGCTTGCTATGGTGAGCAGCCGGAATACCGGTGTTCGCTTCGGGTTGCTGACGGCGGGCATTGAAGGTCCCCAGAGTACAGGCCCTTCTAGCGGATATATCCTTAAAATGAGTTTCCGCGAAAGCGTCCAATTTTATTGGACCTGAAGTATTTCTTGAGCGGACTAAAGCGCGTCGCGTTGAAACGGAATCAGTCGACGCCCTTTAAGCTTCTGTTTTATGCATGTCGTGGTCCCAAAACCGCTGCGCACTTTTGGGCGACGTGCATTAGTCTCGCCCGCCATCGGTCTGCTTCAATTCATCGAGCGTTGGCATGGAAACAATGTGATAGCCGGAATCGACATAATGGATTTCGCCGGTGACGCCGGAAGACAGGTCGGACAACAGATAGAGCGCGGAACCGCCGACCTCGTCGATGGTCACGGTGCGCCGCAGCGGCGAGTTGCGCTGCTGGTAGGAGAACATATGGCGCGCATCGGAAATCCCGGCGCCGGCGAGCGTGCGCACCGGTCCGGCCGATATGCCGTTCACCCGGATGCCGCGCGGACCGTAGTCGTTGGCGAGGTAGCGCACACTGGCTTCCAGCCCGGCCTTGGCGACGCCCATGACATTGTAGTTCGGCATGACACGGACCGAACCCGCATAGGTCAGCGTGATCATCGATCCGCCGCCCTGCATCAAGGCGGCGGCATGGCGGGCGATCTCGGTGAAGGAATAACAGGAGATCACCATGGTGCGGACGAAATTGTCACGGCTGGTGTCGGCGTAGAGCCCCTTCAGTTCGTTCTTGTCGGAAAAGCCGATGGCGTGGACGACGAAATCCAGCCCGCCCCAGGCGTTGCCCAGGGTCTCGAACGTGGCCGCCACCGAAGCGCTGTCCTCGACGTCGCATGGCACGACCAGCGAGGCATCGAGCTTGTCGGCGAGCGGTTTGACCCGGCGCCCGAAGGCGTCGCCTTGATAGGTGAAGGCAAGCTCCGCCCCATGTTCGGATAATTTCCGGGCGATACCCCAGGCGATCGAATGATCGTTGGCGACACCCATGACAAGCCCGCGCTTGCCCTTCATCAATCCGTCCATGGCCGCCAATCCTTATACAAAAACGCTGGCCTTATGCGGAATAGCGCTGGAAAACGAGCGTTGCGTTGGTGCCACCGAAGCCGAACGAATTCGACAAAACAGTGTCGATCTTGGCGTTGTCGATGCGCTTTCGCACGATCGGCATGCCCTCGAATTCGGGGTCGAGGGTTTCGATATGGGCGCTTTCGCCGATGAAACCGCCCTGCATCATCAGGATCGAGTAGATGGATTCCTGCACGCCGGCAGCACCCAGTGAATGGCCGGTCAGCGATTTCGTCGACGTGATGTACGGCATCTTTTCGCCGAACACCTCGCGGATAGCGCCCATCTCCTTGGAGTCGCCCACCGGCGTCGACGTGCCGTGAGTGTTGATGTAATCGACCGGCGCGGAAATCGTCGCCATTGCCTGGCGCATGCAGCGGACCGCGCCTTCGCCGGATGGCGCCACCATGTCGTAGCCGTCCGAGGTCGCGCCGTAGCCGACGATCTCGGCGTAGATCTTGGCGCCGCGCGCCTTGGCATGCTCCAGTTCTTCCAGCACCAGCACGCCGGCGCCGCCGGCGATGACGAAGCCATCGCGATCGGCGTCATAGGCGCGCGAGGCGGCGGATGCCCGCTCGTTGAATTTCGAGGACATGGCGCCCATGGCGTCGAACAGATCCGACATCGTCCAGTCGAGATCCTCGTGACCGCCGGCAAAGACGATATCCTGCTTGCCCCACTGGATCAGTTCGTAGCCATTGCCGATGCAATGCGCCGAGGTCGAGCAGGCCGACGAGATCGAGTAGTTGACGCCGTGGATCTTGAACCAGGTGGCAAGCGTTGCCGATGCGGTCGACGACATCGCCTTCGGCACCGCGAACGGACCGATGCGCTTGGGGCTGCCGTTCTTCAGGGTGATTTCGGCCGCTTCGACGATGGTGCGG
The DNA here is from genome assembly GCF_056404935.1 of Mesorhizobium sp. P2_A8. Classification (NCBI taxonomy): domain Bacteria; kingdom Pseudomonadati; phylum Pseudomonadota; class Alphaproteobacteria; order Hyphomicrobiales; family Phyllobacteriaceae; genus Mesorhizobium; species Mesorhizobium sp. P2_A8. The sequence goes on from NZ_JBFUDB010000004.1 coordinate 384,168, forward strand.
GTGGAGGGTCCGCCCGATCCCATGACGATGCCGGTGCGCTCATTGGTGACGTCGCTCTCGCCGAGGCCCGCATCCGCGATAGCCTGATCCATGGCGACGTGGTTCCAGGCGGCACCTTTCGACAGGAAGCGCATCGCACGGCGATCGATCATGGCGGATGGATCGAGCGTCGGCGCTCCCCAAACCTGGCAGCGGAAGCCATGTTCGGCGAAGGAATCGGAGAAGCTGATGCCGGATCGGGCGTCATGCAGCGAGGCCTGCACCTCGTTGGCATTGTTGCCAATCGACGACACGATGCCGAGGCCTGTGACTACGACACGTCTCATTCGCAACTCCTTCCAGGGGGCCGGCAGGGATGCCGGTCAGCCAACCGCCGACTGCTTGGACAGACCGACCTTCAAATCCGTAGCCGCGTATATGGGTTCGCCATCCGCCTTCAGCCAGCCATCGGCGATGCCGAGCACCAGCCGGCCACGCATCACGCGCTTGAAATCGATCCCATACTCGACCTTCTTCACCGAGGGCGTCACCATGCCCTTGAATTTGACCTCACCGGTCGACAGCGCCATTCCCTTGCCGGGTTCGCCGAGCCAGCCGAGATAGAAGCCCGTCAATTGCCACATGGCGTCGAGGCCGAGGCACCCCGGCATGATCGGATTGCCGATGAAATGGCAGGCAAAGAACCACAGGTCCGGCTTGATGTCGAATTCCGCGCGGATGAACCCCTTGTCGAAGGCGCCGCCTGTCTCGCTGATCTCGGTGATGCGGTCGAACATCAGCATGGGCGGATAGGGAAGCTGGGCGTTGCCCGGTCCGAACAGTTCGCCGCGGGCGCAGGCCAGCAATTCGTCATAGTCGTAGCTGGATTTCGAACCCGCCATCAATCTCGTCCCCATATCGTTCCGGGCTATCGGGTGCCCTTGTCGTTGGTTTCCTAACACAATCTGTTTCAGGCCGGAAACCGGCGTTTGCGCTTAACCTGCTCGGTTGTCCGGGTCAATGCGCGCTATTGATCGCTTTCGGACGACAGAATATATGTCAGCAGAGGTCCGGTTTCGGCAGACGTTCATTTTTTTGCCATTCTGGGCGTGTCTTGGGGCGGAACTGTGGGGTTCGACGAGAAGATGGACCTGGACGGTCGGAAGGAAAATGTCGCTGTGGACAAGCGGGTCCGTGAAGCCGGCCTGAGGCCGACACGCCAGCGTATTGCGCTGGCCGACCTGCTTTTCGCCAAGGGCGACCGTCATTTGTCGGCCGAGGAACTGCACGAGGAGGCGGTCGCCGCCGGCGTGCCGGTGTCGTTGGCCACCGTCTACAACGCCCTCCACCAGTTCACCCAGGCGGGCCTGTTGCGCATCCTCGCCGTCGAGGGCGCGAAGACCTATTTCGACACCAACACCTCCGATCACCACCATTTCTACATCGAAGGCGAAAACCGCATATTTGACATCGACAGCGGTCCGGTGACGGTTGCCAACCTGCCGGAGCCGCCAGAGGGGATGGAGATCGCCAATGTCGATATCGTGGTGAGGCTGCGCCCAAAACGCCGCGAATGACCGGCGAGGGATGAAATCCCTCGATCCGGCTTTCAGGACACCTATCTCGGCCACATCGGGCGCTGATCCACGACCGCGATCTTTGGCACGGAACGATCTTGGTCAAAGGGTCTAAAAATCAGTCCTTGACCCGTTCGCCGGGATAGGCGCCCCAGACAAGCGACTGGGCGAGCCAGCCAGTGTGGCCGTCGAACGTCATTTCGCACCACTGGCCGTCGCAGGACTTGATCGTGCCCATGACGCCCGGCTCGACCATCGCGACCACCCTTGCATCCTTTTCGGGGCTGTTGAGAAGGTTGACCTGGGCGTCCTTGCCGCGCTGCCATGGGGCGACGATTGCCGTGCGCCGACCGGAAAGCAGCGACTGGTTGATCCAGCCCTCCGAACCGTCGGCATCGCGCACGCGGCGCCATGTATCGAATTCCTGGATGATCTCCATCGGCAGGCCAGCCTTCATATACATCCAGTCGACCGAGTAGTTGGCGCCGGGGCCGACGCGCGAGTTGACGCGGCCGGATTTCAGGCTGACGAATCGCGGCAGCGGCAGACCGCTCGGGCCGAGCGTGATGACGCTCTGGGCAGGGGCCGCCGCACTCTGCGCCGCGGCAAGCGGAGAATAAAGCAGAGCGCCGATAAATGCTGCGCTGAGGGTCAGGCGAAGCGACGCGAAACCAGACACTTTCATTCCTTTCGGCGCTTGCCTTGGCGCCCCTTTTTCTTTGTCTTCGGCGGCACCGCTTGTTACATGGGGTAATCGGCACCGCGACCGGCTTTCAGTTTCGCCGGTCTTGGTTAAAGAGGTCTCAACGAGATCGGGGTACGAGGAAACAATGGCAGGCAAAAAGAAGCCTCTCGTCGTCATCACGCGAAAGCTGCCCGACCCGGTCGAGACCCGCATGCGTGAACTGTTCGATGCCCGGCTGAATGTCGAGGACAGGCCGATGACGCAGCCGGAACTGGTTGCGGCGGTCAAGGAAGCCGACGTGCTGGTGCCGACGGTGACCGACCAGATCGACGCCGCGCTGATCGCCCAGGCCGGCGACAATCTTAAGCTGATCGCCAATTTCGGCAATGGCGTCGACAAGATCGATGTCTCGGCGGCGGCCAAGAAGGGCATCACCGTCACCAACACGCCCAATGTGCTGACCGAGGACACCGCCGACATGACCATGGCGCTGATGCTGGCGGTGCCGCGGCGGCTGGTGGAAGGCGCCAACGTGCTCACCGGCGACAAGAAATGGGCCGGCTGGTCGCCGACCTGGATGCTTGGCCGGCGCATCTGGGGCAAGCGGCTCGGCATAGTCGGCATGGGCCGCATCGGCACCGCGGTCGCCAGACGGGCCAAGGCCTTCGGCCTGTCGATCCACTATCACAACCGCCATCGCGTGCTGCCGGCCGTGGAAGACGGGCTGGAGGCGACCTATTGGGAAAGCCTCGACCAGATGCTGGCCCGCATGGATATCATTTCGGTCAATTGCCCCTCGACGCCCGCGACCTTCCATCTGCTTTCGGCGCGGCGGCTGGCGCTGCTGCAGCCAACGGCCTATATCGTCAACACCGCACGCGGCGACATCATCGACGAAGAAGCGCTGGTCAAGTTGATCCAGGACGGCAAGCTCGCCGGGGCCGGCCTCGACGTCTACGAGCACGAGCCGGCACTGAACGGCAAGCTGCTGAAGCTCGCCGCCAAGGGCAAGGTCGTGCTTCTGCCGCATATGGGCTCGGCGACGCTCGAAGGCCGCATCGACATGGGCGAAAAGGTCATCATCAACATCCGCGCATTCGTCGACGGCCACCGCCCGCCGGATCGCGTGCTGCCGCTTAGAGTATGATCCCGAAAAGTGCAGACTGGTTTTCTCGGACAAACGGAAACCGTTTGTCCAGAGACCATGCTCAAACAAAGGGATAGAGCCCATCCCGATTCCATCGGGATGGAACAGATCCAGAAGCCGATGCTATCGAAGCACGGCGTTCGTGGCTTTTTCGAATGAAAGTCCGGGCTTACGAAAGCACCTTGCGCAGGGTGATCGAGGTCGGCTTGAGGTAGCCCTCATGGGCCGTCCGTTCGGTCTCGTGAAAGCCGAAGCGCGCAAAGGCCGCATGGTTCCCGGTCAGTTCGATCCGCGTCTGAAGCTCGACCGCAGCCTTGCCGCGGCTGCGGGCAAGATCTTCGACCGCCTGCATCAGCCGTCGGCCAATGCCTTGTCCCTGACAAGCCGGCGCGACGGCGAGCTTGCCGACATAATATTCCGTCCCCTTCTCAAGGGCAAAAACGCAGCCGACGATCTTGTCGCCGTTGAGCGCCACGAAGCCGGTCTCTCGCCGCGCCTTGTCCCGCAGAGTGTCGGCGGTCAGCAGGTGTGCTGACGATGGAGGGTCGATGACGCCGTCCATGGCGGCGAAGGCGTCCATGATCAGTGCCAGCACATCGTTCCAGCGGTCGAAATCGGCCGGGATCCGCGTGATGGAGGCAGGTTCGGTCGGGTCCACGGTCAGTTTCTCTTGTAGCGGATGGTCTCGAAGCGCGCGGCCAGCGCATCATAGAGCAGCAGCCGGCCGACCAGCGGCTCGCCAATGCCGGTGATCAGCTTGATCGCCTCCATCGCCTGCAGCGTGCCGACGACGCCGGTCAGGGCTCCAAGCACCCCGGCCTCGGCACAGGATGGCACCAGGCCAGGTGGCGGCGATTCCGGAAACAGATCGCGATAGCCCGGATTGGGCCTGCCGTCCTTGCCGTCTTCGAATGGCTTCAGCACGGTCACCGAGCCGTCGAAGCGTCCGACGGCGGCATGCACCAGCGGTCTCCTTTCGCTCGCGCAGGCGTCGGCAACGGCATAGCGGGTTTCGAAATTGTCGGAACCGTCGACGACAATGTCATAACGGGCGACGAGGGCAGGAGCGTTGTCAGTGCTCAGCCGGAATGGATGCGTCTCGACAATGGAGTTGGGGTTGATGCGCGCGATTGCCGCCTTGGCACTATCGGTTTTCAGCATGCCGACAGTGTCGGTGGCGTGAATGACCTGGCGCTGCAGATTGGACAGCGAAACCGTGTCATCGTCGACAACGCCGAGCGTGCCGACGCCGGCGGCGGCAAGATATTCGAGCACCGGCGCGCCCAGCCCGCCGGCGCCGATGACCAGAACCCGCGCCTGTTTCAGTCTCTGCTGGCCGGCGCCGCCGACCTCGGGCAGCACGATGTGGCGGGCATAGCGTTCGATCTCGTCGGCGGTCAGGGCGGCTGCGGTCATTGCCGGACCATATCGTGGCTGAAAAACCTTGTCAGGAGCCAATGCATGTCGCCCAAAAGTGTGAAGCGGTTTGCGGCAACGACATGCATAGGCAAAGATCAGTCCGTTGGCCCAACCGTGCCGTGGTCGACAGTCAGGAACTGCGCACGCCCCTTGAGACTGGAAAACAGCGCCGCATCGGTTCCGGTCATGAACGCCTGGCAGTTCAAGTCCTCGAGGATGGAGAACAGCGCCGCGCGCCGCCCGCCGTCGAGATGCGCAGCGATTTCGTCAAGCAGCAGGATTGGTGTCATGCCGGACATCTCGCCGGTCAGCCGGGCGTGCGACAGCACGATGCCGACCAGCAGCGCCTTCTGCTCGCCTGTCGAGCAGAGTTCGGCCGGCATCGCCTTGGGACGGTGCCGAACCACCAGGTCCGAACGGTGCGGGCCGTCGAGCGTGCGCCCGGCGGCGCGGTCGCGGTCACGGCCGTCGGCAAGCGTTTGGCGGAACCGCTCCTCGACATCGACTGCCGGCGCGCTGGCGACCTCCGCCTCCAGGTCACCCGAAAGGCCGATATCGGCCTGCGGAAACGGTCCGGTATCGGGCAGCTTGTCGATCATCGCGGCCAGCAGGCGCACCATCTCGGCGCGTGCGGCAGCAATCGCCACGCCGGTTTCGGCCATTTGTGTCTCGATCGCGTCGAACCAGCGGTCGTCTCGGGATCCTTCGGTAAGCAATCGGTTACGGCCACGCATAGCCTTCTCGTAGTCGATCGCACGCTGGCCGTGGCCGGGGTCGATCGCCAGCACCAGCCGGTCGAGAAAGCGCCGGCGATCTGCGGCCGGGCCGGTGAACAGCGCGTCCATCGCCGGTGTCAGCCACACCACGCGCAGCCATTCCAGCATGTCCTCGGCCGAACGCGCAGAAGCCCCGTTGATACGCACTCGCCTGCCGCCTTCGCCGACACTGTCGCCACCCGAAATGCCCGTACCGATCTCGACATGGCCGTCGGGACCGTCGAGCCGCGCGTGCAGGGCAAAGCCGCCGTCGCCGCCCTCGCGCGCGACATCCGCGTAAGGCGCGCGGCGCAAGCCCCGCCCTGGCGTCAGCAAGGAGATCGCTTCGAGGAGGTTCGTCTTGCCGGCGCCGTTGTCGCCGGAAAAAACCACGGCACCCGGCGCCAGGTCGATCGCTAGCCCCGCGTAGTTGCGGAAGTTAGTAAGCGTAAGCTTACTTATGTGAGTCTGTGCCGGCAACCGCTATCCGCCTATAGGGCGGTTCGTCGTTTCATGGAAACGTTGAACCGCTCTATCTCCTTGTTTTGATGCAATTCCGGACGAAAACCCGTTTCACGCTGGAATTGCTCTGGAAGTCGCCGAAACCATCCTTCCGCCCATCCTGTCGCGGAGCCGGATTGATGACGCAGCGTCGGCTACACCCGCATCGGCATCAGCACGTAGAGCGCGGTCTCGTCGGCCATGTCGTGGATCAGCGTCGGCGAACCGGCGTCGGCCAGCATGAATTTGGCTTCCGTGCCGGTCAGCTGCGCGGCAACGTCGAGCAGGTACTTGGCGTTGAAGCCGATCTCGATCGGATCGGACGAATAGTCGGCGGCCAGTTCCTCGGTGGCGCTGCCTGAATCCGGATTGTTGACCGCAAGCGTCACCTGACCCTCGCTGATCGAAAGCTTCACCGCCCGGCCGCGTTCGGAAGAGATGGTCGAGACGCGATCGACGGCGGCAGCGAAACTCTGGCGGTCGATGATCAGCCGCTTGTCGTTGCCGGTCGGAATGACCCGCTGATAGTCCGGGAAGGTGCCGTCGATCAGCTTCGAGGTCAAAACCACGCTGCCGATGGTGAAACGGATCTTGGTGTCCGACAGTTCCGTGGTGACCGCGACATCCGGATCGTCGACCAGCTTCTGCAGCTCGCTCACCGTCTTGCGCGGAATGATGATCCCGGGCATGCCCTCGGACCCCGCTGGCGCGTCGATCTCGGCGCGCGCCAGACGGTGGCCGTCGGTCGCCACCGAGCGCAGCTTCAGCTTGCCGCCGACCTCATGCGTGTGCAGGTAGATGCCGTTCAGATAATAGCGCGTCTCTTCGGTGGAGATGGCGAACTGGGTCTTTTCGATCAGGCCTTTCAGGGCAACCGAGTCGAGACGGAAGATATGCGAGAAGGATCCGGCCGAAAGCTCGGGGAAGTCGGATTGCGGCAGGCACTGGAGGCGGAAGCTCGAACGGCCGGACGTCACCGTCATGGCGTTGCCGTCCTCGTCCGTCTTCAGCATCACCTCGGCGCCATCGGCGAGCTTGCGCACGATGTCGTAGAGCAGATGTGCCGGAACCGTCGTCGCCCCGCCGCGCTCCACCTTGGCCGGCGTTGCTTCCGTCACCTCGAGGTCGAGGTCGGTCGCCTTCATTTCGAGGCTGGCGCCCTCGGCGCTGAGCAGCACGTTGGACAGGATCGGTATGGTGTTGCGCCGCTCGACCACACGGTGGACGTGGTTGAGCGACTTGAGGAGATTTGACCGTTCCAGGATAACACGCATGACGAAACAGGCTCGCTTGAATGAATGACGGGTCACCAGTAAGCGGTGCCCCGCGAAAGGTCTGAACAGGCTCAGAATCTGCGTAAACTGACAGGAAAAAACCAGCAAACGCAAGCCCGCGCCACCGGTTCGGTCCGGCTACGCGGGCTTTCTGGGGATAAAGGCCATGAAGTCCGCGAGCCGATGTCGTAAAACCGAAATTCGGATCGCTGCCAGACGCCGCCACGAGCCCATTCAAGATCCAGGGTCGCACCAGCAAGTCCTTGAATTCCGGTGCTGTTCCGGTTCGGTCTTCCCCAGGTCGGTCAGGCCTGGTCGTTGATCAACCGCCTCAAGAGCTCAAGCTCCTGTGCCAGCGTGTTGTCGTTGCCGGAAAGGTCCTCGATCTTGCGCACGGCGTGCAGAACCGTGGTGTGATCGCGGCCGCCGAAACGGCGTCCGATCTCGGGCAGCGAGCGCGGTGTCATCACTTTCGACAGGTACATGGCGACCTGCCGCGGCTTGACGATGGTGCGCGTGCGCCGGTTGGACAGCAACTCGGTTTTCGACACGTTGTAGTGGCGCGCGACGATGCGCTGGATGTCCTCGATGCGGACCCGTTTCGGCTCGCCGGTGCGATAGATGTGGCCGAGGATCTCGTCGATCCGATCGATGGTGATCTGCGGTTCGAAGGACTGGCGAAACAGCAGCTGATTGAAGGCGCCTTCCAGCTCGCGTCCGCTGCCGGTCACGGTGCGGGCGACGTGATTGAGGATCTCCTCCGAAATATTGAGCGATGCGTCATCGACCCTGGCAGTGGCAAGGCGCAGTTTGAGCATGCCAAGGCGCATGACGAAATCGGGCGCCGACATTTCAAGCGCGACCCCGCCATTGAGCCGCGAGCGGACCCGCGGTTCGAGCGATTCCAGTTCCGAAGGCGGCCGGTCGGCGGCAACGACGACTTGCTTGGCGCTGTCGAGCAACATGTTGATCAGATGGCAGAATTCATGCTGGATCGACTTGCCCTGCAGGAACTGCATGTCGTCGATGATGAGCAGGTCGATGTCGCGCAGCTGTTCCTTGAGCGTCAGCGCATTGTTGTCACGGATCGCGGTGGCAAAGCGCCACATGAAATACTCGGCCGTGAGATAGACGACGCGCGACTTGGGGTTCTGCTTCAGCGATTCCGCGGCGATCGCCTGCAACAGGTGTGTTTTGCCGAGCCCGACGGTTGCGTGAAGGAAAAGCGGATTGAAGCGCACTGCGCTCGATTGCGATTCCGCCACTGCCTTGGCGGCGGCGAAGGCCACCCGGTTCGACGGTCCCTCGATGAAGGAGCCGAATGTGTAGCGCGGATCAAGCGGCGAGCCGAGCACATTGTGCCGGAATTCGCTCTCGACCGGTGTGCCCGGACGCGGAGCCGGGGCACGCTCTGTCCGGCCGGGGCTGACGGTGCCGGCGGCGAGCGCCGTCTGCGTCTGCCGCGTCATCTTGGCTCGCGCAGGGATTACTTCCGGCTCGGCCTGGCTGCGCCCCTGGCGCGTCGCCGTGCGCACGACGATCTCGATCTTGAGGAGATCGGGATCCTCCTGCTTCCACAGCTCGGAGATGAGGTCGAGATAGTGACCGTTGATCCATGAGCGCAGGAAGGCGGTGGGCACCGAGATGCGGATGATGCCCTTGGAAGCCTCCGCGACCTTCATGCGGCCGAACCAGCTCGAGTAAACTTCGGTTCCCAGACGCGCCTTCAACTGGGTCTTGACCCTGTCGAATCTCTGTTCCGCGTCGCTGGAGACCACCATGTCGTTTGCTCCGATCAAAGTTCCAGGAAATGGGAGGTCGCCCGTAAGCTCCCGTTCGATGCCGCTCTGCATTGTCTTTTCCTTGTCCTTCCGTACCTGTTTCCACCGGGGATGCGCCTCCTGCATCCGTGTTCCGGCACCTGCGCCTTCGCTACGATGCCTGCTGCCGCCGCCGGCAGATGACATCGCCAATATCGGGGGGAAACCGGTACCGGCCCATCGAAGCCAGTCCGCGTTGGGTATGTCAGGGCAATACAACACCGTCCGGCGAAAAGTGCGCCGGCGCGCCGTCTACCTGCCATGTCTAGTTACGCCCGTCCCCTACCGTATCGAAAAAGACAAACCAAGCCCGTCCACGGACTTGATCCGCGTCGCAAATCCCGCCAATTTAAGCTGGCCGTTTCAGGCTGGGTTAAGGGCCGGAGCCCGTCCCTTTCGATAGACCGACATTACCGAAATCGCTGTGGATAGGGCAAGGGCGGGACTAACTGATTTTTAAGGAATCTGGTTACTGGAGGCCGGTTCGGGTGGCGTGCCGCAACGGCACATTTTAACAAAGCCATTGTGATTCAAACTCTTTTCCGGCGAATATGAAAAAGCCGGCACGGGTTGAAATTTTATGAAATAATTCGCTTGACAGCCACTTGTCCCCCATCGCTCCGGCTCGATGTGAACAAGCTGTGGATGACTGTCTGTAACTATCTGAAAAATAGACGTTATTTATGAGTGTCGAGTTTTTTCCGGAGAACCCTTTTCAGGGATACCGGCGATCAACCAGCATGGCTGTGCCGGCAAAGCATTTCGAACCGTGAAATCCGCGTTGGGCGCCGTTTCCGAGTATTCTTTTTAAGTACTTGCCGGCAAAAGAAAAAACCCGGCACAATCGGCCGGGTTCGAAGAACGTCAGTCCAGGAAAGGGATGTCAGGCAGACAGTACCTTAACCCGCTGGGCCAGTCGCGACACCTTGCGGGACGCCGTGTTCTTGTGGATCACGCCCTTGGTTGCGGCGCGCATCAATTCCGGCTCCGCGATCTTGAAGGCAGCCTGCGCGGCAGCCTTGTCACCGGAGGCAAGTGCCTCTTCGACCTGACGGATATAGGTGCGGACGCGCGAGCGGCGGTTCTTGTTGATCGCTGCGCGGCGTACGATCTTGCGCGTTGCCTTTTTGGCCGAGGATGTATTGGCCATGATGCCTCTCTTCTGATCTGGTGGGCGCATGCGGGATGCCGCAGGGCGCAAAAAACAAACGGGCAGCCACGGGGCCGCCTCGGTTGGTGCGGCTTATAGTTCAGCTTTTCCGGCGCGTCAACGCTGCCCGGCCTTCTTTTTGGCGGCCATCCGACTGACGTCAACGGTTGGTGAAATTCGGCTTCCGCTTCTCGGCGAAGGCCGCCATGCCTTCCTTCTGGTCATCGAGTGCGAACAGCGAGTGGAACAGTCGGCGCTCGAACCGCAATCCCTCGGCAAGGGTCGTCTCGAAGGCGCGATTGACAGCTTCCTTCGCCATCATCACCGATGGCATCGAGAAGTCGGCGATCTTGGCTGCCGCCTTCAGCGCCTCCTCGACGAGTTCGCCGGCAGGCACGACCCGCGACACCAGGCCCGAACGCTCGGCTTCCGCTGCATCCATCATCCGCCCGGTCAGGCACATGTCCATCGCTTTCGACTTGCCGACGAAGCGGGTCAGCCGTTGCGACCCGCCCATGCCTGGAATAACGCCGAGTGTGATTTCGGGTTGGCCGAATTTGGCCGTGTCGGCGGCAATGATGAAATCGCACATCATCGCCAGTTCGCAGCCGCCGCCAAGCGCATAGCCGGCCACCGCCGCGATGACGGGCTTCCGCGCCCGCGTAAACTCTTCCCAGCCGACGAAGAAGTCCTGCAGAAAGGCGTCGGCATAGGAGATCGACTGCATCTCCTTGATGTCGGCGCCTGCGGCGAAAGCCTTTTCGGAACCGGTGATGACCATGGCGCCGATGCCGGCATCGGCGCCGAAGCCATTCACGGCCGCCACCAGTTCGGCCAGAATCTGGGAGTTCAGCGCATTGAGCGCCTGCGGCCTGTTCAGCGTGATAAGCCCGACCTTGCCGCGCGTCTCGGTGATGATCGTCTCATAGGCCATGACTGCTTCTCCTCACTGTGCCATCGTCTAGCTTACCGCTGACATGTCCGGCAATAGAAGGTCGATCGCCCGCTCTGCACGATCCGCTCGATGTGGCCGCTGCAGCCGGGTTTCGAGCAAGGCTCGCCCTCACGGTCGTAGACGGCGAAGGAATGCTGGAAGTAGCCCAGCGACCCATCGGTCTGCATATAGTCCCTGAGCGAGGATCCGCCGGCCGCGATCGCATCTGATATCACCGAGCGAATGGCCTCGGCGAGGCGTTCGCTTTGGGCCTGGGCCTTCTTGCCGGGCTTTGCGATCGTGCCCGCCTCGCGCAGCGGCGACAGGCTGGCGCGCCATAGCGCCTCCGACACATAAATATTGCCGAGCCCGGCGATCAGTCTCTGGTCGAGAAGCGCTGCCTTCAACGGTGATCGCCGCCCTTTCATCAATGAGGCAAGCAGCGCGCCGTCCAATGTGTTGCCCGTTGGCTCGACGCCGAGCCCGGCCAGCATCGGATGGACGTCCGGCGGCCCCTCGGCAAACAACATGAAGCCGAAGCGGCGCGGATCATTGAAGATCACGCGGGAACTGGCGCCGGCCGGCGATACGACATGGAAGACGACGTGGTCGTGACTGGAGCTCTTCGAGCGGTCGTGCTGGAAGACGCCCGGCATGTCGCTGCCATCCGCGGTCTCGATGCGGAATGAACCTGACATGCCGAGATGGCAGATCAGCATCGGACCGCCTTCAAGGTCCATCGTCAGATACTTGGCCCGGCGGCCGAGCGCGGTGACCGTCTTGCCGGTCAGCCGCTGCGAGAATTTCTCGGGAAATGGAAAGCGCAGATCCGGTCGGCGCGCCTCCACACGGGTGATGGTGGCACCTTCCAGAACCGGCTGCAGCCCGCGCCGGACCGTTTCGACCTCCGGCAATTCAGGCATGGCCGCCAATCGCTGTATAGAAAGACGTGCCGTGACGGCCGCGCGCCAACCCAAGATGCTCGGCCACGGTTTCACCGATGTCGGCGAATGTCGTCCTCAGCCCGATGTCGCCGCCCGTGAAACCCGGTCCGGTACCGATCACCGGAATGCGTTCACGCGTATGGTCGGTACCGCGCCATGTCGGATCGTTGCCGTGATCGGCCGTCAGGATGAGAAGATCGCCCTGCCGCAGCCTTGCAAATGCCTCCGGCAGTCGCAGGTCGAAGGCTTCGAGTGCCGCGGCATAGCCGGCGACGTCACGGCGATGCCCGAATTCCGTGTCGAAGTCGACGAAATTGGCGAAGACGAGGTCGCCGTTGTCAGCATCATCCATCGCGCCCAGCGCCTCGTCGAACATGGCCATGTTGCCTGCCCCCTTGCGCACTTGCGAAATTCCGCGATGGGCGAAGATGTCGCCGATCTTACCGACGGCGATGACGCGGCTGCCACGCGCCGTCAGCCGATCGAGCAGGGTCGGCTCCGGCGGCGGTACGGCGTAGTCATGACGGTTGTAGGTTCGCTCGAAGGTAGCGGTGGTTTCCCCGACGAACGGCCGCGCAATCACCCTCCCGATCCTCAGCGGGTCAACCAGCCTGCGCACCACCTTGCAGAATTCATACAGCCGCTCGAGGCCGAAATGGGCTTCATGCGCGGCGATTTGCAGGACCGAGTCGACCGACGTGTAGCAGATCGGTTTGCCGGTACGGATGTGCTCTTCGCCGAACCGCTCGATGATTTCGGTGCCCGGCGCGTGACAGTTGCCGAGAATGCCCGGCACCTTGCCCTCGCGGATGATCGCCTCGGTCAGCGCTGCCGGAAAGGCAGGAACCGTATCCGGGAAATAGCCCCAGTCGAAAAGCACCGGCAGGCCGGCGATTTCCCAATGGCCCGACGGCGTGTCCTTGCCGCTCGAAACCTCTTGCGCCGCGCCGTGGAAGGCGGTGGCGAGCAGATCCGTCCCGCTGCTTGCGAAGCCCAGTCCAGTGGCGGTTTCGGCAGCCTTGCCAAGCCCGAGCGATCCCATGTAGGGGACAAACAACGGTCCGCTGCGAAGCCCTTCGCTATCCGCGCGGCCTTCGGCGCAGGCTTCCGCGATGTGCGCGAATGTATTGGCGCCGGCGTCGCCGTAGCGCTCGGCGTCGGCCGCGCCGCCGATGCCGAAGGAGTCCAGAACGAAGAGGAAAGCGCGCGCCATCGAATTGTTGCCAGTTTGAACGACCAGACATAGGGTTCCGCGACTTCATTGGCAATTCGGAAACCAAACGGCAACGGCCAGGCGTGATAGTCTAGTGGATGTCGCCCAAAAGTGCGCAGCGGTTTTGGGATAAACGACATGCACAACAGAGAATGGATGTCGCCCAAAAGTGCGCAGCGGTTTTGGGATAACGACATGCACAAAACGGCACAAATAGAGAATGCGTGTCGCAACGATGCGCCGGGCATGGGCATGGATCGAGGAAAGCAGACGGCGGTTCTGTCATGAGGGTTGCCTTGAAGGCGTATGCCGCTCTCTTGCTGGTGCAGGGCGCGCTCTGGTCCAATCCGGCGCATGCCGACTGGCGCGATGATATCGGCACGTTTCGCATTGGCATTGTTGCCGAGCCAGGCGCCGGCAACACCGTTCCAGGGCTGGCACGTTTGACCGATGCCTACACCAAGGCCCTGGGCATGAAGGTCGAGTTCGTCGTTGCCCGCGACTATGCAGCGCTGATCGAGGCGCAGGCCAACGCCCGCATCGAATACGCAATCTATTCGGCGACTGCCTATGCAACAGCGTCGCAACGCTGCGGATGTATCGAGCCGCTCGTCGCTCCGGTCGATTTTGACGGCGCCATCGGCATCCGCTCCGTTCTGCTGACCCGGGACGGCAAGCTGCCTGATCTGGCGGCATTGGCGGGCCATCGCATCGCAATGGCGCCTTCAGACAGCGTCGGCGGTTCTCTCTTGCCATTGGCGGCGTTGGCCGCGGAAGGCCGCAAGATTGCGGAAGATGCACCGTTTCTGGTCCATGCCGATTCGGCCGCTGCGGCGGAAACGATGCTGGTCGATGGCAAGGCCGATGGCCTGTTCGGCTGGGTGACGGCCGCTGCCGACGGCCGGCCGGAAGCATCGGGCACGCAGGCAAGGCTCGAAGCGGCAGGGCTTTCGGCGGCGGCACTTCAGGTCGTATGGACGTCGGGCCTGCTGAGATATGGCCCCCACGCGGTCCGCAGCGATCTCGACCCTGAAGCCAAGCGCCGGCTCACCGTGTTCCTAACCAACCTCAAGTCGATGACGCCAGATGTCTACGACCTCCTGGAAGCGAAGCATTCCGGTGGCTTCGCCGTCGTGACGCCCAAAGACTACGAGACGGCCGCTTCGGTCGTGCGCTTCATCTCGGGCAGTGGGTCGCAGCAGTAACGTGACGCGCTTCGGTTCTGCGTTTCCGTGAAGCGATGAACCGCCTGGCGGCCTCGGTTCAGCAGTCGCTGCAAGGGATCGTCACGCTCCGGCGGGGACGCAGATAATAGGTTTCGCCCATCGATATGTTGTTGAAAGCCGAGGTCAATCCAAGCTTCTGCTGGCTGCCCGCCGACCATGTGATGACCGGCGTGTAGCCGAGATTGCTGTCGACGCGGATAAGGAAGGTGCCGCCGACCCTGAGTGTTGTCGGAACCGTGGTGGTGGTAGGGCCAGCGCTGGCGACGCCATTGACCAGCTTGCGCGACCACACCACCTGCACCAGCGGCGTTGCGTCGGTCGTGACTTGAATTGCCGTCACGGTGATGCTCGGCGTCGAGCGGTTGTAGGGCTGAAGGGTGACGGTGCCGATCTGCATGATGGCGTCGATATCCGCCTTGACGATGGTTGGCTGCTGCGTGATCAGATCAGCCACCATACTGCCGATACGACTGACCTTCTTGCTGGTCTCGATGGCCTGAGACGCCTCCATGGTCACGAAATACATGATCAGCAGAAGAGGCATGATCAAGGCGAATTCGACTGCCGCGATACCACGGCGGTCGGACCAGAACCGGATTGCTTTCCGCCAAATTCCTGTAGTCCTGAGATGTGCCCCCGCACGCATCATGCCCATTGCCCTTTTTTCTTGTACTGCTCGTGAACCCGCCTCGAACTCAATTGTCGAACGGCTCGTTCTGCCAGGTCACCGATGCGAAATGCAGGGTCTTGTTGCCGCCCATGGACTGCGCCAACAGATCGGTCATGATCGGCCATTTGTAAAAGACCCGCAGCATGTTCCTCGATTCCGCCGGACCCGGCGCAACAGTAAAGGACTGTGTGGTGGCGCCGTTCGTCAGGATGACCTCACCGTTCTGGATCTTGAAGCCGGCCGAGGCCGCGGCGGCGAACGTCGCATATTGGCGGAGATCCACCATCAGCAGATTGGGGCAATCCTGGGAGACGATGATCTCCAGTTTGTCGCAGATCTTGTCCCTCAAACTGGTTCCGGCGACGTCGGACGGCCTCAACTGGCCGGTGCGCAGCTGGCGCGCGACATCATCGGTGATGTTGGCCATCACTTCCTGGCCGGCAAATGAGATGCAGCTTTCCAGAATGGCAAAGACAAGCAGCGCGAATGGAATTGCAAGGATTCCGAATTCGATTGCCGTGCTGCCGCGCCGGTCGCGAAGGAAGCGGGCAAAAAACCTTGGGCGTCTCGCCTTGTGCTCATCTGCCGAGCCGAATTCCTTGCTCATGTCTGATCCTGCCGATCTCTATGCGGTCTCGGACGGAGCATTAGCGCAAACCAATTGAGGCCCGGTTTGAATGATCGTTAAAGTCGGCGTTGGCGTCTTAACCAGCCGATAACCTGAACGGCATTCCACCGCGCCATCCTATCGGCTGGCATTCATCTCGGCCTCGGAGGATTTCTCCGCATCGCTCTTGTAGGAGCTTTCGCAATAAGGTGTGCAGGACATGGTCTGTATTTCGGCGCGCCGATAAATACGCACGGACGAGGCGGCCTGCCGCACGACGGTAACCTGCTCGTCGACAATCGGGCTGCCGTCCGTATCGAGCACGACCAGATTGGTGACACCAAAACCCTTGCCGGTCAGCACGATCGTCGAGGCGTCCTGTACGGAAGCGTCGGCGATTGCCGGATTGCCGACCACGATCGTATCGGCGGGGCGCGACAGCTTGACGATCTTGGCCTGGTTCATCGTGACCTCGATGCCGGCGCCGGCCATGGCGGGCGCGACGAAGGCCGTGGCGGCAAGAAGCGCGGCAATCAGGATTGACGATCTCGGCTGGGCCATTGAGGCGCTCCACGCAAGCAGACTGATCAACGGAACATGAACGAGATTGGTGAACCAACGGTTAAGCGGGCACCCTGGCCGAAGCTGCGGGGAGCCAACATGATTGCAGGCGCAAGTGCGGGCCCCACCATCGACCCGAGAAAACGGAAGGGCCGGCAGCACTTAGTCAGAGGTTAACCACGCAATATGTTCGAACCGGGAAAGGAATCGGTAAGGCTGTTTATTAAGCCGATCGAAAGAGCTTCTCCCTAGATTGGCAGCATCCGATCAACCATCACAGAAGTTGACGGAAGTGCTGTAACACGTGGAGTAGGAGCTCTCAAATGTCTAATCTCATCGCACGTTTTGTGAAGGACGAATCCGGCGCGACCGCTATTGAATATGGTCTGATCGCCGCTCTCATCGCGCTCGCCATCATCACTGGCGCCGGCGCGCTCGGCAATGCAATCAACGGCAAGTTCACCCTTATCGGCAACACCTTGAACAGCAGCGGCAGCTAATCTGCCGTATTGCTGGGCGCACTATTGCCTTCTGGAAAAGGGCCGCCACCTGGCGGCCCTTTTTCTATGCCGCTGCCAATATCATTATCAGTCGTCTTTTCATTCCGGGCCTCATCAATCGTTAATCGAACATGTCTAGATTGAGCCCCGTGAAATCGGACAATAGGCATAGCGCCGATGCTTGAAGCCCTGATCTTCGTCGTCTTTCCGTTCTGCATGCTGTTTGCCGCGATCTCCGACATGTTGTCGATGACGATCGCCAATCGCGTGCCGGTCCTGCTTGTCGTCGTTTTCGCGCTGGTTGCGCCGCTGACCGGTATGGAGTGGGCGACCTATGGCGGGCATTTCGCCGCCGGCGCCCTGGTCCTGGCGGTGACGTTCGGTCTGTTCGCAATGGGTGGCATGGGCGGCGGCGACGCCAAGCTGCTGGCCGCCACCGCGATGTGGATGGGTCTCAATGTCCATCTCGTCGAGTATGTTGTGGCATCGACAATCCTCGGTGGCCTGCTGACGCTCGCTATCATCCTCTATCGCAAGTCGATGCTTGCGGCCGTCACCGGCCGAAATCCGTTTCTGCGCCATTTCGCCGATGAGGCAAATGGCGTTCCCTACGGCATCGCACTTGGCCTTGGCGGGTTGCTGACCTATCCGGATTCGCCTTTGATGGTGTGGGCGCTGGCAAGGCTGGCGACCTGAGCACGACGTGATTTCTTTTTATCTCATCAGCATGACCGCGGCCGGCTTTCAACAAGGCCGCGCCGGCCATTTGGGCCGGTCTGGCCACATTCCGGCTAATTTATGTAAACCTTAAATTAATCACGATCGTAAGCATTACATTAACCTTGTTTTGACGATTGCCGCTGCAAAGTCCGGCTTGGCTACGTGGTTTGCCAGGGCAAGGGTTCGGACAGATGCCAGCATCGCGGTTGATAATTCTGAGCGTGGCGGTAGCCGCCGCGGGTGGTGCCGGTTATGTCGCGAAAAACATGGTCGCACCGCCGCCCCAGATCGTCGTCGATTCCGGCCCGCAGGCGCCGGCGGTGGCTCTGCAGGATGTGCTAGTACTTTCGGGCGACGTTCCGATGGGCAACCCGCTCGAGAACAACATCGCCTGGCAATCCTGGCCCGCAGACGGCATCAACGCGAATTTCATCACCCGCACCGCCGAGCCCGAAGCGCTGGACAAGCTGAAGGGTTCCGTTGCCCGCGTGGCAATGTACGCCGGAGAGCCTCTGCGGCGTTCCAAGCTGATTGGCGAGGGGCAGAGCTTCATGTCGTCGATCCTGCCTTCCGGCATGCGGGCGGTCGCCACGGCCATCTCGGCTGACACGTCGGCCGGCGGCTTCATTCTTCCGAACGATTTCGTCGATGTCATCATGACACGCAGGGCCGAAGCCACCGCCGGCGGCGCCACCAATTTCAACACCGAAACCATCCTCAAGAACATCCGCGTCCTGGCAATCGACCAGACCATTCAGGAGGACGAGGAAGGCAAAAAGACCAGGGTGGGCCAGACCGCCACGCTGGAACTGACACCGCGTCAGGCAGAGATCATCACGGTTGCCCAGCAGATGGCGGATCGCCTGACACTGGCGCTGCGGGCGGTCGCGGACACCCAGGAAAAGAATCTGGGTGAGGCCGACTATCTCGTTTCCGGCAATGGCCGCAGGGGAACGGTGAGGCTGATCAAGTCGGGCGAAGTTTCCGAAGTAGGGGCAAGGAAATGAGGCTAAGTGGTAAACTGCCGGCAATCGTGGCCGCGGCATTCGGCCTGCTGCTCGTCGGAACGAATCTGCAAGGCGTTGTCGAGGCAAAGAACGCACAGGTCACCGCATCGACGGCCACCCAGCGCGTCAAGCTTGGTCTCAACAAGTCGGTGGTCATCGACCTGCCGAGCGATGCCTACGACATTCTCGTCGCCAACCCGGCGGTCGCCGACGCGGTGACCCGCACCGCAAGGCGTATCTACCTGTTCGGCAAGGCGGTCGGCGAGACGAACATCTTTGTCTTCGGTCCGAATGGCGAGCAGATCGTCAGTCTGGATCTGGCCGTCGAACGCGACGTTGCCGGCCTTGAAGACTATATCAAGCGCTTCATCCCGACGTCCACCATCAAGGTGGAACTGCTGAATGACAACGTCGTCCTGACTGGAACGGTCGACACGCCGCTGGACGCAAAGCGCGCGGTCGACCTGGCGACGATCTTCGTCTCGGGCGGTGAAGCGACGACGGGGCAATATTCGCAGACCGCGGCCGGCGGTTCGGCTCAGAGCGGTGTCGACATCAACAACCCCGACCAGGAGCGCCGCACCAGCAAGATCGTCAACCTGCTGCAGATCATCGGCGACGATCAGGTCACGCTGAAGGTGACGGTCGCCGAAGTCAGCCGCTCGGTGATGAAGCAGCTCGGCGTCAATATGGTCGGCAGCGGCGGCAGCAACGGCATCAGCTACGGCGCGCTCAGCGACAATTTCACCGGCCTTGGCAAGCAGCTGTCGAATTCGGGCTTCACGATCGGCGCCTCGGGCCTGCAGTCCTATATCAACGCCATGGAGCAGTCCGGGGTCATGAAGACCTTGGCCGAGCCGACCTTGACCGCCGTATCCGGCGAGAAGGCGACCTTCAAGGTCGGTGGTGAATACAACATGGTGAGCAGCGTCTCCGAGAACGTATCCACCGACAACCAGACCGGTCTGAAGAACTATACCATCGACAAGATCGAGTACGGCATTGGCCTGGAATTCCAGCCGGTTGTGTTGTCTCCTGGCCGCATAAGCCTGAAAGTCAGAACCTCGGTTTCCGAGCCGACAACCGAGGGATCCGTGTCGCTCTCCTCAGGTGTGACGAGTCCCGGCATGAATGCCCTGTCGCTGCGCAAGCGCCTTGCCGACACGACGGTGGAATTGCCCTCTGGTGGCTCCATGATGATCGCCGGCCTGGTTCGCGACGATGTCAGGCAAGCCGTCAACGGATTGCCCGGGCTGACCAAGATCCCGGTGCTCGGCGCGCTCTTCCGCAGCAGGGATTTCGTGCGCAACGAGACCGAGCTCGTCATCATCATCACGCCCTATCTGGTGAAGCCGGTGGCACGCAACGACCTCGCCAAGCCGGACGACAATTTCAACGCCGCCAGCGACGGCGCCGCCATGTTCCTTGGCCGGGTCAATCGCGTCTACGGCACCATGCAGACCGACAAGCCCAACGGCCGTTACCACGGCGTTGTCGGCTTCATCTACAAGTAAGCGGGGAAGCGGACATGTCTCAGTCAGCATTGAAGGCAAGCACCATCGCCACCACGATGCGCCTTGGCCGTTCGCGGATCTGCGGACGCGCCGCACCGGTCCTGGCGGTTGCGGTGGCGGCGTTGCTGGCCGGCTGCGCCCAGCGCGACAGCATCACCGTCGGCGCCATTCCGGACGACTATCGCACCAATCATCCGATCGTGATCGCGGAGAAGAACCAGAAGATCGACCTGCCTGTCGGCGCCGGCGATCGCGGCATGACCGGATCGCAGCGCGACACGCTTCTGGGCTTCCTCGACGGCTATGACAAGAGTGCCGCCCCGACGCTGACCATCCAGGTCCCGAGCGGATCGGCCAACGAGGTCGCCGCGACGGCAGCTGCTCGCGATTTTGCCCGGCTCGCGGTCGCCGCCGGTGTCAAGCGCAACCGGATCGTCGTCACCTCCTATCAGGCCGCCTCGGTCGAGATCTCCTCGCCGGTTCGCGTCGCCTATGTCGCGGTGCGAGCCCAGACCGACAAATGCGGGCGTTGGCCAGATGACCTGGTCGATACGGCGGAAAACAAGCACTATGCCGACTTCGGCTGCTCCTATCAGAACAATCTTGCCGCACAGATGGCCAACCCGGCCGATCTGCTCGGTCCGCGCAAGCCATCCACCATCGATGCCGAAAATCGCGGCGCGGTGATCGATGTCTACCGCGCAAGAGGCATTTCGGACGAGTTCCTCGGCAATTCGGAAGTGACGTACTGAGCCGCCAGTCTCGGATAGAACAGGCCACGGGAAAGAGCATGACGATGAGCAACCTCGCCTACGACGCCCCGGTGGATGGCAGCGATACCTCGCAGCAGGACATCGCCGCGATGCAGGCACTGCGGCCCATTCCGCGCATCTCGATCCAGGCATTCTGCGAGACCGAGGGCGTTGCCAATCCGGTCGAACGCGCCGGCGAGGATCGCCGCATGACGAAGGCGCATCTCAAGGTCCACATGGGCGGCGTCCCCACCGCCATCGAATTCTACCAGTCGGCGCCAACGCCCAACCTGATCCTGCTGGAATCGCGCAGCGAGCCGAAGCAACTGCTGGAGCAACTTGCCCAGCTCTCGGAATACTGCGATCCGACCTCGAAGGTGGTGGTGATCGGTCACTACAATGATGTCGGTCTCTACCGCGAGCTCATCCGCTCCGGCATTTCCGAATATGTAATCGCACCAGTGTCGATGGCTGACATCGTCAGTGTGGTGTCGTCGATTTTCATTGATCCGGAAGCCGAGCCGCTCGGCCGCTCGATCGCCTTTGTCGGCGCCAAGGGTGGTGTCGGCTCCTCGACGATTGCCCACAATGTGGCCTGGGCGATGTCCTCCCTGTTCAAATCCGAGGTGGTCGTCGCCGATCTCGATCTCGCTTTCGGCACGGCCAACATCAATTTCGACCAGGATCCGGCGCAAGGTATCGCCGAGGCGGTGTTTTCGCCGGAGCGCATCGATGAAGTCTATCTCGACCGGCTGCTGACCCAGTGCGCCGAACACCTGTCGCTGCTGGCGGCACCTTCGACGCTCGAACGAGTCTACGACTTCGATCCCGAGGCCTTCACGCAGCTCATCGACACTGCCCAGCGCAGCGTGCCGCTGCTGGTGCTCGATGTTCCCCATGCCTGGACGGGCTGGACCAAGAACACCCTGGTCAAGGCCGACGAGATCGTCATCACGGCAACGCCGGAACTGGCCAATCTGCGCAACACCAAGAACCTGGTCGACATGTTGAAGCGACTTCGTCCCAACGACCCGCCGCCGAAGCTGATCATCAACCAGGCCGGCGTGCCCAAGCGCCCGGAGATTTCACCGTCCGATTTCGCCGAGCCGCTCGGCCTGACGCCGATGTCGGTCATTGGCTTTGACCCATTGCTGTTCGGCAATGCCGCCAACAACGGGCGCATGCTTGGCGAAATGGATGCCAAGAACTCGGTTGTCGCAATGATCAATGAAATCGCGCATGTGCTGACCGGTCGCAGTGAAATCAAGACCAAGAAGAAAGCCGGGCTTGGCAATCTGCTTGGCAAGCTCTCGCGCAGCAAGAAGTGACGTTTCAGCGGTGGAATCGGTAGCAGATCATGTTTGGTAAAAGAGGCAGCGACGACGGAAGCCGGTTCACGCCGGAGTTTCGCCAGCCAGCACCGGCGCCTGTTGCACCGGCGGCCGCAAGTTCTGCGGATACGGCGGTTCTGGCCCGGCCTGCGGCTGCGCCCAGCGCACCTGTCGCGCCGCCGGCGCGGCGCGCGATCGAGGCTCCGCCATCGGTGCCGGAGCCGAAGCGGATCCAGCGCGAAAAGAGCGAAACCTACTACGACACCAAGAGCCAGGTTTTCTCCGCACTCATCGACACGATCGACCTGTCGCAGCTCTCCAAGCTCGATCCCGAAAGCGCACGCGAGGAAATCCGCGACATCGTCAACGACATCATCGCGATCAAGAATTTCGCGATGACGATCGCCGAGCAGGAAGAACTGCTCGAGGATATCTGCAACGATGTGCTCGGCTATGGGCCGCTCGAGCCGTTGCTCGCGCGTGACGACATCGCCGACATCATGGTCAACGGCTCCAAGAACGTCTACATCGAAGTCAACGGCAAGGTCGAACAGACCGGCATCCGCTT
The DNA here is from genome assembly GCF_056404935.1 of Mesorhizobium sp. P2_A8. Lineage (NCBI taxonomy): Bacteria > Pseudomonadati > Pseudomonadota > Alphaproteobacteria > Hyphomicrobiales > Phyllobacteriaceae > Mesorhizobium > Mesorhizobium sp. P2_A8. The sequence goes on from NZ_JBFUDB010000004.1 coordinate 407,022, forward strand.
TCGTGACAACCAGCAACTCCTCAACATCTGCCAGCGCATCGTCAGCCAGGTTGGCCGCCGTGTCGACGAATCCAGCCCGATCTGCGACGCGCGTCTTCCCGACGGCTCCCGCGTCAACGTCATCGCGCCGCCGCTCTCCATCGACGGTGCCACGCTCACCATCCGCAAATTCAAGAAGGACAAGCTGACCCTCGATCAGCTGGTCAAGTTCGGCGCCATTTCACCGCAGGGAGCCGAAGTTCTCAAGATCATCAGTCGTGTTCGCTGCAACATCGTCATCTCGGGCGGTACCGGCTCGGGCAAGACGACGTTGCTCAACTGCCTGACCAATTATATCGACCGCGAGGAGCGCGTCATCACCTGCGAGGACTCGGCCGAGCTGCAATTGCAGCAGCCGCATGTCGTGCGCCTCGAAACCCGCCCGCCCAATCTGGAGGGCGAGGGTGAGGTGACGATGCGCGACCTGGTCAAGAACTGCCTGCGCATGCGGCCCGAGCGCATCATCGTCGGCGAAGTGCGCGGACCCGAGGTGTTCGATCTTCTGCAGGCGATGAACACCGGCCATGACGGCTCGATGGGAACGATCCACTCGAACAGCCCGCGCGAATGCCTGAACCGTATCGAATCCATGATCGCCATGGGCGGTTATTCACTGCCGCAGAAGACCGTGCGCGAAATCGTTGTCGGCTCTATCGACGTGATCATCCAGGCGGCGCGCCTGCGCGATGGATCGCGACGTATCACCCACATCACAGAGGTGATCGGAATGGAGGGCGACGTCATCATTACGCAGGATATCGTCCTCTACAATATCAAGGGCGAGGACGCCAATGGCCGGCTGCTGGGAGAGCATGTATCGACCGGCATCGGTCGTCCGCATTTCTGGGACCGGGCTCGTTATTATGGCGAGGAGCAGCGCCTCGCCACTGCGCTCGAGGCGATGGAGAAACGCGCTGACTGACGGCGTGAGGGTTCTGGCCAATGTTTGGATTTGACGGCACAGTACTGGCGTTTGTCGTGCTCGCCGGCTTCAGCGCCGGCGCGGTCGCCTATGCATTTCTGTTCACCCGGATCAGCAACGAGAAACAGGTCGGCAAGCGCCTTGAAACGATCAAGACCGCCGAGACGGATCGCTCTGTCGTCAAGGCCTCGCGCGACCGCGCGGCGGAAGCCGTCAAGCGGCGCAAATCGGTTCAGGATTCGCTGAACGAGCTCGACGCAAAGCAGAAAACCAAGGACAGCGCGGTCAAGAAACCACCGCTGAAAGCCCAGCTTCGTCAGGCCGGCCTGAAGACCACAGTCGAGCGCTTCTATGTATACTCCGCCATATGCGGCCTCGCTTTGACGATGGCTGTCTTTGTGGCAGGAGCGCCGCTGATCGTGTTGCCGGGTGTGCTGCTGGCCGGCGCGCTCGGCCTGCCGCGCTGGTTCGTCTCGTTTCGTCGCGCCCGCCGCGTCAAGGCATTCCTCAACGAATTTCCAAACGCGCTCGACATCATCGTGCGTGCCGTCAAATCTGGCCTGCCGCTGAACGACGCCGTGCGCCTGATCGCCAACGAATCTCCCGAACCGGTGAAGACCGAATTTCGCCGTATCGTCGATTCCCAGCAGATGGGCCTGTCGATTCCCGATGCGACGTTGCGCATGCCCGAAACCATGCCTTGCACGGAGGCAAGCTTCTTCGGCATCGTCATCCAGATTCAGTCGCAGGCCGGTGGCAATCTATCCGAGGCGCTGGGCAACCTTTCGCGCGTGCTCCGCGATCGCAAGAAGATGAAAGCCAAGGTCCAGGCCCTGTCGATGGAAGCGAAAGCGTCCGCCGCCATCATCGGTGCGCTGCCTTTCATCGTCGCGTTTCTCGTCTACCTGTCGAGCCCGAGCTACCTGATGCCGCTGTTCGTCACCAGCGTTGGACACCTGATCCTTGGGTGCTCGGCAGTCTGGATGTCGATCGGCATCTTTGTGATGCGCAAGATGATGAACTTCGAAGTCTAGGATCGCCGCATGACCGACCAAGTCATCAAATCTCTGACGGATCCGACCTTCCTGATCGCGTTGCTGGTCGGCATAGCGGTGTTTGCGACGGTCTTCACCTTGCTGCCGGCGTTTGGCGGAAACCAGCTCAAGTCACGCATGAAAACCGTCGCGCTGGAACGCGACGAACTGCGTGCCAAGCAGCGCGCCCGGCTTGCCGTCGAGGCGGATCGCCGTCGCAAGGGCCTGCGCGAGGAGCAGTCGGTTGGCATGCGCAACATTGTCGACCGGCTGGATCTGAGGCGCGCGCTCGCCGATGAGGGCACATTACAGAAACTCAAGGTGGCCGGGTTTCGCGGACAGAACCCGCTGACGCGGTTTCTTTTCTTCCGTCTCGTGCTTCCTTTTGTCGGTTTCGCGCTCGCCGCAGTCTACATCCTCGTACTCGGAGGATTGCCCGACAAGCCATTGGTCATCAGGCTGTTCGTTTGCATCCTCGTTGCCTATGCCGGCTTCTACGCCCCGGTCGTCTACGTCAACAACCGCGCTACCAAGCGCAAGCAGTCGATCCAGATGGCATGGCCGGATGCGCTCGATCTGATGCTGATCTGCGTCGAATCGGGCATGTCTGTGGAAGCGGCCCTGCGCAAGGTCGCCGACGAGATCGGCGCCCAATCAGTGGCGCTGGCGGAAGAATTCATCCTCACCAACGCCGAGCTTTCCTATCTGCAGGAGCGCAAGCAGGCCTACGAGAACCTGGCAAGCCGCACCGGCCTGGAATCGGTCAAGTCGGTGTCGCAGGCCCTCGTCCAGGCCGAGCGTTACGGCACGCCGGTGGCGCATGCACTGCGCGTGCTTGCCGCCGAAAGCCGCGACATGCGCATGAATGCCGCCGAGAAGAAGGCCGCCGCCCTGCCGCCGAAGCTCACCGTGCCGATGATCCTGTTCTTCCTGCCGGTGCTCTTCGCCATCATCCTCGGTCCCGCCGGCATTCAGGTCAGCCAGCGCGGCATCTTTGGCGATCATTCGGGAGCAGCACCAACTTCCCAATAGCGGCGAGGCACATCCGGGCATGACATGCGAAGAAGCCGCGCTGAACGCAGCGCGGCTTCTTCATTTTCAAGGTCGTTGCGGATTGTCGTCTAATGCATGTCGGGCTTAAGCGCGTCGACTGGTCCGTTTTCAGCGCGACGCGCTTTAGTTGGTCGCGGGCTTTGCCTTGTCCTGGTCCTTGAGCTGGCTCCAGGCGTTCTGCTGGGCCAGCATCTGGCGCAGATAGGCGACGTTTGCCTGCGCCTGATCGGGAGACAGTTCCTGCGAGGCGATCTTCTCGGCTTCGTCGAAACGGCCCTGCAGGCCGACGACCAGCGCAAGATTCTGGCGCACCCGGCTGTCCGCACTCGGCTGCTGCGCGGCGGAGCGCATATAGGTTTCGGCGGTGCGCAGGTCACCTTCCAGAACATAGGACATGCCCAGGTTGGAGAGTATCGAAGGCTCGTTCGGCTTGAGATCGAGCGCCTTGCGGTAAAGCTGGCGCGCATCGTCCTTCTGGCCGGTCTGGTCGAGAATGGCCGCTTCCGCCGATACCAGCCTCCAGTCCGGATATTCCGGTGTCTGAGCGCGTCGCACGGCGTCCAGCGCAGCCTCGAACTGGCCATTGGCGGCCAGTGCCTTGCCATAGGCGGCGAGCACGTCACGATCCTTCGGCAGTGCGATCGCCAGCTTGCGCATTACGGCGAGCGACTGGTCGGCGTCGCCGTCCATCTGCAATGCCGCCGCATAATTTGTCGCTATCCGCTTGTCGTTGGGGTTCCTGGCGTAGGATTGGCCAAGTGCCCCCGTGGCATTGTGCAATTCTCCCGCCGACATGGTTTCCAGCGGTTTGCCGCTGGTGCGTCCGATCGAGCCGGTGGTGAACTTGTCGGTTGCGCAGCCGGCGACACCTGCCGCGAGCGCCAGCACGAGGGCCGTGGTGATGAGCCGTTTTCCCCTGACGTTGATCGTGCGGTTGGTCGGCATCGGCACCGGGCCTCCATTCATGCGCGGCCATTGCGTGGCCGTCTTCCCTACCCCAGAAATATTCTGTTAACCCTAACGGATGGTTAAGAACGGCGACTCAGGGCCGCCGCACGGAGAACATCGAATGCCTGTCGAACTCGTCGAGAAGAAATTGCCGGGCGCGCTGCCGGTCCATCTGGTCGCCAGGGACGGTCTGGAGGCGGCCGGTCTTGCGCCAGCCGCCATCGCCTGGGCCAGGGCCAACGGCTTTTCCGGCGAGGCCGGCAGGACACTGGTCGTGCCCGGCGAAAACGGCGCGCTCGGTGGCGCCTTGTTCGGTGTCGGCGACGGTGAGGGCGCGCTTGCCGTCGGCGCGTTGTCGAAAGCCTTGCCGGAAGGCGACTGGCATTTCGCCTCGGCGCTGGCCGAGCCGGAACTGGCAGCAACCGCGCTGGTTCTTGGCGGGTATGTCTATACCCGTTACGGCAAGAAATCCGGCAAGGCACTGCGCTTCGACTTGCCGGCCGGCGTCGATGCCGGGCGCGTTCGCCGCATTGCCGACGGCGTCTTCCTGACACGCGATCTGGTCAACACGCCGACCAGCGATATGGGCCCGGAAGAATTGGAGAAGGCGGTGCGGATCTTGGCCGGAACGCACAATGCCGAAGTCTCGGTGGTGAAGGGCGACGATCTCCTCGACCAGAATTTCCCGATGATCCATGCCGTCGGTCGCGCGTCGACCGGGGCGCCGCGCCTGATCGACATGAGATGGGGGCAGCAAGGCGCGCCGAAGGTGACGCTGGTCGGCAAGGGTGTCTGTTTCGACACTGGTGGTCTCGACATAAAGCCGTCGTCCGGCATGCTGTTGATGAAGAAGGACATGGGCGGCGCGGCCAATGTGCTTGGCCTGGCCTCGATAATCATGGCAGCCAAGTTGAACGTGCGTCTGCGCGTGCTCATCCCCGCGGTCGAGAATTCGATCGCCGGCAACGCCTTCCGGCCCGGCGACGTGCTGGCAAGCCGCAAGGGCATCACCGTCGAGATCGGCAACACGGACGCCGAGGGACGGCTGGTGCTGGCCGATGCGCTGGCGCTGGCCGACGAGGAGGAACCGCGGCTTCTGGTCGATATGGCGACGCTGACCGGGGCAGCCCGCGTCGCGCTCGGCCCCGATTTGCCACCCTTCTATACCGGCGACGAAGCGCTGGCGTCCGACCTGGCGGCGGCTTCCGTCGCGGCCGAAGATCCGCTGTGGCGGATGCCGTTGTGGCGGCCTTACGATGCAAAACTGTCATCGAAGATCGCCGACATCAACAACGTCACCACGGACGGTTTCGCCGGCTCGATCACGGCGGCACTGTTCCTCAAGCGTTTTGTCGAAAAGACCGCGGGCTGGGCGCATTTCGACATCTTCGCCTGGAACCCCGCCGACCGTCCGCATGGCCCCGCCGGCGGCGAGGCGCAAGGCATCCGCGCGCTGGAGCGGATCATCTCGAAACGATTTGGCTGATGGCGACGGCAGAGCCGGCAAATTGCTGAAACTGAAACGGAACCGAAACAATTTGCCGTCATGCTGGCTCGATGTCGATTGCGATGCGCCCGAGCCAGGCCTTGCGACTGTGGCAGCAGGTGATGCTGTCGCAGGTGCGCGACGACGCGCCCGATCTGACCATGCGTCAGACGGCGATCTTGTTCACCATCTATCTCGACCCGCCGCCGCACACGGTGCGCGGGCTCGCCGCCCGGCTCAATGTCACCAAGCCGGTGATCACCCGCGCGCTCGACACGATGGGTGCGTTGAAACTGGTGTCGCGGCATCGCGACGAACTCGACAAGCGCAATGTCCTGATCAGGCGCACGGTCGAGGGCGCGCTCTTTGTCGAGCGCTTCGGCGATGGTATCATCGCCAAGGCCCACGAGTTGCCGATCTGACCGACCAATCTTGACCGAGTTGCCGATTTGACTGCCAGGGATGCCCGCCTTCACGCTTTCCGTTCCGACCTTGCCGATGCACGGCTGAAGGGCGAGGTCGCCGCCGACCGCTTCGTCGCCGGTCGGCCGGCGCGGATCACCGCATCCGTGGCCGATGTGCGCAAGGCGCCGCGGCCGGATGCCGGCGTCAATACGCAGCTTCTATTCGGTGACGATGTCCTCGTCTTCGAGGTCGCCGAAGGTTGGGCCTGGATCCAGGCCGAACGCGACGGCTATGTCGGCTATATCGCCGATACCATGCTGGGCGGGCAGGACCATGCCGCGACCCACATCGTGTCGGTGCCGCGCACCTTCCTCTATCCCGGGCCGGATTTGCGGTTTCCGATCGTGGGACAATTGTCGATGGGATCGACGGTGACGGTGGCGGATGCTGCCGAAACCCGGGGCACGCATTATGCCATCCTGCCCTCCGGCGAGGCGATCATCGCTGGTCATGTGCGGCCGTTCAGTAATGTGGCCGCCGACTATGTTTCGGTGGCCGAGATGTTCCTCGGCACACCCTATCTCTGGGGTGGCGCCTCGGGCTTCGGCATCGACTGTTCGGGCCTTGTGCAACTGGCGATGCGCATGGCTGGCAGCGACGTGCTGCGCGATTCCGACATGCAGGCGGCGACCCTCGGCGAGCCGCTCGATCCTGGCCCGGACTATGGCGGGTTGCGGCGCGGCGACTTCGTCTTCTGGAAAGGCCATGTCGCCGTCATGACCGATACCGACACCATGATCCATGCCAATGGGCACACCATGCTGGTATCGCGCGAAGGGCTGAAAGAGGCGATCGCCCGCATCGGCTACCTCTATGGCGGCCCAACCGGGTTTCGGCGGCCTTAATGCATGCCGCCTAAAAGTGGATCCCCGGTTTTGGGGAACGATATGCATCAGCTTCGATCCCCTTTTGTTCCGATTCTTCTTGGCGATTGACCGCCGTCGCGCTACCTCTGGCGGGTGACAGAGCAGCCGCGCCTTGCCGAACAGAATGCCACTGTGGCCCTGCCCGAACCATTCATCAGGTGGTTTGGCGAGAAAGGCTGGTCGCCGCGCGCCCACCAGATCGAATTGCTGGCAAGAGCCCAAAGCGGGCAGTCGGTGTTGCTGATTGCCCCGACCGGCGCCGGCAAGACGTTGGCCGGGTTCCTGCCGTCGCTGACCGAACTGGCCAACCGGCCAAGGCGAAAACCGGGGCAGGCGCATCGCGGTATCCATACTCTCTACATCTCTCCGCTGAAGGCGCTGGCGGTCGACATCGAGCGCAATCTCGGCAAGCCGGTGGAAGAGATCGGCCTGCCTGTCACGATCGAGACGCGCACCGGCGACACGCCCGCGCACAAGCGTCAGCGCCAGAAGCTGGTGCCGCCGGACATTCTGCTCACCACGCCCGAGCAATTGGCGCTGCTGATCGCGGCGCCCGACGCCCGACGCTTCTTCGAGGATCTGCGCTATGTCGTGCTCGACGAGTTGCACTCGCTGGTGACGTCGAAGCGCGGGCATCTGCTGGCACTCGGCCTGGCGCGGCTGCGCAGCTATGTGCCTGGCCTGCAGACGATAGGCTTGTCGGCTACGGTCGCCGAGCCCGACGAATTGCGGCGTTGGCTGGTCGGACAGAATCCGCCGGGCGCCATGGCCGGCCTGATCACCGTGGCCGGTGGGGCCAAGCCCGACATCTCCATTCTCGACTCGGAACAGCATGTGCCGTGGTCCGGCCATTCGGCTCGGTACGCCATTCCCGAAATCTATGAGGCGATCAAAAGGCACCGCACCACGCTGCTGTTCGTCAACACCCGCAGCCAGGCCGAATTGCTGTTCCAGGAACTGTGGCGGGCGAATGAGGACTCGCTGCCGATTGCGCTGCATCACGGCTCGCTCGATGTCGGCCAGCGCCGGCGTGTCGAGAAGGCGATGGGCGAGAATGCGCTGCGTGCCATCGTCGCGACATCGACGCTCGATCTCGGCATCGACTGGGGCGATGTCGATCTGGTCGTTCATGTCGGTGCGCCGAAGGGGGCGAGCCGGCTGGCGCAGCGCATCGGCCGCGCCAACCACCGCATGGACGAGCCGTCCAAGGCGATCCTCATTCCGGCCAACCGTTTCGAGGTGCTGGAATGCCGGGCGGCGCTTGACGCCAACTATCTCGGCGCGCAGGACACGCCGCCGCTGATCAATGGTGCGCTCGACGTGCTGTCGCAGCATGTGCTGGGCGTCGCCTGTGGCGCTCCCTTCGATGCGGACCATCTGTTCGAAGAAGTGCGCGGTGCCGCGCCCTATGCCACGCTGGCGCGCGAGACCTTCGACCGTGTCATCGATTTCGTCGCCACCGGCGGCTACGCGCTGAAGAATTACGAGCGCTACGCCCGCATCCGCAAGACGGTCGGCGGGTTGTGGCGCGTCTCGCATCCGCGCATTGCCCAGCAATACCGGCTGAATGTCGGCACCATCGTCGAAATGCCGGAACTCAATGTCCGCTATGTCAGGCAGGGCCGTGGCATGGCTGGGCGCGGTGGGCCGGTGCTGGGCAAGATCGAGGAGTATTTCGCCGAGACGCTGCGGCCTGGCGACAATTTCCTGTTTGCCGGCAAGGTGCTGCGCTTCGAGGGTATCCGCGAAAACGAATGCGCCGTCTCCAACGGCGCCGGCGCCAACATCATCGTGCCGTCCTATGCCGGCGGCAAGTTTCCGCTGTCGACCTACCTGGCCGATCAGGTACGTGGCATGCTGGCCGATAGCGACCGCTGGCAGGCGCTGCCCGAGCAGGTCGCCGACTGGCTGCGGCTGCAGAAGGAAAAGTCGGTGCTGCCGAAGCGCGGTGACCTGCTGGTCGAGACCTTTCCACGCGGCAACCGCCACTACATGGTCGCCTATCCCTTCGAAGGCAGGCTGGCGCACCAGACGCTCGGCATGCTGTTGACGCGGCGGCTGGAGCGCGCCAATGCCCGCCCGCTCGGCTTCGTCGCCACCGACTATTCGCTGGCCGTCTGGGCGCTGGACGACATGGCGGCACTGTTCAAGGCGAAGAAGCCGTCATTGGCCGCCTTGTTCGACGAAGACATGCTGGGCGACGATCTCGAGGCCTGGCTGAACGATAGCTGGATGCTGAAGCGCACCTTCCGTACCTGCGCGGTCATCGCCGGATTGATCGAGAAGCGCTTTCCCGGGCAAGAAAAGAGCGGCCGCCAGGTTACCGTGTCGGCCGACCTGATCTACGACGTGCTGCGCAGCCACGAACCGGACCATATCCTGCTGCAGGCGACGCGCACCGATGCATCTGCGGGACTGCTCGATGTCAGCAGACTTGCCGAGATGCTCTCGCGTGTCCGCGGTCGAATCATGCATAAGCATCTCGAGCAGATATCGCCGCTGGCCGTGCCGATCATGCTGGAGATCGGCAAGGAATCGGTGAATGGCGGCGCCAACGAGTCGCTTTTGATGGAAGCGGCCGATCTGGTCGAGGAGGCCATGGGCCAAAGATGAGACGGATTTCCTGATGAATTTTTCGCTGGCGCGCACGTCGCTGATCGCCGAGGCCGACCTTGTCGGCATCGCCGGCGAGCGTGCCGTCTGCGACCCGCGCGGCGTGCTTTATTTTCCCGAGCTTCGGCTGTTGGCGGTGTCCGATCTGCATCTGGAAAAGGGTTCGTCACTGGCGCGGCGCGGCGCGCTGATCCCGCCTTACGACACCGGCGCGACCCTGCTCAGACTGCAGGCCGTGATATCAGACTATCAGCCGTCCATCGTCATCAGCCTGGGCGACAGCTTTCATGACGGCGGCGGCGCCGAGCGCATGCATGCGAGCTTCCGCGAACGGCTGGAAGCGCTGATATCAGGCCGCGACTGGTTCTGGGTTGCCGGCAATCACGATCCGGAAGCGCCCGCTGATCTGCCCGGCGAGACGGTGCGTGAACTCGCCATAGGCTCGCTGCTGTTTCGGCATGAGCCGTCGAAGCAGCGTGTCGAAGGTGAAATAGCAGGCCATCTGCATCCTTGCGCGCGCATCGTCCAGCGCGGCCGTTCGGTGCGGCGGCGCTGCTTTGCCGGCGACGGCGGCCGCATGATCATGCCGGCCTTCGGCGCCTATACCGGCTCGCTCAACGTGCTCGACCGCGCCTACGCCGGGCTGTTCCGGCTGGACACGCTGATGGCTTACATGCTTGGCACTGACCGCATTTTTGCGATTTCCCGCTCGATGCTGCGGCCGGGCTAGCGGATATTCAGATTTGCGCCATTGACGATCTGAGTGCAGCCGGGGAGGCCAAACTGCTCGCCCCATATGCATAACGAACCTGCTGCTGCATTGAGCGCCGCTCCGCGTTCTGTCAGCGAATAGACGACCTTCGCTGGGACCTCAGAATAGACCTTTCGGTCGACTAGTCCATCAGCCTCTAGCTCACGCAATTGTTGCGCCAGCATCTTTTCACTGACGCCGGGAAGCGCCTGTCTCAGTCGGCCAAATCTGCGCGAGGCCGTTCCGAGTTCGCAAAGGATATCTACTTTCCATTTTCCTTCGACCATCTTGACGGCCGCTGCAAAGCCATTGTCCGCCGACTTGTTCATCGCGCCTTCCTTACCGTTTGGTGACCACTTACGCCCGGGTGCGTATCGCGCGCCGCTCGTTTTGGCATACCTCTCAAAAAGATTCAGCAAAGCGCGGTCGCGCGCCGCCGATTGATATGGAGCATTGGGATGGAGCGTTCAATCACGGTCATTGGAACGGGCCGCATGGGGTCGGCGCTCGTACATAGCCTGCTTCGGTCGGGATATCGGACGACTGTCTGGAACAGAACAAGACACAAGACCGATCCACTGGTCAAACTCGGCGCGGCAGTTGCGCCTTCCGTGCTGGAAGCCGTCAATGAAAGCGAGATCATCATCGTGAATGTCAGCGACTACGCGGCGACAAAAGCGCTGCTACGCAGCGACCCGATTGCTGCGGTTATTCGCGGCAAGCTGATCGTGGAACTGACTTCGGGAACACCCAGCGGCGCACGGGAAGCTGCTGAATGGTGTACACAGCATGGCGCGTGCTATCTTGATGGCGCGATCATGGCCACGCCGGATTTTATCGGCACGGAAGCTGGAACAATCCTGATTTCGGGGGCCGTTGAGGCTTTCGATTCGAACAGTGACGTTTTTCGCGCTTTGGGCGGCAATGTCCAGCATATCGGCGAAGAACCGGGACGTGCGAACGCGCTCGATAGCGCACTTCTGGCCCTCATGTGGGGCGCTCTGTTCGGAACGCTCCATGCGATCGCCGTGTGTCAGGCCGAAGAAATTGAACTCGGTGAACTGGCGCGGCAGTGGACCGCAACCGCGCCTGTTGTCGACGGCCTTGTGGCGGACCTAATCAAGCGTGCGCGCGCTGGTCGATTTGCAAGCGATGACGAAACGCTCTCGTCGATCTCCGCGCACCATGGATCATTGCAGCATCTGTTGGAGTTGATGCAGTCCCGCAAGATCGACCGCTCCGTGGTCAATGGTTATGATGCGATCTTCAAACGGGCGATAGCGGAAGGCTACTTGGAAGGTGATTTCGCGGCGCTTTCACAATTTCTGGTGACAGGAAAATAACATGTCGCTGGTACATATGATCGATACATATTGTGCTTCGTGGTCCACCGAAAACACCGAGCAGCGGCGGGCGTTGCTGTTACCGATCTTGAGCGACGGGGCGACGTATACAGATCCAACTGTTCACGCTATTGGCGCGGAAGAACTGCTCGTCCACATCGCGGGAATTCAGAGCAAGCATCCCGGTGCCAGCATTCTGCGAACAAGCAACGTGGATGTTCATCACGGCATCGCGCGCTTCACTTGGAAATTCGTGATGCCAGATGGATCATCCTTGCCAGAGGGCTTTGACATAGCTTTTCTTGATGCTGAGCAGGTACAAATCACACGCATCATCGGCTTCTTCGGCTTGTTGCAACGGTCTTGATTTTTCGGTCCGGATCGTGTTTCGGACGGTAGGATCGGGCGACTGAGCAGATGACGAAGAGGCTCGAGCATCGGACCCAAAACTGGTTTTGGAAAATCCGATGCTCAAGCAAGAAGATAGGGCTGCGACACAGTCCGACTTCAAGTTGCGGCTGTGGCTCTATCTTCCGTAGTAGAGCGTGACCGTGTGTTTCGCCTCGGCGAAGAACAGCCATCTTTCGACCAGCATGCCGGCGAACTGAGCGACGGCGGCAAGGACCGACAGCATCGCGGCGAGTGGCCACGGCAAGGCGAACGCAATTGCAAGAAGCAGGACGGGCAAGGCGAAGGCCAGAAGCTGCGTGATCTGGCGCAGGCGGGCGCTGTGCTTGCGCGCGATGCGGAACCCCATTTCCTTGAGCAGGTAGTTCTCCTCGGTATGCGGCCATTCCAGCGACCGTACCGTTCCGTCGGTCAGCCCCGTCGCGGTGTTGGCGGTGGTCGGGATTTCCAGCCGGTCATTGTAGCGCCAGGTCGCCAGTTTCCAACCCCAGCCGAGCAGACCCAGCAGCACCGAGGCCGCCAGAAGGGTCTTCGAGCCGATCGCAAATCCCTGCAGCAACGCGTTCAACAGCACACTGCCGGTCATCGCGGAGAAGATCAGGTAGGCCGGCAAAGTGAAGCGACTGTACCACTGGGCGATCGGCTTGAGCGACGCATAGATCATGCCGGTGGTGCAGACAGTGACGACCGCGCCGATGGCCGCCAGCAATCCGGCGATGGCCACCCAGCCGCCGGTGCGGCCGAAAAACACCCAGCCGATGCCGAACAGTCCCGCCGGGATGAAGGTGACGACAGAGGCAACGCCTTCGCGCGACAGCCATGAACTGCGCCATTGCGAGAACGCCCGCCATGCGCGTTCAGGCCTGCCGAGGTGGCCGGTCGAGGACAACAGCCCGGCCACGATCAGGCCGAGTGCCAGCCCCATGCCGATCAAGCCCAGCCAGAAATCGGGCGCGATGATCTGGAGGCCTCCGAGCACGCCCAGCAGCGCCAGCAGCCCATAGCCGGCGCCCGTGGCCGTGGTGAAGAAGACGACGGAGAAGGCTGGATGCATGGATGTCAGTTCGAAAGCATGCGGTCGACCCAGCCGAGGAAGCCGCCTTCGGCCCGCACCGGTTCGAGTGCCGGCGCGGCCACCGATGCGGCGCGCTTGGTGTGGGCGCGCGGCGGCAAGTATTTGTTGGTCGGGTGATAGCAGAGCTCCGGCATCAGGTCGACGCCGCCGCGCTCCGCCACCAACTGCGAGACGGCCGACGCGGGATCGCCGAGATCGCCGAAATGCCGGGCGCTGGTCGGGCATGCGGCGACGCAGGCCGGCACGCGGTCTTCTTCGGCCAGATTGTCATTGTAGATGCGGTCGACGCACAACGTGCACTTCTTCATCACCCCGACATCGGTGTCGAATTCGCGCGCGCCATAGGGGCAGGCCCAACTGCACAATTTGCAGCCGATGCACTTGTCCTCGTCGATCAGCACGATGCCGTCCGAGGCTCGTTTGTAGGAGGCGCCGGTCGGACACACCGTGACGCAGGCCGGCGTTTCGCAATGCAGGCAGGAACGTGGGAAGTTCACGGTCCGCCCGCCCATCTCGGTGGTGTGTTCGTAGCTGTGGACGCGGTTGAACCAGACGCCGTCGACATGGCCGCCATAGGGGTCGATGTCGGTCAACGGTGCCATGTGGCCACCTGTGTTCCACTCCTTGCAGGCGGTGACGCAGGCCTGGCAGCCGACGCAGGTATCGAGATCGATGACCAGGCCGAGCTTCTTACCGCTTTGACTTGGCAGACAGGTCATTCGGCCACCTCTCTTGCCCGCCGGAAGTCAGCGCCGAAACTGAGCTTGTCGGGTGAAGGTTCGAAATGCGGCGGTTGCTGGAAACGTTCGAATTGCGGCTCGGTGAAGCCGGCTTCCTTGGCCCCGCATTTGACGATGCGCACGCGCAGATCGAACCACGCGGCCTGGCCGGTCACGGGGTCGGAGTTCGAATAGCGCTTGCCATTGGTGTCAGCCGAGGTCTGGTCGCCGATGATGTGGTTGAGCAGGAAGCCGCGATTGGATTCGGCGGCGTCGTCCTTCAGCCCCCAGCTGCCGCGTCGCTTGCCGATGGCGTTCCAGGTCCAGACCGTGCTCCCGTTCACCCCGTCGACCAGCTTGATCTGCCCCTTGACCCTGCCGTTGATACTTTCGATCCACACCCAGTCGTCATCGATCAGGCCGAGACCAGCGGCGGTCCGGTGATGCACGAACAGCCGGTTCTGGCTGGTGATTTGTCTCAGCCACGCATTCTGCGCGCCCCAGGAATGATACATATGCATCGGCCGTTGCGTCAGCGCATGCAGCGGATATTTTTCGAGGTCGACTGCCGCTTCCTCGAAGGGCGTATACCAGAACGGCAGCGGGTCCATGTAGGTCTCGATGCGCTGGCGGTCGCCCTCCGGCGGCAAGACGCGGCCATGGCCACGCGCGGCGAGGCGGAAGCGCTGCAGGGGCTCGCTATAGAGCTGGAAGACGATCGGCTCCGCCTTGGGGACAAAACCCATCTGCACCGCGAAGTCGAGATAGGAGCGGTTCGCCATCTTGTAGTAGCGCTGATCTTCAGCGAAATCCTGGTGCCAGAAACCGCCATTGTCGATGTAGCGCTGCAATTGGTCCGGATTGGCCTCGCCCTTGCCAACTAAGCTTCCGTCCTTGCCGCGCCAGCCGGCAAGTGGGCCGATTCCGGGCGTCCGCTCGTGGTTGACGATGTAATCGGCATAGTCGCGGTATCTGGTGGAGCCATCATCATTGACGAAGCCCGGCAGGCCAAGTCGCGCACCGAGTTCGATCAGCACCGACTGGAACGGCCTGACGTCGCGGTCCGGCTCGACGACGGGATGGCGGATGGCGTCGCCCGGTCCGTCGGCATGGCTGATCGGCCGGTCGAGCAGGCTGATGCAGTCATGGCGTTCGAGATAGGTCGTGTCCGGCAGCACCAGATCGGCGAACGGCACGGTCTCGGAATAATAGGCGTCGGAATAGATGATGAAGGGGATCCGGTAGTTGCCCGCTTCGTCGCTGTCGGTCAGCATCGCCATCGTCTCGACGGTGTTCATCGAGGAATTCCAGGCCATGTTCGACATATACATCATCAACGTGTCGATGGGGTACGGGTCGCCGGCCCAGGCATTGCGGATGACGGTGTGCATGAGACCGTGCGCGGCGAGCGGCGCATCCCAGGAATAGGCCTTGTCGATGCGAACAGCTGTGCCGGCCTCATCGACCAAAAGGTCGTCCGGGCCGCAGACGAAACCGAGTGGCATGCCGTCGAGCGGCGTCATCGGCTTGACGGTCTTGCCGGCGGGCTTCGGCCCGGGCGGCGCGGACCTGGGGTAGGGCGGCTTGAAACGGAAGCCGCCGGGAACGTCCACGGTGCCGAGCAGCACCTGCAAGAGATGGATGGCGCGGCAAGTATGAAAACCGTTCGAATGCGCGGAGATGCCGCGCATGGCATGCATCGAGACCGGCCGGCCCTTGATCGTCTCGTGCCGGCGCCCGGCCCAGTCGGTCCAGGCCACCGGCAGTTCGATCGTCTGTTCGAAGGCGACATGCGCGAGTTCGGCGACGATCCTGCGGATCGTGTCGGCAGGAATGCCGCAGCGCTCCGCGACCGCATCGGGTGCGTAGCTCTCATCGAGGTAGCGGTCGGCAATGAGCTGGAACACCGGAACGCAGCGGCGGCCGTCGACGGTGAAGCTGCCGGTCAGTGCCGGTTTCGCACTGGCATCGGTGGCGCTGACCGGTCGCTTCGCAACCCTGTCCCAGCCCAGCGGGTTGCCGTCGGCGTCGCGGACGAACAGCCCGTCATCGGCCGCGCCCGGCTCCTGGATGACGAGCAAGTGGGCGTTGGTGTAGCGCAGGAGGTAGTCGAGATCGACGCGACCGGCCTTCAGCAGTTCGTGGATGAGGGCGAACACGAACAGGCCGTCGGTGCCGGGCCGGATGCCGATCCAGTCGTCGGCGATCGCATTGTAGCCGGTACGGCACGGATTGATCGAAACCACCTTGGCACCGCGCGCCTTGAGCTTGCCGAGGCCGATCTTGATCGGGTTGGAATCGTGGTCCTCGGCAACGCCGAACAGCATGAAATATCTGGTGTTGTCCCAGTCGGGTTCACCGAACTCCCAGAACGAGCCGCCGATCGTATAGAGGCCGCCGGCCGCCATGTTGACCGAACAGAAGCCGCCATGGGCGGCGAAGTTCGGTGTGCCGAACTGGCTTGCCCACCAGCCGGTGAGCGATTGCGACTGGTCGCGGCCGGTGAAGAAGGCAAGCCTCTTCGGATCGGTCTGGCGGATGGCCGAGAGCCGGTCCGTGGCAATCGAGAAGGCTTCTTCCCACTCGATCTCGCGGAATTCGCCAGAGCCGCGCGGGCCTGTGCGCAACAGCGGCTTCTTCAGCCTTGCAGGACTGTAGTGCTGCATGATGCCGGAGCTGCCCTTGCCGCAGATCACGCCGCGATTGATCGGATGGTCCTTGTTGCCGTTGATGTAGCGGACCTTGCCGTCCTTGATGTGCACATCGATGCCGCAGCGGCAGGCACACATGTAGCAGGTCGTCTTGGCGATGCTGTCGGAAATGCTTGGCGAAGTGTCGACGCCGTCGCCTTCATCGGGCGCGCGCGTGTCCGCAAGCGGGCGTTGCGATGGTGCCGAATTCGCGCCGCGCGGCGGTCCGGGCATCATGATCTGGTGGTGCCTGCGCGGCCGGCGGATTTGGCTCGCGTCTTTGGCCCGGGGCCGCGCATGTAGTGCTCTTCCGGGTGATAGCGGTCGCCGGCCAGCCGCCGCCGGATGCCGCGGGTCCAATGGGCAACTAGGGATCTGAACCGCCCGATCATTTTAGTCTCTGCCATCCAATGGCGAATTTTTTCTAACTTCGCTCGAAAACGTAGAATAAAGCTATCGATCTGTCTAATCAGTTGTTCTTGTAAATTCGATCGATATTGGTTCTTAATGCGCGCATGACCCTGGACCAGTTGCGGATTTTCGTCGCCGTTGCCGAGCGTGGCCACATGACCAAGGCGGCGGAGCTGCTGGGCATTTCCCAGTCGGCCGCGTCGGCCGCCATCCGCGCGCTTGAAGAACAGCACGGCGTCCATCTGTTCAACCGCGTCGGCCGCAATATCGAGCTCGCCCAGACGGGACACCGGTTCCTGCCAGAAGCCAAGGCTGTGCTGGAGCGAGCCGCCGCTGCCCGCAACGTGCTGGAGCATGTCTCGCAGACGGTCACCGGCAGCCTTTCGATCGCCGCCAGCCAGACCATCGCCAGCTATTGGCTGCCGCGCCGGCTGGCTTCCTTCCACGAAGCCTATCCCGCCGTCAGGCTGAGCGTCACCATCGGCAACACCAGGCAGGTCGAGGCCAATGTCCTCGACGGTGCGGCGGATCTCGGCCTGGTCGAGGGGCGCACCGAATCCGACATCCTGCGCCGCGCCAAGGTCGACGTCGACAGGCTGATGCTGGTCGTCGCCAGCTCCCATCCGGAGATCGCCGAGGTCTCTCAGGGCCGGCCCGATATCAAGGGCCTGCGCTGGATCATCCGTGAGGGTGGTTCGGGCACCCGCGAGGTGCTGGAGGATCTGGCCCGCCGCGAAGGCATTTCACTCGCGGACCTGCAGATATTCCTGGTGCTGCCGAGCAACGAGGCGATTCGCCAGGCGGTCGAGGCGGGAGCCGGCGCCACCATCATCTCGGAGCTTGTCGTGGCGCGCGCCGTCGCCGAAGGCAGTCTCAGATCCGTGCCGCTCGAATTGCCGAAGCGCGACTTTGCCATGATCACCCATCGCGATCGCCAGGCAAGCCTGGCCCAGATGGCGCTCAAGGTACATCTCGGCGCCGGCGCCGATGAAACGGTGCCCGCTCGCCCGTGAGTGGGGCGTGTCAGCCGAACTTCCGTTGTGCGTCCAGCGCGAGGCCAAGTCCGACCGAGCCGAACATGTCGCCGTCGATGACGGATGCCTGTGGCACTAGCGACAGGATCTCTCGTCTTGCCAGCGGGATCGCGGTCGATCCGCCGGTCAGGAACACCGCGGTGATGTCGGATGGCTTGACCTGGGCGTCGCGGATGGTCTGCCCGACCGTTGCGGTGACCCGCTCGATGTCCCGGGCAATCGTGGCGTCCAGCCCTTCGCGCGTGATGTCGGCGGCGAACGCCGCGCCCGGCAGCTTCACCGCCACTTCAGCCGATGATCTGTCGGTCAGCTCGATCTTGGCCTTTTCGACAAGCGCTGCCAGCGCATGTCCATAGCGGTGTTCGACGATGTGGATGAAGCGGTCGACCAGGTCGGCGCGCACCGCCTCGTAGCGGATCTGGCGCAGATGCGTCATCGCCTTGGCGGTGTAGACCAGGTTGATGCGCTGCCATGTCGCGAGATCGATGAAGTAGCTGGCCGGCAGGTTGCGCTTGCCGTCCTTGGTCGGGGTCAGATAGCCGAGCTGCGGCATCACATGGGCGATGCTCAGCAGCCGATCGAAATCCGTGCCGCCGATATGGATACCGCGGCTGGCCAGGATGTCGTCCTTGCGGTCGAGCGACCGGGAGCGCTGCGGTGAGACGCGCACGATCGAGAAGTCCGACGTGCCGCCGCCCATGTCGATGATCAGCGCCAGTTCCTCGCGCGTCACCTTCTGCTCATAGTCGAGCGCCGCCGCGATCGGTTCGAACTGGAAGGCGATGTGCTTGAAGCCCTGCGCTCGCGCGGCCTTTTCAAGCTCGCCCTGGGCGTTTGCATCAGCCTCGGGATCGTCGTCGACGAACTGCACGGGGCGGCCGAGCACCACCGTCTCGACCATGCCGCCGGCATCTTCCTCCAGTTTTTTGCGGAGATGGCCGAGGAACAGGCCGACGATCTCCATGAAACCGATCGAGCGGGCCTTGATGCGGGTCTTCTCGTGGGCAAGCGAACTGCCGAGCACGCTCTTCAGCGAGCGCATCAGCCGGCCTTCGATGCTGTCGGTGTAATTGGCGATGGCGTGGCGGCCGAAACTGGTGCGATTGTCCTCGAAGTTGAAGAACACGGCACTGGGCAGCGTGACCTGGCCATCTTCAAGCGCAACGAGCCGCGGCTGCCCATTGCGGACCACGCCGACAGTAGAGTTTGAAGTGCCGAAGTCGATACCGCCGAATGCTGGTCGCATGGCAAGTTTCCTGTATTTCATCTTTTGGGGAGCGGCAGCTCGTGTTCGGCCAGGCCGGGGGCGTGCTCTAACGCAAGACACCGGAAAGGGAAACCTTTTTTCGGAAAAAAGTCCGGCGCTTAAAGCACGTCTGGTCGAAACGGATTCATACGACGCGCTTTAAGCGACATGCATTAGTCCTTTCGGAACACCACTCTTCCGAGCCAGCCCGTCAGCATGGCCAGCGACACCGCAAAGACGCCGTAGAAAAAGGAATAGTCGTGGGCGACGCGGAAGATCGATTGCTCGAAACCGGACTTGCGGATTTCGAGCTGGGCCGAGCTTTCCTTGATGAACAGGCCGCTCTTGAACAGGAAGGCGCGCGCCTTGTGGGTGCCGACTGGAACATTCGGCGCCAGCCTGACCGTGGCGCGGAACAGATTCTGCGACAGGAATTGCACGCCGCCGACATTCTCGCTGTAGAGGCCGGTGGCCGACTTGCGGTCGCGCAGTGCCGCGGTGAATTCCTCGATGGTCGCCGGGCTGTCGCCGGCATCGGCGGGCTGCATGTAGAGGTTGGAGGCGCCGAGTGACAGCTGCCTGTAGCTGTTCGGTTCGGTGATGTCCTGCAGCGGCCGCGTCGTCGCCACCGAATAGGACATCGGCACGTTCTCGAAGGTTTCGGACTCAAGATTGACCCACACGCCGAGCACCCGGTCCTTGCGCCGCACCACCACCGGTCTTGGCGGACCCTCGAGCACGACGATGACATCGTATCTACCTTGACGGGCAACCAGCGGGTCGGGATTTTCCAGCGAGCCGAAAATGGTCAGGTCGGCGCCGGAGAAGCCGGCGGTGATCGACACATTGTCGGTGGAGAGCCCGATCTGGATGCCTTCCGTTAGCGGTGTCTGTGCCTTCGCTGGCACAGCGGCCGCAAGCAGCGACAGGAGAAGGACGGCTGCGAACGCTTTCGGGCCTGTCATCAGTTGAGGCCCGCGGCGGACAGCGAATAGAGATTGGGCGGGGTGACGAAGAGATCGATGGCGAGCCGGATCGCCACCGCCAGCACCAACAGCGCCAGCAGCGCCCTGAGTTGCTCGCCGCGCAGCCTCTGGCCGGCCTTGGCGCCATATTGCGCACCGGCAACGCCGCCCGCCATCAACAGGAAGGCCAGCACGACATCCACGGTCTGGTTGGTGGTGGCGTGGACCAGCGTCGTATAGGCGGAGGTGAAGATGATCTGGAACAGCGAAGTGCCGATGACGACGTTGGTCGGCACTTTCAGGAGATAGATCAGCGCCGGCACCATGATGAAGCCGCCGCCGACGCCCATGATCGACGACAGGAAGCCGATGCCGGCGCCCAGACCCAGCACCGGGATGACGCTGACGAACAGTTTCGAGGCCCTGAACCGCATCTTCAGCGGCAAGCGGTGGATCCAGTTGTGCTGGCCGGATTTCTTCAGCACCGGTGCCGCACCGCTGCGCGTGGCGCGTAGCGCATTGACGCTTTCGACCAGCATCAGCCCGCCGACGGTGCCGAGCAGAACGACGTAAAGCAGCGAGATGAACAGGTCGAGCTGGCCGAGCCTGCGCAGGAAGGCGAAGACGAAGATACCGCCGGTGGAGCCGACGATGCCGCCGGCCAACAAGACGCCACCGAGCTTGAAGTCGAGCGTGCCTCGCTTCATGTGCGAAAGAACGCCGGAGAAGGAGGAGGCGATGACCTGGTTGGCGCCAGTGGCGACCGCGATCGCCGGGGGGATATTGTAGAAGATCAGCAGCGGCGTGATGAGGAAGCCACCGCCGACGCCGAACATGCCCGACAGGAAACCCACTGCCGCACCCATGGCCAGCAGCACGAAGACGTTGACGGAAATTTCCGCGATCGGGAGATAGATGCCCACCCGTCAGTCTCGATCAGTTCTGCCTGTCGGTGAATGCAACCGTTGCGGGCATCTTGAACCCGACAAGCCAATTTGGTCTTGCGCTGGAGGTGCAACGAAGTCAAACGCGTCGCGCCGCCGAAACAAAAAACATCTCAATCAGTTAACAGGCAAATGTGTGGCAAGGGCGTCGTGGAAGCGACGCATCTGCCGTTATTTGCGCGCCAGCAGCGCCTTGACCAGTTTTTCATCGACCGCGCCGGTCGCCGGCATCTTGTTGTCGGTCTGGAAAGCCATGATCGCGGTCTTCGTCTTCTCGCCCATCTTGCCGTCGGCGTCGCCCGCATCGTAGCCATTCTTGTTGAGAATGCGCTGGATGTTCTGGACGGCCTTCTTCATGTCGATGCTGGCGGTCGTCTGCGGCGTGCCGTCCTGCCAGGATTCGGGAATGTCGGCCGAGTTGGCTGCCGCATCCAGCGGCTTGGCCTTCCACAGTTCGGCCGCGGCGCGGGCGCGTTCGAGCTGCTCGGGCCGCAAAGCATTGGCGATCTCGTCGCGCTTGGCCGCTGCATCCTTGTCGCCGGTCTTGGCGACGAGGGCGAACCATTTGTAGGATTCCTCGAGGTTCTGCTTCATGCCGACGCCCTTGGCGGCGAGGATGCCGAGGTTGAACTGGCTGTCCTTGACGCCGACGTGGGCGGCCGCCTGGAACCAGTGCGCAGCCGATTCATTGTCGGTGACACCATCCGCGGCCATGGCGAACAGCACGGCCAGATTGTGCATGGCGCTGGCGTTGCCCTGCTCGGCGCCGAGCTGGTACCAGGTCTTCGCTTTCTTGATATCGCGCGCGACGCCGATGCCCTTCTCGTAGAAATTGCCAATGCGGTATTCGGCCGGCGCGAAGCCGAGCTCCGCTGATTTTTCGTACCATTTGGCGGCTGCCGCCAAGTCTTCCTTGACGCCGCGCGACTCGGCGTAGCGCGAACCGATCTCGAACAACGCCTTGGCGTCGCCATTGCCGGCGGCATCGCGCAATGCGACTGGGCCGACGTCGGTGGGAATGTCGATCTTGGCCGTGGCCGCCGGCGAAGCATCCGCCGGCGGAACCGCGCCTGTCGTGTCCTTGGCGGTGGTCGGCTCGGCCGCCATTGGCTCGGTATCGGCGTCGCTCGCTTGCGCGGCGGTCGCGGCAGTCGGGGCCGAACCCGCTGAAGCTGACGTGTCGGACGCCGCCGCGTTCGCATCGGCGGGCGTGGTCGACGCAACAGGCGCGGGAACCGACTCCGCGGGAGGCGCGGCATCCATCGACGGCTCGATGGTTGGCGGCGTGGCCATCGTACCTTGCGCGGCCATGTCATCCTTGGTTGCCGGTTCGGACGGCTCGGCCTGTCTGACGGCACGGGCCGGTGCGCTTTCCACCGCTGAGGGCTGAACGTCCTTTTTCGGCTGGGCTGGGGCGTCCACCGAGGCGGTTTGCACCGGTTGCGGGGCGACGATCGGCGCGGCGTCGTTACTCGCCACCTGCGCCGGATCGGCGAAGAAAGCCTTGCCCAGCTGCAGGCCGGCAAGCGCCAGCATGATTGCGGCGGCCGCCATCAGGATCGGCTTGCGCCGCGCCTTGAGCAGGTCGCCGATCCGCAGCGCCTTCACCGGTCCGGTCATCGTCGATTGCCGCTTCAGGGCATCGGCTTCGGCGGCAGCGGCCTGCGCCGCACGCCGGGCGGCGGCAATGAAGTCCGACTTGGCGGCATCGGTTTCGCTGGGCTTGGCCGGCTGGCCGCGCTCGTCACGCACGCGCTTCATGATGGCATTGAGATCAGGTGCGCCGGAACCGGGCTCCAGCGGCCGGTTGGCCATTTTCGGGTCAAGCGGTTCGTCGAGGTCGACACTCGGGATCGAGGCAGTCGGCGCCGAGCCGGCCAGCGGTGGAATGTCCGCCTCCTTCTTGCCCTTGAATGCACGTGCCAGCCCGCCGAACAACGATTTGCGTCCGCCTGCCTGTTCACTTTTCTCGGCGATCGTGTCGGAGCTGAGAGCAGCCATGGCCGCGGCAGCGGCGGCCTCGGCCGGCGAGCGCGTGCCCGGGTCGCTGCGCATGACCGGTTCATTTCGCGAACCCGGCTCATTGCGCAGGATGGCAGCGGCGCGGCCATCGAGATCGGCCATGTCTTCGGTCAGCGGCATCGGGTGATCGATATCCATCGACGGGGCATCGACGGCCATCTTGGAGCGCCGCGCGCCGCGCCGGCTGTTCGGTTCGACAGACGCCGCATCCAGGAGTTCGCTCACCGCCTCGACCGGCTCGCCGGGTTCTAGCGAACCCAGCCTGTCGACGATCTTGAGCAGCGTGTCGTGGATGGCCTCGAACGTTCTCGAATTGCGCTCGTCCGAGCGCCGCGTCAGTGTTTCAAGCGTCTTCAGATCCTGGGCGAGGCCGGAAACGGCCATCGTGTTGGCGCTCGAACCGGCCAGCGAATGCACAGCGTTCTCGGCTGCTTCGCGCGCCGCGCCGAGGATGGAATCGCGGGTTCCGGCCAGCGACTTTTCGATCTCGTCGAGACGCGGGCTGATGTCCTCGAATTCCGGCAGCGGCGTGCTGGGCTTTGAAAGGTGTAGGGACAGACCGGCGACCTGCGCCTCCAGGCTGCGGATGAGCGCCGGATCGATGCCGGCCACCTGCGCGGCCGACGCGTCCAGCCGGCTTGAGATGTCTTCGAGCCGGCTCTCTAGGCCCCGGATCGCCGCTTCGCCTGCAGGATCGGGAACACGCGTTTCGATGCGCTTGGCCAGCGCGGTGAAGCGAGCGTCGATGGCTTCCATGATGCCGGCGCTGTCGACTTGCGGCATGCGCTGGTCCAGCCTGTCGGCAACCTCGTCCAACCGTCGTTCGAGATCGCGAAACAGCATGTTGCCCTGTTCGATGGCGTCACCCTGCCGGCGTTCCATCATGCCCGACAGCACGTCGAAGCGTTGCTCCAGTCCGTGGAAGATATAGTCGGCGTCAGGCATGGCCGGCGCCTGGTCGATCTTGTCGGCGATGAGGGCGATCTGCTTGGCCAGGCGCTCCATCGCCTGCTCGGGCAGGTTGGCGCGGCCGGCGAGCTCGTCGACACGGCTCGATAGCGTGCTCAGCCGGTCCATGACCGCATTGCCGGGACGGTCCTGCGCCACCTCCTCGATCTGCTGGGCAAGCGAGTCGATCCGCCTCTCGATGCGCTCGAAGGCTTCGTGGTCGAATGAATTGGCTTGCGCCGCGACCGTCGAGGCGACGATGGCGCGGGAAATCTCGTCCAGCCGCTCGTCGATCATGCCAAGCGTGTCGCTGCCGCGATTGTCCTGCTGGCTGGCGAAATGGTCGACGGCGCCGGCGAGCGTGCGCACCTTTTCCTCGAGCGAACGCAGCGACAGCGATTCCGGCAGGTTGTTGACGGCATTGCTGATCTGCTCCAGCCGGTCGGTCAGAACAGACAGGCCAGGGTCGTCCGAGCGCTTCCGCTGATCGGCGTCGACGCGATCCTCGAAGGCTGTCCAGCGGCGATCGAAATCGTCCCAGCGGCGGTCGACCTTCTGCACGCTCTCCTCGCGCGCCAGTGTGTCAAGCGCGGCTTTGACCTGCTCGAGCTCGAGCCGCAGCATGTTGACGCTTCTGTCATCACTTTTCTCGGCCAGGGTCTGGATGGCGCCGGAAAGCCGCTCGAATTCAAGGCCGAGTTCGGCGCTGCCCTTGGTCGAGGCGCCGGGCTTGGCGCCTGACTGGAAAGCCCGCTCGATGTCATTGCGCAGCGCTTCGAATTCCCGCTGCAGCCCGGCCGTCATCTGGTGGCGCAGTTCCTCGCGCATGCCGCGCAACTCGCCGGCGATCTTGCCGACCATGGCAACGCCGTCTTCCTGGCCGCGCACGCGATCGATGTCGCGGGCAATGGCCTGATAATTCTGCTCGAAAGCGGCGGCGGGCTGCATCGGGCTCTTCTGGCGCGGCGCCGGCTGCGGATCCTCATACCAGCGCTGCTGGCCGGTGGGGTGGGCAGCGGGATAGCGCGCGTCGGTGCCGTGTTGGCGGGGATCCGGACGTGCCATCGGGTCCTCGCGCGTCCGCTCCAGCCGCTGCTCCAGCGTTTCGAGGGAACGGTTCAACTGCTCGAGCGTGGTCTGCGGCCTGCGCTGCCTGCCGGCGTTGAGTGTGTCGAGATAGGACCGCTTGTTGTTCATCGTTGCGTCCGTCTTTCAGAATGGCTGGCTCGCGGCCAGGTTCCCCCAAGTCCCTGTCGGAACGAGGCGACAGCGGCTAGGCCGCAGCGGAAGACTAGCTTCCCGGGTTCTCACCCGCGCTCCGAAAAACCGTGAAAAATTCGATACAGGATAAACACGGGTAGCCGACGCGCCCACATTTCGCCCAACGTGGTAAACAACGCGTTAACCAAACTTAAGAAGTTGCAAGGATGTTGGATGCCGGCCTGACGGTGCGGCATAAAGCTCGGCGCGCAGAACGCCCTTGCGTCATGAGGCGGCTATCGGTATAGAATTGACGTAAACGTAAAAGGCGCATCGAGCGTGCTGTTTGCGATTTGTTTGTTGAAACCACGACCGGAAGCAAGCCCCCGCTTCCAGTCAGGCGACGCACGGTCAAGGACCGCGACGCCACCAGACGGGGAAAGCCAGTGACCATGAAGCTTATCTCGGCCGGCGAGACCGCGGCCAATACCAACAATATGACTGTCGAAACCAGCGAGGACCTTGTCCGCATCGGCGAGATGGCCAAGAAATATGGAGTGACGCTGCGCACGCTGCGTTTCTATGAAGACAAGGGCCTGCTCAACCCGCAGCGCGACGGTTCGACCCGTCTCTACACGCGCCGCGACAAGGCCCGGCTGAAGCTGATCCTGCTTGGCCGCAAGGTCGGCTTCTCGCTGCGCGACGTCAAGCAGATGATGGACCTCTACGATCCGACCGGCTCCAACACCAAGCAGTTGCGGCTGGCGCTGGACAAGTCGGAAAAGCAGCTTGCCCGCCTGCAGAAGCAGCGGGCGCTGATCGATGACGCCATCAATGAACTGAGCGGCTCGATGTCGGCGGTGCGCCAGATGCTGGCTGATCGTTCGGCGCCGCAGGCGAGCGTCGCGGGTTAAGTCATCCGCTGATTGTCTGACTATCAAAGCCGCGTGGCCCTGCCGCGCGGCTTTTCGTTGTCTTGGCCACGCCCATGCAGCGCTGGCGTGTGCGACGTCGCACAGCTACGCTTCGCTGCACGCGGCGGGCGGGAAATCTTGTCGCATCGAAAAAATTGACGTTTACGCAAACGTCAATTTTTGCTATCCCGACCCCAACATAAGTCCGTATGCCGCCCCTGGCTGACTTGGGGGGCTTTCGGACCAGGTCTGCAGGGTGGAGAAAAAGCATGCCGACATACAGGGCCCCGGTCCAGGACACGCTGTTCGTGCTCAACGAGGTGCTGGGCTACCAGCGCTATTCGAACCTTCCCGGATTTGCCGATGCCACGCCCGATGTGCTGGAGGCCATCCTCGCCGAAGGCGCCAAGCTCGCCGAAAACGTCATGCATCCGCTGAACCGTGTCGGCGACATGGAAGGCTGCGTCCGCCATGACGACGGCTCGGTGACGACGCCGAAAGGCTTCAAGGAGGCTTTCGACCAGTATCGTGAGGGTGGCTGGATGGGTCTGGCCGCACCGGTCGAGTTCGGCGGCCAGGGCCTGCCCTACGCCGTGCACACCGCTGTCGCCGAATACATGGTGTCGGCCAACATGTCGCTGATGATGTATCCTGGCCTGACGCAAGGCGCGATCGCGGCGATCATCACCCACGGCACCGACGAGCAGAAAGCCCAATGGCTGCCGAAGATGGTCGAGGGTGCCTGGACCGGCACCATGAACCTGACCGAGCCGCATTGCGGTACCGATCTTGGCCTGCTGCGCACCAAGGCGGTGCCGAATGGCGACGGCACCTACAAGATTTCAGGCCAGAAGATATTCATCTCGGCCGGCGAGCACGACATGTCGGACAACATCGTCCATCTGGTGCTGGCCCGCATCGAAGGCGCGCCAGAAGGAGTCAAGGGCATCTCGCTGTTCATCGTGCCGAAGCTCAAGCTCGATGCATCGGGCAAGCCGGGCAAGAGGAACACCGTCTCCTGCGGTTCGATCGAGGAGAAGATGGGCATCCACGGCAATTCGACCTGCGTCATGAACTATGACGAGGCCGAAGGCACGCTGCTCGGCGAGGCCAATGGTGGCTTGAAGGCGATGTTCACGATGATGAACGAGGCGCGGCTCGGCGTCGGCCTGCAAGGGCTGTCCCTGTCGGAGATCGCCTATCAGAACGCCGTCGCCTACGCCAAGGACCGCTTGCAGGGCCGCTCGCTGTCGGGGCCGAAGGCGCCGGACAAGAAAGCCGACCCGATCATCGTCCATCCCGACATCCGCCGCAGCCTGATGACCATGAAGGCTTTCAACGAAGCAGGCCGCGCGCTGGCGCTGTGGACGGCGATCAAGTCCGACATCGCCCACCGCTCCGCTGACGACAAGGACCGCCAGGCCGCCGACGACTACACCGGCCTGATGACACCGGTGGTCAAGGGCGTGCTCACCGACAAGGGGTTCGACCACGCCGTCATGGCGCAGCAGGTGTTCGGCGGTCACGGCTATATCGAAGAACACGGCATGAGCCAGTTCGTGCGCGATGCCCGCATTGCCATGATCTATGAAGGCGCCAACGGCATCCAGGCGCTCGACCTCGTCGGCCGCAAGCTCGGTTTGAATGGCGGCCGCGCCGTGCAGGCCTTCTTCAAGGAGGTCGGCGAATTCTGCGAGGAAAACCGCTCCGACGAGAAGATGGCGCCCTTCACCAAGGCCCTGAAGAAGGGCCTCAACGATCTGCAGGCGGCGACCATGTGGCTGCTGCAGAACGGCATGGCCAAGCCCGACAATGCGGGCGCTGCCTCGACCGATTTCATGCATCTCTTCGGCCTTGTGGCGCTGGGTTATATGTGGGCGCAGATGGCGAAGGCGGCACTTGGCAAAACGGGCGCCAACGGTTCCCAGTCCTTCTACGACAACAAGGTTGTGACGGCGCGCTTCTTCATGGAGCGGATCATGCCGGAGACCGGCGCTCACCTCGCCCGCATTTCGAGCGGTGCCGATACGCTGATGGCTCTGCCGGCGGAAGCGTTCTAAGCTCGAACGCCGGCACCGCCGGTCCTGTCTGTCGATATGCGGAGGAAATCGTGGCGACAAATCCCGCCGAAGTGCTCTCTTTGCCGAAGCCCGCCTGGGCGGCGGATGAGGTCGGCATGCTCTACGACATGGCGCACCGCTTCATGTCGGAGGAGATCGCGCCGCGCTACGACGAATTCGAGAAGAACGAGATGGTCGACCGCGAGAGCTGGCGCAAGGCCGGCGCTGCCGGCCTGCTCTGCGCCTCGATGCCGGAGGAATATGGCGGCTCCGGCGGTACCTTCGCGCATGAGAGCGCCATCATCGAGGCCATCGGCCATGTCGGTGTCGACGGTTTCGGCATCGGCCTGCACAATTCGATCGTCGCCCCTTACGTCCTTCACTACGGTTCGGAAGAGCAGAAGAAGAAATGGCTGCCGAAGCTGGCGACCGGCGAACTGATCGGCGCCATCGCCATGACCGAGCCCGGTGCCGGCTCCGACCTGCAAGGCGTCAAGACGCGGGCCGAAAAGGATGGCAACCAGTACAAGATCAACGGCTCCAAGACCTTCATCACCAATGGCCAGCTTGCCAACTTCATCATCGTCGTCACCAAGACCGATCCGGAGAAGGGCGCCAAGGGCACCTCGCTGATCGTCGTCGAGACCGATGAGGTCGAAGGCTTCCAGCGCGGCCGCAACCTCGACAAGATCGGGCTGAAGGCCAACGACACCTCGGAGCTGTTCTTCAACGACATGCGCGTGCCGACCTCCAATCTGCTCGGCCATGAGGAAGGACAGGGCTTTGTCCAACTGATGCAGCAATTGCCGCAGGAGCGGCTGCAGATCGGCACCGGGGCGATCGCCATGATCGAGCGAGCGCTGGCGCTGACCATCGACTACGTCAAGGAACGCAAGGCGTTCGGCAAGGCGATCATCGAGTTCCAGAATACCCAGTTCAAGCTGGCCGAGCTGAAGACCGAAGCGACCATCGGCCGTGTCTTCTACAATGATTGTGTGACCCGCCACATCGCCGGCGGCCTCGATCCGGTGACCGCATCGATGGCCAAGTACTGGCTGTCCGACCTGCAGGGAAGGGTCGTCGATGAATGCCTTCAATTGCATGGCGGCTATGGCTACATGAATGAATATCCGATCGCCCGCATGTTCCGCGACGCTCGCGTCCAGCGCATCTACGGCGGCACCAACGAGATCATGAAATTGCTGATCGGACGCTCGCTCTGAGCTGCGTTCGATAAACCCAAGGAGCAAAAAAATGGCCGAAGCTTATGTCTATGATGCCGTGCGCACGCCGCGCGGCAAGGGCAAGAAGGACGGATCGCTGCACGAGGTGCCGGCGGTGCGGCTTGCTGCCAAGACACTCGAAGCGTTGCGCGACCGCAATGGGCTCGACACCGGCACAGTCGATGACATCATCTTCGGCTGCGTCGATCCGGTCGGCGAGGCGGGTTCGGTCATTCCGCGCGCCGCCGCTTTCGAGGCCGGCTATGACACCAAGGCGCCCGGCATGCAGATCTCGCGCTTCTGTGCGTCCGGCCTCGACGCCATCAATTTCGGCGCCGCCAAGATCGCGCAAGGCGCCGATGAGATCGTCATCGCCGGCGGCGTCGAATCGATGTCGCGCGTTGGCATGGGCGCCTCCGGCGGCGCCTGGTTCATGGATCCATCCGTCGGCCTGCCCGGCTGGTTCGTGCCGCAAGGCATCTCGGCCGACCTGATCGCCACCAAATACGGCTTCTCGCGCGACGACGTCGACGCCTATGCGGTCGAGAGCCAGAAGCGCGCGGCAAGATCCTGGGCCGATGGCCGTTTCAAGAATTCCGTCATTCCGATCAAGGACCAGAACGGCCTGACCATCCTCGACCATGACGAGCATATGCGCCCGTCAACCGACATGCAGTCGCTGGCCTCGCTCAACCCGTCCTTCGTCATGCCTGGCGAAATGGGCGGCTTCGATGCCGTTGCCGTGCAGAAGCACCCCGAGGTGGAAGAGGTCAACCACGTCCACCATGCCGGCAATTCGTCCGGCATCGTCGACGGCGCCGCCGCCGTGCTGCTCGGCTCGAAGAAGGCCGGCAAGGCGATGGGGCTGAAGCCGCGCGCCCGCATCCGCACCTTCGCCAACATCGGCTCCGAACCGGTGCTGATGCTGACCGGTCCGGTCGACGTCACCGAGAAGCTGTTGAAGCGCGCCAAGATGAAGCTGTCCGACATCGATCTGTTCGAGCTCAACGAGGCCTTCGCTTCTGTCGTGCTGCGCTACATGCAGGCTTTCGATATCGAGCACGACAAGATCAACGTCAACGGCGGCGCCATCGCCATGGGTCATCCGCTCGGCGCCACCGGCGCGATGATCTTCGGCACGGTGCTTGACGAACTCGAGCGCCGCGATTTGAACACCGCTTTGGTGACGTTGTGCATCGGTGCCGGCATGGGCACCGCAACGATCATCGAACGCGTCTGACGGGGAGAGAAGCGATGAGCTACACCAATTTCACCCTCGACATCGATACCGATGGCATCGCGCTGCTCACCTGGGACATGCCGGGCCGGTCGATGAATGTCTTCACCGAAGAGGCGATGCTGGAACTGAACGCCATCGTCGACAAGGTGGCGGGTGACGCCGCCATCAAGGGCGCAGTGATCACCTCCGGCAAGGACAGCTTCTCCGGCGGCGCCGACATCACCTTGCTTCAGAAGATGCTGACCACCTTCGCCGCCGAAAAGGAAAAGGATGTCGAAAAGGCCACCAGAGCGCTTTTCGACAATGCCGGCTATATGACCGGCCTGTTCCGCAAGCTTGAGACGTCGGGCAAGCCCTGGGTGTCGGCGATCAACGGCACCTGCATGGGCGGCGCCTTCGAATTGTCACTCGCTTGCCACGGCCGTGTCGCGGCCGATAGCGACAAGGTCAAGATGGCGCTTCCCGAGGTGAAGATCGGCATCTTCCCGGGCGCCGGCGGCACCCAGCGCGTGCCGCGGCTAACCGATCAGCAGCAGGCCCTGCAGATGCTGACCTCCGGTCAGACGCTGTCGCCGCAGAAGGCCAAGTCGATGGGCCTGATCCATGAGATCGCCGAGCCGGCCAGGCTGGTCGACACCGCCAAGGCGATGATCAGGAACGGCCTGAAGCCAGTGGCGCCGTGGGACGAGAAGGGCTTCAAGCTGCCCGGCGGTCCGATCTATTCAGTGGCGGGCGCCAATCTCTGGCCGCCGGCCATCGCCATCCTGCGTCGAGAGACCTATGGCAACTATCCTGCCGCTGCCGCGATCCTGAAATGCGTCTATGAAGGCCTGCTGGTGCCGTTCGACACCGGGCTGCGCATCGAGCAGCGCTATTTCACCGAGATCATGCAGACCAAGGAAGCGGCGGCGATGATCCGCTCGCTGTTCGTCTCGCTGCAGGAGCTGAACAAGGGCGCGCGTCGTCCGGCCGCAGTGCCGGAAACCAGGTTCAAGAAGATCGGCATTCTCGGCGCCGGCTTCATGGGCGCCGGCATTGCCTATGTCACCGCCAAGGCGGGTATTCCGGTGGTGCTGCTCGACCGTGACATGGAGTCGGCCGCCAAGGGCAAGGCGCATTCCGACAGCCTGGCCTCGGATCAGGTGAAGAAGGGCCGCGCCAAGCCCGAGGAGAAGGACAAGTTGCTGTCGCTGATCACGCCGACGGCCGACTATGCCGATCTCGCCGGCTGCGATCTGGTGGTCGAAGCGGTGTTCGAGGATTCCGCCGTCAAGAAGAGCGCCACCGAACAGGCGGAAGCCGTGCTGAAGCCGTCAGCGATCTTTGCGTCCAACACCTCGACCATCCCGATCTCGTCGCTGGCCAAGAATTCGGCGCGGCCGAAAAACTTCATCGGCATCCACTTCTTTTCGCCGGTCGACAAGATGATGCTGGTCGAGATCATTCTGGGCAAGAAGACCGGTGACAAGGCGTTGGCCACCGCGATCGACTTCGTCCGTGCCATCAAGAAGACGCCAATCGTCGTCAACGATACGCGCGGCTTCTACGTCAACCGCTGCGTGCTGCGCTACATGTCGGAAGCCTACAAGATGCTGATCGAAGGCGTACCTGCGCCAATGATCGAGAACGCGGCAAAGGCCGCCGGCATGCCGGTTGGCCCACTGGCGCTCACCGACGAAACGGCCATCGACCTCGCGCAGAAAATCATGAAGCAGACCATGCGCGATCTCGGCGACAAGGCCGTCGACCAGAAGCAGATGGCGCTGATCAACACCCTGGTCGATACCCATGGCCGCTTCGGCCGCAAGAACGGCAAGGGTTTTTACGACTATCCCGCCAAGCCGGCCAAGAAGAAGCTGTGGCCGGGGCTCAAGGACCTCTATCCGCAGCTGGCACCGGAGAAGGTCGATTACGAGGAGCTGCAGCAGCGGCTTCTGGTCACCATCGCGCTGGAAGCGGCGCGGGTGATGGAAGAGGGCATCGTCACCGATCCGCGCGAGGCCGATGTCGGCTCGATCCTGGCCTTCGGCTTCGCGCCCTACACCGGCGGCGCGCTGTCTTATATCGACGGCATCGGCGCCAAGGCATTCGTCAAGATCGCCAAGAGCCTGCAGAAGAAATACGGCGCCGAATTCAAGGCGCCCAGGCTGCTGCTCGACATGGCCGAGAAGGGCGAGACCTTCTACCAGCGCTTCGATCCCTACGCCAAGGGTGCCGTGAAGCAGGCGGCCTGACGCCAGCCGATGTATGTCTGGGCGTGACTACAGTGCCGCGCGTTCTTCGGCCGCGCAAAGCACGCCAGGGCGGGTTGCGCTGTTATGGCCGCACAGAGTTTTGTTGGCGATCCGGCCGCACCCGGTGGACATCGCGGCGGTGGCGCGTTAGACAGGAAGAGGCATTTTTTCCTGTTTAGAGGGAGAGCGAGATTGCTCTCGCATGACCGTGTCTGGGCTGCCATAGATGCTCTCGCCGAACGCTATTCGCTGTCGGCTTCGGGCCTGGCCCGGCGCGCGGGGCTCGATTCGACCGCCTTCAACAAGTCGAAACGTCTGTCGTCGGACGGCCGCCCGCGCTGGCCTTCGACCGAATCGCTGGCCAAGATCATCGAGGCGACGGGCGCTTCCCTCGACGAATTCACCGGCCTGATCGAAGGCCGCGCCGGATCCGTCCAGGCCGCATCGGTCGCCCGCATACGCTCCGTGCCGTTGCTCGGCTTTGCCCAGGCCGGCGCCGGCGGCTTCTTCGACGATGCGGGCTTTCCGGCCGGGCAGGGCTGGGATCTGGTTGAGCTGCCGGCGCAATCGACCGAGAGCTCCTATGCGCTGCAGGTGCAAGGTGATTCCATGCTCCCGCTCTACCGCAATGGCGACGTTCTCATCGTCGAGCCGGGCGCCGTCACCCGCAAGGGCGATCGCGTCGTCGTCAAGACCACCGCCGGCGAGGTGATGGCCAAGGTGCTCGAGCGCCAGACCGTCAAGTCGATTGCGCTGGTCTCGCTCAATCCCGATCATCCGGACCGCGACATTCCCATGCGCGATGTCGAATGGGTGGCGCGGATCGTCTGGGCAAGCCAGTAGGCCCGGCCGGTGCGGCTCCCTCATCTTGCCCTGGCGGTTCTGATGGTCCCTGTGATGGCGGCGATCGTCGTCGCTGGCGGTCGCGCGCTGAAAGGAAGCGAAAGTGTGATCACGGTGGATCAGGTTGATCCGGGCACCGATACGCTCCCGCAGGAGGGCGCCGGGACGGTGCCCGAAGAGCCGGTCACCTCAGCCATATCAACCCCGCAGCCGCCAAAGCCGGCGCCACATTCGAGGGCGATCGATCCCGAAACTATCGCGCCACCTGAACTGCCCGCCGAGGGACTTGAGCGTGTCGAGCCGCGCGCGCCGTTGAGCAAGCTGGCGCTGGCCGTGCCGCCCAAGCCGAAAATGCCCGACGACTGGAACGGGACAAAGCTGTTCCAGCCGGTTGCGCCGGCTGCCGGCCTGATCCAGGCGAAGGGCTATTCGGTCGCGGTTTCCGGCGTCGACGTCGTCAGGCAGGACGAGACCTGTAGCGATGACGGCAAATCCTGGCCGTGCGGCGTCCGGGCGCGGACAGCGTTCCGCGCCTTCCTGCGCGGTCGGGCGGTGGTCTGTACCGTGCCGCCCGAGGGCGGTCGCGACCTGATCGCCGCCGAATGCCGGATCGGCAAGCAGGATGTCGGCCAATGGTTGGTCGAGAACGGCTGGGCGCGGGCCGCCAAGGGTGGGCCCTATGTCGAGGCCGGCGACAAGGCCCGCACAGCGAAGAAAGGCATTTTTGGATTGGCGCCGAACCTGTCCGGCATGCCGGCGATGCCGGCCGCACCGAGCCCGGCGCCTCAGGCGCCGAGCTCGATCCTGGAAGAGGTCGACGGCGTGCTCAAGCCAACTGACCAGCCAGCGCCCGCTCAATGAGCGCCCGCGTCTCGGCAATGCCATAGAGCGCCGCGAACGAGCCGAAGCGCGGGCCGCGCTCCTGGCCGATCAGCACCTGGTAGATCATCTGGAAGAAGGCGCCCGATACGCCGGGCCCGCCTTCCGGGCTCTGTTTGGAATGATCCTGATAGCGTTCGATCCTGCGCGCGACGTTGAGCGAAGCGTTCTGGATCGCTTCGCCGTTGGCGTCTGCCGGCAGCGCGCCAAGCGCCGTGTCGAGGGCTGCCAGCGCTTCGCGCTCGACCTCGTCGGCCGGGCGGAAGGTTTTCGTCGGCTTCACGAAATCGTCGAAATAGCGGATCGCGTGGCCGACCAGCTGGTCGAGCTCGGGATGCGTCTTTGGCGTCACGCCTTGGGTATGGCGCGAAATGAAGCCCCACAGCACATCCTTGTTCTGCGCGTTGGAGGCGCTGACCAGATTGAGCAGCAGCGAGAACGGCACCGGCATGTCGATGGCAGGCGGGTTGCCGTCATGCATATGCCAGACCGGGTTGCCGAGCCGCTCCTTCCAGTCCTGCCTGATATAGGCGGCAAGGAAAGTGTAATACTCGTCCACCGCCCTCGGGATGACGTCGAAATACAGTTTCTTGGCCTGCCGCGGCCGCTGGTACATATAGAGCCCTAGGCTTTCTGTCGGCGCATAGGTCAGCCACTCGTCGATGGTCAACCCGTTGCCCTTCGACTTCGAGATCTTCTGGCCGTTCTCGTCCAGGAACAGTTCGTAGACGAAATGCTCCGGCGCGCGCCCGCCCAGAATGTTGCAGATGCGGTCATAGACCACCGCATTGGTCTGATGGTCCTTGCCGAACATCTCGAAATCGACGCCAAGCGCTGCCCAGCGCATGCCGAAATCCGGCTTCCACTGCAGCTTCACCCTGCCGCCGGTGATCGAAAGTGTGGTCTCGGTGCCCTCGTCGTCGAAGGTGACGGTGCCGGCCTTGGCGTCGACATGCTTCATCGGCACGTACAGCACGCGGCCGCTCTTCGGCGAAATCGGCAGGAACGGGCTGTAGGTCGCCTGCCGCTCGGGGCCGAGCGTTGGCAGCATCACCGCCATGATCTGGTCATAGCGTTCGGCCGCGCGCAGCAGCATCGTGTCGAAGCGGCCCGACTTGTAATATTGCGTCGCGCTGGCGAACTCGTAGTCGAAGCCGAACGTGTCTAGGAAGCGGCAAAGCATCGCGTTGTTGTGATCGGCAAAGCTCGCGTAGTCGCCGCCGAAAGGGTTGGGGACCGACGACAGCGGCTTGTGCAGGTGCTGCTCCAGCGCTGCGCGATCCGGCACGCTGTCGGGTATCTTGCGCATGCCGTCCATGTCGTCGGAAAAGCACAGCAGCTTGGTCGCAACCTTGTCCTGCGTCAGGACGCGGAAGGCATGCCGCACCATCGACGTGCGCGCCACCTCGCCGAAGGTGCCGATATGCGGCAGGCCGGACGGTCCGTAACCGGTCTCGAACAGGATTGTTTCGGGAAAGTCGGTGCCTTTGTAGCGTTCGATGATCTTCTTGGCTTCCTCGAACGGCCATGCCTTGCTCTCGGTCGCAGCCGCCAGCAGCTCGGGATTGAGATCGATGATGTTTGATCCCGCCATGTCACTGTTTTCCAAATCATTCGCCGGGCCAGATCATTCGAAGAGGGGCCGGAGCAGGGGTTTTCAACCGGTCTCTAGGCGTGCATCGCCGGAGCGTCAACGCGTGCAACGCTTTTTCCTTGCGGTGCAGATACTGCGTTCCTACTTTCGGAGCCCATTCAAGGAGAAAAGAATGTCGTTGCCGACGCCGCATGAAGCGCTGATCTACCTGATGGTCATCACCTCGGCCTCCGATCGCGACATGACCGATGTCGAACTGGCACGAATCGGCGAGGTCGTCCGCTCATGGCCGGTGTTCGAGGATTTCAACCACGACCGGCTGGTCGGCGTCGCCCAGGCTTGCCAGCAGATGCTGCTAGAAAAGGACGGGCTGGAAGGCGTTCTTGCGCGGGTTGCCGAGGTTCTGCCCGAGCGCTTGCGTGACACCGCCTATGCAGCCGCCTTCGAAGTGGCCGCCGTCGATCTCGAAATGCGCATGGAAGAAGTGCGGGTGCTGCAGCTCATCCGGCGTCAGCTCGATCTCGACACGCTGACTGTCGCTGCCATCGGCCGCGCCGCCAAGGCGCGGCTGCGTACTTTGACCTAGTCGGCTCTGTGTTCGCCTAGAAAAAACTGACCGGAAAATAGCGCAAATAGAATTCGGCGAACGTGCCTTTCATCGAGATCTCCTGCAGCGCGTAGTCGAGTGCTGCGGCCAACGCCGGGTCGTCCGCCCTGGTGGCGATGGCCATGCCCGACCCCAGGTATTCGGGCGCCAGATAAGGACCGCCGGCAAAGCGGCAGCAGCCCGCCGCGTCCGAGCCCCCAAGCCAGAAGGCCAGGCGCATGCCATCGCCGAAGGCGGCGTCGAGTTTGCCGGCCTTGAGATCGGCATAGAGATCTTCCGGCCTGTCGAAGGGGACGATCTGAACGGTGTTGAAATAGTCGCGCAGCATGCGCTCATGCGCCGAGCCGGCGACCACGCCGACACGCTTGCCGCGCAGCTTGTCGAAGACCGGTTCGACCAGCGCCTTGCTCTTCGGCACGACGAAGCGTGCCGGGAACTGCAGGTAGGAGCGTGAGAAGGCGTATGTCGAGCGCGATTCCGGTGTCGCGGCGATGCCGGCGATGATCGCCTCGCCTTCGCCTTTCTGCAGCGCAGTCTCCAGCTCGGCCCAGGGCAAGGCTTGGATCTGGCATTTGTCGACAATGCCGAGTTCGGCGCAGATGGCACGCGCCAGATCGATGTGAAAACCGGACAGCTTTCCTGTACCGTCGAGGAAATTGAAGGGCGGGAAATCCGTGGTGGTCAGGAATCGCAACCGGGGCAGCGCCGAAAGGTCCGGCTTCGGCAACCGCTCCTTGGCATCCCACAGCACCGGAACCTGCGGCTGGGCGGCGCGCGCGGCACCAGCGACCGACAGCGCTCCGACCAGCACCGACGCAAGAGCCAACCTCCAATGGAACGCCACGATATACTCCGCCGCAGTCGCGTTGGCAGGGTTTTGGTACGAAAATGACACAGGTACAATGCTTTTTGATTTCAAAGCGTCGATTTCAGGGTATGCTTTAGGGGGATTGCAAATAGCAGTGGCTGCCTTGGTGGGGGGACCAGGGTTGAGAACCACAACCGGAAACGAGCGCTTTGCAATCCGTGGACCGTGGCGAAATGCAAACCAGGCATGGACCATCGGTCTCAATGCATGAGGCAACATGGGGTTGATGTTGCGATGGGTCAGTTCGATCGCACGCTGGAATACATAGATCAGCTACAGCACGCCGGAACGGCGGCGGCAGTCTGTGAAAAGCTGCTGGGCATAACGTCGGATTTCGGCCTCACCGCGCTGATGGCGGGAACCGTGCCGCAGCCGGGCACGCCGGCCGGCCAGCAAAAGCAGCATGTGCTTCTCTGTGACTGGCCTGTTGAGTGGCTGGAGCGCTATGTCGCGCGCAACTATGTCGATCACGACCCGGTCGTCAGCCACATGAAGCAGTTGCAGGCGCCGTTCCAGTGGCGCGAAGCCTCGCAGGGCGGCCGCATCGACAAGGGCAGCGGCGAAGTGATGGGCGATGCCGGCGTGTTCAAGTTGCGCGACGGACTGGCCTTCCCGCTGATCACACTCGATGGCCAGATCGTCATGGTGTCGCTGGGCGGCGAGGCAGTCGAATTGTCGGCGGCCGAGTTCGGCCTGGTGTCGCTGGTGTCGACCTATGCGGTCGGCCGCGCCATGCAGCTCCACACGATGGCGGACAAGACCATCGATCATATCGTATTGACGCCGCGCGAACGCGAATGCCTGCAATGGGCCGCCGTCGGCAAGTCCGAATGGGAGATTTCGCAAATCCTCGGCATCTCCGAACACACCTCGGAGAAACATCTTCTTAACGCCAAAAGCAAACTTGGTGCCGTCAACCGGGTGCAGGCCGTCGCGGAAGCGATAAGGCGCGGCTACATTAGTTAGGTCGGCCGTGCCGGCCTAGCAATTCTAACCTACGCGATCACGCACTTTTCTCATCGAAGCACGGCCGTATCTTCCTCTGGAACCAGGAGATGACGGTATGCTTTTTTCTCTTTCAACCCAAGAATTGATGGAACGTCCAGACCTTTGGGAGGCCGTCCATCGCCTGCGCTACAAGATATTCGTCGAGGAGATGGGATGGGATGATCTCAGGCGCCCCGACGGGCTCGAATGCGATCAGTTCGATCATGACGAAGCCGTCCATCAAATCGTCATCAGGGGCAGTGAAGTCGCAGGCTACCAGAGGCTCTTGCCGACGACACGCGGGCATCTTCTGACCGAGGTGCTGACCGATCTCTTTGAGGGAACGCCACCCTCCGGACCGAGCATCTACGAGTTGACCCGTTATGCGGTCGCTCCCGGTTACCGCGATGGCCGTCGCGGTGTGTCGACTGTCGGCACCGAGCTGATTGCCGGCTTCGTCGAGTGGGGGCTGAAGCGCGACGTCAACCAGATGATCATCGAGTTCGAGCCGATGTGGGTGCTGCGTGCATTGCAGCTGCATTTTCTGGCGACGCCGCTGGGCTATCAGCGCACCTATGGCAACCAGCAGGTCGTCGCCACCCTGCTTACCTTCAACGAGCACACGCTCGATGTGGTGCGTTCGCGCCGCAATCATTTTGCCCCCGTGCTTGCCAGGGGATATCCCGACATGCTCGGACAGAGGCGCGCGTCATGAGATCGGAGGCAGTCATGGGCGCACACCCGCAACCCGAACTCCGCAACCACACGCTGATCGTCACCGTGTCCTCAAATGACGGCCGGCCGGTGCTGGACAGGAGAGCCTACGAAAGCCTGGCGAAGACCTTCCACGAAGCCGCCGACAATGAGGAGGTCCGCGTCGTCGTGCTGCGCGGCCTGGCAGGCTGCTTCTGTCTCGGCGGCGATTTCTCCGAATTCCTCGACGCCACCAAGCACCAGAAACTGATCGCCGCCGTCACCGATCTGTTCCGCACGCTGGCGACGTTTCCGAAGCCCATCCTTGCCTGCGTCGATGGCGATGCCGTCGGCGTCGGTTGCACGATCCTGTTCCATTGCGACATGGTGATTGCGTCCGATCAAAGCACGTTCCGGGTCCCGTTCGTCGATTTCGGCCTGGTGCCGGATGCGGCGACCAGCATCCTGGCGCCGCAGAAGCTCGGTTATGCCGGTGCTTTCCGCTTCTTCTGCCTCGGCGACACGCTTCGCGCCGAGGACGCAAGGGCGCTCGGCCTCGTCGCCGAGATCGTGCCGGGAGGCAGCGTCGAGGAAGCGGCCCTCGGCAGGGCGAGACAGCTTGTCAAGAAGCCGGTCGCCGCCTTGCTTCAGACACGCGGCCTGCTCAAGGGCAACACCGGCGCCCTGTGCGACCGCATCGACCAGGAGATTTCGCTCTTCCAGCAGGCGCTGCAGGATGACACCACGCTGCGTCGCCTGCAGCGCATTGCCCGGCTGGTAGCTTAGGAGCCGCGAGAAAAAAGCATCGCCGCGCGGCCTCTGGCTGCGCGGCGCAAAAGCGTCAGTCTTTCAAAAATGACGGCCCTTCGCCGATGATCTTCTTGTCTTCCTTGCCGATAATTTCGAGATCGCGGCCGTCATAGGGCAGCGACAACAAGATGCGCCGCATCACCGCCAGCCGCGCGCGGCGCTTGTCGTTGGCCCGTATGATGATCCACGGCGCGAACTCCTTGTGGGTGCGCTCGAACATGGTGTCGCGGACCTTGGTGTAGTCGTCCCATTTGGTGATACCGGCAATGTCGATTGGCGAAAACTTCCAGCTCTTCAGCGGACTGTAGCGGCGATCGTGGAAGCGCTCGAGCTGCGTTTCCCGGCCGATGTTCAGCCAGAACTTGAAGAAGTGGATGCCCTCGTTGGAGATCATCCGTTCGAAATGCGGCGTCTCGTCGAGAAACTGTTCGTGCTGCTTCGGCGTGCAGAAACCCATCACCGGCTCGACACCGGCACGGTTGTACCAGGAGCGGTCGAATGTGACGAATTCGCCCGATGTCGGGAAATGGGAGACATAACGCTGGAAGTACCACTGCCCCTGCTCGGTCGGGGTCGGCTTGGTCAGTGCAACATTGCGCGCGGTACGAGGGTTCAGATATTGGCGCACCACAAAGATGGTGCCGCCCTTGCCGGCGGCGTCGCGGCCCTCGAACAGCGCCATTACCCGTTTGCCGGTCGCCTGCAGCCACGCCTGCGCCTTGACCAGTTCGATCTGCAATTTCTCGAGCGTCTCGTCATAGTCGTCGCTCTTCATCTTCTTGTCGTAGGGATAGTCGCCGGCGGTCAGCTTGTTGTCCTCGACCCAGTCGGGAAGCACGGGATTTTCGATATCGAACTCCCGCTCCTTGCCGTCGATCCTGATCTTCAGCGGACCCGACGACGGCGCGGCGGGAGTTTCCTTGGTTTTTTTCATCGAGACCAACCCCTTTCCTGCTTCCGGACTCATGCTATTGGGAGCCTCCGGAGCGGTCCAGCGGAAGTTTCCTTCAACCGTGCGACCGGTGTGAAGACGTGGGGTGCGGGCGCGCGAGCGAATGGCTGACCTGGACGCAGAGCAGAAAGGCATCGGGCAAGCCCTGGCCGTCCGGCTGTGGAACAGCCGCTGGCTGCTGACCGCCGGTGTCGTCGCGGTCCTCGCTGTTTATGCTTTGGCGGCGATATCCGCCTATGTCGTCCTTGCGGCGCTGGCGCTGCTGCTTGCAGCGGCAATGCTGCCGGCCACCGGCACGCGCCAATCAGCCGAGAATGGCTCAGCGATCGAGGCAATCGGTCTGCAACGGCTCTCCGGCGAATATCTTGCCGCCGCCGTCGCCGACCCGCTGATCATCTTCGACCGGACCGCCACCATCGTCCATGCCAATGCCGCCGCTTTTGCCGCCTTCGGCGGGATCGCACCTGGCATGTCGCTGCCGCTAAAATTCCGGGCACCGGAAATGCAGGCTCTGCTGGACGGCGTGCTGTCGGGCGATGTCGCCTCCGACGTCGTCGACTATGCGGAGAAGCTGCCGGTCGAACGGGCATACCGGGTGAGCGTGTCCTCGGTCGGCCATGGCACCGATCTCTACGTGCTGGTGTTCAAGGATCAGAGCGAAGCGCGCAGGATCGACCGCATGCGCGCCGACTTCATCGCCAATGCCAGCCACGAACTGCGCACGCCGCTCGCCTCGATCTCCGGCTTCATCGAAACGCTGCGCGGACCGGCCCGCAACGACCCGGCGGCCCGCGACCAGTTCCTGCAGATCATGCAGAGCCAGACCGGTCGCATGGCGCGTCTGATCGACGATTTGTTGTCGCTGTCGCGGCTCGAGATGAAGCCCTATCTGAAGCCGGGAACCGAGGTCGACCTGCGCGAGACAGTCGACAGCGTCATCGATTCGCTCGGGCCGCTGGCCAGCGAAAACAGCGTTGCCATCGAGCGGGACTACGCCGACGGGCCGTTAGATGTGCCGGGGGATCGCGACGAGCTGTTCCAGGTTTTCGAGAACCTGCTGGAAAACGCCTGCAAATACGGCCAATCGGGCGGGCGCGTCGTGGTGTCGATCGCACACAGCGATGCCGGCCCGCAGCCGGGCATCGACGTGACCATCAGGGACTTTGGCCCCGGAATTCCCGAGGAGCACATTCCGCGTATCACCGAGCGCTTCTATCGCGTCGATGTCGAGACCAGCCGCACCCAGAAGGGCACCGGTCTTGGTCTGTCGATCGTCAAGCATATCCTGACACGCCACAACGCTCGGCTTTCGATCAAGTCCGATGTCGGCAAGGGCGCTGCCTTCTCGGTTCATTTGCCGACGCACTGATACCGCCCTAGTTTCCACGGGACGGTTTCTTTTTTCTGTCATCCGGCTAGCGTATCAGCGGGGATTCGAGGAAACGACTCAAGTCAAAACAGCCGTGGGAAGGCATTCGTCCATGCAGTCCGTGCATACTGTCAGCGCCTATGACGAGGAGTTGAAATATCTGTCGAAACGGATCGCGGCGATGGGCGGCCATGCCGAGCGTATGGTCGAACAAGCGATAGCCGCCCTCGTCAATGCCGACCCCGGCCTCGCCCAGAAGGTCATCCGCGACGATGCCGTGCTGGATGAAGGGCAACGCGAAATCGACGACAAGGCGATCATCATCATCGCCAAGCGCCAGCCGATGGCGACGGACCTGCGCGAGATCGTCGGCGCCATCCGCATCTCGGCCGACCTCGAACGGGTCGGCGACCTCGGCAAGAACGTTGCCAAGCGGGTCGTCGCCGTCACCGATGGCCGCCAGCCGACCAGCCTGTTCCGCGGCCTCGAGGCCCTGGCCAACCTGGCGTTGACCCAGCTCAAGGAAGTGCTCGACGTCTACGCATCGCGCTCGGTCGACAAGATCGGCTTCGTGCGCGACCGCGATGACCAGATCGACGCCATGTACACATCGCTGTTTCGCGAATTGCTGACCTACATGATGGAAGATCCGCGCAACATCACGCCGTGCACGCATCTGCTGTTTTGCGCCAAGAACATCGAGCGGATCGGCGATCACGCCACCAACATCGCCGAGACCATCTACTATATCGTCACCGGGGAACAGATGCCGGCCGAGCGGCCGAAGGGCGACAAGACCGACAAGATCACCATGTCCTCGACACCGCCGGTTAATTGAACGGTCGTGCTCTCGAAGGGTCGGCCGAATTGCGCTAAGCTTTCCAGGCTTTCCTGTATCCTCGTCCGTGGATTTGTTTCGGGAGGTCGTGATGGAAAATGTTCGGAACCTGACCCCGGCGCCTGCGCCGACAGCCGGCATTATCGCTTGCAGCGTCTATACGGCCGGGCGTCGCATCGCCGACATTTCCATCGAGGAAGCCGGCGAATGGGCAAAGAAATCCGGTCACGTCGTCTGGATTGGCCTGCTCGAGCCCGACCGCAACCTGCTGCTGCGCGTCCAGGCACAGTTTCACCTGCATGAGCTGGCGATCGAGGATGCCGAGCACCCGCATCAGCGCCCGAAGATCGAGCAATATGGCGACGCCTTGTTCATCGTCGCCCGCACCGCGCAGCTGATCGACGGCCGGGTCACCTTCGGCGAGACCCATTTGTTCGTCGGCAGCGGCTACATCGTCAGCGTCAGGCACGGCCCGTCCACCTCCTATGCCGCCGTTCGTCAGCATTGGGA
Source organism: Mesorhizobium sp. P2_A8 (assembly GCF_056404935.1). Classification (NCBI taxonomy): domain Bacteria; kingdom Pseudomonadati; phylum Pseudomonadota; class Alphaproteobacteria; order Hyphomicrobiales; family Phyllobacteriaceae; genus Mesorhizobium; species Mesorhizobium sp. P2_A8. The sequence continues at coordinate 450,825 of NZ_JBFUDB010000004.1, forward strand.
AAGCTGTCCCCATTCGCTGGCCAAGGGCGAGGACTTCGTCCTCTATGCCATTCTCGATTTCATCGTCGACAACTACATGCCCGTCCTCGAGCAGATCGAGGACGAGGTCGAGGCGATCGAGGACAGGGTTCTGCTGAAACCGATGACCGGCCCCGACATCGAGCGGCTCTATATGCTGCGCCGCGATCTTTTGCGCCTGCGCAATGCGGCGCTTCCGCTGGTCGAAGTCTGCCGCCGGCTGACCAGCGCCGAGCTGCCGCAGATCCATACGGCCATGCATCCGCTGTTTCGAGACGTGACCGACCATATCCGCACGGTGCAGGAAAAGATCGACAGCCTGCGCGAGGTGCTGGCGTTTGCATTCGAGGCCAGCCTTCTGGTCGGCCAGAGCCAGGAAACGGCGAACACCAAGAAGCTCGCCTCATGGGCCGCCATCCTGGCGGTGCCGACGGCGCTCGCTGGCATCTACGGCATGAATTTCGACGACATGCCGGAACTGAAGATGGAATACGGCTATCCGGTGGTGCTGGCCACGATCGCGCTGATCTGCGCGTTTCTCTACTGGCGTTTTCGCAAGAACGGCTGGTTGTGAAAGAGGGCGAATAGCGAATAGGGGAAACAGGATTGCCGCCCTCGCGGAGGCTCGATCAGTTTCTATTCGCTATTCGCTATTCGCTTAGCGACTCCGCCGCCGCTCCGATGCCGGCTGGAAAGCCAAGCGGGCGTGGTACTTGCAGTAGGGTCCGGTTTCGGCGGCATCGTTGCCGCAGAAATGGAAGTCCTCCGAAAGCGGATCGCCGTTCGGCCATTTGCAGGTCCGCTCGGTCAGTTCGACGAGCTGCAGATGCCGTGAGATCGGTACCACGACATTCTCGACCGGGCGGATGTAGTGGTGGCGCGCCACCGGTTCGGCGTCGAACTGCGTCTGCAAGGCCGTGGAGCCGATCGATGACGTGACATGACGGACCGCGCTTGCGGCGCGCGACACGGATTTCTGAACGGTCGATCCTTGCGCCGCCTTCTTCTGGCGTGCCGGCGTGGCGGTCGAACGTCCGCGGCCCGACAGTTTCAGCCGGTGCACCTTGCCGATGACCGCATTGCGGCTGACCCCTCCAAGCTGCGCAGCAATCTGGCTTGCGCTCAGACCCTCCGACCACAGTTTTCTGAGAAGTTCTACCCGCTCGTCAGTCCAGTTCATGAGACCGCGCTCCTCTAAGCGTGCGGCAATCGGAATCCACTCCCGACCCGACAACATTTGCCGGGGCAGACACCACATATATCTGGTGATTAGGTCCGCCGCACGAAATCTAGTTATTTCTCGACTACAACTACTCTATGCGCTGACTCGGTGACAAGAGTCCCAGGTGCAACACGAATCGGTTTTTTCGGTTTTCCCCAACTTGCCCGGTCGCTCGTGAGCCGGCGCTGCGTTGGAGGGCTTGTTGCGCGCCACTACGCGACGTTTTCGTTGACTTCATGGCCGAAAAACACGATAAGCCGCAAAGGCCGCCGCTTTGGCGGCTTTTTTGATTTTCCGGTACCGGAGACGCATATAATGAGCGGTTCGGCGCTTTACGAGACCTTTGCTCGCGCCCCCCTGGCCTTCGACCACGGGGAAGGCACTTGGCTGATTACCGACAAGGGTGAGCGATATCTCGATTTCGCCGGCGGCATCGCCGTCAATTCGCTGGGCCACAGCCATCCGCATCTGGTCGCAGCGCTCACCGAGCAGGCCACAAAGCTTTGGCATGTGTCCAATCTCTACGAGATTCCGGGGCAGAGCCGGCTCGGCGAGCGGCTGGTGGATGCCACCTTCGCCGACAAGGTGTTCTTCACCAATTCCGGCGCCGAGGCGCTGGAATGCGCGATCAAGACGGCGCGGCGCTACCATTTCGTCAAGGGGCATCCCGAACGCTTCCGCGTCATCACCTTCGAGGGTGCCTTCCATGGCCGCACGCTGGCGACCATCGCTGCCGGCGGTCAATACAAGTACCTTGAAGGGTTTGGACCCAAGGTCGAGGGTTTCGACCAGGTCGGCTTCGACGATATCGATGCGGCCGAAAAGGCGATCACGCCGGAGACCGCCGCGATCCTGATCGAACCGGTACAGGGCGAGGGCGGTATTCGCCCGGTGCCGACGCAATCGCTGAAGCGGCTCAGGCAGCTGTGCGAACAGCACGGCCTGCTCTTGATCTACGACGAGGTCCAGTGCGGCATCGGCCGAACCGGCAAGCTGTTCGCGCATGAATGGTCCGGTGTCACGCCCGACATCATGGCGATCGCCAAGGGCATTGGCGGCGGCTTCCCGATGGGCGCCTGCCTTGCTACGGATGAGGCGGCCATTGGCATGACATCCGGCGTGCATGGCACCACTTTCGGCGGCAACCCGCTGGCCATGGCGGTTGGCAACGCCGTGCTCGACGTGGTGCTGGAAGACGGCTTCCTCGAGGATGTCCAGCGCAAGGCGCTGCTGATCAAGCAGGGGCTGGCAGCGGTTGCCGACGAGTTTCCCGAGGTCATCGAGGACATCAGGGGCACCGGGCTGATGCTCGGCCTCAAATGCGCGATGCCCAACACCAAGGTGAACATGGCACTGCGCGACCAGCACCTGCTGGCGGTTCCGGCCGGCGACAACGTCATTCGCCTGCTGCCGCCGCTCACCGTCACCGATGCCGAGATCCACGACGCGCTCAACCGCATCCGCGCCGGCGCCAAGGGCCTGGCGGAGGCGATCGCCTCCGCCGCCGCGAAGTAATCCCGGAACCATTGCTGATGTCAGTTCGCCACTTCACCGATCTTTCCGCCGTTTCCGAAGGCGATCTGCGCTTCATGCTTGACGATGCGGTGGTGCGAAAGGCTCGCCTCAAGGCCGGCGAGCGGACCAGGCCGCTCGACGGCAAGGTGCTGGCGATGATCTTCGACAAGCCGTCGACGCGCACGCGCGTGTCCTTCGACGTCGGCATGCGTCAGCTTGGTGGCGAGACCATCATGCTGACCGGGACCGAAATGCAGCTCGGCCGCTCCGAGACCATTGCCGACACCGCCAAGGTGCTGTCGCGCTATGTTGACGCGATCATGATCCGCACCACCTCGCATGGGCGGCTGCTGGAGCTGACCGAGAACGCCACCGTTCCGGTCATCAACGGCCTGACCGACGACACCCATCCCTGCCAGCTGATGGCCGATATCATGACCTTCGAGGAGCATCGCGGTCCGGTCGCCGGCAAGACCATCGCCTGGACCGGCGACGGCAACAATGTGCTGCATTCGCTGCTCGAGGCCTCGGCGCGGTTCCGCTTCAACCTCAACGTCGCCGTGCCCGAAGGCAGCGAGCCGGCGCAGAAGCATATTGACTGGTCGCAAGCGCATGGCGGCAAGCTGCACTTCACCCGCTCGCCCGAGGAAGCCGTCGATCAGGCCGACTGCATTGTGACCGATTGCTGGGTGTCGATGGGCCAGGAGCATCGCGCCCGTGGCCACAACGTGTTCTCGCCCTACCAGGTCAACGCCAAGCTGATGGCCAAGGCCAAGCCGGACGCACTGTTCATGCACTGCCTGCCGGCGCATCGCGGCGAGGAAGTGACCGACGAGGTCATTGACGGGCCGCATTCGGTGGTCTTCGACGAGGCCGAGAACCGGCTCCATGCGCAGAAGGCGGTTCTGGCGTGGTGCCTCGGCGCTTGATCCGGGCCGACTTGATCCGGGACCGCGTGATGCCTATCTGCGGGCCATCACGCAAAAACAGCGCGTTTCGACGCATGCGCCCCGGAGGGCGGCATGGCCGCGCCCCGGAGCTTTGTCATGTTGGAAACCTATCAAGTGACTGAACATCACCCCAAACTCGGCGAATTCGGCTACGCCGGTGACGATCACGTCGTGCCTTTCGAGGTCGGTCCGCTCGATGTGCGCGGCCGCACAGTTCAGCTCGGGCCGATGCTCGATGCAATCCTGACCCGCCACGACTATCCCGAGCCGGTCGCCCGCCTGCTGGCGGAAGCTTGTGTGTTGACGGTCCTGCTTGGCACCTCGCTCAAATTCGAGGGCAAGTTCATCTTGCAGACCCGCACCGACGGGCCGGTCGACATGCTGGTCGCGGATTTTTCCACGCCCTCGGCGCTGCGCGCCTATGCACGCTTCGATGCGGACCGGCTGGAGGCGCTGGTCGCGGCGGGCGAGACGTCCCAGCAGACCCTGCTCGGCAGCGGCGTGCTGGCTCTGACCATCGACCAGGGCGCTCACACGCAGCGCTATCAGGGCATCGTCCAGCTCGACGGCGAAACGCTGGAGGATGCGGCACGCACCTATTTCCGTCAGTCGGAGCAGATCCCGACCGATCTCAGGCTCTCGGTGGCCAAGCTGTTGACGCCAGGCGTCGGCGGCGCCCGTGAGCAATGGCGCGCCGGCGGCATCCTGGCGCAGTTCCTGCCGCAGTCGCCCGAGCGCATGCGCGTTCCGGACCTGCCGGGCGGCGATGGCGATCCACGCGAGGAGATCCACGATCCGGCCGACAATTCCTGGCAGGAGCTGTTGGCATTGCTCGGCACCATAGAGCCGACCGAACTGATCGACCCGACGATCGGCGCCGAACGGCTGCTCTACAGGCTGTTCCACGAACATGGCGTGCGCGTCTTCGGCGGCGTTCCGGTCGCCGACCAGTGCTCATGCTCGCGCGACAAGATCCGCGGCATCCTCGAGGGCTTCTCGGCGCAGGAGATCAAGGACAGCACCGAAGACGGCGGCATCCATGTCGCCTGCGAATTCTGCTCGAAGCAATATGACTTCGATCCAGCGGAATTTACGGCGGCCCAGTAGAGAATAACACGCCTCACCGGCTGCTTCGTGGCCGGTGAGCGAACTAATTCACCGTCCGCCGCGTCCCCGGCAGATCAAGCGAAAAGGCGGGGATGGCGATGTCGAACGTCTCGCCCCGCTTGTTGCGCATGGTGTAGTGCCCGACCATGATGCCGGACGGTGTCGAGAGCGGGCAACCGGACGTGTATTGATAGCTGTCGCCGGGATTGAGTTCGGGCTGGTCGCCGACCACGCCCGGCCCGCGCACTTCCTCGACCCGGCCGGTGCCGTCGGTGATGTGCCAATAGCGAGACAACAGCTGCACGAAATCGTCCGACTGGTTGTCGATCGTTATCTGATAGCCCCAGACATAGCGGTTCTCGGACGGATCCGAGCGGTCCTCCAGATAGAACGGCCTGACCTGCACTTCGATGTTGCGCGTCACGGCGCGGTACATAAGCGGCTCCAAAAACAATCCAAGTCGAACTGTCCTCGCTCCGGGCGAGCAGGTCAACATGCGCGTCCTGTCGCGCCCGGCCTGAAAGGCAGGTGCCGACAAAGAATGTCATTTAGGTGACACATGACAATGGTGGTGTGCACGAAGCGGGCGACTCGGCGCTCTGTCGAACGGTTGAAAACGGCCATCACGCGGGCCGTCTTTTCTGGAGTGACCAGATCTCGATGGAACTCACGCTCATAACCGCCTCGCTGTCGATCGCCCTCATTCTCTCAAACCTCGCCAGCATCCTGCTCGCCGCTTCGCGTCTGAAGCGCCGCCGCACCATCGCGCCGCCGGCCGGCAAGCCACGGCCAGTGTCGATCGTCGTGCCGTCGCGCGGCGTCGAGCCGTTCACGCAGGAGACGCTGGAGCGTGCCTTCTCGCTCGACTGGCCGCGCTACGAGCTGATCTTCTGCGTCGCCCATGCCGATGATCCGGTGGTCAGGCTGATCCGCGCCGCCATCGCCCGTTTCCCCAGGGTGCCGGCCCGGCTGTTGATCGGCGACGACCGTATCAGCGCCAATCCGAAGCTCAACAATTGCGTCAAGGGCTGGGAGGCGGCGCGCCACGATTGGGTTGTCTTGGCCGATTCCAACGTGTTGATGCCGAAAGACTATATTCAGCACCTGATGGCGGCGTGGCGGCCAAATACCGGCCTTGTCTGCTCGACGCCGATCGGCTCGCGGCCGGCCGGGTTCTGGGCCGAAGTCGAATGCGCCTTCCTCAACACGTTGCAGGCGCGCTGGCAATATGCCGGCGATGCGCTTGGCCTCGGCTTTGCCCAGGGCAAGAGCATGTTGTGGAACAAGCCGATGCTCGACGCCAGCGGCGGCATCCGTGCGCTGGCCGCCGAGATTGCCGAGGACGCCGCCGCGACCAAGCTGGTCAATGGCCTTGGCCTGCGCGTCAATCTCGTCGCCGCGCCCTTCGAGCAACCGCTCGGCCGGCGCACGTTTGGCGAGATCTGGTCGCGTCAGGCCCGTTGGGCGCGGCTGCGCCGCGTCACCTTCCCGCTGTTCTTCGCACCCGAAATCCTGACTGGCGCTGTGGTGCCGCTGGTGCTTGCGCTGGTTGCGGCGGCAGCCGCCGGTGTCAGCCTCTGGGCAACCGCCATTGCCGTGCTGGCGGCCTTCTACCTTCCGGAGAGCGTCCTTGCCAGGTCCAAGGGCTGGTACCTGTCGCCGCGCATGGTCGCGGCGATCATGGTGCGCGACATGATCCTGCCTGCGATGTGGGCGCGCGGCTGGCTCGGCGGCGCCGTCGACTGGCGCGGCAACGCGATGACCATCAGCACCAAGGCGGCCGAACTGGAAGAGACGCCGTCGGGCGCCTGAAAGCCAAAGGCCGCCTATTTGGCCTTCAGCGCCTGCTCGATGTCTTCCAGAAGATCGTCGGCATCCTCCAGGCCGACCGACAGTCTGAGCGTGCCCGGCCCGATGCCGAGCTCGGCGCGGGCCTCGTCGCTCAGATTCTTGTGCGTCGTCGTTGCCGGATGGGTGATCAGGCTCTTGGCGTCACCGAGATTGTTGGAGATCAGCACGATGTCGAGGGCGTTCTGCAAGGCGAAGGCCGCCTGCTTGCCGCCCTTGACGTCCAGGCAGATCAGCGTCGAGCCGCCCGACATCTGCTTCTTGACGATGGCCGCCTGCGGGTGGTCGGCGCGGCCGGGATAGATGACGCGGGCGATTTCGGGCCGCTCGGCCAGGAAATCCGCGATCTTGCCGGCGCTTTCCGTCTGCTGGCGCACGCGCAGCGGCAGTGTCTCCAGGCCCTTTAGCAGTGTCCAGGCATTGAACGGTGACAGGCTGGGGCCGGTGTGGCGGAAATAGTCGTGCAGGTTCTCGTCGATCCATTTCTTGTCCGACAGGATGACACCGCCGAGACAGCGGCCCTGGCCGTCAATGTGCTTGGTCGCCGAATAGACGACGATGTGCGCGCCGAGCTGCAGCGGTTTCTGTTGCAGGGGCGTGGCAAAGACATTGTCGACGATCAGCCGCGCGCCGATCGAATTGGCAAGCGAGGCAACCGCAGCGATGTCGACCACTTCCAGCGTCGGGTTGGTCGGGCTTTCCAGGAAGAACAGCTTGGTGTTCGGCTTGACCGCCTTTTCCCAGTTGGCGATGTCGGTGCCGTCGACCAGCGTCGCCTCGATGCCGTATCTCGGCGCCAGCGTCTCGACCACCCAGCGGCAGGAGCCGAACAGCGCGCGCGCCGCCACGATATGGTCGCCGGCCTTGGCGCTGCACAGGAGGGCTGCGGTCACCGCCGCCATGCCGGACGCCGTGGCGCGCGCGTCCTCGGCGCCTTCGAGCGCGCACATGCGCTTTTCGAACATGTCGACGGTCGGATTGGCATAGCGCGAATAGATGAAGCCCGGCTCCTCGCCCTTGAAGCGGGCTTCCGCCGCCTGCGCCGTTTCGTAGACATAGCCCTGGGTCAGGTACATCGCCTCGGAGGTTTCGCCGAAACCGGAACGCAGGGTTCCGCTATGGACGAGTGCTGTTTGAGGCTTCCAGTTGCGCTTCTTGGTGCTCATCGCTTTTGTTCCAGACACAAAAAAACCGGCCGCGAAAGTCGCAACCGGTCCATACGGCCTTGCGGCCCGACGGTCCTTTAGCGACTTGTTTAACGTGGCTGCAAGCCGACCGGCCAAATCACCACGGGATAACGACCCTTTAAACCCGCGCCACGCTTGCGTCAATTGCCGGCTTGATTAAGAGGTTTGTACCAAGCAGGTTCCGCAAAAGTGTTCCACGGTTTTGCGGCAGGAACCTGCGATCAGAAAACGTCTGGCCTAGGAGTGGAGCCTTGCGGCAGACAGGCATTCTTCCCGATCAGGACATTTCGGCGCTGTTCCAGTCCGGCGCGCTGAAGTCGGCCCGCGCGCTCGATATCGACCAGATCCAGCCAGCGAGCCTGGATCTGCGGCTCGGCGACAAGGCCTGGCGGGTGCGGGCCTCGTTCCTGCCGGGTCCCAACCACAAGGTTTCGGAAAAGCTCGACCGGCTGCAGCTGCACGAGATCAATCTTGCCGAGGGCGCGGTGCTGGAGACCGGCTGCGTTTATATCGTCCCCTTGCTTGAAAGCCTGGCATTGCCGGCGGACATTTCGGCCTCGGCCAATCCGAAGAGTTCGACCGGGCGACTCGACATCTTCACCCGCGTCATGACCGACCGTGGCCACGAGTTCGACAAGATCGCCGCCGGCTATCACGGACCGCTCTATCTCGAGGTCAGCCCGCGCACCTTTCCGATCGTCGCGCGCACCGGTTCGCGACTGTCGCAGATACGCTTCCGCACCGGCAATGCGCTGCTGTCGGAAGCCGAGCTGCATGACCTGCATCGCGCCGAGATGCTGGTTGCCACCGAGCCGCCGAACATTTCCGGTGGCGGCATTGCGCTGTCGATCGACCTCAACGGCGATCAAAACGGGCTGGTCGGCTATCGCGGCAAGCATCACACCGGACTTGTCGACGTCGACAAGCGCGCCGCGCAAGAGGTCGTCGATTTCTGGGAGCCGATCCACAAGAGCGGCGCCGGCGAACTGGTGCTCGATCCCGATGAATTCTACATCCTCGTCAGCCAGGAAGCAGTGCATGTGCCGCCGCTCTACGCCGCCGAGATGACGCCGTTCGATCCGCTCGTCGGCGAATTCCGCGTCCACTATGCCGGCTTCTTCGATCCGGGTTTTGGCCACTCTGCGTCCGGTGGTAGCGGCAGCCGGGCGGTGCTCGAAGTGCGCAGCCACGAAGTGCCGTTCATCCTCGACCATGGCCAGATCGTCGGCCGGCTGGTCTACGAGCACATGCTGAAGCGGCCGCAGGCGCTCTATGGCACCGATCTCGGCTCCAACTACCAGGCGCAGGGGCTGAAACTGTCCAAGCATTTCCGCCCCGCGCGCTGACCTCCCATTGCCGTCAGGCAATATGCTTGCCTGCGCCGGCTCGCCATGCTTGGCTGCACTGCTGGCCGTCAAGCTGGCGGCGTTCAAGGGGAACCAAGAAAATGCAGATTTCCAGATGGATCATATCGGCAGCTGGTGCTGCCATGCTGGTTATGGCCGCCGGCTCTCTGTCGGCGCAGGCAGCGGAGAAACTGAAGATCGGCACCGAGGGTGCCTATCCGCCATTCAACACCATCACCTCGGACGGCAAGGTCGTCGGCTTCGACATCGACATCGCCAATGCGCTGTGCGCGCAGATGAAGGTCGAGTGTGAAATCGTCACCCAGGACTGGGACGGCATCATTCCCGCCCTGCAAGCCAAGAAATTCGATGCCATCATCGCCTCGATGAGCATCACCGAGGAGCGCAAGAAGCAGGTCTCCTTTACCAACAAATACTATACGACGCCGCTGGCGCTGGTGGCACCGAAGGACACCGATCTCACCTCGACCGAACCGGCGGCACTTGCCGGCAAGACGGTCGGCGCCCAGGCTTCGACCACGCAGGCCGACTATGCCCAGAATGTCTATGGCAAGGCGGGTGCGGAGGCGAAACTCTACCCGACCCAGGAAGAGGCGATCACCGACCTGACGAACGGCCGCCTTGATGCCGTGCTGTCTGACAAGTTCGTGCTGGTGGACTGGCTGAAGAAGGCAAGCGACGGCTGCTGTAAGCTGGTCGGTGACGTCAAGGGCACCGAGACGCAAGCCGGCATCGCCGTTCGCCTGGAAGACACGGCGCTGCGCGACAAGCTCAACGCGGCGATAGACGCCATCGTCGCCGACGGCACCTACAAGAAGATCCAGGCCAAGTATTTCGACTTCGATATCTATTGAGGCTGTCGCAAGCCCTGGTCAGCCGCGAAAGAGATACTCTTTCGCGGCGCCGAGGCAGGCATGGAAATGGCCGATAAAGAGCAGTTCTCGCACGGCCAATCGCTTCCTGCCCCAGAACGCGGTGGTCCGCTTCTCCTCGTCAAGCGAGGCGCTTGATCCCGCCCCCAAGGGAAACAGCTGCTTGTCCAGGCAACCCAGGACATGCGACCTGGCTGAATCGATGCCGCAGGCTTTGGCATTGTCGTTCAATCTGTCGCTGCGAAGTGCGGAGGTCATCCGATCCGCATTGCGCATTAGGAAGCCGACCTGCGCTCTTGAATATCCCGTGGCCAGAAGCCGGTTCATCATCGCCGTACGAGCTTCGCGATACGATTTTGCGCTGCATTGTCCCGCACTGTAGGCCGCTGATGGATGAGCGAGGACGATTGCCAGGCCTACGGATGCAATACCAAGTCGCATGCTGCCCATCGGCCGATCTTTCTGGCGCGCCCGGTCTTCAAAGCGCCTTCACCGCCACCTTCACCGGCTGCTCGATCTCGAGCGGGTTGCGCAGCGGCAGGCCAAAATCCTTGGCCCCGATCTCGAACACGTCGCCGGCCTCGGTGTTGATGCCGTCGGCAAAGGACAGCGTCGCCGTGCCGAACATGTGCACATGCACGTCGCCCGGCTGGCGGAAGGCCGCATATTTGAAATGGTGGTGTTCGAGATTGGCGATGGTGTGCGACATGTTTGCTTCGCCAGACAGGAACGGCTTTTCCCACAGCACCTCGTTGTCGCGATAGATGCGCGAGGTGCCCCTGATGTCGGCAGGCAGGTCGCCGATCAGGATCTCCGGGCCGAACGAGGCGTTGCGCAGCTTGGAGTGGGCAAGGAACAGATAGTTCACCCGCTCGGTGACGTGGTCGGAAAACTCGTTTGACAGCGTGAAGCCGACGCGGAATGGCGCGCCGTCGTCCCCGATGACATAGATACCGGCCACTTCAGGCTCTTCGCCGGCGTCCTTGGCGAAGGCCGGTGACAGGAGTGCGGCCCCTGGCGCCACTGCCATCGTGCCGTTGCCCTTGTAGAACCATTCCGGCTGCACGCCGATCTGGCCTTTCGCAGGTTTACCGCCCTCCAGCCCCATGCGGAACATCTTCATGGAATCGGTCAGCTGTTCCTCGCCGTCGGCGTTGAGCTTCTTGTGCATGGAATCGCGCGTCGCGGCCGAGCCGAGATGCGTCAGTCCGGTGCCGGTCAGATGCAGATGCGCCGGATCGGGATGATTGATCGGCGACAGCAGCCGTCCCTTCTTGTAGGCGGCATCGAGATCGACCGCCTCGCCTAGGCCCTTGCGTTCGATCAGCGCGACGAGGCCGACGCCGGTGCGGGCGGCCTCCATCGCCAGCGAATAGACGCTGCGCGCGCCATTGATGATCCGGGTCTTGCCGCCGTTGCGGGCAACGACGCGGATGGTCTCGGCGTCGTCGAGAATCTGGGAGATCAGCATGATGAATCCTCTCTCATTTGCCTTGGCAGGGCTGCCGGAACGGCAAACCTTACCCAGCGCGGCCGGGACCTCGTCCATGCCACGGGTGAAATTCTCCATTCGGATTGCGCTCGCGAGCCTGGTCCCTCTTGGGACTTCTTCGTGCCGCCTGGTTGCCGGACAGCGCCGCGATGTGACCCGTATGCCTTCCTGGTTCCCTCAGCCCTTGTTCTTGTTGTAGACGTCGAACACCACCGCGCCGAGCAGCACCAGGCCTTTCACCACCTGCTGCCAGTCGACATTGACGCCCATGATCGACATGCCGTTGTTCATCACGCCCATGATAAAACCGCCGACCACCGCGCCGATGACCTGGCCGACACCACCCATCGCCGAGGCGCCGCCGATGAACACCGCGGCGATGACGTCGAGCTCGCTGCCAAGACCTGCCGCCGGCACCGCCTGCCCAAGGCGCGCCGCGATGATCAGGCCGCCAAGCGCCGACAGAACACCCATATTGACGAACACCATCAGGGTCAGCCGCTCGGTCTTGATGCCCGATAGCTGCGCCGCCTTGGCATTGCCGCCCATTGCGTAGATGCGCCGGCCGATCGTCATGCGTTTGGTGACGAACACGAACAGGGCGATCAGCAGGCCCATCACCATGAGTACGATCGGCAGGCCCCTGTAGCTGGCGAATTGGTAGACTAGGAACAGCGCCAGCGCGCTGGTCACCAGGGTCTTGACGACAAACAGTGAGAACGGCTCGGCCTGGTAGCCGTGCTGCTCGCGGGTGCGCCGTGCCTTGAGCCCGAAATAGGCATAGGCGAGTACGGCGATCAGGCCCAGCACAATCGTCGTCATGTGCAGGGTCAGGCCGCTGCCCATAATGGTCTTGCCGGCGGCGTTCACCGTCGGAGGGATGAGCGTCAAGGGGCCGATCACGTCCGGAATGAAGCCGGAACTGAGCGCCTTGAAGCCGTCTGGAAGCGGCCCCACGGAAGACCCGCCACCCAACAGCGCCTGGCAGATGCCGCGGAAGATCAACATCCCCGCCAGCGTGACGATGAAGCTCGGTATTCGGTGGTAGGCAATCCAGTAGCCTTGGGCCGCGCCGATGCCGCCACCGATGATGAGGCAGATGATCGACACGACCAGCGGATTGCTGAAGGGGCCAAGCGGCCAGATGACCATCATCATTGCCGCCAGCGCGCCGATGAAACCGGCGACGGAGCCGACGCTGAGGTCGATATGGCCCGAAACGATCACCAACAGCATGCCCAGCGCCATCACGATGATGAACGAGTTCTGCTGCACCAAATTGCTCAGGTTCACTGGCTTGAACAGCGTGCCGGACGTGGTGAACTGGAAGAACACCATGATGGCGATCAGCGCCAGGATCAGGCCGTATTCGCGCAGATTCGTGATCAGCGCCGAGACGGCCACACGCGGCCCCTGCTGCACATCTTCGGCAACGCCGCTTTTCGGCGCGGGAGCGCTTTCGGTGGTCATGATGCTTTTCCTTCTCCCCGAACGATGGCGCGCATGATCTTTTCCTGGCTGGCGTCGCTCGCCGCCATTTCGCCGACCATGCGGCCTTCATTCATGACGTAGATTCTGTCGGTGATGCCGAGCAGTTCCGGCATCTCCGACGAGATGACGACGATCGCCTTACCCTCCGAGGCGAGGCGGGCGATGATGGTGTAGATTTCGTACTTGGCGCCGACGTCGATGCCGCGCGTTGGCTCGTCGAGGATCAGCACTTCCGGATTGGCGAACAGCCACTTCGACAGCACCACCTTCTGTTGGTTGCCGCCCGACAGATTGCCGGTCATCTGATAGACGCTGGACGAGCGGATGTTGGTCTTGGCCTTGTAGTCATTGGCGACGGCGAGTTCGCGCAAATCGTCGATCACGGCGTGGCGCGACACGCCGCCAAGATTGGCCAGCGTGATGTTGTGTTTGATATGATCGATCAGGTTGAGACCGTAGGTCTTGCGGTCCTCCGTCACATAGGCAATGCCATGGTCAACCGCCTTGCTGACCGAGGAGACATCGATCGGCTTGCCCTTGAGCAGCACCTCACCGGTGATACGGCGGCCGTAGGAGCGGCCGAACAGGCTCATCGCGAATTCGGTGCGCCCGGCGCCCATCAGCCCGGCGATGCCCACCACTTCGCCCTTGCGGACGTTGATGTCGATGCCCTTGATCACCTGCCGCTCGGCATGGATCGGATGATAGACCGACCAGTCCTTTACCTGCAGCACGATCTCACCGATCTTGGGTTCGCGCGGCGGATAACGATCGTCGAGCGAGCGGCCGACCATCGAGGTGATGATGCGGTCTTCGGAGATGTCTTTCTTGGCAAGCGTCTCGATGGTCCGCCCGTCGCGGATGACCGTGACCTTGTCGGCGACCCGGTTCACTTCGTTGAGCTTGTGCGAGATCAGGATCGAGGTCATGCCCTGCCGCTTGAACTCGAGCAGCAGATCGAGCAGCGCCTGGCTGTCTTTTTCGGACAGGCTCGCGGTAGGCTCGTCGAGGATCAACAGCTTGACTTCCTTGCTGAGCGCCTTGGCGATCTCGACCAGTTGCTGCTTGCCGACGCCGATATTGGTGATCAGCGTCTTGGGGTCCTCCTTGAGGCCTACCTTTTTCAGCAAGGCGCTGGTCCGCGTCTCATTGGCATTCCAGTCGATGACGCCGAATTTGGCGTGCTCATTGCCAAGGAAAATATTTTCGGCGATCGACAGCATCGGCACCAGCGCAAGTTCCTGGTGGATGATGACGATGCCCTTGTGTTCGCTGTCATGAATGCCTTTGAAATGGCATTCCTCGCCGCGATAGACGATCGCGCCGTCATAGGTACCGGATGCGTAGACGCCCGACAGCACTTTCATCAGCGTCGATTTGCCGGCGCCGTTCTCGCCGACCACGGCATGGATCTCGCCTTCCTCGACGCTGAGGTTGACGTTCGACAGCGCCTTCACGCCGGGGAACGTCTTGGTGATGTCGCGCATCTCCAAAATCGTCGAGGCCATCAGGAATACCGCTCCTCCGAGGTCCGGAACAATGCCGGGGGGCTAGTATGCGAATTTTGGATTCGCCGCGCTAGCAAAAAGGGGCCCCGCTGTGCGCGGGACCCCTGGCTTTGTAACCGAGATTACTTGAGCTCTTCGGCCTTGATGTAGCCGGAGTCGACCACCAGTGCCTGGTAGTTCGACTTGTCGACATCATGCGGCGTCAACAGGATCGAAGGAACGACCTTGACGTCGTTGTTGTAGGTCTTTTCATCGAGACCGTCCGGCTTGCCGCCCGAGAGCACCTTGTCGACGAGTTCGACAGTGGCCTTGGCCAGTTCGCGGGTGTCCTTGAACACGGTCGAGTACTGCTCACCGGAGATGATCAGCTTGACCGAGGCGGTCTCGGCGTCCTGGCCGGTCACGATCGGCCAGGGCTGAGCGTCCGTGCCGTAGCCGACAGCGCGCAGCGAGGCGGTGATGCCGCGCGACAAGCCGTCATAGGGCGACAGAACGCCATCGACGCGGCTGCCGTCCGAATAGTTGGCCGAGAGCAGGTTGTCCATGCGCGCCTGGGCGGTGGCGGCGAGCCAGCGCAGCGTGCCGACCTTGTCCATGCCGGTCTGGCCGGACTTGATCTTGATCGAGCCGTCATCGATCAGCGGCTGCAGGACGGAGATCGCGCCATTGTAGAAGAAGAACGCGTTGTTGTCGTCCGGCGAGCCGCCGAACAGTTCGACGTTCCACGGCTTGGTGTTCGGGAAACGCTCCTTGAGGCCCTTGACCAGCGAGTTCGCCTGGATGACGCCGACGCCGAAATTGTCGAAGGTGGTGTAGTAGTCGACATTGGCGGTCTTCTTGATCAGGCGGTCATAGGCGACGACGACGACACCGGCGTCAGCAGCCTTCTGCAGCGCATCCGACAGGGTGGTGCCGTCGATCGAGGCGATGATCAGTGCCTTCGGGCCCTTGGTGATTTCGTTTTCCAACTGGCTGAGCTGGTTGGGGATGTCGTCCTGCGCATATTGCAGGTCGACCGTGTAGCCGAGAGCCTCGAGCTGGGACTTGACGGCGTCGCCGTCATTGATCCAGCGCTGCGAGGTCTTGGTCGGCATCAGCACGCCGACGAGACCCTTGTCGGCTGCGTGCGCCGAGTAGGTCATGGCAGCGATGCCAAGGGCCGCGACGGCGGCCAGTGTCTTGATGATTTTCACTTAACTCTCCCTGGTTGATGGACGCGGCACCCCGGGGCTTCGCGGGCCGCGCAGTCGAGCGGAAGCGCAAGCGCGCCACCGCCGGCATATCGATCTCTGGTATCCTCCCAATGGTCCCGAGACGCTGATTTCAGTCGATACGATTTGCTCGTTACCGACCGTCAAGTCTCAGAACGCGGCATAGGGTGTGGCCCTTTGCCATAACTGTCAAATGCGATCTTTGATGGTTGCTATATCGAAACTGATATATATTAGGAGCGGATGAAAACGTGGCCCGATGGCCAGCTCGTCATACGCGCGGGGGTACGGAAAATCATGGCGAGGTTGCGCAATTCTGGCGGAATATCAGGCGGTTACGACGAGCGTCCAAGCGACGGCGAAACCCTGCTGCGCAGCGGCCTCAGCCTGCGCCACATGCGCATGATCGTCGCGCTCGACGACCATGGCCGGGTGAGCGCGGCAGCCCAGATCATGAACATTTCGCAGCCGGCGGCCTCGCGCATGATCAGCGAGATGGAGGCCGTGCTCGAGGTCAAGCTGTGTGAAAGGTTGCCGCGCGGGGTCACCTTGACGCCCTACGGCAAGGCACTGGCCAGGCGCGCGCGCTCGATCCTGCTGGAAATGCGCGAGGTCGACCGCGAGATTGCCGAACTCAAGGCGGGCAAGGGCGGCTCGGTGTTCCTGGGTGCCGTGACGGCGCCGGCGATCGAACTGGCGGTGCCGGCAATTCGCGAAATCCGCCGCATCTATCCGCGCATCGAGATCACCATGCAGGTCGAGACCTCCAACGTGCTGGCACGCGAACTGATCGCCACGCGTCATGATTTCATCATCGCGCGCATCCCCGACGATCTCAATCCGCGGCTGTTCGAATCGCGCGTCATCGGCGTCGAGAAGGCCTGCCTGATCGTGCGCCGGGGTCATCCGCTCGCCAAGGGCGAGGCGGTGCGGCTGGAAGAGACCGCCGCCTATGACTGGGTTTTCCAGTCAGGCGGTTCGCCCTTGCGCCAGGCGATGGAGAGCAATTTCCTCAACCGCAACATCGCCCTGCCGGACCGCATCCTCAACACCAGCTCGCTGCTCTTGACCCTGGTCATGGTCGCACAGTCAGATGCCATTGCGCCGGTATCGATCCAGGTGGCGAAATTCATCCAGAACCCCGAAGGGCTGGCCGGCGCCATCGACGTCGTCCAGACCGAATTCGACATCGAGGTCAGGCCCTACAGCCTGATCACGGTAAGGAACCGCGTGCTGTCGCCGGCCGCCAAGATGCTGCACGACTTCATCCTGCGAGAGGTGGGATAACGGTCAACTCGGGCACCTGCCGGGCGCCTAAAGCATATGAAAGAGCCGCCTGGCCGAGGCCGGTGAACAGCGAGCCGGGAACATTATTTCCTGCCGACGCGTTCATGATCTTGCAAGGGACGATTCTTCTGGAGGTTGAACATGCGCAGCTTCGAAATCATCGACCTGCTTTGCGTGGTCGAGGCCTGCAGGCACGATCGATCGGTCGGGAATTTCGTCTCGATGGCCGAAGGCGTGGAAGAATTGCGGGTCCTGACCGGCGATTTCGTCTCATCGGACGACGTAGTCGCAAACGCCCTCGCAACGGTGGCGCTTGCGCGAGGCTGCTCGGTTTTGTTCGACGAACAGGCAGGCGCTGAAATTGTTTCTGGCGCCCTAGGCTGGAGCGGGTAGAGGGAATCGCCTGAGAACACGGGCCTGCGGTCGCGGCCTGTGGCCTTGCAATCCGAGCAGCCAAAGAGCCCGACCAAATCCCAATGCATCGAGCCGTGATCCGGCCCGACCCGTTCGACCAACGCTTGGATGTCGAGCTTCGTCGATTTGCAGCACACCGGGTGCTTGGCTGAACGTGATCGCCTATCTGCGAACGCTCTCCGACTCGCCGGTTCCGCTGCCCTAATCTGCATGGCCTCGCCGGCGCGCGTTGTCATCGCGAGTGGCTTTCATTTGTCGGGCGGCGTGCAGCAATGCCGCGCCATCTCTTTCAATCTTGTCGACGAGTTCGCGGGCACTGTCCGCGTCAAGGCCCGTTTCTTTGGAGAGGAACAAGGCTCGAAAGGTCTTTTCTTCAGATGGAACAGTAGCAATAGATCCACCGCCATCGTGTCCCTCCTCGGCCAACCTCTTTGCACGCTTCCGCAGTGTGCGCTTTGGCTGGGCAGTTGCCGGCATTGGGTCGACGGACATGCTCATGTCGGCCTACCGAAGGCCAAAAAAGCTCAATACCACCAATATGACGACCACCGCTCCAACAAGCCAAATGATATTGTTCATTGTCTCTCTCCTGGTGCTTCCGAAAGCTTGCGCCTGGCACATCCACCTGTTCGGGCCGCTTCTTCTTCGAGTTTCACAAGCTTTTCCCTGATCTCTTCCGGCTCGGCATGCTCCAACCCGACAACGTCGTTTCTGGTCTCGTCAAGCGCTACGATGATCTCATCGAGTTTGGCGTGAATAGCGGCGGTGTCGCGATACCCTTGTATTAGGACAACACCAGTGATCACGATGGCCGCAACCGACAGGGCATAGGTGACCGCATTTGTCAGACCAAAGGGCACCAGGGCGGTGCACAATACCATGGCTATGAGCATCACGTAGAAACCCGGTGGCCGAGATAGAAAGTCGGCCGCCATGAAAAGGAACCGGTTCATATCCTGCCCAAAGTCAACAAGGCGATCAGTGCTGTGATGGCTACGCAAATAGGCACTGCTGCGAGTAAGCCTGCCTCTAGGAAACGACTCTCTCTGTCGCGAAACATCAGTTCACCTGCTGTCTATAATTGAAGAAATAGGGTTCGCTCCCCGCTAGCGGCTTCGCGAACCCTATCAGCGCAGGAAGGGACATAGCTGCGCCGATCTGGAAAATGTCAGCCAAGCACTATTCCGATCACGAGAAAGGTGACGGCGGTCGCGAACAGCGGTGCGAGCAACCAGCGCGCCTGACTAACACTTCTATCCATCTGATTTCTCCGAGCGTTCCGGAGAAACAATTACCTTCGAAGCTGGCTGTTCCACGCAATGTCATGGGTAGGACCATTGCGTTTTGCGATCAGACTTAGGTCCTGCCCTCCGCAGACCGAAGCCTGGTTTGAATGCCGACTTACGATGCGCCGGTCGCAAGAGGAGAAAATCATGAAAATGCATCTTACGGGCGCTGCTGCGGCGTTGTTGCTCTTTGCCGCTGTCGGCGCGGTCGCTGCCAGACACGGTCGAGCTTCATGACGTGCCCGACGTCAACCGCTATGTCGTGATCGACAATCGGACAGTTCTCGTGGATCCGGGCACTCGCAAGATTATCAAGGTTTACGACTGACCAAGCCTTATGGCTGAAGCCGTCGCCACAAATGGCGACGGGCTTCAGCTCAAGTGCCCGGTGTGCGGCCAGTTGGTTGACATGCGGGATCTTCGGCAGGTGATCTGGCATGATCGTCCGAAGCACAAGCCGCTTGAAATGGACGCCTGGAAGCCCGCGAGCGTGCGCTGCTAGCCAAGGATCATTCCAGCTAGCAGCACCGTAATGAGAAGTGACAACGGAACGGCTAGAAGACCGCAGAACTCAATAGTTTTTGTGTTTTGCCGCGTGCCCATCTTCACCGCCTCGAGTCGTTGGCGTTGTCATTTTGACGCTAACGGGCAGCCGTTGGAAGCGGTTCGGCACGAGGCCGTTCGCAAAGCTCTCCTGTGCTGTATATTAGCAACACCTTGACGATCTGACTGCTCGACCGGCGAACGAGGGACTTCAGTCTTAGTTGAGCTATCGCTAATATGGCGATAGATTGATCTCGGGCGGAACAGTGGTCGGTGCGGCCATCGTGTCCTCGAAAGCCGCAGCTGCACCGGCCATTCCTCTACGGCTGGGTAGTGCCTACAGTCGCGTGAAGTTGGCAAGCCCCAGACGTCGCCTC
Source organism: Mesorhizobium sp. P2_A8 (assembly GCF_056404935.1). NCBI lineage: Bacteria > Pseudomonadati > Pseudomonadota > Alphaproteobacteria > Hyphomicrobiales > Phyllobacteriaceae > Mesorhizobium > Mesorhizobium sp. P2_A8. Next base: position 470,520 of record NZ_JBFUDB010000004.1, read on the forward strand.
TGGCCTTCCGCAAAGGCTAGGGCGAAGGATTCCAGCTCGAATGATCGGGTAAGTTCCTGGTCTTCCTCGACCACGCGGACGAACCATTCGCCGCAGGCCTCGACCACTTCAATGCAAGGATGAACCTTGCCGTTTAGCGTCACGTCATCCATCGCGGTTGCCTCTTGGCAATGGGGAACGTCGAGTTTTATAAATCCCTCAAATCCGAGTTTTCAAGAGGAAAATCCATACGGATTCGTATAGGGCGGCGGGTTGGCGCAAGGTGCGCCGGCGCGGGCCATGATGGCGCGCCGGACGCGCGCAAAAGCATTTTGGGGTTGCGCTGCAAATTGGGAATCCCTGGGCGTTCGCCTTCACAAGAACGCTTCAGATATCGATTCCCATGAAAACGTCACATCCAGGGATCGTGTTCAAACCGTTGCTTTGCAAGGTGGAGCGGGTAGAGGGAATCGAACCCTCGCGTTCAGCTTGGGAAGCTGACAAGCTACCATTACATCATACCCGCGCGTGCCTTCGTTACCATGATGGCCCGGCTTCGGGCAATCGTCAAAACGGCACCTGTAGGGCAACGAATTCGGGCCAACGGGTTCCTTCGGAACCCTCGCCGACGCGTTGGTTGACGAGCATCAAACGAAAAAACCCGCCTGTGCGGCGGGTCATTGGCGCAAACCAGCACCATGCCTAAATTAATAGCATAACTGCCCTCACATGTCAATGAAAGCTACCGGCACAAGGACACCCGACACCGCTGGACCGGCCATCGTCAGGCCTTTTGTCAACCAGAGTTCGAAGCCCTGACGGCCACGCGCGCCGGCGCGGCAGCTCAGGCGCCGGGCAGGTAGATCAGGGCGTACTCGTCCGAATAGGCGCGCTTCCAGCCCAACTCCTCGAAGAAGGGAATGCGCTTGTCGCCGGCCGCCAGCAGCGCCCAGTCGACTGCGTATTTCTTCAACTGGGCTTCGAGGAGCGGTTTGCCGTTGCTCTGTCCCATCTCGTCCTCGGTTTTTGTAAAACCGCCCAGGAACAGCTGGTCGGTCCGTCCGTCGATATAGGTCTTGATCCCATGAAAAATCAGCGTGCCGCCGAAATCGTAGGAATTCAGTACGTTGCCGGACAGATGGTGGCTTTCGGCGAATGCCAGCGCTCCGCTGGCCGACGTCTTCGGGCTCGGCGTGAGCTGGTAGACGCTGCCGAGCACGGCGATCGCGCTGATCAGTAAGACAGCTGCCGCGCCGCAGACCGCGTAGAACCGCCTGGCGACGAATTTTTCCAGTCCGTCGCGCCTTTCAACCAGCCAAGCGGTGACCGACAGAGAGGGAAACTGCTGTGCGACCTCCATCGCGATCACCAGCGGAACCAGGAGGAAGAACAAATACATGAAACGCACATGGGCGAGAAAGACATGCAAGGTGAAGACGATGAACAACGCCTTGGCCCAGCCAATTCGCAACCGTGACACCAGCAGCCCGAACAGCGCCACCAGCATCAGAACTTCCTGGAGGGGGTAATCCTGCACATTGAACGGTCGCCATTCCACGATCAGCGACACGGCCTCATTGCCATAGGCCACCGCGAAGGTCGCCAGGATGGCCTGGACGCCATAGGGGTGGATCAGGCTGACCAGCGGGCAAAGCAGACCAAATGCGACCCATTTCGCCAAGAGGGCCGGTTTCGAGAGACCCGTACGTGTCAGCAGATCGAGACCGGCGAAAGCTGCGATGACGAAGCTCACGGTGAAGGTCGCGTGCAGGTTCGCCCACAACACAACAAGCACAAGCAGCCACCAGGGCGGCGCCTGTTCCTCCCTTGCCGCTCGAAAGAGCACCGCTGTCCAGATGACGATGATCGGGAAGGTGAAGATATGTGGGCGCCCGGTATAGATCGGGGCAATCGCGACCGCCGCGACAAAGGCCAGCGTAACCGCCAGGATCGGCTTCAGCCATGTGCTGAGAAACCATCCCATCAGGAAAACCGTCAGGGAAATCGAGGCGATGATCAGCGTGACCACGCCGTTCCAGCCTCCTGCCCGATAGGCAAGAGCCAGCATGACCTGGCCCAGCCACTCCTTGGCGATCCATGGCTGGCCGGCAAAAGTGTAGGAGTAGGAGTCGACCGTCGGAAATGTCCGGTTTGCCAGGAAATCCAGCCCGACCTTTACCTGCCACCAACTGTCTGGATCCTGCAGGACGGAATTGGCGAAGGCCCCCATTAACGCCGCCGAGACGCAGGCCGTGAACAGGCAGAATATCAGGCGGATCCGCTCGTCGTCTGTTGCGGCCTCCACACTGGCCAGGGCGTTGTCCATAAGTGCGCCGCCTTTAATCGTTTCCGATGACAGTTTGGTTCAAGGAGTTCGACTGGTCGGCGCCCGCCGGGGCCTATCGGTCACATGGATGTCCCGGTCGACCCTGTCGTCTGCGCGACCTTCGCGTCCGACAAACACGAAGTGAGCCGAGCCGAGGTAGAAGACGACCGAATAGACGCAGATCCCCGCCAGGTGAACCAGGGGGCTTTCGGTGATGCCTGCCGAGCGGGCGGCGATCACGACTGCCAGATTGATGCTGTAGGCGACCAGGAAGACGCCCCCATATCGCAACAGGGTTCCGGCTCGGAAGCCATCGGCTCGTGTGAAGGTCCATTGGCGGTTGAGGAAGAAGCCGAGGACAAGGCCAGCGGCATAGCCCGTGGCGTTGGCGACGATGTCGCCAAGACCCAGTGCAAGCCCGGCCAGAATGACCGCGTATCCCAGCGCCGTGTTCAACAGACCGACGGCGCCAAATCGCAGCATCCTCGGATAGTCAAATGGCAGGTTTGACCGCATGCGCAAAATATTGGGCTCCGACAGGAATCTTGGTGAGGAAACGCTCGAATGGCCTCAGCCTCGCAAGCAGCCGGGGAAAGAAAATCCGGTAGACGATCCGGGTGTTGGCAAGACCCGCCGCGGCCATGCGCCTGCGCATCTCGCGCGCATTGATCAAAACCGCGTTCTCGTCGAAGGCGCAATTTCTCACCGCGTGCGTGGTCAGCGGGTTCCACGGATTATGCTCGAAAACAAAGAAGCTGCCGCCATCGGCCAGCACCCTGCCGATCTCCGAGAGCAGTCCGATCTGCAGGTCCTCGGGAATATGGTGGAAGACGCAAGCCGCGAAGGCAAGGTCGAAGCTGCCGTCGGCAAAGGGAATTGTCTTGCCATCGAAATGCGTGAAGGCGGCTTGGTCGGGAAAGCGCTTGCTGGCGATGTCGAGCGATTCCCGCGAAGGATCGAGCAAGGTGATCTCGCTGTCGGGAAACGCGTAGCGCATATGGCCGAGCGAATTGCCGACACCGGCGCCGAAATCGAGTATCCGTCGCGGTTTCACGCCGGCCCGCCGCAGCGTCGCGGCGATGTCGTCGATCTTGTACTTGTGGAAGAACTCCGGGGCTTCACCGCTCAGCTTTATGCTCGCGGCATGCTGTTCCTGGTATTCGCGCGCAAACTGGTCGAACTCCGCCTCAAGCACGTGCGGCCCTCTTTGCCATCTTCTGCAGGCGATGGACCGGCAGATCCTTGTCAGTGGCTGCCCGGTTGCGCGAAACGATCTCGTTGACGAAGTAAAGCGGCCGCCGCTTTGTCTCCATGTACATGCGCCCAAGATACTCGCCGAAGATACCAAGCACCATAAGCTGGACGCTGCCCAGGATCAGCACGATCGCGGCAAGGCTGGTCCAGCCTGGCAACACGTTTCCGACCGACCATTCGATGAGGGTGTAGCAGAGCACAACCAGCCCCAGAAGCCCGAACAGCATTCCCAGCAGCGAGGCGAACCGCAGCGGCGCGATGGAAAAGCTGGTCATCGCGTCGACCGCCAGCAGAACCATCTTCTTCAGGGGATAGTGGGTGGTGCCGGCAAAGCGCCGGTGTCTTTCATAGGGGAAGGCAACCTGTTTCAGCCCGATCCAGCTCACCATGCCGCGAATGAACCTGTAGCGTTCGGGCATCGCGTTCAGATGATCGAGAGCGCGGCGGCTCATCAGTCGGAAATCCCCGGAATTCGGCGCGATCTCGACGTCGACCATGCCGCGCAGCAAGCGATAGAACATCGAAGCAGAGGTGAGCTTGAACCAGCTTTCCCCGTCGCGGCTCAGTCTCTGGCCGTAAACGACATCGAAGCCTTCATTCATCTTCGCCATCATGGCGCCGAGGAGCTCAGGCGGATCTTGCAGGTCGGCATCGAGAATCAGAATGCGCTGGCCGCGGCAGAATTCGAGCCCCGCGCTCAACGCGATCTGGTGGCCGTAGTTGCGGGCAAGGTCGATGGCGACGACATGGTCGTCCTTTTCGGCCAACTGGAAAATGGCCTCGCGCGTGCCATCGGTCGCGCCGTCGATGACAAGGACGATCTCATAGGAGGGCCCCTGCTCGAGGCATGCGTCCGTCACCCGTCGATGAAGTTCGGCCACCCCATCCAGCTCATTGTAGCATGGGACGACCACCGACAACATGACGGCGCTTCGCGCGGTGTTTTTCTCCATCTCCACCAAAAGCCCCTTGCTCCCGCTATTGGAATGGCAATAGCGGGAATTGGTTAGAAAACAGATAAACCAGCGGCCACGGCCTTTGGTCGGCCTGCCTTTCTGCCGTCAGCGGCCAAGATCACGAACGAACCTGCAATTCCATGCGGATCCGGGCGCCCCGCCAGGGCCGGTCAAAATCCGAATGGTGCCATTGTGCAGCAACGCGATCTGGCGGGCAAGGTTCAAACCCAGACCCGCGCCACGTGACATCCCGTAGACCTGTCGGCTTGAAGCCGGCAAGCCAAGTGCGTATGTCTGGGCCGACGCCCCTCGGTATGGGCACCTCACTCGGAGACGGGCCTTGTCCGCACTGACGCGCTTTCTCGGCGACTCGCCGCTTAGGGTGATCCTGAAGCTGCTTGTGGTGTCGTTCCTCGTCGGCCTCGTCATGAATGCCTTCGGCTGGTCGCCGATGGACGTGCTTTACGGCATCCAGAGGTTTTTCCGCGACCTGTGGAATCTGGTCTTCCATGCCATCGACCGTTTCCTCGGCTATATCCTGCTGGGTGCGGCGATCGTCGTTCCGGCCTTCATCCTGCTCAGGATCGCCAGCTACCGGAAGTGACTTCTCAAGCGTAACCGGCTGCGACCTCGAACAACATGGCGTGGCGTGCGGCGAGTGCGGGCACATCCGTGGAGTAGCCGCCACCAATCACGCCGCAGACGGGGATGCCGAGCCTGCGGAAGTGACTGATCACCGTTTCGTCGCGGGCGCGCAGGCCGTCATCCGATAACGACAACCGTCCAAGCCTGTCCTCTGCGTGAACGTCGACGCCGGCATTGTAGAAGATGATGTCCCAGCGCCTTTGGGAGCTGAGTTCCGGCAGGATGGCGGCGAGCCCCTCCATGTAAGCTGCATCACCCGTGCCATCGGGCAGCGCGACATCGAGATCCGAGGCGATCTTGCGCGCGGGATAGTTGCGGTCGCCATGCATGGAAAAGGTGAACACGCGCGGATCGTTCGCGAGAATGTCCGCCGTGCCGTCGCCCTGATGCACGTCGAGATCGACGACCAGGATGTTCCGTGCGGCGCCGTCGGCGAGCAGCACCAGCGCGGCGACAGCGACATCGTTGAAGGTGCAGAAGCCGGCGCCTTGCGCGCGTCGCGCATGATGGCTGCCGCCGGCCGTGTTGCAGGCAATGCCGTGGCGCATGGCGAGCCGCGCCGCCAGCACCGTGCCACCGGTGGCAAGCTGCGCGCGCAGCGAGACACGCGGGCCGACCGCAAAGCCGATCTCGCGCTCGATTTTTTCAGGCACGGAGCAGCTGATGACCTGATCGACATAGTCCGCCGCATGGGCGAGTTTCAACCACGCTGCCGGCGCCGGTTCGGCGGTGTTGAGTGCGTCGGGTCCGGCCAGTCCGCGTGCCCGCAGCGCTTCCATCAGCAGCGGATATTTGCTCATCGGGAAGCGATGGTTGACGGCGAAGCCGGCGTCGTAGTCGGGATGGTGGACGATCTGCAGGGGCATGGACTGGATCCGGCGGGCTCACGCCAGACCGGGGATTTCGGTTGGCCGTCACGGGATGGGTGATTGCGCGATGCCGGGAAAATGGGGCACACCGGCTGTTCGATCAAGCCGCAATCAGCAAGGCAGCAGTCCTTTGGACAAGGGTGCAACCCCAGCCGACGCCAAATCCTTTGTCGTCACCAATCGGTCCGTGCTCGCCATCGCGGTGCCGATGACGCTTGCCTATCTGACGACCCCGATGCTCGGCCTGGTCGACACGGCGGTGGTCGGCCAGTTCGGCGATGCAGCCTTGCTCGGCGGCCTGGCGGCCGGCGCGCTGATCTTCGACGTCGTCTTCACCACCTTCAATTTCCTGCGTTCAGGCACCACCGGCCTCGTCGCCCAGGCTTTCGGACGCGGCGACGAACTGGAGGAACAGGCGGTGTTCTGGCGCGCCGTGCTGATCGCGGTCGTCGCCGGCATCGTGTTGGCAGCGCTTGCGCCCCTGGTCGCCATCGCCGGGCAAAAGTTCATGGGCGCCGAACCGCGCGTCAGCGAGGCGATGGGCGTCTATATCCGCATCAGGCTGCTCGCAGCTCCGTTCTCACTGATCAACTATGCCATCCTCGGCTATGTCCTCGGCCGTGGCGAGGGCGGGCTCGGGCTGATGCTGCAATTGGTGCTGAACGGCATCAACATCGCGCTCTGTTTCCTGCTCGGCCTGAAGCTTGGCTGGGGCGTCGCCGGCGTCGCCTGGGCGACCGTCACCGGTGAATTCCTTGCCATGCTGCTGGGCTTGGCGATCGTCGTCCGCCGGTTCCGGGCGGCCCCGTCGTTGCCGCGCCACCGCCTGCTCGACATGGCGGCCTTCCTGCGCATGCTGTCGCTCAACCGCGACATCATGATCCGCTCGTTCTCGCTGCTCGCCGCCTTCGCGCTGTTCACCCGCCAGGGCGCGCAGTTCGGCACGGTGACACTGGCCGCCAACGCCGTGCTGATGAATTTCTTCCTCGTCGCCGGCTATTTCCTCGATGGCTTTGCCACCGCCGCCGAACAGCTGGCGGGCCGTGCCGTCGGTGCGCATGCCGCCACACCGTTCCGGCAGGCCGTGCGGCTCACCTTGTTTTGGGGGTTCGGGCTGGCGGGCGCGGCCACGCTGATCTTCTGGCTGGGCGGTGCCGGCCTGGTCGCCTTGGTCACAACGTCGCTGGACGTTCGCGGCGTCGCTGACATCTATCTGCCCTGGGCGGCGTTGACGCCGCTCAGCGGTGTGCTGGCATTTCAGATGGACGGTGTCTTCATCGGCGCCACCTGGTCGCGCGACATGCGCAACATGATGCTGCTGTCGTTCCTCGTCTTTTCAGCCGCGCTGCTGACCCTGGCGCCCACCTTCGGCAATCATGGCCTGTGGGCGGCGCTGCACGTCTTCCTGCTGGCGCGGGGCTTCAGCCTGCTGACGATTTTGCGGCTCAGGGTGCGGACGGCGTTCAGCTGAGCGGCTTCGACGCCCATTGATCGAGATGGCTGTCGCGCAATTCGCGAATGGATCTGAGTCGCCCCGTTTCGGCAAAGCGTGCCATTCCCGCGACGATCCGGCCCGGCAGTGCGGGTCCGGCATAGATCATGCTGGTGTAGAGCTGGACGAGATCGGCGCCGGCGCGGATCTTTTCCAGTGCCGCGTCGGTGGAATCGACGCCACCGACACCGATGATGGCGCGGTCGGGGCCAAGCAGCTTGCGCATCCTGGCCAGCACGATGGTCGAGCGTTCGAACAGCGGCCTGCCGGAGAGCCCGCCGGTCTCACGCGCGGCGTCGCCGCTGTGTAGCGGTGGCCGGGAGATGGTGGTGTTGGAGACGATGACGCCGTCGATCTGATTTTCAGTGACCTCGGCAGCGATGTCTTCCAGCTCGGCCTCGGCCAGGTCCGGCGCAATCTTGAGGAAGACCGGCGGCCGTGCTGTTGCTGTGGCGCGCGCGGCCATGACACGTGACAAAAGTTCGCCGAGCTGCTCGCGCGCCTGCATGGTGCGCAGGCCCGGCGTGTTGGGAGAGGAAATGTTGACTGTTAGATAGCTGGCGTCGGGCGCAAAGCGGGTAACGCCGCGCTCATAGTCGCCGATGCGATCGGCACTGTCCTTGTTGGCGCCGATGTTGACGCCGACGATGCCGGCACGCCCCTTGCGGGCAGCGAGGCGCTTTTCGGCGGCCGCTTGGCCTTCATTGTTGAAGCCCAGCCGGTTGATCACCGCTTCATCTGCCGTCAGCCGGAAGATGCGCGGCTTCGGGTTGCCCGCCTGCGGCAGCGGCGTGATCGTGCCGACCTCCGCAAAGCCGAAGCCGAGGCCAAGCAGCGCGTCCGGCACTTCGGCATTCTTGTCATAGCCCGCCGCCATGCCAAGCGGGTTCGGAAAATCGAGGCCGCAGACCGTCACCTTCAGCCGCGCATCGCGCGTCGTCCGCGCGCCGACAGGCAGGCCGCATCGCAGCGCCGCGATCGACATGCCATGCGCGGTTTCCGGATCGAATGTGAACAACAGTTTCTGGCCGATACGGTCGAGCACGCTCATTCGGCCTCCAGCGCCGGGAACTGGTGGGCACCGTCGGCGCCAAGCGGCAACGGTTGAACCCACAGGACGGCTTTCAGGTCCAGCACATCGTAAAGATGCGGAAACAGCGCGCCGCCGCGTGAGATCTCGTATTTCAACGCGGCGCCCAGACGCGAGTCGTCGACGGCGACCAGCAGAAGGCCGGTCTGGTCGGCAAAATGCTTTGCCGCCGTTTCCTTGACCTGCCCTGCGGTGGAGAAATGGATGAAGCCGTCGGCGACATCGATCGGCGCGCCGGTGTAGCGGCCATTGGCTTCGGCCTCGCGCCAGGGCGCTTCCGGGGTTATCTTGTAGATAATCTGAGACATGGTTGCGCTATAGTCCGAACCAGTCACGCGGGAAAGACCACGTCAGGGGTCTTCCCCATTTCCGGCGCAAACATGCGATAAAACTGACTTTGGCCATGGAGGACAACATGCGTCTGCAGCACATCTTGATCCCCGCCGCGCTCGCTTCGCTGGTCGCGGCTTCAGCTTATTCGGAAGAAACCGACCGCTACCGGCTGGAAAAGTCTGATAACGGCTATGTTCGGATGGACACGCAGACCGGTTCGATGTCGATCTGCGAGGAGCGCTCCGGCCAGCTCGTCTGCAAGATGGCGGCCGACGAACGCGCCGCTTTCCAGGACGAGGTCGACCGCCTCCAGACCTCGATGAAGGCGATGGACGAGCGTGTTACCAAGCTCGAGAATTCGCTCTCCGCCCGCCTCGAATCGAAATTGCCGAGCGAGGAGGATTTCAACAAGACGATGAGCTACATGGAGCGTTTCCTGCGCGGCTTCATGGGCATCGTCAAGGATATGGACAAGGACGACGGCGCCCAGCTCAACTCGCAGAAGACCTGAGCGCTCAAAATAGGGAAAACGCGGCGCGCTGGCTTTGCCGCTTGAAAACAGCGCGCAGCCCCTCATAATCGTCCAACTGGTCCCGGAAAAAGCAGAAAAACATCGGGGGATTCGGGGAGGGACATTTGCCGTCAGGCTATTCTTTCGTCATCGCCGACGATCACCCGCTGTTTCGTGGTGCGCTGCGCGAAGCGCTCGCCGGCATCGGCAATGTCGCGGCAATCCACGAGGCCGGGGATTTCGAGAGCGCCAAGGCGCTGGTCGTGGCCAACGAGGATGTCGATCTGGTGCTGCTCGACCTGTCGATGCCGGGCGCCAGCGGGCTTTCCGGCCTGATTTCGCTGCGCGGCATCCACCCGGCGGTGCCGTTGGTCGTGGTGTCTGCGCATGACGATCCGGCGACCATCAGGCGTGCGCTCGATCTCGGCGCTTCGGGCTTCATCTCCAAGTCGGCCAGCATGGAAGAGATCCGCAATGCCGTGCAGTCGGTGCTTGCCGGCGACATCGCCGCGCCCGTCGGCGTCGATCTCGGCGTCGAGCGCGATCCCGAGATTTCCGACCTGATCAAACGCCTGCAGGCGCTGACGCCGCAGCAGACCCGCGTGCTCGGCATGCTGGCCGAGGGCCTGCTCAACAAGCAGATCGCCTATGAGCTCGGTGTCTCCGAGGCGACCATCAAGGCGCATGTCTCGGCCATCCTGCAGAAGCTCGGCGTCGACAGCCGCACCCAGGCGGTGATCCTGCTGTCCAAGATCGGCAACGACCCGTTGCAGCCGGCCGGCTGACACCCGTCCCCGGCGAAATCAAACGCCTGAATTATTCGGCCGCAGAGGCCAGTGGCCTGACCCTGGCCATCATCGAACGCAGCCCCGCCGGCTTCAGCGGCTTGTTGATCACCGGAATATCGAGCGCACCCGCCGCTGTGCGCACCTCGTTGGAGCGGTCCGCGGTCACCAGCACGGCCGGCAGGCTATCGCCATGGATCGCGCGTAGCCTGACGACGATGTCGAGACCGGTTTCGCCGTCGAGATGGTAGTCGGCAAGGACAATGTCCGGGCGGTGTATCGCGGCCAGATCCCTTGAGCCGGACACTGTGTCGACGTTGCAGCCCCAGCCTTCGAGCAGGAGCCGCATGCCTTCGAGGATGCGGGCATCGTTGTCGATGCAAAGCACGCGCAGCCCGGCCAGCGACGCTGTGGCGCGGGCAGGAGCCCTGGTTTCGATCTCGCGTCGCGGCTCCTGCACGGCCGCTACCGGCAGGATGACGGAGAAGCGCGTGCCCTTGCCAGGATTGGAAAAGATCCGGATCTCCAGGCGCAACACCCGGGCGATGCGGTCGACGATCGAAAGGCCGAGGCCAAGGCCCTCGGCTTCGCGCGCGCCTTCGTCCAGCCGGGTGAATTCGTGAAAGACGGTGTTGAGCTTGTCTCCGGCGATGCCGATACCGCTGTCGATCACCTGGATCTCGGCCAGTTCACCGCGCCGGCGCACGCCAACCAGCACACGGCCGTGGCGCGTGTATTTGATGGCGTTGGAGACGAGATTCTGGATCAGCCGCCGCAACAGGTTGCGGTCCGTCTTCACGGTCAACGATGATGGCATGATCGTCAGGCGGAGCTTTTTCTCGGCGGCCAGCGGCTGGAAGTCGTTGCCGATCTGGCGCAGCAGTCCGTCGAGATTGAAGGCGGTGTCGTCCGGCTTCATCGCGCCGGCATCGAGGCGCGAGATGTCGAGCACGGCGCCGAGAATCGTTTCGACCGATTCCAGCGAGGATTCGATGTTGACCGCGGCCTTGCCGGCAGGCCCCTTGCCGGCCTTCTCGATCAGCGACGAGCAATATAGGCGGGCAGCGTTCAGCGGCTGCAGGATGTCGTGGCCGGCGGCGGCGAGGAAGCGCGTCTTGCCGAGATTGGCCTCCTCGGCCAGCATTTGCGCCTGCGCCAGTTCCTCGTTGACGCGGGTCAGCTCTATGGTACGGGTCTTGACGCGCTGTTCCAGCGATTCATTGGCGCGCTTGAGTGCCAGGTCCTGTTCGACGCGCCCGGAAATGTCGGCGTAGGTGGCGACGATGCCGCCATCCGGCATCGGGTTGGAACGCAGCTCCAGGATGCGGCCACTGGTCTTGAGTTCCATCTGCCATGGGCTGACGAAACTGGTCAGCCGGTTGAGCATCGCCACACGCTGGTCCGCGGGAATGTCGCCACGCTCGGCGAGGTGGCGCAGGATGCGGTCGAGCGAGACGCCGACCTGGCCCATCTCGTCGGGCAGGTCGAACAATGCCCGGTATTGGCGGTTCCAGCAGATCAGCCGGAAATCGCGGTCGAAGACGGTGATGCCTTGCTCCATTTGGTCGAGCGCGATCTGCAACAGGTCGCGGTTGTGCTGCAGCGCCTCGGTGGCGTCGTCGAGCAAGCGGAAGGCATCCTTGGATTCGCGGTCATGGCGCCGAAACAGCAGCGACAGGATCAGCCGCGCCGAGGAAGAGCCGACGGCGCTGGCCAGCAACTGCTCGGAAAAGCGGATGACGTCCATGCTCGCCTGCTCTTTGCCGTGCAGCGAGGTGCCGTTGGTCTTTTCGAACGACTGGAAGGAGCGCTCGGTGCGCTCGACGCCGAGATAGCGCGAGATCGTATCCTTGAGGTCATTGACGGTGATGGCGGTGCGGAAGCGGCGCAGGCTGGGCATCGGGCCGGCATCGCGCGGCACGAAGATCGAGGCCTGGATGCGTTCCAGCGGCACCGAGGCGCGGGAGAGGGAGCCGAGGACGAAGAACACCGCGTTGATCGACAGGCTCCATAACACGCCGTGGTTCAGCGGTTCGGCGACGGTGCCGAACAGCGCCTGCGGCCGCAACGCCTCGAAGCCGAATAGCCCGTGCACGATGATGCCGGTATCGGGTGCGGCAAGCGATGGAAACAGCAGCGTGTAGCCCCAGACGAGGATGCCGGCGACCATGCCAAGTGCCGCGCCCCTGCCATTGGCGCCGCGCCAGATCAGGCCGCCGATCAGCGCCGGCGCGAACTGCGCGATGGCCGCGAACGACATCAGGCCGATCGACGACAGGCGCGCGCTGTTGGTGCTCTCGCGGTAGTAGAGGAAGGCGATGAACAGCAGGATGAAGATTGCCCCGCGCCGCACATTGAGGATCAGCGTCGACCAGTCTTCGTTCTCGGAGGTCGAGGTCTTGAGCAGGCGGCGCACGAACAGCGGAATGACGAGGTCGTTGGAGATCATGATCGACAGCGCGACGCTTTCGACGATCACCATGGCCGTTGCCGCCGACAGCCCGCCGATGAAGGCCGCCATCGCCAGCACATCATGGCCGCTGAACAAGGGCAGCGACAATACGTAGAGGTCGCTGCTGGTTCCGGTGCCGACCAGCGACAGGCCGGCAAAGGCGATCGGCAGCACGAACAGGTTGATCGCCAGGAGGTAGAGCGGGAACACCCATGTCGCGGTGCGCAACTCGGCCTCGCCGCGGTTCTCGACGATGGTGACGTAGAACTGCCGCGGCAGCATGATGATGGCAAAGCCGCTCAGGCAAGTCAGCACCAGCCAGGTGGCGAGCGAGGTGTTGTAGCCCATTGCCTGCCGGACCTGAGCATTCTGCGCCAGCTTGTCGAACATGTCGCCCGGGCCGCCGAAGATCATGAAGGTGACCATCAGGCCGATCGCCAGGAAGGCGGCAAGCTTGACCACGGTCTCGACCGCGACCGCCAGCACAAGCCCGTCCTGGTGTTCGGTGGCGTCGGCGTGGCGTGTGCCGAACAGCACCGCAAACAGCGCCAGCAGCATGGCGACCACCAGCGAGATGTCGCTGACGAACGGATCGAAGGAGGGTGGCGAGCCGGTGTAGTGCTCGACCATCAGGCTGACCGAACCGGAGATCGCCTTCAACTGCAGCGCGATATAGGGCACCGCGCCGATGGTGGCGATCAGCGTTGCGATCGCCGCGACAGTGAAGCTTTTGCCGTAGCGAGCGCCGAGAAAGTCGGCGATCGAGGTGATCTTCTCGGTCTTGGCCAGCCGCACGATGCGGTTGAGCAGCGGAAAGCCGAACACGAACACCAGCACCGGGCCGGTATAGATGCCAAGGAATTCGAGGCCGCGTTCCGAGGAGAGGCCGACCGAGCCGAAGAAGGTCCAGGACGTGCAGTAGATGGCAAGGCTGAGCGCGTAGATGAAGGGCCGCGCCCGGCTGGGTCCAGCTATGGCCGAGCGGCGGTCGCCCAGGCTGGCAATGGCGAACAGCAGCGTCACATAGGCGATCGCGATGATGACGATGAACAAGCCCTGCACGCCTGGAATTTCCTCCTTTGCCGTCTTTTTTTGTCCGGCTTGCCCGGACGCAATCACAGCTTGGCGTCGGAGTCCATTGCGGCTTTGGGAGCATGATCGCGGCCGCGACATTCAGACAGCACAACCAAGCCGTCATCCGCTGTGCCGCGAGGTAAGGAGAAACCGGTTGTTTTCTCTTTTTTGCCCATGTTGCAACCCCAGGTTTTTGTTATCTTGCCTCTGGGTCGATGCCGCAAGGACGGAACGGCAGCGCGGCCGGTCATGACATGGAGGGTCGAATGCTGAAAGAATTCCAGGAGTTTATTTCCAAGGGCAACGTGATGGACTTGGCCGTCGGCGTCATCATCGGCGCTGCCTTCGGCAAGATCGTCGATTCCCTTGTCAACGACATCATTATGCCGATCGTCGGCGCGATTTTCGGCGGGCTGGACTTCAACAACTATTACGTCGGGCTTTCCTCGGCCGTCACCGCCACCTCGCTGGCGGACGCCAAAAAGCAAGGCGCTGTTTTCGCCTATGGCAGCTTCGTCACCGTCGCGCTGAATTTCATCATCCTCGCCTTCATCATCTTCCTGATGGTCAAGGCGGTGAACAACATGCGCAGGCGGCTGGAGCGCGAGAAGCCGGCAGCACCCGCTGCACCGCCGCCGGCCGACGTTGCGCTGCTGACCGAAATTCGCGACCTGCTCGCCAAAAGATAGTTCAGCAGAGCATGGCTGGACCAAGACCCCGGTCGTTCGCGGCTGGGGTTTTCTGTTTTCGCATCTGGTATGGAGCGCTGATCAACGCCCGAGATCGGAACGGACCTGCCCATGACCTTGATCGACAGCTTGCGCGCGGAAGCCCGCGCCGCTCCCGAAAGCGGCATTGTCGCCGTCGTCAATTATGGCCGTCTGCGCGAGGGCATGATCCCGCTCTGGGCCGGTGAAGGCGACCTGCCGACGCCTCCGTTCATCACCGATGCGGCGTCGAAAGCGCTGGCCGGCGGCGAGACGTTCTACACCTGGCAGAGGGGCATCCCCGATCTCAGGCAGGCGCTTGCCCGCTACTATGCCAGGCATTTCGGCAAGACGTTCCCCGAGGAACAGTTCATCGTCACCGGGTCCGGCATGCATGCCATCCAGCTGGCGCTCGATGCGCTCGCCGGCGCCGGCGACGAAGTTGTCTATCTGTCGCCGGCCTGGCCGAATTTCCACGCTGCCGCGGCGATATCGGGAGCCGTACCGGTGCCGGTCACGCTCGATCAATCCGGCAATGGCTGGTCCTGCGACGTCGAGAAGATCGCGGCGGCGATTACGCCGCGCACCAAGGCGCTGTTCATCAACACGCCGTCGAACCCGACCGGCTGGACGGCCGACCATGAGACCTTGCAGGCGATCCTCGATCTCGCCCGCGCGAAGAATCTCTGGATCATCGCCGACGAGATTTATGCGTTGTTCCACTATGGCCATGGCCGCGCGCCGTCCTTCCTCGACATCGCGACGGCGGAAGACCGCATCCTGTTCGTCAACAGTTTTTCCAAGAACTGGGCGATGACCGGCTGGCGTGTCGGCTGGATCAAGACCCATCCTGCCTTGCAGCAGGTGTTCGAGAACCTGATTCAGTATTCGAACTCCGGCGTCGCCCAGTTCATGCAGCGCGGCGCGGTCGCAGCCCTTGATCAGGGCGATGATTTCATTGCCGAACAGGTGGAACGGGCGAGGAAGGCGCGCGACCTGGTCTGCGGCATTCTCGGGGCCACCGATCGCGCCCGGTTCACCGTGCCGCAAGGTGCATTCTACCTGTTCTTCACCGTCGATGGCATCACCGATTCGCGGACCGCCGCTTTCGACATCGTCGACAAGGCCAATGTCGGCCTGGCGCCCGGCACGGCCTTCGGCCCCGGCGGCGAAGCCTTCCTCAGGCTCTGCTTCCACCGCCGCCTCGACCAGGTCGAGGAAGCGGCGCACCGTCTGGCGAAGTGGATGAAGACTGTTTGAGCCGCCGACGAAGCTCGAATTGAAAATCGCTCCGGCGCGTCAGATGGCCGTCAGAGCGAGTTTCAAACGGGCTTTAGCCGCCTGATTTGGGCACCAGCAATGGAATGATCCGGTCGCTCTTGGCGACCGACGGCCGGCCGGCCGAGCCGTAGGGTATGCCGAGCGCATCCCAGGTCTCGACCAATGCATCCTGCAGGGCCGCGATCAGCGCGTCGGAATGGAACGGCGTCGGCGTGATGCGCAGCCGCTCCGTGCCGCGCGGCACGGTCGGGTAATTGATCGGCTGGATATAGATGCCGTGCACGCCGAGCAGGCGGTCGCTCGCCATCTTGCAGAGTTCCGGGTCGCCGACCAGCAGCGGCACGATATGGGTCGGCGACTCCATCACCGGCAGGCCGGCGGCGGAGAGGATCTGCTTGGTACGCGTCGCCTGCCGCTGCTGGGCATCGCGCTCGGCCTGCGAGCGCTTGAGATGGCGGATGGACGTGGTCGCCGCAGCGGCGATCGCCGGTGGCAGCGCGGTGGTGAAGATGAAGCCCGGTGCATAGGAGCGCACGGCGTCGATGACAGCGCTGGTGCCGGTGATGTAGCCACCGAGCGTGCCGAACGCCTTGGCCAGCGTGCCTTCGATGATATCGATGCGGTCGGCCAGGCCTTCGCGCTCCGTGATGCCGCCGCCGCGCGGTCCGTACATGCCGACGGCATGGACCTCGTCGATATAGGTCATGGCGTTGTGGCGCTCGGCGAGCTCGACGATCTGCCTGATCGGCGCGATGTCGCCATCCATCGAATAGACGCTTTCGAAGACGATCAGCTTGGCGCGTTCGCGGCCCGCCGCCTGCAGCAGGCTTTCCAGATGCGCGACGTCGTTGTGGCGGAAGATCTTCTTTTCCGCACCCGAACGCCGCACGCCTTCGATCATCGAAGCATGGTTCAGTTCGTCCGAGATGATCAGGCAGTTGGGCAGAAGCCGGGCGATGGTCGAGATCGACGCTTCGTTGGAGACGAAGCCGGAGGTGAAGACGAGGGCGGCTTCCTTGTCGTGCAGGTCGGCAAGCTCCAGTTCGAGCTCGACCAGCGGGTTGCTGGTGCCGGAAATGTTGCGGGTGCCGCCGGCGCCAGAGCCCATCTTGCCCGCCGCATTCTGGAACGCGGCGATGACATCGGGATGCTGGCCCATGCCGAGATAGTCGTTGGAACACCAGACGGTGATTTCCTCGGCGCGGCCATTGGAACGCCAGATGGCGCGCGGAAACTTGCCTGCAATACGCTCGAGGTCGGCGAAGACGCGGTAGCGACGCTCGGCATGGAGCTGGTCGATCGCTTCCTCGAAGAACCGCTGATAGTTCATGTCGACTTCCCAATTTTGCGCGGGATCATAATCATTGCCCGATTGGTCGTCCACCGGGCCAATTTGGTCAAAATGCCACGCCCCGGACCTGTTCCTAACGACCACGAGCCGTGGCCTATTCCATTGATGTGGATCAATTTTGTTTCAAGATGATGCCACATGCCGATGATACCGGTTACCACCGTTCTAATGGCAATGCGGCAGGCTTTCCAGTAAGGCGGTGGTTGAGACAGTTTCCGATAAATCTTGAGATGCGAGGATTTGGGATGACGGTTTTGGTGACAGGCGGTGCCGGCTACATCGGCAGCCATATGGTCTGGGAGTTGCTGGATGCCGGCGAGAGCGTGGTCGTTCTCGACCGTCTTTCCACCGGCTTCGAATGGGCGGTGGCGCCGGAGGCAAAGCTGGTCGTCGGCGATGTCGCCGACAAGGAACTGGTTGGCGGCATCATTCGTGACAACAAGGTCGACGCGATCATCCATTTCGCCGGCTCCATCGTAGTCCCGGAATCGGTCGCCGACCCGCTCGGCTATTATGAGAACAACACCTGCAAGACGCGCACGCTGATCGAAACCGCGGTGCGAGAGGGCGTGCCCAATTTCATCTTTTCCTCGACCGCGGCCGTCTATGGCGGCGCCGGGTTGGAGCCGGTGCGCGAGGATGCCCGCCTGGCGCCGGAATCGCCCTATGGCCTGTCCAAGCTGATGAGCGAATGGATGCTGCGCGATGCGGCGATCGCACATGGGCTCCGCTACACCGCGCTGCGCTACTTCAACGTCGCCGGCGCCGACCCGAAGGGCCGCACCGGCCAGTCGACACCGGGTGCCACCCATCTGATCAAGGTCGCCTGCGAGACGGCGCTCGGCAAGCGCCCGTTCATGCAGGTGTTCGGTACCGATTATCCGACGCCGGACGGTACCTGCATGCGCGACTATATCCATGTCAGCGATCTGGCCGCGGCGCATCGTCTTGCGCTGCAGCGGCTGCGTGCGGGGGGCTCCAGCCTGGTCGCCAATTGCGGCTACAGCCATGGCTATTCGGTGCTCGAGGTCATCGACAGCGTGCGGCGTGCCTTCGGCCATGATTTCGAAGTGAAAATGGGCGATCGCCGTCCCGGCGACGCCGCAGCGGTAGTTGCCAATTCGGATCTCGCCCGCGCGGAACTCGGCTGGACCCCGCAACGCGACGATCTCGACCAGATCGTCGCCGACGCGCTCGCCTGGGAGCGCATCCTGACCGGCAAGAACTCCGCGCGAGGCTGAGGCGCGTTCTCCCAGGGGCTCGCAAGGCGGGCAGTGAAGCGCTATTGAAGGCATTCGCGGCCGGCGTGGAGGCGCTGCGCCGCGGAGAGCTTTGGGGGATGGCATGAAAATAACGGTGCTCGGGGCCGGCGTTGTCGGTACGGCGGCCGCCTATTATCTGGCCAGCGACGGTCATGAGGTCACCGTCATCGAGCGCCATCCGGCGCCGGCGCGCGGCACCAGCCAGTCGAATGCCGGCCTGGTGTCGCCGGGTGATGCCACCGCCTGGGCCTCGCCGGCGGCGCTGAAGACCTTCCTGCGCGCGCTCTACAACCATGATCTCGGCATCAAGGTGCGGCTGCGCTTCGATCCCTATTTCCTCGCCTGGAGCCTGCGCTTCCTGCGCCAATGCACGAAAGAGCGCTTGCGCGCCAACAGCCGGGTCAAGCTGCGCCTGGCGCTTTATTCGCGCGACTGCATCAACGCCATCTCCGCCGATACCGGCATCGGCTATGACGAGCGCAAGAAGGGCATCCTTTATTTCTTCCGCTCGCAGCACAGTCTCGACACCGGCACGGACAATTATCGCTATCTGGCCGAGCATGGCCTGCCGATCGAGATCGTCGGCCGTGACCGGCTGATCGAGCTTGAACCGGGCCTTGCCGGCGTGAAGGAAAAGATCGCCGGAGGCGTCTATTCGCCGATCGACCAGACCGGCGATTCCCGGCAGTTCGTGGAAAAGCTCGCCGCCCACGCCGCCGAGAAGCTCGGCGTGAAATTTCTCTACGGCACCACGGTCGAAGGCCTCGATATCGAAGGTGACCGGGTGCGCGCGGTGATGACCTCGGCTGGGCCGATTGCCGGCGATGCCGTGGTGATCTCGATGGGGCCGGAAAGCGGCCTGCTCGGCCGCCGCTACGGCATCGACCTGCCAGTCTATCCCGTGAAAGGTTATACGGCGACGATACCCCTGGAGGACGAAAGCAAGGGTCCGACCATGGGCGGCGCCGACGAAGACCAACTGATCGCCTACTCCAGGCTCGGCAATCGGCTGCGGCTCGCTTCGACCGCCGAATTCACCGGCTTCGATCGCACCCACAGGCCAAGCGACTTCGCCGCCATGTTCAGAACCGGCAAGGATCTGTTCCCCGGCGCCTTCGACGAGAAGAAGGCAGAGCTGTGGGCAGGTCTGCGGCCGATGATGCCGAACTCGGTGCCGGTCATAGGCCAGGCGCGCTACAAGAACCTCTATCTCGACACCGGGCACGGCCATGTTGGCTGGACCATGGCTTGCGGCTCCGGAAAATTCCTTGCCGATCTGGTCGCCGGCCGCAAGCCGGAGATCGATCCGCAAGGGCTGGTCTACGGAGGCTAGGAATGTCAGGACCGCAAGTCGCCATCGACCTTGGCCGCATCGAGCGCAACACGCGCACGATCGTCGAACGTTGTGCGCTGTCGGGCATCAAGGTATTCGGCGTCACCAAGGGCACCTGCGGCATGCCGCAAGTGGCGCGCGCCATGCTGCGCGGCGGCGTCGCCGGCATCGCCGAGTCGCGTTTCGAGAACATTCGCCGGCTGCGCGACAGCGGCGTCAACGCACCGATCATGCTGTTGCGCAGCCCGCCGATGGCGCGTGTCGAGGAAGTGGTGCGCACCGTCGACATCAGCCTGCAGTCGGAACTGACGATCATCCGCGAGATTTCGCGCATCGCCGAGCGCATGGGCCGCGTTCATGACATCATGCTGATGATCGATCTCGGCGATCTCAGGGAAGGCATCTGGCCGAGCGACCTGATCCCCACGGTCGAACAGATCCTGCAGTTCAAGGGCGTGCGCATCGCCGGTATCGGCACCAATCTCGGCTGTTTCGGCGCCATCATGCCGACCGAGGAAAATCTCGGGCAACTGGTCGCCCACGCCTACAAGACCGAGCGGCTGTCCGGTAAAAGCCTCGACTGGATCTCGGGCGGCGCCTCGTCGTCGCTGCCGTTGCTGCTTGAAGGCAAGCTACCCGCCGGCATCAACAATCTGCGCGTCGGCGAGGCGATCCTGCAAGGCGGGGTCGAAACCTTCCGCGATGTGCCGTGGGCTGAACTCGAACCCGACGCCTGCCGCCTGACAAGCGACATCATCGAGGTCAAGCTCAAGCCGTCACGGCCGATCGGGCAATCCGGCTACGACGCCTTCGGCAACCAGCCGGTCTTTCCCGACGAGGGCGACAGGCTGCGCGCCATCGCCAATATCGGCCGCGAGGACGTGCTGGTCGAGGGACTGACGCCGATCGCCAAGGGGGTGCGGGTGCTCGGCGCCTCCAGCGACCATCTGCTGCTGGATGTGGCGGATGCCGATCCGCCGCCCGCCGTCGGCGACCGCGTCGCCTTCCGCATGAGTTATGGCGCCATGCTGCTGGCGATGACCTCGGAATATGTCGAGAAGGCCCCGATGCACGATGTCGAGGATTTTTCCGGCCGCAAGATGGTGTCGATACTGGCGGAACAGGGCGCCGCCGGCATCCTGGCCCGGGAAGGCACCGGCGCGCGGCTTGAGGCGATGAATTTCGACGTCGTCGAATTGGCCGATATCGAGCGGCCGCCATCGGGGTTGATCCGGCTGACCGCCGGCGCCGATCGCCGCATCGCGCACAAGGCGCTGACCGCAACGGCGCGCGCGACGCATTCCTTCGGCCTGATCTGGATCGATTCCATCGCTGCCCTGATGCCCGAGGACGAGGATGGCATCGACCTTCCGGAACGAGCGGTGCTGGCCCGCGCCCTTGGCCTCGATCACAAGGCGGGTGCGCTGCAGCCGCAGCTGTCGCCGGAGAATGTCGTCATCGTTGGCTTGCGCCATGCCGATCCGGCCGAGGCGAGAGTGCTGAAGGATTCGCGCGTCGCGGCCTTCACCATGACCGATATCGACGCCATGGGCATGCGCGACCTGATGCACGAGGCGATCCGCATCGCCACTTCAGGCACACAAGGTTTTCACGTCAGCTATTCGCCTGATGTCACCGAATTCGCCGGCTGGGCGGCAGGTTCCGGTGGCCTCACCGTGCGCGAAACACATCAGGCGATGGAGGCGATCGCGCTCTCCGGCGGGCTGTTGTCGATGGATGTTTCGGGCCTGACCGCGGATCTGGAGCCTCGGATCGGCACCGATACGGTCAACTTCGTCATGTCGGCCTTCGGCAAGCGGATTCTGTAATCAGCGCTGCACTTCGACTGCCGCGCGCCATGCGCTGACGTAGTCGACCCAGGCCGGATCGGTCGGCGGCTCCATTCTGTCGCCTTTGCCATGAGCCGTTACCGGACCCGAAGCGAGCAGTGCTGCGCCAATGCTGGTGCCGGTGGCGGCCTCTGACGCGACAACGGCGCGGGCCGTGCTTGCCGCCAGCATGCCGACATAGAGCCGGTTGCGGGCAAAGGGCCCCTCGACCGTGGTCGGGCCGTCGGCGCCGATCAGGTCGAGGCAGGTCGCCGTCATCAGCGCCAGATAGAACGAGATGGCGGCGAAGCGCTGGCCGCGTGTGATGCCGTCAGCGTCAAGCCATGTCGCGGCATGGTGCGGGAACGGCCCCGACCCTTGCTGAGTCGATGGTAGCAGCAATGTCTTTCGCGCCAGCACGGCGCCGACATCAGCTTCGGTCCAGTTGTCCGGCTGGCCTTCCGTCAGCACGGAAAACTCGCGGCCGCCCATGAAGCGCGCCGAAGGCACAGGCGCGCCCAGAGCGCTGACGTTGACCAGCGTATCGCGCGCCGCATCCAGCACAATCTGCTTGCCGCCGACGGCCATCGACACCACCCAGGTGCCGGTCGAGACCACGGAGAAAGGCGGCACGTCGGACAGGAGATGCGGCAGCAACGATGCGTTGGAATCGTGCAGGCCGCAGAACACCGGCGTCTGCGGATCGAGCCCGGTTCGCGCGACAAGTGTAGGCAGGATCGGGCCGAGACGGTCTTTGGCTGGCCGCGCTGGCGCCATCAGCTCGCGCCAGCCCAGGCGGTCGACCAGCGACGAAAAATCCGCTGTCCACGGGTTCCACAGATCGGTGTGGCAGCCGAGCGAGGTCACTTCATTGGCGGCGACGCCGGTCAGGCGCAGCGCCCAGTACTGCGGATACATCAGCAGCGCGGAGGCCTTGGCGAACTCCGCGGGGAAGCGCTTCTGCTGCCAGAAGAATTGCGCGCCGAGATTGAGGCCTAGCGGCAAGCGCGGCGTGCCGGTCTCGGCGAAGGGCGGACGGATCGCATCATAGTCTGCTGCCAGACTGTCGGGGCCATCGAATTCATAATCGAGGACGGGCAGCACCAGGTCGTTCGCGGCGTCGACCAGTGCGCCCGTCGCGCCATGCGTGGTGATCGAGATGGCGTCGATGCGCTGTTCGCGGTTGAGGCTGGCAAGGCTGTCGAGGATGAACGTCCACAGCGCCTCGACATCGTGATGCGGGTAGGGCGCGTGCCGCACCGGCGCATTGGCCATGCGGCGCAGCACCACTTCGCTCAGCGTGGCGAGATCGACCAGCGCCACCTTGGCATTGGTCTTGCCGATATCGATGACGGCGATGTGGCGCATCGCGCTCATTTCATATGGAACACGGTTTCCAGCGGCACGGCCACCGGCTCACTGTCCGGCTTGGTCTCCATGATGTCGGCCATGTGAGCCCACCAGCGCTGCATCACCGGATGCTTCGGCAGATCGTCCATGCCGTGATCGTCTCGCCGCCACAGCACGCCGAACAGGATATTGGTCTCTTCGTCGAGATGGATCGAATAGTCGGAGACGCCGGCCTGCTTGAGGAGAGCGACCAGCGATGGCCAGATTTCGTCGTGGCGCTTCTTGTATTCGCTATTCATGCCCGGTTTGAGTTTCATCTTGAACGCATATTTCTCAGCCATCATCGTCCTCCGCGCAGCCGCCGCCAGACGATCGGCAGCGCGATGACGATGATCAACAGCAGGCCGATGAAGATCGACATGACGATGCCTGGCACGTTGAGCAGGCCAAGCCCGAAGGTCACCAGCCCCATGATGAAGGCGGCGAGCACGACACCCAGAATGCTGCCGGCGCCGCCGAGGATGCTGACGCCGCCGAGCACCACCATGGTGATGACTTCCAGTTCATAGCCTTGCGCGATCGAAGGCCGGGTCGAGCCGAGCCGCGAAGTGATCAGCACCGAGGCGATGCCCGACATCAGCCCGGTCAGGCAGAAAAGCACGAACTTGGTGCGCCCGACGCGCACGCCGGAAAACTGCGCCGCAACCGGATTGTTGCCGATGGCAAAGACACGACGCCCGAAACTCGTCCGGTGCAGCACGAACCAGTAGATGACAGCTGCGATGAGAAACAGCACCAGCTCGAACGACACCACCCACCAGACATATCCCTGGCCGAAGAAGGCGAAGCTTTCCGGATAGCCCTTGTAGGCCTGGTCGCCGAGGACGATGAAGGCGATGCCGCGAAACAGGCTCATCGTGCCGATGGTGACCACGATGGATGGCAATCCCAGCCTTGTCACCAGCACCCCATTGAAGGCGCCGCAACCAAGCCCGACGACGATGCCGATCAGCACCAGCACCGGCGTTCCGGCGCCGGCCTGCACCGCCATGCCCATCATGGTCGACGCCAACGCAATGATGGCGGCGACCGACAGGTCGATCTCTCCGGAAATGATCAGCAGCGCCATGGCAAAGGCGATCAGACCCTTCTCGGTGAAATTGAAAGTCAGGTCGGACAGCGAGTACGGGTCGAGGAAATACGGCGAGGCGAAGCTGTTGATGGCGAAGATGGCGACGGCCACCACGACCAGCAGCGCCTCCCAGGAAAAGATCGCCGAACTCAGCGGCTTGTCGAGCCGGTCGGGAATGTGGCGCGGGGCAGGGACGTCGGTCATGTCACCGCCTCCACTTTTCTGAGGATAATGCGGCCCTGCTGGCGTTCGCCGCGCGCGTTGAGCACGACGGCGAGGATGATGGCGCTGCCCGAAATCGCCATCTGCCAGAAGGGCGAGATGTTGATGACCGGCAGCGCGTTGGAAATGATCCCGAGGAACAACGCGCCCAGCACCGCGCCACCGACCGAGCCGATGCCGCCGGCAATCGAAATGCCGCCGATGACGCAGGCGGCGATGATGTTGAGCTCATAGCCGTTGGCGACCTCGACCGAAGCAATCACATAGCGCGATATCCAGAGATAGCCGGAAAGGCCGCCGATCATGCCGGAGATGCAGAAGACGATGAATTTCGTCCGGCCGACATCGATGCCGGCATAGACCGATGCCGTCGGATTGACGCCGATGGCATAGATCGAACGGCCGAGTGCTGTGCGCGTCATCAAGACGAAGAACAGCGCAATCACCAGGATGGCAATCCAGGACAGCACAGGGATGCCGAGGAAGGCTGCGCGTTGAAAGCCGATGAAGTCGGGGCTCATCTTGTCGGCATTGACCCAGGCGCCGCCGGACAGGACGAAAGTGGCGCCGCGATAGATGGTCAGTGTGCCGAGCGTAACCACGATCGAGGGGATGTTCAGTCGCCAAACCAAGAGGCCGTTGATGGCACCCAGTACCAGCCCGACGGCCAGCGCAATGACGATCAGCAGCGGGATCGGGATCGCCGGGTGCGCGGCGTTCAGCATCGCCACCACCATGCCGGTGAAGCAGAGGTTCGACGCCATCGACAGGTCGATCGACCGGGTCAGGATGACGACCATCTGGCCGAGCGCCAGGATCATGAGGATCGAGGTGTCGTTGAACACCTGGCGCAGATTGCCGGGGTCGGCGAAGGCCGGGAAGCGCGTCGAGATCAGCCCGATGAGCAAAACGATTGCCGCCAACAGCCAGATTTCGCGGTGTTTGAGAAAGGCTCTCATGCCGCGATCCCCGCTGCCGTCCGGACCAGCGTCTCGGCGTCCAGTCCCTTGTTGTCGTAGATCGCCGCGACAAGTCCTTCGCGCATGACAACGACACGGTCGGACATGCCGAGGATTTCCGGCAGCTCCGACGATACCATGATCACCGACAGGCCCTGCGCCACCAGCTCGGCCATAAAGCCGTGCACGGCGGCCTTCGAGCCGATGTCGATGCCCTTGGTCGGTTCGTCGAGGATGATCACCTTGGGCGCGGTGGCCAGCCATTTGGCGATGACGATCTTCTGCTGGTTGCCGCCCGACAGCGTGCCGACATCCTGGCTGAGCGAGGAGGCGCGGAGGTCGAGCCGCTCGGTGTAGGAGCGGGCGAGCGCGAACTCCTCCGACAGCCGCAGCAGGCCGGATTTCGAGGTGCGCTTGAGTGAAGGCAGCGAGACATTCTGGAAGATCGGCAGGCCGATCACCACGCCTTGCTTGCCTCGCTCCTCGGGAACATAGACGATGCCGGCATCGATCGAATCCGCCGCCGATTTCGGCGCGATCGTCTTGCCTTCCAACGTGATGGTGCCGCCTGACGTGCGGGTGATGCCTGAAATCGCTTGCATGACCTCGCTGCGCCCGGCGCCGACAAGGCCATAGAAGCCAAGGATTTCGCCCTTGTGCAGCTCGAAGCCGATGTTGTTGAACTCGGTCGGGTGCGACAGGCCGGAGACGGAAAGCACCGGCGCGCCGATTTCGGCTTTGCGCTGCGGAAAAATGTGGTCAACCGAGCGGCCGACCATCATGCGCACGATCTGGCTCTGGCCGGCATCCTTGATCAGGCCTTCGCCGACCATCTCGCCATCGCGGAACACCGTGTAGCGGTCGGCGATGCGGTAGATCTCGTCGAACTTGTGGCTGATGAACAGGATCGCCTTGCCTTCGCTCTTGAGGAACTCGATGAGCAGGAAAAGCTCCTCGATCTCCTTCATCGAAAGCGCGGCGGTCGGCTCGTCCATGATGACGATCTGGGCGTCGATCGACATGGCGCGGGCGACGGCGACGAGATGCTTGTTGGCGATGCCAAGGTCCTTCAGCCGCGCATCGGCGTCGATATGGCCGGCATGCATGGTGTCGAGCACTTCGCGCGCATTTTTGCGCATGGTGCGCCAGTCGATTGTGCCGAAGCGCGTGCGCGGCGCGTGGCCAAGAAAGATGTTTTCGGCCACCGTCAGGTCGTCGAACAGCACGGTCTCCTGATGGATCGCGGTGACGCCATAGCCGAAGGCGGCATGCGCGCTGGGCAGAGTGACGGCCTGACCGTCGATGCTGATGGTGCCCGTATCGGGCTGGTAGATGCCGGTCATGATCTTGACCAGCGTCGACTTGCCGGCGCCGTTTTCGCCGATCAGTGCTGTCACCTGGCCCGGATAGAGCGACAGGCCGACATCGTGCAGCGCACGCACACCGGGAAAACTCTTTGAGACGCCGGACAGCGTCAGGCGCGGAGTCGAGGCCAGTGGCCCCTCCTTTGCCGTGCCGTGTTGGGCTGTCGTGTCCATAGTCGTATCAAGCCCTGAAACAAGGTCCGTTTAAAGTCGCGGCGGAACGTGAGCCCCGCCGCGACAGCTCGAAGGAGCTCCAGATCAATAGATCTTGGAGAACTTCTCGATGTTGCTCTTGTCGAACTGGAAGGGCGGAGCCATAGCAGCCGAATTGGTGTCGTCGAGCGTGACTTTGCCGACGCGACCGATCGACAGCGTGGCGCCCGGCTTGGCCTCTTCCTTCTTCACCGCCAGATCGTGGGCGAGGTAGACGGCGGAGTAGCCGAGGTCGATGGGGTTCCATAGGGCCACGGCCTGGCTGGCGCCGTTGTCGATGAACTTCTTGAACTCGGACGGCAGCGCAAGGCCGGTGACGTTGACCTTGCCGATCAGATTCTCGTCAGTCACCACCTGGGCGGCGGCAACGACGCCGACGGTGGTCGGTGCGATGATCGCCTTGAGGTTCGGATAGGACTTCAGCAGGCCCTTGGCTTCGTCCGTGCTCTTGGCCGAGTCATCGTCGCCGTAGACGGTGGCGACGAGTTTGATCTTGGGGAACTTCTCCGGCAGGATTTTCTTGGCCGCGTCGATCCAGGCGTTCTGGTTGGTCGCGGTCGAGGACGCCGACAGGATGGCGACGTCGCCGCCTTCCGGCAGATAGTCGGCGGCAAGCTTGATGATGGTCTCGCCGATCAGGCCGGTGTCGGACGGGTTGAGGTGAAGCTGGCGGCCTTCCTTGGCGACGCCCGAATCCCAGGAGATGACGGTGATGCCGCGCTCCATGGCCTTCTTCAGCACCGGCACCAGCGCGTCGGCGTCATTGGCCGAAATGGCGATGGCGTTGACCTTCTGGGCGATCAGCGAATTGACCACTTCGATCTGCGCTTCGGCGGTCGCCTTGGTCGGACCGGTATAGATGATATCGACGTCGCCGAGTTCCTTGGCCGCCTCTTCGGCGCCCTTGTTGGCGGCATCGAAGAAGCCGTTGCCGAGCGACTTCACCACCAGTGCGATCTTGACGTTTTCGGCATAGGCCGCATTCACGAACATGGCGGCAGAGAAAGCCGCCGTCACCATCAATTTCTTCAAAAAGCTCATCGAATATCCTCCCTTGAGCGTTGCATTCCATCGCCGCTGCGGGCGTGAGTTGGCCTCAGGCCTGCAGTGAAGATTCTTCCTTGTTGGTTGCCGATTTGCGGGCGACGATCAGTGTCACGCCCGCGGTTTCGAGCATTTTGGCTTCGCGATCCTCGATGCCGTCATCGGTGATGACCGTGGCGATGCGCGACAGGCCGCACAGGATCAGGCTGGAGCGTTTGCGGAATTTCGAGGAATCGACCAGCACCACCAGCTCGTCGGCCTGGTCGATCAGCTTCTGCTCCGCCTGGATCAGCAGCGGGTCGCCTTCCATCAGGCCGAGCGGCCCGAGCCCCTGCGCGCCCATGAACATGCGGCGCGCATAGAAATTGCGCGTCACGTCATTGTCGAAGGGCGACAGGATGATGTTCTGCTCGCGGTAAATGGTGCCGCCCGACAGCATCACCGTGTTCTTGGAGTGCTTGAGCAGGTGCTCCGCGATCGGGAACGAATTGGTGAAGATCGGCATGCGGCGGCCGGTCAGGAAATGCACCATCTGGAAGGTTGTGGTGCCGCCATTGATGATGATCGGCTCGCCGTCCTTGCACAGCTCGACCGCTTCGCGGGCGATCGATCGCTTCTGCGCTGCGTTGAGTGTTTCGTTGACGGAAAACGGCCGGCCGGCGAGGCCGATGAACTGCGGCGGCGAGATCGCCTCGGCGCCGCCGCGCACCCGGCGCAGGCGCTTCTGGACGTGGAGTGCCGCGATATCGCGCCGGATCGTCGCCTCGGAGGACTCCGTCAGGTCGACCATCTCCTGCACCGTCACCACAGGCTTTTCCTGGACGGCGGACAGAATGATCCTGTGGCGCTCTTTTTCGTGCATGGTTCCTCCCTGCCTGAGCATCTAGGCACTCAAAACGAGCAGTGTCAATCATTTCCGATCAAATAATTTCATTGTGCAGTGCAATATGATTGATCTTGATCGTTTGTGATTGACAAGCGGCCTGCTTGCGTAGACATTCCCGGCCGAATGGACTGCTCTTTTTGCGTCCCAGGGAGGATATCTATGCTCGACAAGCGCTCCGGTTCGCGCCTCGCCAATCTGTGGGATGATGCTAGGGCCAAGGGGATGAGCGACCCTGAGCTTCTGGTCTATCGCTCGAACACGCTCGGCTCCGACAAGCGCGTCACCAACTATGGCGGCGGCAACACCTCCTCGAAAATCCAGCAGAAAGACCCGCTGACGGGCGAAGACGTCGAAGTGCTTTGGGTCAAGGGCTCGGGCGGCGACAGCGCCTCTATCAAGCTCGACGGTTTTGCCACCCTCTACATGGACAAGTTGCGCGCGCTGAAAGGCCTCTATCGCGGCTTGGCGCATGAGGACGAGATGGTCGGTCTCCTGCCGCACTGCACCTTCAATTTGAACCCACGCGCGGCCTCGATCGACACGCCGCTGCATGCCTTCGTGCCAAAACCCTTTGTCGATCATATGCATCCCGACGCGATCATCGCCATCGCTGCCGCAAAGGATTCCAAGGCGCTGACCAGGGAGATCTTCGGCGATGCCATCGGCTGGCTGCCGTGGAAGCGGCCGGGTTTCGAACTCGGCCTTTGGCTGGAGAAATTCTGCCTCGAACACCCCGCCGCCAAGGGCGTCATTCTCGAGAGCCATGGCCTGTTCACGTGGGGCGACACGCCGAAGGAATGCTACGAGACGACGATTTCGGTCATCAATCAGGCGATCGAATGGTTCGAGCGCCGGTCCGAAGGCCTGGCGATCTTCGGCGGCGAAGCGGTCAAATCGCTCGACGCTGCATCACGCCGTGCCATTGCCGCGAAGCTGATGCCCAGGATCCGCGGCCTGATCTCGGAAAAGAGCCACAAGCTTGGTCATTTCGACGACCAGCCCGCCGTGCTCGAATTCGTCAACTCCAGGGATTTGCGGCCGCTGGCGGCACTTGGCACCTCATGCCCGGACCATTTCCTGCGCACCAAGATCCGCCCGCTGGTCATCGAATTCGATCCGGCCAAGCCCGATGTCGATGCCGTCATTGCCCGTCTTGCCGACGATATTGCCGCCTATCGTGTTGGCTACCAGGCCTATTACGACAGCTGCAAGCATCCGGACTCGCCCGCCATCCGCGATCCCAACGCCGTCGTCTACCTGATGCCCGGCGTCGGCATGTTCACCTTTGCCGGTGACAAGGCGACGGCCCGCATCTCGGGCGAATTCTATGTCAACGCCATCAACGTCATGCGCGGTGCCTCCACGGTCTCGTCCTATGTCGGCTTGCCCGCACAGGAAGCCTTCGACATCGAATACTGGCTGCTCGAGGACCTGAAGCTGCAGCGCATGCCAAAGCCGAAGGCGCTCGCCGGCCAGATTGCGCTGGTCACCGGTGGTGCCGGCGGCATCGGCCGCGCGACGGCCAGCCGGCTGCTGCGCGAAGGCGCCTGCGTCGTGCTGGCTGACATCGACGAGACAGCGCTCGCCAGCGCCAATGACGAGTTGGCGAAAGCCTATGGCAAGGATTTCGTCCGGCCGGTGCTGATCAACGTCACTTCAGAGGACCAGGTCATCTCCGGCTTCGGGGAGATGGCGGTCGAGTTCGGCGGCATCGACATTCTGGTATCGAATGCGGGTCTCGCCTCCTCGGCGCCGATCGAGGAAACCACGCTGGCGCTGTGGAACAAGAACATGGACATCCTGTCCACCGGTTATTTCCTGGTGTCCAGGGAAGCGTTCCGGCTGTTCCGGGTGCAGAAGATCGGCGGCAATGTCGTCTTCGTCGCCTCCAAGAACGGCCTTGCCGCCTCGCCCAATGCCGCCGCCTATTGCACGGCCAAGGCGGCCGAGATCCATCTGGCGCGTTGCCTGGCGCTGGAAGGCGCGGAAGCGCAAATCCGGGTCAATGTCGTCAACCCGGACGCCGTGCTGCGCGGCTCGAAGATCTGGACCGGCGAGTGGAAGGAACAGCGCGCCGCCGCCTACAAGATGTCGACCGACGACCTCGAGGAGCACTACCGCTCGCGCTCGATGCTGAAGCGTTCGGTCTTCCCGGAAGACATTGCCGAGGCGATCTATTTCTTCGCCTCCGACATGTCGGCCAAGTCGACCGGCAACATCATCAATGTCGACGCCGGCAACGCGCAGAGCTTTACGCGGTAATCATTGAAGGCGGCGCCGGAACGCTTCCCTTCTCCCCGTCCCTATGCCGGGAGAAGGTGCCGACAGGCGGATGAGGGGCAGCGCCGACCGAACGCATCTGGGAGGAAACTTTAGTGTCCGAATCCATCATTTCCGCCGACGTCGTCGACAAGGACAACGCCGCGCGCAAGGCCGATCTCGAGCGCGACTACGCGTCGCTCGGCGAGCGCCTCGACCGTCGCGGCATCGCCATCGACGCCATCCGAGACAAGGTCGAGAAATTCGCCGTAGCTATTCCCTCCTGGGGCGTCGGCACCGGCGGCACCCGCTTTGCCCGCTTTCCCGGCGCCGGCGAGCCGCGCGACATCTTCGACAAGATCGAGGACTGCGCCGTCATCCAGCAGCTGACGCAGGCGACACCGACCGTCTCCTTGCACATTCCGTGGGACAAGGCCTCCCCGAACCGGCTGAAACAGGCGGCCTCGCGCTTCGGCCTCGGCTTCGACGCCATGAATTCCAACACTTTCTCGGATGCCAAGGACCAGACACTTTCCTACAAATTCGGCTCGCTGTCGCATGCTGATGCCGGCACACGCCGGCAAGCGGTCGAGCACAATCTCGAATGCATCGAAATCGGCAAGACGCTGGGCTCCAAGGCGCTGACGGTGTGGATCGGCGACGGCTCGAACTTTCCCGGCCAGGTCAATTTCGCCAGGGCATTCGAGCGCTATCTCGACGCCATGAAGGAGGTCTATGCCGGACTGCCGGACGGTTGGAAACTGTTCACCGAGCACAAGATGTATGAGCCGGCCTTCTATTCGACGGTCGTGCAGGATTGGGGCACCAATTACATGATCGCGCAGGAACTGGGCGACAAGGCGTTCTGTTTGGTCGACCTTGGCCATCACGCGCCCAACGTCAACATCGAGATGATCGTGTCGCGGCTGATCCAGTTCAAGAAACTCGGCGGCTTCCATTTCAACGATTCGAAATATGGCGACGACGACCTCGACGCCGGTTCGATCGATCCCTACCGGCTGTTCCTTGTCTTTAACGAACTGGTCGATGCCGAGCTTTCCGGCGCCGAGGGTTTCGATCCGGCCCACATGCTCGACCAGAGCCACAACGTCACCGATCCGATCGAAAGCCTGATGCTGTCGGCGGTCGAGGTGCAGCGCGCCTATGCGCAGGCGCTGCTGGTCGACCGCAAGGCGCTGGAAGCCTACCAGGACAGCAATGACGCGCTGATGGCGACGCAGACGCTGAAAGCCGCCTACCGCACTGATGTCGAGCCGATCCTCGCCATGGCGCGGTTGAAGACGGGCGGCGCCATCGATCCGGTTGCCGCTTACCGGGCGGCCGGGTACCGCGCCAAGGTGGCGGCGGAACGTCCCGCAGTCGCCGGCGGCTCGGGCGGCATTGTCTGACATCTGAATTGATCCGCCTGGTCCACCATTGATGGTGGACTCGGCGGCCCTGACGGGTTCTTCTAGGCGTCCCCCCGCCCGGAGAACCGCCATGCCTCTCACCCGTCGGACATTGATCGCCGCCACACTTTCCATCACCTTCGCCCTGGCCCCATTGACGAGCGTCTTCGCCGCGTCGCCCGCACCAGCCAAGGGCGAGCACGGCATGGTGGTCACGGCCCAGCATCTGGCGTCCGAAGTGGGTGTCGAGGTCTTGAAAAAGGGCGGCAATGCTGTCGATGCCGCGGTCGCCGTCGGCTATGCGCTCGCCGTCGTCTACCCCAATGCCGGCAATATCGGTGGCGGCGGCTTCATGACCATCCGCTTCAAGGACGGCAAATCGACCTTCCTCGATTTTCGCGAGCGGGCGCCGCTTGCGGCGACCAAGACGATGTATCTCGACAAGGACGGCAACCCGGTGAAGGGCGCCAGCCTCAACGGCTATCTCGCGGTCGGCGTGCCGGGCTCAGTGGCTGGTTTAGAGATGGCCCGCGAAAAATATGGCAAATTGTCCAGACAGGATTTGATGGCGCCGGCAATCAGCTATGCCAAGGACGGATTCATCCTCAATCAGGGCGACGCGGCCTCTTTTGCCGGCAGCGCCGACAGGCTGGCGAAGGATCCTGCGGCTGCCGCGATTTTCCTGAAGCCCGATGGCAAGCCCTATGGCATCGGCGAGCGCCTGATCCAGCCTGACCTTGCCGCTTCGCTCGCCGCCATTTCCGAGAAAGGCCCTGATGCGTTCTACAAAGGCGCCATTGCCGATGCCATCGTCAAGGCGAGCGGCGCCAAGGGCGGCATCCTGGCCAAGCCGGATTTCGAGCAATATGCGGTTCGCGAACTCAAGCCGGTGACCTGCACCTATCGCGGCTACGAGATCACATCTTCGCCGCCGCCGAGTTCCGGTGGCGTCATCATCTGCGAAATCCTCAACGTGCTCGAAGGCTATCCGCTGTCCTACCTCGGCGCCGGCTCGGCCGAGACGGTCCATGTCATGGTCGAGGCGATGCGCTACGCATATGTCGACCGCAATTCGGCGCTCGGCGATCCCGATTTCGTCGACAATCCGGTCTCGAAACTGCTGGACAAGGCCTATGCCAAGGATATCCGCGACAAGATCGATCCGTTCCGGGCCGGCGTGTCGCAGGACCTGATGCCGAAGGGCTTTGGCGAAAGCAAGGAGACGACGCATTATTCGATCATCGACAATGACGGCAACGCGGTCGCCGTCACCTACACGCTGAACGGATCGTTCGGCGCCGGCGTCGTCGCCGACGGCACCGGCATCCTGCTCAACAACGAGATGGACGATTTTACGCAGAAACCCGGCGTGCCCAATCTCTATGGTCTGGTTCAGGGCGAAGCGAATGCCATCCAGCCGAAGAAGACGCCGCTGTCGTCGATGAGCCCGACAGTGGTGGCCAAGGATGGCAAGCCGTTCATGGTCATCGGCAGCCCGGGCGGCTCGCGCATCATCACCATCACGCTGGAAGCGATCGTCAATGTCATCGACCACGGCATGAACATCCAGGAGGCGATCGACGCGCCGCGCATCCATCACCAGTGGCTGCCAGACACGGTTTACATCGAGCCGTTCGGACTTTCACCCGATACCGAAAAGTTGCTGGCCGGCATGGGCTATCACCTCGATCTCGGTGATTCGACCTGGGGTCAGGCTGCGGGCATTCTGGTCGGCGGCAAGAGCCTGGCGGAGATCGAGAAGGGCGGCGGCGCCCGCTACAACGGCGCCATCGACAGCCGTGCGGCCTCCGGCGAGGCACTTGGATATTAGAGCATCGGCGTAGAGGGCCGATGCTGGACTTTCTGTCCGATTAGAGCAATTCCAGAAAAGTGTGAAACGGTTTTCCCGGGAAAGCGCGTAGCGCTTTCCCTTAGGGAATTGCGTCGAAACAAAGAGATAGAGTGGTTCTCCGTTTCCGTGAAACGGTGAACCGCTCTAGGCGACCAGCGTGATGGTGGATGCGACCAACATCAAGGCGGCGATGGCGACGAACAGCGCGTAGATTCGCGGCCGGTCGAGCAGCAGCGCGTTTCCCCCTATCCAGGCCGATGTGGCGCCACCAAGCGCGAAGAGGAAACCGTTGCGGTGCCCGAAGGTCATCGACGCGGCCATCAGCCCGCCGATGATCAGGGCGCCGAACACGATGATCACGGCAACCGCATATTTCTCGAAATCGTTGCCGCCGCCAATGGTTGGCCCGATCGCGTTCAACGTCGGCAGATCGTCCGGATCGAAGGGATTCGTCGATCCATATTCGTTTTGACCGGCAGGCTCTCGCATCATTCGTTCTCCGTATTGCGGCAACAAATCATCAAGGCTTGCCGAGCGCAACCCGATCGCACTGCCCTCGATGCGTTCGGCACGGTCTTCTACACCTTCTGTCGCGGCTTGCCGCCGACTTTTTGATTCGTGCCTGGCCGTCCTCTCTCAGGCAATCCCGGGGCGCGGCTGCCCGAAGGCGGCCGTGGACCATGCCATTATGGACTGAATTCGTGGAGGAAAGATGATGCCGGATATGGGTTCGGTCAGGCCGGCGGCGATTTCGGGTGGCGTGATGTCGCACGGGCGACGTAACGGACCGGATCGCCTCGCAGCGTCAACGGATTGCGCGGCCCTCGCCCGATCGCGGCCCAGAGACACGTCATGATGTCACGCGCTCAAGCGCTGCACTTCAAGCCCTTGCTCTCAGCACTGCGGTTTGCGGGCAGGCTGGGCGGCATGCATCAGAACTTCATGCTGAGGCTGCCCTTGATGACGCGGCCTTCGCCATAGATGCAGCTGAGGTCGGGATTGCTGCCGCTCTCGTAGCAGGTCGAGTAGTAGGTCTTGTCGAACAGGTTGGAGACATTGAGCGCCGCCTGCCAGCCATTCTTCTTGTAGCGCAGCGCCGCATCGACCAGCGTGTGGCCGGGCACGTTGACCGTGTTCGTGTTGTCGCCAAAACTCGCGCCGATGTAACGCACGCCGGCGCCGAGGCTCAAGCCCTCGAGCACGCCGCTGCCAACTTCATAGTTGGCCCACAGCGATGCCTGGTGTTCCGGCACCCTGGCAGGGCGGTTGCCGGCGTCGTCGCCCTTGGCTATCTCCGCATCGAGATAGGTGTAGGCCGCTGTCGCGCTCAGGCCGAAAGCAAGATCGGCATTGGCCTCGATCTCGAGGCCGCGATGGCGGACTTCTCCGGTCTGGACCTGGCCAAGCGGATTGCTCGGATCGGTCGTCAGCACATTGGTCTTGCGCAGGTCGAACAGCGAGGCGGTGAGGTATCCGGGGAAGAAGGTCGGCTCGTACTTCACGCCGACTTCGTACTGCTTTCCTTTGGAGGGCTGGAACGGCACATTGGCCAGTGTCTGGCCGATATTGGTGGTGAAGGATTCGGCATAGCTGGCATAGGGCGTCAAACCGTTGTCGAAGAGATAGCCGATGCCGACATTGCCGGTGAAGGCATGGTCCTTCTGATCGTAGCTGCCCGTACCAATCCGGTCCTGATTGGTGTTGTCGACCCAGGCCTGCCGGCCGCCGAGGGTCAGCACCCAGTGGTCGGCGATCTTGGACTGGTTTTGTGCATAAAGACCGATCTGGCCGATCGTCTGCACGCGATCGGCAATGATGAGACCCGGCGGCGTGACCGGGATCGAGTAGTCCGGATTCAGGGTGTCCAGCGGCGGACCTTCCCCATAGCCGTTCTGCCCGTCGACCGACTGCCTGTTGTAATCGAGACCGAACAGCAGCTTGTTTTCGACCGCGCCGAAGGTCGCCTTGTATTCGGCCTGGTTATCGACGTTGAACAGACTTGCCGTCTCATCCACGGTGAACAGCGTACGCGACATCGTATGATCGTTGATCATGTCCGGGCCGCCAAGCCACTCGCCATAGTAGAGCTGCCGGTAGTCGGTTTCCTGCTGCGAGTAGCGCAGGTTCTGCCGCACTGTCCAATGGTCGTCGAACTCATGGCTGAACTGGTAGCCGATCGAACCATGGTTGGCATCGAAACGGTCGAAGTCGGGCG
Source organism: Mesorhizobium sp. P2_A8 (assembly GCF_056404935.1). NCBI lineage: Bacteria > Pseudomonadati > Pseudomonadota > Alphaproteobacteria > Hyphomicrobiales > Phyllobacteriaceae > Mesorhizobium > Mesorhizobium sp. P2_A8. The sequence continues at coordinate 506,954 of NZ_JBFUDB010000004.1, forward strand.
AGCCGGTGAAGAAATTGCGCGGCAGATTGCCATACTGCGCCGGCAGAAACTGGATCGGCGTCAGCCTGTCCCACTGGTAGTTGGCCAGGATGGTCAACGAGGTCTGCGCATCCGGCTGCCATTTGAGCGCCGGCGCGACGAAGATGCGGTCGTTGCGGGAATAGTCGGTTTCGATCTCGCCGTTGCGAACCAGACCGGTCAGCCGGTAGGACCATACGCCGGCATCGTCGATCGGGCCGCCGACATCGAGCCCGGCCTCGACCGTGTTGAAGCTGCCATAGCTGAGGAAACCGTCATAAATCGGCTTGTCCGTCGGCCGCTTGGTAATGGCATTGACCATGCCGCCGGCCTCGTTCTCGCCGTAGAGCACCGAGGACGGTCCCTTCAGCACCTCGATTCGCTCCAGCCCATAGGGTTCGATCTTGAAGCCGGAGAAGTCGATCACCTTCTGCGGCAGGCCGTCGCGATAGATCGCCGACGTGCAGAGGTCAAAACCGCGGATCAGGCATTGGTCGAAGCGATCGTCGATACCCCATGGCGAAGGGGTGACGCCGGCAAGGTAGGATAGACTGTCCTCAAGCTGCTCCGGTTGGCGGTCGTCGAGTTGTTTGCGAGTGATGACCGACACCGACTGCGGAATTTCCTTCAGTGGTGTGTCGGTCTTCGAGCCGGTCGTGGTGTTCTTTGCGATATAGCCGTCATCGGGGCCGACCGGGCTGTCGGTCTGTCCCTCGACATTGATCGGGTTGAGTTCGGTCGTGGCGTCCTGTGCCAGGGCCTGCGCGCAAATCAGCGTCGAGAGCGACGCGACCACAAGGCCCTGGACCCGGCTTCGCCGACGCGCCGCACGACATGCACTCAAACCCATCTCGATACCCCTCACTGCCGGCGATGCGCAGGCCCTTTCGGCCGGCGCGAGAAATTGTTGACTAATTTGGTCATCTTCAATGTTGACTATTAAAGTCATGTTTCATAGTCAACCGGCCATCGGCTGCCGGCAGCCAGTTTTTTGGGATCGCGTCGTTCTGGAGAAAAACCGTGCCTGACATCCACGCCCAGACGGATTTCCGCACAGGCGCCGTGTGGTGATGGCGGCCCTCGAATCTCACAGGGCCGACCGTCGCCGCGGCCAGATCACCCGGCGCGGCGCGCTGGGACTTTTCGTTCTGCCTTTCACCGGAATTGCATCGCCATCTGCCGCGGCGAAGCCGCTGCGCATCGTCTGCCTGGATGACGGGCTGGCCGAAACCTTGCTCATGCTCGGCGTCAACCCGGTCGCCATTGCCGGTCGCGACGTCTGGGAGACCTGGGTGGTCGAGCCGCCGCTGCCGCCCGACATCGCCGATGTCGGCACGCTGCTCGAGCCCAATCTCGAATTGCTGCAGCAGCTTGCCCCCGACATCATCCTGGCCATGCCGTATCTCGATGGCATCAAGCCGCTGCTCGAACGCGTGGCGCCGGTAACGACGATCGGGCTCTATACCGAAGCCGGGCAGCCTTATCAGCGAGCAGTCGAGGCGACGCGCCAACTCGCCAGGCTTGTCGGCAAGGAAAGCGAAGGCGAAACGCTGATCGCGGCGACGGATGCGTATTTTTCAGAAGTTCGCCAGCAGCTGGCGCCGCTTTCGGCGCGGCCGATCTATGTCGTCAGCTTCATGGATCCGCGCAATGTGCGCGTCTACGGCAAGAAAAGTCTGTTTCAGGAGGTGTTCGACCGCATCGGGCTAAGCAATGCCTGGATCGGCGAGACCAACTATTGGGGGTTTGCGACCGTCGGCATCGACGGCCTGGCTACATCAAGCGACGCACGCCTCGCCTATCTGGAGCCTTTGCCCGACGGCGCCGGCGGCACGCTGACCGAAAGCCCGGTGTGGAACGCCATGCCCTTCGTGCGCAACCGCTCGATCATGCGCCTCCCCGCCGTGCTGATGTTCGGCGCGCTTCCCTCGGCCACCCGCTTCGCCCGGGTTCTGGCCAGGGCGATGACAGAGGGAAACAACCGATGAGGGATGGCGCAGCGACCTTGACTGGCGACACCAGCCCCGCCTCGGCCGACCGTGCGCGGTCGGCTGGCATCTTCGACAATTATCCGCTCGGCGCGATCCTGCTTTGCGTGGTGCTTGTCGGCGGTGCGGTGGCCGCAACCCTGTCCAACCTTGTTGTGCAGCTGCCGCCGGCGCTCTGGCTCGAAGCCTTCGCGAAGCCCGACATCGATGACATGGGGCAGGTGCTCGTCCACTACGCCTTCCTGCCCAGGCTTGCTGTCAGCCTGCTGTGTGGCGCGGCACTCGGACTTGCCGGAACCGTCCTGCAACAGGTTCTGCGCAACCCGCTGGCCTCGCCCGAAACGGTCGGCGTCTCGGCCGGTGCCTATCTGGCGCTGGCGCTGGCGACGCTTCTCGCACCGTCCTCGCTCGCCTTCGGCCGCGAATGGGTGGCGCTGGCCGGCGCCTTCGTCGCCCTGGCCGCCGTCATCGCTTTGTCCTGGCACAAGGGCCTGTCACCGCTTTCGGTCGTGCTGGCTGGGCTGGTCGTCAGCCTCTACGCCGGCGCCATCGGTGCGGCATTGGTGGTGCTGCGGCATGAATGGCTGGCCAGCCTGTTCATCTGGGGCGCCGGTTCGCTCGGCCAGCAGGACTGGTCGACGACGCTGTGGCTGTTGCCGCGCATCGGCACTGCTGCGTTGGCGATCTTCCTCATGGTGCGGCCGCTGACCTTGCTTGGCCTCGACGAGGACGGCGCGCGCAGCCTTGGCGTCCCGCTCGGCCTCTATCGCTTCGCCGGGCTGGCGGCGGCCGTCGCGCTGATCGCCTTCGTCGTTGCCGCTGTTGGCGTCATTGGCTTTGTCGGCCTGGCCGCCGCGACCCTCGCGCGCATCGGCGGTGCCCGCCGGTTGGGTCAGCAGCTGGTGATGGCGCCGCTCATCGGCGGTGCATTGCTGTGGGCCACCGATCAGGCCGTGCAGATCGCCACTGGACCGCAAGGCGACCTGATGCCGACCGGAGCGATCACCGCGCTCCTCGGCGCGCCGCTGCTGCTCTGGCTGCTGCCGCGCCTTGCCCTTGGTTCGGAAGCCCCGGCATTGACGGCCGAGCGGCTCCCGCGCGCGAGCCGGCCCGGCCTCGTGCTGGCGGCGATCGGCCTGGCTCTGCTTTTGCTGCTGGGGCTGGCCTTGCTCTTTGGGCCGGGGCCGCATGGCTGGACCTTCGCTTTCGGCGATGCGCTACAGCCGCTGCTGTCGTGGCGGTGGCCCCGCGTGCTTGCCGCGCTGGGTGCCGGCGCGATGCTGGCGCTTGCCGGGCTCATGATGCAGCGACTGACCGGCAATCCGATGGCCAGCCCCGAAGTGCTGGGCATCAGCGCCGGCGCCGCGCTGGGCATGATGGTGGCGCTGTTCGCGCTCGCCGATGCAGGCCGTCCGCTGCAGACCGCGGCCGCCACCATTGGCGCCTTCGCCGCTCTTCTGGTGACGCTGGCCATCGGCCGCCGTGCCGCCTATGCACCGGAACGGCTGCTGCTCGCCGGAGTGGCTTTGACGGCTTTGTTCGACGCTCTGATCCTGGTGCTCACCACCACCGGCGATCCGCGCGCCATGCTGCTGCTCAACTGGCTCACCGGCTCGACATATGGCGTCGATCCGAGCGCCGCCCTGCTGACGGGCGGCATCGCCATCTGCCTCTTTGCGCTGGCGCCTCTCTTCATGCGCTGGCTGGACATCCTGCCGCTCGGGGCCGCCGCCGTTCAAGGTCTAGGCATCAACCTGAAGGAGGCGCGGATTCTTGTGCTGCTGGTGGTCGCAGCACTCACCGCCGCCTCGACGCTGATCGTCGGCCCGCTGACCTTCATCGGCCTGATGGCGCCGCATCTTGCCCGTCGCCTCGGCCTGTCCCGCGCGCTGCCGCAAGCAGCCGGCGCGGTGCTCGCCGGCGCGCTGATCATGGTCGCCGCCGACTGGATCGGCCGCACCGCCATCTTCCCGCACCAGATCCCGGCCGGTCTCGTCGCCACGCTGATCGGCGGCCCGGTATTGATGTGGCTGCTGCGTCGCCGCTGACTTTTTGTCCCTGTGGAGATTTCCATGCCCAAGTCGATGGCAACGCCTGCCCTGATCGCCGACACCACTGTCCGCGATTTCGCGACCGCTCATGGCGGCAATCCCTGGCGGATATTCCTGCATGTGCCGGCAAAGCCGGCGCCGGCAGCCGGCTGGCCGGTCCTCTACATGACCGACGGCAATGCCGTCATCGGTACCGCCGTCGACGTGGTGCGCGCGCAGGCGAGCTATCCCGCCGGCACCAATGTCTGCGAAGGCGTCATCGTTGCCATCGGCTATCCCGTCGAGGGGGCCTATGATCCACTGCGGCGCTCATGGGATCTCGGCCCGCCGCCGGGCAAGATCTATCCGCCCTTCTATGATGGCACCCCTGATGTCAGGACGGGCGGGGCAGGGGAATTCCTCGCCTTCATCGAGGACGAATTGAAGCCCTGGGTGGCAAGCCGCGCCAGGATCGATGAAAGCCGCCAGGCGCTTTATGGTCATTCCTTCGGTGGCCTGTTCGCGCTCTATGCCCTGTTCACCCGCCCGCTCTCGTTCCGGACCTGGATCGCGGCCAGCCCCGCCATCTATTGGGAAGACCGCGCCGTCGATCGCTTTCTCGAAGCCTTCGAGGCCGCCGTTCCTGCAGGCCTGACGGTGAACGTGCTTCTGTCGGCTGGCGAGTACGAGACCGAGAAGCTGGCGCCGTTCCAGGTTGGCGCCGAGGACGAAGAAAAGCGACTGCAGCAGAAGCAGGTGACACGCACCGACGAATTCGCGCGGACAATGGCGGGGCGTCTCCAGGCCCTCCCGGGGGTGAGCGCGAGCTTCGAACTGCACGCCGGCGAGAACCACATGTCGATCCTGCCGGTGACGGTCAACCGCGCGGTTCAGGCCGCGTTTGCGGTGCGTGGGTCGGGCTAGGCGACTCCGGTCCGGATCTTTGAAATCACCAGTTCCTGTGTTGCGGCGATATCCGCGGTCATCGCGCCAAAGCGCAGGGCGCAGTGAAACATCCCGCCCGGCGCGACAACAACCAGGCGGCCTCTTTCCTTCGCCGCGAGATAACCGTCGGGTTCGGCGGTCGCCGGCAGCACGAGGCCGAGCGCGTCCTGGTCGGCGCCGCGCGTGATCCAGCGAACGGCGTAGTTGAGCTCCGCCGGGCGAAAGCTGACAAAATCCGCGGTCCGGTCCGGATGCACCTGCAAGGCGTGCGCCCAACCTTCGGCGTCTGCCTTGGCTTTCATCGTCAGCACGAGTTCGGGGTCGATCGGCTCGCCTTTGGTCAGCAAACGATGCCGCGAAGGATCGGCGACAATGGCGTCGCGGTAGGCAAGGTAGCTTTCGCTTGGCGTGAAAAAGGGTGGGAGCACCTGGCGCACGACAATGTCGGCGCGGTCATCAGCGACGCTGTCGACCAGGCGTCCGCCGTCCACCGGCCTGAAATTGATGTGCGCCAGGTACATCAGCTCCATTGGCGAGTGTTTCAGGTTCTCGATGGCGATGTCGACGGCCACGCTGGTGCCGTCGCGCTGCAGCCGCACGGTTGGCTGTGCCACATAGTCGTGGCTGAAGGCGACCGTCTGGCGGCTACGCCCGGTAACAGCCATGAACGACCCCTCGGCGTTTTCCCCAGCCAAGAGCTGCACATCTCTGTAAGGCGCATTGGGCAGGTCGCCGTGAAGCGGATGGCGATCGCTCGGGCCCGGGTTTCCCATCGCCGTCGCGCCGCAGTGAATGAAGAACGCACCGTAGGACGAGAGATAATCCCGGGTCGCAATCGGCTCGTCGAACATCGAGCGCATGGTCAGTGAACGGCCGAGGAATGTCGCGTCCCAAATCTGCTGCCCCTGGAACGGCAGCATGATGATCTCCCCCTTTTCGTTGCTGACCCGAAGACCGGCGACGCCGGATCGGTAGCGAAATGCGGTTGCGACAAGGCCGGCGTATCGCGCAACGATGGTTTCCGACGAGCCAAACTGCTCTGGCACCAGGTCAATGAGAACGTGGTCGGGGTGCTTGGGGTGCATGTTTCAGCCTCTGTCTGCCGCCGGCAGATAGTCGCAGGAAACGTTTGGAAATCAACGGCAGCGTGTCTCGCATGGCTGCCAAAACGGTAGCGCGCCGCTGCCGGTCACTGTCGATCGTGCGGTGCAGCCGACGTTGCGCCGAAGCAGCGGGACATCAGCCAGCCGTCCACTGGTTGACAGCGTCTTGCAACACACCGCGATTTCCTATCCGCGGGCGGGCGGCAGCTCGAACAGGCTGGCACCGTTCTCCTCGCCGCGCTGGACATAGCCGATGACTCCAAACCATCTTGCGACATCCGGCCCCTGAAGCCAGCTGCGTGAGTGGACGGGGACGTTGCCGGCGAGCGCCTGGATGTGCCTGATATGCCGCTTGCAGAAGCGGACGGTCGCGGCGCGGAAGAAATCCTCCTGTGCGGCGAACAGCGTGTCGGCGGCGTCGCTGTTCTCGTGCCAGGCGATGATCGCCACGGCCTTGTCGCCCTCGACAAGCGCGTGCGCGCGGCCTTCTTTCAAGTTCATCATCAGATTGTCGTACGCGATCTTGCTGTCCTTGCCGGCCGCGACGTATTCGTCGGACATCCGCTTGGACAGACCACGAAAGACGTCCTCCACATCCCCGAGCGTTGCTGCGCGTGCTCTCATTTCTCCTCCTGACGCCCCGACAGGCAGTTTGCCCTAAGGTTGGGGGATCACCAAGCAATTCCAATCCGCCGGCAACCCAATGGGCGCAAAGTCGTTTCAGCTGGCGATGCGTGGTAAAAGTTCCGGAAACCATTTTAGCGCAAGCTAATTGAATCGGGTTCTGGGCGTCGGTTCATCGGTTTGAAGTTCGTCCCGCCCCTGATGCCGGCTCTGCAAAGAGGATCGCGCCGCACGATGTCCAGGAGGAATGAGACAATGAGCCCCACTGACCCGCGACCAGAGCGACGCTCTCACCCGCGCGGGATCGTTCTAAAGGGTGCCACCATCATCACCGATGATGCGAACATCAGTTGCTCGGTCAGAAATCAGCACCAGCACGGTGCGGAATTACGGGTCGACCCCGGCGTCACAATTCCCGACCGTTTCGTCCTTCACGTGCCTGCGGATGACGCAAGCTATCGTGCCGTGGTGCGATGGAGAAGGAACGAGCGGCTTGGCGTGCAGATTTATTAGCCCGGGAACGTGGAGTGTCAGAATGCCAATTCGACGAAAAGCTGTGGAAGCGGGTATTTTTGAACCATCCGAGTTGGCGTTGCTGGGACGAGTTTTCGAGCACCTTAAACTCGGCCACCAATCGCCCGATGCGCGGGATGCGTTGGCGTCTCGGATCATCGCAAACTACATGGCAGGCGTCGTTGACGAATCCGAGCTGATTTCGCTTTCAAGACAGCCCCTGGGCCGCTAGCGGCAATGTGCCCTGTCGGCGGCCTAGGGCTTCAGTCTTCAGCCTTATTTCCGCGACTGCTGATGTGCCTTTAGATTTATCGCAGCGGGATGCCCAAACCCGACGCAGCCCAGCCGCACCGGCCTTCATTGCCTCTGAAGCTAGCGGCGAGAGCCGCAGTGCGACAGGCCAATACCAGGGAGGGAACATGGCTGAGCAAGAGAGCTGGAAGGAACTGTCGAAAGCGGCCGGCAGCGCGAGCCTACCTCGTGCAGTCACCGTGATCGGAGACCATATCCGCCTGGTGCCGCTCTGCCTCGAAGATGCCGACGAAATCTTCCGGCTAACTCATGCTGGCGAACGCGATGATATCTGGGCCGAGATGAAAGTAGGGCCGTTCGATGGGGTTCAGTCTTTCCGGGCACATGTCAGCGACCTGCTCGACGACCAATCGCGCACGTTCCTGACGCTGCGCACCGCAGCCGCGGGGCCTGTCGGTTGGCTCTGCCTGATGGAGGCGAGGCCGGCGCACAGGGTGATTGAATTGGGCTATGTCCTTTTCGCTCCCGCTCTTCAAAGGACCGTCGCAGCCAGCGAGTCGCTCTTCCTCATCATGCGTCACGTCTTCGATGACCTGGGTTATCGCCGCTTGGAATGGACCTGCACCACGGCTAACGCGAAGTCCAGGCGGGCAGCCGATCGGCTGGGCTTTGTCTTCGAGGGCATAATGCGCGAAGGCCTCACGCTGAAAGGCCGCCCGTGCGACATCTGCATGTACTCGCTTCTGGCGCGGGAATGGCAGCCCGCCAGCGCCGCCTTCCTGGCTTGGCTGTCCCCTGAGAATTTTGCCGATGGACGTCAGGTGCGATCCTTGGAGGAGATCAGAGCTTCGTTATGAGCTGGACTCGCCAAATGGCTGCCGAGTCGGCAAAATCCGTCGACGGATGGGGAATTGGCCGGGGATCATTGGATGAAAATCAATGTGGTCTACGCGCATCCTTTAGCCGACAGCTACCAAGCGTCACTTCACAAGCGCGTCGTCCAGACCCTCAAAGCAAGAGGCGACGAGGTTGTCGACTTCGACCTTTACGAAATGAAGTTCAATCCGGCCATGGATGCTGAAGAGAGACGTGGCCACTTCGATCTTTCTCAAACACCGAAGGATTTGCAGATCTATATCGACACGTTGAGGTGGGCTGAGGCGTGCGTGTTCTGCTTCCCCACGTGGTGGTCAGGCATGCCGGCAATTTTGAAGGGCTATTTCGATCGAGTCTGGCGGCCAGGCGTTGCTTACGATTTGCCGGCAGACGGCGGCACGATCAAGCCGGCACTCCTAAACATTCGCCGCATGGGGGTAGTCACCACATGTGGTTCGCCGTGGTGGTATACAGAAATCTACATGCAAAACCCAGGCAAGAAGGTGCTGCTGCGAGGCCTCAAGACGATGTGCGGCCGCAATGTCAAGCACCTCTATCTGACGCGATATTCCGTCGAGAGCATTTCGAATGAACAGAGGGAGGTGTTCGCGCGTCGTGTGGAACGAAGGTTCGAGAAATTCTAAGAGCGGGCTCGGCCGCCCGCGAAACCATCCTAGAGACCCTGTCCAACCCGGTGCGCTGCCTCACGGTGGGGCCTTTTCATTGCCCGGCCGTCGATACGATCGTCGCAACAAGCTGCCTCGCTTGAACCCGCTTCAGACAATGGCCGGGGATATTTGGCCACGTCGCCTTGGCGCATTCTTTCTGAGTGATTGCTACAGTTTCGCCGGGCTGCACATTCGCGGCTTGGCTAGTGGTGGCTGAGGCAAAGAGCACCGTCTGAGTTATGAGCGCCGCAACGGCGGCGACCTGGATCAGAACGGTGGCGAGGGCGATCTTCTTGAGCATTCGACCAAACGCGCGACCGCGCCGCCGGTTCCCTCCGGTATTGCCGGTTTCACGCCCCTCACAGTGGAAGAACGCTTCCAGCGGAGCAAAGACGCGGATAGGGCGCAACAGTTGCCTATGCGCGTGGCATGGCTCGAAGGGCGCTTTGGCAATCGTGAAACAAAAAGCCGGGTCGGGCCGTTTGCAATCTGCCAGACCCCAATCTGGCATACTCTAGACCCTCCCGCTGGCTTCGGCCGGCGGGCTTTTTTCGAAGGCTCCCGAATTTCATCGATAGAGCTGCACCTCGTCGCGCAGGAAGTTATCGAGCGTTCCCTGGCCGCCACGACCGGTGATGTCGACCAACTCTACAAAAACGGATCCGCCGGCCGATGCACCCGGAACAGGCTCCGACAGGAAGAAACTTGCAAACGCCTCAACGGGAAGGTTTGTACTGTTGCCGTTCAGATCGTTGCCAGCGGCCTCGAGCGCATTGCAGTTGAGGATTGCCCCGTAGAGCAGACGACGATCGACGGATGTAACAGGCGATTGACAGGAGCTCGGCGGCGTTCCCACCTCACCGCCTGTCGAAGCGTGTCCGACGAGACCGTTCGCAATCTCGTATTTGTAAACCTGGTAACGCGTCGGTTTGCTCGTGTCCCATGACGAAGGGTAGCTCGTCGAACTGAAATTGGTGCTCCAGTATCCGGAAAAGTTCCAGTTACCGTCTCCCATGCGGCCGCCCATATAGGGCGTGGTGGCATCGCGTGGCAGGCCCATGTTGCCCGTAGCGTTGAACGTCAGCTGATTGTACTGCGGGCACTGGTTGCTGTTTCCGTTGCCGTTGCCATTGCCATTGCCATTCCCGCCAGGCGATGCGCCTTTCCTGACATTCGACGCGGGACCATACTCGGGCGTGTTGAAGGCGTTGCCGTTCGCTTGGATGCCGAAGCGGACATTGAAGGCGTCCTGAATCGGACCTGTATTCTGGCCAGTCTTTGTGCTGACGTCTTGTGCCGAGTAGCAGCCGAGCGGCTTCGATGTTGCGATCGTCTCGGCAAGCCCTTGGGCACCGTTCCCGACGTTGTTCGGCGGCGCCAGGAAGCCAAAATTGCCAGGGCCGTATGCGGCATTGTTGCCAACCGTGCGAAGTTCGATCAAACGCCGGCGAATTGAGGGGTCAGCTGCTGCTTGTTCCAATGTCACGCCGCCGGCGGAGTTGGTGCCGTTCACCATCTCGTAGGGGTTGCAGATAAAGACCGGCGTGTAGTTGCAGACGCTCGATGTGAAGCCAGCCACGGAAACCGCGCCGACATTGAAGCCATTGCTCGCGGTGTTCCCGGTCAGGTAAGACGCCGGGAAAATGGCCGCAAAGCCGACAGGGGTCACTTTCACTTGGATGAACCGAGCGTTTGGGGCGTCTGTCACTTCATCGGTGATGATGTTGGCTGCTGCAACCGGCGAACTATCCAACGCAGGAAGTGACCGAAGATATGTTCTCGTCACTCCGGCGGATGACAATGTTTGGGGTATGCCGGCCGTGGAGAATGAATAGCTATTGCTCACCAGAGTCGATAGCGCGCGATCCGCCCTGGTGATCGAATCCGATCGACCATCCAGTTCCGCGGCGGCTGCCAACGCCATCGCGTCGGCGTCCTTCTGCAGATCGTTTTGCAGGTTATTGACCCGGCTCATGTCGATTGCCAGGAGCGAAAATCCGATGATCGCCGGCAGCATCACGCTGACCAGAATCAGTGCTATGCCGCGTTGATCAGTCCAGAATTTGCGTAGAGCATAAAACATTGCGGCGCCGCCCCCACCGGCGACGGTTGGTTGGCCGACGCCGGGTAGGGTCGTCGTTCTTGATAGCAAATGCGCCCGGTCCAGATGCTTGGACGCGTTGGTTATGGTCCCACCGAAACGCCCAACGGTCCAATCACGAGCTTGCGAGCTAGCTAATATGCATGAACCCGCGTCATACCGGCGCTCATGATCCTTTCGCCGACGCGGCTCCTGTGACATTGCCCGCGGCATTTACCGCGACACTCGGACAAGCAGGTCAGAAGCGACGCGGGATCAAGGGACATCGCATGGACGGACGTGAGCCACAGGAGAGGGCATCCTTGCAATCGCGGCGATCACTCCGGCACGCCGGAGATGCGCAGCGCCTCGACGTAACGCTCGGCGAACACCTTGTCCAGCCACGGGTTGATCTGTCTCTGCAGGGTGAGCGTGTAGGTCGGGAACGCCTCCATCAGCCGCCGCGCCGCCGCCTGCGCCTCATCCAGCCGGTTGAGTTTGACCAGCGCCATGATCACCACCCGGTGCGAGGAGCCGTAGTTCGGCATCTCGTGCAGCGCGCGTTCTCCCCATGCCAGCGCTTCGTCGTAGCGCTCGAGCATCAGGTAGCTCATCCCGATGCCGGAGAGCGCGATGCCCTTCTCGGGGTCGACTGGGCTTAGCCGCATTGCCCTGTGAAAGTGCTCGATCGCGACGAGCGGGCGGCTGGAATGTGCGTTCACCCAGCCGCAGCCCGTATGGCCCTGCGCCGAATTGGGGTTGAGCAGCAAAGATCGTTCGATCGTGCCCAGCGCCATCTCGTATTCCTTCGCGCTGTAGGCGATCACCTGCGCGGCGAAGCGTAGGCTCGTGGGGTCGTCGCGCGCTTCCGCCAGTACCTCGCGCGCCATGCGCGCGGCGACTCGGATATCGTCGGGCTCGTGCCAGCACTGGCTCACGGATAGGCTGCGGATATAGGCGCCGAGTGCCTTCGCCAGGTTGAAGCCAGGGTCGATGCTGAGCGCCTCGTTGGTGAGCCGGCGCACGTCGGCAAAGCCTTCGCGCGTCATGCTGTAGAAGCGCGGCAGCGCGCGAAGGTAGAGGTCGTAGGCACTGATGTAGTCGGTCGGCTTCATGCGTGCCTGCTTGATCTGCTCCAGCCGGATGCTCGGCTCGACAGCGCCGACGACGCTCTCGGTCACCTTGTCCTGCAGTTCGAAGATGTCGCTCACGTCGCCCTCGAAGCGGTCGGTCCAGACATGGTGTCCACTGATCGCGTCCACCAACTGCCCACTGATGCGCACCCGCGATCCTGCTCTGCGGATGCTGCCTTCGAGCACGTAGCGGACGCCCAGCTCGCGCCCGACCTGGCGCAGGTCCACCGCCCGGCCCTTGTAGGTGAAGGACGAGTTGCGGGCGATCACGAAGAAGGAGTTCACCCGGCTCAATCCCGTGATTATGTCCTCCACCAGCCCGTCGGCGAAGTATTCCTGGTCGGGGTCGCCGCTCATGTTGGTGAAGGGCAGAACCGCGATCGAGGGTTTCTCGGGCAGGGGAGGCGGTGCAGCCACCGAGGCGCTGGCGTCGGTCTCGACGCGGTAGGCGCGCACAGGCCGCTCGATATTCTTGAGGTGCAAGTTGCCGAGCGGTGTGAAGCCGCAGTCGAGCTTGCCCTGAAGGTGGTCGTAGGCGGTGCCCGAGACGACCACGGTGCCGGGATCGGCGATGCTTTCGAGGCGCGCGGCGATGTTGACCCCGTCGCCGTAGAGGTCGCCGTCCTCCTCGCAGACCACGTCGCCGAGATTGACGCCGATGCGGAAGCGAATCCGCTCTTCCTTGGGCGTCTCCGCCTCGTGTTCTGCCACGGCTTGCTGGATCGCCATCGCCGAGGTCACCGCGTTAACGACGCTCGCGAACTCGCACAGCATGCCGTCGCCGGTGAGCTTGACGATCCGACCCTGATGCTCGGAGACCAGCGGTTGGAGGAGGTCCTTGCGGTAGATCTTCAGCCGCTCGAGCGTGCCGCGCTCGTCGCGCTCCGTCAGTCGCGAATAGCCGACCACGTCGCAAGCCAGGATCGCTGCGAGGTGGCGCTGCGTGGTCATCGCACCGCTCAGCCAAGCGCCCGCACGCGGGCCGCCCCGCGTCGATGTCCTGCCAACTGCCAGACGTCCCCCGTGCATGGTATCCATCTCTCCCAGTCTCCGCCCGTCGCCGATACAGAACGGAGAACGCAGCTTGACCTTGCCTTCACGAGATTTCGCTATCTCGCTTGCGAGACGTGGAGCGTTCCAGTCGCTGCGCTAACAGCCAACCGACGACACGCCCACGCAGCCTCTGGGGACACTGACACGCCACGCCCAGAAGGACGGAGATATTTCCTGCCCTGTGTAACCGGCTGACGCCACCGTGGCGGTGCTTTTGTATCGGGCATCACACCAGACCTTCTCGCTTGGAGGTCCTGAGGTCGGCAAGTGGCGCAACGCCATGCCCTCACGCTGACGGGGGCAAGGTCATGAAAGGCTCGGTCGCCCACTACTTGGATACCGCCGAGCGTCTGGAAAAGATCGTCCCGACGGTCGATCCTGCGAACGGGGATATGATCATCGTGTATATCACAGAAGACGCCAGCGGCGGGCGGGCGTTCCGCATGTCGCCCGAAATCGGTGCGGACTTCCGCTCCTTATTCTCCAGGCTGATCCGCGAGAAGGCGAACTGAATTTCCATCCGGTGGTGGAAGAATGGCCCGCTGCCTCAATGGTGGCGGGTCTCTTCAAGGCACGACAACACGACGTACCCACACTCATGGCACTTGAGCAAGTCCTGGTCTTCTCTCCGCTGGTCAACCATGGACTCCTGCCTTGCTCGCCATATCCAGCAGCGCGGGCATTGAGGCTTATCGTCGATAAGGGGCTGATACGTCTCTAAGCGGGCACCGGCAGCGACCTTGTTGTCCAGATCGGATTCCAATTTTGCTTTGGCTTCATCCTGCAGGTCCAGCCTGTGCCTTAGGTCTCCGGCCTTCTTCTTTTCGTCGAAAGCTAACCGTTCGGCGTCGTGCATGAGGGTTTCGCTGAAGCGGACCATTGCTTGATGGAGTGCAAGGACGCACGCGGAGTGCAAGATGGCCCTATGAGGTACACCCGAATGAGGTACAGCGAGCCACGGTGGCTTCGGGCTCAGCCAATTCAGCGCGTGGCTGGCGATAGTGCGGACGCCGAGCGTACACTTGCGCTTGAGAAAACCACGAAGGCGAAAAGCAGCACCGCTGCAGCCACGATCAGCGAGCCGACGGCAACGACCGGTTCGATTGCCGTATAGCCTCCGTGCAGCATCAGATACAAAGCAGGAAGCATGATCACAAGCCCGACGTTATATAAGCCGTAGTGGATCATCGCGATTTTCCGCCCGGCCTTTGCCGGGTTAAGGGCGTAGTAGCCGCCGAAGATTGCACTTGTAACCCATCCGAGGAGATTGATGTGCGCATGCGCCGGAAAGGCGCTGTGGTCGCCCGAAATCGCCATTTGCAAGCCGGCGCCAATCCCCAGGATGAGCCACACGACTGCCGTCTTAAAGAAGAGATCCGAAACCTTAGGCATGACACGTCCTCCCCGTAGTGCCGATTTTTCAACGGGGGATATTAGGGTTCCCTAAAAAAGCAATGCAATCAAAATCAAAGACCATCCACAGGCCCGACCGCGCCTTACAGTGGTGCGCCTCTAACTGGCAGGACCAGGAACAAAGTGAGCGCGATCATTCCCGCTGTTCGGCCGCTGATCAAAATTCCCGACGAGAAAAATGAAGCCCGCTGCCTCACGGTGGCGGGCCTTTTAAGTTGGGCTGGCGATGAACTTGAGAAATGCGTCCCCAACGCCGGTTGTTCTCTTGGTCAGGAAAACGCCTTGGGTCCCCATCGCCGACATCCCGCCGGTGACGGCCAATCATTTGCTTCCCCCATGTCGCATCCATGTCGCGTGGACTCGCCGATAGTCGCAGGAAATCCTTGGAGATCAACGGTAGCGGTTTGCAACATGGCGCGACATGAAATTGGGTACGGGTGCCCATACCTGACTGTCAAGACATTGATTTTCTTGGAGAAAATTTGGTGCCCAGAGGCGGATTCGAACCACCGACACGCGGATTTTCAGTCCGCTGCTCTACCAACTGAGCTATCTGGGCCTGTCCGGCAAACAAAATCTCGTAAACCGGAGTTCATCAGGGCGCCGTGGGCGCCCCTTGAAAGCGCGTGGGTTATAGCATGGGAATCCGGCCTGTCCAGCGCCCAGGTGGCGATTTCAGACAGGAAAAAGAGATGCCATGCATCGGCCGGTTCTGGTGCCGCGGCGACAGCCGGGATGGCTCGCGGCGCGCTGCCATTTCGTCCTTCTCTGTCCTTGTGCGCGTTGCCATCGCGGGCCGCGATGCCGTGACCCGTCTTTTAGCCGGCAATCCGGGTGCGGCAACGCATTCGCGGCATCGGTCATGCCTCGCCGGTCGTCGCGTTCTATCTGGCGCCTGTCACGCCCCTGCGGAAATCGGAGGGCGACATGCCGGCCAGCTTGCGGAACGATTTGTTGAACGCGCTAAGCGAGCCGAAGCCAGAATCCATGGCGACGCGCAGCACATTGGCGTCCTGATGCATCAACAGCGCCTGCGCGTAGCTCAGCCGCAGCAGGTTGACGTATTCGTTGAGTGTCATGCCGGTCGATTTCTTGAACAGGCTCATGGCGTATTTGGGATGGATGTCGGCGGCCGCCGCGATGTTCACGCAGTCGATGTCGTAGAGGAAGTTCTCGGCGATGAAATCGCACATGCGCCCGACATTGCGCGACGACTGCTGGTCGAAGGGGTTGCCCGTTTCCTGCCCGGGCGCGGTTTCGGGTACCAGCCGGTATGGCTCGAACCGCACCCGCTCGAGCCGCAGCAGCAACTCGTTGACGGCGTGTTCCGCCTTGGCCTGGTCACCGGACCGGGCGTAGCGGTTCCAGCGCTCGAAATTATGGTTGTCGGACTGGTCGGTGGCGCCGGTCACCAGCGTGGCGCCCGTCATCAGCCGATGCCGGATATCCGTGGGCAGGTGCAGCCGGAAGAAATGCACCAGCGGCAGATGCGCTCCGGCATAGATGGCGTCGTCGGACAAATCGTCCATCTGGTGCGGCAGGCCACCCCAGAACAGGCACATCTCGCCGGCCGACAGCGAAATCTCGTGGTCGTTCATGCGGTAGTGCACGCTGCCGCGCACAATGAAATTCACCTCGACCTGGGCGTGCCAATGCGGCTTGAGCATCACCAGAGGATTGGTGTGAAACATCTGCAGCAGCAGCGGCAGACCTTCCACGCTGCTGGCGCCCGGCTGGTAAAACGGCCGTTCCGGCATCTTACTTTCCGCCAATTTCATATTCCCTTTGACGGCGACAGGCCCTGCCCACTGCATAGTCTAGCCATGCTCACAGTGAGAGAGCAAATGAAATGGGAGGATTTCAATGCGCATCATACTGACCTGCGCCGCGCTCGCGCTCGCCCTGGGCTCTGCCCCGGCCTTTGCGCAATCCGGCGAAATCACGATCTGGAGCTGGAATGTCGCGGCTTCATCGCTGAAGGCGACCGTTGCCGGCTTCAACAAGCAATTTCCCGACATCAAGGTGACGGTCCAGGATCTCGGCAACCAGCCGACCTACGACAAGTCGATCGCCGGCTGCGCCGCCGGCGGCGTCGGCCTGCCTGACATCGTCACCATCGAGAACGGCGAAGCCGAGAACTACTGGAGCCAGTTCCCCGACTGCTTCGTCGACCTGCATACGCTGGGCTATACCGCCGAGGACCAGAAGAAATTCCCCGACTTCAAGCGCACCGAGCTCGAAGTTGGCGACAAGGCCTATGCGATGCCGTGGGATTCGGGTCCGGTTGCCGCGTTCTATCGCCGCGACTTCTACGAAAAGGCCGGCGTCGATCCGGCATCGATCAAGACCTGGGACGATTTCATCGCCGCCGGCAAGAAGATCCAGGCCGCCAATCCGGGCGTCTCGATGACCAATGCCGATTTCAACGGTGACAGCGAATTCTTCCGCATGATCTCCAACGAACAGGGCTGCGCCTATTTCGCCGAGGACGGCCAGTCGATCACGGTCAACCAGCCGAAATGCATCGATGCCATGACCAAGGTCAAGGAGATGAAGGATGCCGGCATCGTCTCCTCGGCCGACTGGGGTACCAAGATAACCAACAACACGGCTGGCACGGTCGCCACCCAGATCTATGGTGGCTGGTATGAAGGCACCGTTCGCACCGAATCGGCCGGTGAAAACGGCAAATGGGGTGTCTACCTGATGCCGAGCCTCACCGCCGACGGCCCGCGCGCCGCCAATCTCGGCGGCTCCTCGCTGGCCATCACCTCGGCGTCCAAGAACAAGGAAGCCGCCTACGCCTATATGAAATACACGCTCGGAACGAATGAAGGCCAGATCACGATGCTGAAGGAGTTCGGCCTGGTGCCGTCCCTGATCTCGGCGCTCAATGATCCCTATGTTTCGGAAGGCCTGCCGTACTGGGGCGGCCAGGCGGTGTGGAAGGACATCCTCGGCACCTTGCCCAAGGTTGTTTCAAGCCGCGGCACGCAATTCCAGAGCGACGCCGAAATCATCGTCCGCGCCGTGCAGACCAAATATCTGGCCGGCGGCTACCCCGACGCCAAGGCAGCGCTCGACGATGCCGCAAGCCAGATCGCCGCAGCGACCGGATTGCCCGTCAAATCCTGATCTGGACGAGATGTCCCGGGCGGTATTGATGCTGCCCGGGACCATTCCGAACGCGCCCCGGGTCTCGCCAGGGCGCGCCAACCTCTGAACGCGGAAAGGAGGCAACAATGCGCTATCAGAACGCCACGGCGTATCGCTTCCTCGCGCCCTATCTGCTGATCTTTGCAATCTTCTGGGTATGGCCGATCATCGATTCCTTCATGATCTCCTTCCAGGCGACGCGCACCGTGCCGTGGCGGTTCGCACCCGGCTTCAACTGGGGCCGATTGATCGGCGACCCCGCCTTCTTCAACGCATTGAAGAACACGCTGCTCATCCTTGTCATCCAGGTGCCGGTGATGATCACGCTGGCGATCGTGATGGCGGTGCTGTTGAACTCGCCGCTGCTCAAGGCGAGGGGTCTTTACCGCTTCGCCTTCTTCGCCCCGGTCGTGGTCGGCGAAGTTGCCTACTCGGCGGTCTTCCGGCTGATGTTCAACCTCAACTTCGGCATCATCAACAAGCTCTTGAACAGCGTCGGCCTGCCCAGCATCGACTGGTTTTCCAACGTCACACCGGCGATGGCGCTGATCATGATCGCGGTGACCTGGCGCTGGGCCGGTTACAACGCCATCATCCTGCTCGCCGGCATGCAGTCCATACCCGAAGATGTCTATGAGGCGGCGACGCTGGACCGCGTCAGCAAGTTCAAACAGTTCTTCTACATCACTCTGCCGCTCTTGAAGCCGGTCATCGTGTTCTGCCTCGTGCTGTCGATCATTGGCACCATGCAGCTGTTCACCGAGCCCTTCCTGATCACCGAGCGGGGCGGACCGGGCGGCGGCACGGAAACGCTTGGCCTGTTGCTTTACCGCCAGGGTTTTCGGTCGCTCAACTTCGGCTACGCATCGGCCGTTGCCTACACCATGGCCGCGCTGGCGATCGCGATCACGCTGGTGCAGCTATGGCTGACGAGGGAACCGAAATGAGTTCGCGTTCTTCCGCCAGGCTGGGACGCAGCATCGCGCTGCATCTGTTCCTGACGCCGCTGGCGCTGGTCTGGCTGTTTCCGCTGTGGATGATGGTGGTGTTCTCGACCATGCCGGACAACGGCATCTTCAGCCCCGGCATCGAGCTTTTGCCGCACGGCAACTTCATGGACAATTTCAACAATCTGCAGCGTGACACCGACTTCGTCGGCGCCATCGGCATTTCGGTCTCGGTGGCGGTGACCTACACGTTCCTGTCGGTGCTGCTGACGTCGATGGCCGGCTGGGCGCTGGCCCGCTACCGGTTCTTCGGCAAGGGCGTGGTTGTCGCCATCATCCTCGGCACCATCACGCTGCCTTACGCGGTGGTGCTGATCCCGCAATTCATCATGGTGGCGCGCGATTTCAAGCTCGCCAACACCTGGGTGGCGCTGATCGTGCCGCCGCTGTTCAATTCGCTCGGCGTGCTGTTCATGCGGCAGAGCTTCTCGATGATGCCGGACGACCTTTTCGATGCGGCGCGCGTCGAGGGGGTGAAGGAATGGCGCATCTTCCTCTTCGTCGCGCTGCCTCTGGCGCGGCCGATGCTGGCGGCGCTCGCCATCATCCTGTTCCTCGCCTCCTGGAACAACTATTTGTGGCCGCTCCTGATCAACAGCCAGCCGGGGTCGATGACGGCGCCGGTGGCGCTCGGCACGCTGATCGGTCTCACCAAGGTGTCGTGGGGTGGCATCATGGCGGGCGCGGTGATGCTGACGGTGCCGATGCTCATCGTCTTCGTGCTTCTGCAGCGCCATTTCATCGCCGGCATCGCCGCCGGCGCGGTCAAGTAAGGGGCAGAATGGCAACGGTCACGCTCAACAATGTCATCAAGCGTTTTGGCGTCTTCGAGGTCGTCCATGGCGCCAACATCGACGTCAAGGACGGCGAGTTCGTCGTCTTCGTCGGCCCCTCCGGCTGCGGAAAATCGACGCTGCTCAGGATGATCGCCGGGCTCGAGGACATCAGCGGCGGCGAGATCGCCATCGGTGGCAAGCTCGTCAACGACGTCGAGCCGGCCGACCGCGGCATCGCCATGGTCTTCCAGTCCTACGCACTCTATCCGCACATGACGGTCGAGCAGAATCTGAGCTTCGGATTGCGGATGACCGGCAATCCGAAGGCCGACACCGACCGGCGCGTCAAGCGAGCCGCCGAAATCCTGCGCATAAACGAACTGATGAAGCGGCGTCCTAAGCATTTGTCGGGCGGCCAGCGCCAGCGCGTCGCCATCGGCCGCGCGATCGTGCGCGAACCGCAGGTGTTCCTGTTCGACGAGCCGCTTTCCAATCTCGACGCCGAGTTGCGCGTCCAGATGCGGGTCGAGATATCGCGGCTGCACAAGGAACTCGGCACCACCATGATCTATGTCACGCACGACCAGACCGAGGCGATGACACTCGCCGACAGGATCGTCGTGATGCGTGCCGGCCATATCGAGCAGATCGGCCGGCCGCTCGATCTCTATGACGATCCCGACAATCAGTTCGTGGCCGGCTTTGTCGGCTCGCCGAAGATGAACTTCATCAACGGCCGCATTGTCGGGCGCGATGCACGGGGTGTGGTGGTCGAGCTGGCGGGTCAGGAGAAGACCCGTATCGCGCAACCGCTGACGGGTGCCGCACCCGAAGCAGGAAGCAAGGTCATCGTCGGCGTGCGTCCCGAACATTTCGGCAGCGCCGGAGAGGGCGACACCGACCTTGTGGTTCGCATCGACGTGGTCGAGCACCTGGGCGGCACAAGTTTTCTCTATGCCAGAACGGCGCACGGTGAAGACGTGGTGATCCAGCGCGACGCGGCCAAGGTTCCCGACGCGTCCGAGATCACCGTTTCCATCCGCAAATCCTACCTGTTCGACGAAAAAGGACTGCGGCTGCGCTGACCGGCCGCCCTTTCCAGCCTTCAAGGAGAATGACAATGACCTCAACCACGCCCATTCGCTGGGGCATTCTCGGCCCGGGCAGCATCGCCCAGGCCTTTGCCGGTGGCGCGGCCGCTTCGCGCACTGGGAAGCTGGTTGCCATCGGCGCGCGCAATCCCGCCAAACCTGGCCTCGCCGAGAGTTTTCCCGGCGCCCGCATCCTCGATGGCTACGATGCCTTGCTCGCCGATCCGGATGTCGATGCCGTCTACATTTCGATCCCGCATCCCGGCCATGCGCAATGGGCGATCAGGGCGGCGGAAGCGGGCAAACATGTGCTTTGCGAAAAGCCGCTTGCGCTGACCGCCTTCGAGGCCGACGCCATGATCCATGCCGCGCGCAAGGCCGGCACCTTTCTCGGCGAAGCCTTCATGTACCGATTGCACCCGCAGACGCTGAAGCTGGTGGAACTGATCAGATCGGGCGTCATCGGCGACATCCGGATGATCAAGTCGAGTTTCGGCTTTGCCATGCCGGGCTTCATGCCGGAGCATCGGCTCTATGCCAACGATCTTGCCGGCGGCGGCATTCTGGATGTTGGCGGCTATCCGGTCTCGATGGTGCGGCTGATTGCCGGGGCAGCGGCAGGTCTCCCCTTCGCCGAGCCGGACAAGGTGGTTGGTGCTGCCCATCTTGGTCAGTCCGGCGTCGACGAATGGGCCTCGGCGCTGCTGCATTTCCCGGGCGGCATCATTGCCGAAGTTTCCTGCAGCATCTCGCTTAACCAGGACAATGTGCTGAGAATCTTCGGCACCAGGGGCCGCATCGAGGTGCCGGACTTCTGGTTCGCCGGCGGCAACCGTGATGTCGGCCTGGGTAGGATCGACGTGATCGGGTCCGATGGCGCGCGCGAGACCATCAGCGTCAACGAAAAGCGCCATGTCTATTCCTTCGAGGTCGATGCTGCCGGGGAGGCCATCCAAGCAGGACGGCAGGAGTTCGCCTGGCCAGGCATGGGCTGGGCCGACAGTCTCGGCACCTTGCGCGTCCTCGACAGATGGCGGGCGGCGGCGGGCCTGGAATATGGGATCGAGAAGGCGCCGCAGCGCGCCAACACCATCTCCGGCCGGCCTTTGCGCTCGGGCGGCACGGCGATCGGCAAGCGCACCATTCCGGGCCTGTCGAAGCCGGCGTCGGTGGTGGCGCTCGGCTTCGAGGATTTCCGCACCTTTTCATCGGGCTCGATCCTGCTCGATGCCTTTTTCGAGGCCGGCGGCAATCTCTTCGACACCGGCTATGTCTATGGCGGCGGTTACACCGAGGCGCTGCTTGGCGAGTGGTTGAAAAACCGCGGCGTGCGGGCGCAATCGGTGGTCATCGCCAAGGGCGCGCACTCGCCGCTCTGCTATCCCGATGTGATCGGTAAGCAGCTCGCCCAGTCGCTCGACCGGCTGCAGACCGACCATGTCGATGTCTACTTCATGCACCGCGACAATCCGGATGTGCCGGTCGGCGAATTCGTCGATGCGATGGATCGTGAGGTGAAGGCTGGCCGCATCCGCGGTCCGTTCGGCGGCTCGAACTGGACGATGGAGCGCATGGACGAGGCTATTGCCTATGCCGAACGCACCGGCAAGCAGAAGCCTGGCGCATTGTCCAACAACTTCTCGCTGGCCGAAATGCTGGAACCGATCTGGGCGGGCTGCGTGACCTCGTCCAGCGACGAATGGAAGGCCTGGCTGAGGTCCTGCCAGATGCCGAATTTCGCCTGGTCGAGCCAGGGGCGCGGCTTTTTCACCGATCGCGCCGGGCGTGACAGGCACGACAATGAGGAACTGGTGCGGGTCTGGTACTCGGAGCGGAATTTCGGCCGCCGCGACCGGGCGATCGACCTGGCCGCGAGGCTGGGCAAGAGCCCGATCCATATTGCACTGGCCTATGTGCTCAACCAGCCCTTCCCATCCATTCCGCTGATCGGGCCGCGCACGCTGGGCGAGTTGGACGACAGCCTGCGCGCCCTCGACATCACACTTTCGCCGGCCGATCTCGAGTGGCTGGACGGCGGCAGCCTGCGCGCCGCCTGATGCATGTCGCCCAAAAGTGCGCAGCGGTTTTGGGGTAACGACATGCATGAACCTGATGCATGTCGCCCAGAAGTGCGCAGCGGTTTTGGGACAACGTGCATAAAAGCAGGACCCCAACAGCGGCGTCAGGTCTCGTCGTCCGGCAGGCTGGCGCCGCGTCTGGCCGGAGTTCTCATGCTGGCATACATGCCGGTGGTGCGGAATTGGCTGGGCGTAATGCCGTAGCAGCGGCGGAAGACCTTCGAAAAATAGTTCGCGTCCTCGAAGCCGCACAGGATGGCGACTTCCTTCACCGGCAGGAAATCCGCCTTGGTCAGCAGCTTCGCCGCCCGTTGCAGGCGCTGCTGCAGCACGAACTCGGCGGGCGGCAGGCCTTCGCTCTCGGCAAAACAGCGCGAGAAATGGGCCCGGCTGAGGCCACTGATCTGGACAAGATCCGCCACCGGCAGCGGCTTGTCGAGGTTGGCACTGATGTGATCGATGACCGGCTGCATGGCGCTCTGTTTTTCGGCAAAGGCATGTGAGCCGAAGACATCGTCATAGAGTGCCATCGCAGCTTCGTAGGCGACGGCGGAAGCGGCACCCGGCGAAGCAGCCCCCTTGATGAGGCGCAGGCTGCAATCGGCAAGATGATCGATCGTCGCCGGCTGCAGCCGAAACACCGGACCCGAAGTGCCGAGTATGGATTTGTGGATGCGCAGCGCCTCCTCGCCGTTCATCGAAATCCAGAAATATTCCCAACGCTCATCCTTGGCCAGCCAGTAACGGTGGTTGTGCGGCACCAGCACCAGCAAAGTGTCGTTCTTCTGCAGGCGGTAGTTGCGGTTCTCATAGCGCAGCCGGCCGGTCCCGCTGATCGTGTGCTGGAGCACTGTGAACGGTGTCTGGCCGCGCCTGCGCCCGTCCCAGTCGTAGATCTCGTCCTCGCGCACTTCATAGCCCGTGCTCGTCGGCATGGCGTGCAGGCGCTGGCGGCCGCGCGGCAGCGAGATCGTGCGCATGGACTGTCCGTTGGCTATCAAATCCTGCAGCATAAAATTACCCTTGAAAGCATAATCCTTCTCTGGTCGCGCTCGCGAATAAGCGCATAATCCCCCTCGAAAAGCGAGAGAGATCCGCAGTCGAGGAGCGGACAGGGAGGTTGGCAGGCCGGAATCCGGCTTGTCTTGCACACATGTCATGGCATGTGGCTAGACCTTTCGTTGTCATTCCTTGCCTGACATTTGAAGGAAATGAGGTCCGGCTGATGAGTTTCAAAATCGCTATCATCGGTGCCGGCAGCGTCGGCTTCACCAAGAAGCTGTTCACTGACATTCTGTGCGTACCCGAATTCACCGACATCGAATTCGCGCTGACTGACGTCAGCGAGCACAATCTTGAGATGATCAAGGCGATCCTCGACAGGATCGTCGAGGCCAACGGACTGCCGACCAAGGTGACGGCGACCACCGAGCGCCGCAAGGCGCTCGAAGGCGCACGCTATGTCATCAGCTGCGTGCGGGTCGGCGGCCTCGAAGCCTACGCCGACGACATCAGGATTCCCCTGAAATACGGCATCGACCAATGCGTCGGCGACACGATCTGTGCCGGTGGCATTCTCTATGGCCAGCGCAACATTCCGGTGATCCTCGATTTCTGCAAGGACATACGTGAGGTCGCCGAGACGAACGCCAAATTCCTGAACTACGCCAATCCGATGGCGATGAACACCTGGGCAGCGATCGAATACGGCAAGGTCGACACCGTCGGGCTCTGCCACGGCGTCCAGCACGGCGCCGAGCAGATCGCCGAGGTGCTGGGTGCGAAGTCAAGGCAGGAACTCGACTATGTCTGCTCCGGCATCAACCACCAGACCTGGTTCATCGATCTGCGCCTGAACGGCCGCGAGATCGGCAAGGATGAACTGGTTGCCGCCTTCGAGGCGCATCCTGTCTATTCCAGGCAGGAAAAGTTGCGCATCGATGTCTTGAAGCGCTTCGGCGTCTATTCGACCGAAAGCAACGGCCATCTTTCGGAATATCTGCCCTGGTACCGCAAACGGCCCGACGAAATCACGCGCTGGATCGACATGTCCGACTGGATCCATGGCGAGACGGGCGGCTATCTCCGCTATTCCACGGAAACCCGCAACTGGTTCGAAACGGAATATCCACAGTTCCTCGAAGCGGCGTCACAGCCGATCGATCCCGAGAAACGTTCCAACGAGCATGCCAGCCATATATTGGAGGCGCTGGAGACCAACCGCGTCTATCGCGGCCATTTCAACGTCAAGAACAATGGCGTGATCACCAACCTGCCGCGGGACGCCATCATTGAGTCGCCCGGCTTCGTCGACCGCTTCGGCATCAACATGGCCGCCGGCATCACGTTGCCGGAAGCCTGTGCCGCCACCTGCATCGCCTCGATCAATGTCCAGCGCATGTCGGTCCATGCCGCGATATCAGGCGACATCGATCTCCTGAAGCTCGCCGTGCTGCATGACCCTCTGGTCGGCGCGGTTTCAACCCCGGAGGAGGTCTGGCAGATGGTCGATGAAATGGTCGTCGCCCAGGCAGCCTGGCTGCCGCAGTATGCCCACGCGGTTCCGGCCGCCAAAGAGCGGCTGTCGACATCTGCGGTGAAGACCCGCGAGTGGGCGGGCGCAGCGCGGCGCAGCGTGCGCTCGATCGAGGAATTGCGCGCCGAAAAAGCCGCGCTGAAGCAGGCCGGCTGAAAACCTCATGCGGTGATGGTGGATCTACGGGAGGCAGATCCACTGCCAGGAAGCCGTTTGAATTCGAGGAGAAACGGAGCAGGTGAAAATGCTCCGGAACAAACAAGAGGGAGAGAGACAGTGAGGAATTTACGCAATATCGGCCTTGCTGCCGGACTGGCGCTGAGCGTCTCGGTCTCGGCACTCAGTGCATACGCTTCCGAGCCGACGGTTCCGCCGGCGCCGACACCGTTCCCCGCCGAGGGCAAGATCAAATATGTGGCGCGTGACTCCATCCTGGAGTTCAAGGCACTCCCGCAATATCACGAGCCTGACTGGGTTACCGAGAAATACGTCAAGACCGGCAAGCTGCCGCCGGTGAAAGACAGGCTGCCGAAAGAGCCGCTGGTCTTCAAGACCGGCAACATGCAGGACGGCATCGGCGTCTATGGCGACACGATGCGCCACGTCATCGGCGGTCGGCCGGAAGGCTGGAACTACGGTGCCGGCCAAACGCAAGGCTGGGGTGGCATCGATATCGGCCTTTCCGAATGCCTGACGCGCACCGCGCCGCTGTTCCAGGTCGAGGCCAAGGACACAGAACCGCTGCCAAACCTCGCCAGGAGCTGGGATTGGTCGAGCGACGGCCACAAGCTGACGATGCACCTTGTCGAAGGCGCCAAATGGTCGGATGGCGTGCCCTTCAACGCCGACGATGTCATGTTCTACTGGGACGACGAGGTCGTCGATCCCAACGTCTCGCCGCTGAACGGCGCGACGCCTGAAACCTTCGGTGTCGGCACCACGCTGAAGAAGATCGACGACTACACCGTCGAATGGACCTTCAAGGAAGCCTTCCCGAAGCAGTATCTCTACGCAATGGCCTACGGCACCTTCTGTCCCGGCCCCGCGCACATCCTGAAGCCGCAGCATCCGAAATATTCGAAGAACACCTACGACCAGTTCAAGAACGCCTTCCCGCCGGAATTCATGAACATGCCGGTGATGGGCGCCTGGGTGCCGGTCGAATATCGGCCGGACGACATCATCGTCATGCGCCGCAACCCCTACTACTGGAAGGTCGACGAGAAGGGCAACCAGCTGCCCTACCTCAATGAACTGCAGTACAAGCTGTCGACCTGGGCCGACCGCGACGTCCAGGCGGTCGCCGGCTCGGCCGACTTCTCCAATCTGGAGCAGCCGGAAAACTTCGTCGCCTCTCTGAAGCGTGCGGCGGAGGCGAACGCGCCGGCCCGGCTGGCCTTCGGCCCGCGGCTCATCGGCTACAATCTGCGCCTGAACTATTCCGCCAATGGCTGGGGCAACCCGGACGAACGCAGCCAGGCGGTTCGTGAGCTGAACCGCAACGAGGATTTCCGCAAGGCCGTTACCATGGCGCTCGACCGCAAGGCGCTCGGCGACTCGCTGGTCAAGGGCCCGTTCACCGCCATCTATCCCGGCGGCCTGTCGTCGGGCACCAGCTTCTATGACCGCGATTCGACCGTCTACTTCCCCTTCGACCTCGAGGGTGCCAAGGCCGAGCTCGCCAAGGCCGGCCTCAAGGATACCGACGGCGACGGTTTCGTGAACTTCCCGGCCGGCACCGCGGGCGGCAAGAACGTCGAGATCGTGATGCTGGTCAACAACGACTACACCACCGACAAGAGCCTTGCCGAAGGTGTTGTCGGCCAGATGGAAAAGCTCGGGCTTCGGGTCGTGCTCAACGGCCTCAACGGCACCCAGCGCGACGCTTCCCAATATTCCGGCCGCTTCGATTGGTTGGTCCGACGCAACGATCAGGAGCTGACGTCGGTGGTGCAGAACACCGAGCAGCTCGCCCCGGTCGGTCCGCGCACCAGCTGGAACCATCGCGCGCCGGAAAACGGCGAGGTCGATCTGATGCCTTTCGAAAAGGACCTCGTCGACATCGTCAACAAGTTCGTCTCGACGCAGGACAATGACCAGCGCGCCAGCCTGATGAAGCAGTTCCAGAAGATCTCGACGGAACACGTCTACAATGTCGGCCTGACGGAATATCCTGGCGCGCTGATCGTCAACAAGCGCTTCTCGAACATTCCGCAGGGCACGCCAATTTTCATGTTCAACTGGGCCGAGGATTCGATCATCCGCGAACGGGTCTTTGTCGCGGCCGACAAGCAGGCGAAATACGAATTGTTCCCCGAAGAACTTCCCGGCAAACCCGGAGACAAGGGGCCAATGAATTAGGTTTACCTCCCTGACCAAGAGAACTCCGGCCGCGCCGCTGGCGCGGCCGGACAAAACCAACCTCCGGACGCAACCAAAGGGCGCGGTCGGCGATACAAGGAAGCGGACCGTCCATGTTGCGATTCCTGCTCACGCGCATAGCGTCGGCAATACCGGTCCTCGCCATTCTGAGCCTGGTCACCTTTGCCATCATCCAGGCGCCGCCGGGCGATTATGCCGACTACATCCGCTCACAGCTGATCAATCAGGGTGGAGCCTCCTTCGCCGAGGCCGACGCGCAGGCCCAGGCCTATCGCATCGAGCATGGCCTCGATAAGCCGCTGCCCATTCAGTATCTCAACTGGATCGGCGGCATCATCACCCGCGGCGATTTCGGCTACAGCCTCTACTACAACAAGCCGGTCGCCGATGTGGTCGGCGAGCGTCTGCCGCGCACGCTGCTTCTGGCGCTGGTCTGCCATCTGCTCGCCTCGGTCCTCGGCATCGGCTTCGGCATTTGGGCCGCGACCCGGCAATACACCTGGATCGACTCGACGCTGTCGGCCATCTCGTTCCTCGGCATGACAGTGCCGCGCTTCCTGATGGCGCTGATCATCGTCTATCTCCTGGTCTTCCAGTTCAACGTGTCGGAAATCGGCAGCTTCTTCTCGCCGCAATATGGCGGCGCGCCGTGGTCGTGGGCCAAGTTCGCCGACCTGGTCAAGCATGTCTGGCCGGTCGTGGCGATCGCCACCTTCGGCGGCCTCGCCTACAACATGCGCGTCATGCGCGGCAATCTGCTCGACACGCTGAACGCGCAATATGTCGAGACGGCGAGGGCCAAGGGACTGACCGGCGCCGCCGTCGTCATGCGCCACGCCGTGCCCAACGCGCTGCACCCGCTCGTCATGTATCAGGGCGTGGTGCTGCCCTACATGCTGACCGGTGAGATCGAGACGGCGATCATCTTCGCGCTGCCGACCGTCGGCCCGGCGATCGTCGGCTCCATGGCTGTCGGCGATGTCTATGTCACCGCCACCTTCATGATGGTGCTGTCGGCGACGCTGATCGTCGGCAACATCATCGCCGACATGCTGCTCGTCCTGCTCGATCCGCGCGTGCGCCAGTTCGGGGAAAGCTGAGATGCTGGCTTTCGACAATCTGCCACCGCCGCTGCCTGCCGAGGGAGCCATCAACAAGCCGCAGCGCGGCAACGAGAGCTACATGGCGCTTGTCTGGCGCCGGCTGAAGCGCTCCTGGACCGGCATGGCCGGGCTTTGCCTCGTCGTTCTGCTGCTGGTGATGGCCGTGTTCGCCGAGTTCATGGCGCCGATGGATCCGAAGGTCACCGATGTCGGCTTCGCCCCGCCGCAACTGCCCAGCTTTCACGACAAGGAAGGCAATTTCGTCGTGCGGCCGAGGGTCTACGCCCTGGCCGATTCGGCGGACCTCGATCCGGTCACCTTCCAGCCCGTCGTCGGCCCCGACTATGACCATCCAAGGCTGCTTGGGTTCTTCGCGCATGGCGCGCCATACAAGTTCTTCGGGCTGTTGCCGGCGGATCGGCATCTGTTCGGTTCGCTGGACGGCCAGCCAGTGCATTTCCTCGGCACCGACAAGTTCGGCCGCGACGTGCTGTCGCGCGCCATCCATGGCTCGCGCGTCTCGCTGATGATCGCGTTGACGGTCGTCTTCATCATCACCGTCATCGGCACCACCGTCGGCATGGTCTCCGGCTATTTTGGCGGCAGGTTCGATGTCTGGATGCAGCGTTTCGTCGAACTGGTGCTCGCCTTCCCGCAGCTGCCGCTCTATCTGGCGCTGACGACGCTGATCCCGGTTACCGCGCCGACCAACGTGTTCCTCGCTTTCGTCATCATCGTTATGTCGGCATTGGGCTGGGCGCAGATGTCGCGCGAGGTGCGCGGCAAGACGCTGGCGCTGGCGCGGATCGAGTATGTGCGCGCCGCCATGGCCGTTGGCGCCACCGACCGGCGCATCATCATGCAGCACATCTTCCCCAATGTGATGAGCCATGTGATCGTCGCCGTGACGCTGGCGATCCCGACCGTGGTGCTGCTCGAATCCTTCCTCGGTTTCCTCGGCTTCGCCGTGAAGCCGCCGTTGATCTCGTGGGGCCTGATGCTGCAGGACACCGCGACCTATTCCGTCATCGGCACCTATCCCTGGATCCTGTCGCCGGTCGGTTTCGTGCTCGTCACCGTCTTTGCCTTCAACGCGCTGGGAGACGGCCTGCGCGACGCCGTCGACCCCTATTGAGGGTGGCTGGGATGACCGTCGTGCTCACTGAATCCTTCGCCCCGACCGTCCGTCACGACCATGACGGACGCCACGACCAGCCCATCATCGACGCCCGCAATGTCGCCGTGTCCTTCAAAGTCGAGCATGGCGCCGTCGAAGCGGTCAAGGACATCTCGTTCCAGCTCTATCGCGGCGAGACGATCGCGATCGTCGGCGAATCCGGTTCCGGCAAGTCGGTGACGGCGCGCACCGTCATGGGACTGCTGTCGCGGCGCGCCACGGTGTCGCCAACGTCGAGCGTCTGTTATGACGGCCAAGACATCCTGAAATTCCCCGAGCGTGCCCGGCGCCAATTGCGCGGCAACCGCATCTCGATGATCTTCCAGGAGCCGATGAGCTCGCTCAACCCGATTTACACGGTCGGCAGCCAGATCGTCGAGGCGATCAGGGTGCATCGCAAGATGAGCCGCAGGCAGGCGCAGGCGCGGGCGCTCGAACTTCTGCAGCACGTGCAGATTCCCGACCCCGCCGCGCGGCTCAGGCAATATCCGCACCAGCTCTCGGGCGGGCAACGCCAGCGGGTGATGATCGCCATGGCGCTGGCCAACAATCCCGATGTGCTGATCGCCGACGAGCCGACCACGGCGCTCGACGTCACCGTCCAGGCGCAGATCCTGAACCTGATCCGCAGCCTGCAGAAAGAGCTGCGCATGGCGGTGATCCTGATCACCCACGACCTGACCGTGGTGCGCCAGTTCTCCGACTACGTCTATGTCATGCAGCATGGCGAAATGTGCGAGCACAACGTCACCGAACGGCTTTTCGCCGATCCGCAGCATCCCTATACGCGGCGGCTGCTGGCGTCCGAGCCGCGCGGGCGGCCAAAGCCGCTCCCCGACGGCAGCAGTACCATTCTCGAGGCGAGCGGCGTGCGCGTCTCCTTCATGCTGCGCCATGGCAGCTTCCTGAAACCGGACTGGCGCGAACTGGTCGCGGTCGACGACCTCGGCCTCAAACTTTGCCGCCACGAGACGCTGGGGCTGGTCGGCGAGTCCGGCTCCGGCAAGACCACCTTCGGCCAGGCCCTGCTCAGGTTGATCGACACCAAGCGCGGCGAGATCCACTTCGACGGCAAGCCGATCCACGGCCTGTCGAGGGCCGAGATGCGACCGCTGCGCTCGCGCATGCAGATCGTCTTCCAGGACCCGTTCTCCTCGCTCAACCCACGCATGACGATCGGGCAGATCATCGAGGAAGGGCTGGTCGTCAACAGCATAGGGGCGACGCGGCGCGAGCGGGTCGAACGGGTGCGCGAGGCGCTGGTCAGCGCCGGCATGCCCGGTGATATCCTATCGCGGTTTCCGCACGAATTTTCCGGCGGCCAGCGCCAACGCATCGCGATCGCCCGCGCCATCGCCCTGGAACCCGAATTCATCCTGCTCGACGAGCCGACATCGGCGCTGGACCTCTCCGTCCAGGCGCAGATCATCGACCTCTTGCGCAAGCTGCAGGACGAACGCGGATTGAGCTACCTCTTCATCTCGCACGACCTCAAGGTGGTGCGTGCGTTGTGCCACCGCGTCATCGTCATGCAGCACGGCAAGATCGTCGAGCAGGGCCCCGTCGACGAAGTCCTGTCCAATCCCAAGACCGCCTACACCGAACGGCTCGTCAGGGCCGCTTTCGACGTGGCTTGAACATATGCCGGAGGTTAGCGTGGCAAGAAATCCCAAGATCACTTTCATCGGCGCCGGATCGACGGTGTTCATGAAGAACATCGTCGGCGACGTGCTGCAGCGCCCGTCGCTTTCGGGCGCGACGATCGCGCTGATGGACCTCAATCCGCAGCGGCTGGAAGAGAGCGCCATCGTCGTCAACAAGCTGATCTCGACGCTCGGCGTCAAGGCGAAGGCCGAGACCCATTCGGACCAGCGCAAGGCGCTGGCGGGCGCCGACTTCGTCGTCGTCGCCTTCCAGATCGGTGGCTATGAGCCCTGCACGGTCACCGACTTCGAAGTGCCGAAGAAATACGGCCTGCGCCAGACGATCGCCGACACGCTCGGCGTCGGCGGCATCATGCGTGGCTTGAGAACCGTGCCGCATCTGTGGAAGATCTGCGAGGACATGCTCGCCGTCTGCCCGCAGGCGATCATGCTGCAATACGTCAACCCGATGGCGATCAACACCTGGGCGATATCAGAGAAATACCCTGATATCAGGCAGGTCGGCCTCTGCCATTCGGTGCAGGGCACGGCGATGGAACTGGCGCATGACCTCGACCTTCCGTACGAGGAGATCCGCTATCGTTCGGCCGGCATCAACCACATGGCCTTCTATCTGAAGTTCGAACATCGCCAGCCGGATGGATCCTACCGCGACCTCTATCCCGAGCTCGTGCGCGCCTATCGCGAAGGCCGCGCGCCCAAGCCCGGTTGGAATCCGCGCTGCCCCAACAAGGTGCGCTACGAGATGCTGACGCGGCTGGGCTATTTCGTCACCGAAAGCTCGGAGCATTTCGCCGAATACACGCCCTATTTCATCAAGGAAGGCCGCCCGGACCTTATCGAGAAATACGGCATCCCGCTGGATGAGTATCCCAAGCGCTGCATCGAACAGATCGAGCGCTGGAAGGGGCAAGCGGAAGCCTATCGCTCGGCCGAGCGCATCGAAGTCGAGCAGTCGAAGGAATATGCCTCATCGATCATGAATTCGGTATGGACGGGCGAACCCTCGGTGATCTACGGCAATGTCCGCAACAATGGCTGCATCACCTCGCTGCCCCGGGATTGCGCCGCCGAAGTGCCGTGCCTGGTCGATTCCTCGGGTATCCAGCCGACTTACATAGGCGACCTGCCGCCGCAACTGACGGCGCTGATCCGCACCAACATCAACGTGCAGGAGCTGACGGTGCGGGCGCTTATGAGCGAGAACCGCGATCACATCTACCATGCGGCAATGATGGATCCGCACACCGCCGCTGAGCTTGATCTCGATCAGATCTGGTCACTGGTCGATGATCTTCTCGCCGCTCATGGCGACTGGCTGCCGGCCTGGGCACGTATCAACCGCAAGAACGAGGCCGCCTGACCGGTTCCGCGCTCATTTCGGCTCGTTGGCGTCCGGCTCTTCCTCGTCGTCGCGGGCGGAGATGACATAGGCGCCCTTCAGCCAGCGGTTGAGGTCGATGTCCTTGCAGCGCGTCGAGCAGAACGGAAAGGTGTCGCGCGCCGACGGTTTGCCGCATTCAGGGCAGGGGCGTTTCGGCCGCAGCGGCGTGACTTTGGAATCGGAATTCACGGCCGTACACCCGCCAGCCAGCCGCCATGCACCTTGAAGCCTTCGCCGGAAAGCAGCGCCACTGTCTCATAGAGCGGCAGGCCGACGATGTTGGTGTAGGAGCCGACCAGCTTGACCACGAAGGCGCCAGCGAGACCCTGGACGGCATAGCCGCCGGCCTTGCCGCGCCATTCGCCCGACGCCACATAGGCGTCGATTTCTTCGCGCGGCAGCCGCTTAAAGCGCACCCGCGTCTCGACCAGCCGCTGGCGCAGTTTGCCACCCGGCGTGATCAGGCAGATGCCGGAGTAGACCCGGTGCGAACGGCCGGACAAAAGCCCGAGGCAATTGGCGGCGTCGTCGAGGGTTTCGGCCTTGGGCAGGATGCGCCGCCCGACGGCGACCACCGTATCGGCGGCCAGCACGAAGCCGGGCGCATAGTCGGCCTCGGCCTGCAGCGATGCGAACGCCTTCTCGGCCTTTTCCTTCGACAGGCGCTTGGCCAGCGAGCGTGGATGCTCGGCGCGCAGCGGCGTCTCGTCGACATCGGCCGGCAGCACGCGGTCCGGCTCGATGCCGGCCTGCTGCAAGAGCTCGATCCGGCGCGGCGAACCCGAGGCAAGCACCAGCTTCTGCAAAATGCTCATCGCGGACCAGTCGGGCTTTGCTTACTTGAAACGATAGGTGATGCGGCCCTTGGTCAGGTCGTATGGCGTCATCTCGACCAGAACCTTGTCGCCGGTCAGCACGCGGATGCGGTTCTTGCGCATGCGGCCGGCAGTATGGGCGATGATCTCGTGTTCGTTTTCGAGTTTCACCCTGAACATCGCGTTGGGCAACAATTCCGTCACGACACCCGGAAACTCGAGGACTTCTTCCTTCGGCATTCGATACCTTTGCTTGGATGGGAGTTCCAGCGCCTGGCCGGAATTTCGGCGGAACCTATATGATAATCGTCCGCTTGTGAACACGCTTAATCGGCAGCCTCCGGAGCGGCGAAACGGCGGTTGATCCGGGCTTTCAGCCGCTCGCGCACATCGCGATAGGCTGCCATGATATGTTCGCGCGTGCCGGTAGCGTCGGTCGGATCCGGCGTTGGCCAGTATTCGACCTCGACGGCAAGCGAGCGGGTGAGTTCGAGCGCCGCGTGGTGGGCCTCCGGCGCCAGCGTGATGATGAGGTCGAAATAGTCGTCCTCCAGATCGTCCATCGTCCTTGGATGACGCTCGCCCAGCGACAGGCCTTCCTCGGCCAGCACCGCATCGACGAACGGATCGCGCTCGCCGGCACGAACGCCGGCCGAGGCGACGAAGATGGTGGCCGGCAGCGCCCGCCGCGCCAGCTGTTCCGCCATCGGCGAGCGCACTGCGTTCATGCCGCACAGGAACAGGATCGAGCGGGGCAGGGTAGCCAGGGCTAACCCCGCCAGTGCAGCACGCAGACCAGCGTGAACAGCCGGCGCGCCGTATCGAAATCGATGTCGATCTTGCCGGCAAGCCGGTCCATCAGCGTTTGCGAGCCCTCATTGTGGAGGCCGCGGCGGCCCATGTCGATCGCCTCGATGTGGCTCGGCGTCGAGGAGCGGATGGCGTCGTAGTAGCTTTCGCAGATCATGTAGTAGTCCTTGACGATGCGCCTGAGCGGCGTCAGCGACAGGATGTGGGTAACGACGGCAGCCCCGTCCTCGCGCGCCACGGCAAACACCAGGCGCTGCTCGGCCAGCGACAGTTTCAGCCGGTAGGGCCCGGCGCCGCTGTCATTGACGGGTTGAAAGCTGTTCTCTTCGATCAGGTCGAAGATCGCCACCGCGCGTTCATGCTCGACGTCGGGCGTCGAACGGCCGATCGATTCATCGAGTTCGACATCGATCAGTTTTGCGCGGGTTTGATCGGAGCCCGTCATGATGGCCTACATGTTCAACCGTATGGCGACGGAGCGGCCATGCGCGTCAAGGCCTTCCGCCTTGGCCAGCGCGATCGCCGCCGGCGCCAGAAGCCGCAACTGCTCCGGTCCAAGCTTCAGGATCGACGTACGCTTGACGAAATCGAGCACGGACAGGCCCGACGAGAAGCGCGCCGATCGTGCCGTCGGCAGCACGTGGTTGGAGCCGCCGACATAGTCACCGATGGCTTCCGGCGTGTGGCGGCCGAGAAACACGGCACCGGCATTGCGCATCCGCGCCAGAAACCCCTCGGCATCGTCGATGGCCAGTTCGACATGTTCGGCCGCGATACGGTCGACCAGCGGCAGCGCGGCGTCGATCGTCGGCACAAGAATCACCGCACCGAAATCGCGCCAGCTCGCCGATGCCGTCTCGGCACGCGGCAGGCTCTGCAACTGGCGCTCCACGGCTTGTTCGACAGCACGACCGAAGGCCGGATCGTCGGTGACCAGGATCGACTGCGCCGAGGCATCGTGCTCGGCCTGGGCCAGCAGGTCGGCGGCGATCCAGTCCGGATCGTTGCTGCCGTCGGCCACGACAAGCACTTCCGAGGGGCCGGCGATCATATCGATGCCGACGGTGCCGAACACCTGGCGTTTGGCCGCTGCGACATAGGCATTGCCGGGTCCGACGATCTTGGCCACCGGCGTTATCGTCTCGGTGCCATAGGCAAGCGCCGCGATCGCTTGCGCGCCGCCGACGCGATAAATCTCCGACACGCCAGCAATATCCGCCGCCACCAGCACCAGCGGATTGATGATGCCGCCGGGCGCCGGCACCACCATGACGATACGCTCGACGCCGGCCACCCCCGCCGGTATGGCGTTCATCAGCACCGAGCTTGGATAGCTCGCCGTGCCGCCCGGCACATAGAGCCCGACCGCCTCGATCGCCGTCCAGCGCCAGCCAAGCTCGACGCCGGCGGCATCCGTATAGCGATCATCCCTGGGCCGCTGCCGCTCATGATGCGAGCGAATACGGTCGCGCGCGAATTCCAGCGCCTCGATCGTCTTTGGGTCGGCGGCCTTGTAAGCCTGGGCGATATCGTCCCTTGATACGGCGATACCGAGACTCCCGAGGTCGGCATGGTCGAATTTCCGGGTGTAGTCGATCAGCGCCGCGTCGCCCTCGGCGCGCATGCGGGCAATGATGTCGCGCACCGCAGCATCGACGTCGGCCGAGACTTCGCGCTTGGTCAAAAGGAAGGCGGCGAAGCGCTGCTCGAAATCGGCATCGGACTGACGAAGCGTGATGGCCATCGGACGCTCAAGCCTTGTGCACGGGGCGCGACGTGGCTTCCCACGCGCCGCCAATGTCGGCAAGCCGGGCCTCGATGCACTCGACATCGAGCATGATGGTGCCGCCGCCCGAAAAGATCAGCTCGACGATGCCGGCCGGCTTGCTGATCTCGATGAAGCTGATCGCCAGCAGCGAAAGGATCTCGGCCGGCTTGTCGCGGGCGATGCCATTGGTCTTGGCGCCAAGCACGCGGTCGAAATGCAGCACCGCTTGCCGCCGCTCATTGTGCTGGCGAAGCAGGCTTGATTTGGCCTCCCAGACGAAGCGGTTCATGGTCAGCAAGAAACGCTTCGCCGAGGGCAGGAATTCGAGGTCGCTGACTTTCAGTACAGCGTCCTGGACATGGGCCGAGACGATGCTCAGATCCTGATCGTCGAGTGCGATAAGCTTAAGGGCGGTCATGCGGATTTCGCACCTGAAGGTTGATTGTTCAGCCTTCTGTTAGGCGGTCTTTCCGGTCCGTGCAACCGCGACTGGTATAGGCGCCGTCGACGAAGCAGCCGATCTCCCCCCTTGCGGGAGAGATCGGATGCCGCTTAGGCTGTCGCCAATCACCAACGCTGGAAGACAGTTGTCTAAGCCGAAATCCGCTCGATCACAGCGCCGCAATTGGACAGTTTCTCTTCCAGCCGCTCGAAGCCGCGGTCGAGATGGTAGACGCGGTTGACCGTCGTCTCGCCTTCGGCCGCGAGTCCAGCGATGACCAACGAGACGGAGGCGCGAAGATCGGTCGCCATGACAGGCGCGCCCTTCAGCTTCGGCACGCCGTCGACGATCGCCGTCTGGCCCGAAAGCGTGATGTGGGCGCCGAGCCGGGCCAGCTCCTGCACATGCATGAAGCGGTTTTCGAAGATCGTCTCGGTGATGCGCGACTTGCCCTTGGCCATCGTCATCAGGCCCATGAACTGCGCCTGCAGATCGGTCGGGAAGGCCGGGAAAGGTGCCGTCGTCACGTCGACCGGCGAAATGCCCGCGCCGTTGCGCCTGACGCGAATGCCGGAATTGGTCGGCGTGATCTCGGCGCCGGTCTGGGCGATCACGTCGAGCGCGGTCTGCAGCAGATCGGGGCGCGCGCCTTCGAGCACGACGTCGCCGCCGGTCATGGCGACGGCCATGGCATAGGTGCCGGTCTCGATGCGGTCGGGGATGACGCGGACGCGGGCGCCCGACAGTGATTCGACGCCGTCGATGGTGATGGTCGGCGTGCCGGCGCCGGAAATCTTCGCGCCCATGGCATTGAGGCACTCGGCAAGGTTGACTATTTCGGGCTCGCAGGCGGCATTTTCAAGCACCGTCTCGCCCTTGGCCAGCGACGCCGCCATCATCAGCACATGGGTGGCGCCGACCGAGACCTTCGGGAACACGTAGCGGTTGCCGACAAGCCGGCCATTCCGGGTCTTGGCGATGACATAGCCGGTGTCGACGTCGATGTCGGCGCCCAGCGCCTGCAGGCCTTCGAGGAACAGATCGACCGGGCGCGTGCCGATGGCGCAACCGCCCGGCAACGACACCTTGGCCTCGCCCATGCGGGCCAGCAGCGGGCCGATCACCCAGAACGACGCCCGCATCTTCGACACCAGCTCGTACGGCGCTGTCGTGTCGACGATGTTGCGTGCCGAGAAATTGATGGTGCGCGAATAGCCCTCATTCTGCTTCTCGCGGCGGCCATTGACCGAATAATCGACGCCGTGATTGCCGAGGATGCGGATCAGCTGCTCGACATCGGCCAGATGCGGCACGTTTTCCAGCGTCAGCGTGTCGTCGGTCAAAAGCGAGGCGATCATCAGTGGCAAGGCGGCGTTTTTCGCGCCCGAGATCGGGATGCTTCCGGCAAGCTTGTTGCCGCCGACAATTCTGATGCGATCCATGGAAGAACGTCCCTCTCGGCCAAAAAAGCCGCTTCAATCGTTTGAGTATCGGCCCGTCTAGACCATTGGCCGGTCCGGTTCAAGAAATAGGATTTCCTGCTATCCGACCCAAGAGTGGCCGATTTGAGTTAATCCTTTTGTATTTCCCTTGCCGCGCCGAGCCCGTCCGGCCGCTGGTCGGCATCCCCGGTGCGCTGCTTGTCAGCCTCGCCGGTGCGCCGCGAGCGCGACTGCGCCTTGCGCTTCTGCAGATTGGCGCGCAATTGCTCGGCGAGCCGGTCCTTGCGGTTTGTGCCGCCTTTTTTCACAGGAATTGTCTTGTCGTTCATTGTCCCGTCCCGGCTGGCGACCCACCAGCCCGCTGATCAGGGATAGCCAACATTGTGGCGCCGCCATGTCATCAAAAGCGATCCGGCAAAGGCTTTCACAGAAGCGTTGCACTTGGCCTTGCGCTTGCCGGTTCGATATGGCAGAAGCCCCGCCATCGGCGGCTGCGGTAGCTCAGTGGTAGAGCACTCCCTTGGTAAGGGGGTGTATCAAATCTGGCACCACGCTTTTCCCTCATAAGATCAATCGCTTAACCAGCCTCCCGCTTTCGACTGGTGTAAGGTCTTGTCACCGGTTTGGTTGCTTTGTCACCGGCGTTCGCGGCCTTGCGCGGCTTCTTCTTCCCGAACACCTTGTCGATGACGCCTTTGCCGCTATCGCCATGGGTGTAGTGGTCCATCAAAACCCGCTTGTCCTTCCATCCACCTTTCTTGGCGGTGGTGGCGACGTCGACCCGATTCTTCACGATCATTTCGGTAGCGAAACTGTGGCGACCTGGTTGATGGGTGCCGAGGTAGGGAATGCCGGCGGCCTCGCACGTCGCCTTGATCGCCTTGTAGACAGCCCAGCGCTGGCGGAAACCAAAGACCCGAGTGTTCGGGTGGCGGCCGAGCCGGGCGCCCTTGCCGTAGTCGTCGGCCTTGGCCCGAGCCTCCTTCCATTCGGCCAGCTGCTGGAACTCGTAGACCATCTCAATGGTGAGGTCGGCTTGGCGGTCCTCGCCGTTTTTCGTGTCGCGGAAGGTGACAGTTCGGTTGATCAGGTCGAGATCGCCTGACGCCTCGTCGAGGTCGATTGCTTCGCTCACCCGGGCGCCGGTCTG
This sequence comes from Mesorhizobium sp. P2_A8, assembly GCF_056404935.1. Taxonomy (NCBI): domain Bacteria; kingdom Pseudomonadati; phylum Pseudomonadota; class Alphaproteobacteria; order Hyphomicrobiales; family Phyllobacteriaceae; genus Mesorhizobium; species Mesorhizobium sp. P2_A8. The sequence continues at coordinate 546,431 of NZ_JBFUDB010000004.1, forward strand.
GAACAGGAACAGCATGAGGGAGCGAAGCCGCTGGTCGTCGGTGTAGGCCCTGAACGTGTCGATGTAGGAACGGTCGACGGCGCGCTTCGGCGCAGCCGTCGGCTTCTTGACGTCCCGGTCCTTCTTGGTGAAACCCTTGATCTTGACCGCGTGGCAGTCGCCAGTGTCGGCACTATGGTTTATCACCGCCTTCATGGGCGTGACGATCTGCCGGTTCCATGTCGTGTAGACCGCGCCAGGATAGAGCGCCTTGGCCGCTTCGCGGACCTTGCTGCCGGTCAGGTCCGAGATTCTGGTGGCTGTGAAGTGGTCGAGCAATGGGAGGATGAACCTGTCATCCTTGCCGGCGTCGAGATAGGCGTCGACGGCCTGGGTGAATGTGAAGCGGTCTTTTGGCGACAGGTTAAACTCGGCCTTGGCCTCGTTTTCGCGGCTTAGCCGGACCGCGTCCGCCGCGGCTTCGTCAGTCTCGCCCGTACTCTCGTGAACTCTTTGCTCGCCGTCTTTGGCCTTGACGGTGCCGGTGAGCCACCAGAAGCGGCCTCGCCGATAGATGGTGAGCGCCATGACGCTTTACTCCACAAAAACAACTCGTCGATCTGTCGGGGCGAGATCAGCACCTGCTTGTCGACATGGTAGCAGAGCCCCGCTTTGATGGCCTTCTCGCGCAACGACCTCGCGGACATGCGCAAACCTTTGTCGCGGAAACGCGCCGACCAGTAGTCCGGCGTCTCAGCGACGGTCAGGACCTCGGGCGGATTGTCGTTCATGACGCTGCCTTTGAGACTGGCTCGTAGGAGAGGCAGGCGACGCCGGCGCCGGGATCGGAAACGCAGCCTCCTTCAGGCCAAGCGCCCCCGTCCTCCATCATCGCTTCGACTACATCGCACTTGCAGTGCTTCGAGCACCACAGGCACGGCATGTCATAGCACTCGATCCAATCGCTTCGACCGGGCTGACATGGCTCGCGCTTCATAGTGGCTGGGCTGGAAACAGTCATTGAAGATAGTCCGCGGCAGGTAACCGAATAAGTACTACGATGTAACCATTCTGGTTACAAGCGAAGCGCGCGAGAATTGTCGGTTTGAGAGCGGGGGTGTCCAAAAACGCAGTCGTAGGTTGCCGTCACCAGCCGCATCAAGCGCTGGATACCCTGCCCGCGCTCCTAACACGAGGCCATGCAAGACTACCCAGGGAAGGACGCCGGACGGCTTCAACACCAGACGCAGGTTATTGTTGACCGCTCTTTACATTAGCGTGGGTCCGGCCGCTCCCTTCGGGAAATCGGCAGGCGACTTTCGGTGCGATTTTTTTCGGACCAGCTCTTGACGCCAAAATCAACCATTCCCAAATCGTCGACCGTCGAGGCCACAATGGCTCGGCAGGCGGCGCCGCAGGGCGGCGCACCTTGTACCCATGTTGCTTCAAGGAGAATGTGGCTATGAGAACCTTTGACTCCCTCTATCGCTCGACGGTCGGCTTTGACCGTCTTTTTGACATGCTCGACAGCGCCAGCCGCCCCGACTGGCCGCCCTACAACATCGAAAAAAGGGGCGAAAACGACTACCGCATTGCCATGGCGATCGCCGGCTTCACCCCTGACGAGATCGAGCTCAGCCAGAACGGTCCCGAGCTCGTTGTGACCGGCCAGAAGGCCGCCGATGCCGAAAGCCGCCAGTTCCTGCACCAAGGCCTGGCACTGCGCAACTTCCGCCAGGCGTTCAAGCTGGCCGACCACATGAAGGTGACCGGCGCGTCGCTGGACAGCGGCCTCCTTGTGATCGACATCGTGCGCGAGATCCCCGAGGAGCTGAAGCCGCGGCGGATCCAGATCGCCACCGGTACGGCGCCTGCCGCGCCCCAGCAGATCACCCAGGACGTCGGCCAGGCGCGCAAGGCCGCCTGATACTAACCTGATACTAACACGTCAACCTGCGGTCCCTCCCGGCATCTGGCCGGGAGGCCTTGGATTGCGGAGAAACGGAGATGCTGCAACAAGACCATGAATTCAGCAGCGCTAGCAATGGCGCTCCTTCTCAGGATCCCATCGAGGCTGTCCTGACCAACCCCTACATCGACCGCGACGGCAAACGGGCCGTCTTGGCAGCGTGGGCCTCCGATGCCTGTGCCGTTCCGAACCGGCCGACACTTCGCCAGCTCGAGGACGGCACCGTGGTGGTGCTCGACGACATCCTTCGCGCTTTGCGGACATTGGACGGCGCGCCCCCGAAGGCCAAACAGGGCGTAGTCCTGTGGCAGGCCTCGGAACGCCGGCGGAGAGTCGCCCGGAGGTCGTGGCGCTGGCCGCGCCGATCCCCGGGACAAGATGACGATGACCCGCCACCTTGCCCGGCTTCCATAGCGCCCCGACCCGTTAACTCGGGCGGACCGGCTTTCGCGTCGTTAGCGGAACTCGCGTGCGCTTGAATTTCAGGCAGCCGCCGGACGGTGAGCAATTCCAAAACGACGGGGAACTTGCCGTCCGGCCGCAGATTAAGCATCTGCCATCGGAATGGCGCTGCAAGTGCCGTGCCCATGGCTTGGCGTCGTGTTCGACGGCCACTTGACTTAGGTGAGAGCATGGCCGCTGATCCGACGCTTCGTGACGACCCCATCGGACCCAACGCCGCGCACATTTGCGTCGACATGCAGGGCATGTTCCGCGAGGGTTCGCCTTGGGCGTTGCCGTGGATGGATCGCGTGCTTCCGAATATCGTCGCCCTGTGCAGCGCCTATCCGTCACAGGTGATGTTCACACGGTTCATCCCGGCCCGTCGGCCGGGAGAAGGACACGGGACCTGGCGCCGGTACTATGAGCGGTGGGCGAACATGACCCTTGAGAGCCTTGCTCCGGGCCAAGTCGACCTCGTTCCAGAGCTTCAGCCGTTCGCGCCGCCTGCGCCGGTAATTGACAAGCCGGTGTATTCGCCTTGGCTAGGTTCCGATTTACGGGCGCAGTTGGCTGTGCGCAGGTGCGATACCGTGATTGTGACCGGCGGGGAAACGGACATGTGCGTGCTGTCGACCGTGCTGGGGGCCGTCGACTATGGCTTGCGGACGATCGTTGTCCAGGACGCACTGTGCAGCGCCTCGGACGAAGCCCATGATGCCATGATCGATCTCTTCAGCAACCGATACGGCCAGCACATAGAGACTGCGGACACGGACCAGTTGTTAGAAGCGCGGCGCGCCGTTTTAGTTGAATAAGTTGCGCTGGCCCGAGGACCGGAAAGGAGCGCAGCGCACCCCGCGCACAACGTTGAGGGGTCCAAGACGGGGACCCCTCAACGATTCACCGGATCGATCGGGCAGCCTGCTGTTCGGCAGCCCGATCGTCACGCCCGCTTCGCCGAGTGACGTGGGTGCTTCATCGGTGGCTCTCTCTCCTTCGAGGTGAGGAATTATTTGTGACGGCTTTGCGCCTCATATCGGCCATTGAGGTGGCTGTTGCCGATGCCGGAAAACGGACATTACCGGCGACCACGCTTGAGGTCGCAGGTGCGCCATCTCCGGACATACGGGATCGCCATCAGGACCGTCGCGCATCGACCCGCTGCAGCCCTGGGCCCGGTTCAGCGGATCGGCCGTCTGGGGTTTACAGCCGACGCTCACCAAGCCCGCTTTTGGGCTTGCGGCCAGCTTTGCGGTCGGCGACGAAATGCACCGCCGCGTCCGCCGTCGGTTCGCTTCGACTCGCCCCTTCAGCCCAACAGAGACCGGTGCAATTCCGGAGGGCCGCCCAACGCATAGCGATGGGAAACCGGCTGGCTGCCGTCAATGTCGGTGACCCCGAGCAGAGCCCCAAGCTCTGCGCCGATCAAGGCCCGCCCCGAGAACTCCATCATCCTCTCGGATGCATAGAGCGCGGCAAGGACGCGGCCGGTAAACTGCGGCGACTCGCGTTTCTGCGTCCACCGCTGGTTTTCCGGAAGCGTCGCGAGATAGGCGCGTGCGCGCTCTGTATCGAGGCCGCCCATCCAAATCGACACCGCAGCGACGTTGCGCGGACGAAGCTCCTTGGCCATGTCGGCCGCCATCTTGTCCGCTCCGGCTTTCTGCGCGCCATAGGCCGGACCGTGAAAATAGCAGACCGCGCCATAGTGGCCCGTACTGGCGATCAGGCCTCTGCCGTTGGCGATCAACAGCGGCGCCGCATAGTAACTGGCAACATAATGCGAGCGCAGTCCAACCGTAATCAGATCGCCTGCCTCGATCGGCTTTTCCCAGAACCCGCCTGGGTCGGTCACCGCGACCGCCTTGACCGCGTTGTTGACGAGAATATCGAGCCGCCCATGCTCCTTTGCGATCCGATCAAAAAAGGTTGCGACGGCAGCGTCGTCAGCATGGTCAACCGCCACAGCGACGCCTTTGCCCCCGGCTTTTGTCACCAGTTCGGCCGTCTCATGAATGGTGCCGCCCCATTGCGTGTCGCTGTCGGAAGTGCTTCGGCCAGTGACGTAGACGGTGGCGCCGGCAGCCCCCAGGGCGATCGCAATGCCTTTTCCAGCCCCGCGGCTGGCTCCGGTTACAACGACAATCATCTCGATCCTTCCTCAGTCACTTATTTTGACCAGGAATGAATATGCGACTTAGAATGATGGCTTCAAGAACGCAGAAAATTGAGACTTGGTCATATGAAGATGACTGCCGAAGCACGGCGGGTGCTGATAGATAGCCGGCGCGTTGGTCGCGTGCTGACCCGCGTCGGAGACAAGTGGAGCGTCATGGTTATCGTCTATATCCAGGACCAACCGCGCCGATTTAACGAGATCAAGCGAGGAATCGAGGGCATCTCGCAACAGATGCTGACGCGGACCCTGCGGGGATTGGAGCGCGACGGGTTCGTCACGCGCACCATCATGCCGACCAGTCCGCCCCAGGTGGAATACGCACTCACCGGACTGGGACAGTCTCTCAGCACGCCTGTCCTCGCGCTGGGCCAATGGGCTTGTGAGCATATTGATCAGGTCGACAAGGCCCAGCGACGGTTCGATGAGCGGCACGGCGACATCTGAACGCATCGCGCCAGACCAGCGATGCGCGTTCCGCCGGTCATCACGCCTCCGGCACGTGCGATCAGCTTGGTTTCGCCGCAGGGCGGAACCCATGATCGGAATTCGCCGCTGTCCCCTTTTTGCCGGCGCACCAACGTCCTCAATCGGGGCGCGGAGAAGACCGGAACCGCCAGTCACACCGACGACCGGTTCCCAGCCTAAGCGGAAGTCCGCCTCCGATCAGCCGAACTCACGCCCATGACCCAAAGCAGGCTGTAACAAGTGAAAGCGCGTGACGGCTTTGCGCCTCATCTCGGCCGTTGCCGACAGATTTGCCACTGATTGAAAGCGGACATCGCGGCGACCACGCTGGTCGTCGCTCGCGACTCAGCGCGATCAAAGCCACCACGGCCGAAACGAGAGTCGCCGCCGTACCCCGATTTGGATTGTGCGTCAGTGCATTGGCAGAATGTTCTGGTTCAGGCGGAACAGATTGTCCGGATCGTATCTGTGCTTGATCTTGGCGAGCCTCGCGTAGGCCTCGGCTCCCAAGGCGTCGCGCACGAGATCCGCTCCTTCGCCATGGCCGGGGAAGTTCAGATAGAGGCGGCCGGTCGAGTAGCGCTGCATGTCCTGCCAGAAGCTGCGAACCCAGCCGATGTTCGCATGGTCCTCGTCAGCGCCTGGCCAGATGGCGTCGAGGCTGAGCATGAAGGGCATGAAGCGGTCGCCGAAGGCAGTTGCATCGGCTGCAACGCGCTGGACGAAACCGCCGAACTTCCAGATCGAGGCGAAGGTCATTTCGGAGGGCCGCTTCACCATCCGCGCGGTGATCCCCTCGATGACTTCGTCGCCGAGGTGCGAGAGGTAGGTGGATTTCCAGTAGCAGCGGTCGCGGCCTTTCGGGAACAGCCCGTCATAGAGCGACTGGATGGTGCGATACGGCATGCGGCCGCTGAAATCGACGAGCGGTTCCCCAAAGCTGCGCAACGGCGCCACGACCCGCTCGCCCTCGTCGGCCGGTCCGTCATAGACATGCGCGAGCGCCAGGACGCGCCGGCCCCTTGCATGCTCGGGAATCGAGGGATCGTCGGGCAGGGTGGAGAACTCGGCCAGGCCGCTCAGGCGGTCGGGTGCGGTCTGCATGAAGTCGCGCCAGAGTGGAATGATCTCGTTGGCGCGCTCTTCGGGATAGGCCGGACCGCACAACATCAGCTCCGGTTCGATCGGGTGCAGCTTGAACTCGAAGCTCGTCACCACGCCGAAATTGCCGCCGCCGCCACGCAGCGCCCAGAAGAGATCCGGGTTCTGCGTCGCGTCGGCATGGATGAGGCGGCCATCGGCGGTCACTAGATCGGCGGCCAGCAGATTGTCGACGCTGAGGCCGTGGCTGCCGCGCAGCCAGCCGATGCCGCCGGAGAGCGTCAGGCCGGCAACGCCCGTCGCCGAGATGAGACCCCCCGGCGTGGCGCGGCCAAGCGGGGTGGTGGCCGCATCGACATCGGCCCAGGTGGCGCCGCCCTCGACGAAGGCACGGTCGAGGCCGGGTGCGACCCGCACGCCCTTCAGCAGCGACATATCGATCATCAGCCCGCCGTCACAGACGGCGTAACCTGCAACATTGTGGCCGCCCGAGCGGATCGCGATCGCCAGCCCGTTTTCGCGCGCGAAATTCACCGACGCCACGACATCGGCATCACTCCGGCAGCGCGCGATGAGGGCGGGACGGCGGTCGATCATGCCGTTCCAGACGACCCGCGTCGCGTCATAGGACGGGTTCGACGGCTCCAGCACCTCGCCGCGCAAGATGGAACGGAAGCTGTCGATGCTCGATTGTGCAAGGGTAGCGGTGGCGGCCATGTTGCGGTCTCCTCGTTTCAGGCACGCTAGCGCGGCGCGGGCACGGCCGCTAAAGTCGAAAATGCTGGAAGGCGGTCATTTCTGCCATGGTTGAACAGGCCAGACCATTAAATGTGGCGATCCTTGCCGCTCCGGAGGCTACCGCCTCCACGATCTACGGCATGTTCGACCTATTTTCCTCGCCCGGCAGGGATTTCCTGTTCATCACCAGCGGGGCCGCGGGCACGCCGCGCATGCGGCCCTATGTGGTTGCCGGGGACGGCAGCCCGTTTCGCGCGGCAAACGGCATCTGGGTGCGTCCGGACCACGCGCTCTCCGATTGCCCACGCCCCGACATCGTCTGCATCCCCGATTTCTTCGTCAATCCGGGCGAAAGCGTCGCCGGGCAGTATGATGCCGAGGCCCGCTGGCTGAAGCGCGCGCATGACGACGGCGCGATGCTGGCCAGTGCATGCTCGGGCGCGGTGCTGCTCGGCGAGGCCGGGCTGCTCGACAATCGTGAGGCCACCATTCACTGGGGCTATGTCGAGACTCTCACGAACAACTATCCCGGCGTGAAGGTGAGGCCGGACCAGTCGCTTGTGCTGAGCGGCGAGGCGCAACGGGTGGTCATGGCTGGGGGCGGCTCGAGTTGGCAGGATCTCGCCCTCTATCTGATCGCGCGCTTCGTCAGCCTCAGGGAGGCGATGGAGGTCGCCAAGGTGTATATGCTGCAGTGGCACGATATGGGCCAGCAGCCCTTTGCCACGCTGATGCGCTTTCGCCAGACCGACGACGCAGTGATCAACCGCTGCCAGAAATGGGCCGAACGCAACTACCGGATGCACTCGCCCGTCGCCGCCATGACCAAGCTGTCAGGCCTGTCCGAGCGCTCCTTCGTGCGTCGCTTCGCCAGGGCTACGGACATGAAGGCGATCGACTACATCCACGCGCTCAGGCTCGAGCAGGCCAAGCAGATTCTGGAGACGGGCGACCTCCCGGTCGAAGCGGTGGCGAATGAAGTCGGCTACGAGGATGCAAGTTTTTTCGGGCGTCTCTTCCGCCGCAAGGTCGGGCTGACGCCGGCGCAATATCGCATTCGTTTCAGTGCTCTCCGGCGAGCGCTGAGCCCGGTTGAATCTCAACCGTCTCGGCGCGATGCCCATATCCCGCTTTGCGCCCAATCTCCGTCATAGAGGCAACCTTTGCCTCCGCCCGGAAGCGGACATCGCGGGTGACAATGCTGGAGGTCATGTTAGCGTCAGAAGTGGCCGTCTATGGGTGCGCTGCCAAATGGCGGCTTCGGGATCAAAAGGTCGCGTTCGCGATAGGCCGGATCGCGGCATGAACGGACATTCGAGCTGTGGTTTATCCGTTTGCCCTTGGGCAGAAGCCGGTATTCTTCCTCTGGTCGGCGAAAAGCCGCTTTGCGACGCGGGGAAACTGATAAGGTATGCCTCCGAAACAAGCGGGGCAACCGAGTATGGAACGCCGCCTGACCGCAATATTGGCCGCCGACGTCGTTGGCTACAGCCGCCTGATGGGGCTCGACGAAGCCGGCACGCTGTCGGCGCTCAAGACGCATCGGCGCGAGATGGCCGACGGCAAGATCGCCGAACACCAGGGCCGCATCGTCAAGCTCACCGGCGACGGCATGCTTGTCGAGTTTCCGAGCGTGGTGAATGCTGTGGCGTGCGCCGCTGACATCCAGCGCCGGATGCGCGAGCGCAATGTCGACGTGCCGGAGGAGCGCCGCATCGAATTCCGCATCGGCGTCCATCTCGGTGACATCATCTTCGAGGACAACGACATCTATGGCGACGGCGTCAACATCGCGGCGCGCATCGAAAGCATCGCCAAGCCCGGCGGCGTCGCGGTGTCCGGCTCGGTCCGCGACAATGTCGGTAACCGGCTCGATCTCTCCTTCGAGGACACCGGCGAGCAGACGCTGAAGAACATCGACCGGCCGGTTCGAGTCTACAACGTCGACCTGTTCGCCGGCGCTCCGCCGCCGCGCGTGACGAACGGCGCGGCGTCGCCCAAGCCAGCGCCGGCGAAGGAAAAACCGTCGATCGCTGTGCTGCCGTTCAACAACATGAGCGGCGACCCGGAGCAGGAGTATTTCTCCGACGGCATCACCGAGGACATCATCACCGATCTCTCGAAGATCTCCGGCCTGTCGGTGATCGCCCGCAATTCGGTGTTCACCTATAAGGGCAAGTCCGTCGACGTGCAGGAGGTCAGCCGGCGGTTCAATGTCGCAACGGTGCTTGAAGGCAGCGTCCGCAAGGCCGGCCAGCGCGTGCGCATCACAGCGCAGCTGATCGATGGCAAGGACGGCACGCATGTGTGGGCCGATCGTTACGACCGCGACCTGACTGACATCTTCGCCATACAGGATGAGATAACCAGAACAATAGTTGACCAACTGAAGGTAAAGCTTCTGCCGGAGGAGAAAAAGATCGTTGGCCAAGCGCCAACCGAAAACATGGATGCCTACACATACTACCTTCGAGGACGCCAGTTCCTGCACAGGAACTCGAGAGCATATTACACGCTTGCGAGGCGAATGTTTTCGAAAGCGGTCGAACTTGATCCGCTTTATGCCCGAGCGTATTCCGGGATCGCCGACTGCGACTCCTTTCTGTTCTTGCATTACCATGAGAACATCTCGATTGAGAGCATCCTGGCCACCAGCGCCAAGGCACTCGATCTTGAGGGTGGCCTGTCCGAGGCTCATGCTTCGCGCGCATTGGCCTTATCGCTCGGGGAGCGTTATCCTGAGGCTGAGACGGAATTTGAACGCGCGATTGCCCTGAATCCTAACCTGTATGAGGCCCACTACTTTTTCGCTCGTGCCTCCTTCGCGCAGGGCAAAGTCGATCAAGCCGCGCGGCTATACGAACGGGCGGTTGAGATCAAGCCAGATGACTACCAGAGCCAGATCCTGCTGATCCAGATCTACCGTTCCCTAGGCCGGGACAAGGATATTGTCGATGCAGCGCGCGCAGGAGTTAAGCTGGCCGAAGGCGAGTTGGCTATACATCCCGATAACCCGCGCCCAGCCTATCTAGGCGCCATTGCTCTAGCCGAAATTGGAGAGATCGCCCGTGCGAGGGAATGGACGTCGCGTGCGTTGGCCATTGACCCCGACGATGTTCTAACCCAATACAATGCTGCTTGCGTCTACTCGCTTCTGGAGGATGCCGAGCCGGCGCTAGATCTGTTGGCGCGTCTACTCCCGCAGGCAAATCACGAGACCAAGGCATGGGTCAAACAGGACTCTGACTTCGCCAAGCTTCACAATCATCCTCGCTGGCAGAAAATAGTTGAACTGGCAACCTAACTGCAACGAGTGGACCTCATCTTGGCGGCGCCTTGCCGCCCAATAGCGACGACCGCTTCGGGCCAACTCACGACGCTGCTCGCACGGACTTGAGGGTCCGCTATTGAAAATTTGAGGCCCGAAGCTGCCGGTCCGCTTTCGGCCCAAGAGCCGCCAGTCTGCAATGCGCCAATCTCGGTCATATCGACAGATCTTGCTGGTGCCCGGAAGCAGACATCGCGGAGGATCATTGTGGGGGGGGCGTGGTCACGCCATTTCCAGACCTACGTGGGGACAAGCGCTAACGTCCCGTCTCGACCCTTCGACGGCGTTCACCGCTGCTGAGGGCAATGGCTGCCTCGGGGTCCACAAGCAGACTTAATTTGACTGTGGGCAGCGGTGCGCGAAAGGCATTCCGTTGCTGCCCGCCCTCCACATCGCGGTCACCGCATCGCCTATCGTTACCGGCCCGGCAACTGAGCGATCACGTTGCAATCGACAGTGCGGTCTGAGCGCGCGGTGTAGGCGGCGTAGATCACCTGACCCATGTACATGGAGATTTCACGCACCAGCTTTCGGCGGACTGCGGTGGCGAACATAGCGGCCTCGGTGACGCCGATTGCAAATGCGTCTGGTCCGCCAATGACGCAGCGCTCGAAATAGGATTGCAGGTTGGAACGGTCGTACATCGCAAACCCGTCGGCCCCGCCAATGCGGGCCAGTGCGATAGGCAGCCCGTTGATCGTTACACCTTCCGCGAGAAGAATCTGCCGGATGGGCTCAAGGAGCGCTCCGGCATTGTTGGGTCCGTCGCCGGATACGTCAATAACCCTGCGCGGGCTGCGCAAAACACTCTTCGCGAACAGATCATTCGCGGCTGACAATGCGCCGGAAATCGACGTTCCGCGGCCTTCAGTCAACGGCAGCGCCGCGAGCCTGTCTGCCAAAGTCAGAGCATCGTCGAGGCTTTCGACAATTGTCCAAGGGATAATGACTGTTTGCTGACCTGGCCCCGCCCACTCCAGATAAAGCACTGCGATTCTGCCGCGCTCTCCCGACTTGATTGCCCTCGCGATGTCCGCGTGGCGGAAGGCAGCAGTGTAGCCGTCGCGTTGCACTCTTTGCTCAACTTTGCTCATCGAAGGCGAGACGTCCACGGCAAGGATCAATTGCAGATCGACTACGGCCAGGTCGTCCGCGGGACGGTCGGACGAGTGAGCCTGTGACGCCATCGCGAAGAACAGACTGAGCAGGCAGACGCCCGTGAGCTGTAACATCGGTCTTGCACCCGCACATCGAGCAATCTGCACCAAGTAGTCCATGGCTAGCCTCTCGCTGACATTGCAATTGTCGGTCCGAGGCGTCTCCGGGTCACGAACGGCTTCCGATCATTCGCCGAAATCTGCGCTCCCCGCCGGTCGGGAAGGTGAACACTCTTCGCAGCGCGAAACCGTGCTAAGATCGAACAATTGGACTGGGGCTTCGTGCTTGAGGGAACCGGCTTGGATAGCTCGCCCCCGACGACGTTCGTACTCAACGGCGTTACCGCCGATCTGAGCAGCGAGACCTTGCGCGACAAGTTCAACAGGACAATCGCACTTCGCCACCAGACCTTCGCGGTGCTCCGCCACCTTCTGGAGAACGCTGATCGCGTCATCACCAAGGACGACCTGATGAAGGCGGTCTGGAACGGTGTAGCCGTGACCGATGACAGCCTGGTGCAATGCATTCACGAGATCCGTGCGGCGCTCGACGACAATGGGCAGGCCGTCGTGCAGACAGTGCCGAGGCGCGGTTACAGGCTGGTCCTTCCCTCAAATGCCGGACCGAGAATGGCCACCATTCTGGCCGCCGAAGTGGCCGCCGAGGGCCGGCCGACAGGCAAGGATGAGCGGATCCCTGCTGCAACTTTCCGGGCGTATAGGCAGATCATCGATCGGCTGCTGGTGCAACATGCGGGTCGCGTGTTCTGGAGCGCCGAAGAGAGCGTGGTGGCCGAGTTCACCGGCCCTGTCGAGGCGATGCGGTGTGCGAGTGAGATCCAGCATGAAGTCGATAGGCGAAACTGCGAAATTCCCGCGACGAAGCGCCTGCGCTTCCGGATAGGTGTTCACCTGGGCTATGTCGTTGCCGAGGGCGACCACCTCGCGGGTGAGGCCGTCGAGGTTGCCGCTCATCTGCAAAAATTGTCACGACCGGGCGGGATTTGCGTCACGGAGGCGGTCCACGCCCAGGCTCAAGACCGACTCTCGCAACTCGAGTTCGTCGATCTCGGCGAGCACAAGCTGAAGAACGTCGCACGCGCCTTGCGCATCTACCGCATCCCCCTTGCTTCGGAGGAACCGGTCAGGTCGCCCTTTCGCGGTCTCGATGCATTCGAATTCGACGATGCCGACCTCTTCTTCGGCCGAACGCGGGCGATTGCTGCCTGCACTGCAAGACTGGAGCAGCAGGCAGCCAGCGGCACGGCATTCCTGCTCATCTACGGAATGAGCGGTTGCGGCAAGTCTTCCCTCCTGCGCGCTGGCCTGCTGCCGTCATTGACCCGGCCTGGAGCCGTGGCGGGCATATCCTTGTGGCGCCGCTGCCTGATCCGCCTCTCCGAAGGACCGGATGCATTCGCTGTGCTGGCCGCGGCACTGCTTCGCGAGGCTGCCGTGCCGGAGCTGGCCTGCGAAGTAACAGCGGCGGAGTTTGCCCGACTCTGCAGGAGCGCGCCGGATAAGGCACTGGCGATGGTTCGACAGGCTCTTGGCAAGGCCGCCGGGCCGGCCCGTCCGCAGATCAGATTGCTTGTCGCCATCGATCAGCTGGAGGAGCTGTTTACGACGGAGAGGGAGCCGGCGACGCGCGAGGCCCTTGTGCGGCTCATGGCGGCGCTGGCCGCGAGCGGACTGGTCTGGGTGATCGCGGCGATCCGTTCGGACTTCTTTCACCGCTGTGGTGAGGTCCCGGGTTTCTCGGCGCTCAGGGACGGGCTCGCCAGCTACGAACTCCTGCCGCCGACTGGCCCAGAGATCGGGCAGATCATCCGCGAACCGGCGGGCGTTGCCGGGCTCCGCTTCGGGGAGAGTGCCGAGTTGGGGCGGCTCGATGATGTGCTGCAGGAGGCAGCAGCTGCCGATCCCGGATCATTGCCGCTTCTCGAGTTCGTACTCGACGCGTTGTACGAGGCCGGTCGCGAGCGACGAGTGCTCACCTTTGCGCATTATCGCGCGCTCGGCGGGCTCGAAGGCGCAATCGCGCGCCGCGCCGATGAAGTCGTAGACTTGCTCGCGCCCGAGATCCAGGAGGCTTTGCCCGCGGTGCTGCGCGCCCTCACCACGGCAAATCCGAGCGATGAAACGGTGACGGCACGTCCGGCCTTGCTCACCGAAGTTGCAGGCACCCCCGCGCGATCGGCCCTCGTCAGGGCCCTGATCGACGCACGGCTCCTCGTCAGCGATGAGGACGCCGGAGGGCATGTCCTCGTCCGCGTTGCCCATGAGGCACTGTTGAGCCGTTGGCCGCGCGCCCGTGACATTGTGAATGCAAACCGAAACTTCCTCGAAACGCGCGAACGCCTAAGGGCCGACGCCCACCGATGGCACCTGGAGAGCAGGAATCGGGAGCTTCTCCTTCCGTCCGGCAAACGCCTCGCGGAGGGCGAGGAGCTGCTGCTGTCAAGGCGGGAGGAGGTCGATGATGACGTCCTTGAATACATCGAGGCGTCCGTGCGTGCCCATCAGCAGAAAGAGGAGAAGGACCGGCACGCAGAACTGGCGCTGATCGAGGCCGCCGAACAGGCAAAACGCGAGCGGCTGGAGCGCGAGGCCGAGCGCCGGAGCCTCGCGGCTGCCGCGGCAAACCGGCTTGCCCGGCGTACGCGCAATGCCGCGATTGTGGCGATGGTGCTCGCTCTCCTGGCGGGCGCAGGCGCACTGGTCGCCTTCAAGGCGCAGGAGGAAGCAAGCTGGCAACGCGACCAGGCGCTGCGCAATCAGTCTCTTTCGCTCTCGTTTCTGTCGCAGCAGTCCACGGCGACAGGCAACACCGAGGCTGCGATCCTCTTGGCGCTCGAAGCACTTTCCTCGAAAGACCAGTCCGAGCGGCCATATCTCTTTGAAGCGGAGGCAGCCCTCTACAAGGCCCTGCTGGCGCACCACCAGATCAAAATCTTCCGGCATGGCGCCGGTGTGGCGGACGCGGCGTTCAATCCGACGGGCGATCGCATCGTCACTGCATCCTACGATAAAACTGCTGGCGTCTGGGACATCTCCAGCGGTGTCGAAACTGCAGTTCTAAAAGGTCATGAAGGGGCCGTGGAGCGGGCTGAATTCAGCCCTGAAGGGAGCCGGATCGTAACGGCCGCGAGAGATGGCACTGCGCGCCTCTGGAACGCCATCTCGGGAGAACAGCTCTCCATCCTGCAGCCGGTAGGCAATTATCCAACGGCAATCTTCAGCCCGAATGGCAAGCAGGTGCTGACGGCGGGGGAAAACAGCGATGCAGTGCTCTGGGACGTCCGGACAGGGAAGAAAGTCCTGAGTGTAGGCAGCGATGGATATGCACGGGCTGACTTCAGTCCGGACGGTCGCAGCTTCGCGACGGCACACAAGCATGTTGTATCGATCTGGAATACCGCAGATGGCGCACTGACACGGTCAATCCGAATGAACTTCCTGCCCTACAGCCTGGCATTCAGTCCCGACGGAAGCCGGCTGCTGGCTGGCGCGTGGGCACCGCTTTCGTACGGCGGTACTTCCTGCCTTTACGATGTGTCGACAGGAACGGAGATCGCAAAGTTGGCCGGCCACGAAAGCGACATGCAATTGAATGGCGTGATTTTCAGCCACGGGGGTCAGCGAATTGCCACGGTATCACTCGATGGCGCTGCCCGGATATGGGATGGAGCGTCGGGAACGCCGCATGGCCTGCTCGGCCAGGAGGTTTCGGGTTTGAGGCTGGCCGATATCGGTGCTGACCAACGCGATGAGGAGATGAACGGTGCGTTCACCCCGGACGACCGCTTCCTGGCGACCGCTTCCGTCAATGGGCCGATCCGCATCTGGGACGTTGAACGAGCCTCGCAGGTCACGACGATCGCTGGTCATGATTCTTTGGTAGAGCATCTGGAATTCAGCCCGGTTGACAGCAACATTCTTCTCACGGCTTCACACGATGGCACCGCTCGGCTGTGGGATGTCGACGGCGCCCTGACGACCACGCTCTCTCATGAATATCGGCCGACCTTCGCGGTCTTCAGTCCCGACAATGTCCACCTGCTGACGGGTGGCGGCGACGGCGCGGTGCATCTATGGGATGTTGTGAGCGGGCGCGAGATCATGCGGCTCGATACCCATGAGATCGTTCAACGCGCGACGTTCAGTCCCGATGGAAGGCGCGTCGCGACGGCATCTCTTGAGGGCCAGGTCCGAATTTGGGAGGTGGCCAGGGGATTCGAGACCGCCCGGTTCCAATCACATGGCGGGCTGATCCAGATCCAGTTTGGTCGCGATGGCAAATTGCTTGTTTCCGCATCGATCGACGGTACCGCCCAGCTGTGGGACGCGGCTACCGGTACCGAGCTGGCCGTCATCAATACAAGCAGCAAGCTGCCGCAGGCCATTCTCAGCCCCGACGGACGTCTGATCTTCGCGGCCAAGGAAGACAATGCGGGCTACCTCCTGAAGGCGGACGGGGCTGAGCTCAAACCTCTTGTGGGGCATCGCGATCGCATCACGGCAGCGGCCTTCAACCCCAACAGTCAACTGGTCGCCACGGGCTCACGCGACCATACGGCCCGAATTTGGTCGACCACGGACGGAGCAAACGTCGCAACCCTGGAGGGACATACCGACGAGGTGACGGTGGTCGCCTTCAACCCGGACGGTCAGTCGCTGCTGACTGCCTCACGCGACGGAGCCGTCCGGATCTGGAGCGTCCCTGGCGGACTGGAAAAGACCGTTCTCAGGGGCCACAGCGGCGCGGTGGACAGTGCCCAGTTCAGTGCCAGTGGTTTGTATGTCGTGACCGCGTCGTCCGAAGATCGCACGGTCAGGCTGTGGGCGACGCAATCGGGGCGCCAGATTGCCATCCTTGCCAGCCACGACAAGGCGGACGCTCGACCGGGCCTTACACGCGCGGCTTTCACTTCCGACGGCACGCGGGTCGCAATTATTTCCGGCGAAGAGAGGGTCCGTATCGTTCGCGTCTTCCGGACACCCAACGACCTCATTGACTTCGCCCGGCGGACCGTGCCTCGCGAACTCACTTCTTGCGAGCGGCGAAGCTTCTTCCTGCCTGAAGACCCTTCAACTGGTACTTGTCCGGGCTGATGTCGGCAGCGGGGTCAGATTTTGCCGCTTGAGCCGGCCGCCGCAACGGGCAACTTAGCGTCGCATTTCAGGTCATTCGTGCCAAAATTTCTTTGCTCCTAACAGCCGCCATTCGGTCATCTGGCCTAGCAGCGGGCTCGGATTAGCGACAGCCAAGCGCTTCGTGCAAGAAGGTGCGCACGTCGTGATCACCGGGCGAAGAGAGAAAGAGCTGAAGGAGGCCGCAGCCTTCATTACGAGAAACGTTACGACGGTCGTCGGCGACGTGTCACGCTTGGAAGATCTGGACCACCCCTATGCCGTCGTGAAAGAGAAACATGGTCACATCGACATTCTCTTCGCGAACGCGGGCGCAGGGACAATCGCACCGCTCGCGGTCGCTACTGAGGCCCATTCTGACCAGACCTTCGATGTGAACGTGAAAGGTCTGTTCTTTACCGTGCAGAAGGCCCTTCCTCTCTTCAAAGACGGCGGTTCGATTATCCTGAACTCTTCAGTGTCGAACGTGTTGGGTGTTCCGGCGTTTAGCACCTACGCCACAATTCGCCACACACGGCGGGCAGCGCTTGCGTGAGCGTGCCTGTCGTAACAACTTCACCCGCGACTAGTGGCTCGCCTCCATAGAGCTCGAGTTGTCGTACAAGATGCCCCAGCGCCTTGATCGGGCTGCCGAGGACCTGAACACCGCCTCCCGTCGCGTGCGCCCCTGTCGCTTCTGAAAGTGTGGCCGAAAAAGTTTCAAGCTCATCAGCCCAAAGTTTTCGAGTTTCGCCGATAGGATGTCGCACGCCTAGCAGCAGTGCAACATCCACGCCGGTGGCTGCCGCGTCGGCGGAATGCCGATACCCAGACGCTTTGCCAACTCGGCACAAAAATATGCCGTGCTCTCAGCCTGGGTTGCTTCCGGCTGCAGCCCGACTATCCGCGCTCCCGCTTTGGTCTCCCGGCTGATCAGCAATTCGGAACAAAGCAGCACAGACTGCGTTTTTTTCAGAGACGAGGTCAATCCCTTCAACCGATCGCGTCTGAAGTGGGCCAGAGAGTGCTCTTTAGACGCCGAAATCCTGATGGTCTCTTCGAGCGCTTACGCACTTATATGTGGCCGCGCCGCTCTTTCTCGCGATCGCTTCAGTATTTTTCAAAGCGCATTCTCCGGCTGAACGCCAGTCCACATGCCGTCGCGGCTGGGGTGGCGGCTGGGGTTTTCGCGTCGTTCTTTCCATTGGGGTCCCATTTCGCCATTGCCGCCATCGTGTGCTGGCTGATCGCAGGAAACATGGTGGCGGCAGGGTTAGGAACGTTTGTCTTTGGCAATCCGCTGACCCTCCCATTTGTTGTGGGAGCGTCCTGGGAGACCGGCAAGATCATGTTGCACGGCCACATGCAAAGTCACGAACGGCCAGTCAATTTGAGTGAGATGTTGCAGACCCTTTCAATTTCGCAATTGTGGGCACCGGTCTTAAAGCCCATGCTGTTTGGCGCGGTGCCACTCGGCCTGATTTTAGGCCTGTTGTTCTATGGCATCACCCGCTATGGCATGACAGCCTTCCGCGAACAGAGGCGCAAGCGACTGGCCGAAAAGGGGGGCCTGCTCCATCAGCAGGAAGACATCGCGTCATCACCCCCGCTGCCGGATCGACATCGCCGTTCTGGCGGGTGAATTGCGGCGGTCTTTTTTCTTTCGGTTGGACTTGGACGCAGCTATTCCCGCTGCTGCCAAAGACTCTCATTTCTTGGTCGGGCCGCGTTCTACGACCGTACGCTCCTCTTTTGAGCGCAAGGCGCGTCGGGGAACAAGCCTTGGTTTCAGCGCAGCCACCTTGAACGCCGCAAAGGCGATGCTTGGTTTGAACGTGCCGCCAACGGCCCCTGCCGTGAGACGGGCTGGGGCGTTCTTGTTTGGCCACTGCCTATCAAGCGAAAGTCTCGCCTGGCTCACCGCCATTCCGCTAACGGCCCAAGCGTTGCCAAGCGTTTCTCTGACGGCCAATTCCACGGCAAGCGTCGCCGGCGGCCTGCCGGGCGTCAGTCGCGCGATATGGACAGCCCCGCGAGAAGCGGAGCGTACGCGGCGAGCCTGCGGGATACGAACTCCGTGAAGAGCCGCACGCGCTTCGTCTTGCGTGTCTCGCCCTGTGTGAGAAGCCAAACTGTTCCGTACATGTGCAGGTCGGTGCCCGGCACCCGCACCAGGAGGGGGTCGGCATCGCCAATGAAGCACGGCAGTGTCGTGATCCCGAGCCCTTGCCGTACAGCAACGATCTGCGCCTCTCCGTCCGTGGTCCTGAATGGCCCCCCCGTGGTGCGAACCTCACCCTCGCTGGCCCAATTCGGAATTCCATGAATGCTTATGACGATCCACCGGATGGGATCAGGCGCGCCCGCACGCCATGCGGCCAGTCGATCCCGGGACATGTAGACACCGCCGAACAGCTCCGGTCCCTTCAGGCCGTGAAGATTGAGCGGCAGGCTTTTGCGGTCGTAAACGACGCGGATCGCCACGTCGGCCTCTCGGTTGGTCAGATTTGCCAGCTCGCCGGACGACAGGATTTCCATCTCGATGTCGCGATGCAGACGCGCGAAATCGGCAAAGTCCGGCATGAGCAGGTGTGTCGCGAGGGTCGGCGCCAACGTCACCCGCAAGAGTCCGCGCACGCTCTGGTCGCGCCCGAAGACGCGCGTCTCCAGCTGGTGCGACGACGCTTCCATCTGGTTCGCGAGCTCGAGCACCTCCTCGCCCGCAGCCGTCAGGCGGTAACCCGAAGGCAGCTTTTCGAACATCTGCGCCCCGAGACGTTCCTCGAGCTGGGCGATGCGTCGCAGCACGGTTGAATGATTCACCCCGAGGTGCGCGGCGGCAGCCCGCACCGAGCCTCCGCGCGCGGCGGCAAGAAAGTAACGAACGTCATCCCAGTCGATCATGGTGCATTCCTGCGCAGCGCAGTGCGGTTTGCAAAGCCCATTCTAACACTCTCAGCCGTAGTTCGCGCGGCCGTCGCGGCGTTCAATCATCTAGCTGGATCGTTTTCGCACCACCGATGTGCGCGATTGCGCACTCACCGCCCGACTTCGGCGAACCCATCTTGGGGCTCTCGCGGGACTTCCCCGTACAGCCAAAGACACGAGACGGCGAAACGAAGGATGCATGACATGAACAGACTGAATGGAAAGACCGCTGTGATAACCGGCGGCGCTACCGGCATCGGCCTCGCTGCGGCAAAGCGCTTCATCGAGGAGGGCGCCTTGGTTTTCATCTTCGGCCGCCGGCAGGAAGCGCTGGACGCCGCCGTGGCTGAGCTCGGGCCCAATGCCCGCGCGGTGAAGGGCTCGGTCTCGGATGAGGCCGATCTCGACCGGCTTTACGCGGCGGTGAGGGCCGAGCGCGGAAGCCTCGACATCGTCTTCGCCAATGCCGGGGCGGGAAGCCCGCTTCCGCTCGGCCAGATCACCGCCGAGCACATTGACGAAACCTTCGACACCAATGTGAAGGGTACGATCTTCACGGTCCAGAAGGCGTTGCCGCTGATGGGCCAGGGCGGCTCGATCATCCTGACCGGATCGAGCGCCGGCACCACGGGCGCTCCGGGATTCACTGCCTATAGCGCGAGCAAGGCCGCAGTGCGCAACCTCGCACGGACTTGGGCGGAAGACCTGAAGGGCACCGGCATCCGCGTAAATGTGCTGTCGCCCGGAGCGACGGCGACCGAACTCGCGAAGGAGGCGTTGGGCGAGGAAGGCCAGAAGGCCTACGGCGCGATGACTCCGCTCCAGCGCATGGCCGATCCGACGGAGATCGCGGCCGTGGCCGCCTTCCTCGCGTCGTCGGACAGCAGCTTCATGACCGCCAGCGAAGTCGCCGTCGACGGCGGCCTGGCGCAACTCTGACCCCGGCGCGATCCCGCGTCTGGGCCACACAATGAAGGAATAGAAGATCATGAAAAAACTTGAAGGCAAAGTCGCAGTCATCACGGGTGGAAGCAGCGGGATCGGGTTGGCCACCGCCAAGCGCTTCGTGGAGGAAGGTGCGCACGTCGTGATCACTGGGCGACGAGAAAAGGAGCTGAAGGAGGCCGCGGCCTTGATCAAACGAAACGTTACGACGGTCGTGGGCGACGTGTCGCGCTTGGAAGATATTGATCGCCTCTATGCCATCGTGAAAGAGGAACATGGTCATATCGACGTTCTCTTCGCGAACGCTGGCGCGGGGACAATCGCACCGCTCGCAGTAGCTACTGAGGCCCACTTTGACCAGACCTTCGACGTGAACGTGAAGGGGCTGTTCTTCACGGTGCAGAAGGCCCTTCCCCTCTTCAAAGATGGCGGTTCGATTATTCTGAATTCTTCGGTTTCGAACGTGTTGGGGTTGCCGGGGTTTAGCACATATGCCGCGAGTAAGGCGGCAGTGCGCAACTTCTCGCGCGCTTGGACTCTAGAGCTGAAAGACCGCAAAATCCGAGTAAATACGATGAGCCCCGGAGCAATCGAGACCCCCGCGTTGGAGACAACAACGGGCCTTACCCCTGAGCAAGCCGAGCAAGCGGTCGCCCAGTTTGCTTCACAGATCCCAATGGGTCGCAGGGGCAAACCAGAGGAAATCGCGGCTGCTGTCACGTTCCTCGCCTCCGATGAAAGTTCTTACATCACCGGCGTGGATCTCGCCGTCGATGGAGGCATGGCGCAGGTCTGACCCCGGCGCGGTCCCGTGGCTGGCCCTTCAGCCCCGCCAGTAGGTGCCCCCGCTTCTCAAACGTTAGTTCCAACACAAGGTAGGAGAAACACTATGAGCTTCGCAATTATCGGCTTCGGCAATATCGGCCAGGCTTTGGCCAAGGCGTTTGCCCGTAAAGGCATCGACGTGTCCGTTGCAACCACGCGCGACCCGGAACGCTTTGCGTCCGCTGCGGCCGCGATCGGGCCCACGGTCATTCCCAAAAAGCTGGCGGACGCGGTCAAGGCGGACATCATCTTTTTGGCTGTCCGTTTCGAGTCGCACCCGGAGGTCGCCAAGGCGCTCGCCACCTGGCAGGGCAAGACCATCGTCGATGTGACCAATGCCTACGGCGTGCCCGCTGAAAAACTGGGAGGACAGCCTTCTTCCAGGTTCGTTGCACAGGCATTCTCTGGTGCAAGGCTGGTCAAGGGCTTCAATCATTTGGTCGCTGCCGTCCTTGATCAGGATCCGGCCGTACATGGTGGCAGGAGGGTCGTGTTCCTGGCGAGCGACGATGACGACGCCGCAGCGGAGATTGGTGTGCTTGCGGAAAATCTCGGTTTCGCGCCGATCAAGCTTGGCGGGCTGTCGGAAGGTGGACTGCTGGTCCAGGCGCGCGGAAATAGCTGGGGTCATCTGATCTTCAAGGACCTGGTCAAGTTCGACTGATGAACACGACTGCCAACCGGCAGGGCCACGATGCACGGATCGGATCGAGCGCGATGCGATCAGTGCGAAATGGAGAAATTCCCATGAGCATTGAGAAGAACATCCAGACCGTGAAGGACTTCTTCGCCGCGATCGACCGCAGCGACAGGGAGGCTCTGATGGCGCTGGTCGCCGAAGACATCGAGTGGATCATACCGGGCAAAGACTGGCCGCTGGCCGGAACGCACTGCGGACACGCCGGGCTGGCGGATTTGCTTGAGACGGCATCCAAGTCGATAGAAACGTCCTCTGAACCTCGGGAGTTCGTGGCGCAAGGAGACCGGGTCCTCGTACTCGGCTTCGCGAGGGGGAAGATCAAAGCGACGAACAAGACATTTGAGGATGACTGGATCTTTGCCATCACGGTCCGGGGTGGCAGGCTGACCAACATCCGGGAATACGTCGACACGCAAGCACTGGCGCGGGCCGCGCAGATGGGCGCGTCTGGGCCTGAGTAGCGCTGGCCATCCGCAGCCATCGGCTCGGGGTAGACGGTGGAACAGCCGAAAATCGCCTCATTGTACGCCGCGCACTCGTCGAATGCCCAACCCTAAAGGAGATTCCGATGTACGACCAATCCAAGTTATCCGAATTGATCCGGTTCGCACGCATCGAGGCGGGCTCCACCGTGATCGACGTTTACCCTAGCGACGGAGACTGGACGCGCCTCTTCTCCGACATCGTCGGACCAGAGGGGCGGGTCTACAGCTTCGTGCCGGCCGAAGTCGCCCACTTCAAGAACGATCCGGTCGGCCTCATGCGGACGCTCGCGAAGGAGCCGGGCCGAGAGAACGTCGAAGCCGTCACGGCGGACCTCGTCGCGATGCCGGAGGTCACCCAGCCAGCCGATGTCGTGTGGTTGCACCTGTTCTACCACGATCTCCACACCGCGTTGATCCAGGCCAAGGGCGCGACGGCGGCCGACTTCAATCGAGCCGTCTACGAGCGGCTGAAGCTCGGTGGATCGTACGTCATCGTCGATCACGCCGCCGCTGCAGGGGCGGGTACGAGCGACGCCCAGTCGCTGCATCGGATTGAACCTGCATCCGTTCGCGAGGAGGTAGAGGCAGCCGGCTTCGTACTGGACGCGGAAAGCACTATCCTCGCGAACAAGGACGATTCACACTCGATCAAGGTCTTCGATCCCTCGATCAAGGGCAAGACCGATCGCTTCGCCTATCGATTTTTGAAGATCTAACACTGAGCCATTCGCCAACGACGTGGTCGGAACTCGTACAGGAGGCCGCTTTGACGCGAAGACCGATTGTGGGTTGGTTCGGAACGACAGCTTACCGCAGACCGGTTAGAACCGGATCGCCCGCTGTCGGCCCTTGCTCAGAGAAAGCTTGTCCCGATGTGCCTTCAAAACCTCGACGTTCGGGGTTAGAGGCTTGCGACAGGTGCCCCGTTGACACTATCCCATCGCGCCGCGCGACAGACAAAATGAGATCGACGGTGCCGGTTCTTGCTAATCTGCACTTCGACTTTGGGAATTCCGATGTTCACTATGCGCTTCCAAGTGCGTCAATAGATCTATGGTGGCGCATTTTGTCAGCCGTTTATTTTCTCCATATAGTTGGGACGTTCCCGTTCAGCTTCGAAACGGCCTCGATTCCAACATCTGCGACGGGATCTTCCGTCCGCTTTTCTTCTGACTGGTGCGGCCTTCCAGGCGTTTGAGCTTCGCGATCTCGGGCACGTCCACGTTTGCCGTCTTGGCGCCGTGGGTCGGCTTGTTGAGCGCGATGATGAAATCCAGCGCGCACGACGGCGGGATCGTATCCCCGGTCTCTGCGTCCCAGCGCCGCCGTTGCAGCGCGGGATCGTGATCGAACTGGACACCGTCGAGCGGGTTGAGCCGTGCGCCACCTGGTTCCTTGCCGTGCTGGCGAACGACAATCTCCAGCTTTTCCTTGACCGAGAGCGGCCGCGGCCTCCACTTCACGGGGGGCCGAGCACCTGGGCGCCGTGGTCAGGCAGGGTTGCGATCCGGCTGGCCATATCAGCCTACATTCAAAGGATGGAGGGCCGCCAGCCGCCGGCCTTTGATACGGTCCGCCAACTGGCGGCTGTCCGCGTCGTCCTGGAACCGCGCTTCCACGTCAAACTCGGTCCAGATTTCCTCAACCTCGGCCTCGGTCTTCGAGTTGGCGAGCCCGATCTGCAAATCCTCGAAGAATTTGCCGAAATTGAATACTTTCCCCGCGCCGTAGTCGAACGGCTCACCTTCCCCCTGCTCGGAAGCCTCGGCGCCGTCGTGCATGTTCTCCATGTCGCTGTCGAACCCGTTATCGGGAATCGTGTCGATGCGGGTCGGCGTGCCCGGGCTCGGCGGCATCGGCGGCGATGGTGGGGTGAGCCTCGCTGTGGGTGCGGGTTCGTCGTCGTGCTCGATCAGCTCGCCGGCGATCTCGCGAGTTTCGAACTCGTCGCGGATACCGCCGAGGACGTCGCCGAAAAGCTCACGGAGGCAGAAGCCGCCCGCTCGCCACTGCTGCATGCGCTTGGGATGACGAAACCAGGAAGAGTCGTTGGGGACATCGCCCCATACCTGCTGATTGTTCTTCCAGACCTTGCCGCGCCGCGTCGGGCGCTCATCCCAAAGGCCTGCCTGCTTGGCGTCAGCGACCGAGTAGGCCTCGACCTTCATTTCGCCGGTATCGATGCGAACCGCCTTGCACCAGCCGATGGTGCGCTCGTCGACGGTGTTCATCTGAGCGACCACGTCCTTGTGTAGGCCGAGATTGAGCAGCGCTTCCTTCGACGCGTCACGCAGGTAGCCCAGCTCTAGGGATTTCGCTCTGCCGGACTTCCGAACAACATTGATTAGACCATCGCCGTAGAGCGCAGGCTTGCCACCGATTACGGTGAAGGATCGAAGCGCCACCATGGGCGGCAGGCCAAGCTCCGCGCCCGACATGATGACAATGGCGACCGCGCTCGTGCCCTTCTTGCCCCAACGCTGCCAACTTTCCGGCGTGGCATTCTCGCCCGGCTCGCGGCCGACCAGCGCCTGTGGCGCCAGCCCTGCCTCGACGATCATGGTGGATAGCCTCCAGGTCTCCTCCAAATTCGACGGGATGATCGCGCTGACCATCGCGCCGGCCTCTAAGCTGGCGGGAAGCTTGGCTCGTTCGTTCATGATTTTGCTCCCTTGAGATGCGACCATTGCTGGTCGCTTTGGATTTTGCTGATGTGCTGGCTGCTGACGCCGAAAATCTTGGCGATGTCGCCTTGCGGCATTCTCGCCGTCAGGACCCGAATGGCTCTGACCTCATCTTCGGTGAGTTTTGCTTTGCCGCAGCGTTCGCCGCGGCTGTGGGTGCCATGAGGGATGCGGTAGGCCATGTTTTCCACATGGGTTTTCCAGGACAGGTGGTGTCCCGCGACGCATGCGAGATGGCCGTTGCCGCATGAATGCGCCGCTTCATGCTCAGGCGTCGGCGGCGGTCCGTTGCGCCTCTCGCACACAATCCGGTGCACGGTGCCTTGCCATACGATCCCATAGCCATCCTTGTTCGTGGCGAATGGCCAGAACAGGCAGTCCTTCCCTTCGTATGGAAAGACAACATCGCGCAGAAAGTCTTGCGCTGGTTGCGGCCTCCGAATGGCAAGCGGATCCCGATGTCGGAGCCAGCGCTGGTGGTGCTTCTTGCACCAGCCACGAGCGCTGCGTTGCTGCTCGCAGCCATCTATTGAGCAGGTGGCGTTCATTTCCAATCCTCGGGGTTAAACTGATTGTTGCGCCAGTAGCGGCGCATCTCGTCGTGCTCGATCCGCACCTCGTTCCACGCGTACCAGCAGGCCGCGCGCCCCTCGCGCAGCAGCGTGCCGACGAAGGCGATGACGATCACGGGAAGCCAAAGGATGATGATGGTGAGGCGAACCGGGCTCATGGCTATTGGTCCACGTCGTCGAACATCGACCGGTTGCCGTGTTCGTCCAGTAGCGTGCCGTCGGGCGACCACATGTGGACGCCGTTGGGGTGCTTCTGCTGACGCTGTTCGTCGGTGCGCATGTCGATGCGCAGGATCTCGACCTTCGCCAATTCGGAGTGAGTCTTGATCTCCGCAACCACGACCGAAACCTCTCGGCCGCGCATCGGGATCATGACCCGCTGGCCGACGGCGACGTCGAAGGCGCCGGCGAAATAGTCATAGGTCTTGTCGCTCTCGCCGAATTTGACGGCGACGATTTTCTCAGGCTGCACGGCGGTCCTCCACTTTCTCGACGCCGGCCAGCTCCAGCCCGGCCTTGACGGCACGGTTGGCAAGCTGCTCGACCAGCGCTTTCATTTCGGGGTGATCTTTCAGCGCCAGGAGCGCCTTCTCGTAGTCGACGATGCGCGCCGAGACGAAGGTGCGCAGCGAGATGCGCGCGCCGGTCCTCCCGGCATTGGCGTTGCGCGCCTGTGCTTCCCGGTCCGCCGCCGCCGACTGTTGTGCCAAGCGATCGGCTTCCATCTGTGCCGCCTCAAGGTCCGCTTCCCGCTGGGCCCCGACCTCGAAGGATGACGCGACGCCGGTGGATGCCGTCACTTCGGCGGCGCGCTCGGCTTCAGCGACCTTGCGAGCCGCCGCATCGGCCGCGCGCCGGATGCGGTCAGCGTCCTCTCGCGCTTTGGCTTGGCGCACCTGCTCCAGCCGGTGCTGCTCCTGCAGGAAGGCGTCTGTATGCCGCTTGAGGCGTTTCGACAGTTCGGCAGGCTGCTCTTTGAGGTCGCGCCACTTGTCATCGACGGTGCGGCCCTCATCGAGCGACGGCTGTTTCTCGACCTTGTGCTGGTCGGTGGCCTTCTTGGCGATCGTAGCTAGCCGCTTCGACCAGATGGCGGCTTGATCCGCCTGTTCCTGCGTGGTGATCGCCTCTTTGAGGAAGGCTTCCGCCATTTCCTTCTCGGCCGCGAGTTCGACTGTCAGGTCCCTGTGCAGGTCACCGGTCTTTTCCAGCAGGTTGTGTTCCTTCGCCACCGAGGGCGGCTCGTCCGGCCATGCGCCGCCGGCCAGGACCGAGTGATAGAGCGCTTCGGTGATCGGGTTGCGGCAGGCGTAGCTCCAGACGCGCAGCGCGTTGGCTTCCTCGCCACCCTGCAGGCATATGATTTTGCCCGCCGTGTCGCGCCAGATGGCGACAGGAATGAATGGCGAATTCTTGAACGGACGGTTCCTGAAAAATCCTGACTCGGGGCTATCCTCGGAGACGCTGAGCAGGGCCAGTTGGTCGCGCGTCAGCTCTCGGCAGTCGCCGCCGGCCAGCATCAAAGCGTGACGCCACCATGCGTATTGATCGGTCATTCGAGCGAATCCTTTTGCGTCATACGTGAAACCATTTTGGCACCAAAAAGGGCACGACCAAGCGGTCGCGGGTGCTGTCTGCTGCCTATGTTGGAAGGACCCGGCCGAACTGGTGCGGGAGGAGTGGCCACCACTAGCCCGGCCGGGAACACGCAGATACTCAACACACGATCGCCAGCCATGATGGGGAAATACAACCAGGGGGAACTGGGCCATCGGTCTTGCGATCCTTCTACGTGAAGTGATCGTAACCAATTTGGTGCGGATTGCAAGAGGTGTAGCCGAAATGGTTACACCTAGAGCAAAAAAAGCAAATCAGAGTGTGGATATTCTCAGCCGAGCCCGGCCAATAACCTTCAATTCCGCAGGAGCGACGGTTTCGTTGATCGCTGCAGGGTTGTCGCTATGAACCTGAATCGCACCAGTTGTGGTCGGCGAAAGGTAGCGCCACTGCACCACACCGCCGATGTCGAGGGCGTAAAGGCCCGGTCGCGTCGGTTCGTTGTCATCCGTATCGATTACAAGTGCATCACCTTTGGTGACGAGGTCACTGGCCTGGTAGGCGTCGACCATCATGAACCGGAGGTTGTGGCCCGACGAGTTTGGCAGCATCCGTGCCAGAAATTCGGGCTCGATGGCCAGTCCAGGCAATTCCGGGCGTTTTCCACGGCCACTGGCGATCTCGAACACGTTGTTGAAACGTGTGGTGTCGACGCGCGCGAGTTCGGGAAACAAGAGTTCCTGGGGCGTGCAATTGAGGAGCGGCGCTATCTTCGCGGCCCATTCCGTCGTGAGCTTGCGGTGGCCATCCTCGAGGCGGCCAAGCTGCTGGCGCGTAACGCCAACGCGGCGCGCCAACTCGGATTTGCTGATACCCACTTTCTCGCGGAAGAGCCTGATTCCGTTCTCCATGCCACGGCGGTACCTCAAAATAATTCACAGCGGAACTGCGCCAGATTGGTTACAAATCTTGACGTGTAACCAGAATGGTGCAAAATGTGTAGCATGGTTGATCATCATCCCCTGAAAAACTGGCGCGAACAGCGCGACCTGAGCACGGCCGACGTTGGTCGGCTGATCGACTGTACGCGCCTGTCCGTCGATCGCTACGAAGCCGGTCGGATGCCGAAGCAACCATATCTCGACCGCATCGTCGCTATGACCGACGGCGCGGTGACAGCAAACGACTGGTTGGGCAAGGAGGCTGCTGATGTCGTTGCGAAGCGACAGTCTCCGGCTTGACCCGTGGCACGATCAACAGGGTTCCTCGTTCCGTCCGAAGGTGGCCGGCGCGTTCAACAACTGCCCAAGCCGCGAGGCCAAGCGGTATCCAGGTATCATCGTCAGTCGCCATTCGCAGCCTCCTTGCACCGATGGCGACAATGGCGCGGAAATTGTTGGAGGTGTCCGACAGGGCATCCGAGAATCCCGACGGATCGTCGTTCCTTCTCCTGCTTTTAGTGAGGAATCGATGCAAGACATTGCAGAAGAGCTACAACGGGTGGTCTTCAAGGCCGCCGGTCCTATCAAGCCAGGCATGAGCATCAAGGCCCAGATCAATGCTGCCTGTGACAATCTCGGCTATCCGCGCGGCTTCTGGCGCGTGCGGGAAGCCTGGTATGGCGAAGCGTCCAACTGGCGCGGTAAAGCCATCTTCGATCTTCTAGCCCGCTACAACCGGCTCTGCCAGAAAGCCGGCTCCACACTGGAGCCGGCCAACGACCCCTTGGCAAATGCCACTCGGTCCAGAGAGCAGGGGTGATTATGCCAGCGTCTGCTAACTTAGTCTTGATTTCCTCCGGCAATGACTTGGTCTTATGTCACCCACGCAATGTTTCGGCCTGAAACATTCCGGAGGAATTAACTAAAATGAAGCAGACTGACGAGGGGCCAACAGTAAACGGCGAAGTAAAGGCCGTGATGGCCGGATTCTGCGCAACGGCCAGAAGTATCGGAGTGTCCGCAGCGGAGCGGGCGGCAACGGTGCATCTGGTCGCGGCAGCGGCATATCTGGGAGAAACTGTCGGCCCTAGCATGACGAAGCAAATCCTATCGGCAGTGATGGCGTCGATCGGATAGGCAATGAACTTAAGTACCGAACGGCAATACCATTTGTAACTTGTAGGAATTGCCGCTCCTCACGGTTGAGAGAGCGACGACATGACGATCATAACCCGCAAGCGGTCAGACCAGTTCGCCATCATCCCGAACGCTGTCGCCAGTGACGACAGGCTGACGTTCGAGGAGCGTGGCGTGCTGGTCTATCTGCTGGCAAAGCCGCACGACTGGAATGTGTCGGTCAAGAACCTCCAGAATGAAGGCGGCATCGGCCGCGACAAGGTCTATCGGATCCTCCAAAAGCTGGAGCAAGTCGGCTATCTCAAGCGCGAGCAGACCAAGAGTTCAGACGGGCGCTTCGGCGCCTTCAACTACACCATCCATGACGATGCAGTGCCCGGGAGCCTGGCTCTGCCGCGTCCTGAAAATCAGGAAGCGGACGGACCGCGTTCTGAAAACAAGGAAGCGGCCTCACCGCTTCCTGAAAATCCGGCAACTGGTTTACCGCTTAACGGTGGATGCGACACATACAAAGAACCCATTCAAAAAATCTCCCCCCTTACCCCCCTGATAGATGGTCTTTTGGACAAAATGGTTTCCTCCTGGCCGCAGGAGCAGCTTGGCAAACGCGACGTCGCCGAGCGGGAGCTGATGAACCTCCCAGCCGACAAGCGCCAGCGCGCTGCCGATTGCATCCGGGTGTTCCTGCGCCACTGCAAGCTGCGCCGGGAAAAGATACCGCGCTTGTCGGTCTACCTGTCCGCCCAAATGTTCGAGATCGTCTATGGCGCGCCGGACCTCGATGGCGCCGGGTACTACCGCATCCATCCTGATCGTGCCGAGTGGGGTCCGTGGCTGCGCCACGTCAGGGCAAAGTACGGCGAAGACAAAGCCGCAAAGTGCGAGGTCGCGAAGATCATCCTCGGAAAAACACGCTGGCCCGACGATCTTTCGCTTGCCAACGATGTAACCAATTTGGCACCATCGGCAACGAAAATGGCACCTGATTCGGCGGTTCGGGGTTGATTGGGAATGGTACGTCTTTTTCTCGACACGCCGGCGGACTTGGAGAAGCGGATCGACCGCTTCATCGAGCACATGCGCCATGCCGAGGACATCTTCTTCGTCACCAGCAAGCGAGGTTTGCCGACACCGCGAGACCTGCTCTGGCTGCTGTTTGCCGATGCCGTCGATACGGCCCGCAACATGCGGGACCAAGAGCGCCGCATGGTGTCGAAGGTCGGCTCGGCGATGCCGTCGGCGCGCGACACCGAGAACGAGCGGCGCGTGCGCGAGCTGGCACGCTTGATCGACGGTATGCCGCAGTACGACGACACCGAGGTTCGCATCGTCGTTCATGAGTCGGCCGTAGACCGGATGGTCGACATCATGGACTTGCTTCGGTTCGTGCGGGCAGGGCGGCAAGGCCAAGACGCGCTGCGCTACAAGCGGACGTTCTTGGCGCACGCCGGTGGCTACGGTCCCGAGTTCTGTACCCGCGTTTGGGACAAGCACCGCAGCGACATGATGTCGAGGCAGACGCTGCACGACGTCAAGAGCCGGGTGCTCGGCCAGATCCTCGCCGGCATCGAGCAGGAATTTGGTCTGGTCCGCACCAGCCGGGGCTTTCGGCGCCTGACCATCAGGGAGATCGAGAAGCGACGGAAGGAACGCAAGCGCGAGGAAGTGCGTCGCCGGCGCGAGGCGCAAGAAGATGCCGGTTGACATCGCCATGCCGCGCAACCTTTTGCAGCGCCGCAAGAACGCCGGCTATGCCGCGGTCTGCGCCGTAGGCTTCGATGCCGATCCTGGAGTGTTCCGCCTCGCGACGGCCGAGAACATCGAAGGCCATCTGCCGCTGCTCCAGCCAGGCCGATGGGAGAGGCTTCATTTCGCCCATGTCGTCTGGACGCCCGGAATGCCGGTGGCGCGCACCATCGTGCTTGGCGCCGAACGGTTCCTGGCGAACTTTCATCTTGGTCAGCACTGGTATCGGGCAAGTCTCGAAACGCTCAACAGCATGCTCATGGCCGAGGCCGTGGCACTTCGGTCAACGATCTGGTCGCATCCCGAGTTGATCGCGCGGCTCCGGGGCCAGGCTGACAGCGAGGCCGATCGCTTTGCGGCGGGGATTATTTGATATTTCCGACAACCGATCGCATCGCGCTAGCCATCGTCTGTGCGCCCGCAAGCTCGCTGAGGCCGATCCGACCATCATTGCCGATCGCACAGTCGTCCCTCCGCACCCCTATTCCATCCCCGCCAGGAGAGCATGCTTTGAACCATTTCGCAGGCTTCACAACGCCGGTCGTCGGCGGCCATCACGCCATGCTGCGCTTCGCCGAGGATGGCAAGCCCGAGCCGGTTCTGGGCCCAAAAGGCACGCCCATGCTATTCCCAACCGAGGCAGAGGCATGGAAGGCTGTTACAGAGCATCTCCTCCGCTATTTCAATGGGCAGATGAGGCGCGACGGCGAGACCATCACCAGCGCCCGCGACGCGGCCGAGCGCATCTTCCGCAAAGGCCGGGTGATCCCGGTGGAGCACAGATAGCATGGCGGGATTTCGCGAGGGCTGGGCGATCAAGTCGCCATCGGCCACCAAGGCGCACTACTTCCGGCGGGATGGCCTTAGCCTGGCCGTCTCGCTCTGTGGCGCCCAGGATGGCGCGGCCGGCTGGCTGCAGGATCCGGGTGACGTCGACCAATGCGAGCGATGCGCTCGGCTGTTGGCGAAGGAAGTCGCGAAATCGAATGCTGCGCCGCCAGAGGCAGGCCAGGGCGAGCGCGGCGACCATCGGACGTGTGATGCGACTCCCGAGCCCGCAGGGTCATCTTACAAAAATAACTCGACTTCTAACGTGAGTGATTGCTACATTAGCAAGAACTTACACCCCCCTCTGGTTGTGAGCACGATGTATTTTCCGCAGTTCTTGGTTGGGATGTTCACCACGTCGACCGTTGTGGCGATTTGGACTTACATAGCAACGGGGTCAGGCTGGAAAGCGCTCGCCTGGACCGCACTCACGTTGATTATTTTGCAAGTTGGATATTTCCTCCTGGCCCTCGGGCTTTTCTATCAGCGTTCGACCAAAAGCACCCACGCAAAACCGGACCCTGTCAGCCCTGTTAAACCACTGTGTCGAGACGATGGTGTTTCATCACGGTGAATGCCTAATTACCTGGATCTGGGAGGGGCGAAGTGTTCGGCGAGTCCATTACCGTTCTGATGGTCAATGAGTATCCTGACTACATTGATGCACAAGTTTGGGCTGCTGAGCTGAAAGCCCGTGTGCCGCAGCTTGAGTTCAGGCTTTGGCCAGACGCCGGGAACAAAGGTGACATAGATATTGTGCTGATCGATAAGGGCACCAGTCCTGGCTTTTTTGACGCCATGACGGGGCTAAGCGCCGTCGTCTATCTGGGGGCCGGTGTCGAGGGTATTGATCTTACGAGCTTTCCTAAGAGTGTTTCTCTCATCCGGCTCGCAACGCGTGAGCAGGCTTCGGAAGTGGCGCAGTACATCGTCCTTCGCGTTCTCTGTCAGCAACGGCATGTTGCGGATTACATGAGCCTGCAAGCCCGCAAGTTGTGGAATCCGATCGCGCCGCGGAAGATCTCTGAGACAAGAATTGTTGTGCTGGGTGCGGGCCGGATCGGTGGTTGGGCCGCCAAGCTGTTTGCGGACTTGGGCTACGACACGGCAGTCTGGTCCCGTCATCAAAAAACGCTTCCTAGTATACATAGTTACTTTGGCCGTGCCCAGCTCGCGTACGCACTCGCAAGTCGGGACTACGTTATCTGTTCACTTCCCCTAACTGGTGACACTCGTGGGATACTGAACTCCAGTGCCTTTGGAAAAATGAAGCGAGGTGCCTACCTTGTGAATGTCGGCAGGGGCGCGCATGTCAACGAAGCCGACCTGATCCGCGCTCTCGACGAAGGTCAGCTTTCTGGTGCTTGTCTTGACGTGTTTGAGCGTGAACCGCTGGAGGCCTCATCGCCGTTGTGGGGACATCCTAAGGTGACCATCACACCTCATGTCGCGAGCTTCTGGGTGGATTCTGGAATCGACCAGGCCGCCGATCTCTGCGGTCAAGTCGCAAGAGGAGAGCCTCTGTCCAACAAGATCGACCTCGAACGAGGTTATTGAATCAGCGTCTTTATATCTTGGGCGCGTCAGGATCGTGGTTTCGCCGGAGTATTCCGGTTCCAGTGTTTCGGGATCGATTCCCTTGAGATTGGCACGCCGACGATGTGTTCGAGCGTGCCGATGATCAGTTGTCCCGGTCGGTGATAGGTAGTTGACCACTGGTCTTTCGTGGTTGCCAAAATGGTTACAAATATCTCTTGACAGAAACGGGGGGTGGCGAGCTAAAAGCGTGCAGCCTGATTCTTCTGCGCGCTTCGGGGATCCCCATAAAAAGTCAGACGGTTCTTCCGATCTTCACGCGCCATCGCGCTTGTTGAGCGTAGCGGATCGCTATCGTTCATTGACATCTATTGTCACTAAAATGGTTACAGTCGGCAAGTGACAAAATCGGCGGGGTTCGGCCTTTTTCGAGCGGGGGAGAAATCGGATGGGACACGAACTGCCGAACCTTCGCGGCGCTTCCGCGAGATAGGCGATAACCCGGCCGGCCCACCCTTAGGCATGGCGTTCGTCGTCGTTGCCACCGTGCTCGCGCTCGGCTTCCTCGCCTGTGTCGCTCGCGTCCACTTTGCGCACTAGGGTCGACACGGGTTATGGTCGGTGAAGGAATCAACGCCTTTCTGCGTGCGCTTGAGCCTTCTTCTGTAGTCGAAGAGCCGTCCATCTTCGCCGGCTTCTCGCTGGCGTGGGCGCCTTCGCTATTGAGCCGCGACGGAGTGCGTTACATTCGCTGCCGAGCGTGGCGGGGCTCGTCAAAGCGACAGGATTTGGAGGCGCTGCGCCGCGCCAAACTTGATTTGGAGCCTGGCTTCATCTCTGCCGTGGCTGACGAAATGGTCAGCGTGGTCAACGAGGTAGCCGGTAAGGGGCTATTCTCGACTGTGGCACCTGTCGCCTGCGGTCATTCGCGTCGTCCCGACTGCCTGTCATCCCGTCTGGCAGTTGCAGCAGCGCCAGGTCTCGGCGCAGAATTCGAACGCATCTTCGACAATCGGTTCATTGAAGGCTCTAGCCACCCGAAGGAAAACGCGCGGCTGCCTCCGTTGAAGATTACCCATCGTCCCCGCGGCCCGGTGCTGGTCGTTGACGACATCGCAACAAGCGGCTTCCACATTCGCGAAGCGGTGATGGCGCTTAGGTCAATTCGGATTACCGCTGTCGGGGTAGTTTGGATCTCGGGCGTCAAGCAACAATAATCTCGATACCCTTCTTGCGCGCCCGCTTGATCGTGTCCTCCGTGCCACCCTTCCGGTCAGGAGCCACGAAGGCAATCACGACATCGGCGTCGTCGACGACCCTCTGGTTCCGGTCGTAAAAGGCCCGGGTTGCTTCCCAGCGCGATCGCGCGGCGTTCTTCTCAGGCCGATGGATCAGCTTCGCCAAACCACGCAGGTCTGCTGCTTCTTCGGCCCAGGTATCAGGTCCTGCGGCGCCACCCGATACGATGACGCTATCGGCGGGCAACCGCTGGACGTAGTCGATCACGGTCTGTCTGTCGGTTCTGCGGCGTGAGCCGATGATTGCGTATCTAGCCATTGCGCCGGGACAATAGCATTTCTGTATAGAGCGGAAAGAGGGTTCGATTGGTCATGCTTGAGGTGCGTACAGGCATGGGGGCAGGCTGCCTCTCTGAACAGGTTGGACAATCGCGCGCGAAAGTTTCCAACCCATGGTGATCAAGACGCAGCCAAAAGCTGGCAAGAAGAACACGATCGGCAAGCCGAAAGCCAAGTCTGAAGCCGCGCCTCCGCCGGAACCGAAGCATCCAGCCGCACAAACGGCCAAGCCGGGGTCGAAGTCCAATCGCGGCAAGCCTGGTCGGGCGCCTGGCGGGCCGCAAATCGGCGGTAACAAGCCGAAGCTGGAAATCGCCGGCGCCGCTAAAGTCATCGAAGCCCTCCGCCTATCGGGTGGCATCAAGGCTGCGGCCGCTGGAGAACTCGGCGTCAGCCGCACTACCCTATACAAGTTCATCGACGACTATCCCGAAGTCGGCGAAGCGCTGAGCGAGATCGACAGCGAAATCCTCGACGTCGCCGAAGCGCAGGTCGTCAAGGCAATCAAGACCGGCGAGATGCAGACCGTTCGCTGGTACCTAGAATTGAAGGGCAAAGATCGCGGCTATGTGCGTCGCGTCGAGACCACCGGCAAGGACGGCGGCCCGGTCGAGACGCAACAGAAATTGGACCTGTCCAAACTGACCGACGAGGAATTGGAAATTCTCACCAAAGCGGCAGAGCGACGGGAGAACGATGTAAACCAAGGGTAATGTGAATGGCGCAGAGAGTTGCCGCCGTCCGCACCCCGACGTTCCAGGAACTGCAGATCGAGGGAGACCGGCGCCGGTCGAAGCGGTCGTTCGCCGAGTTCGTCAAGATCGCGTGGGTCGAGCTGGAGCCCGAGACGCCGCTGGTATGGAACTGGCACATGCAGGTGGTGTGCGACCATCTGCAGGCGCTGGTCGAGGGGAAGTTTCTCAAACTCGGGCTTCGCAACCGCCTCGTCATCAACGTGCCGCCCGGCACATCGAAATCGCTTCTCGTCTCGGTGCTGTTGCAGGCATGGGAATGGGGACCGGCTGGCCGCCCTGGCATGCGGTACCTGTCGACGGCCTACAACGACGGGCCGGTCAACCGCGACACGCGCAAATGCCGTGATCTGCTCCTGTCTCGCTGGTACCAGGAGCGCTGGCCCGAGGTTCATCTGAGCCGCCGGGCCGAGACGTCATTTGCCAACGACAACACCGGCACACGCGAAGGCGTTTCCTTCGGGTCTCTGACCTCGCAGCGCGGCGATCGCCTGATCATCGACGATCCGCATTCGACCGAGACAGCGGAATCGGCCAACGAGCGCACCGCCACGACGCGCAAATTCCGCGAAGGCGCGCAGAACCGCCTGAACGACCAGAAGCGCAGCGTGATCATCGTCATCATGCAGCGGCTTCACGAGGCCGACGTGACCGGCGTCATCCTCGACGGGAAGATGGACTATGTTCATCTCTGCCTGCCGATGCAGTTCGAGCCGGAGCGTTGCTGTTACACGCCCATCAAGGTCGCCAACTCCGTTGGCGAGCCGATCCTGGCGCGCTACGACGCGGTCAAGCAGCACTGGTACGGCGAGAACGACAATCTGCCGGATGACCGGCGCGCTGAAATCGAAGCGATCAAGCTGCAACGCGTCTGGCGCCAGGATCCTCGCACCGAAGACGGCGAAATCCTCGATCCGGTCCGCTTCCCGCCCGACGAGTTGAAGCAGCTCTACAACGACATGACGTCGTATGCCGTCGCCGGCCAGTATCAGCAGCGGCCAGCGCCGCGCGCCGGCGGCATGTTCCAGCGCTCATGGTTCGAGGGGCGCTTCGTCAGGCAGGCGCCCAAGGGCACCGTCTGGGTTCGCCATTGGGACTTGGCCGGGACTCGAGGCGGCACTGGTGCACGCACCGCTGGCGTCAAGCTCGGGCGCGATGCCGAAGGCCGCTACTACGTCGGCCATGTCGTCACGCTGCGCGAGGAAGGCAAGTCGGTCCGCAAGACCATCGAGACGCAAGCCACGCTCGACGGCAAGGCGGTCCACATCAGCCTGCCGCAGGATCCGGGGCAGGCCGGCAAGGCGCAGGTGCAGGACTATGTCGCCCAGCTCGCCGGCTACAAGGTGCATGCCGAGGGCGAGACCGGCGACAAGATCACGCGCGCCGAGCCGTTCGCGGCGCAATGCGAGCACGGCAACGTCTACATCGTCGAAGGCGAGTGGAACACGCTCTACCTCGACGAACTCTGCCTGTTCCCGGCTGGCAAGCTCATGGACCAGGTCGACGCATCTTCCGGCGCCTTTACGAGGCTGCTCAACATCAAAGGGCCCATGGTGATCAGCGACGACGTTCTTCGCCGCGCGGCCCAGCCGGCGCACCGATGATCAGGAAGCTTCGCCGCGCAATGCGCGGTCTGTTCAAGCGCACGCCTGTCGCAGCACCGGCGCCGATGCCTGCCGCAGCGCCTCCTGGCGCGCGTGCCCCAATCCGCATCTCGGATGCGATGCTGTCGGCGTTGCGCGCCCAGAAGGACGCGCCAAAGCAGTCGGTGCAGGTGTTCGCCCTGCCGCAGCACCCGCAAGGCGTTGTGCCGGAGGGCAAGGGCCTCGCCATGGACAGCGCCATCGGCGGCGTCCAGACCTGGGCCAACGGCTTTGCGCTGAACGGCTTCTTCACCGAAGGCATCACCTTCCTCGGGTATGCCTATCTGTCGGAACTGGCGCAGCGCCCGGAATACCGGGTGATCTCCGAGACCATCGCCAGTGAGATGACCCGGAAATGGATTCGCTTCACCTCGAACGACGGCAGTGACAAGGCCGACAAGATCGCGAAGCTGGAGGCCGAGTTCAAGCGCCTCAACGTGCGCGACCTGTTCTGCCGCGCCGCCGAGCAGGACGGCTTCTTCGGCCGCGGTCATATCTACATCGACACCGGCGACACCGATAATCCCGACGAGCTGCAAAAGCCGATCGGGACCGGCTGGGACAAGCTGAGCGTCGCCAAGTTCGCCAACAAGCCCATCGAGGCGCTCCGCACCGTCGAGGCGGTGTGGTGCTATCCGACGGCCTACAACTCGAACGATCCGCTGAAAGACAACTGGTACCGGCCCGACAGCTGGTATGTGCAGGCCAAGATCGTCCACACGTCGCGGCTGATCACCTTCATCGGCCGCGAAGTGCCCGACCTGTTGAAGCCGACCTATTCGTTCGGCGGCCTGTCGCTGTCGCAGATGGTCAAGCCGTATGTCGACAACTGGCTCCAGACGCGCCAGTCCGTGAACGACATCATTTCGATGTTCAGCGTGTTCCTGCTGGCCACCAACCTGGGCGAAACCCTGCAGGCTGGTGGCGACGAACTCTTCAGGCGGGCCGAGCTGTTCAACCTGGTGCGGTCGAACCGTGGCCTGATGATGATCGACAAGGACACCGAGGATTTCAAGAACGTCTCGGCTCCGCTCTCCGGCCTCGACTTGCTCCAGGCGCAGTCGCAGGAGCACATGGCATCGGTCAGCCATATCCCGCTGGTCAAGCTGCTCGGCACCCAGCCGGCGGGCCTCAACGCCTCGTCGGAAGGCGAACTGCGCTCGTTCAACGACTATGCGCACTCGTTCCAGGAGCATCTGTTCCGGCACCCGCTGCACTTCCTCATGGGGCTGGTGATGATCTCGCTCTGGGGCGAGCCCGACGACGGCATCGACTTCGAGTTTGAAAAACTCGAGGAGACCGACGAAAAGGAAGCCGCCGACGTCGAGAAGACCAAGGCCGAACGCGACCAGATCCTGATCGACTCCGGCGTGATCTCGCCGGAGGAATCGCGCAAGCGCGTTGCCGCCGATCCGGACTCGGATTTCTCCTCGATCGATGTCAACGACATGCCCGACCTGGAGGGAGAGGAAGAGGAAGGCCTTGCGCCGAAGGGCGGCACGATGATCAGGTAGTGTCTCAGTTTGAATTTCGGCTGTGGGTGGTTTTCAGACGTTGGGCGCGACAGTATTGTTGTAGTGCAGGTCTGTAAGCACACACATGGGTTTCGAGAGGTGTCGTATGCCCAGAGCGCGAGGTCGAATGGCGCTGACCGCAGATTTGGTCGCGCGCGCCTATCGGGCGATTGAGAACACCGGCCCAGCCCCGGATATGGTTCGCAATACCGAAACCGAGTGGAACGCCACTGTTCGGGAACTGCTTGCGTCGCGTCCTGGGGGACAGGATGTGTGGATCTTCGCTTATGGCTCACTTCTCTGGAAGCCGGCTGTGGAGCACGTGGAGGAGCGTCCGGGCGTCGTTCCGGGTTGGCACCGTTCGTTCTGCATTCGCATGAAAGATTGGCGCGGAACCGTCGACCAGCCAGGCCTCATGATGGGGCTCGACAGGGGTGGGCAGTGCAAGGGGATGGTTTTGCGGTTGGCCGAGAGTACCGTTGAGGCCCAACTCGGAAGGCTTGTCCGGCGCGAAATGCCCGTGAGACCCTCCAGCAAGCCGATCACCCAAACCTCGCGGTGGGTGCAGGTACATACGACCCAAGGGCGCTTTCAAGCACTTGCCTTCGTCGCCAATCGAAAGGGGGTCAACTATGCGGGAGGCCTTACGCCGGATGAGACGGCGGGTATTTTGGCCAACGCATGTGGCCATGGAGGGTCGTGCGCCGAATATCTTTACAACACAATCTCGCAATTGGACGCTTTAGGCATTCGGGATCGCAACTTGTGGCATTTGCAGTCGCTTGTGGCAGACAAGCTCGTTTCATTGCATCCGTGACAGGGCTTCTAGCGGACCCACAACCCGGCTGGGTTAAGCGCTGAAAGGCTGCGCAATTGCGATCTTTGCCGAGCCATCAGCAGTCGGGCGCGCCTGATAGAGGCCACCACAAGCCACGCCAACCCCCCAGCCGCCGATGAACCTAGGGCGGCGGGTGCCGGTAGATCAGTGGCGGGCAGCGGGCCCTCGAACCGGTCTCAAGGGCTCGGTGCGATCCGTTCCCACGTCAGTTCGCGCACCACATCGTTGGGGCCCAGCAGCCCATTGGGAGGCCGCAGAAGCATGCGCTCTCCACTGAAGCGGGCGGTGCGTATTTGCGGTGATCGTCGCCAAAACTCGCTGGAGCCGTCGTCCACGGTAGTAACTAGACGGGTGCCGTCGAAGCTGTAGTTACCGCAATAGGAAGCGTAGGCGCGGCCTTCAATTTGGCCGGGTCGGCCATCGGCCATGACCACAATCATTCGTCCGTTCGACAGGAAGGTGACCACGCCCATGGGCATTGGGCCAAACAGCGTGGGAATTGGGTGACCATTTTGATCCGATGCGACTTCGTCGACAAGTCGCCACACGCCTACGATGCTGCGCCCCTTATGAAGGTCAGACATTCGGACACCCCTCTAGCCACCAACCGTTCATCGGAGCGTCCAATGTCACAATAGTTCACGGGAGGCAACTGAACTGCTCACGGCCCATTGCGGACATTAGCGACGCGTGGAACACTATCAGCATGGCTGATCTACACTCGCGCCGGGCGCCGCCGATCTCGGGGGCCGTTCCGTCTGATTATCAGGGGCAGGTTTTCTACCGAACCCGCGTCGTCGAATATCAATATTTCAAGAAGCCGCTTTTTCGCCGCCTACAGCTGGCCAATCGTGATCTTGGCCGGCGGATGGCTAATGCTGACCCCGTTCGAGTGGCGCATCGCGTCGACCCGTTCCTGTTTGGTCCCGATCGCCAGCTACTCGACATCTTTCGTCAGCCAATCCAGGCTGTCCTCCCCTCATCCGCGCCGAAGACCCTCCCTGAGTGGGGTACCGGCCATATCAGCGTTGTATGCGAGCGTGTTCGCGATGCGATTGAGAATCTTCAGCCCCGGAAGCACCTGTTCATTCCGATGGACGTCGCCACCCCGGAAGGTTCTCGCCGCCTCTACGTCTTCTACGTGCTGCGTGATCATGTTCAGACCGTGCTAGCGCTTGAGGCGAACGGTATCGAGTATACGAGGAACGAAAAGGGGAACCCGGTCTTTGGCACGCCGCCATGGCTGCAGTCAGACCGATTTGCCTACCTGGCCGCTCCGGTCGTCGAAGGAGTAACAGTCGATCATGACGCCAAGGTGGGGATCATCATGTCGAAGGCTCTGGTGGATGATCTCGGCGATGTTTTCCCCAATGGGATCGACCTTTTACCAATGGGCGTCGTCGATGAGCCGAGGACCTTGGAACAATGGGTGCCCTCGCGAGAAGTCATGAATCGACTGTCGCACGGCGCATGAGCGCGCCACTTCCATCCCTTGCCGACATTCACGCGCTGCTCGGTATTGCTGTATGAGTCTCGTTCATTACCTCAGTACAAGATCGCTCCTGGCATATCTGCCCAACCAGGTGCCGCTCGACGGCGACATGAACAAGATCAGGGCGATCGACCAAATGCCCGATGGAGGCGTAGGCTTCCAAGGCGTCTTCGCGGGCCGCCAATGTCACACCGAGCACTTCCCGACAAAGGTGGATTGGCGCGGTCGTTCGTCGGATCCGGCGACCGTCGGCGACTTCTGCATAGGCCAGAACGGCGTGCTGCACGTGTCGAAGCGCGCCAGCGATTTCATCGAGGCGCTTGAGCCCGGCGTCCATCAGTTCGTCCCCTTCGAGTTGCTCAAGGCAAAAAAGCCACTCGACAACCGGTTCTGGTGGGTGATCGGCAATCGCATCGACGGCGTCGATCGCGAGCGAAGTAATTACGTGCTTTTGGGTTCGCCAATCGGGAATTTCTGGCGCTCGGCCCAGGACGTTGCGCGCATCGCACCGGACCGTCTTCCAGCCGGCGCGGAGGTCAAAGCGCCGCCGAAG
The DNA here is from genome assembly GCF_056404935.1 of Mesorhizobium sp. P2_A8. Lineage (NCBI taxonomy): Bacteria > Pseudomonadati > Pseudomonadota > Alphaproteobacteria > Hyphomicrobiales > Phyllobacteriaceae > Mesorhizobium > Mesorhizobium sp. P2_A8. The sequence continues at coordinate 588,177 of NZ_JBFUDB010000004.1, forward strand.
CTAGTGTTCAGCGCCGCGCGAGTTGGAGGCGCGTGCATCTGGCGCGACAAGCACATCGACTCGGGCGGCCCTTTCGTCTCACAGCGGTTCGCAGATGCGGCGAGGGCTGCGGAACTAACCGGCTGTGAGTTCGGGGAGGCTGGAGAGCTAAGTTGATCTCGTGGGCGAAATCTCAGCGTCCGCTTTCCACCCACAGCCGAAATTCAAATTGAGACACTACTGATGATCCAGGATCTTGGCGGGGAGGGGGATTCGAGCGATAAAGCTGCGAAACCCTCGACCAAGGCAAAGGCCGCTTGATCACGCTCAACCTCTGGGAACTCGTCAAAGCACAGACGCCCGACGATCGCGAGATCGCCGAGACGCTGAGGGATCGTGATGTCCAGCCTGCAAAGCCGAAGGACGGCGAGGCGCAACGAAAAGGTGCTTCGCCCGGTCCGGCCCAACGCCGGGATTGAGGCGGCCTATCGGGCCAAGCTGACCGCCCTCGTCGAGGCCATGAGCGCAAGTGTGGTCTACTGGCTGCGTGCCTCCTACCGGGCCAATACGCCCCGTATGGCGCAGGACGAGACACCGGCGGATGCGCTGCGGCGCTCGATCCGAAAACTCGCTGCACAGTGGACCAAGCGCTTCGACGTCGCTTCCGATCAGCTGGGCGACTATTTCGCGCTGTCGGTCGAAAAGCGGTCCAGCGCTGCACTTCGCAAGATCCTGCGCGAAGGCGGCATCTCGGTCGAGTTCAAGATGAACTCCGCGATGCGCGACGTGGTCGACGCCACGATCCACGCCAACGTGGCGCTGATCAGGTCGATCCCGTCGCAGTATTTCGACCAGGTCGAGGGCATCGTCATGCGAGGCGTCCAGACGGGCCGCGATCTCGGTCAGGTCACCACCGACCTGGAGGGCAGGCTTGGCGTTGCCAAGCGCCGCGCCGCCTTCATCGCCCTCGACCAGAACAACAAGGCGACGTCGGCCTTCAACAAGGTGCGAACGACCGAACTCGGCATCGATGAAGCCGAGTGGATGCACAGTGGCGGCGGCCATGAGCCGCGCCCCACGCACGTCCAGGCTGGCCACGACAAGGTCCGCTACAAGATTTCGGTCGGTTGGTATGACCCCGCTGTGAAGCGCTTCATCCAGCCGGGCGAGGAAATCGGCTGCCGCTGTGTCAGCAAGCCGGTGATCAAGGGCTTCTCCTAGGGGTCGAAACTTAATCAGCAGGTGCTTGCCAATGGCTGGGATGGGCCGACAGCAGTCCGACAGCTTCGGTCTCCTAATCTTCAAGAGCAGACATCCGGTTGGGCGGAGGCATGGTCGTAACATGAGCACCCCCGGTTTAGGCGGCAACGAATCCGGTCGAGTGCGACAGGCTGGACTTGACGTCGCAGCCATACGATCTTCGGTGCGGGGTCACTTTCGACGCGACAACTCGTGGCGGGGACACAAATGCTCGATGCCATCCTTACCTTCGTCGCCACGTTGTTAGTCGCGGTATTCGCGATGATAATGCTGCTGGCCGGCGTCGAGACATGGCACGGCGCGATGATCGAGCCGCTTCTCCTGCGCCGAACGCTCCTGCTTCTCATCCCGATAGTAGGGATCGGCCTGGCGTTTCTTCAGGCTCGCCGCAACCTACGTAAAGCTCGAGCGAAACGCGAGGCGACGGATTCCCGCGAGAATGCCCGCGCGGCCGGGCGGGCTCGCCCTGCCGCGGACGTCGCTCGCCCGCGGACCAAGGCTGCCGGCGGCGACGTCGCCGCAAAGATGGCGGCGGAGTCCCAGGCGCAGGCCGAACGCTCCGACGATGCCCACAAGGCGAAGATCCACGCGCATGTCAAGCGCAAGGCACCGCCCACCAGCGATGCCGACCGCGCGGCGATTGCGCTCGCCTCGCGCGCCTGCCTTGCCATCCGCCACGTCTTCCCGCCGCGCCACCCGCAGCGCTCGATGAGCTTTTTCGGCGGCGTGCCGCTGGCGCCCGACGATCTGGACTGGCCGATGATCCACAACCGCAAGGGGCTGCTCGAGCCGCTCACCTTCATGGGCCAAGTCGACCTCGGCGCGCTGCCCGACGGGCCGGCACGCTCGGTGCTCCCCGCGCACGGCTATCTTTATTTCTTCGCGCCGATGTCGGGCAATTTCGACGTTGATGCGAGCCACTTCGTCGTCCGCTACGTCGAGGGCAAGGCCCGCAAGGACTGGGGTCCTCAGCACAATCCCGGATTTCTGGAGCCGATCGACGGCGCCGAGAACGCCCGCTACCGACATCCCTGGCTGACCTGGCACGACAAGCCGGAGAAGGTCTATCCACGCTTCTATCCGCGCATCGAGATCGAGCTCGGCTGGTTGGAGGACGTCGCCGAAGTGGAGGAAGGCGATCCGGATGCCGGCGACGGCTTCCCATGGGAGGTCGCCAAGCAGCGCCGCCGCCAGCAGCTCGTCGCGTTTCACGGCGCGCCGGTCTCCTGGAACAACGCGCTCTCCGCGCACGACAAGCCCACGGACCGGCTGTGGATCCCCTTCGAGGGTTTTCCGACCAACCGCCGGACGGCGGAGGTCCTGCTGGGTTACCTGAAGTCATACATCAAGGAGGAGACCATCGGGATCAAGGCTCGGCTCGACACCCTGCCGGCGAGGTTCGAGGACCCGGAGGGGTCGCGGCTCTCCGCCCTGCTCGAACGCTACACGCAATTCGAAAAGGACCGCTGGCGGATTTTTCAGCTGGCAACGACCGGAGAGGCCCAGCGTGGCAAGGCGCTCGACGAGAACCAGCGGACCGACCTCCTTGCTCTACTCGATGAATTGCGCGCCGGCGCGCTGCCGGAAGGTGTGCTCGAGCGCCACTATATGCACAAGCGCTTGCCTATGGTGCTGAACGACTGGATCGCGAGGGCGGCGGTCGAAGGCGCCGAAAGCGCGCTCGCCGATCCGGACGGGATCGCGCAGGCGCCCGACGCTGTCGTCGAGGCGCTCCGCTACCGGCACAGCGTGCTGCGCGATCCAGACTTCAGCAAGGACGGCTCATACGCACAGCACCAGATGCTGGGCCGCGGCGTCGCCATCCAAGACGCGGCCGAGTTGATGGCGCCCGAGCACATCCTTCTGCTCCAGCTTCGCTGGGACAATGCGCTCGACTGGCACATGGGCGACGCCGGCGCGGCGCAATACTGGATCCGTCCGGCCGACCTAGCGGCGCGGCGCTTCGAGAACACCGTGCTCACCTTCGAGAGCCACTGAACCGAGGGTGTCTTCCGCGGGCGGTGGTCGGCCCGCTGGACAGCCGGCGATAACGGGTGGGGTTAGATGGCATTCAGCGTAGAATGGGTCAGCGAGGGCCTGCGCTTCACTTCACCGAAGGAAGAGCGAGGTTGGATCGTCGTACCAACCGGTGGATTCATCTACGCAGCCGCCCTTATCGGCGATCCGGCTGAAGCCAATCGCGCGTGGGCGCTCACCGGTTCACGCACCAATGGAGGCGAGCAGCGAACGCTGGTGCTGTTCGATCTTTCGAGGCAGCACATCATCGCAAAGCACGAGTTCCCAAGACTCGGGCGAGGCATGCCGCTTTCGACGCGGGACGGGCGATGGCTGTACGTGTCTGCGAACGGCAGCGAAGGAGAGCCGTACAAGCCGGGCTGGCGCTCCTGGCCCGAATTGTCGGTCATCGAGACCGAGACAGGCCGGTTCGAGAATCAATTCCGCTTCGACCCGAACTTCCGCTTCTACGGCCAGCAGCTGGCAGAGACCGCTGATGGCCGGTTGTGCATTCCGGCTTTGACGGGTAGCGAGCCCGGCCGGGCAAGCACCGCCCTGATAACGATCGACCCCAAGACTGGTATGGCGGATGTCGCGGAGCTCTGTGGCTATCGGAACCATTGTTGGATCAGTCCCAAAGGTAGCCTTGCTCTTACCCCCGACTTCACCTGCCTCCCGGTTAGAAGCGAACCGACAGGACTGCTGATTGCGTTCGGCTTCGGTTCCCGTAAGCGTTACTATGGCCTGCCGATGCAGCTTTGGAACGCGCAGCGTGCAGCGTACATTCGATCGCTGACGGTTGGTTGGTTCGGCGAAGAGGATCTCCCAACTGAAGCGCAGATGCGGGGCAGATCGCGCGTCGAGGTATACGAGCGGCTCCGCTCGCTTTGCGACGCTCTTCCCGCCGGCTCGATTGAGGGACCGACCGCAACGGGATCGTTCTCGGAAGACAAGGAGCTTCAGCTCCTTCGAAACGTGCATCGTGCGTTTGCCGATCAACTGGCGGACACGATCGTGTGGGCAGAGGATGAACAGCAGTTTTGGGTAAGAGCGCATGGGTTTGTGAGCTGCGTTCGAATTGACGGCAGTGCATCGCCCCGGCTGCGGCTCGCGCGCACCGGCATGAAGGGCGGAATGGTCGTTCCCTACGCGGAAGGCCCCCAAGAGGTGCACCCACTGGGCGGGGACCGAGCTCGCCTGTTATATGGTGCCTCCGCTTCACTCGTCCGGCGGGTTGAAGCGGAGGCTGAGATCAAGGCGCCATTTCCGTCGCGGTTCGCTCCCGTTCAGGTCATTTCTCGAATGACTGACGGCTGGCGCGAATCCAAGGCGATGAATTTCGAGCCCAAGGTGCGGGAGCTTGTTGATGAACTTCGTGCTGCGACGATTCGCCTGCGCGATCTATCAAACGCACAATGCGTTCGCGCAATCAAATCGCTGGTGAAGGACCTGTCCCGACACCTGCAAGGCAGGACTCACAATACACTGGACTTCTTCTTCGAGCTGCCGGATCGGACGCTCAATGAGGAGCAATTCTTCGGTCACGTCGAAGCCCATGTGCCAGAAGCGGTTGAGAGCCTGCTCAAGCTCGTCGATCGTATCCTCAAGCTCTGCCCCGAGCTTCCATACGCCGGCAATGATAGGCAGTTGCTCGCCCCAGCTGTTCGCGCGTTGGGAGTGCTCGACCAAACGGCCCTGACGAAAATCGGCATTTACGGGGCGCGCTGGGACGAGGAACATGCGACTTACTTCAGGGGCAATCTCATCCCGGCGGTTGTGGCAGCACATGGATGGACGGAGGAGGTAGTCGCTTTCGCTCTCAAGGCGATGCTCCGTGATAGCGACATGGCAGGTGATGTCTGGCGCAAGCTCGGGATGCGGACGGCTATGGAAGAATCCGTTTCGCCGGAAATATTTGCCGCTCGTATCGTTTCCGAGCTGAAGGCCGACCCGCCCGAAGAGAGTTTTCGGTTCGGACACTATTCTCTGTTGCGACTCTGGGAGTCGGCGACGGAGCGAACCGCTTGGGAAGAGCGGTTTTTTGCCGAACTCGATCGGCTGACGCCTGAGGACGATGGGCGCGACGGCAGGTGACGACGATTGAGATTGCCCGTGTCCAGAAAAGCATATGCGCGGTTGTCCAAGGGTCTCGTCAAAGGTAACTTACGCCGGCATGGATGACTATATCAGCAAGATTGTTCAGCTTCGCCCATTAATGACCCAAGCTCGAGTCGACGAGACTTTTCCGCGCGAGAAGTGGTCCGAACACAGTCGTGGCGGAAAGTTCGGCGTGCAGTTCGGCTTCGGGCAAAGCGCGAACAACGATCCCAGCGGAATCGCCAGCGACCACATCGTGGAAAAGATCGACTTCAGATCCCCCTTTCCGGGTTCTATCAGCCTCTACGGCTTCGTAATCGGGATGGCTCGATCGGACGCCGACAGCGAGATCGCCAGACTCGGCCTTGCCACGATGGAGATCACGCATCCCGATGTCAGGTATCTCAGCGGCAACACGGATGACGGGTTTGAAATCATGTTGATGTTCAGGAAAGACTCGCTCGAGCAACTGACCATCTGCCAACCCGGTCATTCGAGGATCATGGACGCCCGGCAGGCGTTCTGGAAGGAGCGGTCGGAAAAGGAACAAAAGCGACGCGAACTCGCCAGCGCCTGGAAATATATAAGCGCCGACGACGACGCCATGCTCCTGACCTGGGCGAAACATTGCCAGCCATGGGACGACTACTCGCCAAGCGAATTCGTGCGCTATGCAAATTGGCTGCGCCAAGCCGATCCCGATCAACGCCATGTGGCGGCGCTGAACTGGAATTGGGATTACGGCCTGGCGCCGCTGCTCTGGATCACCCGGCGCGAAGACTGCGATCTGGCGACGGCCTTGCACGTCTTCTTTGGCAGTAGCCCGGAGTTTTATCTGCAGTTCGAAGGCGACCGGTCTCGCGTTGCGGAGAAGCAATCAGATTTGACGACATTCGACATGATGATGGACATCAAAGCTCGAATGGAACGCGGCTTCTATCAGCGCTCGGCGATCCAGTTCGACTTGTCACGGAACCTCGAGATCATCAGCCGGTACAAGCCAACACTCGGCCAGCTGGCCGCGGTCCTTCCGGCCAACCTTCCGACAAGCGGTGCCGGACGCTGCATCGCGCACGAAAACCGGTTCGGAGGCTTAGACATCCCAGCGTTCGGGATCAACTGATCAGCGTCGACGCGTTTCCCGGTGCGACTCTCGGCCTTGGACGACCGATCGTAAGTGGCCCCTAGTAGTTTGACTGAGCCCAAAGAGTTTTTCCGTTCGAGGCAGCGGGGGGCAGTGCACTAGCTGCAACGCGAATGCCCCGCCGGCAAAACGGACAACTTGCATGTCCGGAACTGGCGCAACCGCGACCTCGAGCTTGGTCGCCGGATTGTCTGCTTTCAGGCGGCTTCAGAGCTCACCTTAACGGCCGACATGCGGCGCAAAGCCGCCCGGCAGCATTGGGCCGGAACGCGGTCGTTCATAGTGATTTGGGTTTTGACCAGAGGATTGAACATGCCTGCCACTTCTGAGGCTCAGCGCCGCGCGATGTACGCTGCGGCCGAGGGCAGGAGCGCGCTCGGCATTCCGAAGGCAGTCGGCGAAGAGTTCGTCGGCAAGGACAGCGCAGGGCAGGCGGCTTCGCTCATGCTGGTTGCGCCCGATGGCGATGTCCTGGTGCTGCGCCGCTCGTCGAACGACACCAGTTGGCCCGGTCATTGGTGCTGGCCTGGTGGCAAGTCGGAGGAAGGCGAGGACACCGAAGCGACTGCGACCCGCGAAGCCACCGAGGAAACCGGCTCGCTGCCGTCTGGTGCGCGCCAGCTCATCGATACGCGCTCGACGCCGAACGGCTGGGTGCATCACACCTTCGCGCAGGCCGTAGAGACGAAATTCGCGCCGGTGCTGACCGACGAACACTCCGGCTATGCCTGGGCCCCTCTACGCTCGCTGCCCGAGCCGCTGCATCCCGGTCTTCGCGACATGCTGGGCGAACGCCTTGGCATCGCCGCCGACATGGCTCCCGAGGATTGGGAGGCGCTGCGCACCAACTTCGTCAAGTGGACGAAAGAGGAAGAGATGGAGCCCGAGCACGTCGCGGCCAACGATGCCTTGGCAATGGACCGCAACAGCGTGCGCGTGTTCGACCAGGACGGCCATCTGCGCGTCGAGATGACGCCGATCTCAAAGGCCAATGTCTGCCCGTACTATGGCCGGGAAATCCCGGATTTCGAGGCGCTTGGACTTGATCCGCTGCGGCTCTACCATCTCTATCGCGACCCGGAAGAGCTGGCGAAGGCCGCCCCGACGTTCGTGGGCAAGCCGCTTCTGCTGAAACACATTCCGGTCAGCGCCAAGGACCATCCCCGCGAAGCCGTGGTCGGATCGATCGGCGATGCCGTCGAGTTCATCGCGCCGTACCTCATGGCGCCGCTGAACATCTGGGATGGGGCGGCAATCGCGCTCATCGAATCCGACCGCCAGAAAGAACTATCGAGCAGCTACCGCTACCGGGCCGACATGACGCCCGGCACGTTGGCTGGAGAATCCTACGACGGCGTGATGCGGGACATTGCCGCCAATCACGTCGCCTTGGTTGAGGAGGGCCGCGCCGGGCCCGATGTTGTTGTCGGCGACAGCAAAATGGAGATCAATGCAATGAAGAAATCGGCACTGCTGTCGCGCATGGCGTCTGTCGCCCACGGCGCGATCCTTGCTCACGTAGTGCCCAAGCTGGCGAGCGATCAGAAGATCGATGTCAGCCAGGCCCTCGTCGGCATCACCGCTGACAATTTCAAGGCCAAGCGGCCCGCCATCATCGAGGCGGTCGGCAAGGCCACGAAAGGCAAGCTGGCGGCTGACGCCAAGCTCGACGGTCTCGAAGCCGTTCTCGTCGCGCTCGACGAAGTCGATGTGCAGGAAGCCATGGACGAGGACGACGAGGACGAGGAGGCCAAGAAGAAAAAGGCCGAGGACGACGCCGCCGCCGAGGAAGAGAAGAAAAAGGCCGAGGACGCGGAAGAGGAAGAGGACGACGAGGACTACCAGAAGAAAAAGGCCGAAGATTCCGACAAGGACGAAGACAAGGTCGAC
>NZ_JBFUDB010000005.1:0-593659 GCF_056404935.1 Mesorhizobium sp. P2_A8
ACAGGCCAGACTGGTGCGACCGGCTCGAACAGGCCAGACTGGTGCGACCGGCTCGACCGGAGCGACAGGAGAGACAGGAGCGACAGGTGAGACCGGAGCAACCGGACAGACCGGAGCGACAGGCCAGACTGGTGCGACCGGCCAGACCGGAGCGACAGGCSAGACTGGWGCRACCGGCCAGACCGGAGCGACAGGCCAGACTGGTGCGACCGGCCAGACCGGAGCAACCGGCCAGACCGGAGCGACAGGCCAGACCGGAGCGACAGGCCAGACTGGTGCGACCGGCTCGACCGGAGCAACTGGCCAGACTGGTGCGACTGGTGCGACTGGCGAGACTGGTGCGACCGGCCAGACCGGAGCAACTGGGTCGACCGGAGCAACCGGCCAGACCGGGGCAACCGGCCAGACCGGAGCGACCGGCCAGACCGGAGCAACCGGCGAGACTGGTGCGACTGGCGATACCGGAGCAACTGGCTCGACCGGAGCAACTGGCGAGACCGGAGCAACCGGCCAGACCGGGGCAACCGGCCAGACTGGCGAGACTGGTGCGACCGGCCAGACCGGAGCGACCGGTGCGACAGGCTCGACCGGAGCCACAGGTGCAACTGGCGATACGGGAGCAACCGGTTCGACCGGAGCAACCGGCCAGACTGGTGCGACCGGCGATACTGGTGCCACCGGAGCGACTGGCTCGACCGGAGCGACCGGCGATACCGGTGCGACTGGCGATACCGGAGCCACAGGTGCAACTGGCGATACGGGAGCAACCGGAGCAACCGGCTCGACCGGCGATACCGGAGCGACCGGCGATACCGGGGCCACAGGTGCAACTGGCGATACGGGAGCAACCGGCTCAACCGGGGCAACTGGCGATACCGGAGCGACCGGCGATACCGGGGCCACAGGTGCAACTGGCGATACGGGAGCAACCGGCTCAACCGGGGCAACTGGCTCGACCGGAGCAACCGGCTCGACAGGCGCAACGGGCTCGACAGGTGCGACAGGAGCTACCGGCTCGGACAGTGGGACCGGTGACCGCGACCATGGCAACAACGGCTTTGGCAATGGAGATCAGGATGCACCTGGTGGTTCCGGGAACAATAACAATGCCGAAAACGGCCCTGGTCACAAAGCCAACGTCACGGCCAATACGCTCGGACTCAAGGACTCCAAGCAGTTCCTGCAATCCGGCCCGACCAGTAGCGACACTCACGGCCATGCCTCGTTCCAGCAGCTCGTCGGCCTGGCTGGAGGTTCGGTGACGACCGATCTCTTGAACGTTCTCACCACGATCAAGGGCTTTGGTCAGAACCAGCACAAGACATCCGGCGCAACGTCCGACTTGACTTCGGACAAGGGCAAGCAAGGTGCCGGATACGCCAGCACCGACGACACGCTGAAGAAGGCAATGAAGGATATTCTGAAGCCGAATGACTGAGTGCAGGTTGAATAAAGAACGCGCGGACCTTGCGGGAACGCAAGGCCCGCGCGTTCACTATTTCCAGGCGGGCAAAGGGCTCGTACGGCCGGCCTGTTCGGAATATAGTGGGTTTTGCCGGAAGTCCCGGCTGGGACGGCTTGCGCGGCGAATACTTGAACCCTTGCTTGTGGGCCGGAGGGCAAGTGCATGGTGAACGTACCTCTGAACGCTGAAGCCGGGCCAATCCCGATCCGCGCAGACGTGGACGCGACTGGCAAGGTTGGCGGCGAGAGCGAGGCGGGGAGGATTCCCGGCGGACCCGCCGAGTTCGACCGGATCGCGCCGCGCCTCAAGGCGATGCTACGGGTGGCGCGCTATCATGGCGTCGAACTCGACCCGAACGAGTTCAGGGTGGCGAGCGCCAGCCCAATTCCAAACGCGGCTGATCTCTCGCAATGGGCCCAGAACGGCGGCATGTGGTCGCGCGCTCTTCGCATCCGCTGGTCGCATCTCCTGCGCTTCGAGCACACGGGGCCGGTCGTCCTGCTGTTCAATGACGGTGGCGCAGGTCTCCTCACCGGGGCCAGCCCGGAGCGGAATGTCGTCTTCCTCAAAAGCGCGGACGCGCCCGACGACGCCGAGCCCATCGCCATCGACGAGTTGAGGTTGTCGCAGGTGTGGGCGGGTGAGGCGGTGCTGTTGCGTCCGGCGCGATCCTACATCGCGGCCGATGCGCCTTTCACCCTCCGCTGGTTGATCGACCTGGTACGGTTCGAAAGCCGTTCCATGCGTGACATCGGCATCGCCTCGTTCACTCTCAGCATCCTTACCGTTCTGCCGCCTCTTATCGTCATGACGCTGGTCAACAAGGTGCTGCAGTTCAACAGCGTTTCGACCCTCGTGCTGTTGTCAGCCATAATTGCCGTCTTGTTCGTTTACGAGACGCTGCTCGGTCACGCCCGACGGCTGATCATCAACGTCGTCGGCGCCCGGTTGGACACCAAACTGAACTTGCATGTCTTCAGCAGGCTCCTGCGTCTGCCGCTCGACTATTTCGAGCGTCATCCGGCCGGCGAGACGATGTACCACCTCGCACAGATCTATCGCATCCGCGAGTTCCTGACCGGAAAACTCCTCTCCACGTTCCTGGATCTGATCACGCTCTGCGTGCTGATCCCGGTAATGTTCTACATCAACGCGACGCTCGGCTGGATGGTGCTTGCCTGTGCCGGCCTGATCATGTTGATCATCTTCGCCTATCTCGCGCCACTGCGCCGCAGGTACCAGCAGGTGGTCGACGCGGAGACCTGGAAGGCGGCGGCGCTCGGCGAAACCGTCGTCGGTATCAAGACGGTGAAGGCGCTCGGTCTCGAACCGCAACGCAAGGCGCTTTGGGACGAGCGGGTGGCGGATGCGGGCAGGGCGCGCCTTGCCTTCGGGCAGCTCGCCAACTGGCCGCAGACGCTTGTCACGCCGATCGAGCGTGCGATGGTCCTCGGCACGATGCTGATCGGAGCTTATCTCGCGATGAGCGACACGTCCGGCTACATGGTCGGCAGCCTGTTCGCATTCATGATGATCGCCCAACGCGTCGCGCAACCTCTCGTCGGCCTTGCGCGACTGGTCGAGGACTTCGAAGAGGTCGGCGCGGCAATCAGCGAAGCAGGATCCGTCCTCAACCGACCGCTGGAAAGCAGTTCGAATTCCACCGGCCTGAGGCCGAAGCTCGTCGGCGAGATCAGTTTCCGTGACCTGACCTTCACCTACATCGGCACCAAGACGCCTGCGCTTGACCGGGTCAGCTTCGACATTCCGGCAGGGACGATGTTCGGTATCGTCGGGCGCAGCGGATCAGGAAAATCGACAATTGCGCGGCTGCTGCAGGGGATCAATCGCGATTACAGCGGTTTTCTCAAATTGGACGGCGTCGACCTCAAGGAAATCAACCTGCGTCACCTTCGCCAGGGGCTCGGCGTGGTCCTCCAGGACAATTTCCTTTTCCGCGGGTCGATTCGTGACAACATCATCGCCGGGCGCCCCGGCTTGACTCTGTCCGACGCCATGCGAGCCGCTCACCTTGCCGGCGCCGAAGAATTCATCGAACGCATGCCGAACGGTTATGACACCTATATTGAGGAAGGATCGCCCAACCTGTCGGGGGGCCAAAAGCAACGGCTGGCGATCGCGCGCGCGCTCATCCACGATCCAACGGTCATGATCCTCGACGAGGCGACCAGCGCGCTTGACCCGGAGAGCGAGGCGGTGGTCAGCGCCAATCTCATGCGCATCGCCAAGGGGCGCACGATGATCATTGTTTCGCACCGGCTTTCCTCGCTCACCGAGTGCGACCAGATCCTGGTCATGGATCAGGGCAAGGTCCTTGATGTCGCGCCGCATGTAACCCTGCTCGAACGATGCGCGCTTTACCGCCAGCTTTGGTTGCAGCAGAACCGGCATCTCGACAGCCGTCACGGTCGTCTGGCGGCTGTGCCGCCGCGACTTGTTTGAGCATCGGCTTCGGGGCGCCCATGACCATTATCACCCATTCCAGCCTTCCCGCCCGACGGCGCCGGACAGAACCGAGCGATCCGACGATGCCCGTCATCCTGGAATTCCAGTGGCCGTCGACGGCTATCGCCAATGCGCCCGTTCCGCGGATGGCGCGCGGCATCGTCTGGATCATCACGAGCATGGTCGTCGCCCTGATAACACTTGCAGGGCTAATACCGGTTGATCAGGTCGTCACCACAAGAGGGCTCGTGGTCTCGCAAACGCCAAACATCGTGGTGCAGCCGCTCGAGACAGCGATCGTCCGCTCGATCGAGGTGCGCGAAGGACAGCGCGTGCGAGCCGGTCAGACGCTTGCTCGCCTCGATGCGACTTTCGCCTCGGCTGACCTCACTGCGCTGGCGACCCAGGTTTCGACGCTTGAAGCCGAAGTGGCGCGGTTGAAAGCAGAGGCCGACGGCAGACCCTTCAACTATGATGGCCTGGACCCGAGTTGGACCCTGCAGGCGTCGATCTTCGATCGCCGCAAAGCCGTCTACGACGCCAAGCTGGCGAGTTTTGACCGGCAGAGCGACGAACTCAGTTCGGTGATCTCGCGTTCCCAGTCCGATGCCGACGGCTACCGCCAGCGGCTGGCCGTCGCGGGCTCGATTGAACAGATGCGCAAGCAACTGGAAGCAAGACAGGTGGGGAGCCGCCTGAACACGCTCCTGGCCGAGGACAACTCGGCGGAAATGTCCCGAGCGCTCGGCAACGCCGAGCAGACATCGGAAGCCGCCAAGCGGCAGCAGGCGACGGTGGCCGCCGACCGCGATGGCTACATCCAGAGCTGGCGCGCGGAAGTCTCGCAGGGCCTGTCGGAGGCGGGCTCGCGTATGTCCGACGCCCGTGAGCTTCTCAACAAGGCGAAGCTGCGTAAACAGTTGGTCGAGCTGAAAAGCGAGGCAGACGCCATCGTTCAGTCGGTAGCGAAGGTCTCCGTCGGCTCGATACTGCAGTCCGGCGACCGATTGATCACACTGGTGCCGGACGACGCGGTGCTTGAGATCGAGACGAACATTGTCGGTCGGAGCAGTGGGTTCGTCCACGTCGGCGATCCGGTGGCCATCAAGTTCGACACCTTTCCATATTCGCAGTATGGCATCGCTCATGGGACTGTGCGCGCGGTCAGCCCGGATTCCTTCTCGGCGCGGGAACAAGCGCGCGACCCGAACAGCTCGTTGGCCATGCTGCCCCCGGACGCTGACCTGTTCTATCGCACGCAGATTTCCATCGATGAAATCGCCCTCCATGGCGTGCCCGCCAGTTTCACGATCAGCCCTGGCATGCCGGTGACCGCTGACGTCAAGGTCGGCCGCCGCACCGTGCTCAAGTACATTCTCGGCGCCATGCTCCCGGTAGGCCAGGAAGCGATGAGGGAGCCATAGGCTTGGGCAACCGTGCGCGACAAACGGAGGTATGAGTTCTCGCATCGATGGCAATCCTTGACCGGCTGACCGCCCTTGCCTCTCCAGCGCTGGCATTGCGCCGGGCGAACCAGCTTTCTGACAGTGGCAAGCCTTCAGAAGCCTTTCCGCTCATGGCAATTGCGGCACGCGCCGGGATCGCCGAGGCCGAATACCGGGTGGCTCGTTGCTATCTCGAGGGTTTGGGTGTGCCGCCAAGCCGGTCGGAAGGCGCGCGTTGGCTGCGGCGAGCGGCCGATCATGGCAACCCCGAGGCCCAGTCGCTTCTCGCCGCGCTTTACGTGGCTGGACTGGTGGCGCAGGAGCCCGACGGCAATCGCATCGGATCGGAAAGCTTGTTCGAACGGGATTCCTCGCGGGAACCGGAATTCGCGGCAGCGCTCGGTCTGGCGAAAAAAGCAGCCGAAGCCGGCTCCGCGACCGGGCAGGCAATCCTCGCCTATATCCTTAGCAGAGGCCCCGAAGCGCTGCGCGACCTCGATGCGGCGCATGGTTGGTATGAGAAGTCTGCGGCGGCCGGCTGCCCTGAGGGATGCCTGGGCCTTGCTCTTTCCCTCGCCCAGCGCAGGCAACCTGCGCAGACGGTCAAGGTTGCCACTGAGATTCGACGCGCTGCCGACGCCGGCCTGCCGACCGCAATCTACCTCCTTGGGGTCCTGACCGAGCATGGGCGCGGCGTGCCGGTTGATCGGGCGGCAGCCGCGCGACTGTATCAGCTTGCCGCGGAGAAAGGCCTTCCCTCGGCCCAGTTCCGGTTGGGATTGGGGCTCATCGATGGTGGCCTTGCAGATCAAGATATCGCAGCCGGCGAGGCGTGGATGCGGCGCGCCGCATTGGCAGGAAATATCGAGGCAGCCTATCGTCTCGGCGATCGGCATGTGAAGAGTTCGCAGCCGGACTATGCGGAGGCCGCAACGTGGTATCGGCGGGCGGCCGATGCAGGCCATCAGGCCTCCGCCCGTGCCTTGGCATCGCTCTATCTCTCGGGAAATGGTGTCGCCCAGGACGTCGAAGAGGGAGCGCGCTGGCTGCGCACTGCCGCAAATGGCGGAAATCAGGAAGCGCAGGTCGACTTTGCCAATCTGGTCCTCGGAGGAGCAGGCGAGCCGGACGACCGTACCAGCATTGCCGGATGGTTCGAGGCGACGGCCTCATCGGGCGATCTGATTGCAGCGTTCAACCTCGGGCTCTGTTTTGCCCAGGGTGTCGGCGTGCGAAAGGACGAGGAGCAGGCGGCGCAATGGGTGAGGCGCGCGGCCGAAGGCGTGGTCGAGGCGCAATATGCGTACGCGCGAATGCTTCAGGATGGGCGCGGCGTGGCTGCCGACCAGAAGCAGGCCCGTTTCTGGTTTGAGCGGGCGGCCGACGCTGGCATGGTCGACGCGCAAGTGGCGCTTGCCGAAATGCTCCTCAACGGGCGCGGCGGCGCATGCTTGCCCGTGGCTGCCGCGCAGTTGTTCAAACGGGCAGCCGCGGCCGGCCACGCCGGGGCTATGTTTGCGATCGGCGCGCAGTTCGGGAGCGGCCAGGGTCTGTCGCTCGACCCGGCGGCAGCGCAGAAATGGTTCACCGCCGCCGCCGAGCGGGGACATGGCCATGCCCAACTCATGCTCGGGCGCTATCTCTCCAATGGCCTTGCCGGGGAACAGAACCCGGTAGCGGGTCGCCTTTGGCTGGAGCGAGCGGCTGCACAGGGTATTCAGGAAGCCGCCGACGAACTCTCCGAGTTCGCCTCGGGTTGAGGCCGGCCCTGCTGCTGGTTGTCCAGGCTCCACTGTGGTGGCCCAACCGGTTCCGCTTGTCGGGCAGCATGCTATGGGGTATTCATTAAAGTGAAAATTGCGTCAACTTACTAGCCGAGGCGGCCTGCGATGGGTCGTTTGGAGCGGCTTGTTTTCGTCCGCAACACTCAACCGAGATCTGTCGAATTGGCTGGGGTGACGCTGGCTGCGAATCGCCGAAAAAGGGTTCAATCAATGAAGGCCAATAGCCGGGGCGCAAAGCAGAGCAGGGCCATGACCGACCAATCCGCGACCATAGCCGAGGCTGTCTCGACCAATGCCGTCTCTCTGGGCGAGCGGGTTCGCAGCCTCAGGATTGCAAGCAACCTCACGATTGCGGAACTTGCCGAGCGGGCCGGTTTGTCATCAGGCATAATCAGTCAGATCGAGCGGGGCCGATCCAATCCGTCAATCCGCACGCTGCAGAGCCTGCGCGCGGCGCTTGGCATGAACTTGTGGGAATTCCTGCAGTCGTCCGATCTCCCTGCGGCGAGCAGTGCCGAACGGGAAATTCCGGACTTCATTTGCCGCAAATCTCAGCGCCAGACGCTGATTGTGGGACAAACCAAGCTGGTCAAGGAGTTACTGTCACCGCGCAATGATCAGAATTTGCGCTTCATGATCGTAACGCTGCCACCGGGCAGCGAGAGCGAGGATGTCCTCCAGAGCCAGGGCCAAAAGGGTGGCTATATGCTCTCGGGGCGCGCTCGTCTGCAGGTCGGCGACAGGTCCGGCGACCTGGAAGAAGGCGACAGCTTTCAGTTCCCCGCCGACATTCCCCACAAGATCGTGAACCCGTACGGCGAACCCGCTCGTGTGGTGTGGATCATGAGCATCATGGATGCGCATCTCTGAAAAAGGCGTGCTCCTTCCGAGGCGCCTCTGCGAATCGAGCCGTTGCGTGCTTCTTCATTTTGTGCAATAAAATGAATACAACAATAATTTAATGAACAAGAGGGTTAGAATGCACAAGATCGGGACACAACTATCTCGGCGCTGTCTGCTTCAGCGGACCGCCATCGTGGGAGTGGGCATGATGGCCGCGCCTCTGCTCGGCCGGGCCGCCCTGGCGGCTGCCTCCAAGTTCAAGACGGTCGAAGACGGCGTCATTACCATCGCCATGAGCGGTGCCATGCCGATGACGGGCTATGAGGACGGGAAGATCATGGGTAGCGACGCCCAGATGATCGCCGCCATCGCCAACAAGCTTGGCCTCGGCGTGAAGCCGGCGATCATGCAGTGGTCCGCCACAATCGAGGCGATCCGGAGCGGCCGGGCCGACGTCATGGTCGGCAATATGTCATGGACGCCGAAGCGGGCGGACGCCATGCTGCTGACCGACGCAATCTATTATGCCGGTAACCTCGCAACCATGCGGCAGGATATGCCTTTCAAGGACTCGATCGGCATCGAGGACTTCAAGGGCTACAGCCTGGGCACCAGTGTCGGTTACAATTTCGTCCCCGATCTCAAGAAAATCCCCGACGCCAAGGAAGTGAAGCTCTATGACACCGACGACGCGGCGATCCGCGACGTGCAGGCGGGTCGGCTTGACTTCGCGTTCCTCGACGGTCCCGAGGTCGATTACATGGTGCTGAAAAATCCCGACCTCAAGCTGAAGCAGGTCCCGCTCCGGTCGACCGAAGGTTATCCGCTCCTGACCGACAAGGGCATCGCCGTGATGGGAATGAGTCTGGAAAACCCGGACCTGCTAGATGCTTTCAACGCCGGCATCAAGTGGCTCTGGTCGTCAAAGACCAATGCCGATATCCTTGCCAAGAACGGCATGACGAGCCCGGACTACCTCGTGGCGCCGGCTAAAAATCCCCGCGTTGGGGTGGACCGGGATGGCGGCGGCAATATCCTCGGACCAGCGGCGCATACGCCGAAAGACTTCACTTCACTGTTTGCGTGAGCTCGGTTGCCGGCGCCGGAGGGCCAGGTGAGCCCGCCGGCGTATCCACATCGATAGGCAACGGACGGCGCAGAAACCCGATATGCGCCAGTGCGGCCGAAGACGGAATTTGCGCTGATGCACGACCCAGTCCAGTCGATAGAAACCAACAATGCCGCAACGGACGGGGCTGCGGCGGATCAACCGATCGTCCGGATCCGAGGCCTTCGCAAGAGCTATAGCAGCCTCGATGTCCTGAAGGGGATCGATCTTGACGTGCGCCGCGGCGAAAAGGTCTCGATCATCGGGCCGAGCGGTTCCGGCAAAACGACGCTGCTTCGCTGTATCAACAGAATTGAGAAGCCGAGTGGGGGCCATGTCTACGTGGACGGCCAGCTCATTGGCGAGAAGCTCGTCGGCGACCGCTATATCGACATGGAAGACCGTGAGCTTGCTCGTCTCCGAGCGGGCATGGGGATGGTGTTTCAGCGCTTCAATCTGTTCCCGCATCTGACCGCGCTGCAGAACATCACGATCGGGCCGATGAAAGTCCTCAGGATGCCGGCAACGGAGGCGGAGGCAGCAGCCCTTGCGCTGCTGGAAAAGGTTGGGCTCGCGAACAAGCGGGACGCCTACCCGGAAATGCTGTCTGGCGGCCAGCAGCAGCGCGTCGCGATAGCCCGCGCACTGGCGATGCGCCCCAAGGTCATGCTTTTCGACGAGGCCACTTCGGCGCTCGACCCGGAACTCGTCGGTGAAGTGTTGAGCGTCATGAAGCAGCTTGCTTCGGAAGGCATGACCATGATCATCGTCACCCACGAGATGAAGTTTTCCGAAGAGATCTCGGACCGCGTGATCTTCATGGACCACGGTGCGGTGGTTGAGCAGGGATCGCCGGGGGAGATTTTCCGAACGCCCTCGCATCTGCGGACCCAGACTTTTCTGCGCGCAGTGCTAGGCCGGCAGGCATATCAATGACGGCGGCGGACTGGCCGGCCTGGATCACGCATCTGCCCCATTTCTTGGATGCGCTGCTGAGCGGGGCGGTCATAACTGTCATCGTGACGGTCGGCGGGTTCGTCGGGTCGGTTGTCTTGGGCATCCTGTTCGGCGCATTCTCGACGTCGCAGTCGTTGCTGCTGCGCACCATCGCCCATATTTACGTCGAGATATTCCGCGGTCTGCCTCTGCTCACAGTGCTCTTCATCATCTTCTTCGGCCTTGCGACCATCGGGATCCGGCTCGACCCCATCTCCGCGGCGATCACCGGCTTCAGCATAAATGGCGGCGCTTACCTTTCGGAAGTATTCCGCGCCGGCATCCAATCAATCCACAAAGGACAATCCGAGGCGGCGCTGTCCATCGGCATGACCCGGATGGTGGCATTCCGCTACATCATCCTCCCGCAATCGATCCGCGTCGTCCTGCCACCACTCGCCAATTTCGCGATCGGTCTTCTCAAGGATACCTCGCTGGCCTCGGCGGTGGCCGCGCCCGAGATGATGTTCAACGCCGGCAGGCTGGTATCCGAGACATTCTTTGCCACCGAGATCTACCTGCTGGTGGCGGCACTTTATCTCTGCATGAGCCTGCCGCTGTCATTGGCAACGCGGCTACTCGAGCGCCGCATGGCACGGGCGCACGCACAATGACCCTGGTCGAAGCCGAAACCCTCGCAACTGAGTGGATGCCTCAGCTCCTCGTGGCCGCCGGTTACACCTTGAAGATGGCAGCGGCAGCCTACATTCTCGGTGCTGTCGCGGGTTTGTTCCTGGCGCTCGCCAGACGATCTGAGCGGCGGATCGTCTCGATCCCGGCCTTGGTCTACATCGAGTTCGTTCGCGCAACGCCGACCCTGACACAGATCTTTCTGATCTATTTCAGCCTGGCGCTCGTCGGGATCGTGCTTCCGGCTTTCGAAGCCGCGGTGATAGCCCTCGGCCTTCACTATGCCGCTTACATGGCCGAGACCTACCGCGCGGGAATAGAGGCCATCCACCGCGGGCAGCACGAAGCCGCGCAGGCCATCGGCATGACCCGCGGGGAGACGATGCGCTACATCATCCTGCCCCAGTCCTGGCGGATCATTCTTCCGCCAATGGGCAACTCCGCCATATCGCTGCTGAAAGACACGTCGGTCGCCTCCCTGATCTCGGCGCCCGAGCTGATGCTGCGGGCCCATGACCTGACGAGCGAGTACTACATGCCGATGGAGCTCTATCTCACCGTCGGCGCCATGTACCTGATCATGACCTACCCGCTTTCGCTCCTGGTTCGTCGTCTGGAGCGGATGGCGGCGAAGGATCACAGGGCGTCGGGAAACTGACGCGTGCAGACACGATCCGACCGACGGGCTGCCAATCACACAGACGAGTAACGGCTACCGCACATGTCTCCAACAGTCCTGCGCATTTCGTGTGATGAGGTCTTGCCTGCCGCCATGGACGTCGTCGTGATCGGCGGCGGCATCGTCGGTTCGGCGGCCGCCTATTTTCTGGCCAAGCGCGGGATCTCGGTTGTGCTGGTGGAGAAGGGCTATATCGGTGCCGAGCAGTCGTCGCGGAACTGGGGCTGGTGTCGCCAGCAGAATCGCGATGAACGTGAGCTGCCTCTGGCCGGCTATGCCCTGCAACTCTGGAACCAGCTGCAGCAGGAGACCGGCCGCGATCTCGGTTTCCGACGGTGCGGGCTGACCTATGTGACCAACGACCCGCGGCAACTGGCGGACTGGGAGCGGTGGCGCGAGACCGCCCGCAGATTCGACGTCAATACACGGATGCTGAGTGCTACCGAGGCAACCGCCGCGACGGCGGGAACCGGTCGAAACTGGCTGGGCGGCGTGCACTCGATCGACGACGGCAAGGCCGAACCGGCGCTCGCCGCGCCCACTCTGGCGGAGGCTGCCCGCAGCCATGGTGCGAAAATCATCCAGCAATGCGCAGCCCGCGGGCTCGATGTCAGCAACGGTCAGGTGACGGGGGTGGTCACGGAGCGAGGCCTGATCAAGGCCGGTGCGGTGCTCTGCGCCGGTGGCGCCTGGGCTTCCACATTTTGCCGCCAGCAAGGCATTGCTTTCCCGCAGGCAAGCGTGCGTCAGAGCATTCTGCGAACGAAACCGGGGCCGCAGCTGCCGGAAGCGATCTATACCCCGGATTGCGCTCTCACCCGGCATCTCGATGGCGGCTACACCGTCGCGATCAGTGGGAAGGCAACCCTCGAGATCACACCGCAAGGCCTGCGCTACGCGCGCTCATTTCTGCCGATGTTCAAGCAGCGCCTGAAGTCCATCGAGATCGGCATCGGGCGCTCGTTCCTTACCGGGCCAGAGGCGCTCGCTAGCTGGCGGCTCGACGAGGTCTCACCTTTCGAGCGCATTCGCGTCCTCGATCCGGCACCCAACCCGCGCACGATCTCGAGGATTCTGGCCAGAGCCAGAGCCCTCTATCCCGGCCTTGCCAATGTCGAGATGGCCGAAAGCTGGGGCGCCTATGTCGACTGCACGCCAGATGCTGTGCCCGTCATCTCTCCAGTCGCCGCGCTGAAGGGGTTCTTTTTGGCGGCGGGGTTCAGCGGTCATGGATTCGGGATCGGACCAGCATCGGGGCGGTTGGCGGCCGACCTAATCGCCAACGACACACCCGTCGTCGATCCTGGTCCATATCGTCTGTCGCGGCTGTTGGACGGCTCCAAGGTCGAGGTTGGCGGCATCTGATGTCTGGAGTGCCCACTTCCACAGTCAGTTGGCGAATCATTCCGTATTGGAACGTACCCATTGCAGGACAGCGACCGGTCGAAAACAGGCGCCGACGAAGCCCCTAGCCCAGAAGTGGCCCGCAATGGGTCAATAGGCTTGGCACCGCAATTGCATTGAAACGTGTGGGGTGGGGTAAGAACCCGTCGCTTCGCAAATGGGGCGGCGGGCTTTCGATCAGTGAGCGATTTGGTTGGAGCGGCCCGGCACCCCTTGTTGGGATGGGCTAGGACGCCGGGCCTGACCGATGGGATGCTTGTGAGGACATGCCGCCGGCTGGAGAATTTATGCGCCTCTGCTAATGTAAAGTGAAGCATGGAATGAACGAGCGCAAAGGTCTGGCGACGACCGACAAACGATAACGACCTGCATCGTGAGCATGTTCGAGAAACCGCTCTGCCTCACCGCGCTGACGACCAGGGAAAAGGAAAGGCGCAAGCGCTCGCCAAGGAGATCGATGACCAAAGTCAGGATCCAGAAGATCACCCCAAGTAAGCGCTAGTTGCCCCCTGCTTGGCTGAATACAACCGTCCCGTCGTCTTTGCGAACTTCCACTGCGACGATGCCTTCATGCTGCTTTCGACCAGGAAACGTCGCCAGCGCATGATCTCTTGCGGCTTTCTCGGCATCGAAGGGCGTCTTTTCAACGATCCCCTGTTTCCCGTACCAGATCACTGTATAGGGCACCGCTGACACGCTCCTGCAAATCGACAGAATGCGCGCCGATGCCAGCACGTGCAAGCCTCGCCCCCGCAAGGGCGCACGTTTGACGTTTCAGCAGGAAGATAGCCGGCGCCGCTCGCTTGAGGTTGCTCGGCAAAAAGCTGCAGATCTGATGGGGCCGTTCAGTCGACTGCATGACGTGCCGCCGGCATGCCGATCTCGAGATTCAGGCGCTCGTTGCCGCCTGGGCGAAGACTACGGCTGCATGCATTGGGATCTGATCACGGTGCTGTACTGCCAGCCATGCCGCGAAGCCGGAGAACTTCGGGGCCTTGGCGTCGGACTCCGATAGGCCTTAGCTTTCGATATACTCGTGCTCGAATCCAGAAAATTTCGTCAAGGCCGGTTGATCGAGCACGTGAACATGGCCTTGGCGGAATTCTAGAAGCTTGCGCTCGCGCAGTTCCCGCAGCATTCGATTGACATGAATCGGAGTGAGGCCGAGAGCGTCCGCGAGATCGTACTGGGTGAGAGGGCATTCATAGCTGTTGCGGGTAACCGAGCCAATTCGTTCCAGGCGCGCCCTCAGTTCGAGGAAGAGATGCGCTGTCCGCGCCAGGGCGCTGCGTCGTCCTACATTGGTGAGATGTTGAGCAATGACCGCTCCGTTGTGCACGAGGGTTTCGAGAACAAGGGAGAAGAGATGGGGCGACTGCATTGCAGCAAGGGTAAACGTCTTGGTCGAAGCCACCAACACCGTAAGTTCGGTTTGAGCCACAAACGTTTCAAGAGCGCTGCCCGAGTACGACTGAGGCAGGACGATATCGCCTCTCAGTGCAAAATCCAGAATTTGTCGCTGCCCGCCCGCGAGTTCATGAGAAATGCACCCCCAGCCCGACTCGACTATGAACACGCGATCGCTGTCCTCGCCCTGATTGACGATGACCGTCTCCGCCAGATAGCGCTTTGGCGTGAATCCCAGCGTCTTGATAAGCGCCGTATCGTCGTCGTTAAGTCCGACATACGATGGACGATTTTCATTTCCGCGCAAAAATGGATGTGAAGCGTACGTCATCTACAACCCCGCCCGATATCTACCCCAAAATACCTCCCTCGGATAGAACATACATCAAATTTGATGTGATGAGTATCCGTTCAGTGGCCACTATCGATTGGTGTAGCGACGGCACTTTTCGTTGAAAATGTACAGGTTCCACCGGCTCGCCGACGCCACGATTCGAAATCGGCACAGGGCGGCACGGCTAAGTTTTGTTTCTCTTGAAATTTTCCCGCATGGACTCGACTATTTCGCTGGCAATGAGACAGCTGCGATTGTCCACTTGATCGGCGGCATTTCGTAACGTCGTCGACGCGTCCCTGAGCAATCCTCTGATCTCTGCTGCTGACAAAAGCTCGGATGCTTCGAGTTCCAGCAGCACGGATTCACTCACGTGCAGCGCAGCAAGCGCCACCGCTCTCGGCCTGGTAGCAAGCAGTTTTAGAAGGTCACCGCTGGGCTTGGTACGCGCTTTTTTTTTTGCCATCGTTGCGTCTCAACCGTTCGGAAGAAGATTCATAGGCTCAAAATTACAACGCCCCGACGAGTTAACCGCAGTTCCAAGATCGGAAGATGTCGTTCAATGCTTCTCTTTGGGCATATCCTACGAGCATACTATCCCGCTTTGCAGCCGCGACACAGAGGTATGGGATACCGAATTCGCCGTAGCTACTACTCCCTACCACCTCGGCCCCATGGCGACCGCCAGCACGAAAGCGACCGCTGCCGGCGCGCACGCCAAGGCCGCCACCTGGCGGCCATAAGGTGCCAGGAGCCCACTTTTTGCGGCCCACGGCAGCACGACCATCGTATCCCAAGATCGGCGCATTAGCGGCGACTCCGTACCTGCTTCAAACCTGTCTTGCTCACATCCAACGCTGGAAGCGGGAAAGGTTCGACCTGTCCTCCAGTCTTGTCCAGATACTGCATCAACGCCGTCACCAGGTGGTAGAAGATGCTCGCGGGGACCTCCGTCGCCTGTGACCTTCCGCGCTCGTCAATCCTGTCGACCCACAAGCCAAGCGGTGCGGGGTCGATATGCCATCTGAACAGGCGGGCGACACGAGCTTCGATCTCGGGTTTCAGATCAGGCCCGCCAATGCCGTCCAGGGCGACGGCTGCCTTGACGGCTTCGCATTGCGGCCAGCTGCGGGAGAGCCGGTCGAGAGGCATTCCCTGCCGCGATACGGCAGCGTAAGCCAAACCTGTGGCCCGGTTCAATCCGCTGGCGACAGCCGACGAATAGAGCTTCCTTGCGTAGGCGACCAGGTCCTTTTGCCCGCTCGCCCGCGCGAAGTCGACTAGCAGCGAAGCCCATTCGAAATGATGCCCTGGTTCGGTCCACTGTCCTTTGTCTCCCGGCAACGGCAGCCAATCGACGTCGAAATGTTCCCCGAGCGTCCAGCTTTCCTGGTCGAAGAAATGGCACCGGAAGAGATCGATGACGCGCGCCGCCCGACGCAGATATGCGCGGTCGCCGGTGACGCTGTGCCAGGCAAGAAAGGATTCCAGCATGTGCATGTGTGGGTTCGAAGACCGCACCCCGTTCCAGCCAGGGCTCTCGAGGAACCCGCTCAGACTGTCGTCCTCAAGATGGGTGTCGACGAAATGAAATGTCTGTTGTGCAAGCCGCAGGGCATCCTGATGGCCGCATCGATGAGCATGAGCCAGCGCCAGGAGTACGCAGGAATGGTCGTATGCGTCCTCGGTCGGGTCCGCCACGCTGCCGTTGGGATTAAGAGTGCGCACCCAGCCGCCACGGTCGGTGCGGCCGTATTTCGCGATGAAGTCGATCCCGTGGTCGATGAGTTTGTCGGCCGGTCCAGCCCAGCCGCGTTCCTTGGCGACGGCGAAAGCGTAAATCTGGCGAGCCATCGTGCGCATGCGCTTGGGTTTGCCCAACGGCCTTGCATCGAAGCCGAGAGCCTCGTGGAAGCCGCCATATACATCGTCGACACCTGCAGTGGACCACAGCGGCAGGGTTTCTTCGAAGAGCCAGTGTTCGACGCGCTTGCGCCATGAGCCACTGATGACGACCCGGTCTTCCGAGGCGGTGAATTTCGTTTCGAGGCGTCCGCTCTTCTCGAGCTGTTCGACGACTTTTTTCACGTTCTGGCTGTGGCTGACGGGGGCGACGAATACCGCGTCCGGCGTCGCCACTATCGCCACATCCTTCATCCCGACGACGGTCAGCAGTCTGCCCTGGCTTCTGAAGTAGGAGTTGTTGCAATCCATGGCGACGATGTCACCCATTACGACGTTGCCGTCGCAGTCCGTCGGGCTGGCTTCCAGCAGCGATTGCCACGATCCAAGGTCGTTCCAGCGGAAGGAAGCGGTGACCATCGCGATGTCGCGCGCATGCTCCATGACCGCGTAGTCGATCGACGTCGAGGGGACAGCCGAGTAGAAGCCCTGTGGCAGGTATAGGCCCGAGACGTCGGCCCGCGCGGCCTTATAGGCCCGTTCCGCCGCGTCCCAGATGTCTGGCTGGAAGTCGAGAAAAGCCTTCCGCATGGTGTCGGCACGAAACAGGAAAATGCCGGCGTTCCAGTAGAATCTTCCTGAAGACAGGTATTGGCAGGCCGTCTTGGCGTCTGGCTTTTCGACAAAGCGCGAAACTGAGGCTACTCCGTCGTCATTTGCCGTGGCCTCGATGTAGCCATATCCGGTTTCGGGATGCGTCGGCTTGATGCCGAATACGATGATACTTCCTGAGTCGGCGGCAGGTACGCCCGCCTCGACGGTTTCCCAGAATTGCGTTTCGGTCGTTATCTGATGGTCTGAGGGGACCACGAGCACAAGCGCGTCGGCGCCATGTTCGGAGATCGTTTGCAGGGTGGCTATGGCGACCGCGGCGGCGGTATTGCGGCCGACCGGCTCGAAGATGGGTCTGCCGCCGTTCAGGCCGAGCGGAACTATGTCCGAGATGAGGCGGTCGGCATGCCGTTCGGAGGCTATCAGGTAAACCGGCGTCTCGCCGTCCGGCCGCGCCTTGAGGCGCCGAACAGTCTTGGCAAGCATGGAGCCATCACCCGAGAGGTCATGGAATTGCTTGGGATTGTCTTCGCGCGAGAGCGGCCACAGCCGTGAGCCGACGCCCCCACTCATGACAAAACTTACGATCCGATCCGGCATGGTCCAATTCCTCTCAGCCAATTCCTCTCAGAATGTCTGGTTGTAGGCTCCGACCTCTGGATTGTGGCGCAGCACGGCATCGAGAGCCTCGAACATCTCGCGACGTCGCTCCGGCGAGACGGGGCTTTCCACCACCACGACGATTTCCGGTTTGTTAGACGAAGCCCTGACCAGACCCCATGTGCCGTCTTCGGCAACGACACGCACCCCATTCACCGTGACGAGATTGGCCAGCGGCTGGCCAGCGAACTCGATCCCGTCCCCCTTCATTTTCGTGAATTCCCCGACAACTTTCGCGACCACGCCGTATTTCACCTCGTCCGGGCAGTGGGGCGACATCGTCGGGGTACCGAAGGTCAACGGCAGATCACGGTAAAGGTCTGCGAGTGTCTTGCCTGGGTTGCGGTCGAGCATCTCGCAAACGGCGATCGCGGTGAGGAGCCCGTCGTCGTAGCCGCGTCCGATCGGCGGGTTGAAGAAGAAATGTCCCGACTTCTCGAAGCCAGCGATGGCGTTGAGTTCGGCAACGCGCCTCTTGATGTAGGAGTGCCCGGTCTTCCAGTAATCAGTCCTTGCACCGTTTCGCACGAGAACGGGATCTGTCATGAAAAGCCCCGTCGATTTGACGTCCACGACGAAGACGGATTTCGGATGCAGTCCGGAGATGTCTCGCGCCAGCATGACGCCGACCTTGTCTGCGAAAATCTCATTGCCCTCGTTGTCGACCACGCCACAGCGGTCGCCGTCGCCGTCGAAGCCGAGCCCGACATCGGCACCCGTCTCCAGAACCTTGTCCCGGATCGCGTGCAGCATCTGCATGTCTTCGGGATTGGGATTGTAGCGCGGAAACGTGTGGTTCAGCTCTACGTCCAGTGGGATGACTTCGCAGCCGATGCCTTCCAGCGCCTGCGGTGCAAAAGCGCCCGCTGTGCCGTTGCCGCACGCCGCCACCACCTTCAGCTTTCGGCCGAGGTTCCTTCCGGCTGTCAGGTCTTCGATGTATCTCTCGCGAAATCCGGGCACGAATTCATAGCTTCCCCCGCCTATGAGATCGAAATCGCCGTCCAGCACGAGCGCCTTCAAAGCGGTCATCTCCTCGGGCCCGAATGTCAGAGGCCGTTGCGCTCCCATCTTCACTCCGGTCCAGCCATTCTCGTTGTGGGAGGCCGTAACCATGGCCACCGACGGAGCGTCGAGCGCGAACTGGGCGAAATAGGCCGTGGGAGAAAGTGCCAGGCCGATGTCCTTGACGCGTGCGCCAGCCGCCATCAAGCCGGAGACCAGCGCCATCTTGATCGCCATGGAATAGCTGCGGAAATCATGGCCGGTAACGATGTCCGGCCCGACACCCATTCGGCGGATCAAGGTGCCGAGCCCCATGCCGATCGCCTGCACGCCCATTAGATTGAGTTCGGGTTCTTTGTCCGAGCCTGGCTGCCCGAACCACCAGCGCGCATCGTATTCCCGGAAGCCAGTGGCTTTGATCAGAGCACTGGTTTCGAAGGCAAATGTGTTTGGCCTGGCTTGGCCGACTATGGTCACGGTCACTGTTTCCGCTCTGCAGTTACAGGGAACAGTCGTAGCATGCTGTCGGACGCAGTCCCCTTCATGAATTCGAGTAGCCCTAACGCCCTGGTTTGCGCGCCCTCATCCAATAGGAGCATGCCCGCCGATGGCCGAAAGGATGTCTCGTCCAAGCACGGGGGTCTTGTATTCTGGAAGGTGCGTCCTGCTCGGGCGCTGACGAAAAAGGGTGGGCTGCAAGATGCCGCTGACCGCATTCAGGTTCCCGTTCCGCGAGGATGTCGACGAAAGGCGGTTCGGTCGCCTGGCTCGCCTTCTCGAGGTCATTCAAGTGGAAATCGAAAGGGAATCCGCGGCACTGCGTCCGTCCGTAGAAAGGATGACGGACTGCGCCGCGTTCGCTTTGGAGGCGATGGAAAATGGCGAGAGCCCCGAACGCATATCCGCGCGGATCGATGTCCTCGCGCGGAACCTGGCACTCAACCGCGGACGGCAGGCGTTGCTGGAACAGCAGATGTCATTTGTCGACAGGACGAGAGCAGGGCTGCCGCGCGTTCTCCCTTCCCATAGGGCGTAGGGTCCATACGCCAATTGGCGGCGTTTACCTTCCGGGGCGCAGGCGTAATCTTTCGCGGCAGTCTGGGATCGCGGGGCCTCGGCTTTCAATGAAAACATCGGCCGAATGCCATGGACCGCCTGCATGGGGACGGCGTGCGCGCAGGATTTCCCGGCACGCCTGCAGGAGAGTTGAATGAACCGCATGTTCCCCAATCAATGGCCCCCGACAACGGACCAGCAGGCTTCCGCCGGTCAGGAGTTTATTAGCCTCTCCGACATAACCGAATTTCTGCGGCACTACGTTGGAACCATCATCGCCTGCCTTGCTGCGGCTCTTCTGGTGGCCGGGTTCTACAATTCGACCACCGACCCAACTTACATCGCCAGCGCACAGATTCTGATCGAACCGAAATTGCCACAACACCTGCAGGAGGGTGGCGAAGTAGATTTGTCATTGGATACCGCCCAGGTGGAAAGCCAGATAGCAGTGATGCAGTCGGAAAAGATCGCCAATATGGTCCTCGACCAGTTGAAACTCGTCAACGATCCCCAGTTCAACCGTCCGCAGACTCCGATTTTTCTAGAAAGATTCAAGAGGATAGGAGCAATCCTGCTCGACGCTTTCGGGCTCAGGAAAGACGCCTGGTTCACGTCGCTTGGAGAGCATTTCGGCCTCGACGTGCCTGAAACACCTGCGAAGCTGACCGATTACCAAAAGTCCCGGCGCAGCATGCTGATTTTCCGCAACGGCCTCGACGTCCGCAGAGTCGGCGTTTCCTACGCGATAGACATATCCTTCACCTCTCTCGATCCCGAAGGTGCAGCCAGGGTTGCGAACGCCACGGCCGATGCCTTCGTGCGTGAACAGATCGAAACCAAGGCCGACGCGGCAAGGGAAGGCGGCGCGTGGCTCGAGATGCGCCTCAAACAGCTGCGCACCCAGATGAACGGGGCCATGGCGAAGGCGCAAGAGTTCCGGTCACGGCACGATTACAGCGTCGGCAATGAAGCCAACGAGGAAGGTGGGGCGAACGCGGTGCCGACGCTCGAAGAACTTGAGGTGACTGCTGAAACCTACCAGAAGATGTACGAGAGCTTCCTGCAAGCCTACACCAACTCGGTAAGCCAGCAGTCATACCCGGTCGCCGACGCAAGGGTGATCACAGCTGCGACGGCGCCGCTCTATCCGAGCACTCCAAGGCCGAAGTTGATGCTAGCCTTCGCGGCGGTCGCCGGGCTCATTCTCGGCATCGGACTTTCGTTTGCGAGGCATACGTTCGACTGGACCATAAGGTCGCCACGACACATCCGGGACAACCTGGATGTCGAATGTATCGGCGAACTGCCGCCCATCAGTTGGAGAAGCGAATCCGGCCACCTCGACGAAGTGGCAAAATATCCGCACTCCCGATACAGCCACAGTCTCAGAAAAGCGCGAACCGAAATCAGCCTTGCCGAAACCAGCCGCCCGATCAAGTTGCTTGGGTTGACGGCTGCATCCAACGACAGTTCGAAGAGTTCGGTCGCCAGCAATCTTGCCACGCTTTATTCGATGTCTGGCCTGAAGACGTTGGTAATTGACGCCGACGTCAGGCGACCGATCATGACCCACCGGCTGCTCGGCCCATCGAGCGCCCTCGATAAACCGGTCCAGGACCCTGTCCGGCTCAACATCGTCCGCGCTCCTGGGCGGCCCTTCGACTTGCTTCCAAGTTCGGTGGTGGACGCCGGGCACCTGCTGGCACCAGGCAACATGGAGGCGTTCCTCTCGGATCTGACCGCTCGCGACCTTGCCGGCTACGAACTTGCCGCCTACGACATCGTCATCCTGGACCTGCCGACGCTTGCCTCGGGAGCTGACGAACTGATTGTCGGATCCGTCCTGGATGGCGTCGTCGTCGTTGCCGAGTGGGGCAAGACACATGTCCAAACGCTGCGGGAATTCGTCAGGACGCTGCAGGCCAGCAGGACAACCATCCTGGGCGTGCTCCTGACGAAGGCCCGCGCGATGAAGTCCGAGCACCGCAGAGCATGAAACTAGTGGCGAGATATTCCTCCTTCGGAAGTCGCAAAAGCGTGAAGGGGGATCATTCCTTGGGATTAGGGGGATAGCCCCGGAGCGTCACGCTACCTCCTTTGCCTTTCTTGCCGACAAGCCCCGACCTTGGAAGACTGACTAGAACAATTCAAACAGCAACCGTCCCATGACAACAAACGCCTTCGAGTCGCATCAGGGAACCCCGATCTGGGTTCAGCCACCTCTATCCGTGGCGGCTGACAGCCGAACGGCAGTCATGCACGTTCTTCCTGCACCCGACCACAACAGTGCCGGGGCAGTGTTGACAGACCTGTCGCCCACCATCAGGGCGGGAACGACGAACCCTCCTATCGGAGGTCTCCTGAAGCGGATCATGGACCTGGTCATAGCGGGCACGGCCCTTATCATGGCAGCGCCAGTGATGATCGTCGTTGCCCTGCTGATCAGGATGACCGCAGGAGGCCCGGCAGTGTTCTCGCACCGCCGTATCGGGTTCGGCGGAAAGCCGTTCGATTGCTACAAGTTTCGCTCGATGGTTGCCAATTCGGAAGAAGTTCTGAAAGCATATCTCGATGCCAACCCTGATGTCTGCAAGGAGTGGGAGGAGACCCACAAGATCAGGAACGACCCGCGCGTCACCCTCCTTGGGTGGATGCTCCGCAAGTCGAGCCTCGACGAACTCCCCCAGCTCTTCAACATCATCCGCGGCGACATGAGCTGCGTCGGTCCAAGGCCCATCGTGAAGGACGAACTCAAACGCTACGGCGACCACCTGGGCGAATACCTTCGGACGAGGCCGGGACTCACCGGTCTCTGGCAGGTGAGCGGAAGAAGCAATATGGACTACGCCAACCGCGTGGCGCTGGACAGCCAGTATGTGCGGAACTGGTCTGTTTGGCTCGACATCGTGATCTTGTTCAGGACGGTTTTCGCAGTGATGCGCTTCGACAGGGCTTCCTGAAGTCCCGACCCGGTCACCCTTCCTTCCGCCTCCAGTGGGCGGACAGGGACAGGCCGATGAGATAGGCGCAAGCCAGCACGAATGCCAGGATCAGGAATTTGGTGACGGTCACATGACCTGGCAACCCAAGGCCATTCCAGGCAAAGCTTCCGATCACAAGCAGCGCAGTCGCCGCGATCAGGGCGGGAGCCTTGAACCGTAGTCCCATCAGAACGCCTGCCGCCGATACAGCCATTGCACTCATGAGCACCGACATCTCCAGTGATACCCGCAGGACTGATTGCCTCACTACGGCAGGGAAGGTTTCGTCAGCGTGTGCCCACTGATATGCGGCCTCAAAGTGCATGGCAAGTGCCAGGGTATTGCGTAGACGATCCGGTTAAGCGTCGCCCCCAGTTTTCTTGCGCCCTTGTGTTCTTCGTACTCCCAGGCGGCTTCCGGCCGGTTTCAGCCTCCGAAGTCCATGCCAATGGGGACAGCGAACTGCCGCCCTCGCTGAATCAATACAAGCTTGATCAGTTGGTGCCCTGAACCGGGATCGTCTCCGCCTGCACGCTGCCGCCTGCAGGTAGGGCAGCCAAGCCGGATTGCGGCGGCGGGATCTCGATCTTCACGGTATCGCCTGGCTCGATCGGCGTCGTTTCCTCGGCCGCGAGCTCCTCCGAGCCGCTGTCCGTCGTCCTCACGATCTTGAAGATCGGCTTGGCCCTTTGGGCGCGCTCTCTAAGGGCGAGCAGAGCAGGGGCCGTGACCTCGGTTTCGTGCAGCAACTGCACTGCGGTGTCGGCCTTGCTGGTTACTTCATTGAGCTGCAGCTGCGTCTCGCGCAAGGACGCGGCGACTTCGCTGGCTTGGGTGTTGCCGAGGTTGAGGATCTCGATGTCGGTCTTGCTTATCTCCTGCCTGACTCGCAAGACCGAGGTCTCGGCAGCCAACCTGTCGCTCTGCATCTGTGCGACCGTTCCCTGCAGAGAGAGTTCCCGCGGTGCAACCGCCAGCCCCTTCTGGACAAGGGCCGAAACACCCGCGAGTTCCTTCTGGATAAGTTCAATCTGTTGATCATGGAAGGCCAGCTGCTGGCCGAGCGAGGTCAGTTCCTTTTCCAGGAAATCCCTGAGTTCGCGGAGGGAACGGAGTTGCGTCGTCATCGCTTCCTTGCGGACGGCGAAGATCTTGCGCTCCTGGTCCATCGCCACCGCGACCGTCTCGTTCGAAGCCCTGTCTTTCAGTTGCACAGGGAAAGCGATGTCGTCGCTGCCAGCCAGTTCCGATTCCAGCCGCGCTTTGCGGGCGAGCAGACCGACGCTGCTCAGCGCCAACAGACCCACGTCGCCCTGGCCCGCGATGACTTCACGCTCGAGCCTCGACATGTCTTCCTCGCGTGTTCGCAGGCCGCCGGCGATTCCCAGCGCCTGCAAAACCGTCAGTCCGGGCCTGAAGGGAAACTCGCCAGGCTGCGTGACGTAGCCGACTATGTAGAACGGCCTGTACTGGACAATCTCGACGGCGACATCAGGCTGGCGGCCGAGGCCCATGTGCTGCATCAGGCGGTCGCCGATCGCGCGGGCGAGATCCCCGGGGGCGGTGCCCTGCGCCCGTATCTGGCCGACAAACGGAAGGAAGAGCGTGCCGTCGGCACCGACAACGAAACTGTCGTTGAGAGCCGTCCATTCGAAGATCACGTCGCGTGATGCGCGCCATTCGTAAACCTTGAGCCTGACCTTGTCCTGAGGTCCGAGGAGATACTCGGCAGCCACCGTCGGCAAGGGGCAGACAGCCGCCGCCGCCAATGAAGCCGCCGCCACCGTCACAAGCCATTTCCGCATTGTCTTTCCCGCTGTCAGATTTTCAGGATGTATTCGGGTTCGATTCGTCCGATGGCGATGTGCAGGATCGCCAGCATGTTGCCCCTGAGCCTGCCCCTGCGATCGATATACGGCTCGGGCCGCAGGCTCTTTGCGAGGTTGGCCGCAATATTCCTGAACATCAGGGGAAGCGCGAAAGAGGCCGGAACGGAGCCCTTCTTGATCAGGTAGATCGCATTCGCAACCTGGGAGTAGCCGAACCGTTTTCCGCTGACCCGCCCAGTCTTGATACCGAGGTGGACGCCCGTGATTGCAGTCACGCAGACGACGCGACCTTTGGATCTCATTTGGCTGGTGAAGTCGATGTCTTCCTGCCAGCCGTACAGGACCAGGCGCTCGTCGAAGCGCAAATCGCCCACAAATGAGGAACGGAAGGACATGTTGCATCCGTATGCACCGACATGGTCGACCACCGATGGTCCATCATGTTCCTTGCTCTTGGTTTCCCGCAAGGCGGCTTCGGCATCTTCCCAGGTGAGGCCGGCATTCGTGGCCCCGTCCCTGACGACCATGCCCATCACCACCGCCCATCCGTCATTTTCCACGAAAGCTTTCTCGACCTGCTCCAGGTATGCGGCGGACGGAACGAAATCGTCGTCGAAGAATGTGATGATGTCGAAGCGCCCCAGGGAAGGTACGAGAGCCCTGTTCCGCTGGGCAGCCAGTCCCTTCGGTCCGAAAACGAGCGACACCGGGAAAGGGCAGCTTTCCGGCAGTTCGACATGCGTGGCGTCGGGCGCCGACACTATGACCTCGTCAGGAAGCCTCGTCTGGCCGCCCAAATACCCAAGCAGGCGCGCGACCTGTCCGCTGCGGCCAAGGGTCGGGATGATCACTATGAGTCTCATGCTCGATCCAGTTTCGGTTCCGCCGAACCTAGACCGGCGAGTGGACCGAAACAGCCTGCATAAAAGGAGAGGGAGAAGCTTGGCCTACCGCCGGACACAGGCTTTCGGAGTATCCCCGGTCAACGACCACAGCCATAAGTATTAGACAGGCATGCGCCTGCAGCAGTCTGTAACCGATCGGACAACTTGCCGGAGCAATGACATGGAATGGAGACTGCCGGCCTGATGAGGCTAGGGGGATCCATGCTCCACGAACGCTCTTCCGATTTGGCCATCGCGGCCAAGGTCGATGTACCCATCGAGGAGTTGCCAGCGGCGACGGCGCTTGGCGTCGACAGGTACGCGAAGATAGCGATCGTTCATGACTGGTGCCCGAATTTCCGGGGAGGGGAAAGGGTTCTGGCGCAAATCTGCAAGCAGTTCCCCAATGCTGAAGTCTTCACGCTTTTCGATTTCCTGCCGCTCGAGGTGAAGGAGCAATATTTCCACGACGTGGAATTCCATACGTCCGCGGCCAACCGGATCCCGATGGTCCAGAAATTCTATCGATCCCTCTTCTTCTTTTGCCCCTTCCTGATCGAACAGTTCGATGTGACAGGCTACGATGCGGTGATCTCGTCTTCGGCCGCATTTTCGCGTGGCGTGATCACCAGGCCGGACCAGCCGCATCTCTGCTATGTGCACAGCCCCGTCCGCTACGCCTGGGACGAGCAGTTTTCCTATCTTCAGCAAGGACGGCTTGGCTTCGGCCCCAAGGGAATGCTCTATCGGTACATGCTCCATCGCCTGAGGACATGGGATACGAGAACCGCGCACGGTCCGGACCTGATGCTGGCGAATTCGAATTATGTCCGCTCCCGGATCCAGCATATTTACGGACGCGAGGCGCGCGTCGTTTTCCCACCGGTCCCACTGGCAGAACTGCCCTGTGTGGAGGACAAGGACGACTACTACGTTTCGGCGTCCTTCCTCGCCCCCTACAAGCGCACCGACCTTGTCATCCAGGCCTTCAACGAGATGCCGTCGCGGCGACTGGTCATCGTTGGCGAAGGGCAGCAGTCAGCCAGCTTGCGGGCGCTTGCTGGCCCGAACGTCACCTTCTCGGGTTACCTGCCCCGGAAAGACTATGTGGACACCCTGGCGCGAGCGAAGGCGATGGTCTTTGCGGGCTGCGAGGATTTTGGCATAGCGCTGGCCGAGGCGCAGGCCTGCGGCACGCCTCTGGTCGCCTTCGGCCGCGGCGGGGCCGTCGACATCGTACAGCGCCTGGGATCATCCCCCGAGCCGACAGGGGTATTGTTCAAGGCTCAGACCGTCGATCACCTCAAGGAGGCAGTCGAACGGTTCGAAGAGAACAGCTACGCCATCGCGCCCCGCGCTTGCGCCAAGAATGCTGGACGTTTTTCAGAAGAGAACTTCGACCGCGCGATCCTGGAATCACTCGGGGCCGTCCAGGCACTTCACGAGATCATGTGAATTCGCGCGCCCTGACGACCTTCGTTTCCGTATCGACGCCGTCTGCGGCCGCCATCGCCTCGAGATAACGCAAGGCAGTCGCCCTCCAGCTGTATGCCGAGGCTCTCCCCCGTCCCTTGCCTATCATCTGCAGTCGCAAGGCCTGAGAACCGCGAAGCTGCACGAAACTGTCGAACCATGCGTCCTGGTCGTCGGGAGGTGCAAACAGGGCTGCGCTTCCGCAGACTTCAGGCAGGCTGGCGCGGTCGGAAACCACCACAGGGCAGCCGACGGCCATCGCCTCGAGGGCTGGAAGACCGAAGCCTTCTGTGAGCGAGGGGAAAGCCAGGCATAGCGAGTCCCTGAGCAGGGCCGCCAATTCGCCATCGGAAATGCGGCCGAGCCAGTGGATGTTTTGAGCTTCGGTCCTGGCTGATCCTGACCTAAAGACGCGCGAATCCGACATGCCGACGATCGCGATTCTGAGTCCGGCTTCGCCAAGACGATCAGCCATGTTCAGGAGGAGATCCACATTCTTGTGGGGTGCGGCACTGCCGATCAGAACAACGGTTTCCCGCGAGGCCGCCAGCCGTGTCTGTGCCGAGTGTTCAGGCTTCCACGTCAAAGCATGCTCATGGCCGTTCGGCGCTACGAAAGCCCGCTCTGCCGGGATGACGCCGCGGCGAACCAGTTCATTCAACGAGTAGTTGGAAACGGTCGAGATACCGCACGCCGTCTTGCCGAGGCCGGGCAACAGGGTCCTGTAAAGAAGCTTAAAGGCAAGGGAATAGCTCTGCGGGGCATTCCAGACGTTTGCATCATGGACGCAGACGATATGCTTGCGGGAAAGCAGCGGCCCGGTGTTGCAGAGGCTGAGCAGTCCGCTGCCATCGAGGGATGAGGGGAGCTGTGCCTGCTCCCAGACATGCCCGCTCGTGCGGCCGATCTCGCGACGTTCGATGAAAGCCAGGGGGATGTCCCCGGACCCGGACGGACAGTGCAGTCTGAGCTCGAGGCCGCGGGCGAGAGGCTCCTGTTCGGCGATCAAGGCGTCGAGAGAACGCACGACCTCGCGTGCATAACGCTGGACGCCTGTTGTCGGCTGGGAAAGAAAACGGCCATTGATCGTCCAACGTCGCGCCATGCCGTCCCCCTTGAAACCTTTAGTGTGGAGCCGCGAAGAGGCCAGGTCACCATGGCCATCGGGTCATCCGGATAAGCGCGAATCATCCGGATAGGCGAGGTTGGACAGCGTGCCTACCTCAAATGTTTGAGGGCCTGAGTGCTCCCGGGAATGCTAGTCTGGCCCAGGGTGCCGAAAGGACCGGGGAAGGGTGGACATGGGCAAACTCGAGTTCGACACGACAGAGTCGCCACCACCAAGACCGGCCAGACAGGTGAATGGACACCGAGCCGACACACTCCTGGCCAGATCTGCTGCCGACGGCGCCGAATTCCTGATCGGGCATTCCGCTCGGGTGTGCGTGGACCGGGAAGCGCCGAGGCGACGCTGGACAATAAACGGAGACTTCACGACGCTTCGGCCGACCGGAGTAGCCCGTTACGCCCGCGAGGTCACCTTGGCTCTCGACGCCCTCATTTCGGAAGGGCATCCCCTCGGTCGCGACCTGGAGATCGATCTCGTGGTGCCGCGCCCGCTTTCCGAACCTTTCGGCCTCAATGCCATCTCCGTCCGGGTCGTTCCCGAGTTCAACAGGCCGCGACTTCCCCAATTCTGGGTGCAGGCGCAGTTGCCCTGGCATGTGCCCGGAGGATTGCTGAGCTTCTGCAATCTCGCTCCGGTCGTGCTGAGGCGCCAGATCGCGTGCATCCACGACATGCACACTAGGCTCATGCCGTCGAGCTACGCGCGGGGGTTCCGGTGGGCGCACCGTCTGATCCTGCCGGCACTTGGCAGGCGGGCCGCCCGCATCACCACGGTCTCGCAACTCTCGCGCAGCCATCTGGTCGAGTTCGGGATCGCGCCAGAGGAAAACATCGTCGTCACCTACAACGGCAGCGACCATGCGAAGAGATGGGATTCAGCGAGATCGTCTCTGGCCGTCGACCGGGGCAGGCCGTATGTCCTTTGCCTTGGAAGGCGGGACCAGGAATACAAGAACATGGGGCTTCTCGCCAGGCTGGCCCCACTCCTCGACGCGATGGGTCTCGACCTCTGGATGCCAGGCGATGTCGACGAGACCACGGTCCTGAGGTACGTCCCGGAAATGCCCGGAAACATCGTCCTCCCTGGCCGAATAGGCGATGACGACTTCAAGAAGGCGCTCGAAGGTGCCCTGTGCTTCCTGTTCCCGTCACGGATCGAGGGCTTCGGGCTGCCCGCTGTCGAGGCGATGGCTTCGGGCTGCCCGGTCGTGGCCTCGACGTCGCCGTGTCTTCCCGAAATCTGTGGGGATTCGGCCCTTTATGCCGATCCCGACGACGTCCAGTCGTGGGCCGAAGCCATCCGCCTGCTGGCGCTTGCTCCTGACTTGCGGGAGCGGTTGGTCACCAAGGGGCACGCGAGGGCGAGCAGTTATTCCTGGCGCTGGATCGCGTGGAAATACCTCGAACTCATGATTCAGGTCGACGCCGATTTCGGAGAGTTCGGCAATTGACCGGCAGCCAGTCTGCGGCACGAAGCCTCTGAAGGACCGACCCTGCCGAGCTATTCAAAGCAGTCGCCGGAAGCTTCGACTAACCTGAAATAAGAGGCCTCCCAAAAGCACTGGTTCAGCCAAAAGGGTGTGTTGTTCTGCCCATAAGTTGAAGCGAGGAAACGCGGACGAGATTCTATATTAGGGTGACTAGCATTCATGCAACGAGGGAGGTGTTGGCACCGTCGTCCGAGAATGAATGTGGATTTTTACTCACCGAAATTGAGAGTGAACGGTTCGTTTATGCAGTCTCAAAATGCACAAGTTGAAACCGCGCTTGAACGTCATGTCCAAGAGCAACGACGGACCAAAGGCCGCGACCTTGCGCATGCAGCGCGAAGCACAAGGCGACTGCGGATCGCCCTGATAGGGCAGTTCGGTGTCGGCAACTTCGGCAATGACGGCTCGCTTGAGGCAATGATCGCTACGCTTCGGCGGATTTGCCCCGAAGCCGAACTGGCCGTGATTTGCACATCGCCCGAATCCGTCGCGAAAGCGTTCGGCGTGGAGACCATCAAATTGACGCGGCCGGAGATCACGTCGCGTTGGTTAAAACGAGCGAACCGCATGCTCGGTCGAGTCCCATACAAGATGTTGGGACCGATCCGGGCCTTCCTCAAACTCCGCGGCTTTCATGCTGTTGTGCTACCCGGAACCGGTGCGTTCGATGATTTTGGCGACACACCATTTGGAATGCCCTACCTTTTTCTTAAGTGGCTGCTGATGGCCAGGTTACGTGGCTGTGTCGTCGCATTTGCGAGCATCGGCGCCGGGCCTGCTTACCACCCTCTCAGTCGTGTGTTCTTTGCCTGGGCTGCCCGATGTGCGTCATACCGTTCGTTTCGTGACGGAATTTCACGAGACTTCATCCGATCCCTGGGAGTCAATGTTGCAAACGATCGGACTTTCCCCGACCTTGCTTTTGGCCTTCCAATCCCAACCGTCAAGCGCGAGATTTCGGAGGCCACTGTCGTTGGCGTGGGCGTCATGAACTACCGCGGCCGCACAGGTCGAAGTGAAACAATTTATGACACTTACATTTCCAAGCTCGCGGAGTTTGTCGCACGGACTGTGATGCGAGGCTTTGCCGTTCGGCTGATCCTGGGCCAGGACAATGACGAGGTTGCGGTGGTGGATGTCATCGAACGGCTCCGCGGCCGGCTTTCCGACGCTGAATTGGCCCGGGTCGTTTTTCGTCGGTCTGCATCGCTCCACGACGTCATGGCGCAAATGCAGACGACTGACGTCGTCGTCGCCACCCGATTTCACAATGTTGTTTGCGCCCTCCGGGTGGGGCTCCCTGTCATATCTCTCGGATACCTCGAAAAGCACGACGTGCTAGCGGCCGACACGGGTCTATCGGCCTTTTGCACCAGCGTCGAAACTTTCAGCGTCGAATGGCTTGAGTCGCGGCTGGACGCGCTCCTTGCAGAGCGGGAGGTGCGAGCGCAGCAAGTGCGCGAAACCGTTTTGCGGTACAGGCAACAACTCTTGGACCAAGAAGCCCTTCTTCGAACACAGGTTTTCGCTCAGGCGGCGTCTCGTCCGAGTCAACGTGAAGCTGGGGAGACCGACATGAACGGCGCAAGGATTCGCGAAATCGACACCGAAGATCGGATCGCAATCTCGAGTAAACTGATGGATAGTCGTGTCAAAGCGTCCAACAATTGTTGCAAGGATTGATCAATGCCACTGATTGACGTCGTTATTCCAAACTACTGCTACGGGCGTTACTTGCCTCAGTGCGTCCAGAGTATCGTGCGGCAGCAGGTGGATGATATCAGGATTTTGATCGTAGACAACGCTTCAACCGATGACAGTGTCGATGTTGCAACAGAATTGGCAAGACGGGACAAGCGCATAACAGTTGTCGCACGTGAAAAAAATCTCGGTTTGCACGCATCGTGTAATGAAGGTGTGGACTGGGCCAGATCTAAGTATTTCTTGATACTTTGCGCCGACGATTTGCTTGTCGAGGGCTGTTTTCGCCGAGCCCTTTCGGTTCTTGAACGAGAACCCGATGTTTCCTTTGCGTGTGGAGCCGAGTTGGTTTGGCATGAGGACCGTCCCTTTCCGGCATTGGAGAATTCGGCCCTCAATGCTTGGCGATTTCTGTCCATGGAATCGTTCGTTTTGGAGCGGTCGCTTCCAAGCGAGGTTCTATTTGGGAGCGGCGCAGCGCTGATCAGAACCTCAGAGCTCAAACGGGTCGGCCATTTCAGGTCGGAGGTATCCTATCTTGAGGATTTGGAAATGTATTTGCGTCTCTCGCTGGATCGCAGAGTGGCGATAACAGAGGCGATCCATGGGATAAGGCGGGTACACGGCGCGAATCTATCTGCGATATTCTGGCAGGACTTCAGGCGCGACATGATCGAGAAGAAGCTCACCTTCGATAGTTTTTTTTCGCACGAAGCAGCCGGCGTACCTGGGGTAGAAAAGCTGCGGCGGAATGTGTATCGAAACCTTGGAAAGCGTGCATACTGGTCTGGCTTGTCACACATCGCGCGCGGTCAGAGGGCAGCTGGCTTTGATCTCCTCAGGTTTGCCGCTGAGCTCTCGCCCAGCCTGGCCTACATCCCGCCGGTCGACTACCTGGTCCATCTCCCCAATCCGCTAAGCCACATCCGCTCGCGCCTGGCGGAAGCATGGAGCCGGCATTGATGACGACACAACCAGCATGTGGTTGCCGGCGCACAGGCGTCGTCTCGGACAGGATGCCTTCTTTCATCCGCAGAGAGGATAATCGATGACTGAAAAGCGGATCGGTGTCGTTTACCTGACCGACGGCAGGCGCGACGACCTGACGTATACCAGCGTCGTGGCGTTGGGATTGAGCCATGCGCGGGAAATAGACATCCATATCGTTCAATCCGGATTCCGTTCTGCTCCCCCGCCGATGGTGCTGAGGGTCCTCCAGGCGAAAGGTCATCGGCTGGCGACCCACACCCTTTCGACGGTCGACCGGGGTTTTTCCGGTCATGGCCACATAACTTCGACGACATGTGAAAAAGCCGAAGCGATCGCTGCGGTTTCGGGCGAACATGATTTCGTCTGTTACATCGACAATGATACGCTTGCCATGCGGTCTCTTGATCTGGCCGCTTTCGCCCCGAAAACACAACCTCTCGCCGCCGTCCCCGATCTCTCCATATCCACAGGTTTCGACGATCCTGCATTCTTCGAAAACTGCGACAAACATGGCCTCGCGCGGCGCTACTTCAACGCCGGCCTGCTGGCCATCAATGTCTCCAGATGGATCGACTCGGGAATTCCCGAAAGGTACGATTCCGTCATCAAGACACATGCGGACTTTTGTCCCTATCGTGACGGGCCGTGCACCCATCTCGACCAATGTGTCTTCAACATCGCCGCCAATGGGGCATGGGAGACGCTTCCTCTGGAGTTCAACGTGCAGAAATCCGCGTTCCAGACAGCCCTTTGGGATCGGGCGTTGATCCGCCACTACACCGGGCCGGAGAAATTCCTTCCGGTAAAGGCGTACCGGATAGACAGGAAGGAGCGGTCCGTGCTCAGCCGCGTATCGCGTGACTGCGGGGAACTCGGTTTGGAAATTCCTCCTGCGTATCTAGGGCTGCCTTACTGGGCCAATGCGTTGCGCAGGAAAGCAGTCCGGAGCAAAATTTCGCGGCTGATTGGCCAGTTGCCTGCAGTTTGAGGCCCTCGGTCGCTGCCTGCATTCAGGCGGTTACCAGGGCTGCTTCTCCATGGAAATCTGCGAAACAAACGAGAGGCAAACGCTCGATGCCTCCGCAATGTCGCCGGTTACCTTTTCGGAGGTCTCCAGCCAGGCCGAAGATTCGTGGCGGCGCGGGCTCGCAGATGACGGGCCAAGATCAACCTGCCGAAGCCCATGCCCGCCGGAGTGCCGGCAAAATCTTGATGATCTCGTCAAGCAGGGGATGCCGGGTGATTATCAATCCGGCCGACCATCCCCCGAACGCCAACAATCCCGCTCCAGTGGCTTCCATGTTGGAGAGGCCGAAGCCGGAACCGGAAATCCCGATTGCTGCGAGGGGAGGGACCGCGCTCGCGAAGGCAACGACTGCACTTTTCCATAGCGCCGCAGCGATGTCCCTGCGTCTCAGTCCTAGCCTACGCCGGACGAAGCTCAAGGCAATATATGCCTGGAAGGGAACAGTCACCAGCATGCACCAGGCGGCCGCGTGCAATCCGCCGAAGACGACGGCTACGGAGAGGAGAATGCCGGATAGCGGGAAGACGATCAGTGCCCGGATGAACAAGTCGCGGATTGCTCCCAACGCGACCATTACGGGGTAATTGAGTTCGAAACTGAAGGAGAAAAGGAGGGCGACCCCAACGATTTGCACGAGCGGCGCAG
Source organism: Mesorhizobium sp. P2_A8 (assembly GCF_056404935.1). NCBI lineage: Bacteria > Pseudomonadati > Pseudomonadota > Alphaproteobacteria > Hyphomicrobiales > Phyllobacteriaceae > Mesorhizobium > Mesorhizobium sp. P2_A8. The sequence goes on from NZ_JBFUDB010000005.1 coordinate 33,945, forward strand.
CCTCGGTCCACTGGTGACCGAGCACGATGTCCACGATTGGGTATGCCAGAACCGACAGTACGAGGAGGGCGGGCCAGTGGAGCGCGGTGATGAGGGAAAGGGCGGATAGATAGGGACGTTTCAAATCCCTGCCTTGCCTGACCTCGGCCGAGAAGGCGGGCAGCACGACCGCCATGGCGCCTCCGATAACCAGCTTGTCGGGTATCTGGCCAATCCAGAGCGTCCTGCTGAAGAGGGCTGCAGCATTCGGCGATATGAAGCGGCCCAGCAGGAGTAGGGGCAGGGCGTCAAAGATGCGGAAAAGTATGGCCATAACGCCGTTGTATCCACCGAATGAGATCATTCCGCGCCAGTTGGCCAGGGACGGCTTGAACATCCAGAAATTGGGGCATAGGGCGAGGGCGAGGCCTGCGGCAAGCCCGCTGCCGATCAGCCATGCCCAGGCAAAGCTCATGTAGCTGAAGCCCGCCAATGCCAGCGCCATCGTTGCTGCAGAGTTTGTCACCGCTCCCGTTATGTCGATGGCGGCTACTTTGCCGAAGGACATTTCCCTCCGCAGGAGAGCGTTGATCAGGGTGAACAAGGCGTCGAGGAAGAGGCAGGCCGAGACAACCCTGAAGTAGGGAACGAGGTTCGGCTCGCTGTAGAACGAGGCCAGGAAAGGGGAAGCGACGACGAGAGCGGCGGCGACGATCCCGGTGAGGATGAACGTCACCGTGAAGGCGCCGCGGATATCCTCGCGGCTGAGTTCCCGGCGCTGGATGAGGAAGCTCGCACTTGAGAACTCCCTTAGGGACAGGGCTATCGCCATGATGGCCATGCCGATCACCGACACCCCGATCTCTTTGGGCGTCAATATCCGGGAGACCAAGGCTGCGGTGGCAAAATTCGTCACGAGCAGGACGTAGCGTTCGCCCACGCTCATCAGGAGTGCGCGTTTTACCGAAAGCATGCGTGTCCTTCCCGATCGGGGCGGCCCGGCCGCCTTGCATCCCGGACGGATAGTCCGACAAAGCGGGTAGAAGGTCATGACGTCCAATAGGCGAGGGAATGAGCACCGACTAAAGCGGTAGCAGGGAGATGGCAGCTCGAGTCATCGGACTTTCTGACCAGTTCAGGCCCTTTGGACCGGTCCCCTCCACCAGATGGATGCCTTGTACTACTACGGGACGCAATTACGGTGTGTCACCTTCTTCTCATACGGCGGCAATGGGATGAACCGGCAAAATCGCGATCTATATGGGCTTCAAATGCTTCGCGCTATCGCGGCCTTTGCTGTCATAGTTCGCCACACACTCGACATGTCGAATGGATCGGAAGCTGGGCGGTTCAGTCCTGACTGGATGACAACATCTGGTGCCGCAGGAGTAGATCTGTTCTTTGTAATCAGCGGGTTTATCATGGTCTATGTGAGCTTTCCGCCTGGTCAGCCCCCGGACTCGCCGATGCGTTTCATTGTCAAACGGGCAACGCGCATATTCCCTTTGTATTGGATTTGCAGTGCAGCCATTGCCGCAATCTGTGCAATCGGCTTCCTGAAAAGCAAGCATATAGACTTGCATACTATATTGAACTCGATATTGATACTTCCTGGAGACAAATTGATTTATGTCGCGTGGACACTTTCGTTTGAGATATATTTCTACATTGCTTTTTCAATATGCCTCAATTTTGGTAAGATGTTTATAACGTCGGTCTCGGTGATATTGCTGATGATCAGTGGAATTTTTTTCGGAAGAGAAATTCAGAATTCGACACTCGCTGATTTCGTCTCTAGTCCCCTCGTGCTGGAGTTTTGTTTCGGTGTCGTTTTGGCACTGTTGTTTTCTGCCAGCAGGAAATGGAGAGTCCCGTCAGCTCTCGGCGTGCTCGGGTTTCTTATAATAATTGTGTCCCCGATTTTCGTACCCCATCCCGATACTTTGTCCGACGCTTCGCGGGTGATCGTATGGGGTCTTCCGGCAACTTTGATAGCGGCCGCATTTCTCGAGGCTAAGCGACCGCAATCGAAAGCCGGGCGCGTAGCTGTCCTACTCGGCGATGCATCTTATGCCCTCTACTTAACACACGTCTTCGTCATGATAGCATATGGCTGGGTAATCAAGTCGACTTTTGTGGGAGGAATGTCACAAGTTGTATTCGCCCCGGCAATTATATTCTTGTGCCTTATTGTCGGAGTTCTGACGCACGTATTTGTGGAAAGGCCAGCCCTCGACTTGGTCCGGAAGGTCACAAGGCGCCAGCCGGCGCGGCGGCCGCTAGAGGCTAGCTAGAACCCTATCGAGCTGATCCGGTGCACAGCCGTCATGAACTTGCAGAACCGAGGAGCGGACCGAATGGGTTGGTCCGGCTTTCGTCCCCTCGACTACACAATGGTGCGCGCCTGTCAGGGTAGACGCCGATTAAAGGCGTGATTCCCAATGGTTAGGTAGCGCCCTCCGAAAGGGGTAGCGCCAGCACTCCGTTCACCCGTATGGGCAAATTGCTTCCAGCGGCCGTAGTCTCGACTATCCAGCCTGAATCTGAAGCCCCACTGGGAGGCCCTTGCCATGTCGTTTCGTTTCGCGGTCGCCACGGCCTGCCTGCTGGCGACAGCCCTGCCTGCGTCCGCCGATCTCCTCTGGGGCGTCAACGGCCATCCAATAACTGCCTATCCGGGCATCCCGATTGAAAGGCAGCTCGATTTCATCAAGGATCTCGGCCTGAAGTCATACAGGATCAACGTCACGGGCGAGGACAACGCAGATATGCTTGCCGACCTTGTCGGTGCCGGAAAGGCGAGAGGGATCGAGATTCTGCCGGTTCTTACGCCGGCCATCGATCTGGACAAGGACAGCCCGGACGAGCTCTATGGGAAGACCCGGAAACTGGCGATCGCCCTCGGCACCAGGTTCAAGAACGACATCCGCGTTTGGGAACTCGGCAACGAGATGGAGAACTACGCCATCATAAAGCCGTGCGAGAAGCGCGACGACGGTTCGAAATATCCGTGTGCATGGGGACCCGCGGCGGGAACGGGAGCGCTCGATTACTACGGCCCACGCTGGGTAAAGGTGAGCGCCGTCCTAAAGGGCCTGTCCGAAGGTATGACAGAGGTCGATCCAGGCATCAGGAAAGCGATCGGCACAGCCGGATGGGGTCACACCGGTGCGTTCGCGCGGATGAAGCAGGACGGGATCGTCTGGGACATCTCGGTCTGGCACATGTACGGCGATGACCCGGAATGGGCTTTCCGCGAAATCTCAGGCTACGGCAAGCCGATCTGGGTCACCGAATTCAACAATCCCTATGGAAGTCAGCGCAGCGAGCGGCTGCAGGCCGACGGCATCAAGCAGACAATGGTGCGGCTTCGCGGACTCAGTGAGAAGTACAAGGTCGAGGCCGCGCAAATCTACGAACTGTTCGATGAGACCTACTGGGCACCCAGCTTCGAAGCCAATATGGGGCTGGTGCGGCTCACCGCCGCATCCGATGGTAAATGGAGGGTCGGCGAGCCGAAGCCTGCTTATAGAACGGTACGTGACTTCACCCGTGGCCCGCAGCCGCTGCCCAAGCCGCATCGGAAGTGCGACCCCGAGACCACGGCCGCAAATAAGTCCGTATATGTGCGGCAGGCGAGCTTCGCCTATTGCCTCGTACTGGGGCATGAGGGGGACTCCGACAGCGTGAATCAGTGGTCGACAGCTCTTGAAAGCGGTGACAGGACGATCGCTGGAATGGTCGTGGAACTGATGCGCGGGGACGAATTCCAGTCCAGCTATGTTACGATCGGCCTGACCGATCGCGCCTATATCAGTTTCCTCTTCCTGCTGCTGCTGGACCGTCCCGCAGACGACTACGGGATTGAAACCTATGCCCGACAGCTGCGCGCGGGGACCTTGACACGCGAAGACGTGGCCTTCGGCATCATCGATTCTAGCGAGTTCAAGTCCAAGCACGCTGCCACCCGTGAAGTATCCACGGTGCCGACACCCGGGTGAACGAGAGGAGCGTCAAAGCAGTGCGCCTCGCGTCGGTTCTGATGGCCGGTGCCCTTTTGGCGGCTATGGCGACCGGAAGCTTGGCCTGTGAGCGCAGCGGTGGGACAAAGTTCCCGCTGCGGATCGAATCCGGGAAAAATTATCCGGTCGACAGGGAAGGCCATCCGTTCTTCATGCACGGCGACTCGCCCTGGTCGCTGATCGGCGACCTGACGGACGAGGATGCTTACTTCTACCTTGAGGACCGCAAGGCTCGTGGGTTCAACACCGTGCTGGTCAACCTCCTCGAGCACCGGTTTTCCCGCAACGCGCCCGCAAACGCCTATGGAGCGAGACCATTCGCCGACAACGAAGATTTCGTCGTTCCGAACGAGGCATATTTCGCCCATGCCGATCGCATCCTGCAGAGGGCTTGCGAGCTTGGTTTCCTGGTGCTGCTCGCTCCGGCATATCTCGGATATGGCGGTGGTATTGACGGTTGGTATCAGGAAATGGCGGCTGCAGGGGCAGGGAGGCTTGCCGCCTATGGCCATTTTGTTGGACGCCGCTACCGACACTTCGATAACATCATGTGGGTCAACGGCGGCGACTACAATCCTGCGGACAAAGATCTGGTCAGGGCTCTCGCCAAAGGCATCTTGGACGAGGATCCCGATGCTCTCACCACTGTCCACGGCCCCTCCGATTCGGCGCCGCTCGATTTCTGGGGTCACGAAACCTGGCTGAAGGTGAACAACGTCTTCACGTATGGCCCGGTCTATAAGGCAGCGATCAGGGAGTACGATCTCGGCAGGGGTATGCCTTTCTTCCTGATCGAGACTGCCTACGAATTCGAATACGATGCCGACGAGTACCGGATCCGCATCCAGGCTTACCAGGCGATCCTCTCGGGCGCTTTCGGGCATCTCTATGGCAACAACCCGATATGGCATTTCGGGGGGCCTGGTCTCTTTCGGCAGACTATGGAGTGGAAGGAGGCCCTCGACAGTCCCGGCGCAAAGAGCATGGAGGTGCTTATCGCCTTCATCTCGTCGATAAAATGGTGGCTGCTCGAACCCGATAGCAAGAACAGATTGCTTGTCGATGGCATAGGCAAGGACATGGGAAGGGCGGTCGCCGCGATGGCCAAGGACGGCTCCTACGCCGTCGTCTACATGCCCAGCAACGAAGGCGTCACCGTCGACCTCGCGCAGCTTTCGGCGACTTCCGTCCACGCCCGCTGGCGCGATCCCGCAAGCGGGGAATTGACGGACGTTGAAGGTTCCCCTTTCAAAGCGGAGCGCACAGCTTTCAAGCCGCCAGAGCTCAACAGCCGGGGATACCCGGACTGGATTCTGGAACTCATGCCTTAAGATCTTATGGAGTAATGCCAATGAACGCCGTGCACGACCTGCGCGCAGTCACTGAAGGCCAGGTGTGCGCCAAGACCGCACGGCCAGCGGTGATCGCCGACTGGTGGGGCCCGGCCCATCGCCGATTCGGTTTGTTCAGCTGCGGCAACCTTTGCCAGCAAATTCTCAGCGCATCATTCGCCACGGTTCGCAACCGGCTAGACGAAAGTAAAGGAGAGTCTCGCAGCCCAGAATGGATTCCTGCTCTCGACGGAGTTCTGACGGAAAGTCGCCGAAAGGATTAGGCGCGCACCACCCCAAAGAGGTAGCGGGCGGCAAGGCTTCGTCCAACGGGGCATCCTGATCGCCTATTGGCGTTCTCCCTCACTGTTTTCAGCCCAAGTAGCCTCTGCGCGATTGTATCCGCTTGAGAAAAGGTGTGCGATGAAAGTCATGGTAACCGGCCATCAAGGCTATATCGGCTCGGTGATGGTGCCTATGCTGCTCCGCGCGGGGCATTCGGTGACAGGTTACGACAGCGATCTCTACCGGCGCTGCACCTTTGCTTCGGGCGGAGAGCAGGCTTCCGTTCCTTCTATCCAAAAGGACGTCAGGGACGTGCATGCGCGCGACCTCGAAGGGGTCGATGCCGTCATCCACCTGGCGGCTCTTTCCAACGACCCGCTGTCCGATCTCGATCCGGATATCACCTACGAGATCAACCACAAGGGCAGCGTTCGTTTCGCGAAGGCGGCCAAGGAGGCCGGCGTCTCGCGCTTCCTCTTCGCCTCGTCGTGCAGCAATTACGGACAGGCGGGCGAGGGGATGGTCGACGAAACGGGCGAGTTGAACCCGGTCACGCCCTACGGCTGGTCGAAGGTGCTTTCGGAGCGGGATATTTCCGAATTGGCCGACAGCAGCTTCTCTCCCACCTATTTCAGGCCCGCCACGGCTTACGGCGTGTCGCCCCGGCTCCGCTTCGACATCGTGCTGAACAATCTGGTCGCCTGGGCTGTTACGAAAGGCGTGATCCTCCTGAAGTCGGACGGGACGCCATGGCGGCCGATCGTCCACATCGAGGACATCTCCAGGGCGTTCATCGCCGGACTGGAAGCACCGCGCGAGACCATCCACAACGAAGCCTTCAATGTGGGACGCACGGATCACAATTACAGGATCCGCGACATAGCCGAAATCGTCGCCGAGGTCGTGCCGGGATGCCGGCTTGAATTCGCGTCCGATGCCGGGCCCGACAAGCGGTCCTACCGGGTCGACTTCGGCAAGATTGCGCGCGCTCTTCCTGCCTTCAGGCCGCAGTGGGATGCGCGCAGGGGTGCCGAGCAGCTTTACCGAGCCTACGGCAAGTCGAATGTCACCCTCGAGGAATTCGAGGGTCCGCGCTTCCAGCGTATCGGCCACATCCGGTATCTTCTGGCCAACCGGCTTCTGGATGAGCGGATGCGGGTCACTGAACCTTCGCGAAAGCTGGAGGCAGCGGCGGGTTAGCCGCAATGGAACACATAACCCCCGAGGGACTCGGCCCGCCTCCTTCTTCCACCGGCCTTGGCCAGGAAATCTATGCGTTGGCCGAACGTCTCTTCCCGATTTGCAGGAGCATCACCGGAGAAGGTGTGCGACGAACGCTGGATATCCTGTCGGGGCGCGTTGACCTGGAACGGCACGAGGTGCCTACCGGGACGCAGGTTCTCGACTGGACCGTTCCAAAGGAATGGAACATTCGCTCGGCCAGCATCACAGGCCCGGACGGGCAGACGGTCGTGGATTTTGCCGACTCCAACCTGCACGTCGTCAACTACAGCGTACCCTTCAAGGGGATCCTGCCGCTCAACGAGTTGAAGGCGCATATCCATACCCTGCCTGAACAGCCGCAAGTGATCCCCTACCGCACCAGCTACTATGCTCCGACATGGGGCTTTTGCGTAGCCTACGACCGTGTGGCCAAAATGCCCGACGGTCTCTATCGCGTGGAGATCGATGCCGAACTCAAGGACGGCAGCCTCACTTACGGCGAATACCTGCACCGCGGGCAGACCGAGCGGGAATTTCTTCTTTCTGCGCACATCTGTCATCCGTCACTGGCCAACGACAACTGTTCAGGCCTGGCCCTGCTGGCAACCCTTGCGCAAAGCCTGAAGGCAAGAAAGACACGATACAGCTACCGCTTCCTGTTCGCTCCGGGCACGATCGGTTCGATCGCATGGCTGTCTCGCAACGAGGACCGGACACATCTCATCGACCACGGTCTGGTGCTGTCATGCGTGGGGGACGCGGGAAGCCCTGCATACAAACGCAGCCGCCGTGGCGACGCCTTCATCGATCGCGCCATGGCTCACGTGCTGGGGCGTGAAGCCGGTGCAAAGTTGATGGATTTCTCCCCTTACGGCTATGACGAGAGGCAGTATTGTTCGCCGGGCTTCAACCTTCCGGTCGGCATGTTCCAGCGGAGCGTCCACGGCACTTTCCCCGAATACCACACGTCGGCTGACAATCTCGACTTCATCAAGCCGGAGCACCTTGAGGATTCCTTCCGGATCCTGACGGACGTGATCGACATCGTCGAAGAGGATTGGACGCCTTTGAACCTCTCTCCCAGGGGCGAACCACAACTCGGCAGGCGCGGCCTCTACGCCGCCCTGGGCGGGCAGGCGTCTTCGGGAGCAACCTCGATGTCCCTGCTTTGGGTGCTTAATCTGGCAGACGGCCAGCATTCGCTGCTCTCGATGGCGGAACGCTCGGGTCTGCCATTCAGGGAATTGGCCGCTGCCGCGAGATTGCTGTCGGATCACGGTCTGCTGGCCTCGGCTTCATAAGGCTGCAGCGGCCGTTCGCTGCTTGAGCAACGGCCACGTCCTGTCCCTTTCCGACATCGCCGTCGGCATCAAGGGCCAGGCTATCGAAAAGGCAGGGTCGTTGTAGCGGACGCCCGTCGACGCATGGGGCGTATAGAACTGCGATATGAGATACGCGACCTCGGCATCGTCCGTAAGGGTCTGGAGCCCGTGGGCGAACCCGGCAGGTATGTAGACCTGCCTCATGTTCGAGGGCGTCAGCTCGAAGCCCAGCCAGCGGTGGCGTGTCGGCGAGTTCGGGCGCAGATCCACGACGACATCGAAAATCGCGCCGCGGACACAGGAGACGAGCTTCACTTCGGCGTACGGGTCGTCCTGGAAATGCAACCCCCGGAGTGTTCCCTTTTTGACCGAATGTGCGCGGCTGTGCTGGACAAAGCGCGTCGCCAGCCCGCAATCGGCCATCTCTTTTTCACAGAATAGGCGGGTGAAGGAACCGCGATCGTCAACCACCGGTGTCGGCTCGATCAGCCAGACACCCTTCAGCTCCGTTTCGGTAAACTGCATGTCTCCCTAAATCCCCAGTAGCCGGGCCCAGTAGTCGGGCAAGGATCGGCAGTCCGATTGTCGGCACCGCGTGCTCGGGCTGGAAGAGCTACCTAAGCCTTAGGTGACCTCTCCGATCGCGGTATGCCGGGCCGACCGCATTACCCCGTTCGGGGGTCTTTGCGGAGTCATTGCCCCTGCCGTTTCCCTATAAGGATTAAGGCACCCAACGGATTGGCAAATCGAACTCGGGGCGCGCCCCGTCCTAACCTGCGTTGCACTCCATACGGAGGCGTGGCGGGCACAGGTTCATCGTCAAGCCACTGCGTCTCCGTTTTTCAAACCAGCGCGACAGGAGTAAGGAATTGAATATTCAGGCCGTCGAAATCGCTCGCGACCAGAACACGGCACGCCGCAATGTCAGCTGCAGGCTGTGCGGATCTCGCCTGCGTCACACCCTGGTCGACCTGGGCATGTCGCCTCCTTGCGAGAGCTTCCTGCAGGCAGACCAGCTTGACCAGATGGAACTCTATTATCCGCTCAATGTCCTGGTCTGCCACAGCTGCTACCTGGTGCAGCTCAAGGAGTATGTGAGCCCCGAGACCATCTTCAGCGAGTACGCCTACTTCTCTTCCTTCTCGACAAGTTGGGTGGCCCACGCGAAAGCTTATTGCGGGGCGATCACGCAGCGACTTGGGCTTGGCGCCCACAGCTTCGCGGTGGAACTCGCAAGCAATGACGGTTATCTGCTGCAGCACTTCCTGCCGCTCGGCGTTCCCGTGCTTGGCGTCGAGCCGGCGGCCAACGTTGCGCGCGCTGCGGTCGAGAAGGGCGTGCCCACCCGGGTCGACTTCTTCGGGGTGCGGCTGGCACTTCAGATGGTGGCCGAAGGACTCCGCGCCGATCTGATCATTGGCAACAACGTCCTGGCGCAGGTGCCCGACCTCAACGACTTCGTCGCGGGAATAAAAATTCTGCTCAAACCAGAGGGCGTAGTCACTCTCGAGTTCCCGCACGTCGAGCGGCTGATGACGGAGAACCAGTTCGACACCATCTACCACGAGCATTTTTCATATTTCTCACTGCTGACGATCGACCTGATGGCGGCCCGCCACGGGCTGCGGTTGATCGACGTCGAGGAGCTGCCCACCCATGGCGGCTCGCTGCGTGTTTATCTTGCCAACGAGGGCAGCAGCTGGGCCACGGATGAAAGTATCGCCGAACTCCTAGACCGCGAAAAGAGGCATGGGCTTACGGAAGTGACGACCTACACCTCTTTTGGCTACAAGGCGCGGCGCGCGAAGCGCGACCTCCTCGCGTTCCTGATTGCGGCCAAAGACGAGGGCAAGACGATTTGCGGTTACGGCGCGCCTGGCAAGGGCAACACGCTGCTCAACTACTGCGCGATCGGCACCGACTTCCTCGACTTCACGGTGGACCGCAATCCTTACAAGCACGGCCGCTACACGCCGGGCATGCACATACCGATCAAGCCCATCGACGCGATCGACCAGGCCAAGCCAGACTACATCCTGATCCTTCCGTGGAACCTGAAGGACGAGATCATTCAGCAGATGCATCATGTCGCCGCCTGGGGCGCGAAATTCGTGGTGCCAATTCCTTTCGTGACAGTGCTCGATCCATCGGAGTTACGGAGATGAAAGTCGTCCTTTTTTGCGGCGGCCGCGGGACCCGGATCCGCGACTATTCCGAAAGCATACCGAAGCCGATGATTCCGCTCGGCCACCAGCCGATCCTGCGCCACGTCATGCAGTGGTATAGCGACTACGGGCATGACGAATTCGTGCTGTGCCTGGGCTACAAGGCCAACGTCATCAAGGATTTTTTCCTGAACACCCGGCCACAGACCTTTTCCGATTGCGTGGTTACGCATGGAGGCCAGGACGTGAAGCTGCTCGGTGACACGGTCAAGGACTGGAGCATCACTCTGCTCGATACGGGCATCTGGCGCAACATCGGAGAACGCCTCTGGGCTGCGAAGGATCACGTCAAGAACGAGAAGATGTTTCTGGCCAACTACTCCGATGGCCTGACCAATGTCGACCTCGACGATGTGATCGCGAAGTTCGAGGCCAGCGGCAAAATCGGCTGCTTCCTCGCCGTGCGCGCGCCGTTGACATACCATTTGGCCGACATCGCTGAAGACGGTCGCGTGCGCGAGTTCCGTACGACGGAGACGTCCGAGATCTGGATCAACGGCGGGTACTTCGTGTTCCGTCCCGAAATCTTCGACTACATGCGTGACGGCGAGGAACTCGTTCTCGAACCTTTCAAGCGATTGATCGATGACAACATGCTGATGGCGTACAAGCACGACGGGTTCTGGCGTTCGATGGACACGCTGCGTGATTGGCAATCGCTCGAAGACATGGTCGAAAAGGGTGACATGCCCTGGAATAGGAGGGTCACCGCAGAGAAAATCAGGCGCAGCATGGTAATGGCTGCATCATGAGAGGACTTGGCCTCGCACGTCGCGGCGAGGAACTCTCGATCCTCTGTCTTGGCGCCCATTCCGACGACATTGAGATCGGCGCGGGAGGCACGATACTCGGCCTGATCGCGTCGGGGGTCAAACTGGACGTCCACTGGTGCGTGCTGAGCGCAGCTGGCGAGCGGTCGGCAGAAGCCAAGGCTTCGGCCGAGGCCTTCCTCGAAGGGTCGCGCTCGTCCACGGTCGACGTTGCGGATTTCGAAGACAGCTACTTCCCCGCCCATAGCCGATCGATAAAGCAGTGGCTGATCGATCTAAGATCGCGGGTTCATCCCGACGTGGTGTTAACTCACGCCAGGTTTGATGCCCATCAGGACCACCGGGAGGTCAACCAACTGACCTGGAACGTCTTCCGTGATCACCTAGTGCTCGAATACGAGATTCCGAAATGGGACGGCGATCTTTGCCAACCCAATGCCTACGTGCCGCTTGCCGCCAAGGTGCTGGAACGCAAGATCGAACTCCTCCAGGAGCACTTCGGGACGCAGCGCTCCAAGGACTGGTTCGACCGGGAGACATTCGCCGGGCTTGCGCGGTTGCGGGGGATGGAATGCCGGGCGCCCGAGCATTTTGCCGAGGCCTTCACGCTTCGAAAGGCCAGAATTCTATAGCGGTTTGCCCGTATTTTCTCGCCAAGAAACGAACGGTGGATGACCGAATGAAACGGGTGAAAGGGAGTTGCACTGACCGGGCGATCTGTTACTAAATTCGCTGCCGCTGGGTGAAAAACACCGGCTTTTCCTGTCTGCCTTTTCTGTCATCCATTTTGAAGTTGGAGGGATTTTTATCAAAATGGGGAATGCAAACATTGCGCCTGAATTCTCTTTCAGCGAAGCTCGGATCGGAACGGTCGAGGGCGGAGAATCCGGGGTTCTGGTGTGGAAATCCGACCAATTGGTCGCCGTCCTTACCCGGATCGACGAGGAAGCCTACTCCACGAAAGGCAAATGGTTCCTAGAGACAGGCTTCGGGCTGCTGAGTGGGCAGCACAAGAACTTCGATACGATCGAGGAAGCCGTTAGATGGGTGGGCATTTACACCTTCCCCGAGCCTGTTCCCACTGCGGATTGATCAGCGGATTCCGCGGCAGCAAGGCGCCTGTGCAAGCCAGCGATGGCTTTCCGCCGTGTCCTGTATCTCCCTCGCCTGAAGAGCTTTGACAGGCTGCACTGTGCTGCTTCCGCAACCGTGAGATCCTGTCCCATGGCCCCATGCGAAAGCAATACAGGATTCCCGTATGCGGGGCCTTCTTTGGTCCAAGAGAACGAGAAAGCAACGCCTTCGTGGCGTCAGGATGTTGCCGCGAGCCGGGTTTCAGATTGCCCCATGGTCGCATTATTCGCGGCTTGAGGGTTCTCTGGAGTCGTCATATCAGCCCGGCCATCGCCATTGTTGAAACGGCGGAAGACAACCTGCGTGGGGCGGCCTACCAAGAAACGGCTCGTTCCCGATTCCAGGGCCTGCGCATACACCGCCAGTGCACCGTCGACGGCCTCTATCGTCTTCATGACGGCCGTGTCGTCGTGGGTGTAGCTGACGACGAGAGACGGCATGAGCACTCCACGCCTGATCGTCTCTTGCAGGAACAGCGAGCGGTATGTCTGCGACGGCTTGCCGTTGGGATCGAGCGTGGCATATGCCAGGCAGCAGGGACGGCCGACAACCTTGAAGTGCCCATCTACCCCATGCCGTCTAGCAGCCTCTGCGATCCCCTTCCTCAGTTTCGTCCCCTGACGGTGCAGGTGTTCGATCACGGCCTCGTTCTGGTAAGTCCGCATGGTCGCGATCGCTGCCGCAAGCGCATGGGTCTCCGCGCCGTGCGTGGTCGACAGCAGAAACACCCTTGGGCGGTCCGTATGCTCGAGCCCGCCGAGCCGCATGTATTCGCGTTTGCCCGCCAGGGCCGAGACCGAAAACCCATTGCCAAGCGCCTTGCCGAATGTCGACAAGTCCGGTTCTATGCCATAGAGCTTCTGCGCCCCGGCCGCATGCCATCTGAACCCGGTGATCATCTCGTCGAGAATGAGCAGTGCGCCCTTTTCCCTGCAGAGACGCTGGACTTCATGCAGGAATCCGTCCACCGGATCGTCGCCGCGGGAAGGCTCGAGGATCAGGGCGGCCAGCCTGCCCGGGTGCCTGTCGAACAAATCCTTTACGCTGGCAATGTCGTTGTACCGGAAAGTGACGGTGAGCTTTCGGACCGCCTCCGGAATTCCGGCATTCATCGGTGTGGTCCCGATGAACCAATCGTCTGTCGAAAAGAAGGGATGGTCGGCGCAGCAGGCAACGAGATCGCGACCCGTGTAAGCGCGGGCAAGGCGAACGGCTCCCGAAGTCGCATCCGATCCGTCTTTGCAGAACTTCACCATCTGCGCGCCGATGAGCTCCAGGAACGTCTCGGCGCAGTCGACCTCGATCTTGGCGGGCCGCGTGAAATTAGACCCACCTTGGAGGGCCGTCTCCACCGCTCTGACCACGGTCGGGTAGGCGTGCCCCAGCCCGACGGAACGGTTGCCCATGCCGAATTCGATGTACTCGTTCCCATCGACGTCCCAGACATGGCATCCCAACCCACGCTCGATGAACCCCGGCGCGAGGATGGGATACTGGTCTTCGCCTTTTGCGTAGGTGTGGCTACCGCCCGGGATCAGTTCACGACCGCGTTCCTGCAGGCGGACGGATTTGCGAAAACGAAGGCTTTGCTCAGACATGCCGACCACTCCATTCCGGCAGCAAGTCTACATGCTCGGCTCAGGATTTCGCGTTCTCCATAAGGTCATCGGTTAGCACTTATGGTGGATACACAGGCGGGCGCTGACGCGGGCGCTGACTTTGATAGCGAGTAAAAGGAACAGCTTTTCACGTGCTACAGATATAGATCATCGCTACGGGTCCAGACGTTGCGGAGCACTCCGCAACTATCCACTTGCGGCACACTGTCAGGAGTTCGGGGCAACGAATCGCGTCGGAGGACGGCCGTGTGTCTTCGGCGGCTCCCGACGCCATTCGTGGCAACGGAAATCAATCGACCTTCACTGAATGAATGTGTAGTGCGGTACAAATACGACCCGCCAGGATTCACCCAAGGCGGGTCGTTTATTCTTTGCGATCACTCTTCGGCCAGAGCTCCTTCTGCGAAGAGATCATTGACCTTGTAGGCCACTTCCGTGCGGTTGCTCGCCTTCAACTTCTTCATGATGTTTCGGATGTGGACCTTCACGGTGCTTTCGCGCAGGTTCAGTTCGTAGGCGATGATCTTGTTCGCCTTGCCGCGCCGTAGTGCCTGGGCGACCTCTGCCTGCCTGAGCGTGAACATGCCCGTCAATGGCTGCGTGTCGCGGCTACCTGAACCTATAAGGTGCCGCATGGAAAGGACACTGCTCGCCGGGACGAAGATGCCTCCCGCTGCCGCAAGGTTGATCGCCTCGACACAGACGTCGATCCCGACCGAGGTTGGAATGTAGCCGCGTGCGCCGCATTCGAGAGCCGTCAGTATCTGTCCAAGGTCTTCGGTGTCGGCCAGGATGACCACGGGGACTGACTTGAACTCGGACGAAATATGCCTGATCTCGTCGGCTATGCCGTGATCGGTGACCTTCCGGCCGCCAAGGTTGAAGAGTATAGCTGCAAGTGGAGGGGCCGCCCCCTTTTTCATGCGCCAGTCTTCGATCGAACCCATGGCGACGACCGCCATGCCCAGTTCGTGGTCCTCGAGGGCCGATGCCAGACACTCGCGGTCTAGCGCCCTTCCGTCGAGGATGAGGAGGCTTTGCCTGCCTGCTTGTCGGTGGACATTTTCCGTTCCGCCGGATGGAACTCCTGACGGATTTGTTGAAGTGTAATTCTGCAGTTCTACTGAGGAACCCATACCTATACCCACCCTTTCCCACACACGCCGCCCTACGGCGGCAAATACAGCCCCCTGAAGTCTCTGGAGTTTTGAAGTTTGATACCCAGCCCGTTTGAAAGCTTGCGATCTGGATTGCCCAAATCGAAGCCTTCAGCAGTTCTTCGCTTCTGCCACTTAGAACAGCTTGGCCAGTCTATGGTCTATTTATAAGCGGTCTCTAACTTAGGTTAATTTTTGGTAAATTTTTGAGCCTGCCAAGAGACCGGAGCCAAGCCGGACCCTAAGCGCTGCGATCCGCCTGAAGACACAGGGATGGGGACCGCTTGGCCATTCTGCAGCGCAGCCCGTGATATCAGTGGCCCTGCGCCTTTTTTGTGGATGTGCTGTAGTATGTGGGGCGTCCCGTATTTCGGCAGCACGTTCCCGCCGTGCGATAGACGGAGCTGCCGTCGGTCACGACGCGAACGAACCACCAGATAGGTTAAACCAGAGCGAGAGGAATAACCCTTACTTGAGGTACTCAATGTCGAATCCGGCTGTGTTCACCAGCTTCTTGCGGTTGATCACCTCTACATGGCCTGCCCTGAAAGAGACGAGATCGGCCTTGCGAAGTTCCCTCAACGTCCGGTTGACGTGAACGGTGGTCAATCCAAGAATGTCGGCCAATTCGTGCTGGGTAAGGGGACACTCATATCTTCCATGGGTCGACAGACCAGCCTTGGAGAGCCTCTCATCCAGTTCGAGCAGGAAATGGGCGGTGCGGCTCATCGCGTTCCGCCGCCCCACATTCACAAGATGTTCGGCAAGGATGGCGTTAAGGCGGGCCAGGGAGCCGGCGATCTTGTTTCCGAGACGGCCTTCCGACAAGACGGCCTCGACCAGTTCCTTCCTGGAAGTTTCATAAACAGCCAGTTCGGTTATCGAAGCCAGCGACGCGAAACGGGGTCCGTCCATTGAACGGAAACCGACAATGTCCCCTCCGAGAGGAGTGTCGATGATCTGCCGCTCTCCGCTCGGTAACTCGCGGTAGAGGAGGGCCCAACCCGACTTTACGAAGAATATCCTGTCGTCGTCGTCATCCTGGCGACATATGACTGAGTGGGGTTTGTAGATTCTTGCGGCAACACCGAGAAAATCGTTGTTGCCCCAATCAGTTTTCGACAATGCCCCGCCCACGGGTTGCGAGCGTATGAACTGCAACAGCGTCTGCATGAAACTCCGCAGGATTGCGTCATTTTCCTGCAACCTATAATGGTTTCCGTCGAAAGGCCAGTTGTAGCCCGACATTTACTTTTGTCGGATACATCATGCCATCAGACAAGCCAATCACCCAGTTGCGGTTAGTTCGGCCGGCCCTCATCCGATAGGCGGAAGTGCCATCCGCCTGCATCCCCTGATAACACTACATCTTACCCCCAAAAGCTTGGTTGACCCTCCAAAAGCTTCGTTGACGGCATATGTTGCCAAGGCTGAACATTGGAGTGCCGGCGTCTGCTCAAGGCTTACGCGGCCTGTCCGTGGAGAACGCGTAGACAGGGTAGGGGAGTCACTGCCCGCCCCGGTGACTCCCCTGCCGCCCTGCGGCGAATACGCCGTCAGGCCAATTCCAGGACAAGTTGGTTTGGAACAAGCAGAATCCGCCTGCAGCGCGTGGCTGACGTCGACAGGAACTATGAAGGCGTCACTGCAAGCCTTCGAGGACGCCCGTAAAGGCCTGGTCTCAGGCGTTTCCCTGGGGATCAGCCTCGCTCAGCCACTGCACGTCCAGAACCGTTCCGTCAGTCTGGATCACGACTTCGAAGGCGTCGATCAGCCTTTTGGCGGCTTTGCTGGCAATGTGGGACTCGGGGTACTTGGCCTTCACGGCCCGCGCGCGCTCGTACACTTCCTTGAGTTGTCTGAACTGCTTTGGCCCGAACGTGCGAAATACAACCTGAGTGGTCATACCGCTTCTCCTCCTCACGGACAAACTCTAAACAACCCGCCCGTTGCCCAGCGCTCCCACCTTCCCATGTTTATCACAGAGTTTCGCGATTGAAAGCAAAACATGTCTGCAATTGCGCAGTATAAGGTGACCATATCCTTGATCTAGACGTTCTTTGGTAGGTGTTGCGGATCAAGGGTTAGCCATTTGCAGGAGGCGTAGCCAGATTGCGAAAAGGCCGCCGTCGCGTGCCGCCGTGCATTTTACAACGCAACGGCCGTGACCGGGACATGCAGCCATTCAGCCTTAAAGCGTACTCCGTGTCCTGCGGATACGGTGTCAGGCTACGTCCTTTGGCTCTCTTGTCCGGGATATCCATCTGCCGAAAAATGAGCGGTCGGACAGCTTCCTGCGTCCGCACAGTCCGGGGCCAAACCAAACGGAAGGCTCGATCGACAATGCAGGTCTCGTTGGTGGGGCTGCTGGTGTGCGCGGCCATTTTGGTCGTTGCCCGCTATTCCAGGGGAATGCTGATCATCGGCCTGATCGCTTCCCAGGCGTTCGGTGCGACGGCCATCGTCACGCTGACCTTCTTAGGTGGGTCGTCCCCGCTGATCTACACCATGTTTGCGGCCCTGCTCGTCATGGCCGCCACGGTCAGGCGTCGCATCTGGTTCGACCTTGGAAGTGTGTTCGGGAGCATCCGCCCGGTCTGGGTTCTCACAAGCCTCATGGTTTATGCAGTCATCGGGGCATGGCTGTTTCCAAGATTTTTTGCAGGACAGACCACCGTCTTCGTGCAGTCGAAAACCCGAGACGCCGTCGTAGAGGCGTCCTTGGCCCCGGTTTCTGCCAACATTTCACAGACGGGCTACTTCATCCTTGGCGGGCTCACCGCCATCGCGCTTTGTGTGCTGCTGCTGCACTCCCAAAGGATCGACCAAGTCCGCCGCGGCTTCTTCTTGTGGTGCGGTCTGCATACGGGCATGGGGCTCGTCGACTTTATCGGCAAGAATGCAGGACTGGGAGACTTGCTGGCCCCGATCAGAACCGCCAACTACGCGATCATAACGGGATCGTACGAGGCAGGATTCGTGCGGATCACGGGACCTTTTTCGGAGGCCTCTTCGTTCGCCGCCGTTTCCCTCGCCTGCCTGGCATTCTGCTACACGTACTGGAGAAAGACCAAGTCACGCCTTGCCCAGTGGCTGGCGGGCATCCTGCTCTTCCTGACCATTCTGTCGACTTCATCGACCGCTTACATCGGTCTTGCTCTCCTGTGCCTCCCGGTCGCCTTCTCGATGTTGGTTTCAGTCCTCAGGGGGCGGGTTGAGCGCGAGGACATACTGGTAACCGCTCTGATGGCGATAGGCGTGGTCGCCATTATGGGCATCAGCCTCTACCACGCCGGAGCCTTGGAGCCTTTCGTCAGGCTGATCAACAGCACCATCATCAACAAAGCGGATTCTGCCTCGGGCCATGAGCGCACCTATTGGAACCTCAAGAGCCTGCAGTCCTTCCTCGACACCAGTGGCCTTGGCGTCGGTTTCGGCAGTTCGAGGGCGTCGAGCTGGCCGATCGCGATCCTTTCCCAACTTGGCTTGTTCGGATCGCTGATGATGGCGATCCTGCTCGGCGTCCTGGTCAGCGGAATAGGACGGATGCGGGAATGGGTGGACCCAGAAACTGATGCGGTCGTGACGAGCGTCAGGAACGCTTCTCTCGCTGGCATAATCGCCAGCTCTGTGTCCGGCGGCAGCGCCGATCCAGGCATCCTCTTCTTCATCGCACTTGCCGTCGTTTCCGCCACGAGGGTCCGTGCTCAGCGTACCATGGCAGCGTTTGGGCGAACCACCTGGCATCAGACAACGGCAGAGGCAATATGAAGGTCTGGCCGTGGAGGCAGAAGCTCGAAATGCTGTTCGCCATCGCCCCAAGGTACGTTTTGTCGCGCCGGCGGGCCTGTGCAGCCGCGCGAAAGTGGCAGCACCATAGCCGAAGGTTGTGGCTTCAGCCTCCCTCATCATGCCGCCACTGGTCGCTTGAAAACAATGGTTGTCCACTCCCCTTCGCCAGGAACGGAACTCCCCTCCAACTGGGTTTCGCATTCTCGGCCAGGGATTGTACGGTCGGCGCTTCGGGCCTGCCGCGCTCTAGCCAGGTTTCGGCTTCAGGCAGACCGACGTCGTCATAGGCTACAACAACGCGACCGCTATTTATCGAATTATCAGTTCCAAAACCAAAACATTGTCTTGCCGGCGCAACACCAGTCGGAGTGCTTTGGGCTTGTCACTCAGGATCGTCGTCCAAAAGGATTCTCTGCGCCGCTCCGTCGAGGTCGTCATACTGTCCGGACCGCAAGGTCCACATGAAGGCCGCAAGTCCGGCGAGCCCCATCAAGACTGCGACCGGCACCAGAACAGTCAGGTAACTCATGATCCCATACCTATCGGCTGCAGGTCCGGATGAACGGATGCGGCTTGCCTGGCGGGCAGGTTTCCAGCGGGGGCATGACCCAAACGCAGGGCATTGGCCACCACCAACACAGACGAGAGCGACATTGCGGCTGCCGCAACGAGCGGAGTGATATACCCGCACACGGCAAAAGGCACCGCAATGGCATTGTAGCCGACTGCCAAGGCGAAATTCTGCCGGATCAGTTTTCCCGCATTGCGTGAAATCTCGTAGGTGTCGGCGACGCTCGCAAGGCTTTCCTTCAGGAACACGAAGTCGGCAGCATTGCGGCCGACATCGGCCGCCGTCGCCGGGGCCATGGAGACATGCGCGGCGGCGAGGGCTGGCGCGTCGTTAAGTCCGTCTCCCACCATCAGCACCTTGGAGTCGGCAGCGGTGAGAGCCGCGATCCGCTCAACCTTGTCGGATGGAAGCATTTCCGCCGTGAAATCATCGATGCCGAGGTTCAAAGCCAGGTCTGCCACCGCAGACCTGCGGTCACCGGACAGGATCCCGACACCGAGGCCCTGCCGACGCAATCGCTCGATCGTCGAACGCGCGCCGCCTCGCAGGATGTCTTCAAACACAAGCCGCGCCAGTTGCTGCCCGTCCTGGACCAACAGCGACACCGAAAACCAACCGTCCGCGCCATCCGGCATCTTGCGGCCGAGCGCCCACTCCGGCCGGCCCAGGCGGTAGACGGAGGTTCCCATCCTGGCTTCGAGGCCGCGGCCCGGGTATTCGACGAGATTGTTCATCGGGGCCGCTCCAACCTGGCCCGGCGATGCGGCAGCGAGAATTGCGACGGACATCGGATGCCTCGAACCCGATGCTATCTTGGCCGCAAGCGCGAGCGCACCGGGGTCAACGCTGGCGCTGTTGACGAGATGTGGACGGCCGAGCGACAGCGTGCCGGTCTTGTCGAACAGCACAGTGTCGACTTCGGCGAGGCGCTCGAGAGCAGAGCCATCCCTGACCATGACGCCTTTTTCGAAAAGGCGCCGGGCGGCAACGACCTGCACGATCGGAACCGCAAGGCCGAGCGCGCACGGGCACGTTATGATCAGAACGGCGATGGCGATCGAAACCGATGCGTGCCAATCCCTGGTGATGGAGAGCCAGCCCAAAAAAGACAGCAAGGCGATGGCGTGTACGACAGGCGAATAGAGCGCCGAGGCACGATCCGCCAGTCTGCGATAGCGCGCTCTGCCCCCCTCGGCGGCTTCCATCATTCTGATCATTTCCGCCAGAAATGAGTCCTTTGCCTCGGCGGCGGCTCTTATCGTCAGCGGCCCCGTCAGATTGAGAAGCCCGGCCTGGACCAGCGTTCCCACAATAGCGGGCCTGGGTGCCGATTCCCCGGTGACGACCGAACAATCGAGTTCCGAAGCACCGTCCATGACGATCCCGTCGACAGGGACCCTGTCGCCGGCGGCAATGAGCACGGAGGTTCCCGGCCGGATCTCGGCAATCGGGACATAGTGCCGGCCGTCGGCATCTACCACGATCGCTCCCCTCGGTGCGAGGCTCGCAAGCCCTGCCACGGCCGAACGCGCCTTTTCCCGCATCACATGGTCGAGGGTGCGGCCGATGAGCAGAAAGAACAAAAGCGATGTCGCCGCGTCGAAATAGGCATGCGGCCCGCCGTGAATCGTATCGTAGAGGCTGAGTCCGAACGCCATCAACACGCCGATGGAAATCGGCACATCCATGTTTGTCCGGCCGTTTCGCAAGGCAGCCCAAGCCGAGGAAAAGAATATCCGCCCCGAATAGACAATTGCCGGTAAGGCGAGCGCCGCGGAAATCCAGTGGAACGCTTGGCGGGTTCCGCCTTCGGCTCCGGACCAGACCGAAACCGACAGCAGCATGATGTTCATGGCGCAGAAGCCCGCGACCGCGAGCGCCTTGATGAGTCGGGAATATTCGGGACTGCGCTGGTCGGCGTCCGTGGTGAAGACATGCGACTCGTAACCCGCAGCTCCTAGCGCGCCGATGAGATCGGGCGCCTTGTCGGCGCCCGGACGCCATTTCACGACGGTCCGTTTCATGGAAAGGTTGGCTCGGGCATATTCGACGCCGGGCAAGGCCGACAAAGCGCGTTCGACCGTGGCCATGCAGGATGCGCAATGAATTTCGGGGACCGACAGGTCAGTTTGAAAAAGGCCACCGCCAAGATCGCGACTGACAAGCAAAAGCTCTTCGCGTGGACTGGCAACCCCACCCGCCGGGCCGATCTCCAGGGCGGCTTCGGCTCCGGGTGCGCAGCAACTCACGACCGCTACTCCTTCAGCCCCGGTTCAACCGATATCGTCCTGTAGGCGTGCCATGTGGCATGCCCGAGCAGGGGAAAGGTGACAATCAATCCGACCAGCCCGGTTCCAAGACCAAGAAGGGTCAGCAGCAGTACGATTGCACCCCAGGTGATCATCACCGGACGATTGTTCCAGACCAGCGAAATGCTGGTGCCCATCGCGGTAAACGCGTCCGTACGCTGGTCGAGGAGCATGGGCACCGAAAAGGCGCTGATGGCGAAGGAGAATGCGGCGAACACTCCGCCAACCGCTGTACCGACAACCAACATTGCCCAGCCGATGGTGGTTGTGAAAAGCATCGGGGCAAGATGATCGAAACCGGGGAAGGGCCGCCAGCCGAAGAACAGGGCGTATATGATGACCGCGGCACGCATCCACAGCAGCGCCAGGCCGAGCATGATGAAGCCGACGAAGAGAATCTGGGCGCCGGAAGCCGGCCGCACGAAGATCATCCTGGCCAGAGAGATGGCCCTGCCCTGTTCCAGCGAGCGGCTTTTTTCATAGAGGCCGACCGCTATGAGTGGGCCGACCACCATGAAGGCGGCGGTAGCGGGAAACAGGATGTAGTCGAGCCGAAACAGGAAAAGGCCGCCAACGATCAGCGCGGAAACGGCAAAGACCGCCAGCCCGTAGGCGAGACTAGGGGCCGGCGTCGACATCAAGTCGTGCCAGCCGGCGCGCAGCCAGCCGAACGCGGCGTTGGCCGGGAGACCGCGGTTGCGCGATCCGACGTGCACGAACTCTTGGTCATTGGCGAGATGGAGATCACTCATTTCCATGATCCTTCCTGTCGTTTCGTCGTGCCGCGCCTCTCGAGCGTCAGCACGACGAACTGGCCGCAGCGTAGCTGTTCTTCGCCGGGTCGCCGGGGTCCTTCAAATGCGGCACGCAGTCCGCTTGCGACGCGAAGGACACGTACACCAGATGGAAGTTGGCGGCGGCGACCAGCGCCAGTCCCGCCGTGACCAGGATGAGCGCGACAGTTCGCGAGCGCGATCGCGGCCTCGACGGCAGGGCGGGATGGAGGCTCACTGGGGCACACTCCGGAGGGAAAGCACATAGAGAGCGAGTATCTTGCGCTGGGTCGCGGTGAGGCGCTGTTCCCAATGAGGCATGGTGCCCTGCCGGCCGCCATAGACTGTCGTGGTGACGGACTGGAGGTCGCCGCCATAGATCCAGTTGCTGTCGGTCAGGTCAGGCGCACCGAGGTCGTGCTTGCCTTTGGCATCGTCACCATGACAGGCGATGCAATTCTGTTTGAAGACGTCCTGTCCTGCGGCAATGCTTTGCGGATCGGCATCGAGGCCGTCGGTGGTGCCGCCGAGTGACCGCACATAGGCGACGACGTCGGCCAGTTGCTTGCTCTCGATCACCCCATCGCGGCCAAAGGCCAGCATCTGCGAGGTCCGCGTATCGGGGTGGGTCGAGTTGATGCCGACACGCAGTGTTTCAACGATTGTTTTGGGATCTCCGCCCCAGAGCCAGACGCCGGCGGTGAGGTTGGGAAATCCGGGGCCGCCCGTCGCTTTGGTGCCATGGCAAGCCGCACAATTGTCGCCAAACAGCGTGTGGCCGGTTTCTTCGACTGTCTTCATCATCGATGGATCGGCCTGAATCGCCGCAAAATCCATTTGATCGATCTTTTGGGTCCAGGCCGCACGCTCCAGCGTCGCGTCCTTTACCAGGCGGTCGACGCTGGTTTTCTGGTCAATTCCAAGCAGACCCTTGGTGTAGGTCTTGCCCAATGGCCAGGCGGGCATGAGGACCCAGTAGCACACGGCAAAAAGGATGGTGGTGGCCAGGAAGAAGAACACAATACGCGGAACCGGCGTGTAGAGCTCCTTGATGCCATTCCACTCATGACCGGTCGTGGCCTGTCCCGTGACGGGATCGCGCTCGCCTATTTCCATGGCTTGTCGTCTCCGTCGAGAATGCTGTCTTTCGCCCTTTCGAACCGCTTCTTGTTCGACGGCCAGAACGTGTAGACGAGGACGCCCACGGCCATCGCGATCAGGTAGAAAAGGCCCCAGCTTTTGGAGAAGGCGACGACGGCTTCGTGTTCCCAGCTCATTGCGCGGCCTCCGGCTGCACGGCAACCTCCGCCTGGGCGGCGGCGCCGGTCAGGTGGCCAAGGATCTGCAGATAGGCGACCAGCGCATCCATTTCGGTAACTGTCGCTGGATTGCCGTCAAAGGCCCTGACTTGCGTTGCCTGCCCGTAGCGCTTGGTAACGCCGGCGGCGAAATCACCGTCCGGCGCGGTTTGGCCGAGCGCATCCTGGGTCGCATTGGCGATCATGTCGTCGGTGTAGGGAACGCCGACGTCCCGGAGGGCAGTCAGGTGCTCGCCGAGGTCGTCGATGCGCAGCGGGTTGTCGAGCAGCCAGCCAAATTTGGGCATGATCGATTCCGGAACCACGGTTCGCGGGTTGATCAGGTGGGCGACTTGCCAGGCGTCGGAATATTTGCCGCCGATGCGGGCCAGATCCGGTCCCGTGCGCTTTGATCCCCACAACATCGGATGATCGTATTTCGATTCAACGGCGAGCGAATAAGGGCCGTAGCGTTCGACTTCGTCGCGCAGTGTCCGGATCATTTGAGAATGGCAGGCGTAGCAACCCTCGCGCATGTAGATGTCGCGCCCGGCCTGCTCTAGCGGGGTGTAGACCCGCATATCCGGCGCGTTCTCGACCGTGTCGTCGATGGTGAACAGCGGGGCGATTTCCACAAAGCCGCCGATGCTGGAGACCAAGACGATGGCGAGGACAAAGCCGATGGCGCTGCGTTCGATTTTGCGGTGGAATTCTGGCATGATCCTCACTCCGCCGGCTGGGCGACAGGCGCCAGATGGCGCTGCGGCGCGTCATCGCCCGGTTGCAGCGCGGCTTGCGAATGGCCGCGGACCGTCATCAGGATGTTGTAGGAGCCGGTGATGGCACCGAGCAGGAACAGCAGCCCGCCGAAGGCGCGAGCGATGTAATAGGGATGCATCGCCACCATGGATTCAATGAAGGAATAGGTGAGCGTTCCGTTCTCGTTGTATGTCCGCCACATCAAGCCTTGCAGGATGCCGGAATTCCACATGGCAAAGACGTAGATGACCGTCCCCGAGATCGCTAACCAGAAATGCACCTCGATCAGTTTGGCCGAATACATCCGTTCACGCTTCCACAATGCCGGGACCAGACAATAGATCGAGCCGAAGGTGATCAGCGCCACCCAACCCAGGGCACCGGCATGGACGTGACCAACGGTCCAGTCCGTATAGTGGGAAAGCGCGTTGACCGGACGGATCGCCATGAACGATCCTTCAAAAGTGGTCAGGCCGTAGAAGACCGCCGCCGCCATCATGAAGCGCAAAGTGGCGTCGTCGCGCACCTTGTGCCAGGCGCCGTTCAGCGTCGCGAGCGCGTTTCCCGCCGAGGCCCACGATGGCACCAGGAGGACCAGCGAAAACGTCATCCCCAGCGTTTGAACCCATTCGGGCAGGGCGGTGTAATGCAGGTGGTGTGACCCCGCCCACATATACATGAAGGTGATGCCCCAGAAGCTGATGATCGACAGCCGGTAGGAATAGATCGGCCGACCCGCCCGCTTGGGCAGGTAATAGTACATCATCCCGAGAAAGCCTGAGGTGAGGAAGAATGCGACGGCGTTGTGGCCGTACCACCACTGCGTCATCGCGTCCTGGACGCCGGAGAAGGCCGAATAGCTTTTGGCATGGCCGAACGACACCGGCATGGCCAGATTGTTGACGATATGGAGGATCGCCACGACCAGGATGAAGGCCATGTAGTACCAGTTGGCGACGTAGATATGCGGCTCCTTGCGGCGAGCCAGCGTGCGAATGTAGATCGCGAAATACACCACCCATACGATGACCAGCCAGATATCGGCGTACCATTCCGGTTCCGCGTATTCCTTTGATTGCGTGACGCCCATGAAATAGCCGGTCGCGGCCAGGACGCAGAACAGGTTGTAGCCGAGCAGGACGAACCAGGGGCTGAACTGGTCTGGCAGCCGGGCGCGCGAGGTCCGCTGCAGCACATGGAAAGACGTGGCGATCAGCGCATTGCCGCCGAAGCCGAAGATCACTCCGCTCGTATGAACCGGCCGCAAGCGGCCAAAACTTGCCCAGGCCGCGTCGAAGGTCAGATCGGGCCATGCCAGCAGGCTCGCTACCCAGACGCCGAAGAACATGCCGACCATGGCCCAGATCATGGTCAGGATGACGCCCACCTTGCTCGGGTCGTCATAGTAGTGGTCCAGACGTTCTGCAGAGGGCTCGGGGGCATTGAGCGCCGAAAGCATGACGAAGATCATCGCAACGCTTGCTGCAAGCACGATAAAGCCATGCACCCCAATCGGATCGCCGCGACCAGCTGCCGCCATGGCCAGTCCGACCATTGCCATCAGGATCAGCACGACGATTGAAAGTTGGCGTTCGCCGGATGTCAGTTGAGCAAGCATGTGCGTCCACCGTCAGATGCCCGTCAGGGCGAAATCGTCCCTCGGGTTTCGCATGGCTGTGCGGCGGCTGATTTGATCTGGCGCAAAGACGAAGCTGATTGCACCCGACAAATGTCGTTTTCGAACATCCGCCCGGCGGGTGTTCGCCAGGCAAGGTCCGGCTCAGCCGTCCTCGGCTGTCGCAATGTCGGTTGCCGATGAATTGGGAACCGGAAGGCGAAAGAACATCGCCAGCTTCAGGCTTTTCGCAATGCGTTCGGCACGATCGACAAAGACCGCAGCCGTTTCCGGGGCAAAGAGCGCCGCGGCGGTCTCGCCGAATATGGCTAGCCAGATGTCGAAATCGGCCTCGGTCACATCCTTGAGTTTCAGATGCGCGGGCACCGGACGTCCGTGGTAGTCGCCGGTCTTGAGAATGACGGAACACCAGAAGTCGGTCATTTTCTCAAGGTGCGGCTCCCAGTCGCCGGTGATCTCGCGCGCAAAGATCGGCCCGAGCCGTTCGTTCTTCCGTAGTCTGGAGTAGAACTCGCGAACCAGCACGCCAATGCTCGCCCGGTCAACGCCTGGATCGCCCAACGGCCGCTCTGCGGGCGGTCGCGCCTGATCGATGGCAGATGAGTTCATGTTGATCCTTTCGGCGCTTGTGGTCTCTTCCGATCCTTGCCTCGAAACGCGGCATCCGCGCGTCAAGAGAACCCAAGACGCCGCAGGGCGGCTCGCACGAGGTGGAGACGTTCGCGGACAAGGCGGAAACCCAGATTGTCTGGCGGCGTGCCGACCGCGCAGCCGCCACTTTTCCCATCCCGGATGAAGTTGGACATGTATGTGCGGTGGAAGCCCTCCACGACATGCACTCCGCAATTGTCGATCGACCTCACAATGCTGGTGCCGTCGGCGGCTACCGCTGCATGAACGTAGCAGGTCGACGTCCATTCCCAGACATTGCCCGCGACGTCCGCCAGCCCTTTTGAGTTGAGGCCAAACGCGCCTTGAACTCGCGGCTCGGGATCGGATTTCCGTCCAAGCGAGGCCTCGGTGCGATACTGGACGAGCCAGCGCAGCGCCGGATTGTTGGGGTCGCCGGCGCCGCCTTCGATGTCGCCGCGGAACCGTTCGCTGGCGGCATAGGCCCATTCGGCGTCTGTCGGCAGCCGCCATGTCGCAGCGGTCTGGGTCGAGAGCCACGCCGCATAGGCTTCGGCGTCCATGTGGCTTACGCCGGTGACCGGAAAATTACCGCTGTCCAGGGTGTCAGCCGCCTTGCAATTGCCGGCCGTCACGCACCGTCCGTATTCGGCTGCACTCACCTGGTATTTCATGATGTTCAGCGGAACATTGACCGTTGCCAGCGTCCGCGGCGCCGCGACAGGATGGCCGTCCCCGAGGAATTCACCTGGTTGAGGATGGTCGAACGATCCGGGCGCGAGGGTCACAAGTTCGGGACCAGCCACCAGCGAACCGGCCAACCGATCAAACGCACTGGTCGCACTCACGACGATCAGCGCGGCAATCGCGATACTTCCGAGGGCTACGATGGGGTTGAAAGACATGGCATTTCGTCCGGGCGCGCACGCGACCTTGCGCAGAGTGCGCAAGGTCGCGTCGATCTTCAGGATCGGATACTCGTCACTACGACGTGATGGCCCTTGGGGCTTCGACCTGCTTCATCAAGTCGTCATCCCAGGTTCCGTCGACCGTAAAATGTGCGGTCGCGCCGAGTTCCACGGCCTCGATCAGATTGTGGTTCACGTAGGCGTAGATGCCCGGCTGCAGGAACGTATAGAGGGCCGAGCCAGCGGAGCCGCCGCGAATGAACCAGGTTTCCAGGTCCTTTGCCGGAGGGTTGGCGAACTTGCCCTGTTCCCAGACATAGTCGCCGTGGCCACCGATCAGATGCGGCCGCGTATCGCGATTGGCTTGCGAATGGACGATCAGGACAGTCTCGCCGACCTTCGCCTTCATCGCATTCTCGCCGGTCAGCGATCCTGCCTTGCCATTGAACACGACGTGGGTCGGAATCAACCCGCGCATGACCTTCATGGTGTCATCGAAATTATCGCCGGCCGTGTCGTATTTCTTGAATTCCCCCTGCTCGTCGCGAGGGATGTAGAAGTCGTTCTCGCCGATATAGTAGATGCGGTCGTAACGGACGGGTCTGCCCTTGTCGTCCCTGAGGCCGTCACGCGGCAGCACCATCACCGCACCGCTCATGCCCGATACGACGTGCCACGGGATCATCGGTCCGCCGGGCGCGCAGTGGTAGACGAACGTCCCCGTTCGCGTTGCCTTGAAGCGGAGCGTTACCTGCTCACCGGGGTTGATCAGTGTCAGCCCGCCGCCGCCGAGCGCGCCGGTGGCAGCGTGGAAGTCGATGTTGTGCGCCAGCGTATTGGTGTCGGGATTGATGAGTGTCAGCTCAAGATAGTCGCCCTCATGGACAACCATCAGCGGGCCGGGGATGGAGCCGTTGTAGGTCATCGCATTGAGCTGCGTCCCGTCCGCGTCGATGACAACGGGCTTTTCCTCGACAGTCATCGCGAACTCGACGACTTTCGGGCCGCCTTGGGCTACCTGGTCGTGAGCGTGGACGAACGGGGGCGCGACGAGGCTTACTTTTTCGCGCGGCAGTCCGGCGACTTCCTTCGCGTTTGCCACAGCCGGCATTGCGCCGACCGTTGCCACCGCGGTGGCGGCAAGGACAGATCCCAACAGAGCTTCACGTCGCGTAAGCATTTCAATCTCCTTGTGCGTCAACCACTTGATGACCCAAGAATAGCCTGCTTGCGGGGATCGTCTTTGCGCTGGCGCAAACCGCATTTATTTCCGGCGACTTTCGAGTTCGTGTTCCGGAGCGCTCTAAATGAAATAGGCCGGACTGGACCTCCCCCGTGGTCCGTCCGGCAGTTTCCCTCCGGCGATCGCCAACCGGAGGGTATCGATGATGAACCGTCAGTTGGAGGCGGCCTTGGTCGCCTCGCCGAACAGCTCGGCGAACACCGTTTTGGCCTTGCCGGTCTGTTTGACGGCTTCCGCCGCGTCGAGGTTCACAGGCTTGCCGACGACGATCAGCGCCACCATGCCCATGCCGTAATGCGGGGCGCACTTCACGCCATAGACGCCTTCCTGAGTCATGGTCACGGTTATCCCTTCGTTTGGCTTTCCCTTGAAAGCTTCAGCGCCGTCCGGCAGCATCCCCTTGACGGTTTCGGCATTGTGGGACTTGTCGGTGGGCACGAACTTGATGGTGTCTCCGGGTGCCGCCTTTACGTAGGCGGGCTGGAAGACCATCGAACCCTTCTCGCCCTTGTTGAGCATCTGCACGACGTGTTCTTCAGCGTTTGCTGCGCCGGCCAGAGTAAATAACGCAATGGCCGCGGCGATCAGGGGAAGTTTCATGGAATAGTCCTTTCCTAGGTTCAGCACGGCATCCACCGTTGCGGCTTTCTACTCCACGGGATGGCGTTGCGATTTGCGCTGGCGCAAACTGGCGCACGAAATATCTGGATATGACGTCGCGATCTGGCGCTCCTATGAGGAGCTCTGGCTTGCCTGCCTCGCACAGCGAGTGCTCTTTCTCATTCTGTTCGGCAACGAACGGAAAAAAGCGCTAAGTGACAGCCGTTCAGTTACGTTGGCTGAGCTTTGGCGGCATCCTTTCAGTTCAGCGGTAACAAATTTCATGCCAGCGCGGGACATTACCGGTATCAAAGGACGCTTTCTGCAGGCGGTGCTGTCTCGCCGTTTCGAAGGCCGCAAGGGCTATCTGCTGGCCATCTTCATGGTGGCGGTCGCTGTCCTGCTCCGATTTCTGCTGCAGGGAGTTCTCGAAGACAGGGCGACATTTACCCTCTTCACCCCAGCTATCCTCGTCGCGTCGATCGCTGGCGGCATCTGGCCTGGGTTGTTGTCCGTTGCGCTTTCCTTGGGTGGAGCGTTCTGGCTGGACAATCTTCAGTCAGATCGTGCCCAAAATCCGGTTGAACTCATTGTCTTCGCCCTTGTCGGCCTGGCGATCGCCTGGATGGGTGAAATGCTGCACCGCGCCAGCAAGGCAATTGATCGTGCCGAAAGCGCGCTAGACACGAGGGAGGCCCATCTTCGCTCCATTCTTGATACGGTCATCGACGCGACCGTCGTCATCGAAAAGGATGGCACGATCGTTTCGTTCAATGCAGCCGCGGTACGGCAGTTCGGCTACGCCGAAGCAGAGGTCGTCGGAGAGAATGTGCGCCTGCTGATGCCTGAGCCTTATCGCCACGAGCATGATGGCTATATGCACAGGTACCTGACCACGGGGGAGAAACGGATTATCGGAATCGATCGCGTTGTTGCCGGACGACGCAAGGATGGTTCGACGTTTCCGATGAAATTGGCGGTCGGCGAGATGAAGTCGGGCGGCAAGACCTTTTTTACCGGCTTCATCCGAGACCTTACGGAGCGTCAGGAATCGGCGGCACGTCTGCATGAGATCCAGGGCGAACTGGCGAGGTTGGCCCGCCTCAACGAGCTTGGCGAAATGGCCTCGACGCTCGCTCACGAGTTGAACCAGCCGCTGTCCGCGATAGCGAATTATGTTCAAGGCTGCGCCCGCCTGCTGCGCGACATGGATGACGCGGTGGCGGCAAAGATGAGGGCTGCACTGGAGGAAACCGCAAGGCAGTCGCTGCGTGCGGGACAGATCATCCGTCATCTTCGCGAATTCGTCACCAAAGGCGCCACCGAGAAAGCGCCGGAGAACATTCGCAGCCTGGTGGAGGAGGCAGGAGCCCTGGCGCTGGTGGGTTCGCGAGAGCGCGGGGTGCGGACAGTGTTCGACTTCGCGCCGGGACCGGCAACCGTGATGGTCGACCGCATACAGATCCAGCAGGTGCTGACCAATCTGATGCGAAATGCCATGGATGCCATGCGCGACAGCGCGCGCCGCGAGCTGGTTGTGCGCACCCATGCCGCGCATGGTGGCGAAATCGCCGTCATCGTCGAAGATACCGGACCAGGTATTTCCGAGGAGATTTCCGCCCAGCTTTTCAAGCCCTTCGTGACGACAAAGCCCGGAGGCATGGGGGTTGGACTGTCTATCTCCAAGCGGATCGTCGAGGCGCACGGTGGAATGCTGACGGTGAGCCAGAACGCCGCCGGTGGCGCAACATTCAGGTTCACGCTCCCCACATTCAAGGAAGAGGACGCGCATGGAGACGGGTGACTACATCGTTCACATCGTCGATGACGAGGAACCGGTCAGGAAGTCGTTGGCTTTTCTGCTCACGATGTCCGGATTCGCGGTCAAGATGCACGACAGCGCAACCGACTTTCTGGCTGCGGCATCGGGCATAAGAAATGGCGTTCTGGTGACGGACCTGCGCATGCCTGACATGACCGGGGTTGAGCTTTTGCGAAATCTCGTGAAAGCAAATACGTCGCTTCCGGCCGTTGTCATCACCGGTCACGCCGATGTCCCCATGGCGGTTGAGGCGATGAAGGCCGGCGCCACGGATTTCATCGAAAAGCCGTTCGAGGACGTTGTCCTTATCGAAGCGATTGAGCGTGCGGCCGAACAACTTGTCGACAAACCGTCAGAACTCGACGATGTCGCTTCAATCCAGACAAGGCTCGGGCGATTGAGCGACCGCGAACGCCAGGTTCTCTCTGGTGTGGTGGCTGGATTGCCGAACAAGACGATTGCCTATGATCTCAACATCAGTCCGCGCACCGTCGAGGTGCACCGCGCCAGCGTGATGGCCAAGATGCAGGCAAAAAGCCTGCCGCAGCTTGTCCGGATGGCATTGGCCGCTGGTTTCGGCCCAGCCTGAATCTTTGCAGGGATTGATCTGGCGCAAGGCGTGAAGCGCCAGATTGCCGCTTGCTGTGAAATGACTGGCGGGATGACCTCGCTGGCATGTCCGGAAGCCGTGATCCTTGTCCGCCGCCAAAACCATTCTAATTGTGGCGCCCGACCCCGGGCTCAGGCGTTCGCTCGAGTTCGCGCTCGAGGTCGAAGGCTTCCCGGTCGAATCGCATGCGTTGCTTTCGACAGTCGAGGCTTCGCCCGCGGCAAATGCCGCTGCCTGCGTCATCGTCGATGAAAGCGCAATCCGGCTCAGTCCTGCCGGAGGCCAGCCGCTTGCCCGTTTCGCCGGGCGGGTGATTCTGCTGGTGGAAGGTATTGATCCATCCGCTGGCACCGAAGGGTTCGCGGTCGTGACCAAACCGGTCGAGGGGAATGACCTGATAGACATGGTGCAGGCTTTTTCAGCCCGCCATCTCCTCGCGGACTAGTGTTTGAGCATGATCTCTTCCGAAAACCGAATTCCACTAAGTAAAACCCCTTAGGACATAACCGAATTTCGCAGGCCGGCATTCTGCGCGATTGCTGTTTCACCGAAATCTGGGAAACAGCCATGAATGCGATCGTCAACACTCGGGTGCCCTACGAGATCCTGAACGTCGCGGCCCAGCAACCAGACGTGTCGAATGATGGCCGGCCGGTGCCGCTCTCGTTCTTCCACGCAGGCTCGGAGATCTACGCGCAGGGCGAAAAGGTCGCTTCCCACTACCAGATCGAGTTCGGCGCGGTCCGCATTTACCGGCTCCTTGCCGACGGGCGCAGGCAGATCACGGCGTTCCATCTGGCCGGAGAGATATTTGGATTTGAAGCCGATCTTGCCCACCATTTCTTTGCCGAGGCCATCGTTACGACAGGGCTGCGGACATTCCGGCCGGTGGTTGGCCTGGACAGATCGCGCGAACTGCTGCCGCTTGCCCTTCGCTGTATGGTGAGGGCCCAGGAACATTTGCTGGTGGTCGGCCGGCAGACAGCGATCGAACGCCTCGCCGCCTTCCTGATCGACATGGCTGATCGCCAGGGGGAACTCGCTCAGATCGAGCTGCCGATGTCCCGGCAGGATATCGGCGACTACCTCGGCCTCACCATCGAGACTGTATCGCGCGTGCTATCGAGATTGCGCGACAAGGGTGTGCTCAAGTTTCACGGACTTCGTACCCTGGAAATCCGCAAGCCTGAAACGCTCCGCTCCCTCTGCGAGTAATAGCGCGGCCGTAGGCGCGGGCCTCCATTCGCATCAAAGAAGACTCGAGAACAGCACTTCTATCCAGGACCGAGCAACAGGAACGCGCAGATGCCCATGGTCGCGGCGATCACGGTTGCGACGGCCAGCGGCAACCAGAACCTGACCGGACCAGCAAATACTGCGAGTGACAGGCGGCCGATCGCGTTTGCTGCCAGCGCCGCGAGCACCGCCTGCCCCACGGTCTCGACGGGCACCGCATGCTTGACCAGGCGCAGCGCGCCAAGCACCGAGACATCGACATCGAATGCGCCGGCGAGCATCGAACTGGCCAGCAAGCCGCGGCCACCGAATTGCGTAGCCAGCCCGGCACTCGCGGTGGCCACGACCGCAAACAGCAGGGCGAAGAGCAGCAACGGGCCTAGCTCGAATGGATTACGTGCGATCGCGCCGGCTTCGCGATCCCCGCTATCCCGAGCCAGCAGCAACGCTCCGAAAGCGGCGAAGGAGAGCGCCGCGGCAATCGCCGGAATCCCGATCGAAGCGAAGACGCTTGGCTCGATGATCAGAACCACCGCGCAAACGCGTAGCACCGAAACCATCGCAGCCAGTGAGGCCGCGCCAGCGAGCGGCAGTGGATTGCCTGCCGAGGCGGCGTTGCGAGCCAGCGCGACGGTTACGGCGGTGGAAGAGACGATTGCACCAGCAAGCGAGCTGACGAGCAGGCCGCGCGCGTTTCCCAGGACACGGACGGCGATATAGCCGGCGAAGGATATGGAGGCCATCAGCACCGTCAGGAACCAGACCTCCCACGGATTGAAACCGCCCCATGGGTCCATCGTCCGGTTTGGTAGCAGGGGCAGCACGATCGCCGTCATCACTGCCAGGATCAGCGCCGAACGAAGCTCAATCCACGTCAGTCGCTTCAGGAGGCCATGCAGGATCTCGCGACTGGCAAGGACCGCCGCGAGTGCTGCCCCTCCGGCAGCCGCGGCCTGGTAATCACCGGCGACCGAGAGCGCACCGAGCGCGAACACGGCAAGGCCTGCTATCACGCTCGTAACGCTGAAGTCCTCATCATGGACCGCCTCGCGGGCCTTGTACCAGGCGAAGATCGCCGCAAAGGCGATGAAGCCGCCGACCAGCACGGATACCGCGCCGAGCGCGTTGGCCAGTGCCGCGAGAACGCCGCCGAGCAGGCCGGAAATACCGAATGTCCGAATGCCGGCCGTTCGACTGCGATCAGGTGCATCCCGCTCTTGCCAGCCACGCTCCAAACCGACGAGCAAACCTATTGCAAGGGCCAGTCCGAGCCGGGCGATGAGTGAGTCCATTGGCGCGGCTACTTTCAGTCGGCGATCGCCGGCAGGCGGTCGCGAACCCACCTGGCGATCTGGCCTGCCGTCATTGCGCCGGATGTGTGCGCTACCTCGCGTCCGCCGAAGAGGATCATGGCAGGGATGCTGCGAATGCCAAGCCATATTTCGACGGCTCCGGGCAGGCTGCTGCGCGCGGTCTGATGATCGAAAGTCGCGACGGCGACGTCTTCAGGATGCACCGAAAAAAGCCTGGTCCCACACGCTCCGCATTTCGCCTCCATGGCATAGCGAGCCGGCGGCAGGCGGTTGACTCCACCGCATTTGTTGCAGACGACCAGATTCTGCTGCGCCATGATGCTGTCCACCCGCTCATCGACATCATCATTCATGCGCATCCGAGATGTCCATCGCCAAGTGCGCGCAACGCGTTGAGGATAACCGCTGCGTCGCAGCGGGCACTTCCGGGTTGCCAGACCGGTCGTTTGCCAACACTCCGCGCGATGCATAGAGCGGTCGAAAGCGGCCTAGTCGCTTGCTTCCCGGCCGGACACCTGCTCGACGAGGATCCGGAAGAATACGTGCGGTGTGCTGTCTGAAACGGGAGGTACGACCGGCTTGAGGGCGCCGGGCTCCCACCAGTCGGCGTGCTTGCTCAGCAACGTCCAGGCATGGTCGCGCTCGAGCTTGTGGCCTATCCGGTCGGGAAGTTCCTCATAGCGGC
Source organism: Mesorhizobium sp. P2_A8 (assembly GCF_056404935.1). Taxonomy (NCBI): domain Bacteria; kingdom Pseudomonadati; phylum Pseudomonadota; class Alphaproteobacteria; order Hyphomicrobiales; family Phyllobacteriaceae; genus Mesorhizobium; species Mesorhizobium sp. P2_A8. The sequence goes on from NZ_JBFUDB010000005.1 coordinate 69,198, forward strand.
CATCGACAACCACGCTTTGCCAGCCCCGTCCTTCGCCGCGTTCGTCGACCTGGACAGACACCAGCGGGTTGGCGCGCATCCAGTCGATTTTCTTGCCCGGCATGGAAAACACGTAGAGATGATTGTCGGCATACGCATAGTGCACCGGAACGACATACGGCTGCCCGTCCTTGGCGCACGACAGGCGGGCCACACGATTGGCCGTCAGTATTTTGGTGCATTCCAGGACGGAGAGTGTGCGGATCAGCATCGTGCAAATCTTCTCTATTCGGCGTCGGTTCTTGCCGTCTTAGGGCCTAGGGAACGCTGTTCAGGTAGGGGCGCTATTCCCGCCGAGCGTCGTCAGCCAGGCCGCAGAGTGCCATCCAATGTTGCGAGCACCGAACCGGGTTCGATGACGGCGTTGACTGCCGCGATAATCGTTGCGCGCCCGTTTGCTGGCGCTATGATCTCGTGCAGCGCGTCTTCAATTCGAACTTCGGCTATCCGCTCGCCAACCTTGATCGTGGCACCGCTGGAGATGAACCATCGCTCTACAATGCCCTCCGGCAACATGCTGGATGCCCATAGGGCTTCATCGACCTTGATGTTCTGCATCGTGGTTCTCCTTCGAAGTGGGAATCATAGTCCACTCACCAAGGCAATCTTTGATCACGATCAAGGAGTCGCTTCGCGTTCGCTGGCGGCGACGTGCATGCCTGTCAGGGTTTAGATGTCGCACGGGATTCGGAGCCGAGCTCCCGCCGTTGACAAGCCGACATCGGGCTCGATCGGAAACCGAGATTGCATCTCGCGGTCGGCGAGATCAGGCATTCGGGTGCGGTTTGAACACCGATCAGAAATGCTCTCCGGCCTTGAACGGGCCGATTCGGATTCCGGCAGCGATCAGATAGGCGGTCGACCAGCCAATGAGTAGAAATCCGTTCACGCCCTCCAGTGCGGCCAGCACGCGCCATGCGTGATCGGGTACGACGTCGCCATAGCCGACCGTTGAAAAGGTAATCGTCGAAAAGTACAGGGCGGTCTCGAAGTCGCCGAAGATATCAAGCAGCCGGTACAGCCCGGCCCAGAGCCATATCTCGGTGGTCATGACGGCGAAGAGGCCCATCACCACGCTGATCATTGCGACCGTGCGGCTGTGACGCCCGTGCATGCGAAACCGTGCCACAAGGAATCCCATCGCATGGGTAACGGCGATCAGGCCAAACGTGTGGATGAGCACCGTCAGACTGATGACGATGGTGCCGATGAGCAGATTGAGGATCATGAGCGCACCCTAGCGACTCAGGAGGCCCCTGGTCCTTGTGCGAGATCAATCCTGGTGCCGGCGAGCTACCATGGCGGGCTTGAAGGACCTGCTCGACCGGCACTTTTCCCTGGCCAACGAAGATTCGGACGAGATCGCCCGCGCCGGTGTGGCGCGGACGTTTGGAGGCGCGGCCACCGGATAACCTAGGCATATGCGGCTTCGGTCTTCCTCACGCTGGTCTCTATCGGCGCGGTGAGGTCAAGAACCGCGCGGCCCTCGATCTTGCCCGCCTTGAGCCGAGCGAGGACCGTGTTGATGTCGCTCAACGGCGCCTTGGTGATCTCGGCCCGCACCTTGCCCTCGGCCGCGAAGGCAATGGCCTCGTCAAGATCGCGTCGTGTACCGACGATTGATCCGCGTAAGGTAATGCGCTTCAGCACGACGTCGAAGATCGGAGTCGGGAATTCTCCCGCCGGAAGTCCGACCAGGGCGACCGTACCCTTGCGGCGCACCATGTGTATCGCCTGGGAGAAGGCCGGTGGCGAGACGGCCGTCACCAGAATGCCGTGGGCCCCGCCGCCCGTCGCCTTGAGGACGTCGGCCACCGCGTCCGGTGAGCGGGCATCGATGGCCACGTCCGCTCCGGTCGTACGCGCCAAAGCGAGCTTCTCCGGTGTGACGTCGAGTGCCACGACGTTGAAGCCCATCGCCTTGGCATACTGGATCGCCACATGGCCGAGGCCACCTATGCCTGAAATCGCCACCCATTCGCCCGGGCGTGCCTCGGTCTCCTTCAATCCCTTGTAGGTCGTGACGCCAGCACACAGGATCGGGGCCATCTGGGCGAAATCGACACCAACTGGAAGTCGCGCAGTGAAGGCTGCCGAAGCGATGACATATTCGGCGAAGCCGCCATCGCAGCTATAGCCGGTATCGTGCTGATGCTCGCACAGCGTCTCCCAACCGGTCTCGCAATATTCGCAGCTCAGGCAGGCGTCGTGCAGCCAGGCAACGCCGACCGGATCGCCTTCCTTGAAACCGGTCACACCTGGCCCAAGTGCAGCAACGACGCCCGCCACTTCATGGCCAGGGATGAAGGGCGGCACAGGCTTGACCGGCCAGTCGCCGGAAGCGGCATGCAGGTCCGTATGGCACACACCGCAGGCGATAACCTTGACGAGCAGTTCACCTGGCCCCGGCACTGGCACCGGCACATCCTCGATCGTAAGCGGCTTGCCGAATGCCCGTACGACGGCGGCCTTCATCGTCTTGACCATGAATCCAACTCCTTTGTCGATGAACGCAGACTAGGCATTGGGTCAATAGGTGCTTTGACCGAGATCAATGAGCGTATCGGAGCAGGGCGCAAAGCTCGGATCTCTCCCATGGCTTTGGATGTTCCCGGTCCTACCGGAGGTTGCTTCGATCGCGGCCGAGGTCAGGCTTCTTCAGCGCGCCCTGCCTCGGTGGCTGCTTCAAATCTGGCTACATCGGTTTTTGTCTAACAGAGGCCGCGTAAACATGATTTTCCCAAGCGGGCGGACACCGGGCTTCGCGTCTTGGCTATTGTCACGCCGATATGGTATCGATAACATACCTTTATTCTGATTCCGATGGGTGTTTCATAAGCGATGCCGGACGCCAGATTTGATGTTTGCCATCAGCAGACCGACACGGACAGCCGGTAAAGGGGCGTGATGGCCAAGGCAGCCTCATCGAGACCGGGCGAGAGCCACGCGCCGACGATGGTCGACGTGGCGCTGCGGGCGGGTGTGTCGACCATGACAGTCTCGCGGGCCTTGAAGGAAGGCAGCCGGGTGTCGAAGGCCACTCGGGAAAAGATCATGGTCGCGGTCAACGACCTCGGCTACGTGCTCGACCAGTCGGCCGGCAGCCTGTCCTCGCGCAAGACTGGATTTGTTGCTGCGATGGTTCCATCGCTCAACAATTCCAACTTCGCCGACACAGCGCGCGGTATTACGGATGAACTGGAAAGCACGGGACTCCAGCTTCTGCTCGGCTACACCGACTATACGGTCGAGAAGGAGGAAAAGCTCATCGAGGCCATGCTCCGTCGACGGCCTGAAGGCATCATTCTGACCGGCGGCGCCCATACGGAGCGCGCCCGCCGGCTTCTTGAAAACGCGGGCATTCCGGTAGTCGAAACCTGGGAGTTGCCGGCGAAACCAATCGACCAGGTGGTCGGATTCTCAAACGAAGAGGCGATGGGGCTTCTGGTCAAGACGCTGGCCAGGAAAGGCTACCGAAAATTCGGGTACATCGGTGGCACGACCTCGCGCGACACGCGCGGCAGCCAGCGGCGCGAAGGCTTCGTCCGCGCCATCGAGGAACTCGGCCTGCCGACCGGCCGGCTCGTCTCCTTCGGCGTGCCGCCGATCTCCATCGAACAAGGCGGCCAGGCGGTTGTCAGCATGCTGGAACGCTGGCCGGACACCGAGGCCGTGCTCTGCGTTTCCGACCTTTCGGCCTTTGGCGCGCTGATGGAATGCAAGCGTCGTGGACTGCGGGTCCCGCAGGACATCGCAATTGCCGGTTTTGGCGACTATGAGGTTGCCGCCTTTTGCCATCCCGGCATCACCACCGTGAACGTGGACTGCTTTGGCATCGGGCGACAGGCCGCCCGCAGGCTTATCCAGATCATCCGCGGCGGCGAGAAGAAGCATGAACAGGAAATCATCCTGACCGGTTATCGCGTCGTCGAGCGCGAAAGCACCTGAGTTCCTGCAGAAAATTCCAAGCGAAAGGCTGTTCCTATTGTGATGTTTCGAGAGACCATCAGCCTCACGCATGACGGCGCGTTGAAAGCCGTGGCCGCCGGAGCCGCACGAGCCGTCACGATGGGCGTGCCGCAATGTCTTGTGGTCGTCGATGCAAGCGGCGAGACACTCGCCAGCCTGCGCATGGACGGCGCACGGTTCCTGAGCTTGCGCACGGCGCAGGCAAAGGCGCGCACGGCGGCGTCGATCAACGCTGCCACCGGCGGCATGGCGTCCGAAGCGGCACTCTCCGCCGGGATAGCCTCGCAGGGCGCCGTGACCAATTTGCCTGGCGGCCTGCCGATCCGCTTCGGTGGCCGCCTGGCGGGCGGCATCGGTGTCGGTTCGGGGACCGGTGAGCAGGATTTCGACGTGGCACGCGCCGCGCTGACGGCGATCGGCGCCGACGCGGTTTGAGGCGATGTGCTGATGCGCTTCTAGCGCAACGAACGGATATTCAGAACGCGATCTGGACCTTCATCGATTTGTTGCGGTCACCGGCGATCTCGAAGGCCGCAACCGCCTCGTCGAGGGGATAGATCCCCGTCAGCAGCGGTTTGACATCCACCCGGCGGCGATTGATCAGATCGACGGCGAGCGCGAACTCGTCGTGGAATCGGAAGGTGCCGCGCATCTCGATCTCCTTGGCGACAATGAGGTTCTGCGGGATCGACAGATCGCCGCCGAGACCGAGTTGCATGAGCACGCCGCGCGGCTTCAGCACATCGAGCCCCGCACGCACGGCGCGCTCGTTGCCGGAGGCCTCGAACATCACATCGAAACTGCCCTTGTCGACATTGTAGGCGGCGAGCTTCTCGCCATTGGTCGCGACATTGATTGTACGGTCGGCGCCGATCTCCTCGGCCTTTGTCAGCACGCCATCCATGACATCGGTGGCGACGATTTCGCGCGCGCCGTGGGCTCGCGCGGCCAGGATGCAAAGCGCGCCGATCGGCCCGCAGCCGGTGACCAGAACGCGTTTGCCGAGCAGCGAGCCGGCGCGGTTCATCGCATGCAGCGTAACCGCGAAGGGCTCCGCAAAAGCGGCCTCGTTGATGGAGATATGGTCGGCGATTTTGTGACATTGCCACGCCTCTGCGATCAGGCGCTGGCGGAACGCCCCTTGTATATGCGGCATAGGCATGGCGCTGCCGTAGAAGCGCATGTTGAGGCACTGGTTCTGCATGCCTTGCAGGCAATAGCGGCAGGCATTGCAGGGCCGGCTGGGCGAGATCGCGACGCGGTCGCCGATAGCGAGAGCGGAAACGGCGCCACCCACGGCCTTCACCGTGCCGGCAACCTCGTGGCCAAGGATCATCGGTTCGCGAAGGCGGATCGCGCCGAAGCCGCCATGGTTATAGTAGTGCAGGTCCGAACCGCAGATGCCGCCGGCTTCGACGGCGATCTCGACCTGCCCGTCGCCAAGAACACCTAGATCTGTCTCTTCGATTCGAAGGTCCTTGGCCGCGTGAATAACGATCGACTTCATGAAGGGTGATCCTTTCTCAGGCGACCGGTGTCAGCAAGGCCCGCCCGCCGAAATGGGCGGCGAGATTGTCGCGAACCAACTGACCCATGGCCTTGCGGGTCTCCACGGTGCCGCTGCCATGATGAGGCTGCAGCACGACGTTGGAAAGCTTCGCGAAACGCTCGTCGATCGTCGGCTCGTTCCAGAACACGTCGAGCCCGGCGCCCTTGATCGCACCGGATTCCAACGCAGCGAGCAGCGCCGTCTCATCGACGGTGCTGCCGCGCGAGATGTTGATGAGGATGCCGTCAGGCCCGAGCGCTGCCAGAACCTCTGCGTTGACGATGTTCTTCGTTCCTTCGCCGCCGGCCAGCGTCACGATCAGGAACTCGCTTCGACGTGCCAGATCGACCAGATCGCCCACGAAGCCATAAGGCAGGTCGTCGTGTTTGTGGGTGCCGAAATAGGCGATCTCGCAGTCGAAGGCAGCCGCACGCCGGGCCACCGCCTTGCCGATGCGGCCCATGCCGACAATGCCGAGCCTTTTTCCGTAAACGCGCGTCACCAACGGCATGTTGGCCTTGCGCCAGTTTCCGGCGCGCACATAGGCGTCGGCCTGCGGAATCTCGCGCGCCACGGCGAGCAGCAGGCCGATGCCGATATCCGCCACATCCTCGGTCAGCACGTCCGGCGTGTTGGTGACGCGGATACCGTTCGCTCTCGCATAGGCAAGATCGATGGCGTCGGTGCCCATGCCGTAGCAGGAAACGATTTCGAGCTTCGGCAGCTTCGCCATCAGGGCGGCGCTGGCGCCGAGCTCGCCGCGCGTCGCGATGGCCCGGATGGCTCCGGAATGACGGCCGACCAGCGCGTCCTTGTCCTCGGCCTGCCACAGTTTGTGGACGCGATACTTGTCCTCGAGGTCCGCCATGTCCCAATCTGGATAGGGGCCGGTCATCAGTATGTCGGTCACTGCGTCGTCTCCTCAGGGAGTTCATTTTCCCTATTGACTATGTTATCGATAACATTCATGTCAATAGGTGCTGGCGATGGCGCGATGGAAATCGCATCCTCTTCAGAGACATCCTCGGGAGAAGCACGTGGACAGTTCGTTGTTCGATTTGACCGGAATGCGGGCGCTGGTCACCGGTTCAGGACAGGGGATCGGCCTGGCGTTGGCGGAGGGGCTGGCGCAGCACGGTGCTGAAATCGTGCTCAACGGCCGCAGCGCCGAAAAAATCACGGCGGCGGTCGATGCGCTCGCGGCCAAGGGACACAAGGCCCACAGCGCCGTCTTCGACGTCACCGATCATGCGGCGGTCGCCAGGGGTGTGGCCGAAGTCGAGGCCACGGTTGGCGCCATTGATATCCTGATAAACAATGCCGGCATGCAGTTCCGCGCACCGCTCGAGGACTTCCCCGCCGACAAATGGGACGAGCTGTTGCGCACCAACATCTCCAGCGTTTTCTTCGTCGGGCAAGCGGTGGCGCGGCACATGATCCCGCGGCGGCGCGGCAAGATCATCAACATCGCTTCGGTGCAGAGCGAACTCGCCCGTCCCAACATCGCCCCCTACACGGCCACCAAAGGCGCCGTGCGCAACCTGACGCGCGGCATGTGCGCCGACTGGGCCAAGCACGGCCTGCAGGTCAACGCCATCGCGCCGGGCTATTTCAAGACGCCGCTCAACCAGGCGCTGGTCGACAATCCCGAATTCTCGGCCTGGCTGACCAACCGCACGCCGGCCGGGCGCTGGGGCGATGTCGGCGAACTGATCGGCGCGGCGGTCTTCCTGGCCGGACCGGCCTCATCCTTTGTCAACGGACATACGCTTTATGTTGATGGCGGCATCACAACCTGCCTTTGAGTCCCGGCTCATCGTCGTGATGGGCGTCAGCGGCTGCGGCAAGACCAGAATCGGTATCGAGATCGCGGCGCGACTTGGGCTTGCCTTCGTCGAAGGCGACACGCTGCACCCGCGCGGCAATGTCGAGAAAATGTCAGCCGGCATCCCGCTCACCGACGATGATCGCTGGCCGTGGCTGGATCTGGTGGGTGCAGCCCTGCGCCAGGCGGATGAGGAGGGCCGTGGGCTTGTCGTAAGCTGCTCGGCGCTGAAGGAATCCTATCGTGATCGGCTTCGCCATGCGGTGGGTGGGTCGGTGGTTTTCATATTCCTGGAGGGGTCGCGCGCCCTACTGCAAGCCAGGCTCGCCGAGCGCAGCGGCCATTTCTTTCCGCCAGCGCTGCTCGACAGCCAATTCGCGGCGCTGGAAAATCCTGAAGGTGAGAGCCTGGTGGTCACCGTGGATATCAACGCTCCGGTCGACAGCATTGTCGGCACGGCGTTGGAGGGGCTGAGCGCCCTCAGTGTCGCGCCCGCTGCCAGCACAAAGAAAGAGGCACGTTGACATGACAGAAGCGGCAAAAATCAGCATTGTCGGCGCCGGCATCATGGGATCGGCGATCGCCACCCGCCTGATCGAGGCAAGGCTGGCGGTCACCGTGTTCGATCTGGACAAGGCCAAGGTCGCCGTCCTGGCCGCGAAGGGCGCTGTCGCCGCCGCGTCGATTGCCGAGGCGACGCGCGCCAGTGACTTCGTCATCCTCAGCCTCAACCATGCCGACATCGTGCGTGCCGTGGTGTTTGGCGATAGCGGTGTCGCGGCGGCGGCGTCGCCCGAAAAACTGCTGATCGACATGTCGTCAATCGACCCGGCCGATACCGCGCAGATGGCGAAGAAACTGGCGGCCGAGACCGGCATGAAATGGCTCGACTGCCCGCTTTCGGGCGGCGTTCCCGGTGCGCTGGCCGGACGGCTGACCGTCATGGCGGGCGGCGACGTGGCTGACTTCGAACACGCGCGTACGGTGATGCGGCATCTCTGCGCCAACTACACGCTGATGGGGCCGAGCGGGGCAGGGCAGACCACCAAATTGATCAACCAGCTTTTCTGCGCAGTGCTGTTCCAGGCTGTTGCCGAAGCCGTGAAACTCGCCGAAGCCGGCGGCGTCGATCCGAAGGCAATCCCGGCGGCACTCAAGGGCGGACGCGCCGATTCCAGCATCATGCAGGAGTTCATGGCGAAGTTTGCCGCTCGGGATTTTTCACCGACTGGCCGCATCGACAACATGTTGAAGGATCTGGATTCGCTGCAGTCCTTTGCTCTGAAGACAAAGACGCCGATGCCGATGACCGGGCAGGTCGTGGAGGTTCACCGCCTGCTTTGCGCGGCTGGTCTGGGGCCAAGGGATTCGGCCGAGATGATGCGCCTGCTCGACGGTAAGATCGGCTGATCGGCGGGCTCTGATTTTGTTGCTTGACGCCCAGAAATGTTATCGATAACATAATTTGGCGATCTTGGGAGGAACGCTCTGTGCCTGAGGAAAAACTGATCGAGTTCAAGTCGATTACGAAGGAGTTCGGCGGCACCCGTGCGCTCTCCGACGTGACGCTCGATCTGCACAAGGGCGAGATCCTGGCTCTGCTCGGCGAGAATGGCGCCGGCAAGTCAACGCTGATCAAGACGCTTGCCGGCATCTACAGGCCGGATGGCGGCAGCATCCTGTTTCGCGGCGAGCCCTATCATCATCGCCCGCCGCAGCCGAACCAGCGCCAGTCCGTCGCTTTCATTCACCAGGATCTTGGCCTGATCGAATGGATGACGGTTGGCGAGAATGTCGGCCTCGCTCAAGGGTTTTCGCTTCGCTCGGGCCTCATCGACTGGCGATCGACCGAGGCGAGGGCGCATGAGGCGCTGAAGCTGGTCGGCTGTGATTTTGACCCGACGACGCGTGTCCAGGATCTGACGCGCACCGAAAAATCGCTGGTCGCCATCGCCCGCGCTTTGGCCACCGAGGCCGATGTGCTTGTGCTCGACGAGCCGACCGCCAGCCTGCCTGCCGATGAGGTCGAGCGTCTGTTCGACGCAATCCGCCCGCTCAAGCAGCGCGGCGTCGGCATGATCTATGTCTCGCATCGGCTCGACGAGATATTCCGCATCGCCGACCGCGTCGCCGTGCTGCGCGACGGCAGGCTGGTGGGCCAGAAGAAGGTCGCCGATACCAGGCCGGACGAGCTGGTTGAGATGATCGTCGGCCGTCCGGTCAGCCAGGTCTTCACCAAAGCCGAGACTCAGGCCGGCGAGACGGTTTGCTCTGTCCGTGACCTGGTCTGCGCCGGCGCCGGGCCGGTGTCGTTCGACGTGCGCAAGGGCGAACTGCTCGGGCTGGTCGGCCTGCGCGGCGCCGGACAGGAACTGGTCGGCCGGGCGCTGTTCGGCTGTCAGACATTTTCCGGCTCGGTGGCGATCAATGGCGTTACGCCTGACCTGTCGAGCCCGATAGCGGCGATGTCGTCCGGTGTTGGGCTGATCGCCCGCGACCGGACCGAAGAGTCGATCGCGGCCTCCTTGTCGATCCGGGAGAACAGCTTCCTCAATCCCGGCGCCGGCAAGCGCGGCCTGTTCTCCTTCCTGGCGCCACACAAGGAGGCTGCCCTTGCGCAAGTGATCGGGGGCTCGGTCGGGCTGCGCCCCAACGATCCGAACCTGCCGATCGAGGCGTTGTCCGGCGGCAATCAGCAAAAAGTGGTTGTCGGGCGCTGGCTCCATACCGGCCGCACATTGCTGATCGCCGAAGATCCGACCGCCGGCGTCGATGTCGGCGCCAAGGCCGAGATCTACCGGCTGATCGGCCGCGCCCTCGAAGCCGGTCTCGCCGTCGTCGTGGTGTCGACCGATTTCGAGGAGATCGCCCATATCTGCCATCGCGCCTTGGTGTTCTCGCGGGGATGCATTGTTCGCGAACTCACCGGCAACGACCTGAACACATCCGCCGTGATCACCGCGGCATCGGCTTCCGAAGCCGCCTGACCTTTCCGGAGCAAAGCCATGCAATCGATCGAATCCAGCGCACTCGAACCGACCCGCGGCGAAATGGCGGGCTTGCCGCTGGGGCAGAAGATCATCCGGCTGTTGCCGGTCTACGGCCTGGTGATTCTCACCGTATTGCTGATCCTGTTGTTTTCGATCCTGCTGCCGAACACGTTTCCGACGCTGCTCAACCTGCGCTCGATCATCTCCGACAAGGCGATCATCGCGCTGTTGTCGCTGGCGGCGATGATTCCGATGGCGTCGGGTCGCATCGACCTCACCGTCGGCTACGGCATCGTGCTGTGGCACATCCTGGCCATCAGCCTGCAGACCATGTTCGGAATTCCGTGGCCGCTGGCGGTGATGATCGTGCTGCTTCTCGGCGCGGCAACCGGCTTCCTCAACGGCCTGCTGGTCGAAGTCGCCCGCATCGACTCTTTCATCGCCACGCTCGGCACCGGCACCGTGCTCTATGCGCTGGCGCTTTGGCACACTGGCGGCCGGCAGGTGGTCGGCGTGCTGCCCAATGGCTTCTACGCGCTGAATGGCACGATGGTGTTCGGGCTGCCGATCACCGGCCTCTACGTGCTCGCGATCGCCGTCGCCCTGTGGATCATCCTCGAATATCTGCCGATCGGCCGCTACGTCTATGCCATCGGCGCCAACCCGAAGGCCGCGGCGCTGAACGGCATTCCGGTGCGCCGCTTCGTTATCGGCGCCTTCGTCTCCTCGGGTTTCCTGACGGCGCTGACAGGTGTGCTGCTGGCCTCCAAGCTGCGCATCGGCCAGGCCAGTGTGGGGCTGGAATATCTTCTGCCGGCTCTCGTCGGCGCCTTTCTCGGCTCGACCACCATCAAGCCCGGACGCGTCAATGTCTGGGGCACGATGACTGGCGTCATCATCCTGGCGGTCGGCATTTCCGGCATTCAGCAGTTCGGCGGCTCGTTCTTCGTCGAGCCTCTGTTCAACGGCGTGACGCTGCTCGTTGCCATCGGCATTGCCGGCTACGCCCAGCGCAAGCGCGGCGCGGCCCACAGGGCCAAGACCAAGACTGTTACGCAATCCTCGAAGTGACCAGCCGAGACACCCCGGGGATCATGACATGAGCGAATACGAAATTCTGGACGACCGGTTTCGAAAGCTGACGATCGGGCATGCCAAGCTCGAACGGCTGTGGACCGGCAGCCGTTGGGCGGAAGGACCGGTGTACGTCCCGGCCGCAAGGCATTTGCTGTGGTCGGACATCCCCAACGATCGGCTGCTGCGCTACGACGAAGGCGACGGTTCCGTGAGCGTCTTCGAGACCCATTGCAACAACCAGAATGGCCACACGCTCGACCGCGAAGGCCGCGTCGTTGCCTGCGAGCATGGCGGGCGCCGTGTCTCCCGGCTCGATCATGACGGACGCTGGCAGACGCTTGTCGAAACCGTTGCGGGCAAGCGGTTCAATTCACCCAATGACGTGGTGGTCAGATCCGACGGCACGATCTGGTTCACCGACCCGGTTTACGGCATCGAAAGCCACTACGAGGGCAAGATCGCCAGAGCGGAGATCGGCGGCTCCCATGTCTACCGGTTCGACGAGGTTTCGGGCGCGGTGAGCGCCATCATCACCGATATGGTGCAGCCGAACGGCCTGGCTTTCTCGCCTGACGAGACGATCCTCTATGTCTCGGACAGTGGCGCCAGCCATGTGCCCGGCCTGCCGCGCGCGATCAGGGCTTATGACCTTGCCGCCGACGGCCGGTCGGCGCGTGCACGCGGCATCTTTGCCGAATGCGGGGCAGGCCTGTTCGATGGCTTCCGCGTCGATCGCGACGGCAACATCTGGGCCTCCAGCGCCGACTCGGTGCGCGTCCACGCTCCGGACGGAACTCTGATTGGGCGGATCCTGGTTCCCGAGCTCGTTTCCAATGTCTGTTTCGGCGGACCCAAGCGCAACCGCCTCTACATCACCGCGCAGACATCCCTCTACGCCATCTACGTCAACGCACATCCGGCCGGCGTAGGCCCTGTGGCGGGCGATATCAGCCAGTGACACGACGCCAACGAAAGCCGAGTTCGAAAAGACCACGCAATTTCTTGAAACCAAGGGAGGTACCAACATGCAACGCAGAACATTCCTGAAATCATCCGTCGCCTTGATGGCGATGGCCATCGCCGCACCGGCTCTGTTCGCCGGGCAGGCACGGGCGGACGCGATGGCCGACGCCATGGCGGTCGTCGAAAAATATGCGCAGAAGGTTACCGCCTGGGATGGTCCGACCACCGGTCCCAAGGCGCAGCAAGGCAAGACGATCGTCGTGCTTGCCGGCGACCTCAAGAACGGCGGCATTCTGGGCGTCACCAACGGCGTCGAGGAAGCGGCCAAGGCGATCGGCTGGGAGGTCAAGGTGATCGACGGCGCCGGTTCGATTGGTGGCCGCACCGCTGCCTTCGGCCAGGCCATGGCGCTGAAGCCGAATGGTATCGTCATCAACGGCTTTGACGCGGTCGAGCAGGCGCCGGCGCTGGAACAGGCGAAGGCCGCGGGTATACCGTTGGTCTCCTGGCATGCCGGACCGGTGATCGGGCCCGACGAGAAGAGCGGCGTGTTCGCCAACGTGTCGACCGACGCCATGCAAGTCTCCACGGCCGCGGCCGACTGGGCCTATGCCGATGCCAAGGGCAAGCCCGGCGTCGTCATCTTCACCGATTCGACCTACGCCATTGCCATCGCCAAGGCCGACAAGATGAAGGCGGAGATCGAGCGGCTGGGCGGCAAGGTGCTCGAATATGTCGACACGCCGATCGCCGAGACCTCGCAGCGCATGCCGCAGCTCACCACTTCGCTCTTGCAGAAATACGGCGATGCCTGGACGCATTCGCTGGCGATCAACGACCTCTATTTCGACTTCATGGGACCCTCGCTTGCCGCCGCCGGCAAGGCCGGCACCGACGCGCCGATCAATGTTGCCGCCGGCGACGGTTCGGAATCGGCCTATCAGCGCATTCGCGCCGGCCAGTTCCAGAAGGTAACGGTCGCCGAACCGCTCAACTTGCAGGGCTGGCAATTGGTCGACGAGCTGAACCGCGCCATCGCCGGTGAAAAATGGTCGGGCTATTTGTCGCCGCTGCATGTGGTGACGGCCGACAATGTCGAGTTCGACGGTGGGCCGAAGAACACGTTCGACCCCGACAATGGCTACCGCGACGCATACAAGAAGATCTGGGGCAAGTAGGCATCCACCGGCGCGGGCGCATCATGCAATGCGCCCGCTCTGCCGGGCCCCTTCCACGCAGAACATCAGGACCCATCGCCATGATCATCCGCTATGCCCTCTTCGAAGGTGAGATTCACGCTGGACGCGAGGGCGAGTTCCGGCGCTTCGTCAGGGAACGGCTGGTGCCGCTGTGGACGCAGTTTCCCGGAGCCGAGGAAGTGCGCGTCCTCGACGGCACAGCGCGAGACGAGGGCGCACCAGTCTATGCCATGGCGCTCGCCATCCGCTATCCGGACATGGACAGCTGCAACCGGGCGCTTCAATCCGAGGTGAGATTTCAGAGCCGCGACGTCACCCGCGAACTGCTCGAAATGTTCACCGGCCGCGTGCATCACCACGTTTTCGAGGCCAACGAATACGCGCCTGCCTGAACGCAACTTCAAAGCAGCTGGCGAGCGGCGATCAGAGAAGTCTTTTCCCAGCCTCAATGCTTACCATGATGGTTCCGGCACACGAGAAGCCGATAAAATCATGGTCAACCACTGAGGCCATCACGGATGGCACAAAAATAGCGGTCGGTTCCGACCTGTCCGCCCTTCAGGGCAACCTCCAGCCCATCGACCGTCGCGACCCGCGAATGGGCGACGCATAGCGGTGAGCCGGGCGACGCCGGCAGCGGCATGCGCACGGTGAGCGCGTCGATGCCCATCTGGCCGAGTGCGTGGCTCGAGGTGTCGCCGCCGGCGATGACCACGCGCCGCAGTTTCTGTTCGATCGTCAGCGCGCGAAGCAGCTCGCCGAGGCCGCGGCCAAGCTTATGGCGGGCACCTTCCTGCCGGTCGATTTCGGCTCCTCTGTCGGCGGTGGGGCCAAGCGCGGTGTAGAGGATGACGCTGCGCCCGGCTTGCAGGCTGGCGCGGCCGCTTGCCGCCGCACCCGCGATCGCCAGCTCCGAAGCCTCCGATACCAGTTCGACAGGATCGACCTCGATGCCGTCGAAACCCTCGGACAGGGCATGGCGGATCTGTCGTTCGGTGGTCGGCGAGCAACTGCCCGACACGACCGCGATCCGTTCGGCGGCGCCCGGCAGCGTGAAGCCTGGTCCAGCGCTGACGATGTCATTCGACGCCCATTCGGCCAGCAACGCATACTCGACCCCGGACGAGCCGACGACGAACGAACCGCCTGGCTTGCGGACGCGCCAGATCTCCTTGCCGGCCAGAGCCTGCGTTTCCAGATTGTCGACATCAACAAGCACGATAGCGGTGCCGTTTCCGGTCAGGCGATCGAATGCAGCCGATCGTGACGCGGACTGCAGCGTCGCCAGGTCGACCAGCCCGGAGCTCAGCGCCGTCTGCCGTGACAGATGGATCAGCAGGTCGGATTCATCCATCGGCGTCGTTGGGTGACGGCTCATCACCGGATGGCGGTCGATGCGGAAATATTGATCGCGATAGGCCGCGAAGAGATGGCCGAAGGCGGTGTAGCGCTTGAGCTGCGGTGCGCCGACCAGGAGCGGCACGCTGTCCTGCCCGAATACCGAGCGGCCGATCTCGATCGCCCGGCCTACGCTGCCTATCGTCGGGCTGGAATCGAAGGTCGAACAGACCTTGTAGTGGCAGATTGCGGCATTCAGCGCCTTCAGCCAGGCGAAGGCGCCGCGCAAATGCGTGTCCATCCACTGTGGCGTCTCGCTGCGGCTGGTGCCGGCCAGACCGATCGCCTGGCAATGCGCAAATCGCGAGAGCAAGGCCTCGTTCGGCTGGCGCATGAACAGCACCGTCGGCACGCCGCCAAGTTCGAGCGCCTCCATGACATCGGTCGAACCGGTGAGGTCGTCGCCATAGTAGCTGAGAAGCAGGTTCTGCATGACTTCAAGCCGCCTTGCCGTCACCGAATTTTTCGATCGATCGCGCCAGTTCGGAATGATTCAGGGCAAAGTCGGCCAGCGGAGTGCCGTCGACGGCCGCTTGCCAGGCTTGCTGCACGGCGCGCACGCCGGCGCCCGGCCCGTCCGGATGGCTGACGATGCCGCCGCCGCAGAGATAGAGAAGATCGACCGTCCGCCCGGTTCGCTGGTAGGTTTCGGGCGCCTGCCCGCCCCACTGGCCGGAGCCGGCGACCGGCAGGGCGCAATCATCAGGCGAAAAGATCGGCGTGGTCACCGCCTTGAAGGACTCGACGAAGGATGCATCCGGCTCCCAATATTTCGAAGCAATGCCGTTGATCTGGAACTGGTCGACGCCGAGCAGCCGCCAGAATTGCTGCCAGACCTTGAAATCCATGCCGAGGCCGGGATGGCGGGTGAGGATGTCCCAGCCATTGCGATGGGCGTGCAGCACCAGGCTGGAGCGTTTTCTCAGGAACGCCATGCCGCCAAAGCCGATCGAATTGATGTTGACCACCGCGCAATTGCCGCCGGCCTTCGCCACCAGATCGTGGTTGCGAATCATCTCGTCCGGGTCGGCGTGCGAGATGCCGAAGGCATACATCACCTTCTTGCCAGTCTTCTGCTCGTGGTCGAGGATGAGTGGCATGATCGCCTTCACCCGTTCCGCCAGGGGCGAATAGGCCGGGCTCATCAGCTTCTCGTCGTCCTTGATGAAGTCGACGCCGGCGGCGACCAGCTCGCCCACCATCGCCGCCGTCTCGTGCGGTCTCAGCCCAAGCGCCGGCTTGACGATGGTGCCGATGATCGGCCGGTCCCCGACCCCGGTCAGCCTGCGGCTGCCGGCGACGCCGAACTGTGGTCCCGGATGCGCTTCGCGATATTCTTCCGGCAGTTTCATGTCGACGACGCGGATGCCCGACAGGCCCTTGATCGAATAGGTGCCGCCGATGGCGATGGTCATCAGCGCTGCAAGGTCTGTGCCGATGGCATCGAAAGGAAACGCGATGTCGACATCGGCGCGCTTGAACGGTCCATCGCCGGCTTCCGGAATGGAGGGCCGCTCGGCGTCGGGCAGGGGCCGTATCGCCAGCACGCGCGCCGCCACCCTGGCCTTCAGCTCCTCGGTCTCGCCGGGCAGCGCGACGAAGGTGCCGGTCGACTGGTCGCTGGCGATCTTGGCGGCCAGTGCCTCGATGCTTTCAGAGGTTTCGATGCGATAGGTGAGGGTGATCATGGTTCGCTGTCTCAAGCCCTAGCCTTCGAAAAAGGTTCACCGGTGCTCGAAATCTGGTATAATGAGTACATAAGTATTGCAAGACATATCCGGCTGGAAGTTTTGGGCGGGTCGACCGACGGCAATTTCCGGGAATTCTAGCGGCAGTGTTAGATAGGGCCGGGTCAAGGGAGTGATTCGCGACGATGAACCGTTCGGAACCGATTGTCCGGCGCAAGCTTTCCGACGAGGTCTTCTTGCGGCTGAAGCGGCTGATCACCAGCGGCGAATTGATGCCGGGCGACGACATGCCCTCGGAGCGCGAGTTGATGGAGCGTTTCGAGGTCGGCCGGCCGGCGATCCGCGAGGCGATGCAGGCACTGAGCAATATGGGGCTGGTGGCGATCTCGCATGGCGAGCGCGCCAAGGTGCTGCAACTGACCGCCAAGTCGATCATCAAACAGGTCGACGGCGCGGCCAAGATCATCCTGTCGTCATCGAAGGACACGCTGGAGCATCTCAAGACCGCGCGCATCTTCTTCGAGCGCGGCATGGTCAGGGAAGCAGCCGAAAAGGCTACCGCCGAGGATGTGCAGCGGCTCAGGGCCACTGTTGCCGAACAGCGCAGCTTTCGCGGCGACTCCGAAGCCTTCATCTCGGCCGACATGAAGTTCCACACCCAGATCGCGGCGATCTCCGGCAACCCGATCTATTTCGCCGTCAGCGAGGCGATGCTCGGCTGGCTGAAGGAATATCACACCGAAATGCTGATCTGGACCGGCAAGGAAAAGTTCACGCTGACCGAGCACGAGGAGATCATCGGGCGCATCGAGAAGAAGGATGCGGACGGCGCCGAGAAGGCGATGATCAAGCATCTCGAGCGCTCGCGCGCCCTCTATGTGATGAATTCCGAAAAGTGACGGTTCAGCCGATCCGGACGATCGCGTAAGGCGTCATCATGAACTGGTCTTGGCAAAGCGCTGAAAAGTCGACCGGTACGTCGTTCGCTGTCAGGTTCGTCAGCCACGCCACGGTGTGGCCCGAGGCGGAGCGGCCGGCCAGCGCCAGCACCTTGGTCTCATCGCTCGTCCTTGCCGCCACATGTGCGAGACCGGCCATTTCGCAAAGCCCCTTGATAGCCCTGTAGATCGGCCGGGGTGTTCCTTCTGCGACGGCTTCTCCAGATGACGCCAGCACGCCGAACGGCCCTGTGAAACCGGAGAGGGTGAGCATCTCCAGTCCGGTCGGTGCGACGCGTGCGGCATAGCCGATCGTCCATGCGGCGCCGAACAGGCCGGCGTGGCGCGGATCACGATCGGCCATCGCGATACGCTGTCCGCTTGGATTGGGCTTGGTTGCGCCGCCATAGGGGTTCTGGCGCATGGGGATCGTCGACGGGCCGATGCGGTAGGGCTTTGCCCCGAAGATCGCCCGCGTCGATTGGGTGATGAACGGCAGCGCCTCGAGCGATTGCATGATGCTGAGATCGTCGGCGGCATGCACGATCGGGCAGGTGCAATGGGTGATGAAGTCGAGCCGGTCGGCGGGAACGCGTTTGCGGTTGAGCTCGGTGAAATAGCTGAACATGCCGCCACCGAGGCGGATGTCGGGGAAGGCAAGGCGGGCGGCGGCATAGACCTCTTCGAGAGGCGGGCATTCCGGCCATGCGCTGCCCGGCGGCGTCGACTGCCGGTCGACCGAAGGCGAGACGGCAATGGCCGAGAGTTTTAGCCCTGCCTGGCGCACCATGACGGCGACGGCTGAAAGTTCGGCGTCGAGATCGCCCACGCCGGCAACCACGCATTCAAGCGTCGTCTGGGCTGGGTAGGCTGCCGCGAGCCGGGCAAAGGAGCGCAAGGCGTCGAGCCCATGGCCCCGCGTTGGATCGTAGTGGAGGATCAGTTGTTGCGGGCCAAGCGCCGACAGCGTCGACAGCCGTGCCAGTGCCGTCTCGACCTCATCGGGATAGATGATGACGCCGATATCCGGCAGCTTCGGTCCGGCTTCGCCGAGTTCGATGCGGATCGGCTCGGCGGTTGCAGCGGCAGCCGGCATGCTGTCGTTGCCGGTGATGCGCAGGCTGATCGTCTGGCGATTGGGCTGACCGGCCGGCAGCATATAGGGCCACGGCAAAGCGAGCGGCCGCACGTAGGTCTTGTAGGAGGCGTCGGACCAGTTGCGCTGGTCTTCCATTTCGAACACGTCGCCTTCCATCCGGCATTCCGCACTGACGCCGGGCCGGACCTCATGGGTGATGGCGCGCAGATCCTTAAACGGCTGCCAGGGGTCGATCAGCAGTGGAAGCTTTGTCGCCACCACGCTGCCATCGGTGTGTTCGAGCGACACCGGGCTGCCGGCGAGTCCGGCGATCGGATGCAGAATGCAGAAGCCGCAGCGGTTGGTTTCGAAATCGCTCTCGGGCAACGCACTGACGTCGAAGACCAGATGGCCATCGGCGGAGCCTTTGATGGTGGCGCGGAAGCCGAGCCGGCTTGCGTCCGGCCCGGTGCAGCTTGCCGAATAGCTGATCGAGAAAGTGCCTGCGCCCTGGTCAATGACAAGGTTGGTCAGTTCCAGCTCGTAGGTGCCCCAGTCGCGATCGCGGACGATGTAGGCGATGGCCCGCAGCACTTCGGTGCCGCCATGGCGGATGGTGCGCAGATTGCCGTTGACGAAGTCGGCGCTAAGCAGGCCGGCACTCAGCCTCACCGGCTCGACCTCGACGGCACGCGTACCATGGAGGAGGAAGGCGTCGGCGGTCATTTCAGCAAGGCGTCGAGCTGCACCGGCTCGCGGCTTGCGGCACCTGCATAGGCGGCCTCGACCAGTGCGAAGGTCTTGAGGTTGTCGGTGCCCGAGGTGGCGGGCTCGGTACCCGTCGTCAGGCAGTCGACCCAGTGCTGCTGGATGGCGACCACGCTTTCCTGGATGTTGTGCCAGGGACGCGATGCCCAGGAGAGCAGCGGCGGCGAGACGTCGCTGACCGTTGTGCCGCTCTTGCCGGTGACCGTAAGCTGGTATCCCTGTGCCAGCCGGATCGTGCCATCGCTGCCGTCGATCTCGATCAGCGTTTCGGGAAACGGCTCCACGGCGAGCTTGCTCGCATAGCTGCAGTCGACCACCGACGTGGCGCCGCTGGCATGGTCCATCAGCATCGTCGCCACGTCCTCGCCGGCGATCGCCTGGTTGATGCGAGCCGTCCTCGCGGTGATCGTCGACACGTCGCCCAGCAGGAAGCGGGCGATGTCGAGGATGTGGATGCCGAGATCCTCGATGATGAAGCGCTTTCCGGTCGCCAGATAGGGCTGCCCGGAAAACACGTCATAGGCGGAGCGGAAGGAGATTCGGCCGAAGAAGGGTGTTCCGATCTCGCCCCTGTCGATCACCGCGCGCACCGCCTGGATCGGCGACTGCCAGCGAAAATTCTCATGCACCATCAGCGGCACGCCGGCGTCGGCACAAGCCTTCACCATCGCCTTGGCGTCGGCTAGTGTCGGTCCGAACGGCTTTTGGCAGATCGCCGGAACGCGGTGCCGCGCCGCCATCTCGACAAGCGGGCGATGGCTGGGTGCTGTGGTGGCGATATCGACGAAGTCCAGCGTTTCGCCTTCGAACAAAGCGGCCGCATCGCCATAGCGTTTCGCAATACCGAACTGGTCGCCGACGATCTGCAGCCGTTCCGGGTCGCGGTCGCAGATGGCGACGATCGAGGCTCCGGCGATGTCGCGCCAGCCATGCATCTGGTTGACGGCAAAGAAGCCGCAGCCGATCAGCGCTCCACGCAACTCCGCCATGCTCAGCCCGCCTTCGCCATCTGCATCAACGTCACGCGGCTCTGCAGGCGGCGCTGCGCCTGGTCGACGACGACTGCGACGATGATGACCAGGCCCTTGATCACCATCTGCCAGAACGAACTCACACCCATCATCACCAACCCGTCCGAAAGAATGCCGATGACGAAGGCGCCGACGATGGTACCGCCGATCGTGCCACGGCCGCCCGACATCGAGGTGCCACCGAGCACCGCTGCTGCGATGGCGTTCAGCTCAAAACTTTCGCCCGTTGCCGGATGCGAGGCCATCAGCTCGGATGAGATGATCAGGCCGACGATTGCTGCGCAGAAACCGGAGAACATGTAGACGAACATCTTCACCATGTTGACACGGACGCCGGAAATTCGCGACGCCCGTTCATTGCCGCCGACGGCAAAGATGTGGCGGCCGAGCGGCGTGTATTTGGCGAGATAGGCCGCCGCCAGTGCAACCACGATCAGGATCCAGATCGCGACCGGCAGGCCGAGCAGGCGGCCGGCGCCGAGGAAGCCGAACCCGGTGGTGCCGAGCTCCGGCTTGCCGACGAGGTTGGGAAAGGTGCGGCCATCCGACGACAGCAGCGCCAGGCCTCGCGCGACATAGAGCACGCCGAGCGTGGCGATGAACGGCGCGACGTTCAGCCTGGTGATCAGCAATCCGTTGACCGCGCCGATCAGGATGCCGACCGCCAGCGTGATCAGGGTGATCTCGAAGACGTTGAAATAGATCGTATAGCCGATCTGCAGGTCGATGCCGTTGAGCACGAGATAGCCGGCCACCATGCCGCACAGGCCGACAATCGAGCCGACCGACAGGTCGATACCGCCGGTGATGATGACGAAGGTCATGCCCATGGCGAGGAAGGCGTTGAGCGCCACATGCTTCGACATCAGGATCAGGTTGGCGGTCGACAGGAAGTTCGGCGCCGCGATCGAGAAGAAGACGAGCACGGCGATCAGCGCGATGAAGGTCCTCGCCTTCATCAGCGTCAACAGCACCGAGCCGCCGGAAGCGGAGGGGGCAGCCGCCTTGGCCGGAATGTCAGTCATGGGCGATTGTCTCCGTATGCGGGGCCGGTCCGTGGCCAAGCGCCGAGGCAGCGACGAGTGCCGCCTCCGTCGCCTCGGCGCGATCGAACATGCCGGTCAGTTTTCCGTTGCTCATCACCGCGATCCGGTCGGACAGCGCCATCACCTCGTCGAGATCGGAGGTGGCGAAGAGAATCCCCAGTCCGTCGCGTGATAGTTTGCGCATGGTGCGGAAGACGTCGGCCTTGGCGCCGACATCGATGCCGCGGCTGGGCTCATCCATCAGCAGCACCTTCGGCCCGGTGAGCAGCGCCTTGCCTATCACCACCTTCTGCTGGTTGCCGCCAGACAGGGACGAGACTTCCTGGGCCGGGTCGGCGACCTTGATCGCCAGCTCGCGCACCATTTGCGTCACCGCCTGCTTCTCCTCGGTGCCACGGATGTGGAACAGGCGCACGAAGCGCGACAGGCTGGCCAGCGTCAGGTTGCTGGCAACCGAAAGGATCGAGACCAGCCCCTCGCGCTGGCGGTCTTCGGGGATCAGCGCCAGGCCGCGCCGGATGCGCCGTGTCGTGTCGCGCTCCTTGACCTGTTTGCCGGCGATGAAGATCGTTCCGGTGGCCTGGCTATGGCGACCCATGATGCAATCGAACAACTCGCTGCGCCCGGCCCCCATCAGGCCGTAGATGCCCAAGATCTCGCCGGCGCGCAGCGACAGCGAGACATGGTCGACGGCAAGCCCGCCGGTGGCGCGCGGCAGGCAGATGTCCTCGGCGCGGAATATCTCTTCTCCGGGAAGATGGCCGTCGGCCTTGGCGAAGTCCTTGGCGTCGGAGCCGATCATCTGCCGCACGATCCACTGCGTGTCGACATTTTTCATTTCTTCCTGGCCGGTGATGCGGCCGTCGCGCAGCACGGTGATGTAGTCGCCGATGCGGATCAACTCCTCGAGCCGATGCGAGATGTAGACGATCGCCACGCCGCGTGCCTTGAGGTCGGCAATCACCTTGAACAGGATCTCGACCTCCGCCGCGCTCAGTGCCGACGTCGGCTCGTCCATGATCAGGATGCGCGCGTCGAGCGAAACCGCCTTGGCGATCTCGACCAGCTGCTGCTGGCCGATGCGCAGGTCTTCGACCAGCATGTCCGGGCGGATACCGGCTTCCAGCCGCTCGAGGAATTGCGCCGCGCGGCGCTCCTGTTGCTTACGGTCGATCTTGCCGAGACGGTTGGTAATTTCGCGGGTGGCGAAAATGTTCTCGGCGATGCTCATGTTGCCGAACAGGTTCAGCTCCTGGAACACCATGCCGATGCCGCGGTTCACAGCATCCGCGGATGACGAGAAGGAAACCTCTTCACCCTCCAGCAGGATACGGCCGGCAGTCGGCTGCTCGACACCGGCGATGATCTTCATCAGCGTCGATTTGCCGGCGCCGTTTTCGCCGACCAGCACATTGACCGCGCCCTTGCGCACCTCGAAATTGGCGCGCTTGACCGCGACGGTGCCGGAATAGACCTTGGAGACGTCCTCCAGCTTCAGGATGACATCGCGCTCCGCGGGCGTGCTCATGGCTTCGGCCCGATCTCTGCCTCCGCCGGCGTCACCAGCGGCAGATCCTGGCCGCTGCCCAGCGTATAGGCGCCCAGCACCTTGGCGCTGCGGCCTTCGAGTGCTTCGCGCGGCAGCTTGGACAGCATCGTCTTGTCGGCGTAACTGTTGAACGCCTTGCCGAACTGGGCGAAGTCGATCTGATTGGTGAAGTCGTTGAACTGGATGAAGTCCAGGCTGTCGCGCAGCGCGGTACCGCGCACCGCCGGTCCGATCTGCACCCGCGCATCGGCCTTGCCGTCGCCGTCGACATCGACGTCGACCGTCGCCGCGCGCGATTGCGTATTTGCCGCGACGATCTTGCCTTCCAGGCGAACCGCGAAGGTCCAGGGCGAATTCGCCTGCTTGTTCGGATTGCCATATTTGGCGCCGGCAGCCGCCGGGTCGGCTTTCGCCAGGGTGTGAACCTCAGCAAACGGTCCGGCCTTCTGCTGGAGATAGGGCACGACCTTCGCCGCCCACATCTCATCGACCATCTTGGCCGGATTGAAGGCGGGAGCATTGCCGCTGTCTGCCGATTTCGTCGGCAGAATCTTGCAGGCGGTCAGGCTGATGCCGATCATCGCGGCGAGGATCGGCCAGTTCGGCTTGTTGTTCAGCATGGCGGTCTGTTGTTCAGCATGATGGTCGGCCCATGGAAAATGGCGGCGAGGGACGAACCCGGGGTTCGCCCCTCGCTATTCCATCCCACGCGGGCTCAGTTCGTCAGCGCGAAGGTCTCCAGCTTGGCGGCATTGTCGCCATTGACCAGAACGCAGTCCATCAGCTGCTTTTCCTTGGCCGGCGACTTCTTGTTCTTGATGTAGTCGTTGGCCTGCTCGACCGCCATTTGCGCCTGCGCAAAGGCCGGCTGCAGGACAGTCGCCTTGATGCCGCCGGAGCTGATGGAGTCGCGCACGTCATTCGATCCGTCGAAGCCGACGACGATGACGTCCTTGCGGTTCGCGGCGGCAAGCGCCGCATAGGCGCCCATTGCCATCGTGTCGTTGCCGGAGATCACCCCCTTGATGTCGGGGTTGGCCTGCAGGATCGATTCCATCTTGGAATAGGCTTCCGTCTGGCTCCAGTTCGCCGACTGCTGGGCAACCAACTTCAAGTCCGGATAGTCGTCGATTACGTCGTGATAACCCTTGGAGCGAATGCCGGCATTGGTGTCGGATTCCTTGCCGACCAGTTCGACGAAATTGCCCTTCTCGCCCATCAGCTTGACGAATTCCTGTGCGCCGAGCTGGGCCCCCTGGTAATTGTTGGAGACGATCTGCGCGACGGCGACGCCGGTGGCGTTGATCTCGCGATCGATCAGGAAGGACGGAACGCCTGCGTCCTTGGCCTTCTGCACGGCGGCGACGGTGGCGTCGGCGCCGGCATTGTCGAGGATGATCGCCTTGGCGCCGCGGCCGATCGCGGTGTCGATCAGCTCGGACTGCTTGTTGGCGTCGTCGTCATGGACGAGCACCAGGGCCTCGTAGCCGAGCTCCTTTGCCTTGGCTTCGGCGCCGACGGCTTCCGCCTTGAAGAACGGATTGTCGTGCGAAGGCGTGATGATGGCGATGAGATCCGCCGCATAGGCGGGCGCTGCGGTGCCGAGCGCCAGCACGCCGGCGAAAGCCGCAAGCGTCATTCTGCGTGTGAGTTTCATGAAGTCCTCCCATTTGAAAATTGCCTTGATCGACCAAGGCCTCTGTCTGCATCCGAATTCGTCAGGCAGCGCGGGCCGCGGACCGTTTCGGGCTAAAAGCCGTTTTGCCGGCTTGCCCTCGACGGATCGTTGCTCCCCCAGCCGTCCTCCACTCGTCCAGGCTTCGAACTCCCTGCGAAACCTTATCGATCCGAGCCATGAACAGCTAAGCCAACTGGTATGATGAGTCAATCACAAATTCAGATGATATGTACCTGATGAGCGGCAAAAGCCGAGCGTCGGCAATGGTGCGCCGGCGCATCGAAGCACTCCGGGCCAGCGCCTGTGTTGGCCTCTTTCAGGTGATGCGCTGAATGCTGGCGGCGATCTCGTCCGGCTCGAACACGCGTTTCCAGTCGTCACGCATCAGCACCGGCTTGCCGAATTCGATCGCCTTGTTGCAGGCGTCCGAGAAAACGCCCTTGGTCTCTCCGAAGATGACGGCGCCCAGCACGTTCATATGACCGAGCAGGAAGTCGAGCGCCGCCTGCTTGTCGACGCCGCGTGCCACGACCTCATCGACGGCTTCCTTCATGACCACCAACAGCGAGGCGCACACCGTCTCCGAAAGGCCGGGCTCCAGCAGCGCCATCTGTTCGACCGTGACGCGGTGCGAGCGCATTACCGGCGCCCAGATGATTTTCGCGATCGCCTCGCCCTTGGCGTAATCCTCTTCAGGTCCCTGCATCAGGGCGCTGACCATATGCTGCTTGGCTTTGACGCCGCCGAAATAGTCCTTCTTGGCCGCCATGTCGGTCTCGTCGTTGAAGATCGGCGGATGGCAGGGATGGGTGACGAAATAGGTCAGGTCCGGCCGCTTCGGCAGATGACCGGCGAATGGGGCGGCGGCGTCGAGCACCACCACCATCGTGCCTGGGGCGAGCTTGCTCTCGATGCTGGAAGCCACCTTGCCGATATGCGTGTCCGGAACGGCCAGGATCACCACATCGGCGCCCTTGAGCGCCTCGTCGGCGCTGACCGTATCGAAGCCCAGCCCGGTCTTCAGCCGTTCGCGGCCGGCATCACTAACCTCGACATGACGTATCGTGTAGGGCGATCCGCGAAAATTGGTGGATAGGCGGTAACCCATTTTTCCGCCGGCACCGAACAGCGCAATCGTTGTCATCTGGTCACTACTCCTGATCTCCACCGACGGCATCGTCCGTCGTCAACTTATCAACTGGTATAATCACGCTACCAGATTTTGGCAATCCGATAATGGTGAATGCGGTGCACGTCATGACTGCTGTCCGCCCGTCGGGACGGTGGCAGCGTCGTCGTTGCCGGAGGGATCGGCAGCTGATCGCCGCACCATCGCCTGCCGTCCGGCAAGGGCGAGCACGAAGATGACGACGATGCCTTGCACGATGTCCTGGACGCCCGGCGGCAGGCCGATGATCTGCATGGTCGTGACGATCAGGATGAGCAGGATGCTGGCGAAAAGGGTGCCGAGCGCGGTCGCCGAGCCGCCAAAGATCAGTGTTCCGCCGAGCACCACCGCGGCAATCGACTGCAACAGATAGGGCTGGCCCATTTCGAGGAAGGCGCCGCCGATATAGGCGCCCAGCAGCAGCCCGTCGAGCGACGCCAGCACCGACGAGATGATGAACGCGGATGCGATCACCGGGCCGTTCCTGATGCCTGCGAGCCGCGCGGCAGTGCGGTTCTGGCCGACCGCCGACAAAAGCTGCCCGAACACCGTGTAGCGCAGCACGAAGGACGCCGCCGCCACGCCGAGGATGGCGATGATGGCCATGACAGGCACGCCGACAACGCGCCCGGATGCCAGGTATTTCAGCGCCGGGCTGACGGCGAAGCCCGCTATCGCCCGGTTCGACAGCAGCGTCGCGGTCGCCAGCACGTAGCCGGTCGCCAGTGTCGCGATGATGGCCGGTATGCCCAGCCCGACGACCAGCAACGAATTCAGCACGCCGATGGCAAGGCCGAGCAGGATCGCGGCGGCGACGCCGATGGCGAGATTGGCATCCTGGCCCTTGATGGTGAGCAGCGCGACGAAGGCGCTGAGTGTGATCACCGAGGCAACCGAGAGGTCGATGTTGCCGCGCCCGGTCGTCACCACGAACATCTGGCCGATGCCGACCACCGTCAGGAAGGACGCCGACAGTATGATCCCCGAGAGGCTGGACAGGCTGAAGCGGTTGGTGACCACCGACAGCACCAGCCACAACAGCAGCACGCCGATCGCCGCCCAGATCCAGCGGTTCCTCTGCGCCCAGAGGCTGAAGGCGATCAGGGCGTTCATTGTTCGCCCCTGCGGTCGGCGGTCAGGCTGCGCAGCGTCAGCAGTGCGATCAGGATCAGGCCTTGTGTCGCGGCGTTGAAATCGCTGCTGACATTCAGCGTGCCGAGAAGGGCGCCGATCAGCGACAGCGTTACCGCACCGGCGACGGCGCCGACCGGCGAAATGATGCCGCCGAGAAGCGAGCAGCCGCCCATCACCACGGCGGCGACGCTGAGCAGGGTGAACGAGTTACCCGAATTGATGTCGCTCGCCGTATTGATCGCCGTCAGCGACAGGCCGGCGGCGGCCACAAACAGCCCGGCGATGAGATAGCGCACCAGCGCATAGCGCGTCGGCGACCAGCCGGAGCGCATCATCGCGGTTGGATTGTTGCCGAAGCCGCGCAGCACCACGCCGAGCGGCAGCCGGTCGATGACGAAGACGATCAGCGCGACGGCGGCGATGAGGATGACGGAGGTCGGCACCATGCCGAGCGACCAGTTGAAGAGCGCCGACAGCCATTCCGGGCTGGCGCCGCCGGGCGTCGGCTGCAGCGCATAGCCCAGCCCGACCCAGATGAAGGAGGCACCGAGGGTGACGACGATGGCCGGGATCTTGCGTGCCTGGATCAGCCCGCCAAGCCCCGCATAGGCAGCGAGCGCCGCCCCCAGCGCCAACGCGCCGAGCCACGGCTGGTCATAGAGCAGCGTGGCACTGAGAACGCTGACGAGGCCGGCGAAGGCGCCGACGCCGAGGTCGATCTCGCTGCCGCCGACGATGAACATCTGTGCCGCAGTCACCAGCACCAGCGACAGCGCCGGCATCAGCAGCAGGTCGAGGCCGAAGATGGAGGCGACGGCGGGATTGGCCGAGATCATCACGGCGAGCACTGCTGCAAGGCCGATGAACGGCGCCGCATTCACCAGCCTGCGGCTAAGCCCGGCCGTCGCGGCATCCTTCTGCCCGGCGCCGGCAAGCTTGTCCGCCGGCTGCACGAAAGAGGCGGCGACAACGGCCGATTCGGTGATTGCGTCGCCCGTCAGCTCTCTGACGATCCGCCCGCCGGCAAAGACCAGCACGCGGTCGCAGGCCAGTAGTTCGGCCTCCTCGGTCGTATGCCAGACCAGTGCGCGTCCGCTGCGCGCAATCTCGTTGCACAGCCGGTAGAAATCCTGCTTGGTGGCGATATCCACGCCTCGCGTCGGGTCGTCGAGCAGGATGATCGGGGTGTCGGCAACCAGCGCCCGGGCGACCAGGGCCTTTTGCTGGTTGCCGCCGCTGAGCTCGGTGATGTTGGACTGGAAGCGACTGTCGTCCAGCCGCAGCCGGCCGGCGGCATCGGCGGCCGTCTCGCGGTTGGCGCGGTCGGAAACCAGGCTGAGCACCGGCCGGCGGGCAAGTGCACCGATGCTGATGTTTCCCAGCACGCTCCACAGCGGGAACACGCCTTCCTTTTGCCGGTCTCCGGCGATGAATCCGGCTTGCGCATGTCTCGTGACCGCCGCGTTTTGCTTGCGGTCGGGGCTGAAGATCGCATGCAGCAGCTCCTTCTGGCCGCTGCCTTCGAGGCCGGCCAGGCCGACGATTTCGCTGCGCACGATATCGATGTCGCGGCCGAGTTCGCCCGTCAGCGGTCCGGAGAGCCGCACCAGCACGTCCTGGGCGGAAGCTGCGGTGACGGCGTGCTGATGCACCGGATTGGCATCGCCGCCCATCAGCTGCACCAACTTGCCGATCGAGGCGTCCGCGACATGGCCCTGCCATGCCGTGCGTCCGTTGCGCAGCACCACGATCTCGCTGGCGATGTCGATGATCTCCTGCAGCTTGTGGCTGATGAAGATGAAGGCTAGCCCGGCCTTCGCCCGCTCGCGGATGAAGGCTCTGAGCTGTTTGGAGCGGTCGAGATCGAGCGACGAGGTCGGCTCGTCGAGCACGATCAGCCTGACGCCGGGCGTCGCGGCGGCGCGGGCGATCTCGACCATCTGCCGTTCGGCGATGGAGAGGTGACCGACCTCGGCGCCGGCATCGATGCCGTTGCCGGGAAAGACGGCGTCGAGCGCCTCGCGGGCGCGGGCCCGATAGAGCGCCCGCCAGCCGGGCCGGTTTGACGCGTCGCCAGGGATTTCCAGAAAGAAGTTCTCGGCGATCGAGAGGTTGCCGCAGAGCGACAACTCCTGATGCACCATGCGGATGCCGCGTCGCTGCGCTTCGCCGGTGCCGTAGTCGGCGAACCCGATCTCTTCGCCGGCAAAAGAGATGGAGCCGAGCGTCGGCCACATCGCGCCGCACAGGATGCGCATCAGCGTCGATTTTCCGGCGCCATTGCCGCCGACCAGTCCGATCACGTCGCCGGCAGCGACCGAGAGGTCGATCCCGGCATTGGCGAGCGTCGGTCCAAAGCTCTTGGTTATCCCGGTGAGCGAGACGACGCTTTGCCGGATAGGGGCCGGCCGCGCCGTGGAGACGGCACTGTCCTGTTCGGCAACGGCAAGCTGGGACATTCGTCCTCCGATTCTTCGAGATCGGGCGCGGCTGTCCGCTGCGCCCGATCGAGGGGGGAGCCGTCCTGTTATTTGCTCAGCAGGTTCTGCTTTACCCAGTCCAGCGAGTAGCTCGGGCTGATGATCTGGCCGCCCGGCAGCTTGGCGTACTCCTTGAGGTTGCCGGCGTCGACCGTCGCCACCGGCATGATCATCAGCTTGGGCGCCTTGGCGCCCTTCAGCAGCGACAGGCCAAGCCAGAAGGCGGCGCCGCCGATGCCCGGCGTGGTGTTCATCGACACGGTCTGGTAGCCATTCTTGGCATTCTCGTCGGCCCACCATTTGACGAAGTCGGTGCCGCCGCCACCCTCGATGACCGGCATCTTGCCCTGATAATCGCCGCCATACTGGACGAAGGCCTGTGCGATGCCGACGTCGTCGCTGCCGCCCTGGCCGAGCACGGCGTCTACATGCGGCAGCGAGGGCAGCACATTGGCGATCGCCGCCTGCGCTACCGAAGCGGTCGCCTGGCCATAGACGGTCGCAACCACCTTGATGTCAGGGTATTTCGCCAGCACCGACTGCTGCGCATTGAACATGTCGTTGTCTGGCGCCGAGCCTTTCACGCCGCGCACCTGGATGACGTTGCCCTTGCCGCCGAGCATCTTGAAGACCGCCTCGGCCTGGGTCGCCTTGTAGCCCTTGAAGTCAAAATTGAGCTGGTAGTTGCAGGGCGCCGAGGCCACGGAATCGAAAGAGATGACGATGATGCCGGCTTTGCAGGCTTTTTCGATGATGCCATTGACCGCGGTTTCCGAGGCGGCGTCGACGGCGAGCACATCGACCTTCTTGAGGATCAGCTCGGCGATCTGGCTGTTTTGCTGCGCGACCGAACCATCGCCGTTCATGACGATGTAATCGGCGATCTGTCCGGCGGCCTTGGCTTCCTTGGCCGAGGCTTCGAACGCTTCCACCATCTGATGGCGCCAGGTGTTGCCGTAATAGGCGTTGGCGAGAGCGATGACCGGCGCATCCGAGGACGCCATTGCCGGCATTGCGGTAGCGCCCACCATTACGGCGCCGGCGAGCGCCGCCACAGTTGCAAATCTCATGGTATTTCCTCCCAAAAACACGATCGGCTTTGCTGCCACACACGAGCACAGCGTAACCTTTGGGGCACGCTATGTCAGGTACATATTATACCAGCATACCAAATAGGCAAGATATCAGCATACCAAACAGGCAGGTGCTCGCGATGGCATTCGGTGGGCCCTGGGTGAGCCTGCACACCTGTGCGCCGCCAGCGATCTCGCGTAGACAGTCCTGGCGAAATCCGGCCCTGCAACGCGAGAAATCGATGCGCATACTGCTGCATACCCTCTTCCTCGGCCTCGCCGTCGCCGGTCCGTCGCCCGCCTGGACCGCGGCCGGCGATTGCGGCGATGTTGTCGCCCTCGTGCAGCAGGCCTATCCCAAGGCTCGGAAGAGCAGCGACGGCGCCGCCTTGACGCTCGAACCCCATATCAGCATCCCGCTGACGCTTCCGGACGGCGAAACGCCATTTGGCCTGGTCTGCAAGACCTGGCCTGCCCATGACGGCCTGCTGCTGGTCGCAGTGCCGCTGATCGACAGCGTCAAATCCAGCGACGGCGGGCATGTCGGTGATATCGAGCTTCTGGTTGTCGACAGGAAGAGCCGGCAGGTGCGCCAGCGCCTGCTCCAGCCCGGGCTAGCGAACGATGACGCCATCGCCATCCGCAAGATCGAATTCGATACCGGCCGCTACACGCTGTCGCCAGCTGTCACCGCCTTCGGCCTGCGCATCGAATTGGCAACCCATTCGCAGGCCACTCCCTTCGCCGAAACCGGCCTGCGGCTCTATGCCCTCGCCGGCGATACCCTGCGGTTGGTGCTCGGCGGCCTTGCCGTGGCCGGCAATGGCGGCGAGGGCGACGCCAATTGCGCCGGGTCCTTTCATACCAGCCAGGTCAGCCTGGCGATGAGCTCGGCGAGCCATCATGGCTACCATGACATCATCGCGGTCGAGCGGGCGGACACCGACAATCCCTTGCCCGACAAGAATGGCGAGTGCCAGTCCCATCCCGGCAAGTCCGTGAAGCGGACTTACCGGTTGCGCTATGACGGCAGCCGCTATCCGGTTCCGGCGGCGCTCAAGGCAATGGAGCCGTGAGAACGCCGCTCGCGTCCCTGCCGCAGAGGTTCGGGAAATAGTCTCCACTCGAACGTCGTGTGCGTGACGACGTCACCGCTTTTTTGAGACGCGATGGCGACCTGATTGATCCCCCTCGGTGCCTCACATGCGCCCGCGCGCGCCTTCCGGGTCATAGGGAGAGTCGGAGATCACCCTTGCCGGGCGGCGCTCGCCGAGAATTGAAACCTCCAGCGCAGTGCCGCGGGCTCCGAGTTCCGGCGGCAGCAGCGCGAGTGCTATGTCGTGGCCAAAAGTATAGGAGTAGCCCGCCGAGGTGACGTGGCCGACAAGCTTGCCGTCGCGGTAGACGCCCTCACAGGCAAAGGCGCTCGCACCATCCGTATCGATGGACAGCGTGACGATCCGCCGCGCTGTGCCCTGCTTTTGCTTCGCGGCCAGCGCCGCGCTGCCGATGAAGTCGCCCTTGTCGAGCCTTATGAAGCGGTCGAGGCCGCTTTCCCAGGCTGACAGTTCGAGATTCATATCGCGGTACATGGCGCGGTAGGACTTGTCGAGACGCAGTGATTCCAGTGCCTGAAGCCCGACCAGCCTCAGCCCGTGCGCCTGTCCGGATGCCAGAAGCGCGTCCAGCAAGTGCCGCTGATAGCAAAGCGGATGGTAAAGCTCCCAGCCGAGCTCGCCCGAGTAGTTGACGCGCATCAGACGCACGTCGCTGGCCAGGCCGACGGTGGCCGACTGCACGCTGAACCAGGGGAAAGCCTCGTTGGACAGATCGATCTCGGTCAGCGGTTGCAGCACGTCGCGCGCCCTTGGCCCGACCACGGTGAAGCTGCCGCGATCGTTGGTGACGTTGCGCAGGTGCACACTGCCGTCCTTCGGCAGCAGTCGACTGAGGTCGTCGTAGTTCCAGCGCTCGGCGCGCGGCGTCGAGACGAGGTAGAAGAGGTCGCTCTGTAGCCGTGCCACCACATATTCGGCCTGCACGCCGCCGGCGGGCGTGAGATGATGCGCGAGAGCGATGCGACCGGGGCGAGGCAACCGGTTGGCGAGGATCCCGTCGAGCCAGTCCTCGGCGCCCGCGCCGCTGACCTCGAACTTGGTCATTGGCGTCATTTCGACCAGGCCGACGGTGTTGCGGACGGCGTGAACCTCCTCGCCGACATAGTTGCCCTTGGCGGTCCAGCGCCAGCTGTACACGTTGCGCGCCTCGACACCCGAGGGTGCGAACCAGCTCGGCATCTCCCAGCCGTTCAGCACGTCCCACACCGCGCCGAGCTGGCTGAGGCGGTCGTAGGACGGAGCCGTTTTCTGCGGCCGGGCCGCCGGCATGTCCTGGCCGGGATAGTGCTGTGCCGCATGGGTGCCCCACGCTTCCCTTACCTTCTCCCGGGTCCAGCTCTTGTTGGCATATTCGCCGAAGCGCCGCGGATCCAGTTCCGCCGTGTCGAGGCTGTTGCCGCCCTCGACAATCCGCTCTGAAAGATAATGGCCGATCGCTCCGCCCCACAGGATGCCACCCGGTACGCCTTCGGCGAGCCAGACATTCTCGAGCCCCCAGGCCGGGCCCATCAGCGGCAGCTCATCGGCCGTCATCTGGAAAGGTCCGCGCACATTCCTCTTGATGCCGGCGCGCCCGAGCGCGGGCACCAGTTCGCTCGCCCGCTCCCAGTTCCAGGAAACGGCGTCGAAATCCTCATCGAGCAGGTCGGCACCGAACCATTCCGGCACGCCGTTCTCGGCGAACAGCTTGAGCTGTTCGGTGCGCTCGTAGGGGCCGAACATCAGCCCGTCCCCCTCTTCGCGCAGGTAACCCTCGTAACCCTCGTCCCTCAGGATCGGCATCTCCGGAAGGCCCAGCCGCTTGCGTTCCACGATTTCGGGCACCGCGTCGGTGACCCAGTACTGGTGCACGATCGGGATTGCGGGAATGTCGAGGCCCAGCATGGCGCCGGTCTGGCGTGCATAATTGCCCGTGGCGAGGATGACATGCTCGCAGACGATGTCGCCACGGGAGGTTCTGACCTTCCAGTCGCCGTCCGGCATCCGCTCGAAACCCGTTACTTCGGTGCCGAGATGGATCTTGGCGCCGAGGTCGCGCGCGCCCTTGGCCATGGCCTGGGTCACGTCCGCAGGCGCGATGTGGCCGTCATCGGGATGATACAGGGCGCCCAGCATGCCGCTGTTGTTGAGGAGCGGCCAGATCTCGCGCGCCTCGGCCGGCGATACGATCCGCGCCCGCACGCCCTGGACCTCCGCGACGTCCATGTAGCTGCGATATTCGTCGAGCCGGTCGCGTGTGTTGGCGATGCGCAGCTGGCCGCATTTGTGCCAACCAACCTTCTGACCGGTCTCGGCCTCGAGGCCTTCATAGATCTCGATGGATTTGGCGATCATGCGGCCGACGTTGAGACTGCGCGCAAAGGAGGGTATGAGCCCGGCCGCATGCCAGGTCGAACCGGCGGTAAGCTGCGTTCGCTCCAGCAACGCGACATCGCTCCAGCCGCGCTTCGCCAGGCCGTAAAGAATGCCTGCGCCGACACAGCCGCCACCAACGACCACGGCACGAACGCGAGTCAACATATACGATGCCCCCGGATGGAATTATCATGAGCTATATAGAGGGTGATCGCCCAGAGGAAAACCAACGAGATCGCAACGCAGCGAAGTGCGCGTCGCCAGGCCACCTAAAGCCTGCCCGCGCAATGTAGCCACGCGGTCGATACGCGGCTATTTATTGGGGCCACTGTTCGGCCTATCAGGGGCCATCCGGCCCTGGGGAGGGAATGGAACTTTCTGCCGGTCGGCGGGCTTTCGGATATGTCAGTCGGAGGACGATGTGGAGAATTCGATGCGGAACACGATGCTGGCCCTCGCGGCAGTTGCGCTCGCCGCATGCCAATCGGCTCCTGAAGCGCCGCAATCCGCCGCTCCCGAACCTGCGTTGGGTCCAGCCACCATTCCTTCCCAGCCCGCCTTGGGTCCTGCCGCTGTTTCCCCTGGCTCGGCAGTCATGGATCAATCCGTGACGATCACTCCCCCAGCGAAGGGCGTTCCAACAAGGTACGCTGCGTTTTCGGGCATGTGGGCTGGACGATTGGAGGGAATGTATGAAGGCAAACTCGCCGTGCAGACGATTTCTTCGAAGGGAGGGGTGACGGTCACCTATGCGTGGGGAATTCTGGGCGACAACAATCCGGGAGAGGCTGCCGGCGAAGGAAGAATTGTAGGGACTACTTTGAAGCTTGGGCGCCTCCCGAATGGCGCGGACGTCAGTTTTATGATGCTGCCCGACGCGACCCTGGCCGCAACCTATGCGCTTGCCGGCCAGACCTACACGGGCGTGTTCACCAGGCAATGATCAAGGAAGATTCGGTCGCGATCCCGCGGTCTTGATCCGCGTGATCGCGCCGATGGACAATCTGCCGATAATGAAGCTTGCCTGATCGCCGATACCTAAAACACACCACCAATGCCGATGCCCGCACCAATGTCTGGCGGCGGGGCTGCTGGGCGTTGTGGGGCGGCCTGTGAGCGTTTCGCAGCCTTGCGGCCGGAACTGGTTCGCGAGGGGTCGGCATCCGACGCAACTTTGGCCGGCTTGGCCTTGACGATGACCGGCTGCTTGCAGATTCTGCCGGAGCGCAGAAAGAGATCGCCGAGCAGTCCGACGGTCGGCTCGGTTGTCGATGCGACTTGCTTGGTGTTTTTGTAATAGTCGGTGAGGGCGCGGATGGAGCCCGTGCCCCAGTCGCCATCAACCTGCATCCGGTAGCAACCCAGGCGACGAAGTTCAGTCTGGATGCTGCGCGCGAGATCGCCCGCCTTGTCCTTGTCCGCTTCGCCCGCCGATGCGCCGACAATGAGGGTTTCGAGGCCGGAGACGACGCTTTGGCGAGCATCTTCAACACTTTCAGTTGCAGACAGATTGGCGACCTGGGTGCCAACCGGCGCCGGTAAATCGGCCGGCGGTGCCGGAATTTCGACCGACCGCAAAGTCTGCCCGACGACAAGCACGGCAGTTTGCAGGTCGTTGGAGGCAAGCTCGACCTGCAATCTCTTCTTTGCGATGGGGTCCGCCAGAATTCGCGAAAGGCTTGCGCTCAACTGTGCCGGATCGAGTGCCTGCTGCTCCGTGAAATAGAACTGCTCGCGCAGGTTCGATTGATCCCACGGCACTTGACGGCCAACCGTCAACGCTTCGGTTTCGTTGCGGACGCGGATCATCATGTCCGAGACGCTGAGCCCGGGAATCTCGAGATTCTTCAGCAACGCAATGGTAAACGGGCTGTTTTCGCCGCCGCCGTCGGCTGTGACATTGCCGGGCTGAGTGGCAAAGGCAATGAACGTGTTTTCACCGACGTCAACTTGTGCCAGACCATCGCCCGCGCCGGCGCCGGGACCGAGCGGATTGTTGCGGCATGCGTCCAGGAATATGAATGTCTGGCGGTCCCGGCGCGCGAACCTAGCGATCACATCATTCAGCTTGATCGCGCTGGCCGTCAGTTTTTCCAGGCTTTCAGGATCGGGCGTGTCGACCGGGAGCAGGTAGTTCTCGCCACGCAACTGCACGCCATGGCCGGCATAGAAAATCAAGACGGCACTGGTTGTCGGCAATTTTGCATCAGCGTCTCGAAGCAGTTTGGCGAAACCCTCTGTCGAAAGATCGGTTCCCGTCAGCACTTCGAAATTCAGCCGCTTCAGACTCTCTGAAAGCCGTGTGGCATCGTTTGCCGCATTGGGGAGATGCTCGAGCCGGGAGCTTTGATAGTTCGAATTGCCGATGACGATCGCCAGCCGATTGCGCGGCTGCGGCGGCGGGTTCTGCTCGACCGCGGCGCGCGCGCCAGCCGAGCCAAGAAGCACGAGAAGCAGAAGCAGGGGAATGCGAAGCAGGAGTCTATGGCAATGGGTCATATCAACATGCCCGTTCCGGTCTGCGTCGATCCTGGTCTTGCAACCTTCGAAGCGCACCACGACGCAACACAATCATGCCTAACCGTATGGACCCCGTGCCGCCGAAGGCCAGCAAAAAATTTATACCAAGAATCATGTCAAAGATAGGGAAAAGGGATTTGTATGGACTCACACTGGACTGTGGGAGGACACGATGCCGATCAAGATCAACCTTGCGCTGCCGGTTTATGGAGCGGCCTACAAAAGCGTCTTCGTTCGCAGCCTCTTCGCGGCCCTGACCCACAAGAGCCTGTCCGGCTACGCCTTCACGCTGTCGGAAATCGAATACACGGATATCCCGTTTTCCCGGAACTATCTGCTGACGAATTTCTACTACAAGAAGCCGGATTGCAGTCACATCCTGATGATCGACAGCGACATGGGCTTTTCCCCCGATCTCATCGCGGCGATGCTGGCGCTGGACAAGCCGGTGGTCGGCACTTTGTATCCCCGGCGCACGGTCGATCTCCAAAAACTCCACTCACTGTCGGCGCTGCCCTTCGACAAGGCCTTCGCACAAAGCCTGGAGTTTATTGGAACCATTGTCGAACCCCGGCAAAAGTTAGGAGGCTTTGTCCGGGTATCGTTATGTGGCACGGGTATCTTTCTTGTCTCCCGCGACTGCGTGACGACGATAATCGAGAAGTTGCCTGAGACAGTGGATCGGTCTCGTTACCGAAAGAACAAGTACACCACTCAGTTCGAGAATTTCCTGACGCCGTTCGCCAAGATCGTGACGCCGGAACTGGATCTGCCTACCGATTTTTCTTTCTGCCACCGCTGGGCGCAGCAGTGTGGCGGTGAAATATGGGCAAGCTACGACCGCAAGATTGCACATGCCGGAAACTTGACCGTGTCGGCAGCGTATTCTGATCTATAAAATATACCCTTTGAACTGTGGGCCTGGGGGTGAACAGATCATTTCGAGCTTTTCTATAGTGACCTTCTCGCCACAGATGGCCTGATAGTCGCCGAGGGCGAACGGCCAAACCATTGCCGTAGAGCAACTCGCCGCGTACAGTCTCGGCCAGGCGGATTGACAACAAGTCCCGATCAGATGGGTCGATGGTCCGATATCAATCTGCCTTAGTGCCGGTATCGATTTCTCGTAAGGCGAGGTCGAATGAAAGTGCCGTGCGAAGCCTATCAGTTGGCGGGCGTCTCGTTGCTTGCGTTAGCGGCAGCATCCACGTTCGAAATATCTGGCGCTGCAGCCTGCTCCGCCGTTGCAAGCGGCGCAGGCAATCCGTTTGACACGACGTCAGTAACCGTGGAGTGCAGGACGACCGGGGATTTTCAGGACGTCGATGGCGTGTTCACGACTCGGTTCACCGGGTACGAAGGGCTCGACTTGAGTTCGTCACTAGTCATCGTCAACGACTATGATGGCAATGGCGACGACATCGTAAACATTTTTGGCGGCACCCTGACCGACGACGCGGCGACAACGCCCGCCGTAACCGGCCTGCCGCCGGTAGGGTCGACCTCCTTGCAACCGGCGGATGGAACCATCGAACTCCTGGATGGCAACGACCAGCTTGAGATGTCCTATGGGGATTTCGACGGCGAGCCATTCGCCCCCAACGTCATGGCCAATCTCAATACCGGGGCGGGCGATGACAAGGTCGTCATCCAGGCCGGCAGCATTCAGGACATCGACCTTGGCGAAGGCAATAATTCGCTGGAGATGATCGGCGGTGAAATCGACGGTTCAGTCATCGGCGGAGATGGCATCGACACCATCACCTTAGGCAACGATACAAGCGTCACCGATGGCAATAGCGGCGTTGTCACCGGATCTGTTTTCACCAATGGCGGCGCCGATATCGTCACCATCAAGAACGGCGCCATAGTTTACGGCGATTCGGAAGGAGGAGATGCCATCGGGCTTGGCGACGGCGACGACCATTTCACGATGACCGGTGGCATCCTCGACGGTAGTCTGAGTGGTGACGGTGGCAACGACACGCTGGTTGTCAGCGGGGGCGCGATCCGCAGCTACGTGACCGGAAACGCAGGCGACGACCAGATCACCATAAACGGCAATGCCGCGGTCGATCTCTATGTCGATGGAGATATCGGAAACGACACGATAACGGTCGGCGGCAAGGCCACCATCGGCGGTAGCATATTCGGCAACGAAGGCGACGACACCGTCAACATCAATGGCGGTACCATCGGGATGACCGCGGCTCCGGGCATCGTCGACCTCGGCGACGGCGCCGATATTTTCACCATGACGGCGGGCCGTGTGACCGGTTCGGTTTTCGGCCAAGGCGGCGGCAACACCTTTGACGTGAGCGGCGGCAGGATTGACGGTTCGATTTTCGCCGGCAGCCAGAACGACAAGGTCACGATCTCAGGCAACGCCAGTATCGGCATCGACCTTGGTGAGGGTGGGAACGGCATCGATTCTGTCGGCCTCGAAGATGGCGACGACAGCTTCCTGATGACCGGCGGCACGCTCGGCGGCGCGGTGAGCGGCGGCGCCGGCAACGACACGATCGATTTCCGTGGCGGTTCGATCACCGGTTTCATCGAAGGCAATGACGGCAACGACCGGATTTTCATCGCTGGCGGCAACCTGACCGGCGAGGTCATCGGCGATCTCGGCGACGATCTGATCGTGATCAGCAGCGGTACGGTCAGCGGGCCGGTCTCGGCGAACGACGGCAACGATACGCTCAACATGACCGGCGGCACCGTCGGCAGCTCGGTCAGCGGTGGCGACGGCAATGACACGCTGAATATCGGCGGCGGCACGATCGGCGGCAGTCTTACCGGCGATAACGGCGATGACGTGATCACGGTTTCCGGCGGCGCCGTCGCCGGCAACGTCACCGGCGGCGCCGGCTTCGACAATGTCTCGGTCGTTGGCGGCACCATCACCGGCGGCATCGACGCAGAGCACGTTCATCTGTCGGGCGGCACGATCGGCGGCGACGTCACCGGTATCGGCCCCAACACCCTGATCATCGACAATGTGGGCGCGGTCGATCCACTCAATTTGCGCGATGGCGTGCTTTTCAGTGGAACGAATGCCAATGGCACCGTCACCGACACCGACCTTGCTGTCGGCGGCAAGAGCCAGAATTTCACCGGCTTCGACAATTTCTCGGCCGACAATTCCACGCTCCGCTTCAGCGGTGGGACACAAGGCATCAACCAGCTCAACCTGGGCAACGGCTCGACGCTGTTCATCAACGGCAACGTCACCATGCCGGGTTCGATCATCGCGACGAATTCTCTGATCAACATGACGGACGGTATCGCCGACGACGTGTTGACGCTCGGCGGCCTCACACTCAACGGCGCCAGCATCAGCCTCGACATCAACCAACAGACGCTGCAGTCGGATCAACTCGTTGCCAACGCGTTTTCGGCCACCGGCGCCAACACCATCATCGTCAATCTGCTGGGTACGCCGCAATTCGCCCAGGCGACCGATATCCCGCTCATCGTCTCGACTAGCGGGCCGATTGCCGGGACCTTCAATGTCCAAGGCATTCCCGGCACGCCGGGGTCGCTTTTCACCTATGAAATCGTAGCTGGCCCGAATGGCTTGTTCCTGCGTGCCACGCCGGCCAATTTCGGTATTGCCGCGGCGCCCACCAGCGCCACCAACGCCGGCGCGGTCGCGGTGGCAATCGACGCTCTCTACGGCATAAACCGTGACGCGCTCGAGTCCGACCTCAACCTCTCGCCCGCGACCGGGGGTGCAATGGTGCCGGTTTCGTCCAGCTTCGGCGTGTTCGCCTCCGGCCAGTTCGCTCATACCGAACATGACGGCTACGACATCAGTGGCGGTGGTTTGAATGGCCCCGGCCCGAGCTTCGATGCCAATGATTTTTCGGCCGCCATCAGCCTGGATTTCAATGCCGCCAAACACTTCCAGTTCGACAATGAGTATGGCCTGAACATCGGCGTTTTCACCGGCTATGCCTCGACCGATGTCAACCTCGGCGCGTTCCGGGGATTTGATGCCATCGGCGAAGGCACCAACAAGGCCGGCATGTTCGGCGGCTACGCGCTGTTCCGCAAGAACTACGACTACGCGCTGGTCTCCGCTTCCGGCTTCATCGGCGGAAGCGACGTGACCAACGGCGTGCTCGGCACCACAGGCAGCTACGACACCAAGGGCTTTGCCGTCACCGGGACGGTCGGCCATATCTTCAAGCTGGGCGACCGCGCCCGGTTCGACCTGCGCGGCGGCTTGCTCGGCGTTTCCTTCCGCGGCGATTCCTATACGGACAGCGGCGGCAACGAGTTCGGCAAGAGCCGCCTGTCCTTCGGGGCGGTCAAGTTCGAACCGGGCATCTATGCGGACTATCCGCTGGAAAACAGCATGGTGTTCAGCCCCTACGCGCGGACGGAGTTTCAACAGCGCTTCAACTACAAGAACACGACGGATATCGACACCAGGGAGATCGACTTCGATGATGCCGATTTCTCGGTTGCGCTGTCGACCGGTTTCAATCTGAAAGTGTCGCAAACCAAGACAGTGAGCGGCGAGGTCCGCGGCAAGTGGTCGGCGGACAGTTCGAATGTCGGCGGCAAGCTGGGCCTGAAGATTTCCTTCTAGTTGGAGGCTGCGAGCGGGTGCGCCGTCCTAGTGGGTCGCTGGTGGAGCGATCGGCGAGGGAGCAGGGGGATTGGCTGCTGCTCCCACATAGCCGCGAATAGCTGCTGCACCTGGCCATCGCTATGGGCTGTTCAGTATTTCGATATGGAATTCCTGTATCCTTGGATGTCTTGAAGGCGATTTGCGATCACCTTGCCGACCACCTCGGGGCTGTGCACCGCAGCCATGTAGGTCCGAGCGCGCTCGCCGACCGAAGTGACGGTCTCGATATTGTCCGCAAGTTGCGCCATGACCCGGGCAGCTTCATCTATGTCGGGATCGGCCCATTTCTGCCCTTCGATGAAATAGGGGTATTGATCGGGCTCCACGCTGATCAATCGGTATGGAATCGGAAAACCCGTTTGCGTGCTGACGAAGTCTTTGCTTCCCGAAAAGTCCGTTGAAATAACGGCCTTGCCCATCGCCATGGCTTCGGCAATTCCCAATCCGAAGCCTTCCGAGCGATGCAACGAGACGAAGACATCGCAGGATTTTGTCAGGCAATATGTTTCGGTTCGAGTCAGAACCTCGTCAATCAAGACAACCCGCTTGTCGGTCTGCGCCAGACCACGAATTGAATTCAGAATTGCGCGTTTGTGTGGGCTGTTGCCCATTGTCTTGATCACCAAGGAAATCCGTCGATTGCGGTCCTGTCCGAACGCGCGAAGATAGGCCTGCAACACGGCATCCGGGTTCTTGCGGTCCGGGTAGGACGAGAAGTCGAATGCAAACAAAAATGCGGTGGAATCCTTTGGAATCTGAAAACGCTCCCGGTTCGGCTCAATGTCGGGCGGGACGGATATAGCCACCGGGATGTGCGTAACCGGACGGTTCGTACCGGCTATGAAGGCGTCACGGACGAAGGCCGTCGGCGCCCAAATTTCGTCGACATCTTGCAAGCTATCCAACCATTGCGGATAGATCAGAGGCAGTTCCCAGAAAGGCCTGACGATATTGTATCTGTTCTTCAGAATGCCGACGCCGACTCCATGAATGGTCGACCCCAGCATGTCGGCGTTGACGCAGAAAACGTTCACCATTTTGGAAGGTCGCGCGGCGATACGGTGCGTCAGGGCTCTGTCCCTGTGCGACGAAAGAACCTGCTCGTCAAAATTCGTGACATCGTAATTGATGCCCGCGCTCTCAATTGATCGGGCCAGCGAGCGCATTGCTTCACCGACGCCCGTTTCTGAAAAAGGGTAACCGATGAGGGATAGCCCGGGCGCAAGCGTAGTCTGGGTTGTTGTATCGACACTTGCGGGCCAGGCACGCCTGAACATCGCATCGAGAAATTGCTTTCGCCTGGCCGGCGGCACCATTCTATAGAGCCAGCGAATGTGAGGTTGAGCTCTTAGGAGAGTTCGATAGGCACGGCGCGCGACACGAGTTGCAATGACCGAGGTTTTGGCCGAAACGTCTGGTGTTCCATTCGGGCCGGTCCGCGAAGCGTCAAGTTGCCTAATTCTTTTGGCGACCGTTTTCGTGAACCTGGAAGGAATCCCGGCCGACTTTGCGCCACCGGAGATATACCAGTCGGCGTAGTTTATCTGGGATCGCCCCTCTTGGAGGGGGAAGTAGGATTGCAGATCGCGTCTCGTCGTCCAGAGCGCGTGCGCGAGCTGCGTGACCACACCACCGGGGTTTGGATTGATGTCGGCTGGACGGTCGAGAATATCGGGCATCAGGGCGAAGGGATCGCCCTCGAAAGGCTCGAGCTTCTCACGATAGATAATTCGCGCCAGGTTCGGAATATCGATGCCGTCAGAAAACGTCCCGAAGCCATAGGGCACTATGGAAAACCTGCTTGCTCCGAAATCTTCCAATCGGTCATGATAATCGACCAACAGGCCTCCTAACGCCTCGTTAGACGTTGGCTTCCACCGCTGCTGGTGCTTTGATAGGACGCTCCGGTCGCCGGGTGTGATCCCGCTGAAGTGAAAGAAAGCGAGTGGAAAGCCGTTGATCTCGTATCTCTCACTCGTCTTTTTGATCGTTCGGGTGTCCAGGTTCCAGTACGCTACGTTGTAAGCCGGATCGCGCAGGATGTGCGTGCCGGAGCAATAGGCGGGCCACAGGTCCATGAACTTCTGGTCAACGAAAATCCCGTCGCTCAGGCGATTTGAGACGCACTCGTTTCGCAGGCGCGTCTCCCACCACTCCAGCAGAGCCGACGTCTCGTCCGTCTTGGCGAGGGCCAGAAATCCCAGATTGTATATTCCCGATCGCATGAAGGTCAGGTCGTTTGGACTTTCGGAATGGAGGTTTGGCGCAAGAGCGTGCGGCGTCAGGACGGACGTCGCTCCCTCATCCAACGCCTGCAAGATCTCGTCGAAACGGCGATAGGCAAGGATGTCCGGATCGAGGTAAATGACGCGATCAAAACCTTCGGCGAAAAGTTGCCGAAATACCGTCGGCTTGATCGCCGTATTCAGCTCCATGACATCGTAGCGAAAACTGAAGGCGCGATGATCTTGCAGATCGAGATCGTCGAAGAAAATATGAGCGTCGAACTCGGGAAAGACGTCGCTTCCCAAATCCTCCCGACGTGTGTCGGCGATGGCAAGTATGCATGAAAAGTCTGGATGGTGACGGGCAAACGAAGACGCAAGCGCCCGGGAATAGTGGAGATAATTCCAGGATGAAATCGTAAAAAACGCATTCCTCATGCTTTGCCCGAATCCCTTTGCCTTCACCCCAAAACATTGCCATAGCGCACGACAAGGGGAATCCACAATTCGCGCGCGCGAAGGGGCAACAGGCTGTGGCAAACAAGACCGCATTCATAACGGGCATCACCGGTCAGGATGGAGCCTATCTATCGAAGCTGCTGCTCGACAAGGGATACCGTGTGGTCGGCTCCATGCGCCGTACGTCGGGCATTGGCACATGGCGCCTGCAAAGTCTTCAGGTTCTGGACGATATCGAATTCGCGTCGATGGAGCTGACCGAAGACTCAAACGTGCGTGCAGTGCTGGAGAAAATCAAACCCGACGAAATATACAACCTCGCGGCTCAGAGCTTTGTCGGCGATTCTTTTACGCAGCCCATCTACACAACTCAGGTGACCGGGGTCGGCGCCTTGAGATTGCTTGAAGGCGTCAGAACCGTCGTCCCGACGGCAAAATTTTATCAGGCTTCAACGTCCGAAATGTTCGGCAAAGTGCAACAGGTTCCGCAGACTGAAACGACCCCCTTTTACCCGCGCAGTCCCTATGGCATCGCCAAATTGTTCGCGCATTGGACCGTTGTAAACTACAGGGAAGCATACGGGTTGCATTGCTGCAGCGGTATCCTCTTCAATCACGAGTCGCCG
This sequence comes from Mesorhizobium sp. P2_A8, assembly GCF_056404935.1. Lineage (NCBI taxonomy): Bacteria > Pseudomonadati > Pseudomonadota > Alphaproteobacteria > Hyphomicrobiales > Phyllobacteriaceae > Mesorhizobium > Mesorhizobium sp. P2_A8. The sequence goes on from NZ_JBFUDB010000005.1 coordinate 113,783, forward strand.
TTGCGGGGCGTGGAGTTTCTCCCTCGAAAAGTGACGCTTGGCATGGCCAAATACGCGGTGAAGGGCGAGGGACCCCTGCGGGTCGGAAATCTGGAGGCGAAACGAGATTGGGGCCACGCCAGGGACTACGTCGACGCCATGTGGAGGATGCTGCAAACGGCGCCTGTGATGGATTTTGTCGTGGCGACCGGCAGAACACATACCGTTCGTGATTTCGTCGAAATGGCCGCGAGCGCCTGCGGCATCTCCCTGGATTGGCAAGGAACGGGGCACAACGAGCTAGGCATCGACCGAGCTACGGGGAACATCGTTGTATCTGTTGACCCAGCTTTCTACAGACCATCGGAGGTTGACCTTCTTGTCGGCGACCCCTCTCTTGCGAAAGAGGTACTAGACTGGAGTCCCACGGTTCAACTGGAGGATCTGGTCGCCGAGATGGTTGAGGCCGATATGCAGCGGGTCTCCTCAAACCATGTCTCTGGGTTTTAGCAGACTGGCAGACTAGAGCCTGTTCCATCCCGATGGAATCGCTCTATCTCTGCGTTTGAGCATGATCGCCAGAGAAAACCGGATTCCACTTTTCGGGGATCATGCACTAGTATCCCCATAGCTCAACCAGATCGCGACCGATCAGGTCGCTGGCTGTGGAAACCTCGGCCGCGAACAGCTTCTTCAAATCGCCTGCTACGTCGTCGGCGATTTCCGTTTCGAAGCCTTCCGCGCGATTGTCCCAGTACTGCTGGTTCACCCCGACGCCTAGAAATCGCTGTAATTGTTGCTCCCATGCCCCCTTCGCGCACAAAGGCTGCGAATGGATCAGGTCCTCATAAATCAAGACCAGTATTTGTTTTCGGGGAAAGGATTGATAATAACGCCGCAAATGCCTGCCGTAGAAAGAGTGAACGATGTTCGTAGATGCAGAATACCAGGAATTATCCTGCGCTCTATGACTGCTGATCTCAATCAAGCCATTCTTTATGTACGAATTTATGTCCAGGCTTAGGTCCGGACCCAGCGATGCGTCGATCTTGCCCTTCATGTGCCGGTACTGTGAAATCACACGGCTGACCGGATCCCTGAGAGTCGCTATGATTTTTGCTTCCGGATTGTAAGATCTAATACGCTCCGCCACCTGCGCACTTGAGAGATAGACGGGCGAGATGTCGGCGAGATAGCGGTGGTCGATCGCTGCCCCGGTGAAGTGCATATCGTAGCGGGCGTCGGTGACGTCATCGTCGATGCCGAAGCCATTAACTTCTTTCTCTTCGGGTACAAAGACGTCTCGTGTAGCGCTCAGCATCCTTGCCAGGCTGCTCGTCGCAGTCCGTGGCGCACCGATCCCAATCAGATTTGCCCGCCTTGAGGTGGGCGTCTTCAATGCTGGCAATTTTGCCTCCCGGGAAAGCCGGCGACCAAGCGTGGCTTCAATATTCCTAATGTTCCTGTTGACGCGCCAAGGCGATCATTGTCGAGCGCCGCGCGCGCCACTATGAGCTTCGATAGAAAGTATGGAATGGGAAAATTATAGGTGACCGCGGCAATTACGGCGCAAGTCCCGGCAGTATCGGAGCCGGCTTTTCGGCGCATTTGCGCTCGCGATTTTGCAATGGCTTTGCTCCTTGGGCTCCTCTCCTTCCTGGTCTACAACGCAAACCTGCGTTCGATAACTGCGGCCGACAGCTATGCGGCGCGCTACCTGCCCTTTTCGATCTGGCAGAATCACAGCCTGACCTTGAATCCAATTCTAACCATGGTGGCTCAGGGGCGAAAACCTCCAGCCACGCAGGAGAAGGGTGACACCGCACACTGGGTTCTGAAGGTGCGGGGAGACCAATATGTATCGAAATTTCCCATTGTCGTTCCCGTCATCCTCTCCCCATTCTATTTGCCGGCAGTCATTTATCTGAACCACCATGGTTCCGACCCGCTGCTGTTCGACGAAGTCGCCCGGATCATGGAAAAGCTTTGCGCTTCTTCGTTGGCGGCGGTGTCCGTCGGTCTGCTCTATTTGCTCCTGCGACGACGGACGGATGAAGGGTGGGCCGCCATCCTGAGCCTGCTCTACGCATTTGGCACGACGACATGGGTTATCAGCAGCCAAGCCCTCTGGATGCATGGGCTCGCCCAGTTGCTGGTCGTGGCCACCATGCTTTTGCTCACGGGACCAAGCACGGCATTGCGGGTCATCCTGGCAGGACTGCTTTGCGGGCTTATCGCGGCGAACCGCCAGCCCGATGCCATACTGGCGGCGGGTCTGGGTATCTATGGCCTGTGGTGGGCCGGCCGCATAAGATCGTTATTCGTTTTGTCGGGCATGGTTCCCGTCGCATTGACCATCGCCTACAATATCATGCTCGTCGGCAATGTTGCAGGGGCCTATGCGGTTCATGTTCGGCCCGAAAATTTCAACGACAGCATAATGGGCGGTATTGCAGGCCTTCTTATCAGTCCGACCCGGGGCCTCTTCGCCTTCTCGCCGTTCCTGCTGTTCGTTCCCTTGTTTTTTCGTCGCGTCGCTGTCGAGCGCTCAGGACGAGGACTGACGGTAGCCATTGGTTGCGCCATGATCGTGCAATTGCTTCTCTACGCCATGATCGATTGGAGGCAGGGCGTGTCCTGGGGGCCTCGATGGCTCACCGACATGCTGCCTATGCTGATGTGGATGCTTCCACCTGTCGTGAAGGCTCTATCTCGGAAAGGGCGTGTTGCATTCGGGCTTGCATCACTTGTGGCGATCTCAATGCAGACGATCGGTGCCTTCTGGTACACCGGCATCGCCGACACCCCCATCGTCACCGCCAACGGACCAGACAGAATGCGACCTGCCTGGGACATCCACAACGCGGCCTTTATCGCCGAACTCAGTCACCCGCGTGTCCAAGCCGATCTGATTGTCGATCTGCGTGGCAACATCGATGCCGTAAATGTCCCGCCCATCGGTCAAGGCACCGGCGGCGGGCAGCTTGAGATCCTTGGATGGTCGCTCACCAACGACCACTCTCCCAGCGACGTCGCCGTGCTGATCGATGGCCGGCCGGTCGCTGGAACCAGGGAATTCTTTGCCCGTGCCGATGTTGAGAAGGCGCTCGGCCAGGCGAGCCCGGCCGGGTGGCGCGTCACCATCCCAATCGATCAGGTAACCCCGGGAGAGCATCTGTTGGCGGTGTTGGTGCGCGCCACCGAGGGTGGCGAGCCTCGTCTGCTGAAGCAGACCTCTTTCTTCCTGGCGCCGGACAATGAGGCACTTGAGCATGTGACGGATCTGCCAAGTGCGGCACGGCGCGCCGTGCAGATGCTCGCAGGCCATCAGCAGGCCGGCGGCTATTGGCTGACCTCCTATACGAGCGCAATGCGATTTGAGCAGCCGCGCCAGGAACTCAATACCTACCTCAACGCCATCATGCTTGATGTCGTCAGCCCTGTCGCCGAAGCCGCCGGCGCGAAAGACATGCTTGCAAGGGCGCGACAGTTCCTGGCTGCTCAGATCGAGCAAACCGGCCTTGTTCGATACCACGGCCGACCAGATGCGCCCACGATCGGCACTCTCGGCTGCGCCATCACGCCCGATTCCGATGACACCGCCCTGGCATGGCGGGTCGCGCCCAGCGAAACGAGTGACCTGCTGCAACCCGCGCTTGCCACCATAACGCAGTTCAGGCGGCCTGACGGACTCTACCAGACCTGGCTCGCGTCACGTGACAAATATCAATGCCTCGATCCCGGACGCGACCCCAATCCGGCGGATGTCGGGATCCAAATGCATCTATTCCTGTTTCTCGAACAGGTGGACAAACCGGCCGCGCGTTCGCTGTGCGAAGCGCTCGCGAAAAAAGCGGGCGACGACGATATCTGGGTCTACTACGCCGGTGCACCGCTCATGATCACTCTGCGGTTGGCAGACCTGGAAAAGGCCGGCTGCTCGCCGCAGTTTCCCCAAGCGCGACTGCGCACCGAAATTCCTGGACAGGCGATCTGGCTGCGCGCCGCCGACCAGCTTCGGCAGGTGGAAAGCCAAGCCGGCTCATATGCTGCCTACCAGCGTACGACCGACCTGCTGACCGATATCGCCGCGGATGACTTTTCCTTGATGAGCCATACGCCTCCGCTGCTGTATCACAATGACCTCACCGCGACGGTGAAGCGATTCTATTGGTCGCAAGATTTCGGATATGCGCTCTGGTTGCGGCTCTATTTCGAGAACGAACGTATGCTATCAAAGCTTCCTTGTGGTTCCGGCGGCTCGGAACAAAAATGTGGTGAGAAGTGACGCAAATCGCGAGCGAAACAGTCGGTCAAAGTCGCCCCCGGGCGGTACAGCTACTGTTCCGTTGGTTCTCTTGTATCCGTTTCGATGAAGTCGCAGCACTTCAGGCCACTCCGATCATCGGTGCGGTTTTTTCAATCGGAGCGCTGTCGGCGAGCCATGCTCTGACCGTGGCCACGATGATAGCCGGCAATTTCTGCCTGATGGCTCATGTGTTTGTTCTCAACGACTGGTCAGGGATCGACGGAGACCTCAGAGACCCGGACCGAGCCAACCGAACATTCGCGGCAAAAGGTTTGACGCGTACGGAAGTCGGCTATCTTGCCGGCTCATTGCTGGCGATCAGTCTGCTCCTGTTTGGGCTGATAAACATTAGGGCACTCGTTGCTGCAATGGCGATCGCCGGGTTGAGCGCTCTGTATTCCAGCCCCACCCTGCATTTGAAGGGTGCGCCGCTTTTCAACTCGGCCCTGCATTTTTTCGGCGGCTGCGCACATTTCCTGCTCGGCTATGCGGCTTTTGGCGCGATCGACGCACAGGGCCTCGTCGTAAGTTGTTTCTTTGGGTTGGTATTCACCGCCGGCCATTTCACGCATGAGGCGCGCGATTATGACGTTGACCTGCTCAACGGCATACGGACGAACGCTGTGGCGTTTGGCAAGACCAGAAGTTTTGTCGCAGGTCTCGTCCTTTTTATCTCGGCATATGCGTTCGTTGCCGCGTTGGCCGCGCTCGGGTTCGTTCCGCACGTCCTCGTCTTTGCCGCTGTATTCATTCCGGTACATCTGTGGGCTTCCCGCCGCGCCATGCGGGCCGGCCTCACTGCCGACAACCTCCGTCGACTGCAACGGTGTTACCGGGCGCTCTTCGCCATCATTGGCATCGTCATGATCCTGATGGTCGCTTTGTCCTAGCCGGCAGTGTCGGTTCCACCGCAACAGCTGACCCGACGGCCTCGAGGTTCCATGCTTTCCGTAATCGTACCGGTCTTCAACGAAGCAGAGACATTGCCACACGTCTTGGCGATGGTGAGTACGGCACTTCCCGCGGTGGCGAAGGAAATCATCGTCGTCGACGACGGCTCCTCCGACGGCACCCGCGAGTGGCTCAAGGCCAATTTTCCAACCGGTTCCCGCTACGCTACGTCTCTAACCGTCGGCGTCGACGGTGGTCTCGTCTTCGCGGACGAACCGGCGATTGCCCCCGTCACGGTGCGGCTGTTCTATCACGAAAGAAATAGCGGAAAAGGCGCTGCATTGCAGACCGGGCTGGCGGAAGTCAAAGGCGACGTCATAGTCATCCAGGACGCAGACCTTGAATACGATCCCGCGGACTGGACCGTTATGTATGACCTCATTGTCAGGCGAAAAATTGCAGACGTTGTCTACGGCTCACGTTTCTACGGCCGGCCTCATCGCTCGCTCTATTTCCACCACTATCTGGCCAATCGCTTCATCTCCCTGGCGTTTAATCTCCTTTATAATCAGACGCTTACCGACATCGAGTGCTGCTACAAGATGTTCACGCGGGACGTCATGAGCCGGCTGCGCCTGACCTGCAACGACTTTGGTTGTGAAATTCAGCTCAGCGCCCAGATCGCGCGTGCTGGCCGCTGGCGTATCTACGAGATGGGCATCAGCTATTTCGGCCGCACCTACGAGGAAGGCAAGAAGATCGGATGGCGCGATGGCGTCAAGGCAATCTGGTATCTCGCCCGCTTTCGGCTCTTTTCCTGAACCGAACGGCGCCGGCTCGGCTGCGATGGTTGATTGGTCCCGGCCCAATCAAGGCGTGCGGTGAGCGCTGGCCTTTTTGCTGTCAGCTCTCTGCAGCTGAGTTGATTTTCTCCAGTTCTGCCTCAAGCGTCTTGGCATACGCCTCGATCTGGGCCCGCGACTGTTCGAGGCTTTGGGCATATTCGACCGCGGCTTTGTTCGCCTCCCGCAACTGGACCAATGTTTCTTCCAGGGAGCTCGTGTAACGCGCGGCCTCCTCGGCACTCCGCGATCGCTCTTCCAACGTGACCTGCAAGCTGTGCACGTATCGACTAACCTCGCCCTTCAAAGTATCGCCGTCGGCGGCCTCTTCGCTCTGAGCCCGCGACTGTTCGAGGCTTCTGGCGTATTCGGCCGCGGCTTCGTTCGCCTCCCGTAGTCGGACCAGTGTTTCTTCCAGGGAACTGGCGTAACGCGCGGACTCCTCGGCACTTCGCGATCGCTCTTCCAGGGTCACCTGCAAGCTGTGAACATATCGACCCACCTCGCCCTTCAGCGCATTGCTGTTGGCTGCGATGATCGCCTGGGCGGTGCTTCGCTCGAGCGCCATTTTTTCCAGATGCTCGATGCCGATTGTCACCAGGCTCGATGGGACCTCGCCATTCTGCTGCCTGATCCAGTCGGAACTCCCTGCGGCCACAACGGCCAGAGACACACCGTCGAAGGCCATTCCGGTCTGCTTTGCCACGCCGCTGGCATAGCCAAGGCCATCCTGGTTCTGAAAAAGAATGGCGTCGAAATGCTGGGCGCGGAGGTGCCTCAACAACTGGATTGTTGAGGCCAGAAGGGACGGCTGGATCAGCGGGCCGTCCACGTCGAGATATTCGATGTCGAAGGAATGGCTTTCGGCAAAGTCCACGAAGGCATTCTCGTCCGCCTCGGTAAAAGCGCCGATGTCGACGATGGACATGTCGATGTCGGCGGCCATGGCGGCGTCGACCGCCGCTCTCGCCGCGCCGTCACCCTGGACAGGTTTCCAGAACAGGTCGCCGACAAAGCACAGCTTCCGCCGGCCCGTGCCCCGCCGCATGACGCGCAGGCGAGGACGCCCTGACGATCGCTGCGGGGGAGGAGGATGCTGAATGCCGGCATGGACATCGTCGAACGACTTCTTCACCGCGTCGAATACGGCAGGATCAGGCGTACGGCCTGCGGCGGCGCCATGCAGTTCGGAAAAGATCGGCGTGATCCATGCAGACCACACGCCCTGCCGGCAATCCAGGTCCTCAGGCTCTTGATGGTGGCGCAGTTCCCGCGACAGAAAGCCGTCGATCTCGGCAGCAGCATCCGGTATGGATTTTGGCCACGCGATCTTGAGTTCATCGCTCAGCCGGCGCGCGACCGATCTCCAGTCGTCCAGCAACGTCGAATAGTCGCAGAAAACCCTGTCGACGTCGCGCGTGTGTTCCTCGACTGCCAGATTGTACCGCAACCACAGCAGGCCGCCTCGCTCCAGAGGCCAGGATTGCCAGTCGCCTCCCAGGCTCTGCCGCTTCGCCAGCGAGAGCGCGACTTCCACCGGATTGCGCGAGATGACGACTGCGACGCACCGTATTTCCAGTTTGGCCAGCGCGACGCGCCACAAGGGAAACAGCAGCGAGATCCGCGGATCCTTCAGCACGAAAAGCGGATCGTCGCCGTATTCATCGGTAATCAGATCTTTCAGCCTGTCGACGAAGGCCTGTGCCGCAGGCCGTTGCAGCCATTCGCTGGAGGGTCCGTGGACATCGTTTTCGGGCGATTCGGCCAGACCCAGGATCTCATCGTTGAGGCGAACAGCGCCTTCCGGCTCCCAATGGCCGGTCACGTTGCCCAATCCCGCCGGATTGAGGTTGCGCGGCAAGGAGGCGCCGAGGAAACTGAGCATGCGCGCCAGCGCAGAGGTGCCGCTGCGGTGCATCCCTACGACGACTATGGCGGTTCTGCTGGTCATGAGACTTCCAGGGATAGGCGCTTGGTGTTTAACCGCGATCGAATATTACGGACGGGCAGGGCCATACGGGAAACCAGTTGAGCTGTTGGCAACGATAGCACCCGCATGCATAGTCGCCGCCTGGCGCGCGTAACCGACATATGACGTCCGGGTCATACTTTCATCTCCTGATTGAAACAGGACTTGGATTGGAGATTAGAGAGATGCACTCACCAGCACCAGTATCTTCCGGTGACCGCGACAGAGCCCAGGCGATCGTTTCAACGGTGCCGCATTGGCACCACAAATTTGAAGTGTTCCCGGGTGTGGTCACTCCGGGCTCTTACGATCCCCGGTTCCTGCTCGAAAAACTGCGATTGCCTGCCGATATGACTGGCCTGCGGGCATTGGACATCGGCCCCTCGGACGGCTTCTTTTCGATGCACATGGCTCGTCGTGGAGCGCAGGTGACGGCAGTCGACTATCGGGCCAAAAATGGCCACGGATTTGAAGCCATGGAGCAACTGACCGGTTTGGAATTCGATTACAGGCAGATGAACCTGTATGACATTCCCGGCTCGGATATCGGTGAGTTCGATCTCGTGCTGTTTCTGGGCGTTCTCTATCATTTGCCCGACATGATGCGCGCGCTGAACATTGTTTCCCGGCTGTGTCGGAGCCGCCTGCTTGTTGAAACGCAGTTCGAACCGGACCTGATGCCCGGCGTGGCGGTCGCGAAGTACTACGAAGCCGGCACACTTGCCGGCGACATCACCAATTTCTGGGCCCCCAACAGGGAATGCCTCTTTGCCATGTTGCGGGACACCGGCTTTCAGATCGATCGGGATGACGATTGGGGCAAGCGCCTGATGGTGGATGCTTCCGTTAGCGGTCAAGCAAAAGGCGAAAAGACGGGGCTGGCTTATGGCCTGATTTGAAACGCGGATGGTTTCTGGCAAGGCCGTTTCTCTAGGCACCTTGAAGTGATCCGGCGATCAGCGGAGATGCTCGCCAAGCGAGAGCAAGTGTTCTATGCTCGCTACCGGCACCGCATGGTCGTGATGTCGATACGGAAGTCTGTTGTCGTAGGCAGGGGGGTTCCATGTTCGAAGTCGTCGGGTTCTGGTGGAAAACACGCTCGAGAAGCTGGCTCGCCATAGAGGCACTTGGCTTGATCGTTGCTCTGTCCGTATTGCTTTTGCCCGGACTGGGCAGCGCGAACGCGCAACCGAACTGGACGCTTGATCCGACCGCCTCGGTGCTCACCTATCAGTCGGTCAAGAAGAACACGATCGTCGAAACCAACAAGATCAGGAATATTTCCGGCAGCCTTACCTCGACGGGTGATGCCAAGGTCACCTTCGACCTCAATTCGGTCGATACGGGGGTCGACCTTCGCAATGTCCGCATGCGGTTCCTTTTCTTCGAGACATTCAAGTTTCCGTCGGCCGAACTGACCGCCAAGGTGGATCCCGCGGCATTTGCCGACCTGGCAAGCAAGCGACGCGTGAAGGCGGTTCTTCCGTTCCGTCTCAACCTGCACGGGGTCGACAAGGATCTCGAGGCCAATATTGTCGTGACCATGATCAGCGACAACATGGTATCGGTCGCTTCGGAGGCTCCTGTCGCCGTGCATGTGGAAGACTTTGGGCTGCTGCCGAACGTCGACAAACTCCAGCAGGCGGCCAATGTGACCAACATTGTTCCGACGGCATCGGTGTCGTTCGATTTCGTGTTCACCGCTGACGGCAGCAAGTCGACTGCTCCCCAGCCCGTCGCGGCGAGCGCGGCCGATGTCGGCCCTGTCGCCACCGATGCGGCGAAGACCAACTTCAGCGACGAGGAGTGCCTCAACAGGTTTGCGGTGCTGTCGCGCACCGGGGCTATCTACTTTCGAACCGCGAGCGCGCGGCTCGATGCCCAAAGCCGCCCGCTGCTCACGGAGGTCGTCGGTGTCGTTGGCAAGTGCCCGGGCCTGAAGGTCGAGGTTTCCGGATACACCGATTCCGATGGGTCGCCCGTCGAGAACAAGCACTTGTCGGAGCGCAGGGCCGAGGCGGTTGCCGACGCCATTGTTGCCGCGGGCATTCCTCGCACGCAGATCGCGGCGACCGGCTATGGCGAGGATCGGCCAGTTGCCGCCAACGACACGCCGAAGAACAAGGCGCTCAATCGGCGGATCGAGTTTTCCGCCACCAAGCTCGTTAACTGAGGAAGGATCCGTTGTCCCGGTGGGTGTCGATCTGATTGCCCGTTGCGGTGGCCTTATGCGCGGCATCGGGCTCGTAGCGCTGGCACTGCTTTTGACCTTGTCGGCCGCCAGTGCCGAACGGCGCGTTGCGCTGGTCCTTGGCAACTCCCAGTATGAGCATGCCCCGGCGCTGACCAATCCGGTACGCGACGCCCAGGCAATGGCCGAACGCCTGAAGAGCCTGGATTTTGAAGTCGTTTCCGGCTTCGATCTGACCAAATTGCAGACCCAGACGACGATTGCACAGTTCGCCAAGCAGGTGCGTGGCGCCGACATCGCCCTTTTCTTCTATGCCGGCCACGGGTTGCAGGTTTCAGGCAGCAACTACCTTCTTCCGGTCGATGCAGCACTCGAGGACGAGACGTCGCTGGATTTCGAGGCGGTGCCGGTGGATTTCGTCCTGCGACAAATGTCGCGCGAGACCAGCATCAGGTTGATTTTCCTCGATGCGTGTCGTGACAATCCCCTTGCCGAGGTGTTGGCAAAGGCCGCCGGCGTCAAGGGAGCAAGAAGCGGCCTTGCCGAAATCCCGATCGAGAATGGCGGCGCCGGCACGCTGGTCGCGTTCGCCACCAGCCCCAACCAGGTCGCTTATGATGGATCGGGCGAACATTCGCCGTTCGCCTCGGCGCTGCTCGCGCATATGGGCGAAACAAATGTTTCCATCACCGAAGCGATGAACCGTGTTACCGCCGATGTCTTCAAGGCGACCGCCGGCAAACAGCGGCCCTGGATCAATGTCTCGCTGACCACCGAGGTCGTCCTGCACAAGATCGATCTCAACGCGCCGCTGATCGTCGGCGAGGCGAGCGCGCCGCAACCGGAAGGCGGCTCGGATGTGCGCAATGCCACGGCAAATCCGTCGGGCTCCGGCGACGACACCCAACTTGCACTCAATGTGCTTCGTCAGAAGATCCCGAAGCTTGCCTCGGACGACCCCATCTTTTTCGACCACCCTATCGATTTCGGTGATCCGGAAATCGATGGCAAGAGCATTGCCGAGCTCATCAAGGGCAAGCCACGCTTCAGTCCGGTGGAGGGGCTCGACAAGTCGGTATGGGAAGGCAAGCACTGCGACGGCTGCCACGAATGGAACGAAGCACGGCTGTGCGAACAGGCGAAAAATTTCGCCTCCAACGATGTCTCTGTTTTGCGCTTGCAGCATCCGCTTGGGACACGCTTCAAGGTGGCACTCGCCAAGTGGGCTCAAGGTGGCTGCAAGTAAGCCGGCAGAACTACAAAGACCTGAAGCGCGTCGCCCGAATCCGTTCGAACGCGACACGCCTTAAGCTCTAATATGCATCCGCTGATTGGCGCAGCGCCTCGATCTCGGCCATCTGGATGCCCATTTCGACAAATGCAGAAAGAACGGAAAACCGGTCAGCGAGCGCGACACGTGCCAGTCCGGCCAGAATCCCCGCATTGACCGCATGGGCAGCAGGAAATGGTTGCAAGGCGGATTCCGTCGCGGCCATGGCCGAACCATTGTCACGCCATCCCGCGGCCAGGGCAATCCAGCCGACCGGCGTTGTTGGCGATGTCGCCGCGGCCGTGCTGACGGCTGCCCGATGACGAGGACTGTCCGGTTCGCCCACCCAGTCGCGAACAAGCGCCAGCAGCTCGTGATCGGCCTCATCGAACAGGTCGGTCAGGTGGCTCAAACATTCATGGGCCCACCACACCGCGGCCCGCTCGGGAAGCAGGTAGGCACAGAATGTAATCGCTTCCTCGGGAACGCGCCCGGCGAGGAGGTCGCGGCAGAACTCGATCGGGTGCTGTTCGGTTGGAAGGGTTCGCATGTCCCGGGCAATAGCGGGACAAGCCATGAAAAGATCCCGTGCCGTTTTGAATCGGAGCCCATTGGCCATGACCGCCACGCTTTCATCGAGGAGCTTTGGCCACTCAAGCCCCCGGCGGGGCGCGGGTCAAGTCTCAACCCGCGGCGCGGCAACAACTGTCGGTCGGCAGCGTCGTGCCTCAGCGTTTGGCGACAGACAATTGCCTCGGAATTTGGTATGATCGCAGCCGCTCGAAATCTGGTGCTCAAACAGGAGGAGCCGCTATGCAGTGGAGCAGTTCAGCCTTTGTGTTGGCGGTCGTGTTTTTCTCGACCCACGCTTCCGCCGACCCCGTTCAGAAATCAGAAGACATTGTGAAGTTTTTTGCCGGTGCGGCCGATCTCGGCAAGTCGCGGGGAATTTGTGTCGGCTCCGAGGAGGAGTGCAAAAGCAAGAGCAAGGCAGGTGACACGGCAGGACAAAAATCCGGCCTCGACATGCTGATCAATTTCGGGCTGAATTCGGCCGAACTCGACACGACCGCGCGCGCGGAACTCGGCGAGTTCGCCAAGGCCCTGAAGGACAACCGGCTGAGCACTTTCAACTTCGTCGTCGAGGGATACACCGACGCTTCCGGTTCGGCCCGCTACAATGAGGGGCTGTCTCAGCGACGGGCGCAATCGGTGACGGCCTTCCTGACGGCCAGCGGCATCGAGACTGCGCGCATCAACGCGATCGGCATGGGTGAAAAGAATCCGCGCAGCCCCAACCCGTACGATCCTGTGAACCGCCGTGTGGAAATGCGGATAAAGACGCAATAGCCGCCCAAAACCGCACGGCGATCCTTGGAACGCCGGCGGTCAGTCCTTGAGCACGCCGCCTACGGCCACACCGGTGCCGAAGATCAGCGCCTTGGTGAGGAAGTCATTGTTGTCCTGGGGTGGCGGAAGATCATCCTGCCGCACTACAGTCTCGCGGTTGCGCCGCTTCTGAACGACCTTCTGTTGTTTGCGGGGTTTCTGTGCCACCGGCTTCGGCGTGCGGACCTTCTGCACCACCTGCTTTTTCGGCTGCGCCGCGCGGGCTTGATCGGCAGCGTGCCTGGCCCGCACACCTTCCATCATTGGATCTGTCTGGATCACCAGGAACGCCAGTTGCTCGCGCGTCAAATAGCTGGTCTGCGGGAGACCGTTCTTCGCTTGCCAGATGCCGATCGCCTGACGGGTCTGTGGGCCTATGGTGCCGTCGATGCGCCCAAGCTCATTGCCCAACGCTTCGATGCGCAATTGCAGGTCGATGCGGCTCTGGCGATCGAGGCCGATCGCACTTTCGGTCAACTCGGTGCCCGGTATTTGCTTCACCTCGTCCGGAACGCCGACCGAGGTGCGCACGGTAGAGCCGGAACTGGCGTTCGCCTGGTCCGTATCGAGTGCCGCGACCTGCCGGTTCTGGGCTTTCGGGTCGTTCAATTCGTCGATGTTCAGCCGCGCCACGGTGGCGAAGCGACCGTTCGGAAACTGGTCGAGATAGGCCTCGTAGAACGGAATTGAATTGCGCTTCGAAGCCTCATCCCAAAGACGTTGCTCGACTTCCCAGGAAGGAGGATCACTGGCAACAGGGGCAGGAGCGGATGTCGCCGCGCCATTCGATCCGTCGGCCATGGGATTTGCAGCCGGCGCCGCTGGCGCGACGGGTTTTCCCAGGAAAACCTCGCGTCCCAGCGACGCGTTATGCCAGGGCCTCTGGCGACCTTGCGTGGTTTCGGTCACTTCGCCGCGCACGCGCGTCAGCGCACCCTGGATTTCGACACCGGGTTCGGTCAGATGCCGGGCGAGCGCCGTCGAGTAAGGACTGTCGACCCCATTGCCGTCGAAAGCGATGGCGCCAGGATCCGTTGCATAGGCAATCAGGAGGCCGCCGGTTCCGACGCCGTCCGATTTTGCTTCGACCGGCGCCAGACCGGTACCCAACGAGGTGGAGCGGCTCTTCGGCATCGCGGCGGCCAGCGTCCTTGCCAGCGGATTGTCGCGGCAGGCATCGAGGATGATGACGCCAACCGCCGGGTCGGGCGGCAAAGCAGCCATGAAATCGTCGATCTGAACGGTGCGGGTCTTGAGAAAGGCCGGCGACGTCAATTCGGCGTCGACCGGTATCAGGTAGTTTTTGCCATCGACCTGCATGCCGTGACCGGCATAGAAAATGACCGCGAGGTCCGCGTCGTAGGATTGCTCGGTAAACCGGCTGATGAGGCTGTGCATACCTGCATTGTCCTGGTCGACCCCTTCGATCACCTCGAACCCGGCATTGCGCAGTGTCGACGCGATGAGGCGGGCATCGTTGGCGGGATTGGGCAAGGTAACCGCATGGACGTATTTGCTGTTGCCGATCACCAGCGCGACGCGCTTGGCGTCGGGCGCGGCAGCCTCAGCGCCGGTGGCGGCCAGGGCGCCGAATGAGGCAAGGAAAAACAGGATAAACCCGCTCAGAAAGACGGCTAACGCTTTCATTGACCAGCCCTCCGCCCATCAGGGCGCGCTATTGATGTCTGCGCATGCTAAATTTCGTCGGCGACAGAGTCGCCTGTGCCAAAAAATGGCTCCTGGGCGTATGTGATCTTGACCATGATTTTGGTTCACAAACGGCCCGAAAAAACTTTGTCTATGATAACACTTGGCAGCAGGAACACCAATAGTCCGGGAGGCTCACACCGCGCGGCCGGGTTCAAAGCGTATTCTGAATCGAGCTTATGAGGGCTGTGACGGCCTGCTTGTATTTTTCGAATTCCGGCGATGTCTGGCGGATCTCCGTGGTCGTTGTCTGCGGGCCGGCGTCAGTGGCCATGCGGCTCAGCTTTTGGCCCATCTTCCTTTCGGCCCAGTCCACCACAGAACTGGCTGTCTTGCCGGTGAGAAACGGGTTGGCCTGGATGACGGCCGACCCCAGCACGGCGCTCAGTTGCGCCGAACCCGCCGCCGACAGCACCTGATGCGCGCCTTCCATTCCCAGGAAATGACAGAGATACAGCCGGCCGGCTGTGATCGGGTGACCGCGCGCCCGAAGGTAGGCCTCGCCTTCGCGTGCCAGATTGCGCACCATCTCACGCGAGATCGTGGCGTCGTAGCGCAGGGCGAGCAGGTCGGCAGTTGACAGCGTGCGCGCAAGTTCCGGGCGGTAGGTATTCATCATCCTGATCCAGGTCTTCGTTATGAACTGACCGGCGCCGGTCGCTGAAGAAAGTGGGTTTTTGGCGCGAGCGCTGCCACCACTTTCGACATGAACGATACGGTCGGTGAGCGTTTCGACGGCGGAATCGTCCGAAGCGATCGCGGTAACCGTGCCCAGGGGGTCGATTGCCTCGCCGTTCTGATAAAGTTCGAAATGCAGGTGAGGCCCGGTCGAAAGGCCGGTGGTGCCGATGTAGCCAATGATGTCGCCGGCTTTCACCTTGGTGCCGACACCGGCCGCGATTGCAAATTTCTGCATATGCGCATAGCGCGTCTCGCGCCCGTTTCCATGCGAAATCTTCACCAGATTGCCATAGTTGCCTCCATCGCCCTGGAAGGTGATCTCGCCATCGAAGGCGGCTGCGATCGGCGTGCCCACTGGCGCCGCCCAGTCGACGCCCTTGTGGATGCGAACGGTCCCGAGAATTGGATGCTTGCGTGGCCCGAAGGTGGAGGTCATGACCCCGTTGACCGGCGTGACCATGCCGTTGGTGACGGTCAGCGAGCGAACCTGATCGTCACCCGAAACGCATGCAAACTGGCCGTCGCTTTGCTGGAAGACGAAACAGTCGAGGCTTTTCTCGGTGCCCTGGACGCCCACATACAGCACCCGCCCGGCACCCTCGTCCTTGCCGCGCGGCGTCTGCGAATAGATCAGCACAAGACGCTGGTCCTCGCTTGCAAAGGCGTCCAGATCCTGTCCTCTCGAGAGATACATGATCGCTTCGCCGATCACGCCGGTCGGAACATTGTTGCGGGCCGCCGTCGAGTAGATCGCGTCGAGCAGACGATATTGCCTTTTGTGCGTGCCTTCCGCCTGTGCGCCCGAATAGTTGAACAGGTCTTCGCGGACCCAGGGATCGACACCCGATACGAACGCGCCGGCGGCGTTGCGCGTCAGCGTGCCGACAAACACGTTCTTGGCGTAGACCGAAACCTGCATGAGGGACATCGTCGTCGTCTCGCGCGTCGGCCTGAACCCGCGCATGGCAACGACATAGCCGGGTTCCAGGCCGTCCCGGTTGAAAAGCGCCTTCAGGGCCTCGCCTGCCAGCTTGGCATCGTCGGCGGAGAAATGCGCATCCAGGATTACGCTGTCCAGGCTGCGGTCGTTGAGGATCTTCACGAACGTGTCTTCGGTCGCCTCGAACCGCTGATACTCATTGGTGACGACCGCGACGCTCGTGTTGTTTTCGATCTGGGTCTTCTGGAATGCAGGAAGGGCTGCATCACCTGCATCGATTGTCTCACCCCAGCCGGCTTCGGGATCGTCGACGTCGGCCTTCTGGTCCGAAGCTGCCGCCGGTACCCCCGCTTCCGGCGATGGCTCAAGATCGTTCTGCAGATCGCCGGATGGCGCTGGAGCGGTCTTTCGTTGCGCCTGGAAGAATGCGAAATCCTCCTGCGTGGATGGAATCGTCGTCATGAATTTCTCGCTGGCGCTCAGCATGACGTCGGACAGAATTTCGATCTGGGGAGAAACGCCGGCCTGATCGAGCTCCGCCGGGCGCGGCATCGTTCGGCCCTTCGTTGCGGCACCGGCATCGGGCGCCAGCGTGATCCACATCGGATCCCCGGCGAGGTCGATGATGGCAGGCACATAGACGGATGCATCGGCCGGCACATCGTCCACTCCTTCGACCGCGTGCAACTCCTCATCTTCGTCGCCGAACGACCAGTAGTCCGCGGTGAGGTAGAACCCGGCGGCGATCGAAAGCAGGACAACCACTGCCAGACCGGCAACAAGCCTGCGCCAAAGCGTGCGCCTGCGAAGGGCCGCGCGCGCCTGCTTTTTCTGCTTGAAGCTCGTGTCGATACTGTGCGTCACGGATTGCTTCCGGTCAGGAAGAAGGTCCACCGCACCTGTTCAAGCGTATCGACTTCGAGAAATTGCGCCGCGATGTGGCCGCGCTGCCAGCATTCGTCGATGCCGCGTATCGAGAAACGGCGCCGCTCGATGCACATTTCGGTCGATCCGGTGAGGATCGCATGACCAAACACGTCCGTCGCATAGATGTAGATGTAGCGGTTCGTCAGTTCCTCGCGGATGACGTTCACGCATTGATTGGCCCCGATGGTCCACCAGCCGTCGGTCTGGTCCGCATTGTCGATCTTCTGGCCGACGGCGAGATTGACGACGTCGAGCGTCTGGTTGCAGACGGTGAATTCGGCGCGCGCTTCGCTGGATGACAGCACGGCCAGCAGTGCCACGCCCGCCATGACCGCAAGCCTCATGCGGCCCGTCAGCGCAAGCAGGGCTCGAACCGGATCACGCTGCTTTATGGGCAGGTCGGCAGACGAGTTGGGCAAACACGAGCGGCGGCGTTCCATCGGGCGCCCATGCTATCCGCCGAGCCGGAAATACTTGGCAGTGGCTGAGAACTGAGACCCGTCGGTCTCGATTTCTTCCAGGATCTTGGGCAGCAGCACCGAAGCTGGCGTGGGCGTGGAGAACGTAGCCGCCTGGATATCCTGGGGCCCCGTGATCACCAGTATGATCTGCGGCACCGCCTTTCCGGCGGCCTTGTCGGCGGCGCCGAGACCAATCGGGATGCTGAAGCTAGCCTTGCCCGATTGTGCGACAATGCGGTCGTCGAGATTGAACACCATGCCTTTGTGATCGATCAGCAGCACGCTGGAAATGAGCCCGCCACGCGTCACCAGCGTGCCGCTGATCGGCGTACCGTTCGGCACCGATGTCCGATCGAGAGCGAGCTGCGGCTTGTCGGCCGCAGTCTGCCCCACAAAGCGCAGAAAGTTGGTGACTTCGCATTGGCTTGGCTCAATGAGGCGGACGCTGATGTCCGGCTCGACATGGAACCTTGCCTGGAAATCGCCCAGCATCTGCTCGAATGGCTGGACCGCCGTTCCAAATCCTTCGATCGCGGCGGCCTTGTCGGTTGCCGACGTCATGGTGGCGTAGAAACAGTCGCCGCCGCCGAAGTCGCGAACCCAGGCGACACGTTGCGCGATGTCGTCGACGGCCGGGGGAACCTCCGGTTTGGGCACGTTCAACGCGACGACTGGTTGGTCCGGCTGTTTGGCTGCCGGCGACGCAGCCTTTTGGCTCTCGGCGTTCGCGACATCCGTCTGGCTTGCAGTGGGTTTGGGCGCCGGCGCGGGCGCTGCCGGCGGGCTGGTCTGTGGCTCGGGCTTTTGGCTCTCGACAACCTTTGGCTCAGCCGGCGGCGGCGTTGACACCGTCTCGGCTGCTGGCGGGGCTGGAGCGGTCGTGTCAGGCGGAGCCGACGTTTGACTGTCGCTGGTCATCGTATTTGGCGCGACTGCGGGCGATGGTTTTTCGGGCGTCGGCTGCGCGTCGGTTGCGGACGGCTTCGCGGGCTCCTCGGTCTGCGAGTGGACTTCGGCGGGCTTGGCCGGCTGCTGCTTTTGCGCCGCGGCGGCATCTTGCTGATTGTCAGCTGTCGGTGCGCTGGCCTCCGGCTGCGCGGGCGGAACCGCCTTTGCCGGCTCGGGGGCGTTCGCGACATTGTCCGCGGGGGCGGGCTTTGACGTTTCTGCCGCGGGCTGTGATGGCTCTGGCGCGGAAAGCGATGTCTTGCCGGCCGTCGGCGTCGCAGGCGTCATGAATCCGCCCAGATACAGGCCAGCGCCTGAGGCGACAGCCAGCGCCGCCAAGGCGGCGATCGCCATGGTTCGGGTCTTTGTGGATTTTCCAGGTGCATGCGCGGTGACCGCGCGTGGCGGACCGGCGATCGCCGGAGGCCGCGCCTCGGACAAATGCGCGGGCCGCACATGCGGGACGAAGGGCTGTCCACCTGCACCCGTTGCGGGCGAGGCGTCGCGCCTCTCGACATTGGAAGGCCGGGCCTGGGTCCTGGTGTCCGGCGCAAGGGTTCCCCCGGCTCGCGGCAAACCCGTCCGGTGGGGTGTGGTGGAAGTCGGCGGCGTTGTCCCCTCGCTGTCGTCACGCGTCATCCTGGCGATTTCCGCCATGCTGATCGGCCGGTCTTGCGGATCCGGCTGCAGCATGGCTTCAACAATGTCACGAAAATCGTCGTCGATGTCGGAGAGATCAGGCACGGTCCGGCGCTTTTCGATGACCTCGAACTGCGACCCGCTCATGTCGATCGGCTTGCCGCGCAAAGCCGCAACCAGCACCAGGCCCAGGCTGTAGATGTCCGACTGTTCGCTGACGTCGCCGCCGTAGAGCCCGAGCTGTTCGGGTGAGACGTAGTTGTACTTTCCGGCGAATTTTCCGCCGATCAGTGTCTCACCACCCACTGTCGCCGATCGTGCGATACCGAAATCGATGATCTTTGCACGGTCGACCCGGCCTCCCGGCAGGATGATGTTGTCCGGGGAGAGGTCGCGGTGGATCGCTCCCGCCTGATGCACGGCGCTCAGGCCGGACGCGAGGCGATGGCAGAGCTTGCGCACCTCTTCGGTCGGCATCGCGCCGCGTCGCATGATGTCGAACAGCGACTCGCCGTCGACGAATTCCATGGCAAGGTAGGGACGGCCGATCCCGGGATCGATCGTGAAGACGTGATACCGCACGACCGCATCATGCGACAGGTGATTGAGGATCGATGCCTCCTTGCGGAACAGGGACAAGATCGTCTGGTCACGGGCGAACTCGGGCAGGACGATCTTGATCGCGACGTGATCGCCGGTCTGGATGTTGTGGCCCCGGTAGACCTCGCCCATGCCACCGAATGCGATCCGCTCGTCAAGCTCGTAGATGCCGCTGAGTTGCGTGCCCACGGCGGTGTTGGCCACGCCCGCCGATATTCGCGTCTTGTCGTCGGCGCTCATCAGCCTCAACCCTCCGCCTTGTACGGATCTGGACGGGGCGATTTCCCATCGCGCCCGTCTCCGATCTTCACAAGCACGATAGTCACGTTGTCTGTTCCGCCACGCGCCAGCACCGTTTCCAGCAGGTTTTCGCAGGCCGCCTGAGGTGTCGCGGACACGGTCGCCGCCTCGATCTCGGCGTCGGTGACATGTGCCGTCAGCCCGTCTGTGCTCAACACAAAAATGTCCCCCGGCATGATTTCGCCTTGCTGGAAATCGATGACGATCTCGTCGCTGACGCCGACCGCGTGCGTAATGACATTGCGGCGCGGCCAGGTGAGCGCTTCGGCTGGGCTGATCATGCCCCTGTCGACGAGTTCCTGAACTTCGGTGTGGTCCTTCGAGATCTGCGAGATCGAGGCGTTGCGGATCAGATAGACGCGGCTGTCACCCGCCCACAGGCAGGCAAACCGCCCATCCATCGCCAGCAGGGCGGCAACGGTGGAGCCGATGGTTATGCCGCGAGATTCGGATATGCCGCGGATCTCGGCATTGGCCCTGCTCAGCCTGTCCTCGAAGCGCGCCCGAAGATCAGGTGCGGAGCTCGCTATGCCGATCGTTGCCAGATGATCGACGATACTGGCGGAAGCGACCTCTCCCGCGTCATGTCCACCCATTCCGTCAGCGACCACCCAGAGGCCGGTTTGCGGCTCGACCAGATAGTTGTCTTCATTGAGCTCACGGACACAGCCTTTGTGGCTCACGCCGAAGCTTTCAAAGGGAAGGGCGACATTGTTCAATTTGCCACCAAGCGCTTCTCAAGCGTCCTCTGCGGCGCACCTTTGGGCGCTCGCTCGCGCCACTTTGCCACAGGCTCGAACATTAAAGTATCGAAAACTAAGCTTTGGGGTGGGTGGTCTACGGACCGGCGCCATGTCGACCAGATCAACCCCATCTCAAAACGCCTTGGGACAGCTGAACCCGGAAAGCGCGGGGAGGAAGAAGGGGTTGGAGCCGGAGCCAGTCTGGACCGAATAGGTAACGTCGCGTCCACCGATGACGAAGCGTGCTTGCACGCTGCTGTCGTTGCTGGTGATGGCGGCCTTGTCCAGAAGCCGCTTCAGTGCCCACTGCCCTTCGAACTTGATGGCGGATTCGCGGCCTGGCATTTCCGGCGTCAGGCTTAGACTGGTGGACGCGGAAGCCGTACCGCTCGGCCAGGTCACCGTGCTCGGTGCGTTGTCGGTCTGGTTGCTCTGGACGATCTGACCATCGACGTCGAGTATCGCCGCATCGGCATCGCCATGCAGTGAGAACGGTGTGAAGGTGACGCTGACCGAGGGCACAGAACCGCCCGCTGGAAAGAAGGCGCTGCGGATCTCCGCAGCCAGCTGGAAGTCTTTCAGGGTCGATTTCGACAGGTCGCGTCCGAAACGCGCATCCTGTTTCCAGCTCCAGTCCTGTCCGGTCATGTCGATCAGCGATGCAAGATTTTGTGCGAAGAACCGGTCCATCAACCCGCCTGGGGCGAACAATTTCGCGAAATCCGCCATGGCAACATCCTCGGTGCCGTCGCCGGCAAACGGATAACGGCCGTTGATCGCCGCCTCGCAGGGGGCCGTGACCGTCTGGTCGAGTAGCTGGTTCAAGTTTGCCACCGAGGTTTCGGCGACGTTGCCTTCAAACTCATCTGCCGTCGCATTGACCATCCGGCCGAGCTGCCTGGGCAGGCGCGAGACATTGGCGCGAAGAGTGGCTATCTGCAGCTGCAGGTTCGTATTGACCCGCTCGGTCTGCGAAGGAACTTCGGCTGCCAGTTGCAGGCTCTGGAAGATATCGCTGAAGTTCTGGGTCAGTGCGTCGATCGGGCGGTGTCCGGCAGGGCCGTTCACAAGCGCCTGGAATGATCTGAACTGCGCTTCAATGTTCGCACCTGGATTCAGGTTCTGCATGGCGGCAGACCCTGTGCCGGCGCGGCTTTGCGATTTGCCCGTGGCGATTTGTATGCCGATGCGGGCCAGGCCCCTGGCGAAATCCGCGGCGTTCCCTGGCTGGTTTTGAGCCGTGCCTGCTTCAGTCTCGGCGCCGGGACCGTTGCCGTCGCCTGCGTCTCGCGTCAGGGCTGTTTGATTGGCGATCGCCGCAAACAGCTGGTTTATTGGCGAGGTTGGCGAGGCAGCGGCTGAAAGCGCGATGTAGTGCGGCTTGTCCGTCAGCATCGCCTTGAATTTCAACTGGTCGAGAACGCTGTTCCACGCCGCCGCGAACTCCTTCCCGTAGCGATCGAGAAGTTCGGGTCCGAGCTTGAGCAATTGCTGATCGATGTCGCCTTGTTCGCCGCCCCCACCGAGAACCCACTGCTCGTCGACGAGCATCTGCGCCATGTGCGAAAGTTGCCGGAGATAGAAGGTGCTGAAGCCGGCATGGGTGTAGAGACCGGGAACACGAAGACCTGACAGATCGCTGCCATCGATGCGCTCGAACAGCAGCGGTGCTTCCGGGCCACCTTTCTGGGAGACGGAAAAATCGTCCAGCGCTGCCGCGTATACCGCCGACTTGATCAATGCGGTAGCTCGGTCGGCAAGGCTCATGCGCCCGAGAGAGCGTTGAGCGGCTTCAACAAGCGGCTGGTTGAGTTGGAAGACGGGATCATAAGCATCGTCCAGGGCGAGCATGGCGCGCAGATGCTTTTCGAGTTGCTCGCGTCCTTCGCGGTTGTTTTCGCCTGGATATCGGTTCTGTTCCCAATCCTGCTTCATCCAGGAAACGATGAGCGCGTCATCGACCTTCGGCGACTTGCCGCCAAGCATCAGATAGATTTTCAACGGTTCGTAGAGCGCGACGGGATCAGCCATCTTGGCCTGGATCGTCCGCTCGGCCTGGATCAGCAGGCGTGATCGGAACATTCGTTCCAGCGCTTGCCGATAAGCCGTTTTGGATGCCGAGAGAAGTCTCTCCCGCTGGCTGAGGCCGAACGTCTCCTCGATCGGTGTCGGCAAGTCACCGGTTTCGAACCCGGCCGGCAGATCACGCAACTGGTCGAGCGGGCCGATGACGTTTTCGAGGTCGACATCGGTGACCGTGGTCGCCTTGAGCAGCGGGGCCGCCGTCTCGCGATACTGGCCTATGGCCACAGTTGTGGAGGCGATCAGCGACCGGTTGGCCGCGAAGCTCAGGGCGAGCGTACCCAGTGCAGCGGCCGCGACCAATGTTATTGCGCCGAGGCCGCCGAATCTGGCGATTGCCGCACGCCTTGCAGCCGATCTGTCGTACGAAACCCATCCGGATTCGGCAAAAATGACGTCCGTCAGCAGATCGTGCAGAAAGAAACTCTTTCCGGTGCCGGAAAGGTGGGCTTTCGAACCGCTGCCGAAACTGCGGCCGATAGCGCCCAGCACCTGATCGATGGGCGTTCCCTCTTGCGTGCCTGACGAGAAGTAGAGCCCACGCAGGCTGACGTTCACCTGGCTGCGGGTCGGGTCGAACAGGCTGGCGACAAAACTGGTAATTCGCCCCCGGAGCGCGCCGAACTGTACCGGAAAGCCAAAGATGGAGATGCGGGTGACCGGATCGGCTTCTTCCTGGAGGCGGTCGGCCATCTCGTCTGCCAATCGCTTTGCCAGCGCGTCGAATTCGGCAGGGGCCTCGGCGGCCATGTTCCTGTCGCGCTCCGCGGTCTGGAATGTCGCGCCCCATACCTTGCGCCTGCGCGGCTCGTCGAAACCGCCGAAGTAATCCATGAACCCGGAAACAAGATCAGCCTTGGTGAACAGCAGATACACCGGAAACTGGATTTTCAGCGTCTCGTGGATTTCCCTCAGGCGGCTGCGTATCTCGACCACGTGCGCATCAAGCTGCTGATCGTCGAGGCTCATCAGATCGCCAAGGCTGATGGCCAGGATGACGCCATTTATCGGTTGCCTGGTGCGGTATCGCTTGAGCAGCGACAAGAAGGCGAGCCAGCTCGTCTTGTCGCTCTCGGCATTGGAGTCCTGCGTCGTGTAGCGGCCGGCGGTGTCGATCAGCACGGCCTGGTCGGTGAACCACCAGTCGCAGGCGCGTGTTCCGCCAACGCCAGCCACCGGTTGGGCGGTCCCCGAACCGGCAAGCGGAAAATTCAGACCCGAATTGACCAGTGCCGTTGTCTTGCCGGCACCCGGCGGACCTATGACGACGTACCAGGGGATCTCGTAGAGGAAGTTGCGCTTGCCGCTCGACCGTTTGAGCGCCGCCACGGCCTCATTCATGCGGGCTTCGAGCACCCGCGAATCGTCATCGCGGTCGTCGTTGTGTGCAACGACAGTTTCGAGCTTTTTTTGCGCCTTTCTCGCTTGCCAGAAACGCAGCCCGTAGAAAAGCGCCAGCGCAGCCACGATCACACCAATGATCGTCGCGCGCAGCCAGGCAGGTCCGAGCGGACGGGTATCGGCGAAGCGGATCAAGGGCCCGGCAAACCACACTGCCGCCGCGAAACCGGCCAGCGCGGTCACGCTGAACATCCGCAGCAGCCAACGCGTCATGGGCGCTTCCACCTGGCCGTGCTCACAATGTTTCCTCCCTGGGGATCATCACATCGACACGGCGGTTCTTGGCACGGCCTTCCAGCGTCGCATTGTCGGCAATTGGCTCGTCCTCGCCCTTGCCATCGACCGATAGTCGCGAGGGATCTTTGAATTTCGATGCCATCATCGTTTCCACAGCCTTCGCCCGGGCGACGGAAAGGTCGAAGTTGGATTTGAACGGGCTCGATTTTCGCGGTTTCACATTGTCCGTGTGGCCAACGATCCGGATTGGTCCGGGCTCGGGTTCCAGGGCCGCGGCGATGTCCGCGGCAATAGGCTGGAATTCCGGCTTCGCCTCGGCCCTGCCGGACTGGAACAGCAGGAGATTGTTGATTTCCACCACGATGAAGTCGCCCTTCGTGCCGATGGTCAGCCCACCGCCTTCGACTTCCTTGGCCAGTGCCGAGCGAATGCGATCGATCTGCGCGGTGGCTGCAGGTGGCGTGACTTTCGCCGGCTCGGCCAACGGCGCCACGCTGGCGCGCTCGATGGCGACCGGCGTCGATGGGTTGAGTGCCAGCAATTCACCTGCGGCGGCGTCGCCTTCATTGGTGATGAAGACCCGCAATGCGAAGAACGCCGCCGTCAGCAGCGCCGTCGCCGCTGCGGCAACGACCCAAAGCGGCAGGCGGGCCGACGGCTGCGCCATCGTCGCCGCCAGGCCCTGCCAGTGCGGGGAGATGTCTTCGCCGGCATGCGCCCTGAAATAGCGAAGCGTTTCGTAGACGTCGCGTCGAACGCGTTCGAGATTGCTGTCTTCGCGCGTCAGGCCTCGATACTGGCCCTCGAAACCCAGCGACAGGCAGGCATGCATCAGTTCGAGCAGATCGTAGTGCGTCTCGGGAATGGCCAGTATCGTGTTCAGGGCTTCGTAGAAGCCTGTGCCGGTGGTCTCGGTGTGAAAGAACTGCCGCAGCATGCTGTGTTGCGCCCAGTCGTCACTCTTGGGCCAGGGCAGGTTGCCGATGAGATCGTCGGCGGTTTCGCACAGAGCAAATTTCGCAATCCGCGCATCCTCTTCGGGAACGCCTGACTTCCCCATTGTGCGGTCGAATTTTTCGATCGCCTCGGCGACATGTTGCGCCAGTGGCTCGGCTTGTCTTTCGACGGACATCAGCCTGAGCTGCCCGAACAGCATCAGCAAGGGTGCCGCCGCGGCGAGTATCGGGTTTGCCGTGGAGTATTTGACCATGTCCGCGGCGCCCAGCAGGGTCTCCTGCTCGATGACCGGCGTCGGCACGGCGGCGGAAGAGCCGGCGCCCGCGGCAGCCAAAGCCGCGCCTTGATAGATCACGGTTCCGGATGTCCAGCCCCGCGGTGTATGTGGCCCCAAGCCAGGATCGAACACCGTTGAATCCTTGACCGGGGAAGGTTGGCTTCCGTCCGCGACAGGCAGATCGGGACCTGGTGGCGATTTTTGCGCGCGCCGTGCACTTGCGCGAATGACGGTCTTGCCCGCCGGGCCGAAGGGGTCGTCCTTCGAGCTCATCGCCGATCGTCCGTGCGGGCGGTGTACCCGCGATTGGGCGAGATAGGCCGGTTCAGGTAAAGAAAAGGCAGCAGCTGCCAGCCGTGGCAGTCTCCGGAGGACGATTGGCTAGAAAACGCTATCCCGCCGTAACATGACATTTGCCGCAGACCCCCAGCTCAATGAGTCTTACCCGCTTGGCGAACTGTCGTATGCGATCGTAATCTCGGAAACTGCCGATTGGAACCGGATGCCTGATGTCGAAGAGACTTTTCTTCGCCGATTGGTGTGCGATGCGTTTCTTGGCCGTGTTTCCTGGATCGCCTATTTTGGCTTGTCGGCTTTGGCGTAGGCCTCGCTGAAATAGGCCAGGAATATATCCAGCATGCCGTTTTCGTGTGCTTCCTCCATGGTCCGCCATGTCGCGACATACGCGTCCCAGGCCTGGCTCTTCTTCGACGAAAACGACGTCGGGGGGAGTTTCCTGCCGATCGCCTCGGGCGACAGGTCGTCAAGCAGCCGGGAGAGCGCAGCTTGCATGGCTGCATAGGTGGCGAATTCGTGCGTCTTGAGATCGCGGAATGCATCTTCGATGCTGCGCCTGGCATCAAGATAGCCGGCCCTGCGGCGGGCGAACATGATTTCGAGGATGTCGTCGGTTCCCGGAACGAACTTCAGGGGATTGTTGTCGGCGGCGCTGATCATCGTTCGTTGTGTGCTCTTGGCCAACATTTTCGCGGCCGCGCGTGCCTTCAGCAGCAAGGTCAGTTCCTCGACCACCGTCCGCAGGACCGCGCCGATTTCGGCAGCAACTTCATGCGGGTCGCGCAATTGGAGCAATTCCGGCGAAATACCGGCTCCGATCGCGATCTCACGCAGCACTTCGTCCCTGGTCGAGGGCAGGGGTGTGGGGGGTGACGAGTTTGCCGGCGCCGGAACGCGCTGCCCGGACCGTTGCTGCGCAGGGTCGAAGAAAGGCCCATCTCCGAATTCCAGCGACCGGCCCGCCGCGACCGGCATTTCTCGCTGCGCCGAACCGTGGCTGGTTTGGGGATAGCCCGCCGTGGCGCGCTCCTCGTCGATCGATACGAGGATGATATAGCGGCCGATCAGCATCCGGTCGCCATGGCCCAGCCGATGCGGGCCGGTCAGGCGCTGGCTCGATCCGTTGATGAAGGTCCCGTTGCGCGAGATATCGTGCAGCCAGAACGCGCCTGCCTCGTATCGAACCTCGCAGTGCCGGCCCGAGATGAACTTGTCGGGGTCCGACAAGGTCCAGTCACAAGCATCGCGTCCGATTTCGAAGCCGCGATCGCGCGCTGAGTATCCGGTCGACATTCCAGCGGGCAAGGCGTCGATATTGTTGATTTGTAGACTGATATACATCCAAGATCGCCGTCGATCGTTGATCGATACGCGACCATTCTAGCAGTTTGCGCGTAAAACAGGACAGCTGCGTTTCGAGCCGATGCCTCGACACGGTCGCCACCCGCCTCTTTGGTCGGCGGGGCAACATGTGGTAGGCTTCAGGTGGCCTGGTGCGGCGGGTCGAAAAAGTTCCTGAACAGAGTGCGGGAACTTCAATCCTCCGCGCCGGCGGCCGCGTCCAGGAGGGGCACGACCATGCCGAACGAACGTGCCACGGTTGTACAGACACCGGTTGGCGCCGAGCTTTTGACGTTCACGCATCTTGTCGGGCGCGATGAGATCAGCCGTTGTTTTGCCTACACGGCCGGGTTCGTAGGCACGGACGCCAATATCGATCCGCTGAAGATGCTGGGGGGTGTCGTTTCGGTCGAAGGTGAATCCGATCCGAAACGCTGGTTCAGCGGCATCGTGTCCGAATTCCGGCTCACCCGGATCGAGGACCGGCTGGCGTACTATGAAGCTGTCGCCAGGCCGTGGCTCTGGTTTCTCGCCAACACCACCGATTGCCGGATTTTCCAGAACAAGAGCGTCGTCGACATCGTCAAGGACATCTTCAAGAAATACAGCACGGCGGAATTCGATCTGCGCCTGCAGGGATCATACCCTCCGCGCGAATATTGCGTGCAGTACGACGAGACCGATCTGGATTTCGTCCAGCGACTGCTCGAGCATGAAGGCATCCTGTATTTCTTCGAGCATGACGAGGGCAAGCACACGCTTGTCCTGACCGACGCGATGAGCAAGCTGAAGCCTGCGCCGGGCTACGAGAAGGTGCCCTATCACTTCGAAGGTCAGGGCTCCCGGCGCGACGTCGAATACATCACCGAGTGGATACCAAACAGTTCGGTGCGCCCGGGCGCCTATGCCCACACCGACTATGATTTCGAGAAGCCGGGCGCCGACCTCATGGCCAAGTCGGCCCAGCCGTTCAGTCACAAGCTGGCCGCGGGCGAGAACTACCGCCAGCCCGGCGCGCATCTCGAAGTGGGCCGGGGCGACAGCCTGGCCGCGATCCGGCGCGAGGAAATCCAGGCCGTCCACCAGCGTATCGCCGCCGTCGGCACCGTGCGCGGCCTCTATTCGGGCTGCACCTTCAAGCTGGACGGTTTTCCGCGCGAGGACCAGAACCAGGAATATCTGGTGGTCAGCGCCGAATACAGGCTGTTCGACCCTGGCTACAGAGCCCATGCCGACGTCGACAGCGAGAACTTCAAGGTGATCCTCGGCGTGGCACCGACCGCCTTGCCCTATCGTCCGCCACGGATCACGCCACGGCCAATCATGCGCGGGCCGCAGACGGCAACCGTGGTCGGTCCGTCCGGCGAGGAAATATTCACCGACAAATATGCGCGCGTGAAGGTGCAGTTCCACTGGGATCGCCTGGGCAAGAAGGACCAGAACAGTTCCTGCTTCGTGCGGGTCTCGCAGACCTGGGCCGGCAGCGGCTGGGGGTTCATCCAGATACCGCGCATCGGCCAGGAGGTGATCGTCGACTTCATCGAGGGTGACCCGGACCTGCCGATCATCACCGGCAGGGTGTACAACGCCTCGCAGATGCCGCCTTACGGCCTGCCGGGCAGCGCAACGCAATCCGGCTGGAAGTCGGACTCCTCCAAAGGTGGCGGCGGCTACAACGAGCTGATGTTCGAGGACAAGGCCGGCTCCGAACTGGTCAATTTCCAGGCGCAGAAGGACCACAACCTTCTGATCAAGCATGACCGCACCAAGCTGGTGCAACACGACCAGTCGGACCGCATCGACCACGACGCCAAGCACTCGGTCGGCCACAACCTCGACGAGGACGTCGGCAACAACAAGACGGTCAAGGTCGGCGTCGACCAGACCACCAATATCGGCTCGAACGACACCGAGACGGTGGGCGCCAACCGTTCGCTGACGGTCATGGCCAACGAGACCATCCATGTCGTGTCGAACTCGACGGAGAACATCGACGCCAATCATTCTCAGACGGTGGGGATTGTCCAGACCGTCACGGTGGGCGCCGCTCGCATAGACACGGTGGGCGCCGCCGAGACACGCACCGTCGGCGGCGTTCAGACCAACACGATCGGCGCCGCCCGCTCGGTCACGGTTGGCATCAGCCAGAGCCACGATATCGGCGCATCGGACAGTTGGAACGTCGGAGCAAGCCAAAGCATACAGATCGGTTCCGATCAGGGCGTCAAGATCGGCGGCGCCCAAAACACGCAGATCAGTAAGACGCATATCATCAAGGTGGGCGAGGATGCTTCGACTCAGGTTAATGGGGCGCACGAACTCAAGATCGGTAAAAAGAGCCTTACCCAGGTCGGCGACGACGCGGGCATCGTGGTCGGCAAGAACCTGACCATCGAGGCCAAAGAGTCCGTCACGATCAAAACGGGGAGCGCCGAAATTCTTATGAAAAAGGATGGGACGATCACGATCAAGGGCAAAGACATCACCATCAAGGGTTCAGGAAAGATAAACGTCAATGCTTCGAGCGACATCATCATGAAAGGCTCGGAGATAAAGCAGAACTGAGGACGCGCCCATGAACGATATCGACGAACGGATTGATGGAGTAGTGATTGGTTTGCTGCTCGGGTTCGACCAAGGTGCGCCACTCGTGGTGTTTCCCGGAAATCGGGAGGAAGTAGCCTTGCAGGCGCGAAGTCTGACCGAACTGTCGTCCGACATGATCGGGTCAGAAGTCGCACTGCTGTTCGAAAATGCCAATCCGCTGAAACCGCTGATCGTTGGGCGTATTGTCGATCCCGCAAAACAACAGACAAACAACCGCCGGAGCGACAGTCATGTGGTGCGTGACGGTGAAACGGTGAAGATCAGTTCGAGCGAGCGGCTTGAGTTGAGATGCGGCAAGTCGGTCATCATCATGGAGAAGGACGGCCACCTCACCATTCGAGGCACCTATCTGGTAAGCCACGCCAGCGCCTCCAACCGCATCCGTGGCGGCTCGGTGAATCTAAACTGATGCCAAGGCCACCTGTTCTCGAACAAGTTATACGTCAGCACGCGGAGATGGCCGCCTTTTTGTGGACTGTCTACGACGGGCATTTGCTGAACCCAGACAAAAATTGCGATATGGACGAGGAACGCCTGAGCCGCCTCGTCGAGCGGCTGGAGGCGCATCTAGACGGCTTGCGTATCGCCGGCGATGCGGGGATGCGTGTTGCCGAGGAGCGCTACCGCGAATTTCCCGAGGCGGGCGAGTTGTTTGTCGTGCGCATGCTCCAGACGGGCGCGGAAAGCCTGCGCGTGAGAACGCTCGACCTGTCCAAGGTGCGGGAATTCCTTTCGGCAACGCTTCGTACAACTGCTCAGGTCTAACCGGCAGCGTTGGCGATGTCTTCCAATTCCGTAAGGGCCCATCCGTCTGACGTAAGCCGAAAGAAACCCTCCTCGTCGATCGCCCAGAGGACGGATCCGGTCGACACGAGCTTCAAGAGGTTATCCGCCTCGCGCGCGCAACCGGTGGGCACAGGCGTCAAATCCTCACCATCCCAGGTAAACAAAGACGGGCCTGCAAAGCCAGGGTAGGTCGCTGCACCAATATAGCGAACACCGCGATGCAGCGCTGTCATGTGCAGAGACCGCTCGTCATTCTGAAAGATACGCTCGAAGCCCTCGTCGAGAGTGCCACGATAAATTTCGGCGACCGGGTGGTCGCCACACAGGATCGCGGTGTTTCCCTCGGCGCCACCCTTGACGAGCCGAGCGCCGCTTTCGAGCCGGAGCTCGTCGATTTTGTCCCCGCGCAGCCTCACCACACGACCGAGTGCTGCTAGAAAATAGATGTCATCGCCGACAGCGATGGCCTTATGGAAGCTTGGATATTTTTCCACGTATGCGCGCATTGCTGGAGAGGTGCGGGCCACGTAATCGGCCGCTGTTTCACTCTCGCCCCTTGGCTGCCTTTCGGGAGGCGGTTCTGACATCAGTACCGACACCCAATCGTCAGTATCCAAATCAAAGTACCAAACCCTGCCGGAGTCGCAGGAAATGTAATATCGATCATTTATCTCAGTGACATCGAAGACGGAGATATCGTCTCGAGGCAAAGGTACTCGCACGACATCGCGAAACTGGCGCGACACGTTGAACAATTGGCCTTTGGCTATCAACCAAGCGGCCTGGGTAACAGGATTGATAGTTGCCGAGTAGATGATCCCGCCGCTCGGGGTCTTGAAACTGTCGACGCGAAGCGGATCGAAGTCGATGTAGTAACACCGCCAAGTCTCATCGTCTTCGTCTCTGATGGCGAACGCGGATGTGTCGTCGATAGGAATTGCGTACATCAGCTTCCAAAACTCCCGGGATCAGAGACTAGTAGCGTAACGCCTTTTGGTGTTCGGCTTTATCTCAAGCCTAGTCGCACCTGACGGTTTGCGATAGTCAAGTCCGACGGCGACTCGCGGACCTGGCATGTCGGCTGTGGGTCCTTTTTCATTGCGTTCTTGAATTGCTCTTCGATGCAGGTTTTAGCTACCTCAGCGCATTCGGGGCTCACGTTGGAAGCTTCGTATGTACTTACTTCATCGAGAAGTTTCTTAGAGGTCTCCACCGCCTTGCTGACAGGCTGTGGTTTGGATCCGAATCGCTCTTCAAACTGGTGCAGGAAGCCATGTTCGCGCATATCAGCCAAAGACGTCCCGCCCCTGGCTGTGGCCGACGCCTCAGCCTTTGCCGCGATCTTCTTCCCGGCATCGCTTTGCCGGTCCGATGCGGCTTTGCCCGAAGACTGACCACCGGCGCAGATGGCACATCCTTCGCCGAGGGTCGGGAATGATTTGTCCCGGCGGTCATTCTTATTTCCCGCCTTGCTGCACGCTTCCGCCAGCTCCCGATTCCCCGTGCGGAGTACCTGATCCGGGATGATGTGATGGGCCTCTCCGCCTCGGTCATTGCACTTACTGACGATCTGGTCGTATTGTCCGACAAGGCAATCGGGGTCGTTGATGAAGCCTGGGCCGCCCGGCTTTCCGACGATCACCATTGGAGGCGCATCGCCGGGATCGGTTCCATGATTGCTGGTGGCCATGTCGCCGAGTCGAACAACACCCTTACTCTCGACCTTGACGTCCGACGACCAGCCGTGAGCGTAAACCTTGCCGGTATTTTTTGAGGTGATTATTCCTTTTTTTGCCGCCGCCCCGGCCTCATCGCCGCTGCATTTGCTATAGTAGCTGCTATTTTCCTGGCTGATCGGCTTGTTGCCGATCTTCACCGTTCCGCTACCTGACGCCAGATCGGAGTCGAACCCGAAATCAGGGTACGGGACGGGTACGCCTGGCGGGGTTGCCGGATTCTCGGGCGGGGTGAAACATGTGTCGGGAAAGTCCGCAATGACCTTGCAACCTTGCGCCTCTGCCGAGATTTCTCGCCCGTTCGCGAAGACAGTCATCTTGCCTCCACCACGGCAGCGCCGCATGCGCCGTCATCGCCCGAGGCCTCGATCAGGATCGGCCCCGACGGCGCGTAGCCACTTTGTATCGCCGACAGTGCCCAGCCCAGCATGGCCGGGACAGCGGCCGCCCCGATATTGCCCAAGCTCGCGCCCAACGCCCATATTGGCCGCACCTCCGAGTGTTCGCGCTGTGTGCGCAGCATGGCGAGGGCAGATTGCTGGAACCAGTACGTTTCGCCGACAAGGTCTCCCATCTTGAGAGTGACATCGGAATGGAGGCAGCCTGATCCGGCGAGCGCGTCCTTGTAGGCTGTTGTCATCCCTTCACCTCTGAAGGGAATATCCGCCTCATTGTAGATGGGAGCTTTCTCCAGTGCGAGGCCTAGGCCTGTGAGCCGGACGCGGCCGCCCGAGGGCGCGCAGAGGATCGCAGCAGCGGCCTCGCCCGGGATGAAACCGTTCGAGTTCTGCTTTGTCAGCAGTCGATCCCGCGCGAGATAGTGACTGATGCACTGCGCAGTCAGATAGCTGTCGACCCCAACGATCAATACGAAGGGAGCCACCCTCGAGGCAAGCAGACGGCGAGCTGCATCGAGGGCGACGTGGCCGGAAGGGCGGCCATGAGCGACGACGCGAGTGGGGATTGGGCTTCCGACCTCGGCTATTTGCTCGATCTTGGTGAGCAGCTGCTGGCTGTCAGGTGCTTGGCGCCCAGGGCGGCCCTCCTCGGCGAGGCAGAGTATGAGGGCCGTTCGGCCTCGAGCCTCGGGCACAGCGTCGAACGCTTCGACGATGGCGGCGGCCGCCATATGGGCCAAGCGCTTCTCGCCCATCCAGTTTCGTGGCAGCGGGACAGGCGCGCCTATCAGCCAGTCGCCGTCGGGGCCGAGAAAGCGGGTCTCTTGGAAGCCATCAAGTCTGGCGCGCATGGCTGCGCAGCTCGAGGGCGCATCCAGCCCAACGGCAGTGACCATACCTGCGGATATGATGCTGAGTGGAGCCGTCATGCCGCCTCCGCCTCTCCGCCTTCCTCAACGCGAGGACGCATCTTTGAGATGACGACATATTGTTTGCCGGTTGCCTTTGCCCGCAGCATTCCGCTTGTCG
Source organism: Mesorhizobium sp. P2_A8 (assembly GCF_056404935.1). Taxonomy (NCBI): domain Bacteria; kingdom Pseudomonadati; phylum Pseudomonadota; class Alphaproteobacteria; order Hyphomicrobiales; family Phyllobacteriaceae; genus Mesorhizobium; species Mesorhizobium sp. P2_A8. Next base: position 147,717 of record NZ_JBFUDB010000005.1, read on the forward strand.
GCGGACCGACCCAACATTCGGAGAAGTCCAGAATGGTACGCTGGATGCGTTGCGACATCCGCCAGACAAGTGAGAAGCGACGGTTCTCTGGGTCGAACAAGATCGTGTCGGGTGGGAGTTGGCCTTCGAACGCTTTGGCGCGGCCTTTGAACAATGTCATTGGTAGGCCTGCTGCAGGAAGTCGAAAACTCACTCGTCCTTCCGGCGTCAGGTTGACCAGTTGCACCTCTTCGCCGCCGCGCGGGTAGTCGATCTGCTGGTCGGGGGGCGCCATCTGGAAATAGCGTTCGTCGAAATCCTGGGGCAGGAAGGGAAAAACGTTGTCGATCCAGTTCTGATCGTAGGTGCCGCCATACTCGACTCGGCCGGGCCAGCCGCGGCCCATCGGCCCGAAACTCATTGGCGTGTAGTCACCGAAGGGCGTACGGACTTCTTCGCCGGGCTTCTGCGTGTTCGGCAGGCGCAGGCCGGGAATCAGGCGCTGATTTTTTGTCTGCGACCAACCAGTACCGACTGGATTGCGCAGATAAGCGCCCGGCAGCTTCTCCTCCGGGTTCAGCCGGTCAATGCCACCCCATGCCCGATCGTAGGTGATCGGCATTTTGAGGAAGGGCTGCGGCGATGTTGCTGTGAAAAGCGGGCCGATGGAGCGCCATTCGCGATGGCCCACGACCTCAAAGAGCTTCGACCAGTTTCCGACCTTGATGCCGACCGGAACCCGCTCAGCTGGTTTTCCGCCGGGTGCATAAGCGCATCCATTCGCGATGACATCGCAGTGCTGCTTGCGGAAGGCGAAGTCGGTTTCCCAAAGTGTGGCGGAATAACCCGGTTCGCCCGTCTGTGTGTCGGCAAAGACCAGCGGAACCTGTTGCGCCGATTTCCGCACCTTTCCACCGGGCGCGTCCGGGAAGTCGAACGTCCCCTTCACCACAACGACGATCCACTCACGGGCTTCCTTGTCCATGCCCATGGTGAATTCATGCGCAAAGCCGGTCTGGTTCCAAATCTGCATCAGCTGGTCTCCAAGCTGGCAGTAAAGATCTGCTCCAGTGTCGCTTGTGGCGACAGCGGGTCGACGTCGAATATGTCCGAGCGGCTGGTCCACATGACCAACTCACCGATGACCTCGTCGCCTGGCTCGAAAGGCGGAACCGGCAGTGCGGCCAGCGCGGCATTCAGTTCATCGGGCGTCAACTTGCCGTGTTGGGCGGCGAAGGCCGCCTCTTCGATGCTGGTAAACCACGCCTCGGCGTCGGCCAGCCGAACGGGCGCTTCAGCAAGCTGCGCAACGACGGTCAAAGGGAATTGTCGGCCAACTCTGTCGGCACTCTGCACGATGATGCCTGCCGATGCGCCGAAGGAAGCCGGGCCAGCCAGGAAGCGCAACGCGGTTGCGCTTGGCCAAAATTCCGAACCAAACAGCGGGACGAGATGCTGCGCCAGCCAGCGGTCCCAGATGCGCACAAAGTCCCCCGGCAGTCGCCGCGTGACGAAATCGCCGGTTGCGGGCATTTTTCCGTAAAAGCCTGGCAGGCTCATATCTGCGGCGGACATGTGAACTTCTTGAACATTTCCAAATTGTAGGGGTTTTCGACGCTGGCGGCCTTGAGCTCGAAATCGGCATACATGCCTTTCGTGCCCAGGCGCAGGCTGTAGACATCGGTCAGCGAGGTGCCGGCGAAGCGGCCGCTGCGCAGCATCCTCAGCCAGGCCCAGCTGCCGGTCTCGTTGAGCATGATTTCGGGCGAGCCGTCGATCGGCTGGAAGGCGAGCGAAATGACGCCGGTGCCGTCCTTGCCGGGCCACGTCATCGGTTGCGGCCGCGTCGCGTTGTTGTAGTAGACGAGGCTCTGGCCATCGAGATTGAGCGTCACGCGCGTGACGTTGGGGGACAGGTCCTTCGGTTCGAGCGTGAAGCTCATCACCGGTCCGGTGCCCCCGGGAAAGAGATCGTCGCGGATGTGCCTGGCCTGCTCGAACGCCGCCAGCGCCGAAGCATCGAGGCCGAAATCGGCGCGCCATTTCCATGGCTGGCTGGTGGTGTCGACATAGTTGATCAGGTGGTCGTTGATGAACCCGTCGATCAGCCCGGCTGGTCCAAACAGGCGGGCGAAATCGCGCACGTTGACGTCCACCGCGCTGTCGGCGCTGAAGGGATAGCGGTCGTTCAGCGCTGCCTGGCAGAATGGCAGGATGTCGGCCCGCCAGATGGCGTTGAGCTCTGAAGTGACCGCCTTCTGCGTCAGATTGCTGGTGTCACCGGCAATCCCGCCCAGCCAGGTATTGATGGGGTCGGGCAGGATCTGGGCCTGCCTGGCCACCGCACCCGTCAGTTCGGCGAGGCCGCCCTGCTTCTTGATGGCATCCTGCGGATTGGGGTTCGCGGTGACCGTCTGCAGCACGTTCGAAAGCGCGGTCAGCGCGACGACGGCGGCATCCAGGGCCGGCGGTTGGCCGTCGACCTCGGCGATGGTGCTCTTGAGCGGTTTAAAATGTTCGGCCACCAGATTGCCGGTCAGGTCCACCTCGCTGGCCGACCCGGCGCGGGGAAGCAGCTTCGCACCGCTGCTCGCCAGCTTGCCGAGCTTGCCAAGCTTGCCGAGCAGTTTCGAAGCGCCCTTGGCCGCCGCCTTGTTATCGGCGGGCGCCTCGTCGGAGCGCGTCAACTCGGTCTCCTGAACGACCGCCGTGAGCAGCCGCTTCAGCGCTGAATCGGCGCTCGACAGGTCCTTCAGATTTTCGCTGGCGATATTGAGATCGGTCAAGGGCGCGAGTCTCATGTCGCGCAGGAAGCTGTCCCATTGCGCGATATAGTCGTCATAGTAGAGCTTCAGAATATCCTCCGACAACGCCGAGACCGAGGTTTCGGAGTTTTCCGAACAGCCGCCGGCGAAAACCGCACGATCGAGCGCCGCCTGGGCGGCGACGTCGTCGATGCGGTCGAGAATGACGTCGTGGAAGCCGGAATAGGTGAAGGCTCCGGAAATGCCGACGCGAAGTGTCTTGCCGGAACGCCGCGCAAACACCTTGCCCCCGTTGGGGCCGGCGAAATTGGCCGGGATCCACTCCTTGAGCCCGGCCACCGCCGGATCGGCCAGCAACTGCTTGTAGGCACGCGCCGGCAGCGAAATCGTGCACACCGTTTTCAACGCTTCGGCAACCAGCGCCTGGTCGGGCGCGATATAGCTTTCGTCGACCGTCATCCGGCGGATGGCGGCAAGCTGATGCTCTTCGGCATCGGCGGTCGGAAACGGTGCCGCGGCCGCGAATTCGGGCAGACTGTTCACCCACCAGTTCTGGGCGTAGTCGGGATCCATCTGCGACAGGCCGGTCATCATGCGATAGGTCTTCAGCGCCCCCAGCATGAAATCCGGATCGCGGATCTGCCGCCACATGGTCGCCTCGAGCAGTGCGACCATGCGCGGCTCCAGCACGTTGCGCAGCGCGTGGTCGTAGGTGTCGGTCTGGGCCCGCACCAGTTCCGCCGAGGCCGATGGCCCCAGCAGATCCTGGGCGGCGCCCGGCGGTGCTGTCCGGGCAGTTGCGACCGCGTCCATCGCGTCGAGCGCGCCGTCCATGGCGGGCTGCTCCACCGATGCCGGGGTTGCCGCAACCGAGGTCAGCGGCGTCTGCAGCGCTTCGAACTGGCTCGCTTGGGCCGTTATTGCGTTGCGGTTGTCAAAATAGGACCAGGTGAACAGGACACCGGCCAGCAACGCCGCCGCCGCGCAGGCGGCAGCCGCACCCCGCCAGATCCAGGCGCGACGGCGTTGCGCCAGCGGGTCGAAAGTACCCAGGCCTGCTTCCTTGAAGATGACTTCGGTGAGCAGGTTCCTCAGGAAGAAGCTGCGTTTCTCGACCCTTGGTGCGGGCAGGGCCCGCCGTGGCGGAAGGCCGAAGGAAGAAGACAGCGCCGCGGTCAGCCGGTCGATGGGCGCCCCTTCCTGCGTCGCCGATGTCAGATAGAGCCCGCGCAGCCAGGCGACCTCCTCATAACGGCTTTCGCCGAACATCGCCTCGACCAGCACCTGGATCGGTTCGGACAGGCTTGCGAGCTGGGCGGGAAACCGGAAGATCTCGGCACGGGCGGCGAGTTTGTCCTCATCCTCCAGGCGCGGCACCAGCCGCCGCTCGAGTTCCGTCGCCAGCGTCGAAATTTCCCGTTCGATGGTCTTGGCATCCACCCGCGCATCCAGCGCGAAGGTGGTTCCCCAAACCTGCTCGCGCGAGGCGGTGGACAAGCCGCCGAAGAAAGCCTCGAAACCCTTGATCAGGTCGGCCTTGGTCAGCATCAGATAAACCGGGAGGCGGATTTCGAGCCGGTCGTTGAGCTCGGCCAATCGGCGGCGGATCTTGCGGCCGTGCGCCTTGATGGCTTCGTCGCCCTCCGAAAGCACGTCGATCGAAAGCGCGACGATCACGCCGTTGAGCGCGCGGCGGCCCCGGTGCTTCTTCAACAGGTCGAGGAAGCCCAGCCATTCCGCCGCATCCACATCGGGCTGGCTCTCCTGCTGGACATAGCGGCCGGCGGTGTCGATCAGAACCGCGTTTTCGGAAAAGAACCAGTCGCAGTTGCGCGTGCCGCCGACCCCTTGCAGGTCGTCGGTGAGGTCGATCGGAAAATTCAGCCCAGACTGACGCAAGGCCGTGGTCTTGCCGGTGGCCGGCGGCCCGACGATCACATACCAGGGCATCTCGCGCAGGAACTTGCGCCCGCCCAGCTTGCGGCGCTTCAGTTCGGCCATCACCTCGGCGAACTTGGCACCCACGGCGGCGACGTTCTCTTCGCCGGGACTGAGCGGCTTTTCCACCGCCGGCGCGGCAATCTCCGCGACGAACATGCGGTTGGCGCGGATCGCCCGGCGCTGGGCGACGATCAGCCAGATCAGCCAGAAGATGACCAGCAGCGCGATGATGACGATGCGCACATTTTCAGAGGCGAACGGTTCGTAGGGACCGACCCTGACGATCGGACCGAACACCCAGATGACAAGGGAAAGCAGCGTGATGCCGATCAGCGTCCACAGCCAGCGCGATGTCAGAACCGCCCAGAGGAAGCGCAGGATGAACATCTCACAGCCTCTTTTCGACGAGCACCTCGACGCGGCGGTTCAAGGCTCGCCCCTCGCGCGTGCTGTCGCTGGCGACTGGATCGGTGGCCGCGCGACCCTCGGAATGGACGCGGTCCTGCGGCACTCCGTTCTGGACCAGCATGTCGGCAATCGTCTGGGCGCGCGCCTCGGACAGCCGCTGGTTGGTCGACAGCGGATTGGTCTTTTGCAGCGGAACGCTGTCGGTATGGCCGACCACCGTGATGTTTCCGATCAGCTCCTGATTGGCGACGATCACCTTGGCGATCGAACCGATCAGCGGCTCGAAGCCTTCGGTCAGTTGTGGCCGCGACGACTGGAACAGTTCGGGGTTGGAGGCCTGGATGATCAGCTTGGCCAGTGAAACGCTCTCGGTGCCGGTGAGGGCGGATTTGAGGTCGGCCGGCGCCCCGGCCTGAAATTCCGGCAACAGCGCAAAATCCACTTTCTCCGGCGGCGGCGCATCGACCTTGGGCGACACACGGGTGATGTCGCCGCGTGCAGGCGGCGGCAGCGCGCGAACAAGCGCGGAAAGCTCGACCGCCTGGCTGCTCAGTCCCATCGAGAGCCCGACGTGGATTGCTGTGGCAACAACCGCCGCGCCGAGCGCCATGACCCAGATCGGAACGATGAAGCGCTGCGGCTCGTCGGATGCGATCACGCCTTTCCAGTTTGGCGACAGTGGCGCGCCTTCGGCGTCGGCATCGCGCAGGAAGCGTGCCGCCGCCACGCGAACGGCATTGAGCGAGCGGTCGCCCGACCGGCCGGGCACACGATATTTGCCGCGAAAGCCGAGCGCCATGCAGTCATACTGCAGTTCCAGCAATTCGCGATCCCGGTTCGGATGGCGCTCGAGTTCGTCGAGACGGGTGAAGAACTGCGTGCCGGCATCGACATCGCCGCGCAGCATGACCACGAGCGGCTGCCGCGGCCAGGCGCTGGCCCCGCCCCATGGCGTGTTCAGGGCCAGGTCGTCGAGCAACGCCGCCACCACCCAGGCTGCCTGGTCGGCCCGTTCCATCGAGGACCCTGCCGACATTGCCGTGTCGCGGGCTCGAACCAGCTCTTCGAGCAATCGGGTACGCAATACTTCCGGATTGTCCGGCGGCAGTGCACTTTCAAGCTCGGGAGCGAACTCGAGCAAGGGCGCGAATGCGTTGACAAGTGCGTTCGGGTGCGTGCGAGACCGCTTGACGGGCGCGCCCGGCGAAAGTGGAGCCATCGGCCGCGGCATCGGCGCGCCGGTCAATCGTATGCGAGTGCGTTCGCGATCCTCCGACAGTCCGAAAGGATCATCGCGGCTCATGATCTCACCTGTTCACCGAATAGCAGTCCACCTGCGGCTCGCTTGGCAATACGCCCGAAACGCCGATGACGAAGCCGGGAGCATCGAGCAGCGATGCCCAGTACTCGCTTTTCTGGTCCAGCTCGAGGCATAGCCGATCGCCATCGTAAGGGATCTCGCGCGGCTGTGAATGAAGCGGTTTCAGCGGAATGCCGGGCAAACGCGATTTCCACAGGCCCTCGAACTGGTCGGCCGAGCCGACAGTCGCCTGATTGACGAATATCTTGCGCAGCGCGTCCTCCGACAGCTCCGAACCGACCCGGATGACGATCCGGCTGGCGACCAGCAGCTTCGGGTTGTCGATGCGGATTTTCCAGACATTGGTCGAATGCCGCATGACAGGCAGAGCACGCGATTTCGGCTCGATGTAACGCAGGCTGAGGATGAGCGAGCGCAGCGCATCCGCCAGCGCCGAAAAGGCGGGGCCGGGCGCCATGTGATCGTAGGCGGGCAATTCGCCCAGCCGCCGCGCGCTCGATCCGTAGGTCGCCATCGAACCGGCGAGCCCGGCAAGTTCCAGGTAGAGCTCGGCCGGATGGAAGACATCCTGAGCCAGCATGTGGGCCAGCCGCGGACGTGCCGCATTGGCGAGATTGAGCATCAGCAGATCTTCGACGCTGCGCCCGGGCCCGCCCATGACCATCTTGCCATGCGCCTCGGCGATCTGGTCGAGGCCGGTGACAACTTCCAGCAGCAATTGCCGATACCAGGCCACCGCGCCGGTAACCAGTGTCGGTGGCAGGAAGGTCTCGTCCAGCGAGACGCCGCCATCGGCTCTAACCCCCTTGAGGTCGGCTATCGGCAGGGCCGTGTAGCCGCCGACCGACTTGCCGGGTGCAAGCAGCAGCGCCTGCGGGCGGGCGATTTCGATTTCCTCAGCGTCTGAACCGCCCTGGACGGCGTCCCGCACCGAAACGATCCGCCCATGGTATCGTGCTCCCGAGGCGGCGGCGTGCGCCGGATCGAAGCCGACACCGCCGGGAGGCTCCAGCGGCAACGCGACCAGCACCGGTCCGGCACCCGTGTCCGCAGTGACCGGCAGCGGTCGCGGCGCGTCCATCATGTCTGGAATGGAGAAAGGCGTGCCGTCCGGAAAGATGCCCCGTGCGGACAGGATCGAGATCTGGCCCGCGTCCAGCAATGCCTGGTCCAGCGTCAGCTGTTGAAAGCCGAACGTGTGGAGTTGCCCGGCCTGCAACGCGCCGCGCACCGTCGCCTCGAAGAAGCGATCCTGCTGCTGGAAATGCTGGGTCCGCAGGAAAAGCCCTTCGGACCATAGCACCCTGTTTGCATCGCTCATGCCGCTACTCTCTGCATTGAGCTCCCCTTGCCCTGGCCGCTAGGCGGAAATGCCGCCGCTGCCAAGCGTGACATTGATCGTGAATTTTGATCCCGGCGACACCGACTTGGTTGTCCGCCAGTTCCTGCCGCCAGGCTCGCGGATCAGTGCAACGAAGCCCAGCGCCGTCGCGTCCGGCTCGACGGTGATGGTTTTGGATGCGGATTTTCCCGGCGCGACGGCGATCTGGTCGGACCCGATGAGATCGCCTGCCAGCGCCGTGCCGGCGTCCCCCTGCAGCGCAAAGTAGTCGGCGGAATTGAATTTGCCGGTGCTTTTCAGCCGCATCACGAGAACCGTCACCGGCCGGTCGCCGCCACCTGGCCCCGGGTTCATGCCGGTTCCGCCGGTCACGTTGACGGTGATCACCGATGGTTTTGGCGGACCGCTCTGACAAGCCGCAAGCAACCCAGTCGCGCCCAGGGCAACGACAAATTCACGTCGATCGATCATCTCTCACTCCTCCTCATATGCATCTCGAAAATCAGTGCCGATTTCGCCAAGGAAGCTTTTTTCCGCGCTCTCGGCGATTTCACGATGACGTTTCTGGTAAAGCTCCCACAGCTTGGCGCCGCGCCCGCCCGAAAGCAGGGTGCCGATCGCCGAATTCGACTTCAGCTCCTCTTCGATCGCTGCCGGGTCAAAACGGTCGATCATCCGCCGCAAAGCCGCCTGTATACCGCGCCAGGCGCGCACGTGATGTTGCGCGAGATCACGAACCGCGTCGGCGATCGCCGCTTCGCCGGCGAGAAATCCGGGGCTGCGCTCGGCGATAAGCGTCACGATGGCGTCGTCGACCGTCGGCAGAAACTTGAGCGGATTGACTTCGGAGGCCCCGACCATGGTCTGGGCGACGCGAGCGTTTCCCTTTTCCTCGGCCCGCTTGCGCAGAAGCTGCATCAGGCCTTCCATCATCAGCCGGTATTCGCGACCGAACTTCTCCATTTCCGAGATGCTGTCGCGTCCGGGGAAATCGGCTTCCTCGACGCCCATGCCGTGCAGGAATGCGGAGCGAAGCGCCGTCTCCCCCGGCTGCGCCGCTGCCAGCGGGCGCGCGGGTTTGGCGGCAGCGCCCACACGTGGTGGAGGAGGGACCTCCGCCGGTTGCACGGGCAAATCCCAGGGATTGGTGGATTGTGGTCGTTGGGCGATGCGCTCGCGCTGTCCGGTCGAGCCGGCGCCGTTTGCCGAACTCGGCGCCGCGGCGGGTCCGAAGCCAAAATCATCGGTGAAATCGGACAGCTTTCCCGCGGCGAGTTCGGCTCCGCGGCTGGAGGACGGCACCGGGTCGAGGCTGAATGGGTCGGCCTGGCTCGCCGCGCCGCCCGGCTCGGGATCAGGGGCGGCATTTTTCGACACAGGCGTTGCCACCGGATCGAGGCTGAACGGATCGTCGAAAGCAGGCGAACTGCGCTGGCTGGAGGCGGCACGCTCGAACGCGCCGGCAACCGGTTGCTCGAACGGGTTCGGCAGGTCGGCCGGACGTGGCCGTCGCGGCTCTTCTTCGACTTTGGCGGAAAAGAAGTCATCGCGGCCGATGCTCACTGGCGCCCGAGACGCCGGCGGCAGGCGTTCCGGAACCGGCTGGCCGGCCGCGGGTGCTTGAGCGGTTGGCGTTTGCAGGTCGACATGGACGGTATAGTCGCCCAGCCTCAGCCGCATGCCGCTTTGAAGGCGCGTCGACTTGCCGGCGCCGAGCGGGCTGTCGGAGTCGTTTATGAACAATCCGCTGCTCGACGTGTCGGTGACGAAATATCCGTCTCGCCCGCCAGAGATCCGGCAATGAGCTCGCGAAACGAACATGTCGGGGTCGTCGATCTGCCAGCCCGCGTCCGCGCTACGGCCGATCACCAGCTCACCCTCGTCCAGCCGGGTCTGCCGTACCGCCTGGGTGCGTGGCCCTTGCTCCAGCGTCAGCAGCAGACTCATGCCGCGACCTCCGCCATTTCCGGCCGCCATCCGACGATTGCCCGCAGCCGCATGTCGTCAGCATCGCCCCTTTCAGCGGGCCGCGCAAGCCATGCGGTCCGGCCGAGCTGTACCGCTCCGACACGGGGCGGCGGCACTGCGTCACGCGCAAGCACGATGCGCAGGTCGACGTCGAGCGATTCCCCGACCATGTCGCGAACCGCCTGTTTGAACAGTTTGAGCTTCTGGCCGCCAGGCAGGAACGCCTTGAAGTCCTCATACCCCAGCGGGCCGACACGCAGTTCGATCCTGCTCTGGCGGTTGAAAACGCGCGGGCCGATCGTCGCTCCCCGGCCGAGCCCTGCATAGGCCTTTGCAAGGCGGGTCTGCAGGCCGGTTGGTATGGTCATCCAGGCGGCGATGAACTCCTTGATCTGAACCGGTACCTTGAACGCTTCCGCCAAAAACAGCGTCAGCCGTTCCGGGCCGTCGACCTGGGTCGCGAGCGAAGCCGCTTGGCGAAGCTTCACCGTATCGAGCTCGGTGTTCTGGGTGCCGGGAAGTCCGATCCCAGCCATCGCTTCAAGCATGGCGCGAACGCGCCCACCGACCGCGCGTTCGACCTGCACGGCCGGATGCGCATCCGCCCAGGCCCGATAATACAGGGCGATCATGCGGTGCTGCAAAATGTTGACGAAATCCACGAACGTCGTGTCGCTGGTCAGCTGTGCGTCGGCGCCGGCGAACCAGCGCTGCGACAGGCGGTCGAGCACCCAGCGCGTCACATGCAGCGGCATGGGCCCCTCGGGTCCCAGCAGACCGAGATTTGCAACCGTGACCCGGGCCGGCGCCTCGTCGCTGGCTTCGCGGAATTGCACCAGGTCGCGCGCCGAAAAGGCGAGGCGCACATGCTGGCCGAGCCGTGCCGGCTCACGGTCGGGGCGGCCGGAATGGCCGAACAGACCGCTCCGCTGTTCGAGACGGCGCAGCAGTTCGAAAAAGTCGAACGCTTCGGACAGACCTTCGGCCCGGTTCGGGCCGGGCTTGTCTAGATCAGGTAGCGATTGCCGGGCGTCATCGGCCATGGCACATCCTCCTGCTTCTGCAGCAGCCGCGTGCGGGTTCGCACGAAACCGTTTATCCCGGCATGACGGGCAAACAGCCGCGCCAGCAAGGCCGAAAGCAGCAAGGTGCTTTGGCCGGCCAGGACCGATTGATCGACGTGCAACGTCACTTCGGTGCCGCGTCCGAAGCACATCGGCCCATCGATCTGCAGACGTTCGATGACCGGCTGCGAGTCGATACGCACGATCGAATGCACATTGCGGGCAAGGCTCGGATCGCCGCGGTCGGCATAAAGGTCGAGCAGCGCGTGCAGGGGGTCGATGCCGCGGCCTTCCTTGGCAAGACTGAGAAAGTTGAGCGCGAGCTGCGCCACCAGCCGCCAGGCGAGATCGTCGGCACGCGATTCACCGTCGGCCCCGGTGGGCAGTGCCGCAGGGATAGCCGGCTGCGGCGGACGCAGCGCGCCAAGCAGCCGAACGTTTTCGACCGGGTCGCCGGCCTCCAGCGTCAATGTCGGATTGTCATCGAGGATCGGCAGATCGCGATTGGTGCAAAGCGCCATGACGTCGAGACGCTTCAGCACCCGGTTCGCCGGGCTTGCGGGCGGCCGGGATATGGCCAGGAAAACATCGTCCCCGGTGTATGATGTGCGGGTCAGGCCGTCGCGCCGCTCCTCTTCCGTCGCGCGGCGAGGGCGCCGTTCGGTTGAATAGACCCAGCCACTGCCGCGATTCTGACCCAGGCTGAAGAGCTCGGGAATTTCGGCGTCGTTGCCTTCTGTGTCGGCGTCCTCGACGCGGATGACCCGATAGATTTCGAAGTCGCGCGCCCGTGTTCGGTCTGCATGCAGCACCTGCCGCGTCTTGCGCGCATCGATATCGACGACGTTGCACTCACGTTCGAACAGATTGATGATCGGCGTCGCGAAAAGTTCGAAGTCGGCCGGCGTCAGGTCCGCCAGTTCAGGCACAGGGCGTCTGAACAGGAAGATGATTTCGAGCCCGGCCCCACACCTGCGCACGACGGGCTGCAACCCCGAAACCCGCGCATAGTGAAAGCGCTCGGGCATCATGAAGTATTCGCGCAGCAGGCGGTATCCTTCGAATGTCGGACGCGTGCGCGGCATCAGGGCTTCGTCGTCGCTGATGCCGACCATTTCGGGTGCCGGCAAGGGCGCCAACGGGTTGGTCTTGCCTTCCGCGCGGGCGCCAACGGCCGAGCAAGCACCGAAAATCGCGTCGAACAGAAGCGGCGCCTTGGTGCGCCCGGCAAAATAGAGGTCGAGCCGGTCGAGCGCCAATTCGTCGAGCTTGCCTTTTCCGGTCCGGGCCAGCGTGATGCAGAGCGCCGCCGCGCCGCCGACGCCGCCGATCGGCCCTATGCCGGCCATGGCCAGCGCGCTGCGATCCTGAAAATAGCTGACCGACGTGATCGCGATCGGCCATAGGGTAATTTCTTGCGCGGTGGAGAACGTGCAGCGCGTCGACAGGCCGGGCTGCAGGCTGGAAACCAGCCGTGTGTTGCGCTTGACGACGTGGCCGGCGAGCATGGTCTGGACCTGCTGGCCGGGCTTCAGCACCACCATCGCCGTTGCCGGCGCCGGCGTGACCAGATCGGGATAGAGAACATCGAGCACGCTGCGCGAAAATCGCGAGCGCTCGGCGTCGACCTTCAGCCGGGTGCGCGCAGCGAGGAAGGCGACACCGTCCAGCAGTCGCTCGACATACGGATCCGGACACGGCACCGTATCGAGGGAAAGGTTGCGCGCCACCGCCGGATGCATGTCGGCAAATTCCGCCGCGAGGCCGCGGATATGGGTCAGTTCTTCCTCGTAATATTCGACGAAGACCCGATCCATCTCAGGCGTCCCTAATTTCGGTCCGCGCCAAGCCGTTATCGAGATTGATCGTGGTGCGCAGGCGCATGCGTTCGGGCGTCGGCGTCATGATCAGCACGGCGTCTATCTCGATCTTCAGGCCAACCGTCTTGTCGCCAAGAGTGACCGTAACCTTTGTTGCGCTTTCCTTGAGGCGAGGCTCGAAGGTGGCGAGCACCGCGCGGATCTCACGCGCCAGCACGTCGCGATCAAAGTCGCGGGACGACCGGCCTGAGAAGGAAGGCACGCCGTAGTTGACCACGCTTCGACGGACCTCCGGAAAATCGGCGAGCGAAGGGGGATTGTCCGACAGCTGTTCATTTTCCAGGTCGGAAAGAAGCGGGGTGGCCTCGAAGCGCTCGGTGTTGAAGAGCGCCTCGATGTCACGCCGTACCGCTTCCCTGAGCACACGGGCCGATACCACCACGCCACGACTTTCGATCTCGACGCGGTGCTGGGTCTGAAAGGCCAATCGATGCAGACGGCGTTTCTGATCGGCTGTCAGTTCCGCATCGGCGTCGATGGTCCGCGCGCTGCCGGCAACAAATGTGTCGAGGCGGTCCGCGCCAAGCTCGTCAAGCAAGACATGGCGCAGCCCGTCTATTTCCGAGGTCAGGCCCGGCAGGTCATTGACGAGGCGATCCCAAAGCGACGGCTGGACCGCCTCGCTTTTTGCACGCAAGCTGCCGCTGGTTTGCTGCTTGCCCGCGCCGGGCCGCCGGGCCTCACTTGCCGACATAGACATCCATTTCGGCTTCATCGTTGCCGTCATAGACGAACTTGATCTTCTTGTAGGCGAAGCTGACCTCTTCCTGGATCAGGTCTTCCTCATCCTCGGCCTGCGACATGTCGTATTCCATGATCGAGGCGTCGGTGAGGGTAACGACCAGGTAATCCTTGGTCTCGCCATCGATGGTCCGGCGTGCCGAGAACACCACTTCATCCAGGGCCTTGTTGTCGAACAAAGCCTTTTTCAGATAGGGCGAGGATTTGTCGTAGTGTTTGATGAACTTGATCATGCCCATGGAGACACGGCCACGGCGTGAGAGCGAATTCGGATCATAAGGCGCGACCATCTTGTAGTCGACGCCATGGATTTCGATCTCGTCATCATGGCCGTCACGGGTGCTGGGGCCCTTGATATCGGGAACCTTCAGAAAACCATCAATCTTTACTGGCATTGTCTTTCTCCACCGCTTTCAACAAAACAAAGTCTGGTTGCTGGAAATCAAGTCTTCACGGACGGCAGTTCCGACACCAGTCGGAGCGAGGCATTGATGCCCTCCAGCTGGTAGTGCGGGCGCAGATAGAAGCGGGCATTGTAATAGCCCGGCCGCCCCTCCACGCTGTCCACCTGGACCTCCGCGGCGGCAAGCGGGCGCTTGGCGCGCGCCTTGTCGTCGGCAAAGGCCGGGTTGGCCAGCACGTAGCGGTTGATCCACTCGGTCAACCAGATCTGCATGTCGGAGCGCTCCTTGAACGAGCCGACCTTGTCGCGCGCGATGGCCTTGAGGTAGTGCGCAAAGCGCGAAACCGGGAACAGATACGGCAGGTTGGCGCTCAGCCGCTCATTCGACTGTGCATCGGGGTCGACCAGCCGTCCCGCCCGCGTCTCGTCGTCCTGCAGCGAGTGCGCGCCGATGAAGGCCGCGAGATCGGTGTTCTTTCGATGCAGGATCGGCATCAGGCCGAGCTTGGCCAGTTCCGCTTCGCGCCGGTCGTCGATGGCGACTTCCGTCGGACATTTCATCGCGATCGACCCATCGTCGGTCGGGAAACTGTGCACCGGCAGGTTCAGCACCGTGCCGCCATTCTCGACGCCGCGGATCTGCGTGCCCCAGCCAAACAACTTGTGGCTGCGGTTGATGTTGACGCCCATCGGGAAGGCGGCGTTCATCCAGACATATTTGTTGTGATCGCCCTGCACCTCTTCCTCGAAGGTGAAGCCTTTCACCGGTACGGTATCCGTACCGTAGGGCAGACGCGCCAGGACGCGCGGCATGGTCAGGCCGATGTAGCGAGCGTCCTCACTCTCGCGCAACGACTGCCACGAGGCATAGGCTGGATTGGAGACGATCTGCTGCAGGTCTTGCGGGTTCGGCAGTTCCTGCCAGCTGTCCATGCGGAACAGGCGCGGCGAGGCGGCTGCGATAAACGGCGTGTGCGCCGAGGCGCAAATGCCGGAGATGTTGCGCAGCAGACCGACGTCGCGCGGGTGGTTGGAGAATTCGTAGGCGCCAACCACGCAGCCGATCGGCTCGCCGCCAAGCATCGAGTACTCGTCCGTATAGACTTTCTTGAAGATCGGGCTCTGATCCCACATCTGGCCTTCATAGTCTTCGAGCGTGTCGGCCAGCTGCTCCTTGGAGATGTTCATCACCCGGATCTTCAGCTTCTGATCCGTCTCGGTGTTGTTGACGAGATACCAGAGGCCACGCCATGTGCCTTCCATTTCGCGCACTTCCGGTGCGTGCAGGATCTCGTTGACCTGTGTCGTCAGCATCTTGTCGATGCCGGCGATCAGCGACTTGATCGACTTGATCGCATTGGATGAGATGGTCGTGGTGTCGGAACGGGACTGCGCCGCGAGCGCGAGATTGCGCACGAGTTGCTGCAGCTTCTCGCTGTCGTCCTTCTTGACCTTGAAATCCTTCTCGAGGAGCCCGCTGAATTCTCCCAGGTCTATGGCTTCCGCCTCGGCGGCGACGGCGGCGGTTTTTTGCTGTTCGGCCATGATTTACTCCCCAACCTTGTCGTCGTCGGCCAGCGCCTGGCCGGCGATCTTGCCAAGAAGCGGCTCGTTGTTCAGAAGCTGCGCAATGCGTTTTTCGGCGTCGACGCGGCCATCCATGAAGCCCAGCAATTCCTCGAGCTGACGACGCATCTTGAGGATCTCGGCCAGTTGCGGAACCTGCTCGGCGATCTTGTCCGGGGCGAAATCACCCATTTTGGTGAAGGTCAGATCGAGCGCCAGTTCCTCGTCGCGCTCCTGGCCCTCGGCCTGCGGCAGCGTGTTCTTCACCCGGGCTTTGACGCGCGGCCCGAGCGCCTCCATGAACTTGGGGAAGCGGTTCGCGTCTGTCTCGACAAAGGAGCGGTCCAGGACCGACTTCGACGCTTCCTTGGTTTGCGAAGCGCCGGAAAGGTCGGCCATCACGCCCATGACGAACGGCAGTTCGATGGTCGTCGGGCTACCGTAGGTTTCCACGTCGTAGGCGATCTGCACCCGTGGCGCGCGATTTCGTTCGATGACCTTCGCTTTGCTTTCGGCTGGCATGTGTTGTTACCTTTCATCCTTCTGAGCCGTCTTCTTGACATCGGGAACGCCGGCAAGAAGCCGGAATTCCTTCAGCCCCGACGGGGCGAGATCTTCCATCAGTTCAACGAAATCCATATGCACCATCCGGCGCACACGCCGAGCCAGGTGCGGAATCGGGCTCGACGGTTCGGTGCGGTCATAGAAGGCGACGACGAGGTCGAGGCATTTCACCACGTCGTCGCGCGAGGAAATCCGGTCGGGAAGCCCCGTGCTCGAGTCCGCGTAGCTTGCCATACTTGCCATCGTATCGGCTCCATGACCGTTTCGGGCAGGCGTTTCCGGTTCTGCCGGCGTGGACGGCTTGGCCGCGCCATTGGCCATGACGCCGGCTGCCGAATTCCGTTCGAGGGTCGTCAGCAAACGCTGCAGAAACCGTTTTAATTCCGGAACGGGAGCGCCGCCGCCCTCGAGACGAGTGTTGAGCGCGGTCTCGACCGCATCGAGGCCCGCGATCGCTGCCTGGGCGTCGGCGATGAGCACGACCATCTCTGCGTTGGCTTGATCTATCTGCGCCGCGCATCCGGCACGCACCCGGTTCAGGAGTTGTCCGTGCGCACTGACCAGTGCGGCCTTTTCTGCAGCATTCAACCCCGAGGCGGCTTCCTGGAGCATGACACGGTCGTCGAGCGCACCTTTTTCCAGGTCCTTGCCCTGGATCGGGCCGATTGCGCGCGGCGCAAAGAACGTCATTTGCCGCAGGTTCGCTAACAACCCGTCCTGACCATTCTGCAGGTCGAGCAGCGCGTTGATACGGCGCAAGGCGGCATCGCGTGGCGCAGCGTTGGGCCGCAGCGCCGGATGCATGGTTTCCCAATGCTGGTCGAAGGTCTGCGCAATGAGGGTCAGACCCTGCGCGAGCCCGGCCAGTCCTTCTTCATTGGCCAGCGCGCGGGTGACGATGACGAGCAGGCGCAGGTCCCGGCCATGGGCGCGCAATTCCTCCGCCTTTGCGAGCACAGCGGGCCAGTCGACCGGAATGGTGCTTTGCGAGGTGGCCTTGTTGTTGCCGTCGTGAACGACCTTGACCTGGGCTTCCGTCAGGCGCTCCAGCTCATGAAAAGCCGGATCGTTGCGCAAATCCTCCCCGGACGGATTTTCACCGTCGAGCGGAGCAAGCCAGAGTGCGAGATCAATCACACCAACCCCCAGCGACCGGCCCTAAAACCGTACGTGACGCGACGTTATCACACCGTTGCACTTTACCACAATTCAACGACTGCCTCAAAAATTAACAGAAGCTAAACGCGACCGCCCTGAGTGTCGGTATCCGTGCTGTGATTGCCGAACCGTGTATGGCAAATGCATCGCACAGCCGCGCAATTCCGCGGTTGTTTGCAGTCGATGGTGCAGGACTTTCCACAAACCGAGGAAGCCGGCTGAACCGTGCATTGAGACCTCGTCCATCCTGCGCTTTGTCAAGTGGCGGCTTATGTGGCAGGTTATCGGCTGGCAGATTGCAGGAGCACGTTCGATGGAACAGCGCCGGTCGTCGCAGAGCTTCAAACGCAAGGAACTGGTCGGCAAGCTCAATCCTGTCGGTGTGCGCGCCTTCAAGGCTGCGGCCGACACCGCCAAACTGCGCGGCAATCCTTACGTCGAACTCGTCCACTTCATCGAGCAACTGGTGCTTTCCGAGCGCTCGGATGTTCAAATGATGATCGCCGATGCGGGACTGGATGCGAGCCGGCTCACGGCCGACATGACCCGCGCCGTCGACAAGCTGCCTTATGGCGCAACGTCGATCGAGGAATTTTCCGACCATATCTTCCATGCCATCCAGGAGGCCTGGAACCTGGCAACGCTCGAATTCGGCGTCGAGGAAGTCCGCAGCGCGCATATTCTCCTCGCTTGCCTGAAGACGCCGGTGCTGGAGGGCCTGCTGTCGAAGATCAGCGGCGAGTTCGACAAGATCGACGCCGGCGCGGTCATCGCGCGGTTCGCCGATGTCATGGAAGGCTCGCTCGAAGCCGGCGCAGCCATCGTGGTTCCCGCGGCCGAAACGCCGAAGCGGGCTCCGGGTGGGGACTCGGCGCTGGCGAAATACGCCACCGACCTGACCCAGCGCGCCCGCGACGGCAAGATCGATCCGGTCGTCGGCCGCGATCCGGAGATCCGGCAGATCGTCGATATCCTGATGCGACGCCGGCAAAACAACCCGATCCTGACCGGTGAGGCCGGGGTCGGCAAGACCGCGGTGGTCGAGGGCTTTGCCTTGCGTATCGCCCAGGGCGACGTGCCGCCCACGCTGCAAGGGGTCAGCGTGCGCATGCTTGATGTTGGATTGATGCAGGCGGGTGCCAGCGTGAAGGGCGAATTCGAAAAACGGCTGAAAGCTGTCATCGATGAGGTTCAATCGTCCGAGACGCCGGTCATCCTGTTCATCGACGAAGCCCACACCTTGATCGGCGCCGGCGGCGCGGCAGGAACAGGCGATGCCGCCAATCTCTTGAAACCGGCGCTGGCGCGCGGCGAACTTCGCACCATCGCGGCGACGACCTGGGCCGAATACAAGCAGCACATCGAGAAGGACCCGGCGCTGACCCGCCGTTTCCAGGTGGTGAAGATCGACGAGCCGTCGGAGGCGGTGGCCATTCTCATGTTGCGCGGTGTGGCCGGCGTCCTGGAGCAGCACCACAAGGTGCAGATCCTGGATGAGGCGATCGAGGCGGCGGTCGGCCTGTCGCATCGCTACATCCCGGCGCGGCAACTGCCCGACAAGGCGGTAAGCCTTCTCGACACCGCTTGCGCCCGTGTCGCCATATCGCAGCACGCAACGCCGGCCGAGGTCGAAGACATCATGCGTCGCCGCCAGGCGCTGGAGGTCGAGCGCGGCATCATCGGCCGCGAGGCCGCGATTGGCATCGAGGTGACCGAGCGGCAGGCGCGGGTCGACACCGGACTTGCCGAAACCGAGGTCACGCTGGCCGCAGCCCAGCAACGTTGGGATCGGGAAAAAGCCCTGGTTGCCGAGATACTCGAATTGCGTGCCAGGCTGCGCGGCGAAGGTGTGCCGCTCGATGCGGTGGTGACGCCGGAGCCCGATACCGAGACTGCCGGCGCGGACGCAGCCGAGACTGAGCCGCCCAAGACCGAAACGCCAAAACCCGAAACGCCCAAGACCAAAGCGGCCAAGACCAAAACAGCCAAGACCGATGTGGAGGCACCGGCGGCTGCCAAGGCTTCGCCGCCCGATCCGGCCGCCGATCTCGCCCGGCTGCGCGAACTGATGGCCGAACTTGCCGAGGCGCAAGGCGAAACGCCGCTGATTCTGCCGTCGGTCGACCGCAACGCCGTGGCGGCGGTCGTTCAGGACTGGACGGGAATCCCGACCGGGCGGATGCTGTCGAGCCAGACCGAAAAGGCGCTGCGGCTCGCAGCGACCCTGTCCGAACGCGTGGTCGGCCAGGATCACGCCATGGAGATGATCGCAAAGCGCGTGCAGACCAGCCGCGCCGGGCTCGGCGCGCCGGAAAAACCGGTTGGCGTGTTCCTGCTCTGCGGCCCCTCGGGCGTCGGCAAGACCGAAACCGCATTGGCGTTGGCCGAAACACTCTATGGCGGCGAGCAGAACCTCATCTCGATCAACATGTCCGAGTTCCAGGAGGCTCATACGGTCTCTACCCTGAAGGGCGCTCCGCCCGGATATGTCGGCTATGGCAAGGGCGGCATCCTGACCGAGGCGGTCCGCCGCAAACCCTATTCGGTCATCCTGCTCGACGAGGTCGAGAAGGCGCATCCGGACGTGCACGAAATCTTTTTCCAGGTTTTCGACAAGGGCATGATGGACGACAGCGAGGGCCGGCGCATCGATTTCAAGAACACGCTGATCCTGCTCACATCGAATGTCGGCTCGGAGGTGATCATGGACCGGACCAGGAACGGCACGCTAAGGGCCGGGCTCGACGATCTGGACACTGCCTTGCGCAGCCCGTTGCTGAAGGTCTTCCCGGCGGCCTTTCTCGGCCGGGTGGTGACCATTCCCTACTATCCGCTCTCGGATTCGATGATCGAAGCGATCACCCGTCACCAGTTCGCCAAGATCGCGCGCCGGCTGCGTGCGACCAACGACGCGGAATTGGTGATCGGCGACGGTGTCATGGATCTGGTCAAGGCCCGCTGCACCGAGATCGAATCCGGCGGGCGGATGATCGATGCCATCCTAACCAACACGCTTCTGCCGGAATTGAGCCGCGGTGTGCTGAACCGGTCGCTCGGCGGCGAAAAGATGACCAAGGTGACCGTAGGCGCCTCCAAGGAGGGCTTCACTTATTCCTTTGAGTAGCCGCCCCCGTTCGCTTCACAACGGACAGGGTCGTTGGTCAGCCTAATTCGTCTTCAGCTGGCCAACGCGGTTCTCGGCGATCCAGCGCGCGGCGAGGACCAGGGCGCCCATGCTGAAATCCTTGCCATGCTTGGCCACCATCTCTTCCGACAGTTTGGCCAGCCGTTCGAAAAATTCGTCCTTGCTCTCATCTTCGGCCGTGAGTTCGGTTTGCATTCCATCCTCCTGTTTCATGGACTTGTCCGCTACTTGAACATCTGCGCGGGAAAGGTGACGATCGCGGCGGAGCCGTCGGCACTGCCCACCGCCAGATGTCGTCCGTCGCTGGACCAGGCAAGCGCGGTGACAGTGCTCCCCAGCGCCCTGACGAGAAGCTCGTCCCGCGCGCCGATCTGGGCAACGGTGATGCGGCCGTTGGCATAGCCGGCGGCAATCAGTTTCTTCTCCGGGTGGGCCGCCACCGCTTCGACCAGAACCAGTCCGGCGTGACCGGTCTCCAGCGCGCCCGAGGTTTCGCCGCCCAACGGCGGGGCGGTCATCGACCAGCCGGTTATCCGGAATGCGCCCGACGCAAAGAGTGCGTTGCCCGTCTGGCTCCAGCACACTGACCGAACCGGCGATGGGAATCCGGCGACCATTCCGACAAGGTTGTCGGCCAGGCTGACCAGGGCAAAGCCGCCTGTTTCGAGGCCGCAGGCCAGCCATCTGCCGTCGCTGCTCCAGCGGATCGACGCCGGGCGCGCCGAAAGGGAGATATCACGTATCAAGGCAGCGTCGCCTTCAACCGACCAGATCGACAGTCCCTCGCCAACGCCACAGGCGAGGTGTTTCCCGGCCGGTGAAAAAGCAAGAGCGTCCATCGACGATGTCGTTGCGTGTTCCAGCTTCACCGCATCGCCGCGGTCACGCGAGAGGAAGACATCATGCCCGTTGCTGACGGCTGTTGTGTCCGAGGGGGCGCTGTGGTCGATGGCGACGATCGGTCCGTCGATCTTGACCAGCGGCTCCGCGACTTCACCGCCGGCGGTCAGATGCAGCGCTTCGCCGCTTGCCGCGCCGACAAGGAAGCCTGAATGCGCATGGGCAACGAGCGGGACATCGCCATCTCCGAATGCCCCCGTTGCGATCAGGGGCACCGCAGGCTTCTCCCTTGGTCGGATCGTCGTCTGCCCGAGATCGTTGCTCACCCTGAGCCGCGCCTCCGGTGGCTCGTGATCCGCGACCGTGGCAATGGCGACGGTTCCGTCCACGGAGGCAAAGGCGACCGTCGAGCCATCGGCGCTGAAGCGCAGATCGGCGATCGCCGACGGCCGCCGCCAGCTGCGGGCCAGAAGGTCGAACAAGGTCAGGTTCTGCATCGTCTGCTGGTTCACGAGTGTCTCTCCATCAGTCCTTGTTCATCGCTGCGGCAAGCCGGCGATCGACGTCCTCGACATCACCTTCGGCGGCCACGATGCGGTCCTCGCAGGCCGCGCAGGCCTGCATGATCGCCGCGGCACTTCGCTCTGCCTCATGCAAGTCCCGCACCAGTTGCTCGCTGGCGCCGCTTCTGCCGATTTCGAGCTCCAGGCGCAGGAGTTCCATTTCGATGCCGGCGCGCTTCTGATTGAGCCGCAACGCCTCCGCGGTGAGCGCGGAAACGCCGGCGACAAGATCGAGCCGGCGAGCCAGCAGCGCGTCCCGTTTGGCGGTACCCGATCCTCCCGTCATGTCTCGCTCCCAGCCAACGGTCCCTGCGGTTTTTCAAAAGTGGACAGCAATCTGGGCAATGTGCCGGCCTGCGACTGGAACTGTTTTTCGGCGGTCTCGATGTGGCTCTTGAGCTGATCCCAGATGTCGACGCGGATCATCGATGTCGTGTCGCCGGTCAGGCGCTCGATCTCGTCGACACGGAACTGGCGCGTCAGCGAAACGCCGGAAAACACGAAGTCGCGCAACAGGATCGCATGGCTCTCGATGAACAGATGGATCATCGGATGCGTCTCCGCGGTGACGCCGCCGGCGGCGAGTTCGCCCCGGATGAAGTCCTGGAAATGGCTCTGCAGGCGGTGCTGGCTCTCGCCCATGAAGCGCATAACGAAGACCAGGTCGCGCAGCATTAGCCTGACAAGATCGCCAGCAACGCCATCGGCCTGGCTGGACATTGGCTCTGGTGGCCCCCGGCTGTCCCTGTCGTTCGGCATGGTCTCTCTCCAGCGCCAGGCCCGTCCATGGGCCGTCGCCTTCAGATAGTAGAGAAAGACGAAGAATTGAATAGATGATATTTGTTTTCGTATTTGCTGCACTTGCTAACTAAACATATTGCGTATGCGAATAGACGTTAAATATTACAGGCGTACTTTACAACTGTAAAACAACGTTACAGTCGGCCATCTGCTCATATGCCGAAGTGGCGGCGATTTTGTTTTGAACGGCAGCCAGGGGCGATCTTTCCAAACTGGCACGACGCTTGCTTTGTACATTTCCACAAGAAGCCCATCGCGCTTTGACGCGGTGCCAAAAGAACGAAGGAACGGAGGAAGCAGGCCGCTTCGATACGCCCATCGCATATGCGGTTGGCGCCGCGGATCCTGCCAGACGCCTCCAGCACCTTTGCCGCGATCCACTTGAACGGCCGGACGATGAGTCGCGCCTGAATGCGCAACCCTTTGTCGTGCCGTTCGCACTCTCACTGGCGGTGCTGTGCGCCGCTTCATGCCGGGGTCAAGGGACCTGCGGTTCAAACCTGGTGGAGGCTTATGACCATGACGTCTCTGACGCTCAACAAGATCACCTCGCAACGCGGAATCTCCGTCGGCGAGGCAACCAAGAAGATTGCCGATCTCGGCTGGAATCCTTCCTACGTGCAGGAAGCGATGACGTTTCCGACCGACTACAAGATCAACAAGACGCCGCGCGACCCGATGAAACAGGTCTTGCGGTCGTACTTCCCGATGCAGGAAGAGAAGGACAACCGTGTCTACGGCGCGCTCGACGCGGCATTGCGCGGCGACATGTTCCGCAATGTCGAGCCGCGCTGGGTCGAGTGGATGAAGCTCTTCCTGGCCATCATTCCCTTCCCGGAAATCTCCGCTGCCCGCTCGATGGCGATGGTCGCCCGTATCGCACCCGGCGAGGAACTCCGCACCGGCTTCACCATGCAGATGATCGACGAGTTCCGTCACTCGACGATCCAGATGAATTTGAAGAAATGGTACATGGAGAACTACATCGATCCGGCCGGCTTCGACATCACCGAGGAAGCCTTCGGAAAATGCTACGCCACCACCATCGGCCGGCAGTTCGCGGAAGGCTTCATCACCGGCGACACGATGACCGCCGCCTGCATGTACCTGACCGTGGTCGCCGAGACCGCCTTCACCAACACCCTGTTCGTCGCCATGCCTTCGGAAGCGGCCCGCAACGGCGACTATGCGCTGCCGACGGTCTTCCTGTCGGTGCAGTCCGACGAGAGCCGGCACATCGGCAATGGTCACTCGCTGCTGATGGCCGCGCTCAAGGAGCCGGAAAACCACCTCTTGCTGGAACGCGACCTGCGTTACGCCTTCTGGCAGAACCACGCCATCGTCGATGCCGCCATCGGCACCTTCATCGAATACGGCACCACCAACCGCGACAAGAACAAGGAATCCTACGCGGAAATGTGGCACCGCTGGATCTATGAGGACTACTACCGCACCTACATGCTGCCGCTCGAAAAATACGGCATCAAGGTCCATCATGACGACGTCCAGGCGGCCTGGGAACGCATCACCAAGAAGAACTATGTCCACAAGGTCGGGCAGTTCTTCGCGGTCGGCTGGCCGGTCAATTTCTGGCGCATCGAAGCCCAGACCGACAAGGACTTCGAGTGGTTCGAGCACAAGTATCCGGGCTGGTACGCCGAGTTCGGCGACTTCTGGAAATGGTACGCCAAGCTCAGCCACAAGGGCGAGAAGGTGCTGCTGTTCAACAGCGACGTCGGCTACGTCTATCCGCACCGCTGCTGGTCCTGCCTCGTTCCCTGCCTGATCCGCGAGGACATGGTGGTCGGCGAAATCGACGGCCAGCTTCACACCTTTGCCCATGAACTCGACAAGTGGACCGCAACGGTCGCCTTCGCCGACGAGTACCAGGGCCGCCCGACGCCCGCGATGGGCCGCTTCAGCGGCAAGCGCGAGTGGGAGACGCTCTATGACGGCTGGGATCTGGCTGATGCGATCAAGGACCTGAACTTCGTCCGTTCCGACGGCAAGACGCTGGTTCCGCAGCCGCATCTGCGCTTCGACGACAAGGAGATGTGGACGCTCGACGATGTGCGCGGCAACACGCTCGGATCGCCGCTCAACGCGCTGCGCGCCATGTCGTCCGCGGACCGCGAGAAGCACCTGGCGGAGTACGCCAAGGGCTTCACCATCACCCCCTGCAACTGATCAGGCCAAAGGGGGGCGGGTTCGTCCCGCCCCTTCCTTTCACTGGAGGTCCGTATGTCGGAAACCCACACGGTCAGGCTCAGCCCGGTCGGCGTCGAATTCGATGTCGAGCATGGCGAAACGGTGCTCAACGCCGCGTTCCGCCAGGGCATTGCGCTGCCGCACGGCTGCAAGGAAGGGCAATGCTCGGCCTGCAAAAGCGTGTTGCTCGAAGGCGAAGTCGACATGCTGAAATACTCGACCTTCGCGCTGAACGACATGGAGAAGGAGAGCGGGCACGTGCTGTTGTGCCGCTGCATCGCCTTCTCCGACCTGGAAGTCGAGCTTCTCAACTACGACGAGGAGATTCTGGCGAAAGCGATCGCCGTGAAGACGTACAAGGGCCGGATCGCTCGGATCGAGCACCTGACCCACGACATTCGCGGCATCGAGATCGAACTCGGCTCGCCGATGAAGTTCTGGGCGGGGCAATATGTCGACATCACGGTTACCACGCAAAAAGGGGAGACGATTACGCGCTCGTTCTCCATGGCAAATACGCCGGACCAAACCGAAAAACTCTCCTTCATCATCAAAAAATACCCTGAGGGAAAGTTCTCCGGAGAACTCGATTCCGGAGGGATCGAAGCCGGAGCCGAGGTCACCGTCGTCGGACCTTACGGAACCTGTTTCCGCCGCGACGAACGGCAAGGACCCCTGATCCTGGTCGGCGCCGGCTCGGGCATGTCGCCGATCTGGTCGATCCTCAACGACCATCTCAAGAGCGGCGAGAAGCGTCCGGTCTATTTCTTCTACGGCGCCCGCACCCGCAACGACCTGTTCTATCTCGACAGGATCGCCGAGCTGGTCGGCAATCATTCCGACGTCACCTTCATTCCCGTGCTGTCGCACGCGAACGACGACGCCGAATGGCAAGGCGAACGTGGCTTCGTGCACCAGAGTGTCGACGCCATGCTCAAGCAACTGGCGGTCGACGGGCAGGGCGATGTCCATGCCTGTGGTCCGCCGCCGATGATCGATGCGCTGCAGCCGGTCCTGTTCATGAACGGCTTCGAAACCGAGCGCATCTTCTTCGACAAGTTCACCACATCGGCAGGTGCAACGCCGGCCCATTGAGGGCGGCCGACGCACAGCCATCCACAACTGCAACAAGGGAGAGAGACTATGCCTGCAACCTCGAGTTCAGTCGGATCCGGAGCCGCCGGCGCGGCGATCTTCGCCGACTCTGACAGCCGGAAATACCGGTATTTCGACCCGAAAGGCCAGCGCGCCACCCACTACGAGGACATGACGGTCGACGTTCAGCCCGACCCGGAACGCTACCTGATCCAGGACTGGATCATCTCCTTCGCCGACGGCAAGGGCGCCTATGTCAAGCAGAACACCGCCGCGCAGAGCTCCAACTGGCATGCCTTCCGCGCTCCCGACCAGGAATGGGAGCGCACGCACTACCAGCGCCAGTCGAAGATCGAGACGATGGTGCAGAGCGTCATCAACAATGCCCGCAAATCCGGCACCCCGAAGACCTTCGACAAGGCCTGGGTCAAGATCCTGCAGACCCATCTCGGCGCCTGGAAACACGCCGAATTCGGGCTCGGCACCTCGCTGATGCAGGCGCAGCGTTACGGCTACACCCAGATGATCAACAACGCGACGCTGACCAACTCGTCCTACAAGCTGCGACTTGCCCAGGACATCACGCTCTACCTTGCCGAGATCGGGATGGACCTTCCCGACTGGGACGACGAGCTCGGCAAGAAGGCCTGGCTCGAGGATAAGAACTGGCAAGGCACCCGCGAAGCGGTCGAAACCATCATGGGCGCGACCGATTATCTCGAGCAGTATTTCGCCATCAACATCGTCTTCGAACCGCTGGTCGGCGAAGTGTTCCGCTCCGGCTTCCTGATGCAAATCGCCGCCGCCAACCACGACTTCATCACGCCGGCGGTGATCTCGGCGGCCGAGGCCGACTACGAACGCAACCTCGCCAACACGATCGACCTCATGCACCTGCTCGCCAATGACGAGAAGCATGGCGCCGCCAACAAGAAGCTCTTCCAGGGCTGGGTCAAGAAACACGGCGCGCTCGCCGACAAGGCAGCCACCGGCCTGCAGCCGATCTGGTCGATGCCGCATTCCAAGCCGGTCGCGTTCGCGGATGTCCGCGCCAAATCCGAGGAGCGGATTGGCCAGATACTCGGCGAACTCGGCCTCAAGCGCTGAAACAGGAGAATTTGTCATGTCACTAGCAGCACGCGACGCAACGCATTCCAACATCTTCAAGGCGATGAAGGACATCACCTTCGAGCAGACGATTTCGCATCAGTGCGGCGTCACCATGAACGACTCGGTCGAGGCTCGCGCCATCGCCGAATTCATGGGCCAGAAGCCGGGGGTGACCATCACCTACCAGCCGGCACTGATCCGCATCGACGGTGACGGCAAGCTCATCTTCAAGATGGACGCGATCGGCGAATATCTCGGCCGCGAGATCTCGGCCGAGACCTTCGAGGTCAACACCTCCACCCATTACGGCCGCATGGTCCGCGTCGACGACAACACCGTGATCCTGTTCGGCAACATGGACGAGATGTTCGAATACATCGAATAGCCGCCCCAAAAAATCTGGCGCGCCGCTGGGTGCGGCGCGCCGACCGATCAACGCGATTGCTGCGGAGGCAACCATGTACAGAACACCGGAAGGCAAGGACATTTTCGTGGTCGACGGCCACACCCATTTCTGGGACGGCAGCCCGGAAAACCAGAAGAATATCCACGGCAAGCAGTTCATCGAATGCTTCTATGCCTATCACACCGGCTTGAGCCCGAAGGACCAGCTGTGGGAGAAGAGCAAGTTCGAGAAATACAGCGCCGACGATCTCTATCGCGACCTGTTCATCGACGGTCCCGATGATGTGGCGATCGTCCAGTCGACCTACCTCAAGGACTTCTACAAGAACGGCTTCAACACGATCGAGCGCAACGCCGAGGTGGCCAAGCGCTATCCGGAGCGGTTCATCGTCAACGGCGCCTTCGATCCGCGCGACGGGGAAAAGGCGCTGGAATACATCCACTTCCTCAAGGAGACCTACAACGTCAAGGGCGTGAAGATGTACACGGCCGAATGGAACGGCGCTTCCAAGGGCTGGAAGCTCACCGATCCCGATGCCTACAAGTGTTTCGAACTCTGCGACAAGCTCGGCATCAGGAACATCCACGTCCACAAGGGTCCGACGATCATCCCGCTCAACAAGGACGCCTTCGACGTCCATGACGTCGACCACGCGGCGACGGATTTCCAGAACCTCAACTGGATTGTCGAGCATTGCGGCCTGCCGCGTCTCGACGATTTCTGCTGGATCGCGACGCAGGAAACCAATGTCTATGGCGGCTTGGCGGTCGCGCTGCCGTTCATCCACGCGCGCCCGCGCTATTTCGGCGAGGTCATCGCCGAGCTCTTGTTCTGGCTCGGGCCGGAGAAGATCCTGTTCGGTTCCGACTACGCGATCTGGACGCCGCGCTGGCTGGTCGAGAAATTCTGGGCCTACCAGATTCCCGAGGACATCGCCGCCGAACGGGGTGTGCAACTGACCGACGAGATCAAGGAAAAGATCCTCGGCCTCAACGCCGCGCGTCTCTACAACATCGATATCGAAGCCAAGAAGAAGGCGCTCGCCAGTTCGCCCTTCAGCATCGCGGCGGAGTAGGAGCCATGGCAACCGCCAGCGTTTCCGGCAGCCGCGAGAAGGAACTCTGGCGGCGCCTTGGTGAGGTCAACGACCCGGAACTCGACGAACCCATCACCGAGATGGGCTTCGTGGAGCGGGGCGAGGTGACGAGCGACGGCAGCGTGGAAGTTGACTTCCGCCTGCCGACCTACTGGTGCTCGCCCAACTTCGCGTTCCTGATGCTGGACGGCGTCCGCAAGGCGCTCGACCAGCTTTCCTGGGCGCCGGCCTACCGCGTCAAGCTGCACGACCACATGTTCGCGGAGGAGGTCAATCGCGGCATGGAAGCCGGCAAGAATTTCGGCGACATCTTCGCCGTGCTTGCCGAGGAGCAGGATCTCGGCGGCTTGCGTGAAACCTTCGCAATGAAGGCCTTCAAGCGTCGCCAGGAGGCGGTCCTGCGCGGCCTCCGGCAGCACGGCCTGACCGATGGGGAAATCCTCGGCATGGACCTGCCGGCATACGACGTCGCCCGGTTCGAAGCTGGCGAAGCCGCCAAACAGAAGCCGAGATACAGGGCGGCTCTGCTCGAGCGTTTCCCTGACCGGCGGGCGGCCGATCCTGTGTTCGTGACCTGGGAAGGGCAGAGAATACCGCCTGGCGCGCTCGGTGCCCATCTCGCCGAGCTGCGCGGTGTGCGCATCAACATGGAGTTCAACGGCGCGCTGTGCCGCGGGCTCAAGCAGACCAGATACAAGGAACTGGATGTGGTCGACGGCGAACCGACGCTGGTCGATTTCATTCTGGATCGCGTGCCGGCACGAGCCGCGCCGCCCGCCTGAAGCAGAGCCGACAGCAACGGCCTCCCTCGCACGAGGCCCCCAACCAACAACCCGCCCGTAAGGCGGAAGGAGGAATCATGCCCAAGATAATGCTTCACAATTCCGAGGCCCGCCGTGCTCTCGCCCGCGGTGTCTTCCGGCTTGCCGCCGCCGTCGAGCCGACGCTCGGCCCCAAGGGCATGAACGCCATGATCGACCGGCCGATCGGCACGCCGATGGTGACCCGCGACGGTGTCAGCATCGCCTCCGAGATCGAGCTGCACGACCGTTTCGAAAACATGGGCGCACAGGTCGTCCGCGAAGTGTCGATGCAGACCAACGAGATCGCCGGCGATGGCACCACGACGGCCATCGTGCTCGCCAACGCGCTCATCCAGGGCGGCGTCGAGGCCAATGAACGCGGGGTGAAATCCGTTGATCTGTGCAAGGGCATCGACCTGGCCGTGGCGGCGGTGGTGGCCGCGCTCAAGGCGTCCGCCAGGCCGGCCAAAGGCAACGGCATCCTCGCGTCGGTCGCCAACATCGCGGCGACCAACACCAAGCTCGGCGCACTGGTGGCGGAGGCGCATCAGCGGGTGGGCGCCGAAGGCGTCATCACCACCGACTTCAGCGTCACTACCGAGACCACGCTCGATGTCGTCGAGGGCATGTCGTTCGAACGCGGCTACCTCTCGCATCACATGGTGACCGATCAGGAGAAGATGGAGGCGGTTCTCGAACGGCCCTACATCCTGATGACCGACCTCAAGATCAAGGACCCCGGGCAGCTCGATGCGGTTCGCCGCATCGCCGCCGAGGCCGGCCGGCCGCTGCTGATCGTGTCCGAGGAAATGTCGCCGGAAGTCGTGGTGACGCTGCTCGGCAAGCAGGGACCGGGACGGTACCTCGTCGTCCATCCGCCGGAATATGGCCACTGGCGCAAGGCGATGATGGAGGATCTGGCCATCATCACCGGCGGCAAGGTGATCGCACGCGATCTCGGCGGCCGGCTCGAGGATGTCACCGCCGAGGATCTCGGCACGGCCGACCGGGTGAAGACCAGTTCGTCCTACACCTCGATCATTCGTGGCGGCGGCGACCATGCGGCAATCGCCTCGCGCCGCGCCCAGGTGCAGCGGCAGTACGAAGCCTCGCCGCCCAACATCGACCAGGACAAGCTGCGCGAACGCCTGGCCAAGCTCTCCGGCGGCACCGCGATCCTCTATGCCGGCGGTGTCACGCCGGTCGAGCAGAAGCGCACCATCCAGCTGATCGAGGATTCCTTGAATGCGGTGCGCGCCGCATCCGAAGAGGGCGTCGTCGCCGGCGGCGGCTCGGCACTCGCCCAGATCGCGCCACTGCTCGACAAGGTGGCGGCCGGCGTCGACGGCGATGTCGCCGAGGGCGTGCGCCTGGTGCGCTCGGTGCTGTCGCGGCCGTTGTGGCGCATCGCTGCCAATGCCGGCGCCGACCCCGAAGCGGTGGTGATCGAGGTCACCCGCATCAACGGCGGCTATGGCTACAACGCGTCGACTGGTGCGTACCAGAACATGTTCGAGGCAGG
The DNA here is from genome assembly GCF_056404935.1 of Mesorhizobium sp. P2_A8. NCBI lineage: Bacteria > Pseudomonadati > Pseudomonadota > Alphaproteobacteria > Hyphomicrobiales > Phyllobacteriaceae > Mesorhizobium > Mesorhizobium sp. P2_A8. The sequence continues at coordinate 178,406 of NZ_JBFUDB010000005.1, forward strand.
CATCATCGATCCGGTCCGTGTCACCTACACCGCGCTCGCCAACGCGGCTTCCGTGGCGACGCTGATCCTGACCACCGAAACGTTGATTGGCGATCTCGCCGAGGACGAGGATCCGACGGCTGGACCGGCGCGTGGCGGCGGCTCCGAAAAGCTCGGCCGCGCCTGAAGCTACCCAGACATATCGAAAGGACACAGCCATGAAAGCTGCCAGACTCTACGAATACGACCCGAAGATAAACGTCCAGCTCAGGATCGAGGAGGTCAAGGCGCCGACGATCACCGCTCCCGATGAGGTGATCGTGCGGGTCGGGGCCGCCGGCCTCTGCCGCACCGACCTGCACATCATCGAGGGTGTGTGGAAACCGACGATGGACCCCGAAGGCACGCTGTTGCCCTACATCATGGGCCACGAGAATGCCGGCTGGGTCGAGGAGGTCGGCAGCGGCGTCAGGTCGGTCAAGCGCGGCGACGCGGTCATCTGCCATCCCTTCCGTTCGTGTGGCATCTGCCTCAACTGCCGCCATGGCGAGGACATGTATTGCGACAACGGCCAATTCCCCGGCCTTGGCATGAATGGCGGTTTCGCCGAGTACTTCATCACCAGCGAGCGCTCGCTGATCAAGCTGAACGCCAACATCACGCCGATCGAGGTGGCGCCGCTGGCCGATGCCGGCATCACCGCCTACCGCGCAGCCAAGCGTGCCGCGAAGCTCCTGCGGCCGGGGAGCTACTGCGTGCTGCTGGGCATTGGCGGGCTCGGCCACATCGCGCTGCAATCGCTGCACGCGATCTCCGGCTGCCGCATCATCGCCGTCGATCGCGAACCGGCGGCGCGGGTGCTGGCCAAGGACCTGGGTGCCGACTTCATCCTCGATGGCGGGCCGAACGTCGTCGAGGAAGTCAGCCAGATCACCGGCGGCGGTGCGCATGTGGTGATCGACTTCGTCGGCGAACTCGGCGTCGAGAACATCTGCTGGAAGATGGTGCGCAAGGGCGGGCAACTGTTCGTCGTCGGCTATGGCGGCAACATCAACGTACCGACCGCGCATCTCGTCATCGAGGAGATCAACATCGGCGGCAGCCTGGTCGGCAATTTCACCGAGCTTGTCGAACTGATGGAACTCAACGCCGACGGCAAGGTGAAGATGCACTACACCGAATACAATCTCGCCAGCATCAACACCGCGCTCGACGATTTCAAGAACCGCCGGTTCACCGGCCGCGGCGTCATCGTGCCCTGAAAACCTTGCACCGCACGCGGCATGGAACGGGTGTCGCGGGCGGTTCGATCTGGCTGCTTGCCGGACCCGGCAAGCCTTCCTTTGAGCGCCATGGCGGATGCCATGGCATTTCCGAGTCGGGACGTCGGCGAAGCGCGATCCCCGCACGAGTTTCCTTGCTTCGTCAAAACGGGAGGACAACATGGATCTTGTTACAGGGCTGGCCGTCGTCATCGGCATTATGGGTGGCATTGCGACATGGGCGGCGATCACGATCGGCAATCCTTATCTGCTGATCTGGGCGGTGTTTGTCGGCTGGGGAAGTTTCTATCACTGTGGCGGCAAGGAAGCCGGGTTCAAGAACTCGGCGGTTGCAAACCTGTGGGGCGCGATCTGCGCGGCCGGCGCCTTGATCGCGCTGACGTCGATTGGCGTTACCGCGATCATGGCCGGTATTTGCGTCGGCATTTCAATCATAGTCCTGATCCTCGCCGCCAAGCTGCCATTGCTGAGCGCCATTCCGTCAGCGGTCTATGGCTACGCAACGACCGCAGCGCTTTTTCTGCTTGCTGCCGCCGCCTATGGCGAGGGTGCCGGCGGCATCATCAAGGTCGCTGCCGCCGTGGTGATCTCGCTGATCATCGGCAACATCCTCGGCTACGTCTCGGAGAAAGTGACCGGTGCCGTCGTGAAGGCCTGATCATGTCCGCGACCGCTGCCTGAAGGCAATTTCGGTCGACGAATTTCCCCAACCCCGCGGCGCGAATGCCGCGGGTTTTTTGTTGCGAAGGAGCCGGCCTGGTTCGCGGAGTCACGCAGACGCGGGATTTCCGCTGAGCGCCAACGGACTTGTCCGTACGAGCCCATTCTTTCACATCCCCAAATACTCCATTTCGGAATTCGTCATTCATTCGCGGGACGGGCAGACATATCCATGTCCAGTGACCAACGGCATTCACTCTCACCGGGGATTGATGAGCGCCCGTTCTGGTCTTTCTCATGAGGCGGCAGCGACCTTCGCTTCGTTTCAACGAAACAAGGTCGCATGACCAACGAAAGGTTTCAAAAATGTCTATGTCAAAATGGGCCGCCACCGCTGCGGCCATTGGCTTTCTCTCGGTTGCCACGTCCGCATTTGCCAGCGACGCCGATGTTTACGGTCCCGACATCACTCTGTCGCAGGCCAAGCAGGTTGCCGCCGGCGCTGTCAAGGAATGCGCAGCCAACAAGTGGCTCATGGCCATCGCCGTCGTCGATACGCACGGCGCCCTGGTCTATTACGAAAAGGCTGACAACACCGAGGTGGCGAGCGCCCAGATCGCCTTGGACAAAGCGGCTTCGGCAGCCGTCTACAAGCGTCCGACACGCGACTTCTTCGACGTCACGGCCAAGATGGGTCCATTCATGCTGAACATGGACCACGTCATCGCGGCGCCTGGCGGTATTCCGGTCATGAAGGACGGCAAGATCATCGGTGCGATCTCGGCCAGTGGCGGCACGGGCGCGCAGGACGAGCAGTGCGCCAAGGCTGGTCTCGCCGGCTTTTGATCCTCCTTCTAGCGACGCTCCCGAGGGAGCCGCCGCACTCCAAAGGAACTATTGAAATGATGAATCTCAAATCGCTGGGCAGCCGTCTTGCCGCGGCCGTCGCGCTGTCCGTTGCGCTTGCATCGCCATCTCTCGCAAACGCCGCCGAGCTTTACAGCGGAAGCAATTCCGATGTCCGCACGGTTCTCTACTACAAGGCTTCGACGGCTGCGCTCTCCAAATTCCTGCCAGCGGGCTGGGAGCTCAGCCCGTTTGCAACAGCACCTTCCGCCGGCGCCAACCTCCAGGTTGAATTTGTGGACCAGCTTTATGCGGTGGATCCCAAGGGTACCGTCGGGGCTCCGTACCGCTACGTGCTTTTCGGCATCCCTGTTCACAAGACGGGAAGCAGTGAGAACGTGCTGATGTTGTTCGATGGCCTTTCGCGAGGTGGGGCCGGTCCTTACGGCATTGCCGAGACCGCTGCCGACGACGTCAATCGCGGGGTCCATTACAGCTCGAGCCCGACGGCGGTGAGCGAGGCCTGGAACTTCGAAGGGGGTGGTGAGAAGGTTTCACTGGAAACGGAATTCGAACGTGGCCCGGTGACCCTGGAGAAGGGCGACAGTCACGTCTACTCGCAGCTCAAGCCTGAATTCTCGCGCATCTATCGCTATAATGAGGCTGCTGACGTTGTGAAGTCCGGCGCCGCAAACCATGTCCGCAGCCTGTCCTTGAAGGCCGAAGGTGGAAAGTTGACCGCGATGTTCGACGGCAGCGAGAGCCTTGTCGCGGTCGTATCGTTGCCTGTCTATTCCCGCGACATCTTTGTTCCGCAGCCCTGAGCATCGCGTTCCTTGAAGGGTGGCGGCCACCCAAAAGGGTGCTGCTGCCCTCCAAGTTTCCACCGCGCCTGTGACCGTCCCGTTTCAGGCACGTGTTGGCGCGGGCCTGTTCTGCTTCATGAACGCTATGAAGGCAGCAAGGGCTGCAGGAAGCTGCCGGCGGCTGGGATAGTACAAGTAGATCCCAGAGATCTGGGAACCCCACCCATCGAGGACAGGCACGACGCGCCCCGACCGAAGCTCATCCTGCAGAAGAACGGCTGGCACCAAGCCGATTCCGGCGCCTCCGGCAATCGCACTGGCAACCGCACGAAGATCGTTGGCCACAACTTGCGTGCCGGCGACGGGTTCGGCCTTCTCAGCCCCCTTGTGCAGGGTCCAGGGTCGGATTGTGCCGTCCCACGGGGATCGAAGGCGAACGCACCAGTGATCTGCCAGAGCGCTGGGCGTGCTGGGCTCGCCATGAGCCAGAAGGTAGTCTTTCGTGGCAAGAAGAACTTCGTTGAAGGGATCGGCGATCCGAACGGCGATCATATCCTTCTCGATGCGTTCTCCGACCTGAATGCCCGCGTCGATGCGGTGTTCCACCAGATCGAGGTGAAGATCATCGACGAGGATTTCGAGCTCTATTTCGGGGTGCTTTGTCAGGAAGCGGCCGATCAGAGGGGCAATCAGCACGGTTGTTGCCGTCCGTGAACCTAGAATTCTAAGCCTTCCGCCCGTAGCGTTGCGGAACTTGTTCAATCCGTCGAGGACGCTGTCCAGTCCGCTCAATATCGGGCCTATGTTGGTAAGGAGCTCTTCGCCCGCCGCGGTCAACGACACGCTGCGGGTGGTTCGTGTGAGCAGTCTCACGCCGAGCTTCTCTTCCAGACCCCTCAGCGTCTGGCTGAAGCTGGGTAGCGACACCCCCAGTGCGGCGGCGGCCCTGGTAAAGTTCAACTGCCGAGCAGCCTCCGCGAAGGCGATGAGCTCCCGCAATTCAGGCTTGTGCATTTGTCCTCCTCGCTGGGGCTGCCCGGTTGCGCGTCGCAGGCCGAGCCTTCTGCCCAGGGCGCTTCGGAATGGCAAGGTTGGGCACGACATTGTTTGGTGGGCCCAAAGAGCCCATTCCGCAATCGATAATTCTAACGGCTCATACGTTCAGTTACCTCCTGTGCGAGACGAAGGCGCTCGGGCAACTCGAGGTCGGTGCCCAACCGCGACCAAGGAGCTTCCCGATGAAGACGAAATTGCTGGTTTCCGCTGCGATGATCGGTCTGGCACTTAATCTTGCGCCTGCACTAGCCCAGGAGGGCACGTGGCAGATGGGAACGCCGATGCCAGAGCCTCAGAGCGAGAACTCCAGCGCAGTGGTGGGCAGCCAGTGGTTCGTCATTGGCGGCATCGACGTGCCGGAGGTCATGCCCGTCGGCACGGTCGTGATGTACGACGAAAATAGCAGGACCTGGTCGAAGAGAGCGGCAATGCCCGAGCCGGCCCATCACACGGCAACTGTGGCTTGCGGCGGCAAGGTGTACGTGTTCGGTGGTTTCGTCGGAGCGCCGGGCACCAAGGAATGGCAACCGACGGCAGATGCTTTTGTCTACGATCCGAAGACCGACAGTTGGTCCAAGCTTCCACCCATGCCAACTGCCCGCGGAGCGGCAGCGGCCGTGGTGCTCGACGGAAAAATCTACGTCGTCGGCGGGGCGCATGCCCATGAGGATGGCCGCGACATGAAGGAGCCCCTTTGGGCCGACGTTCCCAACATCGTCGGCAGGACTGTCGAGGCCTACGACCCCGCATCCAAGACCTGGACAAGGCGGGCTCCCATGCAGACCGGCCGCAATCACTTTCTCGCCGCTGCTGTCGGTGGGAAGATTTATGCGATCGACGGTCGAATTGGCCTGCCCTTCGTGACCAAGAGCGACGTCACCGATCTGGTCGAGGAATACGATCCCAAATCCGATTCCTGGACCTACAAGGGTCGCTCCCCCACGCCGCGGGGTGGGGTGTCGGGCAGTGCCTATGGCGGGAAGATCTATGTGACGGGCGGCGAGTACCAGGACCCGGCGGGCAAGCGCACATTCTGGGCCTTTGAGGCCTACGATCCCGCAACCGACACGTGGCAGACCCTACCGCACATGCAGATTGCCCGCCACGGCTTCGTAGCCGGTTTCATAGGCAGCGAGTTCCATGTCGCCGGCGGCTCCTTCCAATCCGACGGCATGCCGGGGATCAATGCTCAGATGAACACCCACGAGTTCTACACCGTCCCCAAGTAGTTCAATTTGATGCCGATGCCGGTCGTGTTCGGGAGTGGTTTGCGCTTTGGTCCCGGCAAGCAGCAGGTCGGGCCGCGCACAGCTGTTCGCAAGGCAGCGCAAAACCTCTGGCGGCATTGCAGGCTAGAGGAAGCCGCGCCGGATCCCGTATTGGCCGAGCTTGCGATACAGCGTCGGCCGTGAAATGCCGAGCCGCAGCGCGACCTTGCTGAGATTGCCGCCCTCCGCGACAAGCGCATTCTTGATCGCCTGGCGTTCCGCATCCTCGAACGAGCACACCGGCGCTTCGAGCATGGCTGCGGGATGGTCGCCGTGTACGGCGTTGCGATCGCCCGCGCTGATTTCTCCGGGAAGGTCCCGCAGTTCGATCGCGCCGCCGCGCGACATTATGTGCAGGCGCTCCACAAGGTTCTTCAATTCGCGCACGTTGCCCGGCCAGCGATAGGCCAGCAGCGCGTCGAGCGCATCGTTCGAAAACGCCAGCGGGTCATTGCCTGCCTGCTTAGCAATCTGCCGGTTGAAATGTTCGATCAGCAGCAGCACGTCGTCGCCGCGCTCGCGCAGGGCCGGGACATGAATCGAGACGGCGCCGATGCGGTAATAGAGATCGCTGCGGAAGCGCCCGGCCGCGACCTCCTGCTTGAGGTCGCGATTGGTCGAGGCGACGAGGCGCACGTCCACCGGTCGACCCCTCGAGTCACCGATGCGGTGGACCACGCGCTCCTCCAGGACACGCAACAGGAAGGGCTGGATTTCGAGCGGCAATTCGCCGATTTCGTCAAGGCTGAGTACGCCGCCATTGGCCTGTTCGAAGATGCCCGGCTTGCCGTCACGCGAAGCTCCGGTAAAGGCGCCGGCGACGTGGCCGAACAATTCGCTGCCGAACAATTCCTTGGTGATCGCGCCGCAGTTCATGGCGATGAACGGATCATTTTCGGTGCGCCGGCTACCGGCATGGACAAGCCGCGCAAACAGCTCTTTTCCGACACCCGTTTCACCTTCTATCAGCAACGAGGTGACACCGTTCGATCCGGCCACTCGGGAGGCGACATCGACGGCAGCAAGCAGTTTCTCGCTTTCGCCGACGATCATCGCCGCGGCTGCCTGCAGGTGCTTGTTCACCTGCCTGCCTGTTACCGTCATGCTGGAGACGGCAGGGACCGAGGGGAACACCAGGGCCGCGCCACGCAGGTCGCCATCGAGCTTCAGCGGCGTGACATGGCAGGATCGCAGATGCGCCGGCAGCGCGTTGGCGAGATCGGTGTCCGAGCCCGAGGCCGGCAGGTTCATGAGCCAGCGACCGCGGCCCGGTTCCATCGGGCCGTCCATCATCTCCGTCGTGTCGCCATTGGGCACGTTGTTGCAGAAGATCGCGCGGCCACGATGGTCGACGATCACCAACCCGTCCTTGCGGCGGTAGCTCGGTGCCGAGGAAATGAAGGCTTCGAGCAGGCGCGTGCGCTGCTCCTGCTGCTGCTCGGCCAGTGCCTTTTCGATTTGCCTGGCGGTGGCGGCGACGAGCGCCGTGTTGTGCGGCCGGAAGATCGGCGAATAGCCCGAAAGGTCGACAACGCCGATGATCTTGCCGTCCAGCGGATCGCGGATCGGCGCGCCGGCGCAGGTCCAGGATTTGATGCCGGCGCAGAAATGTTCGGCCGCGTGGACGAAGATCGGTTCGCCGGTCCACAGCGCGGTGCCGATGCCGTTGGTTCCGACGGCGTCCTCGTTCCATTTGCCGCCGATGCCCAGATGAATGTCCATGCCGTCATGCAAGGTCTTCTTGTCGCCGATGGCGTCGACCAGCACGCCGTCGCTGTCGGCGAGCACCAGCATCGCTCCCGTGCCTTCCAGCAACTGGCCGAGCGACGCGAACGATCGCCGCGCCGCCGAAAGCAGCTCGGCGTTGGCGCGGGTCAGGTATTCGATCTCGTCGCGGTCGCTGCTCAGCGGCGCTTCGATGCCTTGCGCGTTGATGCCGCCGGTGGCGCTGCGATACCAGGAATCGTGGATCAGCGAGCGGACGTGGACCGGATCGCGTGCGCTTGTCGGCTCGTCGGAAAGAAAGCTTTCCCAGGCGCGCATGGTGGCGCGCTCGTCATAATCGATCTTGTCTAGAACCAGCTGTCCGGTGGCCATCGAGGCACGCGTCGGAAGAGCATGGGTTTTCATCTGATCGGGGCCGCTCGCGTGTCTCATTCAGTCATCACAGTACCTTTGAGGTATGCCATTTCTGTATGCTGTCGCGGATTGGACGTGCAAACGTCCGAATGCCGGTCGTCAGTCGATGCCAAGTTTGGCACCGATGTCGGCGGCAAGCTGCTCTTCGGTATAGGCTTCGGTCAGCCGGGACCCATCCAGTTCGGCAAGTGCCTCGGCGATGGTTTCGTCGACCGGCGAGAAAAAGCCGTTCTGCTTCGTCGCCAGGACGAAGACCTGGTCCCCATTCCGGTTGCGGACATCGCCGATATGGTGAAGCTGGCGGCCGGTGTTCTGGTCCTTGGAGATCACGCGGCCATTCATGGTGACGCGGATCGACGGGCTCGCCTCAGTGGCGGACGCCGCGCCGCCGCCGACATGGATGATCAGGCCTTCCGCCTTGGGTTGCTGGCGTGGCTGCCTGGAGGCCGAGTAGCCGCCGCCGCTGATCTGGTCGGCCAGGCGGACGATGGTCGAGCGGTTCTGCTCGATCAGTCGCTTGACCTGAACATCCTCGCGCCGCGGGCCGTCCCGCTTGGAGATGATCTCGACCATGAATCCTCCCAGATTCGCCCGGCGGTGCCGGGGGTGCGGCTCAATCTTCTTTTGTGCGAAGCCTACACCGCCTTTTGCGGGTTCGCCATCCCTGATGGATAGCACCAGAATTCACATTGCTGGTAGCAGGGGGCTGCTACATCCTGCTATGGCACCCCCCAGGAAAACGCACCGGGATGCGATGGCCTTCGATCACCAGCGCTGGTGCACATGGGGCTTGATGTCCTGGTCGTAGATGTCCCGGATCTTGCCCATGAGTTCAGCCGACAGGGGCGGAAGCTCGGCGGCTTCGGCATTGGAACGGGCCTGTGCAGGATTGCGGGCGCCCGGAATGACCACCGTGACCGCGTTGAACATCAGGATCCAGCGCAGCGCGAATTTCGCCATCGTCGTGTCGCCCAAGACAAGCGGTCGGATGCGTTCGACCGCCGCCAGTCCGACCTCATAGGGCACGCCGGAAAAAGTCTCGCCGACATCGAAGGCCTCGCCGTTGCGGTTGAACAGGCGATGGTCCGTTGTCTCGAACTTGGTGTCTGCGTTGAACTTGCCCGACAGCAGACCGCTGGCCAGCGGGACGCGGGCGATGACAGCCACATCGTTCTTTTTCGCCAGGTCGAAGAACAGCTCGGCCGGCCGCTGCCGGAAGGCGTTGAAGATGATCTGCACGCTGACGACTCCGGGAAACTGCATCGCCTTCAGCGCCTCTTCGACGCGCTCGACGCTGACGCCGTAGTTGCGGATCTTGCCTTGCTCGACGAGCCGGTCGAGGCGCTCGAACACTTCCGGGTGATAATAGAGGTCGGTCAACGGGCAGTGCAGCTGCACCAGATCGAGCGTATCGGCCTCGAGATATTTCAGGCTGCGGTCGATCCAGTCGGTCAGGTTCTTCTGGCTGAACCCCTCGACCGTCTGCGCCGGCAGTCGCTTTCCGGCCTTGGTGGCAATGAACGGCCGCTCGCCGCCACGCTCCTTCATCACCCTGGCGATCAGCTTTTCGGAACGGCCGTCGCCATAGACGTCGGCGGTGTCGATGAAGGTAACGCCGGCATCGAGGGCCGCGTGCAGGGCGGCCACCGCGTCGTCGTCATTGACCTCACCCCAGGCAGCGCCGATCGCCCATGAGCCAAAGCCGATCTCGCTGACGTCGCGGCCGGTACGGCCGAATTTCCGTGACTGCATGTCCTGTTCCTAACTGCGGCTTGGTGGTGATTCCTGATCTGCGGGTCGCCTTTTATCGCATGGCAACGCGATTGACATCCCGGTTCGTTGGATTTACCAGATAACAGGGTTGTATGACAACCCGGTAAGACTGCAATGATTTGGAGTCGGGAGGATCTCAAGTTGAAAACCGTTCTGAAAATGGGCGCGTCGGCGGCACTGTGCCTTGGCGCGCTTGCTCATCCTGCATTGGCCGAGGACAACATCGTCAAGATCGGTGTCGTCGCGGCGGAGTCGGGCTCGTTCGTTTCCGCCGGCCATACCTTGCCGGCGGGCGTCGGGCTTGCCGTGAAACAGATCAACGACGCCGGCGGCATCAAGGTCGGCGGCAAGACCTACAAGCTGGAAATGGTCAAGCGCGACGATCGCACCGACATCGCGACCGCAATAGCCGCCACCCAAGAACTGGTGCGCGACGTGAAGGTGCAGGCGATCTTCGGGTCGGAAACGCATGACTTCACGCTGGCCATGGCCAAGATCACCCAGCCGGCAAAGATCATCCATTTCGCCGGCAATTCGACGCTGGCGAAAATATTGACGCCGGACTCGGTCAAGCCGGGCGGCGAGGATCACTATCTCTTCCAGTCCGAGCCGCAGGAGTTCCAGCGCTCCGGATCGACCGCGCGTGGCGTGCTCACCCTTCTCGAGCCGCTGCTCGGCTACAAGCCGAAAAAATCGGTCATGATCGTCGGCAACGACGCCACCGGCCAGTTCCTGTCGTCCTACTACTACAAGGCGCTGAAGGCCGAGGGGCAGGATGTTCCAGACATCATCTTCTATCCGCCTGACACGACCGACTTCTCGCCGTTCCTGACCCGCGCCAAGAGCCTCAATCCGGATATCATCCACTTCTGGTACAATGGCGATTCAACGCTGACGGCACTGCCGCAGGCGCTCGAACTGGGTGCAGCCAAGAGCTACTTCCTGTTCGGCGTCGACCCCGGCATCTGGAAGGAGAAGCAGCTTTCGGCCGATGTGCCGGTGGCGATGAGCTGCGTTCCGGTCTGCTGGGGCGAGTCGTCCAACCCGAAAGCCAAGGCCTATTTCGACGCATACTTTGCAGCGGGCGCGCCGCACGGCGTGACCTCGTCGGTGTCGCTGCTCTACCACGACTATGTCCACTTCCTCGCCGAAGCCTGGGAGAAGGCCGGCAGCTTCGATCCGGACAAGACGGTTGAGGCGCTGCTGACCCTCCACCATCAGGGCGTGGTCTCGGATGACCTGACTTTCAATCCGACCCACCAGGTCACCCATGCCACCGAGGTCTGCGCGGCGGCACCCGGCGGCGCGATCTCCTGCTCGATGCAGCAGCCACCGGCTGAAGCGCCGAAAAGCTGATCTGGGAAGCGACCCTTGGGTTGGCGGCGTCACCTGCCGCCAACTCATCCATCTTGAACACCGCCGGGTCGCCACCACGTCAACGGCGCCCACCACGTCAACAGCGGAAGCGAGCCGTGGATATTTTCATACAGCAGATCCTCAACGGGCTTTCGATCGCCAGCGTCATCACGATGATCGCCATCGGCGTGACCCTGATCTTCGGCCTGACCGGCATCATCAATTTCGCCCATGGCGAATTCCTGATGATCGGCGGCATCGTCACCTGGCTTGCCGTCAGCGCCGGCCTTGGCTTCCCGCTGGCGGTGGTGCTGGCGATCCTGGCGGTCGGGCTGATGGGCTACATCCTCGAGCGCGGCCTTTTCCGGTTTACGCTGGAGCGGCCGACCAACGGCTTCATCGTTTCGCTCGGCCTCATCGTCGTGCTGCAGCATGTCGTCGTGCTGTTCTGGAATCCCAACCAGAAGAGTATTCCGCGTCCGCTGACCACCGTCTGGGAGGTCGGCGGCGTGCGCATCGCTTCGGTTCGCGTCATGGTCATCCTGATCACCATCGCGGTGGTGGCGCTGAGCTTCCGGATGATCACCGCAAGCCGCTACGGCCGCGCCTTGCGTGCGAGCGTCGAGGACCGCGATACGGCGGCCCTGATGGGCATTCCGGTGCGCCGCTACATCACCGGCGTGTTCGTGCTCGGCAGTGCGCTGGCCGGGCTCGGCGGCGCGCTGCTGATCGCGCTGTTCCCGATCACGCCGTTCACCGGCGGCACCATGGTCATGAAGGGGTTCGCCGTGGCATTGATCGGCGGGCTCGGCAACATCTACGGCGCCGTCGCCGCCGGTCTCATCCTCGGCATCGTCGAGGGCTTCAGCGCCGGCTACGGCTTCTCGCAATGGACGGATGCGTACTCCTTCGCCCTGATGATCCTGGTGCTGATCGTTCGCCCGCACGGCCTGTTCGGCGGCACCAGCGGACCCAGGATGGCATCATGAAGGAGGGCCTCGACCAGGATCGCGCCGGTTCCAGCCTCAAGGCGTTGCGATCCCTGCTGCCGGTGCTGGTCATCCTGGCGCTGATCGCGCTTGTGCCTTTGTTCTCGCCGAGCAACCGTTTCATGTCGCTGGCGATCTCGGCCGGCATCAACGTCATCGCGCTCTACGGCCTGTCGGTGCTGTTCGGCCAGACCGGCATCCTGTCGATGGGTCACGCGGCGCTGGTCGGCGTCGGCGCCTATGCGGCGGCGATCCTGGCGCGGGACTTTGGCGTCGGGTTCTGGCTGGCGCTGCCGGCGGCAGCCCTGGCGAGCGCCGTGTTCGCGATGATCGTCGGCATTCCGTCGCTGCGCGTCGGCGGCCATCATTTCGTCATCATGACCTTTGCATTCGGCCAATTGCTGGCCATCGTGCTCACCAATGGCGGCGACTATACCGGTGCGGCGACGGGGCTCGACCTGGCCGGCCCGATGACCCTGTTCGGCGCCGACATGAGCGACCTGACGCGCTACTATCTGATGGTGGTGGCTTTCGTGACGGTCGCGGCAATGGCGAGCTGGGCGATCATCAACTCATCCTACGGCCGCACGCTGCGCGCCATCCGGGAGAACGAGAAACTGGCCGCCTCGCTCGGCATCAATGTCGGCCGCCACAAGATCGGCGCCTTCGTCGTCAGCGGCATCTTTGCCGGCATCTCCGGCGTGCTGCTGGCCTATTTTCTCGGCCACATCTCGCCGTCGCAGTTCTCCTCCTTCCCCAGCATCTACCTGGCGCTGATGGTCATGATCGGCGGCGCCCGCCTGATCGAAGGTCCGCTCGCCGGCGGCATCCTGGTCGCCTTCCTGCCGGAGGTGCTCAACCTCGATCCGGTGCAGTCGCGCATCGTCTACGGCGTCTGCCTGATCGCGGTGATCATGCTGCTGCCCGACGGCCTGATCGGCGGCATCGTGCGTGCGCTTCGCGCGGCGTTTTCCGGCAAGCCGAAACAGGCGGCGGAACAGCGCGACGCGGCGGAGGCGCGGCGATGAGCCCGATCCTGGCGATCAATGGCCTGAGCAAGCAGTTCGGCGGCGTCACGGCATTGGCAGGCGTCGACCTCGCCATCGAAGAGGGAGAAATCCTCGGCGTCGTCGGTCCGAACGGCTCGGGCAAGACGACGCTGTTTAATGTCGTCACCGGCGTCCACAGGCCGAGCGGCGGCAATGTGGTGTTTCGCGGGCAAGACATCACCGGCCTGGCGCCGCATGCCATATCGCGGGCCGGCATCGGCTACACCTTCCAGCAGGCGATGGCCTTTGCCGGCCTTGGCGTGCTGGAGAATGTCCAGATCGCCGGCGAGCATGTCCGGGCGAGGGCGGACGGCACCGCCAATCCGTGGCCGACAGCGCAGGCGCTGCTCGACTTCGTCGGCTTGAAGCCACTTGCGGTTGAAAAAGCAGGCGTCCTGCCATTCGGCAGCCTGCGCCTGCTCGGCCTTGCCTTGGCTCTCGCCACGCGGCCGTCGCTGCTCTTGCTCGACGAACCCGCCGCCGGCCTCAACGACCGCGAGACCACGGCCCTGGTCGGGCTTGTCCGCCAGCTCCCCGGCCACGGCATATCCGTTTGCGTCATCGATCATGACATGAAGCTGATGCAGATGCTGTGCCGGCGCCTCGCGGTGCTCGACTTCGGCTCCAAGATCGCCGACGGGCCGACCGAAGCGGTGCTTGCCGATCCTAAGGTGCTGGAAGTCTATCTGGGGGGCGATCTGTGAACCTGCTCGCCGTTTCCGATGTCATCACCGGCTATGGGCCGACGATCGTCAACCGCGGCGTCACGCTGACGCTGGGCGAGGGCGAGATCGTCACCATCCTCGGCCCCAATGGCGCCGGCAAGTCGACGCTGCTCAAGGCGATCGCCGGGCTGATCCGGCCGCGCGCCGGCAGCATCTCCTTCGATGGCGCCGAGGTGACCGGGCTTACCGCCGATGTCATGGCCAGGCGCGGCGTCGTGCTGGTGCCGGAAGGGCGCAAGATATTCGTCGACATGACGGTCGAGGAGAATTTGCGTCTTGGCGCCTATGCGCGCCGCGACGATGCCGCCGTGGAAACCGATTTCGCAACCATGCTGGCCTTCTTCCCGATCCTGGCCACCAAGCGGCGTGACAAGGGCGGCTCGCTGAGCGGCGGCCAGCAGCAGATGCTGGCAATCGCGCGCGGGCTGATGACGCGGCCGCGCGTGTTGTTGCTCGACGAGCCGTCACTGGGCCTGTCGCCGCTGCTGGTCAAGGAGATCAAGGCGATCATCCTCGGCATCGGCGAACGCTTCGGCGCCGCCGTGCTGCTGGTCGAGCAGAATGCCGGCCTGGCGCTTTCCGTCGCCTCGCGCGGCTATCTCATGCAGAACGGCCGCATCGTCGTCTCAGGCGCAATCGCCGAATTGCGCGACATGTCGCTGATGCGGGAGCTCTATCTCGGCGGCGTGGCGGGAGCCACTGCATGAGCAAGCGGTCAGTCGTGGCTTGCCCTGTCGCGCAACTCCTCGAAGCGGGCATAGCTCTTGGTCAGATGGCTGCGCATGGCGCGCCGCGCCGCGTTGGCATCCCTGGCCTCAATTGCGGCGAGAATGGCGCGGTGCTCGCGCTGCATCCGGGCCAGATATTTCTCCCGCTCCGGAACGGTCATCCGGTCGAGCCGCGTCCACTGGCGCGGGATCATGGCGCTGCCGAACGTGTCGAACAGCCGGGTGAAATTGGCGTTCTGCGTCGCAGCCAAAATGGCGCGATGGAAACCGAAATCCTCTTCCGAGCCCGACCCGCCGGCGCGCACCGCCGCCTCCAGCGCGTCAAGCCGCGAGCTCATCTGCTCGAGCGCTGCGTCGCTGCGCCTCTCGGCGGCAAGCCCGGTCGCCTCGACCTCGATGCCCATGCGCAGTTCCAGCACGCGCAGCACCTCGTCGATCGATTCGAGGTCGTCCGGCAGGATGGAAAAGGTCCTCGGCAGCGGATCCTTGGCGACGAAGGCGCCGAGACCCTGGCGCGTGGTGATCAGGCCACGGGCGCGCAGCGCAGCAAGCGCCTCGCGCACGACGGTGCGGCTGACGCCGGTGGCGGCCACGATCTCCTGCTCGGTCGGCAGCCGTTGACCCGGCGCCAGGTCGCCGGATTCGATCTGCGCGATCAGCGTGTTGACCAGCCCGGTCCGCAGATTGGGCGCTTGCGGTATGGCGTCGAAAGACATGGGCTGCGCCATCGGGGCACTCCGGTCCGATTCTCCCGCAAGGATTGCATCGACAGGTGCCCGCCGCAAGGTGAGGAAATGTGGTCCGCCGTGCGCAGGCCACAGTTGTTGGAGGCCACGGTTTGTTGGAGGATGGCATGAAAGAACGCATAGGCTTCATCGGTTTGGGCAGCATGGGTGCCGGCATGGCCGACAATCTGCTGCGCAAGGGTTGGCCGCTGACGGTCTGCGTGCATCGCAGCCGCACTGCCGCCGACCGGTTGATCGCAGCCGGCGCCACCGAGGCGGCAAGCCCGCGCCAACTCGCCGCCGCCTGCGATGTCGTCATCCTGTGCGTCACCGGCTCGCGTGAGGTCGAAATGCTGATCAACGGGCCGGATGGACTGGCCGCGGCCGGAACGCCGCTGTTGATCATCGACTGCTCGACCTCCAACCCGTCATCGACGACCGCACTTGCAGCCAAACTCGCAGCACTTGGCGTGATGCTGATCGATGCACCGCTGGCGCGCACCCCCAAGGAAGCGACTGAGGGCAAGCTCGACGTCATGGTCGGCGGCCCGGCCGAAGCCGTCGCCCGCGCACGACCAGTACTTGAAGCCTTCGCGGCGCGAGTGATCCACACCGGCCCGACCGGCAGCGGCCACACCATGAAGCTGCTCAACAACTTCGTCTCGATGGGCTATTCGGCGATCTATTCGGAGGCGCTGACGCTCGGCGCCAAGGCCGGGCTGACGCCGCAGGTCTTCAACAGCGTCATCTCGGGCAGCCGCATGGATTGCGGCTTCTACCAGGCCTTCTTCGATTTCGTCCTGACCCGCAACGAGAACGCCCAGCGTTTTGCCATCGTCAATGCGCTGAAGGACATGACCTATCTCGCCTCGTTCGCGCAGGCCGCAAGCGTTGCCAACCCGATCGGCGCGGCGGTGCGCAACGGCTTCGCCACCGCGGTCGCCACTGGCCATGGCGAGAAGTTCGTGCCGGCACTGTCAGACATCATCGCCGGCCTGAACGGCGTCTCGCTGGTCGAGCCGCCACGGGAAGTGAATCCGGACTGAGCCTATCTTTCCGGCATGGACCTCAAGCCAGCGCTCCAGGGCGCGTGGACGAATTGGCCTGTGACGGATCAATGAAACTGCGAGAAGAGGTTTCTCTGGGCTCGCGAAAGCCGCCATTAGGGTCAAATCCAGTCACGCTGAACGACCGAGTTCGACCCCATAGCTGCCATTCGAACTTATCCGTCTCTGGCAATGTGGTTCTCATTCTGCCGAACTTGTCTATGATCGGGAATGGACGCAAGTTTCAAAGTCTTTGCCAAAGCAACACTTTTGACAGTCATCCTTGCCGTTGGCGGACCGGCGGTCCCGAGTGAACTGACCGCGACGGCTTCCAAGCGGATTTCCATATGCCACGGCTACGGTTGCAACTATCGCACCATGCTTGTGCTTGGCTCCGGCGACTACATTCGTTTGCGCTCTATCCTGCATACGGGCGCGGGTTCAGCCCGTGCCGAACGTTCCGCCATTTCGAAGGCTGTCCGCTATTTCGACCAGCGCATTTTCCGGGCCACCGGTGTCCGCGACTTGCCGCAGTCGGAATTCGGTGCATCGCGTATCAGGGGCCAGATGGATTGTGTCGACGAATCGACCAATACGCATACGCTGCTGGTCTATCTTGCCGAGCGAAAACTGCTCACGTTTCACAAGGTCGAGGACAAAGCCTCGCGCGGCCTGTTTGTCGACGGACGCTATCCCCATTGGACGGCGGTGATAAGTGATCGCGGCGGGACCGAATGGGTGGTGGACTCCTGGTATGCGGCCATGGGCGGCGCACCGGACATTTTTCCACTGAGCCAGTGGAAGGAACGGGGCGTGCTGAAAAGTGGTGCGCTGGACTGACGATGCCCCTTAGATGGGAAATCAGTTAGCGGGCGTGCCGAGTGCATTGCCGGGAACTCATAAATGCGGAATGACCGAGATGGGGGACAACGGTCTGTCCGCTGCTGGGGATCAGAAGGACAAGCCGCCGTCCAGCGGTATTATTTCAGCGGCAGGAACAGCTCCGCGACCGTCTCATGCTCCGGCACCTCCGGGAAGAAGGCGAGGCGTTGGCAGTAGAGAGGGAAATCCCTTGCTTCCTCGCCGCTGGCCGGCAGCCAGTCGCGATAAAGGTAGAGCGCGGCGGGCTCCAGATTGTGGGTGTTGCCGACGACGCGCAGCACCGCGCAGCGTCCGCCAGGGATCTCGCCGGCCTTGATCTGCTCGCCGTTCGCCTCGATCGGTTGGTCGGTCCCGACACAAAGGTCCACGCTGTAATCGGCAGGCGACGCAGGACGTCGCTCGGAACGCCAGACATTGAACGTCGGATTTGTCTTGGGCGACAGGCCAGCGGCCTTGCGCCACGCGATGAACCGCTGGATGGTGGCGCCGAGCGTCGCCGGGTCGCCCCGATGCTCCACGATCGCCACAGGCGTCGGGGGCACATCGCGGATCGTCACGTCGTCAGTGGTAAAAGTCTTCTGCATGAGCTTGCTCCTGGCGTTGTCGAGAGGCCCGAAGGCCGCAAGCCACGGCTCCCAGTCGGGAGACTTCCGGAACGACGAAGGCGATTGCCCGAACCGTTGCCGAAAGGCGCGGGCGAAGGCATCCGGTGCGTCGTAACCGGCATCCATCGCTATGTCCGTGACGCTTTGGGTGTCTTGGTAGGCCAGCCGGTACGAAGCGCGCTTCATGCGGGCAAGCTGGACATAGCGATGCACGGACAACCCGAAGGTGGACATGAACTGCCGGTGGAAATGGTATTTCGAGAACGCCGCGACGGCGCTCAACGCTTCCAGGCCCAGATCGTCGTCCAGATGCTGGTCTATGTGGTCCAGCACCCGCTGCATTCGGGCATGGTAATTTGCACGTGCCGTCTTCACCGTCTCTTCCTCCGTGGCGACACCAGCTAGGCCCTTCCGGATATGTCGCGCTCGACCGATCTTGCGATTTGGCATGGATCGACAGGTGCCTGCCAGCGCCGTTGCATTGGCGCCGCCTCAGGTCGAAAATGCCCCGATGGAAGCAGTCCGATTTCCCAAGCTCACGACACCAAGGCTCGTGCTTCGGGCGCCGAGGAAACGGGATATCCCAGCATGGTTTGCGCGCGCGACGGATGTCGAAGCCGCCTCCCTTGCCGGCGATCCCGTTCCCGACGACACAAGCGCAGGCGAGCGATGGTTCGCCCGTTCGCGTCAGCGGTTCGCTGACGGCAAGGCGATCCAGTGGTCCATAGACCAGGCAGGAGTATCGGACGCGATCGGGTCGATAACCCTGTCCTTCGGCGCAACCGACGCCAAGGCAGCCGCATTGGGATTTGTGCTGGCGCGTGCGCATTGGGGGCACGGACTGGGCAGCGAGGCGGCGCGCGAAGTCCTCCGCTACGCCTTTGAATCTCTGGCGCTTGAACAGGTGACGGCCGAGGCGGCGGCGCGCAATTTCGCGTCGCTGCGGATATTGGCGAAGCTCGGCTTCAAACATAGCGAGAGCTTCATCGATGAGTCCGACGGCGAGCGCTGCGAGCGTTTTGCGCTCGACCGAGACATCGGATCGTCACTGCTGGCGAGCACGCGATGCCAGCCGATATGACCTGACCGACTTCAATGGTGCAAATGACGCGTTGTAGCGTTCATCTCCGAATCGTCGCAGCGCCCTATCAAGTAGCCGGCATTTTCTATCGACATCCCATGGATGACATCGAGTAGCATGGGCTCGAAATTCCCATGCCCATCAGATCGGGCAGCTTGTGCTTGTCCGTTGCGGGCTCTGTAACGTCAAACGCTGGTATCAGCCGAGTGATCTGAGGGAAATCTTTGGGGACATCGAGGCCGAGCTAGTGGGGGCAACAATGAGGTGCCAACGGTGCGGTAAGAACGGGTACATGCATGCCGAGACACGAAATCCACCGGCGCGGGAACGGCAGGACATTCGGGTTACGCGGCTTGCCGAAATGAGGGTCCGGCGCGTGATCTGGAGGGATGAGAATTGAGAGGCGGCTTTCGACCCTGAACGAAAGTTCGAGAGGCAGCTCACGGGAAATACGATGGCCCTCCAGCGCGAACCCAATGTAATTCTAACATGCGTTCAGGCGTCGAGGGGACGAAGAGAGGCTTCGTGAAAGCGTCAGGGATCTCAATTTCACAACGATCTGCCCCGTCGTCGTAGACAAGCGCCCCTTGCGAAATCCGTAGCGCAATATTCGTAACGCGTCGTGGCTCATTGGACCACCTATCCAGAGCAGCCATACTGTCTGGCATGGCAAGCCCTTGAAACTCTTGCATCGCGCGGATGAGACGTTGCGCTCGTCGCGTTTCAAAAAAGATCAATCTCGGAAGGACGAAAACTGAAAGATCATTTTTGCTTTCCAAGTCTTCAGTATCACCACCCATCAAGCCCATTCGCAGGAGGGTCATCATGCAACTCTGCAATATACGGTGGAAATTTGTGGGCCACGGCGAGAAAAGGAGATGTCCGGGCAGCGTATAGCGCATATTGCCCTTTTTTGTTCGCCGCCACGGCCGAGGACACTCATCGCTGGGGTCAGTTGATTGAACGAGGAGCATGCCTTTTGTTTCGCGGATGACCGGCCAGAAATTTCTCATGGGCGAGCGACGAATTGATTTGTGAAGTTGGGCGATAGCAACAGCAACTGAAGCTGCATTGACCAACTTTTCGATGGCTGCCGACACGTGTTGGCTTTCCTGGCGCATATATTCTTCCGCCAGGCGGCGATTTATGCTTCGGAGATGATCGCGATAGGCCCACATATGCGCTTCATATGTGGCGGTCGTCCGATTAAGTGCCAATCATCCACCTTCCCCCGACCGATTAATGGCGCATGCGACGAATAATCGTCACCGCCACAATCGCAAAAAACAGGGCAAGCGTAAACCACGGTGCGATATCGAATAGTATTCGAAGTCCACCCCACATCTGTGCTTGATCCTTTGGTTAATCCTGCACCGCGACATCTCCTAGGACGACATGGAGTCTCAGGCAACCCGGGATCGAATCGAGCGCGAAACCAGTTGGTTTGCCGGGGCATTTCTTCTGCCGCGCGTCCATATTCCGTGAGTTCTATTCTACCAGGGCGAGCCATTTGAAGGGGCTCAAACAGCGCTGGTTGGTGTCAATGCAGGCGATTGCCCATCGCGCGCGCGACATAGGCGCTATTGATGAAAACCAATACGTTTCCTTCCGCATTCAAATGACCAAAACAAAGCAAAAAGCTCAGGGTCAAATTTCAAACTGATGCACGACCTATCCCGCGGCCTGCTTGCGGACAGCCTTCCGCAACCTTGTGTGCCGCGGCGAAGGCGCTGCCTCTGCCTCACCACCATCGTGCAGTCCAACGCGCAGGGCGGCGCCCGCCAGATGGTCGCGCATGGCCGTCTGTGCCGCCTCAACATCGCCGGCGCGGATGGCGGCCAGGATGCGCTCGTGTTCGCCCAGCGTGATGCGGGCCATGTCGTCCGATTTCTGCTGGTTGCCGGCGGCGAGAATGCTCTCGCGGACCCGCTCGGACACAAACACCAGGAACTGGCCCATGTAATTGTTGCGCGTCGCCTCGGCGACGGTGCGGTGGAATTCGAGGTCGCTGCGCAGCCAGGCGACGCTGCCATAGGGGGCCGCGCGCATGCCGGCCAGCGCATCGCCCATCGCGGTGAGATCGGCTTCGGTGCGCCGCTTTGCGGCAAAGGCCGCCGCCTGCACCTCGAGGATACCGCGCAGTTCGAACAGGTTGCGGAAGGAGTCGGCGCGCTGCAGCGCCTCATAGTCGATGGTCAGCACCGTCGGGTTGGTGCTCTCCACCACGAAGGCGCCGCGCCCCTGCTGCGACCAGATGCGGCCTTCCGAGCGCAGCCGCGCGATTGCCTCGCGCACCACGTTGCGGCTGACGCCGAATGTCGTCGCCAGCGCCTGCTCGGTCGGCAGCTGATCGCCGGGCTTCAGGCGCCCCTGCGCGATCTCGCGCGAGATCGAACTCGCAACCAGGGTGGAGAGGTGTGGTCCGCGATTGACCTTGTCGAGCTTCAGCGTCATCGCTCACCTATAGACCATGATTGGCCTTGCTTGCCAGAATGCGACCATTGCTCAGGATATGGCGCGGATCGAAGGCTTGCTTGATGCCGGCCGCCAGATCAAGCGTCACCGGGTCGATCCGTTCGAGAAACGCCTTCTGCTTGACCCGGCCGATGCCGTGCTCGGCGCTGATCGAGCCGCCATAGCGGTCGACGACGGCAAAGATCTCGGCCTCCGCCTCTTCGAACAGATGCTCGACCGCGCGCGGTTCCATGCCTTCCGGCGGCACCACGTTGAGATGGATGTTGCCGTCGCCGACATGGCCATAGGTGACGGCCAGCGCGTCCGGTCGCGATTCCGCCAGCGCCGCCAGCGCGTCGGTGACGAAATCGGCGAGTTTGGAGATCGGCACCGAGACGTCGGTGCGCAGATAGCGGCCGCCGCGTCCCTGCCGTTCGACCATGATCTCGCGGTAGAGCCACAGCCGCTCGGCCTGTGCCCGCGTCGATGCCACGATGCCGTCTTCGACGATATCGGCGACGCCGCCGAGAAAACCCAGCAGCATGGCCGACAGGTCGATCAGCCCGCCGGAGGAAACCTCGATCAGCACATAGGCCGGATAGGCTTTGGTCAGCGGATCGGCAAAGTCCGCGCCCTCGCGCATGGTGATCTCGATGCCCTGGCGCAGGATCAGTTCGAAGGCGGTGAGAAGATCGCTGCAGTCGCGCCGCGCCCGCGCGTAGAGCGCCATGGCGTCCTCGACCGAACGCAAGCCCACCAGCGCCGTCTCGATCTGCGTGGGCTTGGGAAAGAGTTTCAGCGCCGCGGCGGTGACGATGCCGAGCGTGCCTTCCGAGCCGATGAAGATCTGCTTGAGGTCGTAGCCGCGATTGTCCTTGCGCAGCACCTTCAGCCCGTTCCAGATCCGGCCATCGGCCAGCACCACTTCGAGGCCGAGCACCAGGTCGCGCGTCATGCCGTAGCGCAGCACGTTGAAGCCGCCGGCATTGGTGGCGACGTTGCCGCCGATGCGGCAGCTTCCCTGCGCCCCGAAGGTGATCGGCAGCAGGCAGTCGCTCTCTTCGGCGGCGCGCTTGGCGTCCTCGAGGATACAGCCGGCCTCGACCACCATGGCGAAGTCGATCGGGCTGATCGAGCGGATCCTGTTCATGCGTTCCAGCGAGATGACGATCTCGCCGCCATCCGCGGCGACCGCTGCACCCACGAGCCCAGTCAGGCCGCCTTGCGGCACGACGGGAATGCGCTCCGCATGGCAGTGCCGCATCAGCGCCGACATCTCCTCGACCGAGGCCGGACGGGCGACCGCCAGCGGACGGCCGAAATGGTCGCCGGACCAATCGCGGCTGTAGCGGGCCAGGTCTTGCGTCTCGGTCAGCAGCCCGCCGTTCGGCAGCACGCCGGCAAGGGCCGAGATCAGCGATGCTGAGGTGGGTGGCACGACATTCATGACCTGGCTCTGGACCCTCTGGGAAAACGACTGGACAACCACCGTTCTTGTCGTGTTATCATACAACCCTGATTCAGAACATCAAGCATTCCCGCCAACCGTTTGATGTGGATGGTCAGACCAGCAAATCACCTGACGCGGAGGACTTTCCCAATGAGCGACGCCCCGGGCTTTCGCTATATGCACACCATGATCCGGGTTCTCGACCTCGACAGGTCGATTGCCTTCTACACCGAGGTTCTCGGCATGACCTTGCTGCGCCGGGACGACTATCCCGGCGGCAAGTTCACCAACGCCTTTGTCGGCTATGGCCCGGAAGAGACCGAGGCCGTCGTCGAGCTGACGCTGAACTGAGGCAGGGAAGAGCCGTATGAAATCGGCACCGGCTTCGGCCATCTGGCGCTCGGCGTCAACGACATCTACGCCGTCTGCGCCGAACTCGAGAAGCGCGGCGCCAAGATTCCGCGCAAGCCCGGGCCGATGCAGCACGGCACCACCCACATCGCTTTCGTCGAGGACCCGGACGGCTACAAGATCGAGCTGATCGGTCTCGACACGATGTAACGACCTGATCAGGCGGGGCCGCATCGAGCCTTTGATGCGACCCCGTCCGGTCCGCGCTTGCTTGGGAGGCGGTGCGGAGCGTTCTGTCACTTGATGACCGCGATCTTGCTGCGGTCGATGGTGATGGCGACGGCGGCGATGAGCACCGCGCCGAACACCATGTTTTCCAGGAAAATGTTGACGCCGACGAAGGTCATGCCGATGCGCACGATCGAGATGATCAGCGCGCCGACCGCCGTGCGCGCAACGCCACCCAGCCCGCCGGTGATGGCGGTGCCGCCGACGATGACGGCGGCAATGGCCGGTAAGAGCAGTTGGTTGGCGAGCACCGGCGAACCGCTCGACAGCCGCGCCGCCAATACGACGCCGGCGATGGCGGCCAGCATGCCAGAGGCGGCGAAGGCGATGATCTTGGTGCGGTCGACATTGATGCCCGCCGCCCATGCGGCCGGCTCACCGGCGCCCACCGCAATCGCCTGGCGGCCAAAGCGCGTGTAGCGCAGCGCCAGAAAGCTTGCGATGCCGATGACCGCCGAAATCAGCACCACCACCGGCAGGCCGGCGACCGTGGCATTGATCCAGGCGGTGTTTTCGCGGCCGCCTTCCTCGATGGTGATAGCGCGGCCGTCGGACACCCACAGCGCGATGCCGGTGACGACACCGCCGGTGGCGAGCGTCGCCACGAAGGACGGCACGCGCAGCTTGACATGGACGATGCCGCTCAACGTGCCGAAGGCGAGCCCGGACAGGATCGCCACCGGAAAGGCGGCCAGCCCAAGCGAGGGCAGCAACTGCGCCAGGATGACACTGGCCAGCGAAGCGACCGCCTGGATCGACAGGTCGATGCCGCCGAGCAGGATGGCGAAGGTGACGCCGGTCGCCAGGATGAACAGCACGGCGGTGTTGGCGAACAAGAGCGCCACGGTTTCGCCGGTGAGAAAGCCGGGCGCGGCGATCTCGATGATTAGCAGCAGGGCGACGAGCAGGACCAGCGGAATGGCGCCCTGTGTCCACTTGCCTTCGAAGATGCGCCTGAAGGAGAAATCGTCATTCATCGGCTCACACCATTGCCCGCAGAAGGTCGACCTGGTTCGGCTTGTTGCCCGGGCTGGCATCGAAGCGCGCGGTGATCTCGCCGTCGCGCATCACCAGCACCTGGTGCGACAGGCCGATGGTTTCCTCCAGCGTGTCGGAAATCAAAAGGATCGCCACGCCCTGCGCGGAGAGATCGCGCACCAGCTCGTAGACCTCCTCCTTGGCGCCGACATCGAGGCCGCGCGTCGGGTGGTCGAGCACGAGGATGCGCGAGCCCGCCGTCATCCAGCGCGCCAGCACCACCTTCTGCTGGTTGCCGCCGCTGAGCTTGCGGCAGGCGGCATCGGGGCTAGGCGCCTTGATGCGCAGCCGCTTGATCCAGTCGGCGGCGAGCCGGCGCTCCTTGCCATAGTCGATGGCGCCATGGCGCATGACGCTCGACAGGTCGGCCAGCGAAATGTTTTCGGCGATCGACAGGAACATCACCAGCCCTTCGAGCCTCCGCTCGCGCGGCACATAGCCGATGCCCCTGCGCACCGCTGGTTCCGGCGAGCCGAAACGCACCGCGTCGCCGGCGATCTTCATTTCACCGGCATCGTGCTGGAGGAACCCGCCGATGGTGCGCGTGACCTCTTCGCGGCCGGAGCCGACGACGCCGGCAATGCCGACGATCTCGCCGGCCCTGATCTTGAGGTCGACGCCGTGATAGGCGCCGCCCGCGCCCAGCCCTTTTGCCTCGACCATGACCGTTTCGCGCGGTGCCTGCTGGCGAGCCTCGCGGTAATACTCCGCCTGCAGCCCGCGCCCGACCATGATCTCGTGCAGCTCCGGCGCGGTGACATCAGCCGCGCGGTGCTCGGCGACGACCGCGCCGTCCTTCATCGTGTAGACGCGGTCGGAGATTGCAAGCACCTCGTCGAGACGGTGCGAGACGAAGACGAAGCTGGCGCGCGATTTGAGCGACCGCACGCGCGCGAACAGCACCTCGATATCTGCGGCGTTGAGCACCGAGGTCGGCTCGTCGAGCAGGATGAGCAGCTGTCGCTCGACCACTTCTTCCAGGGTCAGCGCCTTGGCCAGTTCGACCATCTGGCGCGCCGCGAAGGTAAGCTCGGAGGTGCGCGCCGTGACGTCGATATCGATGCCGATCTTGGCCAGCTGGCGGCGCGCCGCCGCGTTCATGGCGCGCCAGTTGACGATGCCGAAGCGGGTGAAACGATCTTCCTCGCCGAGATAGATGTTTTCGGCGACCGTCAGATTGAGCACCAGCGACTGTTCCTGGAACACCATGCCGATGCCGTGCCGGGCCGCGTCGCGCGGACTGCGCATGCGCAGCTGCTCGCCGTCGAGGGTGAGGCTGCCGCCGTCCGGCCGGTAGCTGCCGGCCAGCACCCGCATCAGCGTCGACTTGCCGGCGCCGTTCTCGCCGATCAGCCCGACAACTTCGTTGGGCCGGACCTCGATACTGACGTCGCGCAGAGCCTGGACGCCGGGAAAATTCTTGATGATGCCGGAAGCGCGCAGCATGGCGGTCACTTGACTATTCTGAGGCGGACGCGGTCGAGCGACAGCGCCACCGCGGCGATGATCATCAGGCCCTGCACCGTTTGCTGGATGTAGGGCGAAATGCCGAGCAGGATCATGCCGTTGGCGAGAACGGTGACGATCAGCACGCCGATCAGCGTGTTGACGACGCCGCCTTCGCCGCCGGTCAAGGCCGTGCCGCCGACGACGACGGCGGTGACCGCGGCAAACAGCCTGCCATCGCCGATGACGGCATGCGACTGCCCGAGTTGGGCTGCGGCAAGCACGCCGGCAATGCCGAAGAAGAAGCCGGCCAGCGCGAAGGCGGTGACGCGCACGCGCACCACATTGACGCCGGAGAGCTTGGCGACGTCCTCGTCACCGCCGATGGCCAGGATGTGGCGGCCGAGCTTGGTGTGATACTGGATGATGGCGGCAAGCAGGAACGCGCCGGTGGCGACCCACACCGCCAGCGGCAGGCCGAGGAAGCGGGTCAGCGCCAGATCGCGGATCGAGGCGTCGTTGAGACGGATCGCCGAGCCGCCGAGCATATAGACCGACAGGCCAAGGCCGATGAACCACATGCCGAGCGTCGCCATGAAGGAAGGGATCCGCAGCATGGTCTGGACGAGACCGCTGACGAACCCCATCACGGTGCCGGCGACGACCGCGGCCAGCACCGCCCACCAGCCATAATCGTTGCCATTGCCGTCATTGGCGGCGAGCAGCACGACCACCATCGCCGCCACCGACAGGGTGCCTTCGACGGAGAGGTCGATGCTGCCCATCAGGATGATGAAGGTCAGCCCCATCGCCAGCGTCAGCGGCACGGCGGCCGAGTTGGCGAGGCGCACCAGGTTGCGCAGTTCGATGAAATTGTGATTGGCGATGGCGATCAGCACGCACAGCACGATCAGCACCGCCAGCGGCGCCAGGCTGCGCCAGCGCCTGCCACCGAACACGGTGGCGATGCGGCCGGGGAGAAATGTCATAAGCGTCGTCCGCTCGATGTCCGAAACGGACTTCAGGGGTTCTGTATGGATTGTCAAGAAACCGCTTCCCGTCTGCTGATGACAGTGGCCGATGCAATGCACGACGACGATAAAAGGGAGCGGGCCGCCAGGGAGCAGCAGCCCGCCCCGGTGGTCAGGTCCGGATGGCTCCAGTCACCCGACCCCACAGATCGTTCCAGTCGATCTCCGGCTTCGCGTCGACATTGGTCTTGTAGTATTCCTCGACATTGTCGTGCGAGATCAGCACCGCCTTGCCGTAGAATTCGCGATGCTCCGGCGGCTCCTTGACCGGGTCGAACTTGCCGATCTTGGCGTTGTAGCCGATGGCCAGTCCCATGCCGCCCTGCCAGAATGGATCCGAGGTCACGGTGCAGGCGAACTCGCCGGTGCGCACCGCGTCGACCGCCGTCTTGATGCCGTCGACGCCGACGATCGGCACCTTGCCGGCGAGGTTTTCGGCGCGCAGCGCCTCGAGCGCGCCGGAGCCCATGTCGTCATTGGCGGCCCAGATACCCTTAATGTCGTCGCCGAAGCGGGTGAGCAGGTTGCCCATCAGGTCGAAGGCTTCGGTCGATTTCCAGTTGGCGACCTGGAAGTCGAGCAGCTTGATGTCGGGATTGGCGGCAAGGGCCGCGTCGAGACCCTTCTTGCGCTCGATCGCCGCCGTGGTCGAGATCAGGCCGCCGAGGGCGACGATGCCGCCCTTGCCGCCGATGGTCTTGAACAGGATCTCGGCGATGGTCTTGCCGCTCTCGATGCCGTCGAACTCGATGTGGGAAACATAGTTCGGGTTGAAGTCCTTGGGGTGCAGATCCCCGGGCTTGTTCCATTGCGTCACCACATAGGCGCCGGCCTTGGCGCAGGCCTCGACGATCGGGCGTGCATCAGGCGTGTCGTTGGGATCGGAATTGAGCACCATGTTGCCGCCGGTCTTGGCCAGCATCGCCTTGATGTCGGCGATGCCTTTCTCGCTGTTGCCTTCCGAAACCAGCGTCACGTGTTCGAGACCGGCCCATTTGGCGTAGGCCTCGGCGCCGGTCTTCCACACCGCGTGATAGGGGTTGGACAACGAGCGGATCGACGTCACCAAAGTCGGCTTTTCCTGCGCGCGCAAAACTTTTGGCATGGCGAGCGCCGCCATTCCGACGGTGGCGCCCATCATCAGCGTCCGGCGGCTGACTGCGCCGGAAAGCGTTAAACCTGTCCTGTCCTTCATTTGTCGAACCTCCCGATTGAATTCTGTTTCCCGCCCGGCGGCTTGCGCGGGGAGCGCGGCCGGGCCTCCGATCGAGGGATTGCCAAGTTCCTCCACTTGTACGACAACCCTTCAACACGGCAACCATACCCTTTCTCTTGACGCGGCACAAGGGACTTGAGATCGTCGCGCACATGAGGCTGCCGTAATCTGTGGCCGTGGCATCGGAGGAAAAATGCCGGATTTCATCATTGTCGGCGGCGGCTCGGCCGGCTGCATTCTGGCCGCCAGGCTGAGCGAGGATCCGGATATCTCCGTCGTCCTGCTCGAGGCCGGACCGCGCGACACCGACCGCTACATCCATCTGCCGGTCGGCTTCTTCAAGATGACGGCAGGGCCGCTGATCTGGGGCTATGACACGGCGCCCGGCAAGGCGATCGACGGCCGCACCATGGTCTATCCGCAGGCGCGCGTGCTCGGCGGCGGCTCCTCGATCAACGCCCAGGTGTTCACCCGCGGCTGCCCGCAGGATTACGACGGTTGGGCTGTCGACGATGGCTGTGCGGGCTGGAGCTACGCCGAGGTGCTGCCGTATTTCCGCCGCTCCGAGGGCAACGACACCTTCGCCGGCCCGCAGCACGGCATCGATGGCCCGCTCGGCGTTTCCAGCGGTGCGCCGCATCCGCTGACCCGGGTCTTCGTCAAGGCGGCGCAGCAGGCCGGTCTTCCGTTCCGGGCCGATTTCAATGCCGGCCAGCAGGAAGGCACCGGATTCTACCAGACGACGACGCGTCAGGGGAAACGCAGCAGCACGGCGGTCGCCTATCTCAGGCCGGCGCTTGGCCGCAGGAACCTGACGTTGCGCGCCGACGCCACGGTCAGCCGCATCGTTGTCGAGAACGGCCGCGCCATCGGCGTCGAGATCATCGTCAATGGCCGCACCGAGCTGCTGCGCGCCGAGCGCGAGGTGATCGTCACCGCCGGCGCCATCGGTTCGCCCAAACTCTTGATGCTGTCAGGCATCGGCCCGGCCGCCCATCTCGACACACACGGCATCGAGGTGATCCACGATCTGCCCGGCGTCGGCCAGAACCTGCATGACCACATGGATGTCGACGTCGTCGCCGAACTCAACGGGCCGCACGGCATCGACCGCTACAAGAAGAAGCGCTGGCAGGCGGTCGCCGGCCTCGAATACGCGCTGTTCGGCAAGGGGCCGGTGGCGTCCAACATCGTCGAAGCCGGCGGCTTCTGGTGGGGCGACCGGGCGGAGAAGACGCCGGATATCCAGTTTCATTTCCTGCCCGGTGCCGGCGTCGAGGAAGGCATCGGCTCGGTTCCCGGCGGCAATGGTTGCACGCTGAATTCCTACCATGTCCGCCCCCGTTCGCGCGGCAGCGTCACGCTCGGATCAGGCGATCTGCGCGATCCGCCCATCATCGATCCCAACCCGTTCGCCGAACGCTACGACCTCGAGCGCGCCGTCGACGGCATCGAGATCAGCCGCGAGATCCTGTCTCAGCCGGCCTTCGCCAGATACATCAGCCGGGAACACCTTCCGGGTGCGGCAACGAAGGGACGCGCGGCACTCGAAGCCTTCGCCCGCGAGCACGGCCGCAGCGCCTACCACCCTGTCGGCACCTGCCGGATGGGCGGCGATGCACAAAGCGTCGTCGATCCCGAACTTCGTCTGCGCGGGCTGCAGGGCCTGCGCGTCTGCGACAGTTCGGTGATGCCAAGCATCGTGTCGTCAAACACCAATGCAGCGGTGATCATGATCGCCGAAAAGGCAGCCGACATGATCGCCGGGCGGAGCCCATTGCCGGCGTAGATAAATCATTCGTCCGGGAACATGGAGCGCGGCGGGAAGTCGGCGCGGCTGTAGTCGACAACGATGAACTTGCCGCCTTGGTATCGCTCGACGACCGGATTGTCCGTCACCTTGCCACGGACGCGCTCGGCCTGGCTGTCGGAACTGTCGAGCGGCGTCCAGCCGATCTTGCGCCTGGCATCGTGCCGCCAGAAGCCACGGCTGTTGTTGGACTGCCCCCAGATCACCGAGCAGCCGACGTGCTCGGCCTCGGCGCAACGCTCGATCAGCCTGACAAAGTCGCCATGCGATATCCAGGTCGACAGGATCCTTTCGTCCGCAACCTCCGGCAGCACCGAGCCGATGCGGATCAGCACGCTTTCGACCGCATGCTTGTCCCAGTACAGTCTAGCCAGCATCTCGCCATATGCCTTCGACAGGCCGTAATAGCCATCCGGTCGCAACAGGCAGTCCTGGTCGAGAATCTCTGTCCGCTCGTAAAGGCCGACGGCGTGCACCGAGGAAGGAAAAACCACGCGTGCCTTCTGGCTGCGCGCCGCCTCGTAGATATGGAAGCTGCCGCGCAGATTGGGGCCAAGCACCGTCTCGAAGGATTGTTCGGTGGATATGCCGCCGAAATGCAGGATCAGCCCGCAGCCCTGGGCGAGATCGTTCACCGTCTGCTGATCCTCGAGATCGGCAATGTCGAAACTTGCCTTGTCCGGCAGCGGGATCGGCAGAGGCACCACATCGGTGAGCCGCAAGGTCCAGCCGAGCGCCGCCAGCCTGGCCGAGAGCAGGCGTCCGATCGTGCCGGAGGCTCCGGTCAACAGGACCGGTTTGTCGCAGAGTGCCAATCCCTGTCCTTTCATGATAGGGAAATCGGGAGACATGTTCGCGCCGGCTTGGCAAGGCGAACGGAGATTGAGCGCGTCATGCGCCCCGTAAATGTCATCATATCACCATACAAATAATGGGTTGCCAAGAACAGCGGTTCGTTTATTGCTTGGTGGCGATGAAACGTTCCTTTGGCCTTCCCCCTCAGATCAGCCGCACGGCGCAGGTGGCCGACTGGTTTGCGCGCGAAATACGCGCCGGCCATCTGACCAGTGGCGAGAAATTGCCGACCGAGCAGGAACTGATCGCGCAATTCGGGGTCAGCCGGACGGTGATTCGCGAGGCGATGGCTTCGCTGCGCTCGGAAGGGCTGGTGGTCAGCCGACAGGGTTCCGGCGTGTTCGTCGCCGACCACGAGGCCAACACCACATTTCGCATCGTCTCCGACGAGCTTCACTCGCTGACCGAAGTCCAGAACGTGCTGCAGCTGCGGCTCGCCGTCGAACTCGAAGCGGCCGGCATCGCCGCCGAGAAGCGCAGCGACGACGACCTTGCCCGCATGCGTGATTGCCTCGATGCCATCGACGCGTCGATCGCCGCCGGCGAGAGCGCGATCGAACCGGACTTTGCCTTCCACCGGGCGATCGCCTCGGCCACCGGCAATCCCTATTTCGAGCGCTTCATGCATTTTCTCGGGCCGGTCATCATTCCGCGCCAGTCGATCCGCCCGCGGACTGAGACGCCGGAGCAGCGGCGGCTCTACCTCGAACAGGTCCAGATGGAGCACCGCCGCATCTATCAGGCCATCGAGCGGCAGAATGTCGAAGCCGCCCGCTTCACCTTGCGCGAGCATCTGGAGGCGGGCCGCGAGCGCTATCGCCGCATGGTCGACGGTTCGGCCAGGTCGTAACACGGCGTCAAACCTGACCTTCGATCCGTTTGCCCAGCCCATCCGATCTCACGCCAGCTCCCCGACCGGCATGCGGCAGGACTGCATGAGGGCCGCGAGCTGCCGCTCCTCATCTATTGTCAGGTCCAGAAGCGGTGACCGCACCGGCCCGCAGTCGATCCCGGCGATGCGGGCGCCGGCCTTGACGATGGAGACGGCATAGCCGGCGCGACGGTTGCGGATGGCGAGATAGGGCAGGAAGAAGCTGCGGATGATGTCGCCGACTTCCGCCGTGCGCCCGGCCCGCAGCGCGTTGAAGAAACGCAGCGCCATCTCGGGCGCGAAATTGTAGATCGCCGACGAATAGGTGGTCATGCCGATGGCCGCGGCGGCACTGGCATGGACTTCGGCCGTCGGCATGCCGCCGATGAAGATCAGGCGGTCGTCCATGCGGTAGCGCAAGGCGGTAAGCAACTCGATGTCGCCGACGCCATCCTTGAGGCCGACCAGATTCGGGCAGTCCTGAGCCAACCGGTCGAGCGTCTCGGGCGTCAGCACCGCATTGTCCCTGTTGTAGGCGATCACGCCGATGCCGACCGAGCGGCAGATGGCGGTCAGATGCCGGCGCAGGCCTTCCTGCTCGGACTTGACCAGATAGGGCGGCAGCACCAGCAGGCCGTCGGCGCCATTGGCCTCGGCGGCCTTGGCGAACTCGACCGCCATATGCGTGCCGTAGCCGACGCCGGCCAGCAGCGGCAGGTGATCGGGAACTTCATCCGACGCAGCGCGGACGACGCGCTTGTATTCCTCGAGCGTCAGCGAGAAGAACTCGCCGGTGCCGCCGGCCGCGAAAAGCCCGCTTGCTCCGGCAGCGCCCTGTTGCGCGACATGGGCGCGATAGCCGTCTTCGTTGAAGGCGCCGTCGTCGTCGAAGAAGGTCAGCGGAAAGGACAGCAGCCCGCGGCCAAGGGATTTGGTCAGCTCGGTGGGTGAGAACGTCAAAACGAATACTCCGTGTATGGGGCCGGCAAATGGATGGTCGGGCCGGCAAAGGTTTTTGCGGCCGTGGCGTTGGGTGGGCTCATAGGATGCCGGGCCGGACTTCGGCGGCGGCGGCGTCGATCGCCTTGCGGCCAAGGCCCGACTTGACGATGCGGATCAATTCCTCCTCGCTGGTGTCGGCAGTGGACGCGTCCAGCGCGACCTCGCCGGAATGCAGGAAGTTGATGCGGTCGCAGACTTCGAAGATCTGGTTGTAGTTGTGGACGATCAGGATCACCGAGACCTGGCGCTGCTGGCGCAGGTTCTGGATCAGGCCCAGGACATGCGCGCTCTCGCGCACACCCAGTGCCGCCAGCGGTTCATCGAGGACCAGGATCTTGGGCGACGAATAGATCGAGCGGGCAACGGCGATGCACTGGCGCTGTCCGCCCGAGAGTAGGTCGACCGTGCTGTTGACGCTGGGGATCGAGATGCCCAGCGTGTCGAGGTAGATCTGCGCCTGTTCGCGCATCTTCCTGTTGTCGAGCAGGTTCAGCCCAAGAATGCGCTTATGGTATTCGCGGCCGAGGAACATGTTGTGGAAGACGCTGAGGTCGCCGATCAGGGCGAGGTCCTGGTAGACGGTCTCGATGCCCTCGGCGCGCGCATCGCGCGGCGAGGCGAAACGCACCTCCTTGCCTTGCGAGACGATCGTGCCGGTGTCGGGCTGGTGAAAGCCTGACAGGATCTTGATCAGCGTCGACTTGCCCGCGCCATTGTCGCCGACCAGGGCCAGAACCTCGCCCTGGCGCAGCTTGATCGAGACGTCGACAAGTGCTGTGACGGCGCCGAAACTCTTGGAGATGTTGGACATTTCCAGCACCACGGGCGCGTCGGGTGCGAGCGGCGGAATGGTCTGCGTGTTCATAGGCGCCTCCTTGTGCGCAGCCGGTCGACCTGGATGCTCAGGATCATCGCCGCGATGATGGCGGCGCCCAGATAGATGTCAGACACGGTGGCCTGGGCGCCGATCATCACCAGGCCATTGTTGAGCGAGGCGACCACGAACGCGCCGATCAGGGCGCCGATGACGGTGCCGGAGCCGCCCAGCAGCGAGGTGCCGCCGATGACTGCCGCGGCGATCGCCTGCAAGGTGAGGAACGGGCTGCCGGCCTGCGGGTCGGCGGATGTGAACTGGGCGGTGTTGATGATGCCGGCAAACGCCGCGCAGCCGCCGGCGATCATGAAGTTGTAGATCTTCATCCGGTCGGTGCGCACACCGATCTCGCGGGCGCCGATGATGTTGCTTCCCGTCGCGATCGTGTGCAGGCCGAAGGTGGTGCGGTTCAGCGCCAGGGCCAGCGCCAACACGATCAACACCGTCCACAGGAACGGCGTGAACGCCGTCACGCCGTGCCAGGACAGCAGCGCGTCCGACGGCTGGTAGAGGCTCTGCCCGAAGATCGCGTTGAAGGGCTGTTCGACCGGCGCCACGATCGGCTGGCTGTTGTAGATCGAGACGACGATGCCTTGCATGAAGAACAGCATGCCGACCGTGGTGATCAGCGACGGCACGCGGAAGCGTACCGTGATGATGCCGTTGATGGCGCCGACCAGCACCCCGATCAACACGCCGATCACCGCGCCGACGGCCAGAGGCACGCCCCAGGTGACCGACAACAGCGCCATGACATAGGGCGCGATCGAGAAGATGGCGCTCAGCGAAAGATCGATCTCGCCGGTGATCATCAGCATGACCTCGGCGGCGGCGATCAGGCCGAGCCGGCCGGTGTCGCGCAGCACGACGCTCATGAACTGCGGCGACAGGAACCCGCCATCGCTGCCGACCTGGAAATAGATCACCAGCACGATGGCGACGACGGCGATGCTGGCCTCGCGATAGCGGGAAAGCAGGATAAGCAGCCTTTCCGTCATCGTGTGCGGAACCTTGACGCCAACGGCGCTCTTTCGGGCTTTTAGGGGTTCGATTGGCGGCACTCTTGTCTTCCTGATTTCGAATTCTGGGCGACGGGACGGATCGGCGGCGGGCGAGCCGGCCGCATGGGCTTGCAGCCGGCGATGTCCCGCCACGTCATCGGAAAATGACGTGGCGGGGTAGGCGTTTCGCTTGGCTGAGTGTCAGGTCGGCTCGACGTCGCTGCGGCCTTCGAAGCGGGACTTGCCGACATAGGCGTCGACATTGTCCTTGGTCACATAGGCCTGGCTGGTGTCGCTGTTGGCCGGGCCGACGAGACCGCCCGACAGCTTGTAGAGATACATCTGCTGGACCGGCAGGAAGCCCTGCAGATAGGCCTGCTGGTCGGTGGTGAAGTTGACGTCGCCCGACTTGATGAAGTCCAGCGTCTGCGGGAACAGGTCGAAGCCGGCCACGGCGCCGCCGGCTTTCACCAGCCCATATTTGTTGGAGATGAAGCCGCAGGCATAGGTGTCGGAACCGCCGGTGCCGAACATGCCCTTCACGTCCTTGTGGCTGAGATAATAGCTCTCGACGCGCGAGATTTCCGTTGCCGGATCGGGGCCGGTGTTGACGACATCGTAAGTGACGCCGCTGCCGCTGTCCTTGATCGCCTGGATGTAGCCATCGAGGCGCGGCTGCGTGTTGAGCGAGCCGGGAACGCCGATCGACAGCATGACGTGGCCGCCCTTGGGGATCAGCTTCAGCCACTTCAGCGCCGAGTTGTAGCCCGACTGATAGAGCGGCTGGCCAACATAGGACAGCCGCTTGTTGGGACTGCCGACCGGCACGTCGGCATTGAAGGCGACGACCGGAATGCCGGCCTGGGCGGCC
Source organism: Mesorhizobium sp. P2_A8 (assembly GCF_056404935.1). NCBI lineage: Bacteria > Pseudomonadati > Pseudomonadota > Alphaproteobacteria > Hyphomicrobiales > Phyllobacteriaceae > Mesorhizobium > Mesorhizobium sp. P2_A8. The sequence goes on from NZ_JBFUDB010000005.1 coordinate 213,960, forward strand.
ATGTCGGTGGCGGCGTCGAAGGCCGTCGGATCGACCAGGCAGACGGCAATGCCGTCCGATTTCTGCGCGATCGCCGTCTGCATGGCGCTGACCATCTCGGAGACGACGTTCTTCTGCGAACCCGTCCACTGATAGCTGCACCCGAAGGCGGCGCAGGCGTCCTGGATGCCGTAGACCGTCGGCGTGAAGAACTGGTCCAGCGTCACATGGCAGACGAAGTGGAACTTGTAGGGCTTCTTCGGCAGTCCAGCCGATGAATCCGCCGCCTTGGCGGCGCTGATGCCGCCGGCCAGTCCTGCGCCTGCCAGTCCGCTGGCCAGGCCGGCGGCACCGAGACCGAGTTTCCCGGCCAGTGCGAAGGCACTTCGCCGGCTGATGGCGGCATTCACCATCTCCATCTGATTTTTCGTTTCGTCGTCCACTTGGTTCCTCCCTCTTCGTTTTGCGGGCTTGCCCACATTTGTCGTCTGGTTACATTGTTATATGATAACTTTTGTGTCAATGCTTTTTCGACACCGGTTTCACGACGGGCTTTTTGCGATCGCAACACGGTGCGGAAAGGCTGCCGCTTGGCCGGCACGATGGACAGGGATGACAGGAAGAGAAAATGGCTGAAATCGAATTCAGGGCTGTCGCGAAGAACGGCCTGAAGGTGACGACGATCGGGCTCGGCGGCACCGGGCTGGGCAACATGTACCGCGCCGTCGACACCGACGCTGCGGTCAAGACGGTGCACGCGGCCTATGACAATGGCATCCGCTATTTCGATACCGCGCCGGTCTATGGCTTTGGCGTCAGCGAGACCCGGCTTGGGCTGGCGGTCAAGTCGCTGCCGCGCGCCGACATCGTCATCTCGTCGAAGATCGGCTACGACCTCGTCCCGATCTCGCCAGAGGACCTTCAGCCGGCGCTGTGGGACCAGCCCGGATCATTCCGTGCCGAGTTCGACTATTCGCGTGACGCCGTGATGCGCTCGCTCGAGGGAACGCTGAAGCGCCTCGACACCGACTATGTCGACATGGTCTCGATCCATGATCCCGACGAAGCCATTCATTTCGGCCCCGGCGAGGATCCCTATGCCAGAAGCCGTTTCAGGGAAGCCATGGATGGCGCCTATCCGGCGCTCGACGAACTGCGTTCGCAAGGCGTCATCAAGGCGGTCGGCGTCGGCATCAACCAATGGCAGATGCTGTCCGACTTCGTCGTGGCGGGCGCGTTCGACTATTTCCTGCTTGCCGGCCGCTACACCCTGCTCGAGCAGGAACCGCTGGCGACCTTGCTGCCGCTATGCGAACAGCGCGGCACCAGGATCATTATCGGCGGGCCCTACAATTCGGGCATCCTGGCCACGGGCGCCGTCAAGGGCGCGACCTTCAACACCAGGCTGGCGCCGGAACCCGTGCTTGAGCGCGTCCGCCGCATCGAGGCGATCTGCGCCAGCCACAAAGTATCGTTGCCGGCGGCCGCCCTGCAATTCCCTTTGGGGCATCCGATCGTGTCGAGCGTCATTCCGGGGGCGCGATCGGTCGAGGAACTGAAACAGAATCTGGACTATCTGCGGGAAGATATTCCCTCGGCTTTGTGGGCTGATCTCAGGCAGGCCCAGCTGATTGAAACCAGCGCACCCGTACCTGGAACGTGAGGGCACCTGGCGGCCGATCGACGCCTGAGGCTTACCGGATCGGCGTCTCGCCGCGAAACAGCGGCTGGTGCGCCCGCATCAAGGCGGCAATCCGGTCGGCGACTTTTCGTACCGGCGGGGAGTGACGTTCCTCGTGATGAGTGACGATCCATTGGTCGGTTTCGAGTTCGGGGATGGGCTGGGCGACGCGAACCAGCCGCGGATCGCAGTCGCCGACGAAGCACGGAAAGATTGAAAGACCGGCGCCGGCGGCGACCAGTTCGCGCACCGAATGGCTGTTGTTGCCGCGCACGGCGATGCGGTCGCCGTGATGGGCCTGCAGCCAGCGCGCCGAAGCAATGTTTGCCCCTTCGCCGGTGACGCCGACGAACAAGCCGGCGGCGATGCCGTTGATCAGGTGGCGTCCGGAATAGATGGCGTGGGCGACCTTGCCGCTCTGACGGCCGGCCAGCCACTGCTCGGTCGGTCGCTCGCTGCGGATGCCGATATCGGCGGCACGGCGTCCGATGTCGACCCTGTCGGTGGTGGTGACGAACTCCACCCTGATGCCATCATCGACCGTCCAGATCTCGCCGATGTGGGCGGAAACGAAGGCCGAGGTCCATGGCCCGGCCGAGACGCGGACAATGCGGTCAGGCAGGCTCCCCTCGCGCCAGCGGGTCAGAGACTGCATAGCTGCCTCGACGTCTTCGGCGCGCCGCAGCAGTTCTTCACCGACCGGGGTCAGCCGGTAGCCGGTCTGCTGACGCACGAACAGCGGTTCGCCGATCTGCTTTTCGAGCGCGGTGACGCGTCGCCCAAGGGTGGCAGCGCTGAGCCGCGTGGTTCCCGTCGCCGCGCTCAGGCCACCCAGCCGCGCAACGTCGAGAAACAACCGCAGATCGTCCCAGCCGATATCCATTTTGCAGAAATGAAAAACTCCTTGCGACCGTGGCTGTAGCGCGAAGCGGGCATCACGCGCAAGTATGCAGGCCTTGGAGACGTTGGACAGTCCGGCCTGGCGGGACGGTGACAGGCGCCTCGGCTGGCCAGGAAGCCAGTGCAATCCTTTCGATCGCGCCTGCGCTTTGTCCAGATGCTTTGCGCTTTCGATCAACCCAGGCGCGGGCCTTCTGCGCGCCAAAGGAGACGATCATGTTGGATGAACTTCGACGCCGTTTCGCCTGCTGGCGTGCCTATCGCCAGACACTTGCAAGCTTGAGGCATGTCCCGGACAGCACGCTGGCGGATGCCGGCATTTCTCGCGAAGAGATCCGCAAGCGTGCCCGCCACGCCAGCCTGCATCGTTGAGACCATGGAGGCGGGCATGCAGATGATGGAGCTCTGGGATGGCCGCTCGGTGCCGCGCATCGGGATCGGCACCTGGGCGGCGGGCGGCGCCGCGCGCTGGGGGGATGCGGCGACTATCTATGGCGAAGTCGACGACATCAGATCGCAAGCCGCGCTGGCGATGGCCTATGACATCGGCGCGCGGGTGTTCGACACGGCTGCCGCCTACGGCGCCGGCAATGCCGAGCTGATCCTCGGGCGGGCGTTGAAGGGCAGGGACGAGGCCGTCATCGTCACCAAGGTCGGCTATTTCGGCGATCCCGAAACGCGCAAGATCGCTCCCGAGGATGCCTCTGCCGCGGCGATCCGGACATCGATCGACAAGTCGCGGCAGCGCCTGCAGCGCGATTGTATCGACGTCGCGCTGCTGCATATCAACGAGTATCCGATCGAGCGCGCCGGCGAGGCGTTCGATACGCTCGGTCAACTGCACCAGGAGGGCAAGATCGGCGGCTTCGGCTGGAGCACCGATCACCGCGAACGGCTTGCCGCCTTCGCGGCGCGCGACGGTTTCGTCGCCGTGGAGAACGACTTCAATGTGTTTGCCCCGGCGAACGAGCTGATGGCCGTTGCGGCGCGCGAAAACCTCGTCTCGTTCAGCCGGCTGCCGTTGGCAATGGGCCTGCTCACCGGCAAATACACGCCGGCCATGAAGCTGCCCGCCGACGACGTGCGTGGCGGCAATGCAGAATGGATGGTGTTCTTCAGGGATGGCGCCGCCAACCCGCAATATCTGTCAAGGCTCGCGGCGATCCGCGACCTGCTCACCTCGGGCGGACGCACGCTTGCGCAGGGCGCGCTTGGCTGGATCCTCGCCAAATCGGCAATCGCCTTGCCGGTGCCCGGCTTCACGCGGCCCGAGCAGGTCGAGGACAATCTCGGTGCACTCGAAAAAGGGCCGCTGCCGGCAGCGGTGATGGCCGAGATCGACGCCGTGCTGAACAGTGCCGAGACCGCCTGCTAAGACCGCGAGGAGTCGTTCTCCGCTTCCATCTCCGCAACATCCTGAAACCTGTCGGCGATGCGGGCGTGCACCCGTCCGCCATTGGCTGCTCCAATGGCAACCAGCACTTCGTCGGCACCCGGCGCGTCGGCGATCTGGAAATTTGCGGTGAGGAAATGCGAACGCCTGCCATTCTCGCTCTTGTGCATCATCGGCAGTGACATCAGCGCCCCGGCGGCGTTTCTTGTGTTGCAGAATTCGAGATAGGTGGTGCCGCCAACGGCATCGCGGAACAGATTGCCGAACCGCAGCGTGTGGATCAGCGCCGAGGCATGTTCGATCTCGCCGTTGACGCCGACCGCCGCGGCCTTGCCGTAGGATTCGATCTCGCCCGGCGGCATCAGGGCGATCAGGCGCTGGGTAAGTTCGGCACCGACCTTGGGGGCGACGTCGAGGATTTCGGGGCGAAGGTTCTCGACGAAGCCGCGCCCCGCCCACGGGTTCTTCAACACCGCCGCGACGACGATGATGGTGACCGGCTTGCCCGCAGCCTTTCCACCTTCGATCAGAACCTCTTCGATGAAGGTGCAGATTTTCCTGATTTCCATTCGCTTCAACGGCCTTTCCTGCGCGCAGAATTCTGACGTGAGGCTAGGAAGCGTCTGGTCGTGCGTCTTCCTCCGCTTCGGAGGAAAATCTGGATGTCTCGCTGTCGGAAGCCGTGTAGCTTCGCAAGGCTGCGAATTGCTTATATCCAGCCTCGATGGATCAGCAGGAACAGATCGGCCAACAGGATCGAGAAGTGAACCACCAGTCGCAAATCCTGTCCTTGCGGGATGCCGCCAGCCTGATCAATTCCGGCGGCGATCTCAGCACGGTGCTGCGCGATCTGGTGTTGGCCGCCTGCCGGCACGCCAAGTGGACGATGGGCTCGATCATGAGCATCGACGCGCCGCATGGCCATGCCTACGTCATCGTTCGTCACGATCCGACCTTGATCCAGCGTCCGCTGCCCGACCGCTGGGAACTCGCCACCAGCCCATCGATCATCGCCCTGCAGCGCAACGAACCGGTCTATATCCGCGATGCGCGCGTCTCGGAGGAATTTTCCGGCTATCGCCGCGAGGCCTTCGAACGCGACTACCGCAGCGTTCTCGTGATGCCGATGAACTGTGTCGACGAGGACGGCCGGCCGATGGTGCTCAGCGTCGTCTCGCGCGAGATCATGGACGTCACGGCCGACGACCTCGCTTTCATAGGCATGATCGTCCATCTCGGCGAGATCGCGGTCGAGAAACAGCACAAGCTGCGTGCGGAAAAGCGCGCGGCGGAACGGCTCCAGCAGGCGCTGCAGGCCCATACCTCCCTGCTGCAGCAGGCCCTGGCGGAAAGCTCGGTTTCCTCGCTTGCCGGAAAGATCAGCGCGCTTGTCCCCAACCCGGTGGTCGTGGTCGATTTCACGGCGAACCTGATCGTCGCCAGCCGCTCGCCGAGCGAGAAGCATTTCGACGACGCGGCCTGGCAGCTTGCCGCCAACACGACCTTGCACCGGCAGATCATGAAGGCCGCGCGGTCGGCGGTGGATCTGCCGCAGACTGAGCCCTACACTTTCTTTCTCGACGACGGCACGCGCCGTCTGCGCGTCACCGCGAAAATCGAACCGCTGAGCGTCGACGCGGAGGCTGTTGGCGCGCTGGTCATCTTCACCATGCAGCAGCCGTTCAGCCAGCTCGACCTGCTGTTGCTCGACAGCGCCAAGTTCGCGCTTAGCGTCCAGATGATGCGCAGTTTCATCCGCTTCCGTTTCGAAACGCGCACGCTGACGGAGCTGTTCATGGAGGTCGTCGAGCATCGTTGGCACGACGCCGCGGATGTCATGCAGCGGGCGCAGCGGCTGGGCATCGGCCTCGCGTCACCGCAGCAGATGATCGTCATCGACCTGCCTGAAGCCGCGAAAAGCAACGCCGGACGTTCGGTCGACCCGCATCATGCCGTGATCCGGCTGCTGCAGCAGAATTCGGTCGCGGCAGGCATCATCGTCGTCGACAACGGCCTTGTCTGTCTGATCCCGCCCGAACTGGGTGACGACAAGGAGCGTGTCAACAAACTGCTGCGCAAGATCGCCGAGGAACTGGGCCGCTATTTCGGCCAGGAGCCGTTCGTCGTTCTGTCCGGCCCCTGCGTGAAGCTCTCGGACTACCCGGCGGCATGGGACCGCTGCCGACGCATGATCGGCATCGGCCGCTCGTTCGGCCGCACCGGCGTCTTTTCCAGCCAGGATTTCGGCCCCTTGCCGATGCTGGTCGCGGCCGCCGATGTCGAGGACGTTCGCGGCTTCGTGCAGGACAGCGTCGGCGCGATCGCCGACCACGATCGCCAGCACGGAACGCCCTATATGGAGACGCTGTTCTCCTATCTACGCGAGGGCTGCCGCAGCCAGGCCTGTGCCGACGCGATGGGCCTGCACGTGACCACCTTGCGATACCGGCTGGCGCGCATCCAGGAACTGTTCGGCGTCAATCTCGATACGCCCGAGCGGCGCTTTGCCTTTGAACTCGCCATTCGCTTGCGCGAGGTCATCGACAGCAGCGGCTCCACGGAAAAATAGTCTCAGTCCAGGCTCCGCCGAACGGACGGTTTCCGGCTTGGGAACACGACCGCTGCTGACCGGATCGCCCCTTCCCCTCTTGCTCGCAAACACAGCAGTGTCTCCGCCGCCTGTTCCTCTCAACAGGAGGAAGAACGGCTGCGAATGAGCGGCTAACGTTTCGTGCAATCCGAAAGGGACCACGAGGCCAGATGCTGACCACCCCGCAACCGACGATCGATCCGATCGCCCTCAGAAGGGCCTTCGGAACCTTCGTGACCGGCGTGACGATCATCACCACGCGCGACAGCGACGGCACGCCGCGCGGCATGACGGCGAACTCCTTCACCTCCGTCTCGCTTGATCCGCCGCTTCTCCTGGTTTGCGTCGGCAAGGCGGCGGCGAGCTATGCGGCGTTCAACGCCTCCGATTCGTTCGCCGTCAATTTGCTGCATGAGGGGCAGGCCGACGTCTCGACGGTCTTCGCCTCGAAGGCTCACGACAAGTTCGGGTCCGTCAGGCATGACCGTGTCCACACCGGCGCGCCGATCCTCAACGAGTGCCTGACTTGGTTCGACTGCACCGTGCACGACCGCGTCGATGCCGGCGATCATGTTGTGCTGATAGGCGCGGTGCAGGCGTTCGGCACCAGCCCATCGGCGCCGCTCGGCTTCTGCCGGGGCCGCTATGCGTCCGTCAAGGATCCGCTGCCGCCGGGCTGGCTTGCCTCCCACAGCATGATCGTCGGCTACCTGATCGAAGCCGACGGAAACATCCTGCTGCGCTCCGACGGCAAGGGGGGCTGGGTGCTGCCCAGCGCCAAGAGCCGGAAAGCGGAAAACGAACTCAAGCTCGAAGGCGGCGATGCGCTGACGCTGCTGCCTGACGAGACGTTCCTCTATTCGGTCTTCGATGTCGCCGACAGCGATCCCGGCTACCTCATCTATCGCGCACGTCTCTCCGGCACCTCGGCCGCCTTCACCATGCCCTCGGGGTTCCGGTTCTTCTCCCTGGCTGATCTTCCATACGAGGACATCCCAGCCGGCGAGATCCGCGCGCTGCTGCGCCGCTACAGCCGCGAGCGGCGCGACGATTCCTTCAGCATCTACATGGATTCGGGCGATGGCGGCCGCCTTGCCAGGATCGAAGGCGCCTCACAGCCATGGTCGCATGGCCCCCGGGACGCGGAACAGGAAAAGCCATGAAAACGACCGTCAAATCGCTCGAGAACTCCCGCCAGACGCTGTTCATCGGTGGCAGCTTCGCCGCTCCGAAAGGCGGGCAGTACATTGCGAGCTATGATCCGACGAGCGGCGAGCCCTGGTATGAACTGGCCGAGGCCGACGCATCCGATGTCGATGCAGCCGTAGCCGCCGCACGCGCCGCTTTTGCCGACCCGGCATGGCGCCGGATGACCCAGACCGACCGCGGCAAGCTTGTGCACCGGCTGGCGCAACTCGTGCTGGACCATGCCGACGAACTGGCGCTGATCGAGACGCGCGACAACGGCAAGCTCATCAAGGAAATGCGGGCGCAGATGCGCGCCATGCCGGATTCTTACAGCTATTTCGCCGGCATGGCCGACAAGCTGCTGGGCGACACCATACCCGTCAACAAGCTCGACATGCTGAACTTCAACCTGCGCGAGCCGCTTGGCGTCGTCGGCATGATCACGCCGTGGAATTCGCCGCTGATGCTTCTGACCGGGACCTTGGCGCCTTGCCTTGCGCTCGGCAACACCGTCGTCATCAAGCCTTCGGAGCATGCCACGGCCTCGACGCTGGCGCTGGCCGAGCTGATTATGGAAGCCGGTTTTCCGGCAGGCGTGGTCAATGTCGTGACCGGCACCGGAGCCAGCGCCGGCGAGGCGCTGACACGTCATCCCGGCGTCGCCAAGATCGTCTTCACCGGCAGCACCGCCACCGGCCGGCGCATTGCCACCAACGCCGCGGCCAACCTGGTTCCCTGCCAGATGGAGCTAGGCGGGAAATCACCGCATGTCGTCTTCGCCGACGTGGACATCGAACACGCCGTCAACGGCGTCGTGTCGGGCATCTTCGCGGCGGCCGGCCAAAGCTGCGTCGCCGGATCGCGCTGCTTTGTCGAAGCCAGCGCCTATGACCGCTTCGTGGATGCGCTGGTCGAGCGCACCAGGCGGGTCAGGGTCGGCCATCCCATGGATGATGATACCGACATTGGCCCGCTCGCGATGTCGGCGCAGCTTGCCAAGGTCGAAGCCTATGTCGCGTCGGGCGTCCGCCAGGGCGCCAGGATCGCGGCCGGCGGCCGGCGGCCGCAATCGGCGGACCTTGGCGGCGGCTGGTATTTCGAACCGACCGTCATGGTCGATGCCCGCAACGACATGGAGTTCATGCAGGACGAGATTTTCGGACCGGTGGTCGGCGTCATCCCGTTTTCTTCGGAAGAGGAGATGACCGCTCTTGCCAACGACACGCGCTATGGACTGGCTTCCGGTATCTGGACCAAGGACATCGACCGCGCGCTGCGTTTTGCCCGCAACGTCGATGCCGGAACCGTCTGGATCAACACCTATCGTGCGTCGTCCTTCATGTCGGCGAATGGCGGCTTCAAGGAAAGCGGCTACGGCCGCCGCGGCGGCTTTGACGTGATGCAGGAATTCTCGCGGCTGAAGAACGTGGTCATCGATTACTCCGGGGCCATGCAGGACCCGTTCGTCATCCGCCTGCGCTGAGCTTCATCCAAGCCGAAACATCAAACGGGACAAGAACATGAAATTCGCAGTGTCGCTGACCATGGAGCGCTTCTCGCCGGAGACATCGATGGCGACGGTGAAGAACAACCTGCTCGAACTGGCTGTCATGGCCGACGAGGGCGGCTTCGAAACGTTGTGGACGGCGGAGCATCACACGATCGAGTGCACCATTTCGCCCAACCCGCTGATGACGCTGACATGGCTGGCGCAGCACACCCAGCAGATCAGGCTTGGTACCTCGACGCTCGTGGCGCCGTACTGGAGCCCGATCCGGTTGGCCGGCGAAGCCGCGCTTTGTGACCATTTGACCGGCGGCCGGCTGGAGTTCGGCATCGCGCGCGGATCCTACCAGTATGAATTCGACCGCATGGCCGAAGGCATGCCGCAGCAGGAAGGCGTCGCCTATCTGAAGGAACTGGTGCCGGCGGTGAAGAAACTATGGGCCGAGGACTACGCGCATCAGGGCCACTACTGGAATTTTCCGCTTGCCGCCGGCGTGCCCAAGCCGCTGCAGCAGCCGCATCCGCCGATCTGGGTCGCGGCACGTGATCCCGGCACGTTCGACTGGGCTGTCGGCATCGGCGCTAACATCCTGTCGACGCCGCTTTCCGCCCCCGCCGCTGAAATCGCCGTGCTTGGCGAAAAATTCCGCAAGGCGGTCGCCGATCACCCGGAAGTGCGGCGCCCGCGTCTGATGATGCAGCGCCGCACCTGCGTCTATGAAAGGCCGGAGGAATGGGAAGTCGCCGTCCGCCACGCCATTGATTACGGGCGCGCCTTCGAGAACCTGTTCCAGAACATCGGCACGGTGAAGAACGGTTTTCCCGAAGCCGTCCCGTACGAAAGCGTCAAGGGCAAGGACAATTACAACCCCGAGAGCATCCGCAGGAACCTGATGTTCGGCACGCCCGACGAGATCATCGAGAAGCTTGAGGATTACGAGGCCGCGGGCGTCGATCAGTTTTGCCTTGGGCTCACCTTCAACCTGCCGTTCGAGCTGCAGAGGAAGACGATCCGGCTGTTCGTCGACGAGGTCATGCCGCATTTCGCCGGTCGGGATCGTGCCAAGGCCGTCGCGGTGGGGCGTTGACGGCAATGGCAGCCGATTCCTTCGTCCATGGCGACGTCACGCTCAATTACCGTGTCGACGGAAACGGCCCGCAGAAGCTGGTCTGCATCCATGGCGTCGGCTCCTATCTGGAAGCGTGGGGCGGCGTGGCCGCCCGCCTGCCGGATCAGTTCACGGTGCTGACATCAGATCTGCGCGGCCACGGCCGGTCGACGCGCATCAAGGGCCGCTACGAGATCGACGACTTCGTCCATGACACGCTGGCCTTGGCCGATCATGTCGGCTTCGCAAGTTTCCATCTGGCCGGCTTTTCGCTGGGCGGCCTTATTGCCCAGCGCCTCGCGCTGACCCATCCCGACCGGTTGCGCCGGCTGGTGCTGCTGGCAACCGTCGCCGGACGTCTGCCGGAAGAACGCCAGGCCGTTCTCGGTCGTCTTGCCGCCCTGGCCGCCAGCCAGCCGAGCGCGCACCATGCCGCGTCGCTGTCGCGCTGGCTGACCGAGGAATTTCAGCAGCGCAATCCAGATATAATTGCCGAGCTGCGCCGGCGCGATGCCGAAAACGATCCGGCATGCTACGCCGCCGCCTACCGGGTGCTGGCCGAGACCGACTTTGGCGGCATCCTCGACCAGATCAGGGCGCCGACGCTGATCGTCACCGGCGAGGACGATCAGGGATCCAACCCGCGCATGGCGCGCCACATGCACGATCAGATCCGCGGCTCGCGGCTCGAGATCCTGCCTGGATTGCGGCATTCGATCCTGGTCGAGGCGCCGGCGCAGGTGGCCGGCCTGATGGCGGATTTCCTGACCGAACACGCTGAGCAAGCGGGGGCAGCCAGCCATGGATAACGACTTGCAGAAAGCCGGCGAAACGGTCCGGCGTGCGGTTCTCGGCGACGATTATGTCGACCGGGCGATCGGCAATGCCGACGACTTCTCACGGCCGTTCCAGGAGATCCTCAACGAGTATTGCTGGGGCACATGCTGGACGGACGAGGCGCTCGACCTCAAGCAGCGCAGCCTGCTCAATCTCGGCATGCTCGCGGCGCTGGGGCGGATGCATGAATTCGGCGTGCATTTCCGGGGTGCGATGCGAAACGGTCTCAGCGACGACGAACTCCGCGCCGCGTTGATCCAGATATCAGTCTATTGCGGCATTCCGGCCGGCGTCGAGAGCTTTCGGGTGGCGCGCTCGGTGCGCGACGAGATGAAGGCGCAAACGCGATGATCGGGGCAGGTGGAATGCGTCCTGGCCGGAAGCTCAAGGACAGAGGCCGGCTTACCATCCTTCCGAGCAACCGCCACGAAAAACCTCCTCTGGCTCGCCGGAAGACGGCGCCAGAAGGCTCGTCTCTAAATTAGCAAACAACAAGGGGAACTGAACATATGAAAACATCTCTCAGATTGACGACGCTGGCGGCCTCGCTGGCCTTGGCCATCGCAGCGCTTCCCGCGCACGCCGGCGCGGTGCTCGACCGCGTGATGGCGGCAGGCACCCTCAAAGTCGCCACCGATGCAAATTGGGCGCCGCAGTCCTTCCTCAACGCCAACAACGAGCTGGACGGCTTTGACGTCGACGTCGCCAAGGAAATCGGCAAGCGCATCGGCGTCAAGGTCGAGTTCGTGACGCCGGGCTGGGACATCATCACGGCCGGCAACTGGGTCGGTCGCTGGGACATGCATGTCGGCTCGATGACGCCGACCAAGAAGCGGGCCGAGATTTTCGATTTTCCCGCTGTTTACTACTACACCCCGGCCGCTGTTGCCGTGCACAAGGACAGCAAGGCCGCGTCGTTGAGCGATCTCGACGGCAAGGTCGTCGGCGCGACGACGACATCGACTTTCGAGGCCTATGCCAAGAAGGATCTGACGCTCGACGCCGCCGGCGCACCGCCTTTCGAGTACAGGCTCAATCCGAAAGAGGTGCACTCCTACGAGAACTCCACCACCGCCTTCGACGATCTGCGGATTGGTGATGGCGTTCGGCTGGACGCTGTCGTGTCGTCGCTGCCCAGTATCCTTGATGCGGTGAAGGCAGGCTATCCGATCAAGCAGATCGGCGATCCGGTGTTCTATGAACCGCTGGCTGTCGCCATCGAACATGGCGATCCCGAATTCTCGGCCAAGATCGCCGATGCGGTGAAGGCCATGAAGGCAGATGGCACGCTCAGCACGCTGTCCAAGAAGTGGTACGGGGTCGATTATTCCATCGTAAAATAATCTCGACTTTCGCTGGCGGTCTGCCGTGGGCAGGCCGCCAAATCATCCAAGGGACAGACGATGCTCTATCCGGATACCGTCGAAGCTGAAATTCTCGTGCACAAGCCGTGGTTTATCGCGACGATGTTTGGCGTCGTCTTTGCGATCTTCCTTGCCTTCAACCTGACATCGACCGGCTTTGGCGAATTGATGCGCCCGGTCATCGGTGAGCCGTCCCAGAGTGGTCTCTACGGCAGGTTTGCCATTGCCTTCATCATAGCACTTCTCTTCATCTTCAACGTCGTGTTGATCGGCTTCGCCTCGCTGCGCGTCCAGATAGCCATCGTCTGGGCGGAGCTGCTGCTGCTCTTTCTGGCCTTCTTCCAGACCTTCCATCTCAGTCTGCCCTTCATCTGGCAAAAGCTGCCGTTCCTGATTTCCCAGGGTGTCGTCACGACGCTTTATGTTTCGGCGATCTCCATCATCATCGCCTCGCTGATCGCAATCCTGGGTGCGGTCGCCAAACTGTCCACCAACGGCTTTGCTTATGCCATCGCCAGCTTCTACACCTCGTTCTTTCGCGGCCTGCCGCTTTTGATGCAGGTCTATCTGATCTATCTCGGCCTGCCGCAGCTCGGCTTCGTGGTCGGCGCCGTGCCGGCCGGCATCCTGGCGCTGTCGCTATGCTACGGCGCCTACATGACCGAGATTTTCCGATCGGGCATCCAGAGCATCGATCGCGGCCAGTGGGAGGCGTCGCGCTCGATGGGCTTCGGCTTTTCGCTGACCATGCGAAGGATCATCCTGCCGCAGGCGCTTCCCGTGATCATTCCGCCGACCGGCAACCAGTTCATCTCGATGCTCAAGGACAGTTCGCTGGTGTCGGTCATCGGCGTCTGGGAATTGATGTTCCTCGCCCGCACGCTCGGCCAGAAGACCTTCCAGCACATGGAGATGCTGATTTCGGCCTCGGTCATCTACTGGATGCTGTCGATCTGCCTCGAACTGATCCAGTCCCGCATCGAACGGCACTACGCCAGGAGCAAGGTGCGATGAGCGCTGCGCCGATCATCGAAGCCAAAGCCGTATCCAAATGGTACGGCAAATTCCATGCGCTGAAGGACATCAACCTGACGGTCCACAAGGGCGAGCGCATCGTCATCTGCGGGCCGTCCGGTTCCGGCAAGTCGACGCTGATCCGCTGCTTCAATCGCCTCGAAGCGCATCAGGCCGGCGACATCACCGTGAACGGCGTGCACCTCCACCCAGGGATGAAGAACGTCGCCGATGTGCGCAGCAATGTCGGCATGGTGTTCCAGCACTTCAACCTGTTTCCGCACATGACGGTGCTGATGAACTGCATGGCGGGTCCGATGTGGGTCAAGGGTGTCCCGGCAGCCGAAGCGCGCAAGACCGCGCTTCAGTTTCTCGAACGCGTGCGCATCCCCGAACAGGCGAACAAATTCCCGGTCCAGCTGTCCGGCGGCCAGCAGCAGCGCGTCGCGATCGCGCGCAGCCTGTGCATGAAGCCGGCGGTGATGCTGTTCGACGAGCCGACGTCGGCACTCGACCCCGAAATGGTGTCGGAAGTGCTCGACACCATGACCGGCCTTGCCCGCGATGGCATGACCATGGTTTGCGTCACCCATGAAATGGGCTTTGCGCGTGCGGTGGCCGACCGCGTGATCTTCATGGACGCCGGCCAGATCGTCGAGGAAGGCAAGCCGGACAGCTTCTTCGGCAGTCCCCAACATGCCCGCACGAAACTGTTTCTGAGCCAGATACTAAAACACTAGCGCTGCCGGCAGTTCTGATATCACTCTCGCAAACGACTATGCAGCTGCCGTCAGGTTTGGCGCCCGACGGCGAAATTGAAGGACCCCAAGTTGTCCTGCCGGCTGGCTGGCCGTCCGGTCCCGGCAGCAGCGTTCATGAGTTCAGCTTGTCGGCGAACTGAGCCCATCAATGGCGTTCGCCGATCGAATGAACGACCCGAATGGGATATTTCAGGAACGAAAAAATTCAACTGAATCATAGAGTTTGAAAATTTCGTATCTTTTGATCACGCTCGATTTCAACGGCGCGGGCGTCATTGTCTCATATATTGACGTTAAATTAACATCGCGATATGGTTCGTTCAGTCCGCAAGGTACCCGCCGCTTTGTATCGCCGTTGCCCCTCGCTTGTTGTTATGTCTGTCGCCCTTGCCCCAGCCTGCAGGATTGTCGTGCAGTGCGCATCGCCAGTTGCTGAAAGAGGCGGTGATCATGCCCAGTTTGCTTGGAATCGATAACGGTCTCACGGTTACCAAGGCGGTGATCTTCGATGCCGATGGCACGCAGTTGTCGGTGGCGCGTCGCCGGGTGCCGCAGTCGATGCCCCATGCGCGCTGGGTGGAGCGCGACATGGCGGGCCTCTGGCAAGCGACCGCCGATGCAATCAAGGAAGCGATCGCCCTGTGTGGCCGGCCTGCGGACGACATCAAGGCGGTGGCGGCGACCGCGCATGGCGACGGTCTCTATCTGCTCGACAAGGATCGCCGGCCGCTAGGGCCAGGCATCCTGTCGCTCGACAGCCGCGCCGGCGAGATTGTCGAAAGATGGTCGGCGGATACGGTCTTCGACGAAGCGCTCGCGCGCACGGGCCAGGCGCCGCATGTCTCGGCGCCATCGGCGCTGCTTGCATGGATCAAGCAGAACGATCCCGATCGCTATGGTCGCATCGGCCACGTGCTGGCCTGCAAGGACTGGCTTCGCTTTTGCCTGACCGGCACGATCGGTACCGACCGTACGGAGGCGAGCACGTCGTTCACCGATTACCGCACCCAGGCTTACGCGCCGGAAGCGATGCAGGTCTTCGGGTTGGCCGACCTTTTCGGCGCGCTGCCGCCGGTTGCGCATTCGGCCGACATCGTCGGTCACGTCACCGCCGATGCCGCCGAAATGACTGGCCTTCGCCAGGGAACACCGGTCGCGTGCGGCCTGCACGACGTGACCGCTTCGGCGCTGGGCATGGGCGGCCATGAGGAGGGCGTGCTCGCCATCGTCGCCGGGACCTATTCCATCAACGAAGTCGTCTCTTCAAAACCGCGCGTCGACCGGCGTTGGTTCTGTCGTAACGCCATCGATGCAGGCCGCTGGAACAACATGGCGATCTCGCCGGCCTCGACCGCGAACTACGACTGGTTTCTCGACACGTTCTGCCGCTCGGAACAGGACAGGACAAACGCGGATGGCGGCTCGATCCACGAACTGCTGGCGAGCGAGATCGACGCGGCGCTGAAGAAGCCTTCGACCATCCTGTTTCATCCCTATCTGTTCGGCTCCCCCCATGGTGACGTGGCCAGCGGCAGTTTTGTCGGCCTGCACGGCTGGCACAATCGCGGCGACATGCTGAAGGCGGTTCTGGAAGGCATAGTCTTCAATCATCGCACCCATGTCGAAGCCTTGCGCGAGGGCTTCGCCGTTCGCGAGATCCGCCTGACCGGCGGCGGTTCGCGTAACCCGGCCTTCGTCCAGATGTTTGCCGACGTGCTGGACGCTCCGGTCACCATCACCTCGACCGACGAGGCCGCCGCCTTGGGTGCCGCCCTTTGCGCCGGCGCCGCGGTCGGCATCTTCGCGACGCCACAGCAGGGCGCCGAGCAGGTCGGCATGACGGCGCGCCAGTATCAGCCGGTGCCCGCCTCCAGTGCTGTGTTCAACGAGCGCTTTTCCCTCTATTGCCGCATCGCCGAGCAGCTGAAGTCGCAGTGGCCTGACATCGAAAGGCTGGCGCGGCCGGACACCAGGGGGACCGCATGATCAAGGCCGACGAACGACGCGAAGAGATCGCCGACTATGTGATCAAGCTCGGCCAGGTGCGCATCGACGATCTGGTCGAGCATTTCGGCGTATCGCGCATGACCATCCACCGGCATATCGACCGGCTGGCGCAGCAGGGCGTGCTGCGCAAGCTGCACGGTGCGGTGACGGTTCAGCCTTCCGGTCTCTACGAAAGTGCCTTTCGTTATCGCGTGACGGTCAACAGAGCCGAGAAGGATACGCTGGCGCGGGCGGCACTGGATTATGTCGAAGCCGGACAGGTGGTCATGCTGGACGATTCGTCGACCGCGAACGCCGTCGCCACGCTGCTGCTCGACATCAAGCCGCTGACCGTCATCACCAACAGCGTAGCGACGGCTTCGCTGCTGACCAATGTCGACGACATCGACTTCATCTGTCTCGGCGGCAAGTACCACGGCACCTACAATGCCTATATCGGCATCGTCTGCGAGAACGCCGTGGCGCAGCTTCGCGCCAATGTGCTGATCTGTTCGGCATCGGCCATCACTGGCACCACCGCCTTCATCCAGGATCCCAATGTGGTGCGGGTCAAGCAGGCGATGATGGCCGCATCGGTGAAACGCATCCTGCTGGTCGACCATGCGAAATTCGATCGGATCGCGCTGCATGTCTTCGACGATCTGACCAGTTTCGATGCCGTGCTGACGACCGGGGGGCTGGGCGACGCACAGGCGCAGAGCCTTGAACGGGCCGGCGTGAAGCTGCGCGTCATCGAGACAAAGGCACAATGAGTCCAGCCGACGCAGCAGGTGCGGAAAACCCGGCCAGGCGGCTCGCGGCCATGGCCGGGACCGGCGAGGTCGACGTCGTCATTCTTGGCGCTGGCATCAACGGAGCGGGGCTGTTTCGCGACCTGTGCGCGCAAGGCGTCAGCTGCCTGATCGCCGACAAGGCGGATTTCGGCTCGGGCACCAGTGCCGCGCCGTCGCGGCTCATCCATGGCGGCCTGAAATATCTCGAAACCGGCGAGTTCGGGCTGGTGGCGCAGTCGACGCTCGAACGCAACCTGCTTTTGCAGAACGCGCCGCACTATGTCAGCCCGCTGCCGACCGTCATCCCGATCTTCTCCTGGAGCAAAGGCATGCTGGCGGCGCTGCGAACGCTGTTCGGCTCGACCAGCGCGCCGCGCAGCCGCGGCGCCATTCTGATCAAGATCGGCCTGATGATCTACGATTTCTATGGCTCGCGAAACCAGGTCATGCCGCGCCACCGCATGGTCGGGCGGCGGCAGGCGCTCGGTGAGATGCCGGCGCTCAACCCTTCGATCGTCGCCACCGGCACGTACTACGATGCCAAGATAAGCCATCCCGAAAGGCTGGTGCTCGAACTGATCCTCGATGGGCTGCAGGCCAATGCAGCCTCGGCCAGCACGAACTACACGGCGCTGGTGAACTCAGCCAATGGCGTGCTGACCTTTCAGCCGGAAAGCGGCGCCGCATTTTCGGTTCGGCCGAAGCTGGTGGTGAATGCCGCCGGTCCCTGGATCGACGATGTCAACGCCTTGCTTGGCGCGCCGTCGAAGATGATCGGCGGCACCAAGGGCTCGCACATCCTGCTGAAGCATGACGACCTGGTAAAAAGCCTGGCCGGCCGCATGCTCTACTTCGAGGCCGATGACGGCCGCATCTGCCTTGTCTACGACTATCTCGGCCTGGCGCTGGTCGGCTCGACCGACATCAAGGCCGACAACCCGGACGAGGTCCGCTGCGAACCGGACGAAGTCGA
Source organism: Mesorhizobium sp. P2_A8 (assembly GCF_056404935.1). Lineage (NCBI taxonomy): Bacteria > Pseudomonadati > Pseudomonadota > Alphaproteobacteria > Hyphomicrobiales > Phyllobacteriaceae > Mesorhizobium > Mesorhizobium sp. P2_A8. The sequence goes on from NZ_JBFUDB010000005.1 coordinate 232,035, forward strand.
GTATCTGCTCGAGAGTGTGCGGGCCCTGCTGCCGGGCATGGCGTTCGAACGTGACCAGATCGTCTATGCCTATAGCGGCATCAGGCCGCTGCCGGCGTCGGAGACATCGGTGCCCGGGCTGATCAGCCGCGACCATTCGGCCCCGGTCGCCGAGCCGAACCGGGACAGGCCCTTCGCGGTCATCTCGCTGGTCGGCGGCAAATGGACGACATTTCGCGGCTTCGCCGAGGAAGTCGCCAACACGATACTCGACCGCCTGCAACGCAGCCGCAAGGTGACGACGCAATCCATGCCGATCGGTGGCGGCAAGGACTTCCCAGCCAATGCCGCAGCGCGCACGGACTGGCTGGCTCGGGCGCGGTCGCAAACGGGCATCGGGGAACGACGTCTCGACCAATTGCTGTCCCGCTACGGAACCCGAGCCCTGGAGATCGCCAGGTACGGGCCGGATGGTGAGGGCCATCTGCCGGACTCCGGCGGCTACGGCAAATCGGAGATCGACTACATCGTCCGCAACGAGTTCGTCGAACATCTGGCCGATATCGTCATGCGCCGCAGCACGCTCGCCATAGGCGGCACCCTGACATGCCGGGACCTGCAGGAGATTGCCGTGATCGCCGGGTGGGCGCTGGGCTGGAGCGCTGAGCGCATTGCGCAGGAAGTCGAGGCCGCCGTTGTGGAGCTCGAAGGCAGGAACCTGATGCGGCTGGACTGATCCCGCCATCGACAGTGCCAATGCCCCTTTCTTGAGGCAATCCGACCGGTTTGCCCATGGCGCCGTCGCATCCGCAAAGCGTCCCAACTCACAGCCGGATTGGGATTTTTATCCCGTTGGGTATATCTGATTAAAAGCAGACACTTAGTGGATAATTCGGCGGCGATGATCTTTGCGTGGCCACCGGCGATGGCATTAAATAACATCGATTGACGTTAAATTAACATCGCCATATGATCAACTAACATGCCGACCTGCTAATGGGCGGAGGTCGCCGATGCGCCGGCAGGAGGATCGGGAGGGCGCGGCTTGTGAATTCCCGCCGCGGCTTGGAAGCCGATCCGCAGAGGGATTGACAGCGATGCAGGGATGTGAAAATTTTTGCACACAAAGATAATAATATCATCTCAGGGAGGAGATGGCTTGAAATCCGGCGGAACCGCTAACCGCGACCACGAGTCCAGTCTCGCCACGCGCGCGGCCTGGCTTCACTATGCGGGCGGTCTCACGCAGGCCCAGGTGGCCAAGCGGCTTGGCCTGACCAGCCTCAAGGCACATCGGCTCATCACCAAGGCCAACCAGGAAGGTCTGGTCAGGGTCTTCATCGACGGCGACGTCGCCGAGTGCGTGGAGTTGGAGCAGCGCCTGACCGCTGCATACGGGCTCGACTATTGCGAGGTGGTTCCGGATCTGGATCAGGAAGACCTGCCGCTCAGGGGTCTGGGCATCGCCGGCGCGCAGTTTCTGAAGCGCGAGATCGATCGCGGCGAAGACATGCTGATCGGCGTCGGTCATGGCCGTACCCTTGCTGCCAGCGTCGAATATCTGACGCGCACCGCCGCCGCCCACATCCGTTTCGTCTCGCTGCTTGGCGGGGTGACGCGCAAGTTCGCGGCCAACCCGCACGACGTCATGCATCGGCTGGCCGAGCGGACGGGCGCGCAGGCCTATGTGATGCCGGTACCCTTCGTCGCCAACACCGCCGAGGACCGTGAGGTGCTGCTTGGCCAGCGCGGCATCAGCGATGTCTTCGCACTCGCAAGCCGGTCCGACCTGATGTTCGTCGGAATCGGGACAGCCGAGCGGGAAGCCTCGCTGGTCGCAACCGGCATGATCGAGCATTCCGAAATCGATGAGGTCAAACGTGATGGCGGCGTCGGCGAGCTGCTCGCCCACTTCTTCGACGACAACGGGCGCCCGGTGGAAACGGCGCTGTCGGACAGAATCCTGGCGCTGCCGCGTGACCAGTTGAAAGGCCGAAGGATCGTCGCCGTCGCCGGCGGCAAGGTGAAAGTGCGGGCGATCAAAGCGGTGCTCGAAAGCCGTTACCTGAGCGGCCTGATCACCGATGAATGCACCGCCCGTGCGCTTGTCGAACAAAGCCAATCCAATGCGGCGTACGGCGCGGCGAAGCACCATGTGAACGGAGGATCGTCAAATGCGTAACAACGGCAAATCCGCTTCACCGGCGGTTGCGTCATGAGCGCGAAGGCCACCACGGCGCCAACCCGTCAGACCTCGCCTGGCCTGCGGCGCACCATCGCTGCCGCCGCGGTCCTGGTTCTGCTCGGCGCCATGGCGCTCGACACCAAGGTCGTCAGGATCGGATCCGCGGGCGACGTTCGCAGCGCCGTCTTTTCCGCGGCCGACTATGGCAAGTCGGAGTTTCCCAAGGTGCAGGCCGATGTCGAAGCACGCGCCGCCGACGCGGTGACGGTGGCGACGGCGATCGCCAAGGACAGGGCGACGGCCGAGAAGGAATACGGCGTGCCCGCCGGCGTCGGACCGGTCATCTCGGTCAAGTTCAGCGGCGTCGTCGGCGAGGGAAAATCGGGCATCTACAAGGTCACCGTCGAGGGCGTGCCGGACACGTTGCAGGTTCGCGTGCAGACGGGCCCGGCGATCAACGGCACCGAGCTGCGCGACGCCACCGGCAAGATCACGTTTGGCCAGTTCACCAATCAGATCGAATACCAGGACGCCGGCTCGGCGCTGAACAACGAGATGAAGAAGGAAGTCCTGGCAAAGGTCGATACCAGCGCCCTGACCGGCAAGACCATATCGGTGGTCGGCGCGTTCAAGCTGGTCAATCCGAAGAGCTGGCTGGTCACTCCGGTGAGGCTGGAGGTGCAATGAAACCGGCTGCCGACACCGGGCCCGCGACTGGAGACGCCGTGCTTTCGGCGCGCAACATCGTCATGTCGTATGGCGGCGTTCATGCGCTCAAGGGCGTCAATTTCGACATCCATCGCGGCAAGGTCACCACGCTTTTTGGAGAGAACGGCGCAGGCAAGTCGACGCTGATGAAGATCCTGTCCGGCGTCGTCACGCCGACATCCGGCGACATCGTGCTCGACGGCAATCTCGTCAGTTTTTCCTCGTCCTCGGACGCGCGCGATCGCGGCATCTCGATCATCCACCAGGAACTCAGCCTGGCGCCCAATCTCAGCGTTCGCGACAACATCTTCATGGGCCGAGAACTGCGCACCAGGACCGGCCTCGACTTCGCCGAGGAGTCGCGCCAGGCGCGCGCGCTAATGGCCGACCTCGAGGAAGACATCGACCCGATGACCCTCGTCGAGGATCTGCGCCTCGGCCAGCAGCAGATCGTCGAGATCGCGCGGGCGCTCTCGGTCGACTCGCGCATCCTCATCATGGACGAACCGACATCGGCACTCAGCGCGACCGAGGTGGAAGTGCTTTTCAAGGTGATCCGCGATCTGACCAGCCGCGGCGTATCCATCGTCTACATTTCGCATCACCTCGAAGAGGCGCTGCAGATCACCGATTACGCCGTTGTCCTGCGCGACGGCGCGATAACGGCGACGGCTGAAGCCGGGGACATCGATCTCGAGTGGATCGTCCGCAACATGGTCGGCGAGAATTTCGATCTCGGCTCGCCGCCGACCGGCCATGAATTCGGCGAGGTCGCGCTGTCGATCGAGGATGTCAGCGTCATAGACACTTCGGGCTCGGGCTATTCGGTCGTCGATCACCTGTCGCTGGACGTCAGGGCGGGCGAGATCGTCTGCATCTATGGGCTGATGGGCGCCGGGCGCACGGAATTGCTGGAGGCCGTCGCCGGACGGGTGCCGATGGCGGGCGGCCGTGCGCTGCTGGAAGGCGAGGACGTCTCGGGGCTGAGCATTGCCCAGCGCATCGCCAGAGGCCTTGTTCTGGTCCCCGAGGATCGCCAGCGCGATGGGCTGGTGCAGACGATGACCGTCGGCCGCAATCTTTCGCTTGCCAGCATCGAGGCGTTTGCGAAAGGCCTGTTTCTGTCCCGCTCCAGGGAGCGAGAGCTGGTCGAAGAGTCGATCCGCAAGGTGACCGTCAAGACCGCGGGCGGCAACGCCATGATCGGATCGCTGTCCGGCGGCAACCAGCAGAAGGTCGTCATCGGCAAGATGCTGACGACCAACCCAAAAGTCATCCTCCTCGACGAGCCGAGCCGCGGCATCGATGTCGGCGCCAAGGCCGAGGTCTTCCGCTTGCTGAGCGAGCGTGCCGCGCAAGGCCTGGCGGTCGTCTTCTCGACTTCCGAGGTCAACGAGTGCCTCAGCATTGCGCACCGGATCGTCGTCATGCGCCGGGGCAGGATTTCAGCAGAGTTCGGCGCCAACGCCACCAAAGAGCAGATCATGGCCGCCTCCGGCGAAGCCGTGGTCGCCTGATCACCAGGAATTTCGGAGCCCCGACCATGACCGACGTCAGCCAGGCCAGAAAACAGTCCAGTCCAAGCGCGCGCGGCGAAGGCTTCGATCTCGCCAAGCTGCTGCTCGAGGGCCGGGCTTTCTTTGCCCTGATCGTCATCATCGTCGTCTTCTCGATCCTGTCGCCCTACTACCTCTCGGTGGCGAATTTCCTCACCATGGCCTCGCATGTCGCCATCTTCGGAATTCTCGCGGTCGGCATGCTGCTCGTCATCCTCAATGGCGGCATCGATCTGTCGGTGGGGTCGACGCTCGGCTTGGCCGGCGTGGTTGCCGGCTTCCTGATGCAAGGCGTGACGCTGACCTGGCTGGGCGTCGTTCTCTATCCGCCGGTCTGGGTGGTCGCGGTGATTGCCTGCATGCTCGGCGCCGGCGTCGGGCTGATCAACGGTGTGCTCATCGCGCGCTTCAAGGTTCCGGCTTTCGTCGCCACGCTGGGCGTCATGTACATGGCCCGCGGTCTGGCGCTGCTGATGACCAGCGGCCTGACCTACAACAATCTCGGCGGCAAGCCGGAGCTCGGAAACACCGGCTTCGATGCGCTCGGCTTCAACCGCCTGTTGGGCGTGCCGACCGGCGTGGTGGTTCTCGCGGTCATCGCGCTCATCGGCAGCATCGTCTTGAACCGCACCGCCTTCGGGCGCTGGCTCTACGCATCAGGCGGCAACGAGCGCGCGGCCGAACTGTCCGGCGTTCCGGTCAAGACGGTGCAGGTTTCCGTCTATGTGCTGTCAGGCATCTGTGCCGCCATTGCCGGCCTGATCCTGTCCTCGCAGCTGACCTCGGCTGGACCGACCGCCGGCACCACCTACGAACTGACGGCCATCGCGGCCGTCGTCATCGGCGGTGCGGCGCTGACCGGCGGGCGCGGCAACATCCGCGGAACCCTGCTTGGCGCCTTCGTCATCGGCTTCCTGTCCGACGGTCTGGTGATCATCGGCATCTCGTCCTACTGGCAGACAGTGTTCACCGGCGCGGTCATCGTGCTCGCCGTGCTCCTCAATGCCGTTCAGTATCGCCGCCGCAGCAAGCTCCCAAGCTCGACAGGTGGCCAACCGACTTCTCAGCAACGGGGGAAGGCCGAGCCGGCCAATCCTGCCCAAGGGAAGACTGCCATGTGAACTGGCAGCAATACCGCGTAAATCATTTGGAGGAATGTACATGAAAACAATGCTGAAAAGTCTGCTTGCAGCCGCGATGGTCGTCGGGTTTACGGCCGCCGCGTCGGCCGCAGGCCTGATCTCGATCATCGTCAACGATCCGGCCAACCCATACTGGCTGACCGAAGGCAACGTCGCCAAGGCCGAGGCCGAGAAGCTCGGCTATACGGCCAACGTCGCCGCCCACAAGGGCGACACCAACACGGAAAGCAACCTGATCGACACCGCCATCACCAACAAGTCCGTTGCGATCATCCTCGACCCGGCCAACGCCGACGGCTCTGTCGGTGCGGTGAAGAAGGCGATTGCCGCCAACATCCCGGTTTTCCTCGTCAACGCCGAGATCAACCAGGAAGGCCTCGCCAAGGGGCAGCTCGTTTCCAACAATGCTCAGGGTGCTGCTCTGGGCGCCCAGCAATGGGTGCAGGCAGTTGGCGAAAAGGGCAAATATGTCGAACTCCTCGGCGCTCCGTCGGACAACAATGCCGCCACGCGCTCAAACGGTTACGCGACCGTGCTGAGCCAATATCCGGACTTGGAGAAGGCCGCCTCGCAGGTCGCCGACTGGGATCGTACCAAGGGCCACGACAAGATGCAGAGCATGCTGCAGGCCAATCCCGACATCATCGCCGTGATCAGCGGCAATGACGAAATGGCGCTCGGCGCGGTTGCTGCTCTGAAGGAAGCCGGCAAGCTTTCCGGCATCAAGGTCGGCGGCTTCGACGGCTCTCCGGACGCGGTTGCAGCGATCAAGTCCGGCGAACTGCAGTACACCGTGCTTCAGCCAGTCGCCATCTTCTCGGCCAAGGCCGTGCAGCAGGCGGACTCGTTCATCAAGAGCGGTGCCACCGGTGCCGCGACCGAGAAGCAGCTGTTCGATTGCCTTCTCATCACCAAGGACAATGTCGACAAGTACACCGCACCCTTCGTGCTGTCGGAATGAAACCTGCACAGGGGGTGTCCTTGCGGACACTCCCTGCCTCTTCCACGGCTTGAGACGACACGATTGTGCTTGTGAATTGCCTTCGTAACCAACCGGAATTTGCGGCATGAAAGATCTGCTGATCGGGATCGACGCGGGAACGTCGGTGATAAAATCGGTCGCTTTCGATCTGTCCGGGCGGCAGCTCGCGATGACGTCGGTGACCAACAGCTTCGTCACGCTGGAAGGTGGCGGCGCCGAGCAGGACCTGGATCAGACCTGGCGCGACATGGCACAGACGGTTCGCGACCTGGCGACCAAAATTCCCGACCTCGCGCAACGAACCGCGGCAGTTGCCATCACCGGGCAGGGCGACGGAACCTGGCTGATCGATGGCGACGGCTTGCCTGTCTCGCGCGCCTGGCTGTGGCTTGACGCCCGCGCCGGACATCTGGTGGACGAGATGCGCGCCGATCCCCGCGATCGCACGCGGTTTGAGCTGACCGGCACGGGGCTCAATTCCTGCCAGCAGGGCGCCCAGCTTGCCTTTATGAAAAAGAACAATCCGGACATGCTGGAGCGGGCGGCGACCGCGCTGCATTGCAAGGATTGGCTTTACTTCAAGATGACGGGCGAACGCGCCACAGATCCGTCCGAAGGAACTTTCACCTTCGGCGATTTTCGCTCGCGCAGCTATTCCGACGAAGTCTTCGACATCCTGGGTCTGACGACGCATCGCCGCCTGTTGCCTCCGATGCTCGAAGGCACCACCGACCATCATCCGCTATCGCGCTCGGCAGCGGGAGAGACCGGCCTGCTTGAAGGTACGCCTGTTGTCCTGGGCTACGTGGATATGGTCATGACAGCGCTCGGAGCCGGGCTCTATGATCCCTCAGGTAATGTCGGCTGCACGGTCATCGGCTCGACCGGCATACACACCCGCTTCGCCCGCACACCCGGCGATGTCGTGCTCAACGACGATGGGTCCGGCTATACGATCGCCATGCCCGTGCCGGGTGCCTTTGCACAGCTGCAGTCCAACATGGCCGCGACGCTCAACATAGACTGGCTGCTTGGCCTTGCGCGCGACGTGCTCATTGCCGGCGGCGCCGAGCTCTCGCGTGACGAATTGCTGAAAGCGCTCGACGTCTGGGTGGAGGGATCGGAACCGGGATCGCTGGTCTACCAACCTTACATATCGCTCGCTGGCGAACGCGGACCATTCGTCGACCCTAATGCGCGCGCGGGCTTCATCGGTCTTTCGGTCAAGCACGGCTTCGGTGATCTGGCGCGCGCCGTCCTTGAGGGGTTGGCCTTCGCCGCCCGTGATTGCTACCAGGCGATGGGCGCCGTGCCGAGCGAGATCCGGCTGTCGGGGGGTGCTGCGCGCAGCCCGTCTCTGCGTCGCATCATTGCAGCCGCGACCCGGGCGCAAGTGCGAACCAGCAGCCGCCAGGAAGCAGGTGCGGCGGGTGCCGCGATGATGGCCGCCGTCGGCCTTGGCGTCTATGGCTCCATGGAAGACTGCGCTGCCGAGTGGGTGACGCCGCTTCTCGGCGACTGCGATGCCTATGACGAGGCGCTTTCGCAAACCTACGATGCGCTCTTTCCTTCCTTCGTCGCGGCGCACCAGGCGCTTCGGCCGGTGTGGAAGGGCATGGCGCACCGCACAGGAGCAAAGTCTTGAGCAATACAACAGATGTCGTCGATCTCTTCGTGATTGGCGGCGGTGTCAACGGAGCCGGCATAGCGCGCGATGCGGCAGGTCGCGGGTTGTCCGTCATCCTGTGCGAAAAGGATGATCTCGCGCAGGGAACCAGCTCGCGCTCGGGCAAGCTTGTGCATGGTGGCCTGCGCTATCTGGAGTACTATGAATTCCGGCTGGTTCGCGAAGCGCTGATCGAACGCGAGGTGCTGCTCGAGGCGGCGCCGCACATCATCTGGCCCATGCGCTTCGTGCTTCCGCACAGCCCGGAAGACAGGCCGGCATGGCTGGTCCGGCTCGGGCTGTTTCTCTACGACCACCTTGGCGGCCGCAAACGGCTGCCGGGAACCAGGACGCTCAATCTGGGAACAGCGCCGGAAGGGGCGCCGATCAAGGACGAATTCAAGCGCGGTTTCGAATATTCCGACTGCTGGGTCGACGATGCGCGCCTGGTGCTGCTCAACGCCTTGGACGCCAGGCAGCGCGGCGCCAGGGTGCTCACGCGCACCGCCTGTGTCGCGGCGCGCCGCGAAGGCGGACTGTGGTCGATCGACATGCAGGATAGCCGCACGGGTGCTGTCACGAAAGTCCGCGCGCGGGCGCTGGTCAATGCGGCAGGGCCATGGGTCAACGACATCGTGAGCCGCGTCGCCGGGCAGAATTCCACCCGCAACGTTCGGCTGGTAAAGGGCAGCCATATCGTCGTGCCCAAGTTCTGGGAGGGACGGCAGGCCTATCTCATCCAGAACAGCGACAAGCGGGTGATCTTCGTCAACCCCTACGAGAGTGATCTGGCGCTGATCGGCACGACCGACATTCCCTACGAAGGCAGGCCCGAGGAAGTGGCAGCCGAGGCAAGCGAAGTCGAGTATCTGATCAAGGTGGTCAATCGCTATTTCAAGCGGCAGCTGACACCACAGGACGTGGTCCATAGTTTCTCGGGCGTGCGTCCGCTCTATGACGACAATGCCGACAATCCAAGTGCTGTGACGCGCGACTATATTTTCGAACTCGACGCTCCGAATGGCGGCGCGCCGCTGCTTTCGGTATTCGGCGGCAAGATCACCACCTTCCGCAAGCTGTCCGAGCATGCGCTGGAAAAAATCCAGCCGTTCTTTCCGACGATGCAGAAGGCATGGACGGCGACTGCCGCCTTGCCGGGGGGCGACCTGCCGAACGCAGACTTCGAACAGTTCCTGAGCGACCTGCACACCGAGTTTTCGTGGCTCGGCCCGTCGCTGGTGAAGCACTACGCTCGAAGCTACGGCACCCGTGCCAGACAATTGCTCGCCGGGGCACTTGGCGAGGCCGATCTCGGCCGCCGCTTCGGCCCCGATTTTTATGAACGCGAGGCAAAGTTCCTGGTCGACACCGAATGGGCCGGCACATCAGCCGATATCCTGGAACGTCGTACCAAACATGGCCTGCATATCAATGCAGCCGAGCGGAAGACATTCGAAGACTGGTTCGGTAACATCATGGCGACGGCAGACTGATGGCCTTCACGCTTTCCCTCAACACCAACCCGCTGGTCAACCGCTTTGCCGATCCCGACGACCTGATCGACGCGATTGCCTATGGCATCGGCATCCGCGACGTGCAGCTGACGCACGAATTCGTCAACCCGGGCTGGCCGGCGGCGACGATTGCCAAATTCCTGCGCCGGTTCAACAGCGCGCTTTCGCGGACCGGTGTCAGGATCACCTCCGGCATGACCGGACCCTATGGCCGGCTCAACCATTTCGGCCATCCGGACGCGGATGTCCGGCGCTACTATGTCGATTGGTTCAAGACCTTCGCCGACATTTCCGCCGAACTCGGCGCTTCGGGCATGGGCACGCAGTTCGCCATATTCACCTACAAGGATTACGACGATCCGCAACGGCGGGAAGTGCTTCTCGACATCGCGCTCGAATGCTGGCGCGAGGTTGCCGAACACGCTAGGGCGGCGGGGCTGACATACCTGTTCTGGGAGCCGATGTCGGTGGGCCGCGAGTTCGGCCACACGATCGAGAGCTGCGTTGCCCTGCAGCGCGCCATCGATGCGGCGAAGCTGCCCATACCGATGAAGATGATGGTGGACATCGACCATGGCGACGTCACTTCGCCCGATCCTGCCGATACCGATCCCTATGCCTGGGCGAAAGCGTTTCCATTGCAATCGCCGATCATCCACATCAAGCAGTCGTCGATGAACAAGGGCGGGCATTGGCCGTTCACGGCCGCCTACAACAAGGATGGCCGCATAATTCCGCAGAAGCTGCTCGACACGGTGCGGCAGGGCGGCGGAACCGACAACGAAATTTGCCTTGAACTTTCCTTCAGAGAGAGGGAACCGGTCGATCATCAGGTGATCGGGATGATTCGTGAGTCGGTGGATTTCTGGGCGCCTTACATCGACAGTGGCCGTGACAGTCTCAAGCTACGGGCTGAATGAATCAAGCGCCGTCCGAATTTCGGATCGAAGGAGAAAAGAATGACCCCATATTGGGTCGGCACGAGCTGGAAGATGAACAAGACGCTGACGGAAGCGCTGGAGTTTGCGGATGCGCTGGCGGCGTTCGTGCCCGGTTTCGATCAGGCGATACAACCTTTCGTCATTCCGCCATTCACCGCCGTGCGCGACGTCAAGGCGGCGCTGGCCGCGACCCGCGTGAAAGTCGGCGCCCAGAACATGCATTGGGCGGACGCCGGTGCCTGGACGGGGGAGGTTTCGCCGGTGATGCTCAGGGATTGCGGGCTCGACCTGATCGAACTCGGCCATAGCGAGCGCCGCGAGCATTTCGGCGAAACGGATGCGACTGTCGGATTGAAGACTGCGGCCGCAGTCAGGCACGGTTTCGTGCCGCTGATCTGCGTTGGAGAGACGCTGGCCGAGCGCGAAGAGGGCCGCGCCGATGACATTTTGACTGCCCAGGTTCTCGGGGCGCTACACGGTCTGAAGGACGATGAATTGTCGGCAGAAATCCTCTTTGCCTACGAGCCGGTCTGGGCGATCGGCGAGAAGGGTATCCCGGCAAGCGCCGGCTATGCCGACAAGCAGCAGGCGCTGATCAAGCAGGTCGCTGCAAGCCGGTTGCCGGCTGCCCCGCTCGTGCTCTACGGCGGCAGCGTCAATCCTGGCAACGCGGCCGAATTGATCGGCCAGCCGCATATCGATGGCCTGTTCATCGGTCGCTCAGCATGGCAAGCGGAAGGCTATATCGACATTCTGAAAAAGGCGTCGGCCGCCATCGGGCGCTGACCGCCAGGGCAATTCCAGGAAGAGTGTGAAACGGTTTTCCATCCGGACTTGCGTCAACCACTCTACGACAAGAAAGCAAAGGAGTTCATCGCCATGAAAATCGCACTCGGAGCCGACAGCGCCGGCAAGCCGCTGCTCGATGTCATCGCCAAGCATCTCGCCACGAAGCCGGAGCTGCAGGTCGTTGATCTCAGCCAGGCCGGATACTACGCCGATATCGCCGCCAAGGTCGGCCACGAAATTCTGGACGGCAGCTACGACCGGGCCATCCTGTTCTGCGGTACCGGCATTGGCGTCAGCATATCCGCCAACAAGGTCCCAGGTATTCGCGCCGCGTTGACCCACGATACCTATTCCGCCGAGCGCGCCGCCAAGTCCAACAACGCCCAGATCATCACCATGGGCGCCCGCGTCATCGGTCCCGAACTGGCGAAATCGATCGCCGACGCGTGGCTCGCTTCGGAGTTTGATCCGAACGGTCCGTCCGCCGCAAACGTTCAGGCCATCGACAAGCTCGACAGCAAGCGCTGAAGGCGTCGGGACTGACTGGTTGAACTAGACGGTCAAGGCGTCCCGCATCGCCTCGATCATGGTTACGGCGGACGCGGCGCCTGGATCCATATGGCCAAGCGAGCGTTCGCCGAGGCGGGAGGCCCGGCCCTTGGTGGCGATCATCGCCTTGGTCGCTTCCGCGCCTGCCTTTGCCGCCTGCGCGGCAGCCTCGAGACTGCCGACCAGACCCTTGCCGGAGGCCAGCGCCTCGCCCGCCGCCTGCGCTGCCGGCGCCCATGCATCCATCATCGTCTTTTCGCCTGGCTCGGCCTTGCCGCGATCTTGAATGCCCTTGGCCATGGCCTGGAACATTGCAACTGCGTCGGCGTCGTCGAGCGTTGCCTTGCCCTTGACGGCTGCCGCGCCGCGCATGAACGCGGTGGCATAGAGCGGACCCGAGGAGGCGCCGACGGCATTCAGGAACGATTTTGCCGCCGTGTTGAGCAATGTGGTCGGATCGGTGGACCCGGTATCCAGCGCCGCGACCGCATCGCGTGCCGCTGAAAATCCGAGCTCCATCGCAATGCCGTGGTCGGCGTCGCCGATGATACCGTCAAGCGCGCACAGCCGGTCCCTGTCGGCTGACATGGCGTCTGCGATGGCCGCGAACATGCTGGCCAGGCGGGCAGTGTCGATTGTCGTCATGTTCTTGTCCTTGCCGCAGAGCAGGTTTAGCCAGCGCGAAACATGGCGCAGTCGCAAGGATGGTCCAGCATCGTCTGCAACTCGCCGTCGAGTTGGTGCAGCGTGATCGAGGCGCCGGCCATTTCGAGCGAGGTGCAGTAGTTGCCGACCCACGTCGCATGAATCGACACACCGATATCATCGAGCCTCTGCTTCACCCGCCGGTTCATGATGTAGAGCTCCATCAGCGGCGTCGAGCCGAGCGAGTTGACGAGCACGGCGACCTTGTCGCCACGCGCCGGCGCCATCTCGTCGAGGATCTTGTCCAGCATCTCATCGGTGATCTCGTCGGCCGTCTTCAGCTTTTCGCGGGCGATGCCGGGCTCGCCATGGATGCCCATGCCGATCTCCATCTCGTCCGGCCCGATCTCGAAATTGGGCCGGCGGGTCTGCGGCAGCGAACAGGGCGACAGCGCCACGCCCATGGTGAAGGTGTGGTCGTTGGCCTTCCCCGCGATGCGCTCGCATTCGTCGAATGACAGCATCCGGTCGCAGGCGGCACCGGCCGCCTTGAAGATGAAGAAATTGCCGGCGACGCCGCGCCGCTTGTGCCGCTGGTCACGCGGTGCCGAGGCGACATCGTCGGTGCTCAGCACCGTGCGCACCTCGATGTCGTCCATCGCGGCCATCTCGGCGGCCATGTCGAAATTCATCACGTCGCCGGCATAGTTCCCGTACATGAACAGCACGCCGGAGCCGCCGCTGACCGCCTTGGCGCATTCGAGGATCGGATCGGGTGGCGGCGAGGCGAAGACGTTGCCGATTGCCGCCGCATCGGCCAGCCCCTTGCCGACGAAACCGAGGAAGCTCGGCTCGTGGCCCGAGCCGCCGCCAATGACGAGGCCTACCTTGCCCTGGCGCGGTCCGTCGCGGACGACGATCGAGCGTCGGCTGCCGTCCAGGCTTTTGAGATGGCGGGGATGCGCGGCCAGGATGCCTTCCAGCATCTCGTCGACGGCGCGGTTGCCGTCATTGATGATCTTCTTGGTCTGCACCGGCAGCCTCCCGATTTCGATATTTTTGCAGATGATACCGGGTGTTATCGGGATTTCCACCCGGCTGCGAGCATTTCACGCGCTGAGGTGTCCTCGCGCCGCCACCGTTGACGAGCATGCCTGGACGGAAGCGTCTAGTCGGGTTTCGCCAGACCCGAATTGAACTTGCGCCGGGTGGCGGGTCAAGAATTGGCCGGTCCTTGCGATTGTCTCGGAAAAGTCCCGGCGGTCAACCCGGACCGCGGCCCGAGGACCTGCCTGTCCGCGAAAACGACGTGCGGAGGCGATAGCGGTCGCCGGCATATCGGATGGTTGAGGAGAGCAGCGGCCGGCCGGCCGCATCGACGATGAGCTGGCGCATCACCAGGGTCGATTTGCCGACGTCGATGTCGAGATGGCGCGCCAGTACAGGATCCGCGCCGCGCGCCTCGATCGTCGTTTCGGCGCGGGCCAGGTCGACGCCTGCATCGATCAGCAAGCCGAACAGCGACGCGGTTCGAAAATCGACCCCGCTGAGGTCGGGAACAAGAGCGAGGGCGAAGAACGAGGTGTCGACGGCGACCGGAACCTGGTCGAGGCGCCGGATCCTCTCCAGGTGGAAGAGCGTCGCGCCGGGGGCGATCGAAAGTTCCTCGGCCTCGTCCAGCGAAGCAGGCGCTTCCGCGGCGCGCAACACGTCGGAGGAGGGTGTCAGGCCGAGGCGCTTCGCGGTTTCGCTGAAGGATTCCAGCGTGTTGGGAAACTCCTTCGGCACCTTGGCCGAGACGTACCAGCCGCGCCCGTGTGAAGGCGTCAGCACACCTTCCTCGACAAGGCTTTGCAACGCCCTGCGTAAGGTCACCCTGCTGATCGACATGCGCGTGAACAGATCGCGCTCGGCCGGCAGGCGCGCGCCCGAGGCAAGTTTGCCGGTGGCGATCTCCTGCCGGATCGCATCGGCCGCTTGCCGCCAGAGCGGTTCGGGTCCGTCCGACTGCAGTGGCGAGCCCTCCATCTCAGTCACCCATCCGCCTTCACCTTCTCCCAGACGCCGGTTCGCATCGAACGGTAGCAGGCGTCAATCACCTGGTTGACGATGACGCCGTCCTCGAAGGTTTCCAGTGGCGTTGTCCCCGCCGCGAAGTGTTCCACAAAATGTCGCATCTGTTGTGAAAAACCGTAGGCCCGGGTCTCCTCAGGCACCGGATAGACCCAGCCAGTCTCGGAATCGGCCTTTTCGACCAGATAACCCACCGGCTTTTCGATAAAGCCCCAGACCGGACCGACCGAAGTGTCGGTGACGATGCGGCCGGCCGAGCCGACCAGTTCGTGGCGAAGCTGCATGCCGCCTTTCTCGATCCATGACGATTCGATCGTGGCGAGCTGGCCGCCGGTGAATTTCAACAGCGCGATCGCGGTGTCTTCTCCTGTCGTCTTGTCGCCATGGACCAGCGTTGCGCCCCACGCCATCACCTCGGTGATCAGATTGTCCTTGCCAAAGAAGTGGCGCGCGCTTTCGACGGTGTGGCAGCCCATGTCGAGCAGGGCGCCGCCGCCTGCGAGCTCGGCGTTCCAGAAATGCGGTGCATGCGGCCCCGAATGCGCTTCGCGGGCGCGCATGGTGAGGAGATTGCCGATGCCGCCCGCCTGTATCATCTGGTGGGCCTTGGCGATGTTGGGGGAAAACACGGCGCATTCGGCATAGCCGTGCCAGATGCCGGCGCGCTGGACGATGTCGAGGATTTCCTGCGCTTCCTTGCCCGTGCGCGCCAACGGCTTGGTGCAGATGACGGCCTTGCCGTGCCCGGCGGCAATCCTGACGGCTTCGAGATGGATCTCGTTGGGCAGAGCGATCACCACGATCTCGACAGCCGGATCGGCGCAAAGGGCGTTGATATCCCTGTGGGCGGTAACCTTTGGACCCCATTTTTTCGCGAAGGCTTCCGCGCGCTCGAAACTGCGCGACGAGCAGGCGACGAGCTCGGCGTTGCGCACGTCGAGCAGCGAGTCCGCATAGGTCTCGGCGATGAAGCCCGAGCCCAGAATTCCAACACCAATCATCAAGTCCTCCCAAATCCAGACCGTGTGCCCTGTCTGTTTGCCGTGCCCGGTCGGGGCACGAGGCCATTCAACAGGAAAAGACAACACAATACCACTTGTCACAACATGTATCAGTAGGTATGGTCCCAGGCAACAGTGCAAAATCGTGAATCCACACGAGGCACCATCTTGAGGGAGAGCAGGAAAATGCGTTCCATGCGTGTATCGATCCCGCTGGCGGCAACGCTTGGCGTGATGTTTTCAGGCGGCGTCGGCGCCGCTTTTGCAG
Organism: Mesorhizobium sp. P2_A8; assembly: GCF_056404935.1. Lineage (NCBI taxonomy): Bacteria > Pseudomonadati > Pseudomonadota > Alphaproteobacteria > Hyphomicrobiales > Phyllobacteriaceae > Mesorhizobium > Mesorhizobium sp. P2_A8. Next base: position 248,033 of record NZ_JBFUDB010000005.1, read on the forward strand.
ACCCTGTCACCATCACTTTGAACAGCTGGCGCACCGAGGACATCGCGGTCTGGCAGGACACCATCCTGCCCGCCTTCGAAGCCAAGCATCCCGACATCAAGGTCGAGTTCGCGCCGATCAACACCAATGAATACAACGCCGCCGTTCAGTCGCAGATCGAAGGCGGCGCCGGCGGCGACCTCATCACCTGTCGCCCCTTCGACGTGAACCGCGAATGGATCAAGCGCGGCTATTTCGAACCGCTGGAAGGGCTGCCGGGCCTGGAAAACTTCGACAAGACGTCCCGCGCAGCGTGGTCGGGCGCCGACGACAAGGCCTACTGTCTGCCTGTCGCCGCGGTACTCGCCGGCTTCTACTACAACGCCGACATCTTCAAGGAACTGGGCCTCAAGGTGCCGACCACCAACGCCGAGTTCATCGAAGTCCTGCAGGCGATCAAGAAGGACGGCCGCTATACGCCGCTGGCTTACGGCTCGGCCGAATCCTGGCAACTCGCCTATAATGGTCTCTACAGCATCGGCCCCGCCTACTGGAAAGGCGAGGAGGGCCGGCTCGGCCTGATCGACGGCAAGAAGAAACTGACTGACCCCGAATTCGTCGATGCCATCGCCGCTTTCGAAGCCTGGAAGCCGTTCCTGCCTGCCGGACAGGAGAGCCTGAACTATGCCGACATGACGCAGCTGTTCACGCTCGGCAAGGCGGCCATCCTCCCCGACGGTTCGTGGGACATCAACCAGGCGACCTCGACCGGCCTCAACGTCGGCGTGTTCGGTCCGCCGGTGCCGAAGGCAGGCGACCAGCGCTACCTGCAGGAGATGCCGGACATGGGCATCGGCATCAACGCCAAGAGCACGCACAAGGAAGCTGCCAAGACCTTCCTCGACTGGGTTGCCGGTCCTGAATTCCAGGAACTCTACGTCAATGCCGCGCCTGGCTTCTTTGCCATGAGCAGCAAGCCGGTCACCTACAAGAACAAGCTGGCGCAGGATTTCGCCGACCTGAAGAAAGGTGCTGAGCTGACGCCGCGGCTAGCGCTGGATCGTTTGAGCGCCGGCACGCCTCCGCTCGACGACGAGACCTGGCGCTTGCTGCAGGTGATGTTCACCAAGTCGGACGTCACCCCGCAGCAGGTCGCGACGGAGCTTCAGGCCGGACTCGCCTCCTGGTACGGGCCGCAGAAGAAGTAACCTGGGAACGTCTCGCGCATGCCTTGCCAGCCGGCGAGGCATGCGCGAAGCCTGCGGGCACGCCGCGCACCATGCCGGCGTGAACATGAGGTCTTGAGTTGATATCTCCCGCTGCCGTCCACAGAAACCTGTTGCTGTTCGTGCTGCCGGCTCTGGCCGTCTATCTGGTCTTCGCCGTGCTGCCGCTGGCGACCTCGATCGTGATGAGCTTCTTCCAGACCAATGGCGCCTCCGGTGACACCTTTGTCGGCCTGGCCAATTACCAGCGCCTGTTCACTCATCCGACAATCAGCGCCCGCTTCTGGAATGCGCTTCTGAACAACATGCAGTATTTCGCCATCCATCTGATTGTCGAAGTGCCGATGGGGCTGCTGCTGGCGGCGTTGCTGACGTCGGGAAAACTGGCGCGGTCGGAAGGCATCTACCGCACGCTGCTGTTCATACCGGCGACGCTGTCGGTGGTCATCGTCGGCTTCGTCTGGCGCCTGATCATCAATCCACTCTGGGGGCTGGTCGGCTTTCCGCTGCTGGGCACGGAATCGACCGCACTCACCACCATCTCGCTGATGTCGGTCTGGCAATATTTCGGCATCCCGATGGTCTTCCTCTACAGCGCCCTGCTGGCGGTGCCCAACGAGCTTGTCGAAGCCGCCAACATCGACGGCGCCGGCGGCTGGACGACTTTCTGGAAGATCAAGTTCCCGCTGATCGCGCCGCAGTTCGGCCTGATCGCGATCCTGACCTACATCTGGACGTTCAACGGCTTCGATCTCGTGTTCGCGCTCAACGGATCGGCACCCGGGCCGAACTACAGCACCGATATCCTCGGCACCTATTTCTACCGCACCTTCTTCGGTTCGAGCGGACAGCTTGCCGATCTCGACCTTGGTGCTGCGGTCGCAACGGTCATCTTCCTCACGGTTCTGTTGGTGACAGCAGCCTATTTCTGGCTGATCCAGCGCCGCCTGAAATCCTACTCGGTCTAGGAGCGGATATGAGCGCCCCGGACCTCACCATTCCCGTTGCCCGCCGTCGCCAGGATCGCGAACCCTGGACGGTCGAGCGCATCATCGTGCACGCGCTGCTGATCCTCTTCGTTGTCCTTGCCATCGGACCGGTGCTGATCGTCATCATCAATTCGCTGAAGACGACGCCGGCGATCTTCGGCGGCCCGTTCGACCTGCCGACGGCCAAGACGTTCAGCCTCGAGGGCTACAGGCGGGTCTTCACCCGTGGCAATTTCCTCGTCAATTACCGCAACAGCCTAATCGTCACGGTAACCACGATCGTGCTGACGGTGGTCCTGTCGACGCTCGCCGCCTTCGCCCTGGTCGAATACCGTGTCCGGGTCGCATCGCTGCTCGGCGGCCTGTTCGTGCTTGGCATCATGTTGCCGATCAGGCTCGGCACCATCCCGCTCATCCAGATGATGCTCGCCTGGAAGCTGATGGATACGCTGGCGGCCCTCATCCTCGTCTACACCGCCATGAGCATCCCGATCGCGGTGACGCTGATGGTCACCTATTTCCGCACGGTGCCTACCGATCTCAAGGAGGCGGCCCGCATGGATGGCGCGAGCGAGTTGCGCACCTTCTGGATCGTGCTGCCTTTGGTCAGGCCGGGCCTCGCCGCGGTGGCCGCGCTGACGATGCTGCCGGTCTGGAACGACCTCTGGTTCCCGCTGATCCTGGCTCCAAGCCGGCAGAACCAGACGGTGACGCTCGGCGTGCAGCAATTCGTCGGCCAGTTCATGAACGACTATCCGGCACTTCTCGCCGCGCTGACGCTTGGCGCGGTGCCGCTCGTCCTGCTGTTCACCCTGTTCTCGCGGCAATTCATCAGCGGCCTCAGCAAGGGCTACAGCAAATAGCCAGACGTCCCGAGGAACAGATTTTCGCAAGACTCCAATTTCGAACTGATGGAACATCAAGATGCAGATAGGCAAATACATCCGCCGGCAGCCTTCGACCCTGACCGGTCTGCCCGCCGCCATCGGCGCGGATCTCGACCGGTTCGCCAGCCTGCGCCAGAAGCCGGAGCGGATCGTTCTGCTCGGCACCGGCTCCTCGATGAATGCGTTGCTGGCCGGCGCCGAGGCGCTCGAGGAAGGGACGGGCGCGTCGGTGATCGCCAAGGAGCCGGAAGCTTTCCTGCGCCTGCCGCCCAGGGCATCGGACCAGCGCACACTGGTGCTGGCCGCCTCGCAGTCCGGCATGAGCATCACCACAATCGAAGCGGTGCGCCTGTCCGTGGCGCGCGGTTTTCCGACGCTGGTCATTACCGGTGAGGAGGGCAGCCTCATTACCGAGGCCGGTGCCGAGGTAATCGTCATGCCGATCGGCCCGGAGACGGTCGGCCCCAAGACCATGGGCTATACGGCCACCGTCATCTCGGTGCTGGCGGTTGCCGCCAAGCTCGCCAACAAGACGGTCGACCTGTCCGGACTGCTCGCGCAACTGGAGCAGACAGCGGAAACCGGTCTGGCCGCGGCGAAGGATCTGATCGCCCGCTTCGGCGTCCCCGATTACATACTTGTCGCCGGACAGGCGACGCATCTCGGCACCGCACTTGAGGCGTCCCTCAAGATTGCCGAGATCAGCGGCGTGCCGACCGCCGCCTTCGACACGGAAGAAGCCCTGCACGGTCATGTCTATGGCACGACGGACAACAGCCTCGTGATTGCCATCGCGCAGACCGACACCGAGGCGAAGGTCGCCGCCAATCTCGGCGAGGCGCTGGCCGAACTGGGGCCGCGAGCGGTCGTCCTCAATCTCTCGGGCCACCCGACCCGTTTCGATCTCGATGTCAGCTGGCCGACGGCGCCGGAACAGCAATGGCTCGCCGGTTGCTGGGCACCAATGCCGCTGCAATGGTATGGCTGCGAACTGGCGATCGCGCGCGGCATCGATCCCGACAAGATGATCTATCCCAACCTCGGGCGCCGGCTCAACGTGCGCATCCGCAAGGAGGCCTGATGGTAACCGCGATCGGAATCGACATTGGCGGCAGCCTGGTCAAGCTCGGCGCCGTCGACGGTTCGGGCAAGGTGCTGGCGCGCGGCACTGTCCCAGTGCATCGGGACATCGAGTTCCCGGATTTCGTCCATCAGGTCACCAAGGCCACCGAGGACCTGACGCGGCAGTTTCCGGACATCGCGGCCATCGGCATTGGTGTGCCGGGCACCCCAAATCCCGAGACAGGCATGCTGAACGGCCGCTGCCCGGCCATCCCCGCGCTGCTGAAGGGTTCGCTGTCAAAGCTGTTCGGTATTCGCTTCGGCGTCCCGGCCATCGTCCGCAACGATGCCGTCTGCGCCACCCATGGCGAGATGCGGCACGGTGCCGGACGTCCCTTCTCCCGCTTTGCGCTGCTGACGCTCGGCACCGGCATCGGCGGCGCCATGGTCATCGACCGCAAGGTCATCGACGGTCCGGACGGTCTGCCGCCGCAGCTCGGCTGCATCTCGCTCGATCCGGCCCGCACCGACATTGCTGATCCAGTGCCGGGCATGGTCGAGAATCTGGCCAGCGCCCGCGCGCTCGTCAACCGCTATCGTCAGCTCAAGCCGGACACCGACGCCACCAACGCCCAGGCGGTCTGCGATCTCGCCAAGCAGGGCGAGCCGATCGCGCTGCAGGTTGTCGATGAGGTCGCGCGCTGGCTCGGCCAGATGATCGGCATCATGTCGAACATGCTCAACATCGAGGCGGCGATCATCGGCGGCGGTCTGGCGCTGGCCGGTCCGTTCTTCACCGACCGCATTGCCCGCAATGTCAGGGATTTCGTGCTGCTCAAGCCCGGCCGCCCGCCGGTGATCGTGGCGGTGGAGCATGGCAACGACGCCGGCGTGATCGGTGCTGCGGCGCTCGCGCTCGACATGTTCGCGCCGACGGCAAAGGAATAGCGCCATGGCGGATGTCGAACTGAGGCAGGTTTCCAAGAGCTTCCAGAATCTGAAGGTCGTGCACGATATCGATCTCGAAATCGCCGAGGGCGAATTCGTTGTCCTCGTCGGACCGTCGGGCTGCGGCAAGTCGACGACGCTGCGCATGGTGGCGGGACTGGACAGGCCGAGCGGCGGCGAAATCCATATCGGCGGCCGGCTGGTCAACAACGTCCAGGCCAGGGATCGCGACATCGCGATGGTCTTCCAGAGCTACGCACTCTATCCACAGATGACCGTCGCGCAGAACATGGCTTTCGGCCTGCGCATCCGCAAAGTGCCGGACGGCGAGGTGACGCAGCGCATCGCCCGTGTCGCCGACATCCTCGATCTCAGCGAACTGCTGCAGCGCAAGCCGCACCAGCTGTCCGGCGGCCAGCGCCAGCGCGTCGCGATGGGCCGCGCCATGGTGCGCCAGCCGAAAGTGTTCCTGTTCGACGAGCCGCTCTCCAACCTCGATGCCAAGCTAAGGGTGAAGATGCGCGCCGAGATCAAGAAGCTGCACCAGATGGTCGCCACCACGACGGTCTACGTCACCCATGACCAGGTCGAGGCGATGACGCTGGCCGACCGTGTCGTGGTGATGAACAAGGGGCGCATCGAGCAGATCGGCCCGCCCAACGATCTCTACCATGAGCCGGCCAGCCGCTTCGTCGCCGGCTTCATCGGCAGTCCCGGCATGAACTTCTTCAAATGCCGCCTGGAAGCGCGCGGCGACCGGCTCGCAGTCGTGCTAGGCGACGGGACGGCACTGGCCGTCCCGGCTGCCCGTACCGCACGCTATGCCAGCCATGTCGGACGCGAACTCGAATTCGGCCTGCGCCCCGAGCACATCACCGAGCAGCGCGACCGGCCCGACGTCGTCGACATCAAGGCGCCCGTCGAGGTTGTCGAGCCGATGGGCATGGAGACGCTGCTGCATGTGCTGATCGCCGGCGCGGAGGCGACGGCGCGCATCGATCCGGCTTCGACACCGAAGCCCGGCGAGGTGGCGACGCTCTCGCTCGGCATGGCCCACATGCACCTGCTCGATCCCGACAGCGGCAAGGTGCTCTGAACGCCACCGGCGTATCGCCACGACATGCGAAGGCGTCGGCGCGGCCGGGTCCCTGCCACACTTTCGCGTGTCAAAAAGCAAAAACAATATATTATTTGTTGACAAATATAATTTTGGAGCGAATTTTTAGGCGCGGTTCCGAACAGCCGCGATGGCCTTCGACACGCCCGGCCATCTCACCGCAGTCCCAGGAATTGCCGGTCATGATCGACATCCAAAGCGTGTCAAAATCCTTCGTGACCAGGGACGCCGATCCGGTTCACGCGCTGAACGAGGTCAGCCTCGAAATCTATGACAATGAGTTCTTCACGCTGCTCGGTCCGTCCGGCTGTGGCAAGACGACCCTGCTGCGCCTGATTGCCGGCTTCGAGGCGCCGAGCTCGGGCGCCATCCGCATCGCCGGCAGCGACGTCGCCGCTCTGCCGCCGCAGAAGCGGCCGGTCAACACTGTGTTCCAGAGCTACGCGCTGTTCCCGCATATGAGCGTTGCCGAGAATGTCGCGTTCGGTCTGGAGATGCAGAACGCGCCGAAATCGCTGATCGACGAACGGGTCCGGGAAGCGCTGGAAATGGTGCGGCTCGAGGGCTTCGCCGCGCGCCGCCCGGCGCAATTGTCGGGCGGCCAGCAGCAGCGCGTCGCGGTGGCACGCGCGCTGGCTCCGAAGCCGAGCGTGCTTCTGCTCGACGAACCGCTGTCGGCCCTCGACCTCAAATTGCGCAAGGGCATGCAGAGCGAGTTGAAACGGCTGCAGCGCGAGACCGGCATCACCTTCGTACTGGTCACTCACGACCAGGAGGAGGCGCTGGCCATGTCGGACCGGATCGCAGTGATGCGCAGCGGCGACGTGCTGCAGGTCGGCACGCCGCGGGACATCTACGACAACCCACAGGACCGCTTTGTTGCCGATTTCATCGGCGAGTCCAATCTGCTGCCGGGCGCAGCCCTTGGCCGCGACCCGGCGAAGACGATCGTCGTGCGTCCCGAACACATCGTGGTGTCGCCGGCTTTGGATGGCGTCAGGGGCCACGCCAGGGGAGCGGTTTCCGCCATCACCTTCCTCGGCTCCGACACACTCTATGAGGTTGTCCTGGAAGAGGGAGCACGGCTGCATTCGCGCTCGCGCGGCGGTTCGGCGCTGGCGACAGGCGACAGGGTCGTCGTCGACTGGGCCCGCGACGTCGAACGCGAACTGGCGAACTGAGGCGGCGATGGGTCCGAACCGCACCTATCTGCTGATTGCCCCCGCCATGCTGGTCATCGGCATCTTCATGGTGCTGCCGCTCTTTCTGGCGGTCGCCTATTCCTTCATGACCGCCAACCCCTATGGCGGCGTCACCGCCCCTGCAACATTCGACGCCTATCTCCAGTTTCTCTATCAGCGCGACTTCGACGACAGCCTGGTGTTTTCGCCGAGCTATGCCCTGATCATCCTGCGCTCGATCTACCTGGCCATTGCCACGACCGGCATCTGCCTTGTGCTCGGCCTGCCGGTTGCCTGGTACATTGTCTGCCAGACGCCGGAGCGCCGGCGGGTCCTGCTGTTCGCCGTGACGCTGCCGTTCTGGATCAACACGCTGATCCGCACCTATTGCTGGATCCTCATCCTGCGCGACGAGGGCCTGGCGAACGGCGCGCTGCGCCATGCCGGCATCATCTCCGATCCGCTGCCGTTGCTCTACAATGACGGGTCGATCCTGCTCGGCCTCGTCTACACCTTCCTGCCCTTCATGGTGCTGCCGATCTATTCGACGCTGGAGCGCATAGACCCCAGGCTGATCGAGGCCGCGCACGATCTCTACGCCAGCCGCGCCGCCGTCTTCCGGCGCATCGTCTGGCCGCTGGCGAGACCCGGCGCGCTGGCCGGCGCTACGCTTGTGTTTGCGCCGGCGCTCGGCTCGTTCCTGGCCCCCGACCTGCTTGGCGGCGGCAAGAAGCTTTTGATCGGCAGCCTGATCCAGATGCAGTTCACCTCGTCGCGCAACTGGCCGTTTGGGGCCGCGCTATCGACCGTGGTGACGGTGGTCGTGCTGACCGTCTTCGTCATCCGTTCGCGCAAGATCCAGGAGGAGCGGCGATGACCGGCGCGAAACCCTTTGACTGGCGGCACACGCCCGGCCTGTCGGCCTACACCGCGCTGATATTCGTGTTCTTCTACGCGCCGCTGCTGATCCTGGTGATCTACGCCTTCAATTCGAGCCGGCTTGTCACCGTATGGGCCGGCTTCAGCTTCAAATGGTTCGTGGCGGTCGCCAACAATGGCTCGATCCGCGACGCCGCCTTCAACAGCGTCATCATCGCGATCGTCTCCACCATTGCTTCGACGGCCATCGCCACGGCCGGAGCGCTGGCGCTGGAACGCGGCCGGCTGCGCTTCGGACGCAGCGCCGCAACGGCGCTGATCGCAATGCCGCTGGTGGTGCCGGAGATCGTCGTGGCAATCACCACGCTGATCTTCTTTTCCGGTGTCGGCATGCATCACGGGCTCATCAACCTGATGATCGCCCACACCGTCTTCTGCATCCCGTTCGCGCTGCTGCCGGTCCAGGCGCGGCTGCGCGACATGGGCGGCACGCTGGAGGAGGCCGGCCGTGACCTCTACGCCGACGAGTGGCGGCTGTTTCGCCGCGTCACGCTGCCCTTGCTGCTGCCGGCGATCTCGGCCGGCGCCATCATGGCCTTCGTCGTCTCGCTCGATGATTTCCTGATCTCGATGATGGTGTCGAGCGCCGGCTCGACCACCTTGCCGGTCTACATCTACGGCATGATGCGGCTTGGCGTGACGCCGGAAGTCAACGCCATCTCCACCATCCTTCTTGCCGTTTCGATCGTCTTCGTCGCGGCGGCCCTGCTCGTCGGGCGGCGCAACAGATTTGCCTGACCATGATCCCGAAACGTGGAAGCCGGTTTTCGGAAAGGATCACGGTCACAACAAGAAAACAAAACCAGAGGAGAACGACCGTGACCAAATGGAAAGAAGGACTTTCGGGAATAGCCCTGGCCGCCGCCATCATGGGGGCGATCACCACCACCGCGCTCGCCGATGCCGGCGAGCTGCACATCTACAACTGGACCGACTACACGTCGGACGAAATGATCAAGAAGTTCGAGGCGGAGACCGGAATCAAGGTCACCATCGACACCTACGATTCAAACGAGACCGCGCTCGCCAAGCTCAGCTCGGGCGCCGCCGGCTACGATGTGATGATCATCAGCAACGACTTCGTGCCGATCTTCGTCAAGCAGAAGCTGTTTCAGGAAGTCGATGCGGCGGCGATGCCGAATTTCAAGAACGTCGATCCGAAATGGCAGCACCGGCCCTGGGACCCGGATTCGAAATACACCGTGCCATGGGTGTGGGGCACCACGTCCTATTCGGTCGACACCGCCGTCTACAAGGGTCCGACCGACAGCCTGAAGCCGCTCTTCGATCCTCCGGCGGAACTCAAGGGCAAGGTCGGTATGTTCGGCTCGCCGACCGAGGTGATGTCGCTGGCGCTCGTCTATCTCGGCAAGGATCAGTGCAACAGCAATCCGGCGGACTTGAAGGAACTCGACGCCTTGCTCGAGGCGCAAAAGCCCTTCGTCAAGGTTTACAATTCCGACGGCATCGTCGAACGCCAGGTCGCGGGCGAGACGGTCATGCACGAGCAGTGGTCGGGCAAGGCGCTGGCGACACGCCAGCAGAAGTCAACTGTCAAATACGTCTATCCCAAGGAAGGCGTTGTCGGCTGGATGGACAATGTCGCCGTTCCCTCTACCGCGCCCAATGTCGACAATGCCAAGAAGTTCCTCAACTTCCTGATGGATCCCGAAAACATCGCGTTGCAGCAGAAATACACCGGCTACCAGAGTGCGATCGCTGGATCGAACAAATATCTGGCGGCGGATATTGGCGGCTCGCCGGAGTTCAACCCGCCGGCCGACCTGAAAATCTCGTTTGCACCGTCATGCGACGAGAAGGCGATCCGCGCCTATGACCGGATCTGGACCAATCTGCGCCAGTAGGCCTGTGACGCAAAACGCCGCCCGTTTGTACGGGCGGCGTTTTTACATCCTGACCGAGGAATTCGAAAATGAAACGCTATGCCCGCACAATTGTCTTGCGCGGCGGCAGGTCGTCGGCTTCGGCGGCCAGCAGGATGTCGGTGGTCACCGCCAGATGTGCCGCCAGCAGTTCGGCTGCCTTCTCGGCATTGCGGTCGAGCACGGCATTGGCGAGGTCCTGATGTTCCTTGCTGATGTTGCGGGCATTTGGCGCCAACGAGACCGAACGGCGGCGGTAGCGCTCGCTCTGGTCATAAAGCTGGTCGCGCAGCCGCAGCAGCCAGCGGCTGTCGCAGCCGCCGACCAGCGCCTTGTGGAAGGCCGCATGCGCGGTCGCCCATTCGTCGCTCGAATGCACCGGATCGTCCGGCGTATGCTCGGGCGTTCGCGACAGCCGGTGCAGGGCCGCGACCAGCTGCGATTCCCAGGCGACGTCGCCGACCTCGATGGCGCGGCGGATGCACAGCGTCTCGATCTGGATGCGTGTCTTGGTGAGGTCGAGCAGGTCCTCGGCCGAGATCGGCGCGGCGCGGAAGCCGCGCTGCGGTTCGGCCACGACGAGACCCTCGGAGGTCAGCCGCGACAGTGCCTCGCGGATGGCGCCGAGGCTGACGGACAGCCTGTCGCACAGCTCCTGCACCTTGAGCCGGCTGCCCGGCGCGATCCGGCACGACAGAAGCTCGGCGCGCAGATCCTCATACGCGCCCTGGGTGAGATTGATCGAGCCTTCCCTAGCCATTGGTTCGCCCGCGGCCGAATCTGTCCATCGAATGCCCTCCATACATCATCTCAGGCAGGAATCAGAATGCAAAATAATATATTCTATGTTGACAGATATATAATTTCTGAACAAAGTCCAGCCTTCACAAGCGAGGATGTGGCCAGTGCGATTTGCAGCCTATGAATCGCCGCGGGGACCCGGACTGGCAATCGCATTGCCAGAAGGTGAGTTCCGCGGCATCGACGAAAGCGATGCGATGTTTCCCGGACGATTGGAGGACCTGATCGCCGAAGGCGCGCAGGCGCTGCAGGCGGCGGGCGAGCGGCTGGCCAGCGGACGACGGATCGATCGTCAATCGGTCGAATGGCTGCCGCCGATATCGGCGCCGGGCAAGATCATCTGCGTCGGCCTCAACTATGTCGACCATTCGATCGAGAGCGGCTTCGTGCCGCCGACCTATCCGACTTTGTTCGCCCGCTTCTCGACCAGCCTGATCGGGCATGGCGCGGCCATCCGCCGTCCGGAGGCCTCGATCCAGCTCGACTACGAGGGCGAGATGGTCGCGATCATCGGCAAGGCTGGCCGCCACATCGCCCCCGCCCAGGCGCTGAGCCACGTCGCCGGCTACTCCATCTTCAACGACGCCTCGATCCGCGACTTCCAGACCAAGTCGCCGCAGTGGACCGTCGGCAAGAATTTTGACGGCACCGGCTCCTTCGGGCCGATCTTCGTCACGGCGGACGAATTGCCGCCGGGCGGCAAGGGGCTGCGCATCCAGACACGCCTCAACGGCCAGGTCGTCCAGAACGCCTCGACCAGCGACATGATCTTCGACGTCGCGTCACTGATCTCGATCATCAGCGAGGCGATCACGCTCGAGCCGGGCGACATCCTCGTCACCGGCACGCCGTCCGGTGTCGGCATGGCGCGCAAGCCGCAGCTGTTCATGAAGCATGGCGACGTCTGCGAAGTGGAGCTGGAAGACGTCGGCATCCTGTCCAATGTCGTTGCCGACGACGTCATATCGGCACAAGCCGTCAACCAATAACCCCGCCAACTCCGAAAGGACGATGTCATGACAAGAGTGATGTTTCGAAATGCCATGATCTGGGACGGCACCGGCGCCGATGCCTTTCCAGCCGATCTGCTGGTCGAGAATGGCCGCATCAGCAGCATCGCCCGCACGCCCGGGCAATTGTCCGGCGACGGTGCGACCACCGTCGAGTGCCGCGGCATGACGCTGATGCCGGGTCTTGTCGAAGGCCATGCCCACATCTCCTTCGGCGGCGCGATCAAGGATTCCGACCTCGGCCTGATCCCGCCCGAGGAGCATCTCCTGCTGACCATGCGCAATGCCAAGACGTTGCTCGACCACGGCTTCACCAGCGCCTACAGCGCCGCGACCTCGAAGCTCAGGCTGGACATCGTCATCCGCAACGAAATCAATGCCGGCCGTCTGCCGGGACCGCGCATGCGCGCCGGCAGCCCGGAAATCACGGTGACCGGCGGCCTCGGCGACGAGCGCCAGCAGCATATGTATCACGAGAGCTTCGGCATGATCGCCGACGGCGTCGAGGAAATCACCAAGGCGGTGCGCCTGTGCTGCCGCGAAGGCGCCGACAACATCAAGATCAACATTTCCGGCGACGATCTGAGCCCGGCGGCGCACGGCGGCCTCACCGTGATGAGCGAAGCCGAAGTGATGACGGCGGTCTCGGTCGCGCGCGACTTCGGCAAGAAGATCAACTGCCATGCCCGCGCCGCCGGCTCGGTGAAGCGCGCGGTGAAGTGCGGCGTCGACGTCATCTACCACTGCGAATCCGCCGACGAGGAAGCGCTCGACGCGCTGGAATCGGCCAAGGATCGCATCTTCGTCGGCCCGGCCATCGGCATCATCTACGGCACGCTCTACGAGGGCGAGCCCTTCGGTTTCACCCACGAGATGGCGGTCAAGTTCGGCATGCAGCGCATCCTCGACGACAGCCGCAAGGTCTACACCGAACTGCGCAAGCGCGGCGTGCGGGCGCTGATCGGCGGCGACTATGGTTTCGCGCAGACGCCGCAAGGCACCAACGCGCGCGACCTCAAGCACTTCGTCGACCTGCTCGGTTATTCGCCGAGCGAGGCGCTGCAATGCGGCACGCGGCTCGGCGGCCAGGTGATGGGCCTCGGCGACGAGCTCGGCATGGTCAAGGAAGGCTTCATCGCCGACCTGCTGCTGGTCAATGGCGACCCGCTGAAGGACCTCGATATGATGGTGCACGAGAAGAGCCTCGTCGTCATCATGAAGGACGGCGAGCTCTACAAGGACCAGTCGGCGTCGGTCGCCGCGCAGCGTCAGGCGGCCTAGCCATCATGCAGCCCGCGGTGCCGATCGATGTCGACGAGACGAGCGGCATCTGGCGGACCGACGGGCTGCCCATGGTCTATCTGCCCAGGCACTTTCTGGTGAACAACCATCTCGCGGTCGAGGCAGCGCTTGGCCGCGCCGCCTACCGCGCCATTCTGCGCGTGGCGACGGCGAAATCCGCGATCGAATGGTGCGAGGCCCAGGTGCGGGGCAAGGGCCTCGATCCCGAGGCGACGTTCCGCCACTATTTTCAGCGCCTGTCGCAACGCGGTTGGGGCCAGTTCTCGATCGACATGCTCGCTGGCCGTCGCGGCAGCATCAGCCTGCGGAATTCGATCTTTGCCCTGGAGGCCAGGCAGGGGCCTGGTCAGCGCGTCTGCTACATGTTCGAGGGCTTTGTCACCGGCGCCTCCTCGTTCCTGCTAGGTCTTGCCGCACCGACGGAAGTCGAATGCGAGGAGACACATTGCGCCTGTGATGGCCGGCACGACCATTGCCGGTTCGACTTCGCGGCGAGGTCCTAACCGACCACCGCTAGAGACCGTGGGGGCCGCAGAATCCAAGCGTCCACTGGATGGTTCCGCAATAGTCGCCCGTGTAGCCGTCGTAACTGCCGTAACCATTATAGTAGCCGTCTACCCAGCCACTATCTCCGCTCCATTCGTCGCCAGTCCAACCGCCGCGGCGCTCATGTCCGCCGCGAACAGCCTGTCGATGCGCGCCACCGTGATGGGACGTGGCGTGGTGGACAATATGGTGCCTGACGATCGCGGCATCGGCAGTGGTGGTCAATGATGTCGCGCTCGTGGCCAACGCCAGCACGATGGAGCCGATGAATACGATTTGCCTTTTCATGAGGATGTCTCCTGTTGATGCGAGACATAGATGGGGAAGAAAACGACCTCTTGCTCGACACGTTCCTTCACGAAATCGGGACGGCATTCGCCGAAACGCAAATGCACCGGAAATGCACGGTGTAGTCGGGCGAGGGCGGTCCCGACGCCCGACAGTTCACGGTCAAGATTTGTTGACCGCCAACAAGGCAGAAATGGCTACCGCTTCCCGGTTTGGCGGATCATAAGACAGGCCGCGCGATCGGGTCGCGACTGACCGGTCGGATGAGATAATCGTTGCTTCGTGCCGACGTTCGCCAAAGCACATAAGCCGCCTGCATGACGGAATTGGCCACAGCATTGGAACAGCCTCAATTTGCCACCGAGCGCGACCCGAGGCTGAGACTGATCATTCCGATAATCGTCGCCATCGCCTTCCTGATGGAGCAGCTCGATTCCACCATCATCACCACCGCGATCCCGGCCATCGCGCGCAGCCTCGACACGACGCCGGTCAGGCTGAACCTGGCGATCACCACCTACATTCTGACCTTGGCCGTGTTCATCCCCGTCAGCGGCTGGTTCGCGGACAGGTTCGGCGCACGACGCGTGTTCGCGCTGGCGCTTTTCACTTTCACCCTTGGCTCGGCATTGTGCAGCATGGCCAACAGTTTCGGCATGCTGCTGGCGATGCGCGCTCTGCAAGGGCTGGGCGGTGCTATGATGACGCCGGTCGGGCGGCTGATCCTGCTGCGCAGCTTTCCGCGCAGCGGGCTGATCACCGCCATGACCTACATGACCTTGCCCGCCATCATGGGGCCTGTCATCGGGCCGCTGCTCGGCGGCCTGTTGACCACCTATGCCTCGTGGCGCTGGATATTCTATGTCAACGTGCCGTTCGGCTGCCTCGGCATTGTGGCCGCGCTGCGCTTCGTCGACGATTTCCATGAGGAAGCGGTGCAACGCTTCGACTTCGCCGGCTTCCTGATGGTGGGATGCGGCGTCGCACTGCTGCAATTCGGACTGGAAAGCATCGGCCGGCCGATCATCCCGGTCTCGGCGACGGTGCTGGTGCTGGCCGCAGCGGTCCTGCTGCTGCTCGCGTTCGGTCGCTACGCGCGCCGGGTCGTCGCGCCGGCAGTCGACCTGACGCTGTTTCGGTTTCGCTCGTTCTGGGTCGGCACGCTTGCCGGCGGCCTGTGCCGTGTCGGCCTCAACGGCGTGCCGTTCCTGTTGCCGCTGATGCTGCAGGTCGGCTTTGGCATGAGCCCGGTCACCTCCGGCTCGCTGACATTCGTCGGCAGTTTCGGCGCCTTGCTCATCCGGCCACTGCTGTCGCCGCTGTTGCGGCGCTTCGGCTTCAATGTCGTGCTGATCGGCAGCGCGCTGGTCGGGGCCGCCGCTGTGGCCGGCTTCGCCCTGATCGGCGCCGATACGCCGCACTGGATGATCGGCCTCTACGTCTTTGTGTTCGGCATCATCCGGTCGGCGCAGTTCATGACCTCGAACACGCTGTCCTACGCCGACCTGCCAGCGGATAAGCTCAGCCGCGCCACCAGCCTCGGCGGCGTCCTGCAACAGCTCAGCGTTTCCCTCGGCGTTTCAATCGCCGCCATGGTGCTGGGTCTGGTTGCAGGGGAAACACACGTCGTGACACCGGAGCGATTTCACCAGGTGTTCCTGCTGACCGCCATCATCCCACTGCTGTCCATTCCCGGCTTCCTGTATCTGCGCGCCGAGGACGGCGTACAGGTCAGCGGCCACGTTAGGGCAGGCAACTCCCGCAAATGAGGCGGTGACAGGTTTCGACGTGAGGTACTCACTTCGGCCGCTTATACGAGCATACTTATATCCATGCCGGGTGCCTTCGGTTAGGCTGAGCGACGCGTGAAATGGGGAGCACCGGTTGCGAGGATTTGCGGAAAGCGTGATGCAGGGCCCCCGGACCGTGGCCGAGCAGGTCGCCAATGTCCTGCGCGAGGCGATTGCCAATGGCACCATAAAGGCGGGCACTCCGCTTCGCCAGGACGAGCTGGCCGAGCAGTTCGGCTTCAGCCGGATGCCCATTCGCGATGCCCTTCGTCAGCTGGAAGCCGAGGGTATCGTTTCCATTCACCCGACAAAGGGCGCCCATGTCGCCCGGATGGACAGCGCCGAGATCGGTGAAATCTACGCGCTGCGCGAGCTGCTCGAAAGCGAGGCGCTCCGGCTCTCGGTACCCGGCCTCGCCGGCACGAAGCTCGATGAGGCGGAACAGGTGCTCGACCAGATCGACGCGGAGCGCAATGTCGGCCGATGGGGCGCGCTGAACCGGGCCTTTCATCTGGCTCTATACGATGCCTGCGGCAACCGGCGATTGCTCGGCCTGATCGAGGCGCATCACAACGCGGCCGATCGCTATGTCCGTATCCTGTTGTCGAACCTGGACCATCGCAACCGCTCGCAGACGGAGCACCGCGACCTGCTGGCCGCCTGCCGGCGGCGCGACGGCGGCAGGGCCGTAAGCATTCTGACGCAGCATCTTCGCGAAGGAGGCGAGACGCTCGTCAGCGCGATAGAGGGAGATGGCCTGTCGAGAAAATCCTAGGCTGTGTTGAAGGTCCATTGGCGGTGCTGCACTCGCCATGATCCTGGTGGCGGCGATACTGCTACTGCTGCTCGGGATGGAGCGCATCACCGCGCGCCACCGGCTCATGGGAATTGGCTGAGTTTCAGCTCTGTGTCGGCTTGCGCTCGACGATGTAGATGTGGTCGGCCGCCAGCACCACCTCGCCGCGCTGGTTGATCACCTCGCAGCGCTCGATCACCCGCCCTGAGCCCGGCCGCTTGGGATCGTCTTCCTTGGCCGCGATGGTGGTGCGCGTGCGGATCGTGTCGCCGATGAACACCGGCTTGATGAAGCGCAGCCGGTCGTAGCCATAGGAAAAGGCGACAGGATTGATGATCGTCGCCGTCAGTCCGACGCCGACCGAGAACACCAGCGTGCCATGCGCGATGCGCTGGCCGAACGGCGTCGTCTTCATGAACTCGGCGTCCATGTGATGCGGGAAGAAATCGCCGGTGTGGCCGGCATGGACGACGAAGTCGGTTTCGGTGATCGTGCGGCCGCTGGTGATGCGCGAGGCGCCGATCTCGTAGTCCTCGAAATACTTGATCTGTTCCATCAGGGTCTTTCCGCGATCGGCGTCGCCGGTGCCGCGCTCGACTGATAGGCGGCTTCGACCAGCGCCATGGTGTACCACGCATCCGCGACCGGACTGATCAGCATTGCGTCTTCTCCGGCCGCAAAACGTTGGACATTGGCCATGCGGCCGACAAAGGCGTCGGGAAACCATTCGCCGGCCAACGGCACCGCAATCCAATCGGTCCCGCCTTTCGGATAAATTTCCAGCACATCCGGCTCGCCACGCGGATAGTCGAGATTGAGGCCGAGCTTGAGATAGGCCGCTCCCTCGGTGCCGCAAATGCGGAACTCGCAGGCCTGGTGCCGGCGGCCGAATTTGTGGTCGTGGTTGATCGACAGCGCGCAGCGCAGGGTGTCGCCATAGTCGAGAATGGCGCTGGTACGCGTCTGCGCCACCTTGTGGTTGGGATGGCCGAGCGTCTTGGCGTGCACGCCCTGCGGGTCGCCGAGCAATTGCCGGATCAGGTCGAGATAATGAATCGAATGCATGGCGATCTCGACGCGTGGCGCCTTGAGCAGGAACTCCCACAGCTCCCACGGCGTCGCCAAAGCCAGCCAGGCATCGAAGTCGACGATCTCGCCCAGCCAGCCCTTGCCGATGGCGTCCTTCAGCGCCAGCATCATCGGCGCGAAACGCAGCTGGAAATTCACCGCCGCTTGCAGTTTTTTGGCACGACAGATTTCAAGGATCGCTGTTGCCTCGGTGAGATTGCTGCCCATCGGCTTCTGGATCAGCGCCACCGCGCCGTCGGGCAATGCGTCAAGCACATCGGCATGGCGCGACGGCGGCGTCGCAAGGTCGAAGATCGCGCCCTCGACGGCGGCAGCCTCCTCGGCCGTGCGATAGGCTGTCACACCCCATTGGTTGGCCAGCTTTTCGGCGCGAGCATGATCGGGATCGTAAAGCCCGGCGACCGGAAAGCCTGCTTTCCTGTAGGCCGGGAAATGCGCATCGCCGACGATCGACCCGGCGCCGAAGGTGACGATCGGCCGGGGCGTTGAGGGTCTGGGCCATGACTGGGCGAGTGAGGCTGGGTCGAAGCCGCCGTCAATCATGATGGAAGACCTCGTCCATGGCTGCCCACCATTCGCCCTCCTTGCGTGTCGCCAACGGCTCCTGGCAAGGCATGCAGACCGCCCACCATTCCTGCGTCCTGGGGTCGGCCGCCATTCTGGCCATGTCGGCCGCATAGTCGGTGCCGTGGTATTCGAAGGTGCTGAACAGCAGGTTCTCCGGCCGCTTCAGATAGATCGAGTAGTTCTTGATGTTGCAGGCCGAGATCATGGTCAGCACGTCAGGCCAGACGTCGGCATGCAGGCGAACATACTCCTCGACCTTTTCCGGCTTCAGCCCCAGAACCATCCCCATCCGCTGCATGCCGTCTCCTATCTGGTGATCGCCGTGGTGAATTCGGCGATGCTCATGGCCTTGACCGCATCCCAGTCCCAATCGATGCCGATGCCCGGTTCGTCGGGCGCCAGCGCTTGGCCATCCTCGATGCGCATATGTTTGCCGGTCAACTGGTCGAGCTGGGGAATGTACTCGACATAGCGGCCGTTCTGAACAGCACACGTCAGGCTGACATGCAGTTCCATCAGGAAATGCGGGCAGACCGGGATGTCGAAGGCTTCCGCAGCATGGGCGATCTTCAGCCAGGGCGTGATGCCGCCGATGCGGCCGACATCGGCCTGCACGATCGAGCAGGCACCTTTCTGCATGTATTCGCGGAAATGGCGGATGGAGTAGAGCGACTCGCCAATGGCGATCGGCGTCGGCGTCGAGTTCGACAGCCGCACATGACCGTCGATATCGTCGGCCGGCAGCGGCTCCTCGATCCAGGCGAGATCGAGCTCGCGCAGCCTTGCCGCGCGCCGGATCGCCTCGTCGACCGAGAACCCCTGATTGGCGTCGGTCATGATCTCGTAGCCGTCGCCGACTGCCTTGCGCACCGCCGACAGGCGGGCGAGATCCTCTGACCCGTGCGGCTTGCCGATCTTGACCTTCGAGCCGCGAAAACCCTTCGCCTTGGCGGCCAGCGCATCGTCGACCAGCGCCTGCGTCTCGATGTGCAGCCAGCCGCCTTCGGTGGTGTAGAGCGGGCAGCGGTCCTTGGCGCCGCCGGCCAGCTTCCACAGTGGCAGGTTCTGTTTCTTCGCCCGCAGATCCCACAGCGCGATGTCGATCGCCGCGATCGCGATGGCTGTGATCGCACCGATCGTCGTGGCATGCGTGGCGAATTCGAGATCGTGCCAGATCGCCTCGATCATGTCGGCGTCGCGACCGATCAGGCGCGGCGCCAGATGGTCGGACAGCAGCCGCATCACCGACGAGCCGCCGGTGCCGATCGTGTAGCTGTAGCCGGTGCCGACCGCGCCGTCGGAATCGGTGATCGTCACGATCGGCGTTTCCTGGCTGACGAAACTCTGGATAGCATCGGTACGCTTGACCTTGGGGACAAGGTCCACCATCCGCAGTTCGACTTTCTCGATTCTGGCCATGTCCGTCAGCTCCGCAATGTCTTCCCGGTGTCGGCGGCAAACAGATGTGCCTGCGACATGTCGAGGCTCATCCCGATACGCTCGCCCGACCGCAGCTGCCTTGGGTTCAGCATGCGCGACACCCAGTCAGTGTCGTTGAACTCTACGAAGACGAGCGTCTCGTTGCCGAGCGGTTCGGTCACTGTGATCGGCAGTTCGATCTGGTGGACGTCAGCAACGCCACCGGAACTGATGCCATGTCCGGTCGGATAGATGTCATCTGGCCGCAGCCCGAACACCACTCTGTCGCCGGTGGCGACATTGGCCTTGAACTGGCCAGGCAGAGGCAGTTTTTCGCCGCTGGCGAAAACCATCTGGCTGTCGTCGATCGTGGCCTCATGCAGGTTCATCGGCGGCGAGCCGATGAAGCCTGCAACAAAACGCGTCGCCGGCCGCCGGAAAACCTCGTCGGGGGTGCCGACCTGTTCGATGTAGCCGTCGCGCATGATGACGATGCGGTCGGCAAGCGTCATCGCTTCGACCTGGTCATGCGTGACGTAGATCACCGTCGACTGCACCTTGGCATGCAGTTTCTTGATCTCGGTGCGCATCTGCGTGCGCAGTTTGGCATCGAGGTTGGAAAGCGGCTCGTCGAACAGGAAGACGTCGGGATCGCGCACGATGGCGCGGCCCATGGCGACGCGCTGGCGCTGGCCGCCGGACAGTTGCGAGGGGCGGCGGTCGAGCAGCGTGTCGAGGCCGAGGATGGCCGAGGCTTCGGCGACGCGGCGATCCATGTCCTCCTTGGCGGCGCCGGCGATCTTCAGCGAGAAACCGAGATTCTCGCGCACCGTCATATGCGGATAGAGAGCGTAGGACTGGAACACCATCGAGATGTTGCGCGAGCGCGGCGGCAGGTCGTTGACGACGCGGCCGCCGATCTCGATCGAGCCGCCGCTGATCTCTTCCAGTCCGGCGATCATGCGCAGCGTCGTCGACTTGCCGCAGCCGGAAGGGCCGACCAGTGCGATGAACTCGCGGTCGGCAATATCGAGATCGATGCCGTGCACGATCTCGATATTGCCGTAGCGCTTGGTGAGCTTGGTGAGGGAAACCGGTGCCATTTGATCAGCCTTTCACCGCGCCGGAGGTCAGGCCGCCGACAAGGTGTTTCTGGACGATGTAGGTGAGGGTGAGCGCCGGAATGATCATCACCACGGCGAGCGCGCACATGCCGCGCCAGTCGATGGTGAACTCGGCCGTATAGTCGAGCAGGCCGACCGGCAGCGTCTTGGCGCTCACCGAGCGGGTCAGCTGCGAGGCCAGTGCGAATTCGTTCCAGCAGGTCAGGAAGGCGAAGATGGCGGCGGATGCGATGCCCGGCCCTGCGAGCGGGAACTCGACCTGCCAGAACGCCTGCCAGCGCGTGCAGCCGTCGATCTGCGCCGCTTCCGCGAGGTCTTTTGGCACCTGGCGGAAGAAGCCGTCGATCAGCCAGATCGTGAACGGCACGTTGAGCGCGACATAGGCAAGGATCAGCCCGAAATGCGTATCGATGATGCCGAGCCGCACATAGAGGAAGAACAGCGGCAGCGACAGCGCGATGCCCGGCACCGTGCGCGTCAGCATCAGGCCGAGGAAGACGCTCGATTTGCCGCGGAAGCGGTAGCGCGCAAAGGCGTAGCCGCCGGCCATGCCGATGGCCACCGCGATGATCGTCGATGTCACCGAGATGATCAAAGAGTTGCGGAAATACTCGATCACCGGGATGCCGCCCTTGCCGATGCCGCTGAACATCGCGACATAGGCGTCGAACGAAATCTCCTGCGGGATCCACACCGGCGGCTTGGCCATGATTTCGACCGTTGGCCGCAGCGACGAGAGGACGATCCACAGGCCAGGCAGGCAGATCGTCAGCATCGCCAGGAACAGGCCGATGCGATAGACAATGCCCGTGAGCCGGCGCTTCAGGCGGGCGGAGGAATTCTCGTCCATTCTCACCACTCGGCACCGATCTGCGTGCGCGCCGCGGCGAGCTTGTTGAAGAAATAGACGGTGAAGGCGATCGACAGCAGGATCGAGAAATAGGCCATGGCGTTGGCCATGCCCATGCGCCCATCGCTATAGGCGGTGCGCGCCACCAGCGTCCAAAGCAGCTCGGTACGGCCCGCCGGTCCGCCATCGGTCATGATCTTGACGATGTCGTAGGCGCGCGCGACGTCGAGCGAGCGGATGGTCATGGCGATATAGGCGAAAGGCATGACGAACGGCCACGTCACATAGCGGAATGTCTGCCATGGCGTGCAGCCATCGACACGCGCCGCCTCGATCGGCTCCTTGGGCATGGCCAGCAGGCCGGCGAGGATCAGGATGGCGAAGATCGCCGTCGACGACCAGATTTCGGCGATCGAGATGGCAATGAAGGCGAGGTGGCTTTCGATCAGCCACGGTATCGCATCCTGGGTGATGCCGAGCGACTGCAGGGCATTGTTCACCAGGCCGATATTGTCGTTGAACATGAACTTGAACTGGAAGCCGACGAGGATCGGCGAGAACATCATCGGGAACATCATCAGCGTGCGCAGGATGCGCTGGCCGCGCGTCGCCTTCTCGACCAGCATGGCCAGGCCGAGGCCGAGCAGCATCTCGAGATTGAGCGCGATGGTCAGCAGCAGCACCGTGCGGCCGAACGCCCACCAGAAATCCGTGTTCGACAGGATCGAAAGATAGTTCCTGATGCCGATGAAGACGTAAAATGTCTCGGGCCGAGTCAGACGGAACGGCGTGAAACTGGAATAGAGCGACAAAAGCAGCGGCACGACGACCACCGCTGCCAGCACGATCATTGCCGGAAGCAGCAGCAGGAATGGCGCGGATGGCTTGAAGCCCTTCATCGGGATCCTGTGAGATGTTGCATTCGACTATCGGTGCCTCTTCTTCGTTGAGGCCCGTGCCGGAGAGCGGAACGGCTGTCGTGGATCGACCAAGCGCTCCCGCCCCGGCAAGGCGCGATCGCCTCCCCCATTGCTGATGGGGGAGGCCGTCTAGGGACCCGCTTCTAGAGCTTGCCGGCGTCTTGGAGGATCTGCGTCGCCTTGGCGGCGGCTTCGTCCAGTGCCTGCTTGGAGGTCTTGTCGCCGAGGATCGCCGCCTGCAGCTCGGGGTAGACGGCGTTCGAGATTTCGATCCATTCAGGCGTCTGCGGCACGGCGAAGGCGTGCTTGGCCTCTTCCTGGAAAGCCGCAAGAACCTCCTTCTTGTAAGGGTCGTTTGCTGCTTGCTGGAGATCCCAGTCCCACACCGCGGTGCGGGTCGGCAGCGGACCTGCGGCGGCCTCGAGCTTCTGGCTGTCCTCGTTGGTCAGCCACCACACCAGGGAAGCCGCGGCCTCCTTGTTGGGGCAGTTCTCGGTCACCGAGAAGCCATGGAAGCCGGACCAACCGGTGCGCTTGCCGGAAGAACCCTTCGGCGCAACCTTGACGCCGACATTGCCGGCGACCTTCGACGATTTCGGATCGTTGAAGAAGCCGGCCCAGCCCGGCCAGTCGAGATTGATGGCGACGGTGCCGGAAGCAAAGCCCTGACCGAGATCGTCCCACAAATAGTTGGTCGTCCCGGCCGGCACTGCCTTGGCCTTGTAGAGGTTGACGAACCAGTCGAGCGCCCGGATGCCGGCCTCGGAGTTGAAGACCGGCTTGCCGTCCTTGTCGAGATATTCGCCGCCTTCGGCGACCACCATCTCGTAGAAGCGGCCGTTGATCGCCTCTTCCTTGCCGGCGAACTGCGTGCCGTAGAAATTGGGCGGGTTGGCGAAGAATTCTGCCTGGTCGGTGACTTCCTTCCAGGTGTCCGGCGGCACCAGGTCATAGCCGTATTTCGCCTTGAACTTGGTCTTGTTGTCGGCGTTCTCGTACAGGCTCTTCTGGTAGTAGAGCGCCGAAACGTCGAACTGCGCGCGAGGCAGCATCTCCAGCTTGCCGTCGATGGTCGCCGCCTTGATCGTCGAAGGCACGAAGGCGTCGATCTCTTCCTTGGGCAACAGCTTGCTGAGATCGGTGTAGAGGCTCGTATACTGCGGCGCGAACGACGAATGGTTCCAGCCGACGCACCAGTTGGTGCTGCCCGAAGCGATGTCGGACTTGAGCTCCTTGTCGATGTCGAAGCCGTTCTTCTTGGTCAGGATGTTGACCTTGGCGCCGGTCAACTTCTCCCATTCGGGGATGCGCTCGTAGAGTTTTTCATATTGCTGGCCACCGATCAGCTTGGCGTCGATGGTGACGCCTTCGAACTTGCCGGGCAGGTCGCCGGCAAGGGCAGTGCCTGCACCGAATGCAAGCAACAATGCGCCGGCGGACACGCCGGAAAGCAGTCTGTTCATTGGTATCCTCCCTTGGTGCGCCTCAGCGGCGACCGCAACTCGTCTGATGACAAGAAGTGCTACATTCATATACAAACAAAACATTTATGGATACGTCAAGGCGAAATTTGTTTCCGTCGGCAGCATTCCTGCGTATATGAAGAATCGAATTCACTGGAGAGATGACCCATGGACGACAGCGAAGACGAGCGCTATCGCGCGCCTGCGCTCGACAAGGGGCTCGACATCCTCGAACTGCTGGCGGGCGTCGACGGTGGCCTGACGCAGGCCGAGATCGCCAAGAAACTCGACCGTAGTCCCAACGAATTCTACCGCATGCTGGACCGGCTGGTGCGGCGCGGCTACGTCACCAGGCTGGATGGCGACCGCTATTCGCTGACGCTGAAGCTGTTCGGCCTGGCGCAACTGCACGCCCCGGTGCGGCGGCTGGTTTCCTATGCCACGCCGCTGATGCGTGAACTCGCCGAAACGTCTCAGCAGGCCAACCAACTCGTTGTTTTTGATCGCGGTTCCGCCGTCGTGATCGGCCAGCAGGAGGCGCCGAATTACTGGGGTATCTCGATCCGGGTCGGCTCCCACATCAGCCTGTTCGACACCGGGTCGGGTCATGTGCTGCTCGCCTTCCGTTCGCAGGAAGAGCGGCAGATGATGATTTCCGAACATGTCCGCAGCACCGACAAGACGGCGCAATCGGCCGAGTTCTTCGCCCGGCTCGACCAGATCCGCGACCGTGGCTACGAGATGATGGCCTCGATGCAGACCGCCGGTGTCTTCAACCTGTCGGCGCCGGTGCGCAGTTCCGACGGCAAGGCGATCGCGGCGCTGTCGATTCCCTACATCACCGTCGTCAACGCGCCTTCTGCGCCCGACATCACCAGGACCATCGAATTGCTGCTGGTCACGGTCGAAAAGCTGTCGCACCTGGCCGGATCGGCCGTCGGCTCATCCACGTAAATTCTTATTTGAATGAAGAATTCCTCTGTGAGATGATTTGAAAAAGCCCGGAGGAGGGGCCACCATGATCATCGACACCCATCTGCATCTCATCGATCGTTCGGTGCTGCGCTATCCCTGGCTTGCTGGGGTGCCGGCGCTCAACCGCGATTTTTCCTACGACGAATACGTCGTGGAAGCCCACCGCGTCGGCGTCGAACGAGTGCTGCATATGGAGGTCGATGTCGATCCCGCCGACATCGAGGCCGAGACCGCTCGTGTCGAAGGACTGTCGCGGCAGCCCGGCAGCATGCTGGCCGGAGTGATCGCATCCTGTCGGCCGGAAGAGGCGGATTTTGCAACCTATCTCGAACGGCAGCGAACAAATCCCTTCGTCAAAGGGTTCCGCCGTGTCCTCCATGTCGTGCCCGACGATCTCTCGGAAGGCGCGCTGTTTCGTGACAACATCAAGCGGCTTGGCGGCACCGGCCTGACCTTCGATCTTGTCGTGCTGCCGCACCAGATTCCCAAGGCGATCACGCTTGCCGACCTGGCGCCCGACGTCCAGTTCGTCCTCGACCATTGCGGCGTCCCCGACATCAAGGGCAATGGCGAGCATCCATGGCGCGAACACATAAGCGAGATTGCGCGGCGTCCGAACGTGATCGCCAAGGTTTCCGGTGTCGTCGCCTATGCCGACCCCGTCAGCTGGACGGCCGAGACGCTGCGGCCTTATGTCGAACATACCATCGGTGCGTTCGGCTGGGACCGCGTCGTCTGGGGCAGCGACTGGCCGGTCTGCACGCTCGGCGGCGGCCTGTCGACCTGGGTGGCGGCGACCCATGCGCTGCTTGCCGGTTCCAGCGTCGATGAACGCGACAGGCTGTTGTCCGCGAATGCCCGCAAGCTGTGGCGGCTCGACTAGTCGGGCCCGTTTACGTTCCACCAGCAGCACCGGGCGCCGGAAAGCTCTCCCGGAACAGGCGATTGAGGTCTGCAACGACCTGGGCGGCCTGATGCCCGGAGGTCATGCCGGAAAGGATGCGGTCGGACGCCGCCTGCTGGAACGCCATATAGCCGTCGTGGCGCGGCCGCACCCATGCGCCCTCCAGCGTCGCACGCGTGTCCCTGTAGAAATCGCCGGTCGCGGCGTTGACGGTCTGATCCTCCCAGGCCTCGGCATGGCCTGGCTGACCGCCCGCGGCGGCATAGGTGCTGCGCTGCACGTCGCCGCTGGCGACCCAATAGGCGAAGTCGGTCGCGGCATCTTTCGCCTTGGAAAAGGCTGACACCGCTATGCCGGTGCCACCAAGCGCCGAACCGACAGGGCCGGTGGAACCGATCATCGGAATATCGGTGAAGGCCAGGCGATGCGCGCGAAATCCCGCTACCGCATAGGAGACGTAGCCATAGATCAGCGGCGTGCAGACGATCCTGGAATCCGGCTCTGCCATGCGTTCCGAGACGGCGATCGGATCCATGTCGAAGCAGGCCGGCTCGACCAGTGCCGCGATCTCGCGCATCGTTTCGAAGACTTCGCATCCGGTCCCGATGTCAATGAGATCGCGGGACGGATCGGTGGCGCAGGGATGGCCGAGATTGCCGGCCAACGTGTAAAAGGTCATCAGTGAATGGGGCGGCCGCAACGGCAACAGCACGCGTCCTTGCCGCGCGAGTTCGAGCACGTCGCTCCAATGCGATGGCGGTGCACCGAGCGCATCCGGTCGCCATGCGTGGACTTGGCTGGCCGCATCGATCGGGAAGGCCCATTGCCGACCTTGCCAACTGTAGCTCGGATAGGATTGGCCGACGCTGCCCGAGGCAAGCGCCGCGCGCTCCGCTTCGCGGCCGGCGACATCCAGCGGCTCAAGGCAGCCCTCCGCCGTGATCTGGCCGACATGCGGATGGTCGATGACGATGAGGTCATAGGTCCGCGCCAGTTCCTCGACCGGGAAGGACTCGAAATCCTGCAGCGAGCGCTTGTCCCATTCAATCGCAACGCCGGTCTTCTGCTTCCATAGGGACGAGCAGGCGACCATCGGATCGTAGCCGCGCGGATGGCTCCAGGTCATGCCCCTGAGGGTGGGCTTGAGCGGGCCCACGCTCACAGCCCGAACTCCTCGCGGATTGCCGCACTGTGCTCGCCGATGCGCGGTGCTGCCCGGTCGACCTTGGCCCTGATACCATCGACCCTGAGCGGCGAGCTGGTGGTCAGGATCGACACCTTGTCCTCGCGCGTCACCGTCTGCAGCATATCGAGCGACTGAAACCCCTCGCTTGCCAGCATTTCCGGCCAGGTCAGCACCTTGGCGCACCAGATGTCGGCCGGCTCGAGGATTTCAAGCCACTCGTCAATGGTCTTCGTGGCGATCCTTTGCGCGATGATCGCCTTGATGTCGTCGCGCGCGGTGAACCAGGATGCCGGTTTGTCGCGATAGGGCGCCAGTTCGCCGAGCGCCAGCAGGTCGGCCAGTTTGGGGATCGGCGTCATGGCGATAGCGAGATAGCCGTCCTTGGCCGGATAGACGCCATAGGGCGCCGACAGATAGGCGTGCGCGCTGCGGAAGTTGGAGCGCCTGGGCAAGCGGCGGCCATCGTTGAGATGCGTCGTCAGCACCTCGAACTGGAAATCGACCAGCGCTTCCAGCAGGCTGGTCTCGATATGGCTTCCCTGGCCGGTGATGCCGCGCCGCACCAGCGCCGCCAGGATGCCTTGCGCGCAGGCGGCACCCGCCAGCATGTCGCCGATGGCAAGGCCGAACGGCACCGGCCCCTGGTCCTCGTCGCCGTTCAGCCACATCACGCCGGAGCGCGACTGGGCAAGCAGATCCTGGCCCGGCCGCTTGACCCATGGGCCGTCCTCGCCATAACCGCTGATCGAGGCATAGACGAGCCGCGGGTTGATCTTGCGGACCGCCTCGTAGTCGAGCCCCAGCCGTTCGATGACGCCCGGCCGGAAATTCTGGATCAGCACGTCGGTCTTGGCCAGAAGAGCTCGCAGCGCCTTGAGGTCGGCCTCGTTCTTGAGGTCGATAGCAAAACTTTCCTTGGCCCGGTTGATGGCATGGAAGATGGTGGAATCGCCGCCGATCTCGGTATCGCTGAGGTAGAGCCGGCGCGACAGGTCGCCGCCATCCGGACGCTCGATCTTGATGACGCGGGCGCCGAGATCAAGCAGCCTGAGCGAGCAGTAAGGCCCGGACAGGAACTGGCTCAGGTCGACGACGACGAGACCGGCTAGCGGCAATTCGGCTGCTGCCGGCATCGCTATTTCTCCGTCTTGCCGACAAAGTCGGCCGGGTTGCGGTATTTCACCGTCTGCAGATGTTCGCAATAGAGAACGAGTTCGCCTTCGCCCTTGAACACCTCGTAGCTGGCGCGAACCAGCCCCATCTCCTTATAGCGGGGCTTCTTGTCGAGGTTGGAGCGGATCGAATAGATCGTGTCACCAATGAAGACAGGCTTTATGAAACGGAGTTTATCGTAGCCATAGGAAAAGGCGTTGATGCAATTGGTGGCGACCAGCCCGAGACCGGCCGAAAAGACGAAGGCACCGGCGATCAGCCGCTTGCCGAAAATGCCTTCGGTCTCGGCAAACATCTGGTCCTGCACATAGGGGTGGATGTCGAGCACCAGCGTGTTGAAAAGGTGGCTGTCGCCTTCCGCCATGGTGCGCCGCAGCGAGCGGATTTTCTGGCCGACGGGCCAGTCCTCGTAGAACCAGTTTTCGGCGTTCCACACCGGCAGGGCGGCGTGTTCTTCAGGCATATTGTTGGGATACGTCGAGGCGACGCCGACAGTGGGCGCGAAGTCGGTCATGGCTGGATCCGCCAGCCGTGCGCGAGGTGCGGCACGACTGTCTGAACACGCATCAAAGCGCTTGAAAGCACGACGTCTCCTCCCGTCAATCTTCTTTTGTAAATAGTATTTTCACATATGGGGTTGCGTTGCAAGCGTGAACAGGTGAAATTTTGGCGGTTCCGCGCGCCGAAGCGCTGGCGAGCAGGGGAGGAAATCATGCGCAATGCCTGTCTGGTCTTCGTCGGCAGCCTGAACCGCGAGGCGCCCTATTTTCAGGGCGCGCGCGGCGTCGGTCTCGGTGTCTACAGCGTCGACGAAACGACGCTTGAAGTGCAAAAACTGGCCGAGACCAATGAGGTCGACAATCCGACATTCCTGTCGGTGACGCCAGATGGCACACACGTCTATGCCAATTCGGAAGTCTTCACCTGGCGCGAGGGAACCGTTTCCGCCTACAGCTTCGATCGTGCTTCGGCCACGCTTACCTATTTGAACAAGCAGCCTTCGCTGGGCAGCATCACCGCGCACAACACCATCACCCGCGACGGGACGAAGCTGCTGGTCGCCAATTACGGCATGGGCGAGGGCGGCCAGGACCGCGCGGTGGCGATCTATGGCTTCGAGAAGAACGGCGCACTGTCAGCGCCGCTGGCCAGCGTTTCGCATAAAGGCGCAGGCCCCAACGCGGCACGTCAGGAACGTTCGCACGCCCACAGCGTCACCGAAACCATCGCTGGGGGAACAGCCATCGTCGCCGACCTCGGCATCGACCGGCTGGTGTCCTACCGGATCGGGCGCGACGGCAGCTTGAGCAAATTAGCCGAATCCGCTTTGCCACCAGGCTCTGGTCCGCGCCATCTCGCCCTGCACCCGAACGGTCGCTTCGTCTTTGTCATGAACGAGCTGGATTCGACGATGCTGTCGATGGCGCTGGACGAAGCGAGCGGCAAGCTCACGATCATCGATGCCAAGCCGGCGGTGCCTGCGCAGGCGCGCGACAGCAACCACTGCGCCGATATCCAGATCTCGCCGGACGGCCGTTTTGTCTACGGCTCCAACCGTGGCCATGACAGCGTGGTCATCATGGCGGTCGACCAGCAGACCGGTACGCTGAGCCTGGTCGGCCATGTGCCTTGCGGTGGTGCGACACCGCGCAACCTGGCGCTGACGCCGTCAGGTGGCCATCTGTTCTCGGCCAACCAGAATGCCGACCGCATCTCGATCTTTGCCCGCGACGCCGAAAGCGGCATGCTGACCGACACCGGACAGGCCATCGAGATCGGCACGCCGATGTGCGTCAAGATCGTGCGTTGAGCGCGCGCAACTGATCTGCATCGAAGCCTCGGACAAAACCGACCAGGGCTCAAGCCTGTTGTATTGCCGACAGCTTCCAGTTCGAGCCATTCTCACGCATGAATGTCCACAGCTCGGTCGTCTCTGTCGGATGATCATCGTCGCCCTCGACGACCTTGCCGCTGGCCCGTTCGCGCGTCACGTCACGAGACTCGTAGCGCAATGCGGCCGTGGCGTAGTCGCGGTCATCCTCGCGCCAGCTTTCCGCGATGTCGGCCTGCAGCAAGGTGACGTCCGTTACCTCGTTCCTGAGACCTTTCTGGGCATTTTCGGCCAGCTCTTCGGACAGATAGGACACCATCTCGGGGGTCACCGCCCGGCGCAGAGCGGCATGGTCTTCGCGCCCGAATGCTTCCTGGACATCAGTCAACAGCTGCTGGAATGCATCGAGGTCGGTCTGGGCCAGCGTGATTTCCTCAGAACCGGTGGCCGGGGAGCCTCCATCCGAACTGCCGCCGAAGCCGGGAATTGTGAAGGAGCGTTGAGTGTCAGTCTGCGGCTCTGCCGTTGCGCGGTTCTCAAATCTCGAAACTTGGGCATTGGAAGCTTGGGCATTGCCGGCACCGGCGAGGGCAGGACCACCCGCGGATTGCGACCGGAAGAAGCGAATAGCCAGCATGATTGCGCCACCTATGAGCAGGGCCTGAAGCAAGAAACCGAACATGCCGGCCAGGCCGCCGAAGCCCTGGCCCACGAGCAGGCCGATCAGGCCGCCGAGCAGCAGGCCGCGCATCATTGTTCCACCGAAGCCGCTCATGAAGCCGGGCCTCTGCAGGCCGGCCTGCGGTTGCCGGGCCGCTGTGTTCACGCCGGTGTTGGGCGTCATCGAACGCTCGACCGGAGCGGTCGGCGCTGGTGCGGTTCTGGTCGGTGGTGCCGATTGGAACGTCCGCGTGCCACGGCTGCCGAAACTGCCGCCGCGGCGAGCCTCGGCATGATCCATCGCGACCATCGAGAATGCAAGGAACAGGCCTGCAAAGAGGACGGCAAATCGGCTCGTGCGAGAAATCATCGGGGATGAACCTTTATCGATGTGGTTTCGGAAAATTTCAGCAATCGCCGCCCCGGGTAACCGGGCGTCATGCTGTCAATCGAACAACTCTTCGAAAAATGATTTCTTCCGCTTCGGATAGCGGTGACCCTGCGAACGGGAATAATCGTCGCCGCCGCCCTGGCCATGTTGCGGCTGGGCGAATGCTGCCGGGTGTGGCTGCGGCGCGGGCGCCGCTTCCCTGCCGGAACGCTCAATTATCTTGTCGAGTTCGCCTCGATCAAGCCAGACGCCGCGGCACTGCGGACAGTAATCGATCTCGATACCCTGGCGTTCGCTCATCACGAGCGCGACGCGGCAGGAGGGGCAAACCATACCAAGGAGGGAAGATGTCATGCGGGGCTCCGAACCAAAAAGGAATGAGCCCGCTTGACCGAAAAGGATGGAAACGGGCCCGTTATAGCGGTCCGACATCACAATCGCCAAAAGCGACAGTCAGAGGGGCCCGGCCCGCACCAGACAATTAAGAACGCAGAGCCGCGCCTTCAAGGGTGATGTTGCCTGCAAGAATGATTTGTTGCCATCGCAGGCTTTGGTCATGTCTGAGCGTGGCGGTCCGGTGCCTGAACTGATGACGGGGATTGCTCAGACCGTAACGACGATCTTGCCGAACTGCTCGTTCGATTCCAGGAAGCGATGCGCCTCGACGATCTGCTCGAAGGGGAAGGTTCTGTCGATGATCGGCTTCAGCGCTCCGGCCTCCAGGCCTTCGAGGATGAATGCCTTTGCGGCTTCCAGTTTCGCAGGATCGCCGGTGATCTCGTGGACTAGGTAGCCGCGCAGCGTCAGTGTCTTGGTCAGTACGGCGGGCAGTGGGAATGGCGTCGGCTCGCGGCTCAAGCCACCATACTCGATGAGAATGCCGCCCCGTGACATCCCCGCCGTCAGCGGCTCGAAGATCGGCCCGCCGATCGGATCGAACACGACGCGCACGCCCTGCAGACCGGCGAGCTCGTTCAGCCGTGCCGTAAGATCCTCCTCCGCTGAGGCCACGACAAAAGCCGCGCCGGCATCATTCAGGGCCTGCCTCTTAGCCGATGCCCGCGTCACCGCAATCGCGGTCGCACCAACCCTGTTGGCGATCTGGATCGCGGCAAGCCCGACACTGCTCGATGCAGCGGTGATGACGACAGCATCTCCGGCATGCAGATTGGCGATATCGATCAGCGCGCCATAGGCGGTGAGATATTGCATCCATACGGCGGCCGCCGTTGGCCAGTCGAGCGACGAAGGGTGCTTGACCACGAGCCCGACGGGATAGGTGGCAATCTCGCCATAGGCGGGCCAGCGGACCATCGACTGCGGCGGGATGATACTGACGCTGTCGCCTGGCGCGAAATCCTTCACACCGTCGCCCACCGCCTCGATCATACCGGCCGCTTCCAGGCCAAGCCCCGAGGGCAGCGTCGGCGTCTCGATATAGGCGCCCGCACGCAGCAGCGCCTCGGCGCGATTGAGGCCGAGCGCCTTGACTCGGATTTGAACTTCGCCCGGCCCAGGTCGAGCAAGCCTAACATCCTCGATACCGAGAACCTCGGGGCCACCATGCTGATGAAAGCGAACTACACGTGCCATTCGGAAACTCCAAATTATCTGAACCGAATGAGCTATGCAGCCAAGGTTCTCGGCGATAAATAGCTGTACAGATAGAACAGTAGAAATCAGGAGTTCCGAATTATGGATCGGCTCGAGAGCATGGCCGTGTTCGTCAGGGCGGTCGACCTCGGCTCGTTCGCGGCCACGGCGATCGCGCTCGATCTGTCCGGACCGATGGTCGGCAAGCATGTCCGGTTTCTCGAGGAACGGCTGGGCGTACGGTTGCTCAACCGCACCACGCGCCGGCAGAACCTGACCGACTTCGGACGTGCCTACTATGAACGCTGCCGCATCGTGCTGGCCGAAGCCAATGCCGCCGACGCGCTCGCCGCCGACCAGTTTTCAGAACCACGGGGGAAACTGCGCGTCACCATGCCGGCGCATTTCGGCCGCCACTGCGTGATCCCCGTGCTGCTGCGATTGGCACGGCAATATCCGATGCTGGAACTCGACCTGTCGCTCAGCGACCGCTTCGCCGATCTCGCCGAGGACGGCTACGATCTTGCCATCCGCACCGGTGTCCTGGACGACAAGGCCGGGGTGATCGCGCGCCGCGTCGCCCGGCAGGGCATGGTCGTCTGCGCAGCGCCCACCTATCTCCAACGCCACGGCGAACCGCGACGGATCGGGGATCTCGCAGACCACCATGCCATCGTCTACCGCCGACTTGGCCAAATCGTTCAGCCGTGGCTGTTTGCACGCGAGGGACAACGCGTGCAGGAGATCACGCCAACCGGCCGGCTGCGGCTCGACGATCTCGATGCCATCGCCGACGCCGCCGCCGAAGGCATGGGTCTTGCCTGGCTGCCCTACTGGCTGGTCCGCGAGCGCATCCAGGCTGGCGCGCTGGTGGCGCTGCTGCCGGATGAGCCGCGATATCTCTACGACTGTTATGCACTTTGGCTGCAGACGCCGCATCTGCCTTTGAAGGTGCGGCTGGCCGTCGATGCATTGGCGGCTGCGTTGCCGAAATCGATGGGCTGACGGCAAGCGTCGCCATCGGACGTCTGCGCGGCTCAGGCTTTTTCCGCTACAGTTTGCATTAAGGTGTTACCGGTGCGATGACGCCGAAATCCCTAGCGATCTCATAGCCGATGCCGTCGGCTATTCTCTCGACCATTGCAATCCGGAGTAGATGCTCGTGTCTCAGTCCTCGCCTGCAAATGCCTTTGCCGATGCCAGCACTTCGTCACAGCAGCACGCCCTGCTCGAGCGCCGCGCCAGGCTGCTTGGGCCGACCTATCGCGCCTTCTACCGCAACCCGATCCATCTGGTGCGCGGCAGCGGCGTCTGGCTCTACGATGCCCAGGGCCGGAAATTCCTCGACGCCTACAACAATGTCGCCTCGATCGGCCACTGCCATCCGCGCGTCGTAGAGGCGCTGTCGGGGCAGGCTGCGACGCTCAACACGCATACACGCTATCTCAGCGAGATCATCCTCGACTATGCAGAGAAACTTCTCGGCACCTGTCCGCCCCATCTCGGCCACGCCCTGTTCACCTGTACCGGCAGCGAGGCCAATGACCTCGCCATTCGCATCGCCCAGCATTCCAGCGGTGGCACCGGGGTGATCATCACCGACTTCGCCTATCACGGCGCCACGATCGCGACGGCGCAATTGTCGCCGGCCGCGGTTGGGACGAAAGCCGTGCCCGCACACCACCGCACTGTCGCAGCGCCGGACACGTTCCGCGACCGTGGCCGCGCCGCGCGCGATTTTGCCAAGAATGTCGCCGCCGCCATTGAAGACATGCGGGCGGGAAATATCCGTCCGGCGGCTCTGCTTCTCGACTCGGCCTTTTCCAGCGACGGCATTTTCTTTCCCGATGCGGCGGTGATGCGCGAGGCGACGGATCACGTCAAAAAGGTAGGCGGCATCGTCATTGCCGATGAGGTCCAGTCCGGCTTTGGCCGGCTCGGCCAGGGCATGTGGGGTTTCGCCAATTATGGCATCGAGCCTGACATCATCACGATGGGCAAGCCGATCGGGGATGGGCATCCGATGGGCGCGGTGATCGTGCGGCCGCAGCTTGTCGCCTCCTTCGGCTCGAACACCGGCTATTTCAACACGTTTGGCGGCAATCCGGTTGCGGCCGCCGTCGGCATCGCCGTTCTCGAGGTGATCGAGGGCGAGGGGCTGATCGAGAATGCACGCATGGTCGGCGCTTATACGGCTGACCTGCTGCGCACGCTGAAGACACGGCACGGCATGGTTGCCGATGTCAGGCACAACGGCCTTTATTTCGGCGTCGAGTTGATGGCGGGGGGCGACGAGGCACTGGCCGCCACCAAGACATCGGCGGTTGTTGAAGCCATGCGCGAAGACGGTGTGCTAATCTCGTCGTGCGGTCCACGCCGCAATGTGCTGAAGATCAGGCCGCCTCTGCCCTTTGCTAGGGACAATGCCGAGCAACTGGCCGAGACGCTCGATCGCGCACTGTCGAACTGGTGATCGAACGCCATCGAGGCGGGCGACGCCAGGGCCTATCTCACGCTAAACGAGGCCTTCCACGTCACCATTTAACAGCATGCCGCGCGCCGATCCTGTTCAGTGTGATTCCCTGCACGACCAGTCGTGATTGACCTATCTCGTCTCGTCCAACCGGTCGCGCAGCATGCTCCAGCCGAGCAGCATGTTGGGCGCATGCCGAAGCAACCCATGGAACGGGATCGGCGCCGGCAGCGCGAACGGTAGCGCCAAATCACGGGCATCGGTTCCAGAGGCCCAGTCGGCCAGCACCTTGCCCATCGCCGTCGTCATGGCAATGCCGCGCCCGTTGCAGGCGCGACCGGCGATGAGCCCCAGCCCAAGGTCCAGGAGGTGCGGCAGGAAATCCGGCTCGACCGCGGCCATTCCCGACCAGCTATGGGCAAGCGGCGGCAACTCGGGCAGGTCGAGATGCCGGCCAAGCCGTCGCCAGATCGCCTGCGGTACGCGCGTGTCGGCGCCGGCGCCAAGGATATGCATGCCGCCGCTGATCAGCCGGTTCTCGGCGTCGAAGCGGAAGGTGAAGAGATTGCGTCTGGTGTCGCCGACGCCTTGCCCACCGGGCAAGAGACGCGTGCGGATTTCGCGCGGCAGTGGCGCGGTGGCGATCTGGAAAACCTTGAGCGGAAAATAAGTTCGTTGCAGCAACGGATTGAGCGACCCGCCATACGCGTTGGTGGCGATCAGCACCTTGCCGGCGCGCACCGAGCCCGATGGCGTCGCCAGCGTCCAGCCATCCGCCGTGCGATCGACCGAAGTGACGCGCGAATGCTCGAAGATGCGCGCGCCGGCTTTCTCGGCCGCATCGGCCAGCCCGCGCGCGTATTCGACCGGATTGAGCACGCCGCCCGAACGGTCCATCCAGCCGCCGACATAGCCCTTGGCGCCCGTCAGTGCTTCGACCTCCTGCCGGTCCAAGGTGACGGCCGGGCGGCCACGCTGCGCCCATTGCCCGGCCCGGGATTTGACCTTCTCGAACGCGGCGGGCGAATGCGCCGGCTGGATCCAGCCGCTCTGCACTGCGTCGCAATCGATGCCGTGCCGGCGGATCAGACCGAAGATCAGATCGGCGCTGCCGGCGGCGAAATCGATCAGCCTTTCGCCACGCTCGGGTCCGAGATGGGCCAGTATGTTGACCGGGTCCATCTTGGCAAAGTTCGGCACGACGAAGCCGGCATTCCTGCCGGTCGCGCCCCAGGCGATGACTTCGGCCTCGAGAACGGCAACGGAAAGCCCTTTGCCGGTGGCGTGCAGCGCTGTCGATAGGCCGGAAAAGCCCCCGCCGACTATGGCGAGGTCGACATCGAACTCGCCTTGCAGCGCCGGCCGGTCACGGTGGTTGCGGCTGACAGCACGCCAGAGCGAAGCGTCATGCGCTTCCTGCCGGACCACCGCATTCATGACTGGGAATTGCTCTTGGCCGCAACGATTTTCGCCCGCTTGCCATACCATGGCCGCCGCGGCCGGTCGCCGAACAGGCCGTTCGGTCGGATCAGCAGGATGACGCAGAGCATGACGCCGATGGCGGCGATCTGCAGGGCGGCGGCGCGGGCCTGTTGTTCCGGCGGAAACAGCACGCTGGTCAACGTGCCCGATCCGGCCCATATCGCCCAGACCAGGATGCTGCCGATGACGGCGCCGAGATTGCTGCCCGAGCCGCCAACGATCAGCATCACCCAGACCTGGAAGGTCAGGATCGGCAGATAATTGTCCGGTGCGATGAAGCCGGTGAAATGCGCTTGCAGCGCGCCGGCCAGCGCCATGATGGCGCCGCCGACGGCAAAGGCCTGGACGCGATAGAAACGCGCGCTCTTGCCCAGCGAGATCGCCGCCCGCTCGTCCTCGCGCAGCGCCTTCAGCACGCGCCCCCAAGGGCTGCGCGACAGGTGCTCCAAGGCGAGATAGGCAACCATCGTCACCACCGAGACGACGGCAAGGTTGGACAAGTTGAACAGCAGGGGTGTCTCGGCGAGGCTGCCGAAGGGGCGCGGGATGAAGCCGATGCCGAACGGGCCACCGGTCAGCCTCTGCGCGTTGAGCGCGACCAGTTGCACGACGACGGTGACGCCGAAGGTGGTGATTGCCAGATAGTCGGATCGCAGACGCAGCGTCGCCACGCCGGTAAGTGCTGCGGCGATGCCGCCGACGACCATGGCACCGAGCCAGCCGATAACGATCGGCAGGCCGAAGCCGCCGAGCCGCGCGGCATCGTCAGGGGTGGTCAGCAGGGCCGAGGTGTAGGCGCCGATGGCGACGAAGCCGGCGAGGCCGACATTGAACAGGCCGGTCAGTCCCCATTGCAGATTGAGCCCCAGCGTGACCAGCGAAAAGATCAGCGCGGTGGTCAGGAAAAAGGCGCCGTAGCCGAGCAGATCCATCAGCGTTCCCTCACACCAAACAGGCCGATCGGCCGCACGAACAGCACCGC
The DNA here is from genome assembly GCF_056404935.1 of Mesorhizobium sp. P2_A8. NCBI lineage: Bacteria > Pseudomonadati > Pseudomonadota > Alphaproteobacteria > Hyphomicrobiales > Phyllobacteriaceae > Mesorhizobium > Mesorhizobium sp. P2_A8. The sequence continues at coordinate 285,859 of NZ_JBFUDB010000005.1, forward strand.
CATCAAGATGATGAAGGAGACGGCGGCGCGCCATTCGGCGCCGATCATCTGTACTGCGCCGGCTTCGGCGAGCCCGATGATCAGGCCGCCGAGCACGGCGCCGGGAATGCTGCCGATGCCGCCGAGAATGGCTGCGGCGAACATCGGCAGCAGCATGTCGAAGCCCATGAACGGGCGGATCTGCACCAGAATGCCGATCATCACGCCGGCGACGCAGGCCAGCGCGCCGCCGATGATCCAGGTGACGCGCACCACGCTGGCGACGTCGATACCGACGATGCGGGCCAGTGCCGCGTTCTGGCTCAAGGCCTGCATCGAGCGGCCGGTCTGCGTCCGCGTCATCAACAGATGCACACCGAGCACCAGCACAGCAGTCAGCAGCAACAGGGCGATCTGGTCGGGCGTGATGCGGATGCCGAAGCCGACCGGCATGGCGATCTGGATCGCCCGGCTGAAATAGGTCGGCCGCGAGGTGAAGGTGAATTCGAGCAGGCTTCTGAGCGCCATCGAGGCACCGAAGCTCGCCATAACCACGATGATCGCCTGGCCCTGCGAGCGCAGCCGCGCGAACAGCACCTTGTCGAGCAGCAGCGCCAAGAGGGCGGTGAATGCCATGCCGACGACCAGTGCGACAATGAGCGGCCAGCCGAAGGACAGCGGAGCGATCGGCGCCACTTTGCCGAAGGTAGCGCCGATGGCGCTGACGACGGCCAGCGTCGCATAGGTGCCCCAGGCCATGAAGTCGCCATGGGCGAAGTTGGAGAACCGCAGGATCGAATAGGTGAGCGTCACGCCGATGGCGCCAAGGCCGATCATCGAACCGGTCAGCAGTCCGTCGACGACGAATTGCAGGCTCATGCCGCGCCTCCTTTCCCGGTCTGCGACGTCTTTTCTGCCTTGAGGGGGCGCTGGCCGAGATAGAGTTCGGCGACGACCGGGTCGTTCCACAGTTCGGAGGCAATGCCCTCGTGCCGGTCCTTGCCTTCAACCAGCACATAGGCGCGGTCGCCGATGGCAAGCGCTGCCTTGGCGTTCTGTTCGACCAGCAGGATGGTGACGCCGGACTTGCGGATGCCGGCCAGCATCTCGAACACCATCGACACGAATTTCGGCGACAGGCCGGCTGACGGCTCGTCCAGCACCAGCACCTTGGGATGGACGATCAGCGCCCGCGCGACGGCGAGCATCTGCCGCTGTCCGCCCGACAGATTGCCGGCGGCGGTGCGGCGCTGACGGACGAGGTCGGGGAAGGCACCATACATCTCCTCGATGCGGGCAGGGATTTCGCGCCGCTCGAGGATGCCGCAGGCAACCTTGAGATTGTCTTCGACCGACATCAGCGGGAAGATGTTTTCGGTCTGCGGCACGAAGGCAAGACCGAGACGCACCATGGTGTGGGCCGGTGCGGCAGTGATGTCCTTGCCGTCCAGGAACACCTTGCCGCCGGTGATCGGGACGAGGCCGGCAATCGCCTTGATGAAGCTCGACTTGCCGGCGCCATTGGGGCCGAGCACGACGACGATCTCGCCCTTGCTTACGGTGATCGAGGCGCCGCGCACGATCGGCACGCCGGGCTCGTAGCCGGCCTCGAGACTGCGGACATCGAGGACGATATCATTCATGCTGTGCCTCCGAGATAGGCCTCGATGACGCGCGGATCACGGGCGACCTGTTCCGCCGTGCCTTCGCTGAGCAACTGGCCGCTCGCCATGACGAGGACGCGATGGCAGAGCCGCGTCACCATGTCGATGTTGTGCTCGATCAGCAGGAAGGTGATGCCGCGCGCGTTGATGTCGCGGATGCGGTCGATGATGACTTCGAGCAGCGTTGCGTTGACGCCCGCCGCCGGTTCGTCGAGCAAAATGATCGCCGGGTCGGCCATCATGACGCGGGCGAGTTCGAGCAACTTGCGCTGGCCGCCGGAAAGCACGCGCGCCGGCTCATGCGCAAGGTGGGTGAGGGTGACGAGCTCCAGCAATTCGAGCGCCTTGGTCCTGGCGGCTCTCTCCTGCGCCGCCACCCGCCATGGCGTGACGAAGTTGGCGAGCAGTCTTTCGCCGGCCTGACCTTGCGCGGCCAGCATGATGTTTTCGATCAGTGTCAGATTGGGCAGCGGGCGCGGGATCTGAAAGGTGCGGCCAAGGCCGCGGCCGATGCGCAGATGTGCGGCTTCGCCCGAAACGCGCGTGCCGTTGAGAAGGATCTCGCCGCTGGTCGGCAGGATGCTGCCGGCGAGCAGATCGAACATCGTCGTCTTGCCGGCGCCGTTCGGCCCGATCAGGCCAAGGATTTCTCCCGCCCTGACATCAAACGAGACATCGTTGACGGCGACGAGGCCGCCGAACCGCCTGACGACGTTCCTTGCCGTCAGAACCGCCGCATGGGTCTCCTGCCCCTGCTGTCCCGCTGCCTCGCTCATCAAACCCTCTGGCCGAAGACGATCGTCGCCGTCTCCTGATTTTTGATTTGTGATCACACTTGCTTTGATCACGCTATTCGGCTTTAATTTCCTCTGCAAGCCGAAAACCGCCAAGAACGGAAATCCATGCAAAAGGCTGCCATCGAAAAGAACAACGAGGCGATCGCGGCGCAGCTTGCGCCGGTCGGCCGCGAAACCGTGCAGGATCGCGTCTATTCGGAGCTACGCCGTGCCTTGATTGGCGGCCTGTTCGAGCCGAGCCAGGTGCTGACCATCCGTGGGCTCGCCGATGCGCTGGTCACGTCGACCATGCCGGTGCGCGAGGCGCTCGGCCGGCTGATCACGGAAAAGGCGCTGGAGGCGCTGCCCAACCGTTCGGTGCGGGTGCCGCCGATCACTCTGGAACGCCTCGACGATCTCTTGCGTGCTCGCATCCTGATCGAGGGCGAGGCCATCGCGCTGGCCGCCGCCCGCATGGGGCCGCGCCAGATCGCCACCATCGAAACCATTCTCGGCGAATGGGACGAGATGCGGGCGCTGAAACACAAGAAGGATGTCGATCGAGAAGTGACGCTCAACCAGAGCTTTCACTTCGAGATCTACCGCTCCTGCGGCTCGGCCGTGCTGATCCCGATGATCGAGAGCCTGTGGCTGCAATCAGGCCCCTGCATTCGTGTCGCCATCTACGCCTTCTCGGAAGCCGGCGAGGTCGACACAGCCCAGTATCACCGGCGCATCGTCACCGCGCTGGCCACGCAGGATGCGCAGGCGGCACGGGAATCGCTGGTTGCCGACATCAGCCGGCCCTTCACCTTCCTGCGCAGCAAGCTGCAATCCGCCGCCGCGAAAGACCAGACATGACCGCCATCAGGATCACCGAGCCGCGCTCAAAGCTATCCGTGACGGCGCTGTTGCTGCCGGAGAAGGCGCCGGAAAGCGCGGCCTTCCTCTCGGCATATCTCGGCTCCCCACGCGTCGTCCCGGGCATCCATGCGATGTGGACAGGGCCGGAAATCTCTTGTCCGGTTCCCGCCGCCGATCTTGAGGGGCAGGCCTATGCCAGGCCCTTGCCGGCCGAGAACGCGACGCTGACGCCGCAGCCGGGCGACATCGTGCTGTCCTATGTGCCGCCGCGCGTGTGGGGCGGCAATCCCAATGCGATCTTCGACATCGGTCTCTACTACGGGCAGGGCGCGCGGCTCTTGTTTCCGATCGGCTGGCTCGCCGGCAGCGTGGTGGCGCAAGTGCGCGCCGAAGAGCGCGACCGGTTCGCCGCCGCCTGCGGCGTCATCCGCCGCAATGGCGCCTGCGATGTCACCTTCAGCCTGGTGGAGGCTTGAAATGGCTGGCGACGGTTTCGAACTCTTCGATCTTCGCGTCGAGGCGGTCATCCCGGAGGGCAAGCCGATCTATTGCGGCGCCAAGGCCGGCGACTATTTCGAGCTGAAGGGCGAGATGCTGTCGATGCCGGCCGGCCAGGGTTTTTCGATCTATTCGATATCGGCCGTGTTGCCGCTGCTGGCCGCCAAGCAGCGCCCCACCCACCCCAATGACTGGATGACCTCGGACGCCGAGATCGCTTGTCCCGATCCCAATTGCGCCAGCCGGCTGAGGATCGTCAGGACCGGCAAACGGCGGTTCAGCCATGCCGAGACCACGGCCGTGCCGCTGTCGAAGGAGAATGAAGACAAATGAGTGCCAAGACCTTCGAACTCGGCCCCGGCTACACGATCTCGCGTGTCATTCGCGGCGGCTGGCAACTGGCCGGCGGGCATGGTGCCATCGACCGCCAGCAGGCGGTGGCCGACCTGATCGCCACCTTCGATGCCGGCATCTGGACCTATGATTGCGCCGACATCTACACCGGCGTCGAGGAACTGATCGGGGCCGCGCGCCTGCGGCTGGCCGGCGAGCGCGGCCTCGACACCGCCGCCAGGATGAAAGTGCACACCAAGCTGGTGCCCGACCTCGAACGGCTAGCCGGCATCAGCCGCGACTACATCAGGGCCATCGTCGACCAGTCGCTGCGCCGACTGAAGACCGAGCGGCTCGATCTCGTGCAGTTCCACTGGTGGGATTATGCGCAGCCTCGCTATGTCGAGGCGATGGGCTGGCTCAACGAGCTTCGGCTTGAGGGTAAGGTGCGCAATCTCGGCACCACCAATTTCGACACGCCGCGGCTCGCCGAAATCCTCGCTGCCGGCATCCCGCTGGTCAGCCAGCAGCTGCAATACTCCGTGCTCGACCAGCGGCCGGGTAACAGCCTTGCCGCACTCGGCGCGAAAAACGGGGTCTCCTTCCTCTGCTATGGATCCGTCGCCGGTGGCTTCCTCAGCGACAGATGGCTAGGTGTGGCCGAGCCTGCCACGCCGCTCGAAAACCGCTCGCTGGTCAAATACAAGCTGATCATCGATGACTTTGGCGGCTGGGACCTGTTCCAGCAACTGCTCCAAGTCCTGAAGGCCGTCGGCGACCGCCACGGCGTCGATATCGCCACCATCGCCAGTGCCTGGGTGCTCGAACAGCCGCAAGTGGCGGCCGTCATCGTCGGCGCCCGCAACCAGGCGCATGCGCTGGCCAACGCCGGCATCATGGACGTTGCGCTCGATGCCGAGGACCGGGCGCGGATTGCGGCCGTCATTGCACAAGGCTCCGGCCTCGAGGGTGATGTCTACACGCTGGAGCGCGACCGCCATGGCCGCCACGGTTCAATCATGCATTACAACCTCAATGCGGGGAAGCAATGACCGGCGAACCCTCCCTGTTTTCACGCGCAAGCGCCGAAGTCGTCGACCTGCATCGCTTCTTCGTCGACTGGTTCGTCGCCGCGCGGGCCAACACAGTGGACTTCACTCGCTTCGAGCGTGTCATGGGCGAAGGCTTCGCCATGGTCGCGCCGGACGGCCAGATCCTCGATCGCGACGCGGTCGTCGATCATGTCCGCACCAGCCGCGCGACTTGCGACGGCGGCTTCACCATTTCGATCGAGGACATCCGGCCTGGCTGGCAGGATGCCGACACGATCATCATCCTCTACGTCGAGGCGCAGCTGCGGGGCGGCCAGCACAGCCGCCGCCAATCCAGTGCCGTTTTCACCACCAGTTCATCGGCGCCCAACGGCGTCCTATGGCGACATCTGCATGAAACCTGGCTGCAGGTGCCGGAACGCTGAACAGGCCAGAGCATCGGACCAAAAAGTTCGAAGCGGTTTTTGGGCAAATCCGATGCTTGAACAAAGACACATGTAATCCAGTTCGTGTAGCTCAAAGGGGAACAACAATGAGAAAGACGATACTCCAACTCACCACCGCGCTCGCTCTCGTGACGATGGCAGGTGCCGCGCAAGCCGCCGATTGCAAGATCACCGTCGGCCTCGTCATGGAACTGACCGGCCCGGCGGGCGAATACGGCCAGGCCGGCGCCAAATCGGTCGAGATGGCCTTCCGTGACATCAACGCCGCCGGCGGCGTGCGCGGCTGCGACCTGGCGACCGACACGCGCGACAGCCAGAGCCAGGGCAACATCGCGGTCGATGCCGCCACCCAGCTGGTTCAGGTCAAGAAGGTGCCGGTGATCATCGGCGGCATCATCTCGTCTGTGTCGATCCCGATCCTGACCTCGGTCACGGCACCGGCCAAGATCGTCCAGGTGTCGCCGGCATCATCCTCGCCGACGCTGACCGCTCTCGGTCGCGACGGCAAGACCAACGGCATCTTCTTCCGCACCATCACCTCGGATGCGCTGCAGGGCGTCGCCGCCGCCAAATATGCCATCGACAAGGGCTTCAAGAAACTGTCGATCATCCATGTCAACAACGACTTCGGCGTCAACATGGTCGCCGAATTCTCGCGTGCCTACAAAGCGCTCGGCGGGACAATCATCTCCGACACGCCCTACAACGAAAAGCAGTCGAGCTATGCTTCGGAGGTGACGGCGGCGATGGCCGGCGAGCCGGACGGGCTCTACCTCGTCAGCACCCCGGTCGACGGCGCAACGGTTGCCCGCACCTGGATCTCGCAGGGCGGCGTGCAGAAATTCCTGCTCAATGACGGCATGAACAGCCCGGACTTCATCGAGTCCGTCGGCGCCGATTATCTGAAGGAAGCCTATGGCACGTCGTCCGGCACCAGCCCGACCGCCTCGACGGAGTATTTTACCAAGAACTACAAGGAATTCTCCGGCATCGAGCCATCCAATCCGGCGGCCGACCGTTCCTATGATGCCGGCGCCATCGTCGGGCTGGCCATCGCCATTGCCGGCTCCGAGGACCCGGCCAAGATCAAGGATGCGATGTACAAGGCGGTCGACCCGACCGGCACGCCGATCTTTGCCGGCAAGGAAGAGTTTGCCAAGGCACTCGGGCTGATCAAGGACGGCAAGCCGATCCGCTACGAAGGCGTCATCGGCCCGGTCGCCTTCGACAAGTATGGCGACATCACCGGCCCGTTCCGGTTGTGGAAAATCGTCGACGGCAAGGTGACGACCGACGGTGAAATGACCACCGACGACGTCAACGCGCTGCAGGCCAAACTTCAGTAAGACGGCCCTGTTGTCCGGCGTCGTTCCATCGTGATCGACGCCGGCGGCCGCCTGTCCCGCATTGTCCAAGGAGGATCATGCGGACGATGTCGCTTGCACGGAGGATTTGACCGGCAGGCGATCGTGATTAGGATTGGCCGATGTCGCCTGATACCCAAAAGCTTCTAAATGCTCTCGACGGTCGGCTGGGCGCGGGCAGTGTGCTCGCTGGCTCCGACGTTGACCAGCGTTATCGCGACGATCCCGACGGCAAGCTTGGTGCTCTCCCGCAAGTGGTGCTGCGCCCGCGTGACACCGAGGGTGTCGCGGCAGCACTCGCTGCATGCAACCGCCTCGGCCAGCCGATTGTCGTGCAGGGCGGGCGCACCGGGCTGACCGGCGCCGCGCGTGTGCAGCCGGGCGAGGTCGTGCTGTCGCTGGAGCGCATGACCGGCCTTGCCGTTCCGGATCGCCAGGCTGCCAGCATCGTCGCCGAAGCGGGCGCAACGCTGCAGGCGGTGCAGGAAGCAGCCGACGGCGCCGGGCTGATGTTCGGCGTCGATATCGGCGCGCGGGGATCGGCCACGGTTGGCGGCAATGTTGCCACCAATGCCGGCGGTATCCGCGTGCTGCGCTACGGCATGTACCGGGCGCAGGTGCTCGGTCTGGAAGCCGTGCTTGCCGATGGCAGCGTGCTGACATCGCTAAAAGGTCTGCCCAAGGACAATTCCGGCTACGACCTCAGCCAGCTCTTCATCGGCTCGGAAGGGACGCTTGGCGTCGTCACACGTGCCGCGCTCCGGCTGCATCCGAAGCCGGTGTCCGAGGTGAACGCCTTCTGCGCCCTCTCTTCGCTCGATGCGGCGATTGCCCTGCTTGGGCTGCTACGGCAAAAGCTCGGCCCACTCCTGTCCGCCTATGAGGTCAACTTCGCCCCGCTCTATGACGCCATGGTCGCCAGCATGGACATGCCGGCACCGCTGCCGGCGGGCTCATCCGTCTACGTGCTGGCCGAGATCCAGGGCAGCGAACCCGAACGTGACGGCGAGCGCTTCGCCGAGGTCTTGATGCAGGCGGTCGAGGATGGCGTGGTCGACGACGTCGTCGTCTCGCAGTCGCCGCGCGAAGTCCGGACGCTGTGGGCCGTGCGCGAGGACGCCAATCGCGTCCTGTTTTCGATCAAGGGCTTGGTCGGGGTAGACATCAGCATCCCGCTGGCGCGGATGGGAGCTTTCCTGCGGAACGCGGATGCTGCCATCCATGCCATGGATTCCGGCGCCGACATCTATGTCTTCGGTCATCTCGGCGACGGCAACCTGCACTACCAGGTTCGCACGGCGGATCCGGCGGCGGCATACGACATCGTCTATCGCGGCGTGGCGGCTGCCGGCGGCGGCGTTTCGGCCGAACATGGCATCGGCCTCGACAAGAAGAAGTGGCTGCATCTGGTCCGCAGCGACGCCGAGATCGCCACGATGCGGCGACTGAAGGCAGCCCTTGACCCCAGGAACATCCTCAATCCGGGGCGGGTCTTCGACCTCAGCCCTCCGGGTCAGAACGGATAATGCTGGCCCGGATCCTCGATCGTCACCCAGCGCAAATCGGTGAACTCGGCGATCGATGCCTTGCCGCCGAAGCGGCCGTAGCCCGAGCCCTTGACGCCGCCGAACGGCATCTGTGCCTCGTCGCCGACGGTCGGGCCGTTGATGTGGCAGATGCCGGCTTCGATGCGCGCTGCCACCGCCATGGCGCGCTTGATGTCGCGGCTGAAGATGGCTGACGACAGGCCGTATTCGGTGTCGTTGGCGACACGCACGGCCTCGTCCTCACCCTTTACCCGGATCACCGGCTTGACCGGCCCGAAGGATTCTTCGGCATAGACGCGCATCGCCGGCGTGACATGGTCGAGCAACGTCGCTTCCACCACGGTACCGCTGCGCTTGCCACCCGCGACCAGTTTGGCACCCTTGGCGACAGCATCGGCGATGAGTTCCTCCATCTTGTCGGCCGCCTGGCTGCTGATCAGCGATCCCAGCACGACATGGCCGCGCGGATCGCCCGCCGGCAGCTTGGAGGCGCGAGCCGCGAGTTTTGTCACGAACTCGTCGGCGACCTTGTCGTCGACGATCAGCCGTTCGGTCGACATGCAGATCTGGCCCTGATGCATGAAGGCGCCGAAGATGGCGGCGTTGACCGCCGCATCGATGTCGGCGTCGTTTAGCACCAGCAACGGCGCCTTGCCGCCGAGTTCGAGCAGCGCGGGCTTCAGGTGCCGGCCGGCGAGTTCGGCGATGATCCTGCCGACCTTGGTCGAGCCGGTGAAGTTGACGCGTTTGACCGAGGGATGCGCGACCAGTGCCTCGACGATGCCGGCGGCATCCTTGGGATCGTTGGTGACGACATTGATGACGCCCTTCGGCAGGCCGGCCTCGACCAGCACCTGGCCGATCAGCCGGTGCGTGCCCGGGCACATTTCGGATGCCTTCAGCACCACCGTGTTGCCGCAAGCGATCGGCATCGCGATGGCGCGGGTGCCGAGAATGACCGGCGCATTCCATGGCGCGATGCCGAGGCACACACCGGCCGGCTGGCGGATCGCCATGGCCAGCGTACCCGGCTTGTCGGAGGGGATGATCTCGCCCGAAATCTGTGTCGTCATCGCCGCCGCTTCGCGCAGCATGTTGGCCGCCAGCATGACGTTGAAGCCGGCCCAGGGTCCCGTTGCGCCGGTTTCTTCCATCATCAGCCTGGTGAACTCGCCGACTTTTGAGGCCATGACATCAGCCGCCTTGCTCAGCAAGGCGCGGCGCTCACCCGGCCCGGTCTTCGACCACGCCGGAAAGGCGGCTGCTGCGGCTTCGACCGCGGCATTGGCATCGGCAACGCTGGCCGCTGCCGCGCGGGTCGCCAGCTTGCTGGTGAACGGGTCCATGCGCTCGTAGGAGGCCGAGCCGGACGCATCCCTTTTATCGCCGTCGATCAGAAGTCCGATATCCATGACTGTCTCCCTCGCTCCGTTCGGAGCGTCCTCGTTGGTTTAGAATCCGAACATTTCGGCGTTGATCGATGCTTCGAGGCCACCATCGACCGGCACGTTGGCGCCGTTGATCCAGCGCGCGCCGTCGGAGCACAGGAACAGCACAACCGGCGCGATGTCGCCTGATGTGCCGGCGCGTCCGACCCTGGCAATGTCGCTGTCGACGCGCGCATCGCCGAGCACGGTGCGGAACTGTTTCAGGATCGGCGTTTCGACCGGGCCGGGGCTCACCGCGTTGACGCGGATGCCGCGGCGCTTGAACAGGTCCTGGTGCGCCGCGCGGAAGGTCCACAAGAGCAGCAGTTCCTTGGAGACGGGATAGCCTTCCTCGTTCCTGACGGCGTGGTCGCAGACCACCTCGGCGACATCCGGAAAACCTTCGATGCCGACCATCGAGGCGGCGCGTGTGAGATTGGCGCGCCAGCCATAGCCGGCGATCGAGGCGACGTTGACGATGGCGCCGCCTTCGCGAAGTCTGGTGGCGAGACCTTCCGAAAGCGCCCGCAGCCCGAAGAAGTTGACGGCCAGCGTCGATGCCGCGCCGGTGCTGCCGGAGAGGCCGGCGACATTGCAGAGCGCGTCGATGCGCTGCGGCAGGCGCGCGATGAGATCATCGACGCCGGCCTTGGTGGAGATGTCGGCCTTGACGAAACTGCCAACCGCCGCAGCCGGCTCGCGCACATCGACGCCGATCACATCGGCGCCGAGCTGGCCGGCGAGTTCCGCCGTGCGCGCGCCGATGCCGGAGGCGACACCGGTGATGAGGATGGTCTTGCCGAAAAGCATGGTCATGCCTTCTCCCGAAATGTTGTGGCTTGCTGTGGCGAAGACGTCGCGTCGCCATCGGTGGGATCCGTGGGAAGCCTGACGCGGTAGCCGACCGGCAGCAGGCGCAGGCCAAAACGCTCTTCGATCGTCCCCCACAGGCCGCGCGGCAGGAAGAGCGAGAACAGCACGGCCGTGGCGCCAAGGCCGACCAGATACCAGACGCCGGTGCCGCCGAACCACGTCTCGATGAGGAAGAACACCAGCGCGCCGAGTATGGCACCCTCGAAAGTGCCGATGCCGCCGACCAGCACCATGAAGATCATGTAGGCGGTCCATTGGACGTTGAAGTAGGTTTTCGGCTGGAAGGTGATCGAGGTCGCCAGCCACAACGCGCCGGCAATGCCGATGCCGAAGGCGGCAAGCACGAACAGCAGCCGCTTGGTACCGGTGACGCGCACGCCGACCGAGGCGGCGGCGTCCTCATTGTCGCGGATCGCGCGGATCGCGGCACCGGTGCTGCCGCGCAGCAGGCCAAACAGGATGGCCAGCAGCGCGGTCATCGACGCCAGCGCCAGCCAGTAGATCGTTGCCCGCCTCGTACCGGCATCGTAGACATTGAGCGAGATCAGCGAGGTGCCGGTTTCGCCCTGCACCAGCCGGTCGAGATTGACCAGCAGATGCGTCAGTGCCGCGATCACCCACATGCCGATGGCGAACTCGCCGTTTCTGAGCCGCAGCATGAACAGCGACAGCGGGATGGACACCATGCCGACGACAATTCCCGAGGCGAACAGCGCCAGGAACGGGTTGAGGCCTGCATCGGCAAGCCGGATGGCGAAATAGGCGCCGAGCCCGAAGAACACCTGCTGGCCGACCGAGACCAGGCCGCCGAAGCCGGCCAGTGCGTTCCACATCGCCGCCAGGATCACATAGATGAACAGCGCCGTCATCCGGTCGACCGCGCCGGCCGACAGGACCTGCGGTGCGATCGCAAGCAGCGCGATGATGACGGCGACGGCAATGGCGGCGATCCGCGACGTCGCGGTGCCGCGCTCGATGACAGGCATGGGGACGGAAGCGCTCATGGCGTCTTCCCGGATGGCAGGCGCAACAGCCCGCGCAAGCCGATGCCGGACGCGGACAGCCGCACGAACAGCACGACGAGGAAGACAGCGTGGCCGCCGATCAGAAACCCCTGCGGATGCACTTGCGCGCCGAGTGTCTGCGCAAGCGCCAGCACGATGCCGCCGATCAGCGTTCCCCACAGCGAACCGGCGCCGCCGATCACCGCCGCCTCGAAGGCGAACAGCAATTGCGGCGTGCCGGCATAGGGATCGAAGGTGGCGCGCATGCCCAGGAACGCGCCGGCAAGACCGACCGTGACCATGGCGATGGCGGCGGCGATGGCGTTGGCGCGGCGCGCATCGACCCCGACCAGGCCGGCGGTGTCGGGGTCTTCCGACGTGGCGCGGATCGAGCGGCCAAGCTTGGTGCGGGTGAGGAACAATTGCAGCCCGCCAAGCAGGATCACGGCGGTAGCGAACATGATCACGGCGAGCTTGCCGACATAGATGCTGCCCGGCCATTCCCAGGAATCATAGGACAGGCTGCCGATATAGGGCGCCAGCGAACGGGTGTCGGCGCCGAACTGTTCGAACAGCAGATTGTCGATGACGATGGCGAGGCCAAATGTCGTCAGGATCGGCAGCAGGGCACCACCGCGCGCGCTGCGGTCGAGCAGGAAGCGCTGCAGCGCCCAGCCGATCGCGGCCATCAGCGGCAGGACGATGAGCAGGCCGACAAAGGGCGAGATATGGAACCGCGAGGCCAGCCACCACAGCGCATAGGCAGCGAACACCGCAAGGCTGCCATGGGCGAGGTTGATGATGCGCATCACCGAAAACATGAACGACAGGCCGCAAGCGATCAGCGCATAATAGCCGCCGAGAAGGATGCCCTGGATGATCTGGTTGCTCATACCGGAACGCTCCCGGTGCTTTTCCGGTGCAGGCCGAAATAGGCTTTCGTCACCTCGTCGCGCGAAACCTCCATGCTCGGCCCTTCGAGCGCGACACGCCCTTCGAGCATGCAGATGACCCTGTCGGATACCGCAAGCGCCCGATTGAGGTCCTGTTCAACTAGGATGATCGTGGTGCCCGAAGCGATCAACCCTTGCAGCGCCGCATAGACACGATCGACGATCAGCGGCGACAGGCCGAGCGAAACCTCGTCGAGCAGCAGCACGTCCGGATTGCTCATCAGAGCGCGGCCGATCGCCGTCGCCTGCTGCTCGCCTCCCGAAAGGTGGCCCGTCCTGGCATGGCGGCGCGGCTTCAAATTGGGGAACATCTCCAGCACCTTGTCGACGCTCCAGTCGCCCGGCCGGCCGGCGGTCTTGCCGAGCAGAAGGTTCTCCTCGACCGTCATCTGCACGAACAGTTTTCGCCCTTCCGGCACCAGCGCGATACCCATGCCGACACGTCGGTGCGACGGCACGCTGGTGAGGTCGGCACCGTCCAGCAGCACGCGGCCGGCCGCCGGCTGATGCGCGCCGGCGATCGCCCGGAGCAGCGTCGTCTTGCCGGCGCCATTGGCGCCGACCAGCGCCAGCGTTTCGCCGCGTTCGATGCTGAAGCTGACGCCACGAACCGCCTGCAGCAGGCCGTGTCGGACAACCAGGTTCTCGACCGACAGCAGGCTCATTTCGGGCCTCCGCCAAGATAGGCGCGAACGACCTCGGGGTCGGCCATCACCGTCTGCGGCTCGCCGTCGGCGATGATCTTGCCGGCGTCCATGCAGATCAGCCGCTCGGCCACCTGCAGCAGGATATGCACGATGTGCTCGATCCAGACGATGCCGATCTTGCGCCGGCGCAATTCCTTGATCGTGTCGACCAGTTCGCCGGCTTCGCCATCGGTCAATCCGCCGCCGATCTCGTCCAGCAGCAGCAGCGTCGGTCTTGCAGCGAGCGCCCGCGCCAGTTCCAGCCGTTTGCGGTCAAGCAGCCCGAGCGTCTCGGCGCGCCGGTTGGCGACGCCCAACATGCCGCACAGTTTCAGCGACCCGAGTGCTTCCTCATAGGCCTCGTCGCGGCCGAGGCCAGCGCCATGCGAGGCGGCGACGAAGACATTCTCGAAGGTGGTCATGCCGCTGAACGGTTTTGGCACCTGGTGCGTGCGCACCAGCCCGAGCCGGCAGCGCTGCGTCGCCGATAGCGGCGTGACATCGCCGCCCTTGAAGCTGACCGTGCCTGAGCTTGGTGGAAAAGCCCCGGCCAGCACGCTGAGCAGCGTCGTCTTGCCGGCGCCGTTGGGGCCGACGATGCCGACCGCCTCGTCAGCCGCCATGGTGAAATCGACGGCATCCAGCACAACGAGTGCGCCGAAGCGCTTGTGGATACCGGCGGCCGCGAGGATCGCCTGTTGTTTCGGATGGGTCACCAGGCGATCCTCGTCAGCGGTCCATCAGCCGTTGTAAGGCAGAAGCTTGGCTTCGACGGGCACTTTCGGGTCCGTGGCGTTTTCGGTCACGACATAGTCGAGCGGGAACTTGCTGCCTTCCTTTGCGGCCACCCACTGGGTGCCGATGATCGGGCCGGGCGAGACGTTGGCGACCGGGCCGCTGGTGAAGTCGACCTTGCCGATCATCGTCTCGGTCTTGAGCTGGCTCAGCGCCTTGGCCACTGCCGCCTTGTCCTTGGCGTCGCTGCTTGCCTTCAGAGCCTCGAAGCCGGCGTCGAGCAACGACATCGAGGCGCCGAGCTGCTGTGTCCACTGCTTGCCGCTCGCCGCCTCATAGCCGTCGGCCAGCTCGGTTCCCGAAACGCCGGTCAGCGGCGACTTGTACGGGAAGGCCTTGTGCCAATAGGCGGCGCTCGAGATCTTCATGCCGAGATCGCCGAGCGCCTCGATGTCAGACGGGAACAGCCCGGTCTTGGCGACCTGGCAGATCTTGATCTGCTTGATCAGGCCTTGCTGTGCCGCCTGGCGCCAGAACGCAGCGAAATCCGGCGGGATCGGGAAGGAATTGAAGATCTCGACGCCTTCCTGCTTGAACAGCGCGATCTGCGAGGAATAGTCGGTGGTGCCGGTCTCATAGGCGCCGGGATCGACGATGGTGAAGCCTTGCTTGGCCAGCAGCGGCGCCAGGTTGGCGCGGATGGCGTTGCCGTCGGCGTCGTTTGGATACATGACGCCGACCTTCTTGTTGGTCTCGATCAGATTCCATTGCGAGATGTAGGTTTTGAAGAACTCGCCGACGCCGAAGCCGAAATGATAGGTCCATTTGAACGGCGAGGGCGCGCCGGGCTTGGCGCCACGGCCGAAATACCATGCCTCCCAAGGCATGACTGTCGACAGGCACGGCACGCCGGCGGCTTCGCAGGCGTCGGCCACCGGATTGATCACCTCGGGCGTCGACACCGCCAGCATCAGGTCGATGGCCTGGTTGTTGATAAGGTCCTTGGCCAACTGACCGGCGCGTGACGGATCGGACTGCGTGTCCTGGTCGAGGATTTCGACGCTGTATTTCTTGCCGCCGATGTCGAGGCCGCCGGCCAGCGCCTTGCGGGCCAGATCGAGCACATAGCCGTCGGTCTGGCCGAAACCGGCGAGCGGACCGGTGCGCGGGCTGACGAAGCCGACCTTGAGCGTGTCGCCGGCCTGCGCAAAGGCACTGCGGCTGCCAAGCGTGAGCGCCGCGCCGCCGGCGATCGATGTAGCGATGAATTGGCGTCGCGACATGCCTGGAATGGTGGCTCTGCTGGCGTGGGTCATCTGTTCCTCCCTCTGTGGTGGCGCATTGCGGCAACCACCGGTTCGTTCAACGCTTGAGACGGTGATCCACCGCCACCTTTCCCTGCCATGCATCGATGGCCGCATGGCAGTTCGCCCCGATCTGGCAAGGCTGCAGCGCTGTGTGGCCGATGGCGACGAATGGCACGATTTTTGATCCTCCATCGTCACAGTGCACTACGGGTTTGGTTCGGTAAAATGATATTTTGCGGTATTTCATTAACCTCTGGGTTAGGAAACCGCGCAGCCGAAACGACGTCCGGTTGGAAGTTTCGCGTCGTCAGCTGCCTTGCCTTGCCGCCTCGCGGATGGTCTGCAGCAGGATGGAGAAGGCCGGCCAGGGTGCCGTGTCCGTCCGCATCGTCAGGCCGACCGGCCCTTTGGTCTCCTCAGTGTTGACCGGCAACGCGACGAAGGCGCCACTGCCGAGTTCGTTGGCAACGACACCGGCCGAAATGATCCAGATGGCGTTGCTCTGCCGCAGGAAGGCACGGCCGAAGGAGTCCGAGACGGTTTCGATCTCGGTTGCCGGTGCCGTCATGCCGTTGGTGATGAACAGCCGGTCGACGAAGGGACGGATGACCGATTCCCGCGTCGGCATGAGCATCGGGAATTCGTCGAGCCGCGCGAACACATCCTGATCCGGATCAAGCAGCGGATGTCCCGACCGCACCACGAACAGCACCTGTTCGGAATAGAGGTGCTCGAAGAAGAAACCGGTCATGTTCTCTGGCGCCGCCAGCCGCCCGACAACGAGATCGAGTGCGCCGGTGCGCAGTTGTTCGAGCAGCACCGCGTTCTCGCCGGTGACGATCTTGATCGCTGCACCGGTGCCCTCCTTGAGGAACAGGGTCATAGCAAGCGGCATCACCCGCGCGGAGACCGTCGGCAGCGCGCCGATACGGATGGGGTGACGGTTGATCGCCCCGTCCTGCCTGACGGAATCAACGCCTTGCTTGAGCGCTGTGATCGCCGTGCCGGCATGGCGAAGGAAGATCTCGCCGATGCGCGTCAGCCTGATGCCGCGGCCATCGCGTTCGACCACCGCCACGCCGAGCGCCTCTTCCAGTTCGCGCAAAGTCTTGGTCACCGCCGGTGGGCTGACATGCAGAAGATCGGCCGCTCTCGCCACGCTTCCCTGCCGCGCAACTTCCAGGAATGCCTGCAGGTGACGGAAGCGAATTCGGCTCTCGGACACGGATTTGATAACCCCTGAGTTAATGAAACGGCGCAAAATATCATTTTACCGAACCAAATGCCTTGTGCAATGTGGAGGTGGAGGACCGAAATCGTGCCATTCGTCACCATCGGCGGCATCACGCTGCACCACCGTCGCATCGAGGCGAACGGCAGTGCTCGCCCGATCGTGTTCATCAATTCGCTCGGCACCGACTTCCGGATCTGGGACCAGGTCCTGTCGATTCTGGGCGGAGAAATGCCTCTGCTGGTCTACGACAAGCGCGGCCACGGGCTCTCCGATATCGGCGACATCAGGTCGATCGACGATCATGTCGATGATCTCTGCGCGCTCATCGATCATTTCGGCCTGGGCAAGGTCGTGCTGTGCGGCCTGTCGGTCGGCGGCATGATCGCGCAAGGATTTTATATCAGGCGCCCTGAAATGGTCGAAGGCCTGATCCTGTGCGACACAGCCCACAAGATCGGCACGACGGACAGCTGGAACACACGCATCGCGACGGTCGAAAGCAAGGGCATCCAGGCCATTGCCGATGGCGTGCTCAAGGTGTGGTTCACCCCCGCCTTCCACTCGGCGCGGCTGGCCGAGTTGGACGGCTATTGGAACATGATGACCCGGCAAGCGCTTGCCGGTTACATCGGGACCTGCACGGCAGTGCGCGACGCGGATTTCACCGACGCAGCACGCCGCATCGCGGTGCCGACGCTTTGCATTGCCGGCGATCAGGACGGCTCGACGCCTCCTGACCTTGTCCGCTCGCTGGCGGCTCTCATTCCCGGCGCGCGCTTCGAGATCATCCGCGACGCCGGACACATTCCTTGTGTCGAACAGCCCGAAGCGCTGGTCGCCCTGATCCGCAATTTTATCGCATCGCTTGCCCCTGGAGCAGAAACCCATGGATGAAGTCCCCGGCAACGCCGCCAGATATCGCACGGGCCTCGCAGTGCGGCGGTCCGTGCTCGGCGACCAGCATGTCGACCGGGCCGAGATTGCCGCCACCGATTTCGACCAGCCTTTCCAGGAACTGATCACCGAGGCCGCCTGGGGAACGGTGTGGGCACGGCCAGCCTTCACCAAGCGCGAACGCTCGATCGTCACGCTGGCGCTGCTGGCCGCACTCGGCCATGATGAGGAGGTCGCCATGCATGTGCGCGCCACCGTCAACACCGGTGCCTCGCGCGACGATATCTGCGAAGCGTTCCTGCATGTCGCCATCTATGCCGGGGTGCCGGCCGCCAACCGTGCCTTCAAGATCGCCAAGGACGTGTTTTCGGAAATGGACGGAGCCAGGAATGCCCGCTGAGTCCGGCTCGAACCGGAGCCCCGAGACCGGCGCCTTCTTCCAGCGCGACCGGACCTGGCATCCGCCGGCGCTGACGCCGAACTACAAGACCTCCGTGCTGCGCTCGCCGCAGAAGGCGCCGCTCGCCTTTGACAACACGCTCTCGGAAATAACTGGCCCGGTCTTCGGTCACGCCATGCTCGGCGAACTCGACGCCGACCTGATCCACAATTTCGCCAGACCCGGCGAGAGCGCCATCGGCGAGCGCATCATCGTCTATGGACGGGTGCTCGACGAACGCGGTGTTGGCGTGCCTGGCGCGCTGCTCGAATTCTGGCAGGCCAATGCCGGCGGCCGCTACCGCCACAAGAAGGACGGCTACCTGGCGCCGCTCGACCCGAACTTTGGCGGCTGCGGCCGCGCCATCACCGGTGAGGATGGCGGCTATGCCTTTCGCACCGTCAAGCCCGGTCCCTATCCCTGGCCGAACGGGCCGAACGACTGGCGGCCCTCGCACATCCATTTCTCGGTCTTCGGCCACGGCTTTGCCCAGCGGCTGATCACGCAGATGTATTTCGAGGGCGACCCGCTGATCTGGCACTGTCCGATCGCGCGCGGCATCCCCGACAGGGCGGCCATCGAAACGCTGATCGCCACGCTCGACATGCAGGCGACGATCCCCTTCGACGCGCGTGCCTACAAGTTCGACATCGTGCTGCGCGGGCGCCGCTCGTCGCTGTTCGAAAACAGGCTGGAGGGCAATTGATGGCCCAGTCGCTCGACCGGCTCAGGGAAAGCCCTTCGCAGACCGCCGGACCCTACGTCCATATCGGGCTGACACCCAATTTCTGCGGCATCGGCGGCGTCTATGCGAGCGATCTTGGTGCGGCCATGGTCAACGACAAGACCAGGGGCGAGCGCATCGGCCTGCGCATCCGGGTGCTAGACGGCACCGGCACGCCGCTGAAGGACGCGCTGATCGAGATCTGGCAGGCGGACGCGGACGGGTTTTACAATTCGCCGGCGGAACTGCGCGGCGCTGCCGATCCGAATTTTTTCGGCTGGGGCCGCTGCCCTACCGACATGGACACCGGCCTGTGCGCGATCGACACGATCAAGCCGGGCCGCGTTCCGTTTAGGGATGGCCGCCTGATGGCGCCGCACGTCACGCTCTGGATCGTCGCCCGCGGCATCAATCTCGGCCTGCACACAAGGCTCTATTTTTCCGACGAGGCAGAGGCCAATGCCGAGGATCCGATCCTGGCGCGCATCGAGCACCGCATTCGCGTGCCGACGCTGATCGCCGAGCGCACCGGCGATATTTATGTCTTCGACATCCATCTCCAGGGGGAGAAGGAAACGGTCTTCTTCGACAGCTGATGCTCAGGAGACCCAAGATATGACCGTATCGCCCTTCGACCATCCATTGCTCTCCGCTCTTCTCGGCGACGAGGAAGCGAGCCGGCATTTTTCCGTCGAGGCGGAAATCGAAGCGATGCTGGCCTTCGAGCGTGCGCTGGCCGAAGTGGAGGCGGAAAACGGGATCATCACCAAAGTTGCGGCGGCAGCGATCGTGGCGGGGCTTGGCACGTTCCGGCCCGACACCGCTTTGCTGCGGGCCGGTGTGGCCAGGGACGGCGTCATCGTGCCGGAGCTGGTGCGCCAGATCAGGGCGGCGGTCGGCGAACCGCATGGCGCCTCCGTTCATTTCGGCGCGACCAGCCAGGATGTCATCGATACGGGCCTGATGCTTCGGCTGAAATCCGTCGTCGAGCATCTCGGCCTGCTGCTGACCGAGACCGTCATGCGCCTCGCCTCGATCGAAGAGCGCTTCGGGGGCAGGGCGCTAATGGCGATGACGCGGATGCAGCCGGCGATCCCGATCACGGTGGCGGATCGCATTGCCGCATGGCGGGCGCCGCTACAGCGCCATCAATCGCGATTGGCAGAGCAGTCCCGGCGATTGCTCGTCGTGCAGTTCGGCGGTGCGGCCGGCACGCTCGAAAAACTCGGCGACAAGGCGCCAGCCGTCCGTGCGGCGCTTGCCTTCAGGCTCAGCCTCGGCAATGCGCCGCAATGGCAGAGCCAGCGCGATGCGCTCGCCGATTTTGCCGGCTGGCTGTCGCTGGTAACGGGTAGCCTCGGCAAGTTCGGCCAGGACATTGCGCTGATGGCGCAAGGCGCAACCGACATCGCGCTTTCGGGCGGCGGCGGCTCGTCGGCCATGCCGCACAAGCAGAACCCGGTGAAGGCCGAGGCGCTGGCGGCGCTGGCCCGCTTCAACGCCACGCAGCTTTCCGGCATGCATCAGGCGCTGGTGCATGAGCAGGAGCGATCGGGCGCCGCCTGGACGCTGGAATGGCTGCTGCTGCCGCAGATGGTGGTGGCGACAGCCGCATCGCTGCGGCTTGCCGCCGAACTGGCCGGACAGATCGAAAGTCTCGGGCACTGATGCGCACACAGGTTCTCATTGTCGGGTCCGGACCGTCCGGCCTGCTGCTCGGCCAGCTTCTCAGCACGATCGGCGTCGAGACTGTCATTCTGGAACGCTCGAGCCGCGACCACGTGCTTGGCCGCGTGCGCGCCGGCGTGCTCGAACAAGGCACCGTCGAACTGCTGGAGGAAGCGGGTGTCGCTGCACGGCTGCACGCCGAGGGGCTGCCGCATTCCGGCATCTCGCTCGCCTTCGACGGACGCCTGCACCGCATCGACCTCGAGGCGCTGACGGGAAGGCACGTCACCGTCTATGGCCAGACCGAAGTGACGCATGATTTGATGGACAAGCGCGCTGCGGCAGGACTGACCACGATCTACGAGGCGGCGAACGTTACGCTGCACGATTTCGACGGCGAGGCGCCTTTTGCCACCTATGACGAGGACGGCGTCACGCATCGCATCGACTGCGACGTCATCGCCGGCTGCGATGGCTACCACGGCGTCAGCCGCAGATCGGTGCCCGAACCTGCGCTGAAAACCTTCGAGCGCCACTATCCGTTCGGCTGGCTCGGCGTGCTGGCTGAAGTGCCGCCGGCCGATCACGAACTGGTCTACGCCAATCATGAGCGGGGTTTTGCGCTGTGCTCGATGCGTTCGACGCACCGCAGCCGCTACTATGTGCAGTGCCCCGAGGGTGACCGTGTCGAGGCGTGGTCCGACGACCGGTTCTGGGACGAATTGCGCCGCCGCTTGCCGGAGCAGACGGCAGCAGGCGTCGTCACCGGTCCATCCTTCGAAAAATCGATCGCGCCGCTGCGCTCCTTCGTGGCCGAGCCGTTGCGTTTCGGCAGGTTGTTCCTGGTCGGGGACGCCGCCCATATCGTGCCGCCGACCGGCGCCAAGGGCCTCAATCTCGCCGCCAGCGATGTGCGTTATCTCTTCACCGGTTTGCGCGATTTCTACGTTGAGAAATCGCATGCCGGCATCGACGCCTATTCAGGCAAGGCGCTGGCGCGGGTCTGGAAGGCGGTCCGCTTTTCCTGGTGGATGACGACGATGCTGCATCGCTTTCCCGACACCGGCGATTTCGGTCAGCGCATCCAGGAAGCCGAGCTCGACTACCTCGTACAGTCGCGTGCAGCGTCGACTGCGCTGGCCGAGAACTATGTCGGCCTGCCTTACTAGTTTTTCGTGTAGTCAGGCCCAAACCGTGTCGGCAGGCCGTCGGCGAATTTCAACCAAGGGAGCTTCTCCTCAAAAGCGACATGCAGCGTGGGTGCAAATTTTTCCGGCTCCTCCATCGCTGCGGCAAAAAAATGCATGACACCGGACATGTTCTTTGAGCGGAAGGACAGCGGCGAGCCACATTTATCGCAAAATGTTCTTTCCACACCGGGAGAAGAGTTGAATACCTTCGGTGACTTGCCCAGCCATCGCCATTGGCTGTCCAAGACGCCAATGTAGGTGGTCATCGGCGCAGAACATTGCCGCCGACAACTTTCACAATGACAGCTCACGCATGCTTGTACCGGGCCATCGACTTCAAAAGCAACAGCGCCACATAAGCAATGACCACGCATGCAAATTCTCCTTGCCGGCGGCGCCTTCTTGTCGAGCATGGCCTTGGCGGCCATCAGATTGTGGCTTCGCTTTTATGAGTCCGCAGCCTAATGCATGTCGCCCAAGTCCCGGTTTTGGGACAACGACATGCATAAAACAAAACCTTAAAGCGCGGCGCGCTTTAGGGGCCGCACCGCTGGCGATCCTCATTCAGCGTAATGCTGCCTGGCAAGATCCGACAGCATCGGCCGCTGCCCCTTGAGGATTTTGACCTCAGCCTTGGGCAAGGTGAACCATCCGGCTCTGTCGACTTCCGGGAATTCCTTCATCGATCCCGACCTTGGCGGCCATTCCATGGTGAAAGTGTTGCTCCTGATGGCGGCCACGTCGATGTCGATACGCGCCTCGACGGACCAGGCCGTGACGATCTTTCCGCCCGGTTGCTTGTAGTCGCCGAGCCGCGCGAAGGGGCCATCGACCTTGACGCCGAGCTCTTCCTCGGTCTCGCGTTGCGCTGCCGCCAACGCGTCCTCGTTCTCACCGACGAGACCCTTCGGTATCGACCACGCGCCGTCGTCCTTCTTCGCCCAGAACGGTCCGCCTGGATGAACCAGCAGCACCTGAAGACTGCTGTCGCCTTGACGGTAGATCAGCAACCCCGCACTGCGTTTTGCCATTTTTTAATGTCCGTTTGTGAATCTGGTTGCGAAGGCGGCGGTCTACCGATTCTCCTGGATCATGGCTGCCGACCTTGCGCCAGATGATTGCGACGCTATGTCAGGTGCGGCTGCATTGCTCCTCGTCCGCGAGTCCGGCAATCTGACACCATCGCTTGTTTGGCGGCTCGAAGGCTAGATAGGGCGTGACGATGCAACTCGGTCTTATTGGCTACTATAGCGACTTCGTGGTGTATCCACTGGTGATCGCCGTGCTGGCAGTGGTCGGGTTGTTCGAGGCCGGCGAAGAGAGTGCGCCAGGCTGGATAGGCACGGTCCTCGCCTGTCTCGGCCTCTGGACGCTGACCGAATACCTCTTGCACAGGTTCGTCCTTCACCACATTCCCTACATCAAGGACCTGCATGATCGTCACCATGTCGAGGAGCGCAGTTCGGTGGGTACGCCGACCTGGCTCAGCCTCGGAGTGCATGCCCTGGTCGCGTTTGTGCCCGTTTGGGTGGTCTCGGACTTCGCAACCGCGAGCGCGGTAAGCTGCGGGCTGATGCTGGGATATCTCTGGTACATCAGTGTCCATCACATGATTCATCACTGGCATCCCACCCATCCGAGCTATCTCTACACGCTCAAGCGCCGCCACGCCGTGCACCACCAT
Source organism: Mesorhizobium sp. P2_A8 (assembly GCF_056404935.1). NCBI lineage: Bacteria > Pseudomonadati > Pseudomonadota > Alphaproteobacteria > Hyphomicrobiales > Phyllobacteriaceae > Mesorhizobium > Mesorhizobium sp. P2_A8. The sequence goes on from NZ_JBFUDB010000005.1 coordinate 309,200, forward strand.
GTCGACGAAAACGCCAATTTCGGCGTGACGTCGATATTCTGGGATCGGGTTTTCGGCACGGCGCGGCTCTGAGAGCCCGTTTGGAAATTGAGGTGGCGGTTGGCCGAGTCGAGTTCATACTGTCGATGATGAGGCCGGTCGCGTGGAATGGTCGAATTGGTCAACGCCGGAGGATGGATGGAGGGTGGATGCCTTTGCGGCGCGGTGCGCTATATCGTTGAGAGCGAACCGATCAGCAGCGGCATATGCCATTGCGAGACCTGTCGGCGCGCTGCATCGGCGCCCCGGCTCCCCTTCATTGGTGTGCCATCGGCAGGTTTTCGCTACACCCGCGGTGCGCCGGTCGACTACACCTCTTCACCCGGCGTCACCCGCAGCTTCTGCGGCCGATGCGGGTCTCCTCTGACCTATCGCCGGGACGACTCACCCGACGAACTCGACGTAATGACAGTCAGTTTGGACAACCCGAGCGCGATCCCTCCAACCTTCCATGTCTGGACGAGCGAGGCTCTCGACTGGGACCTGTTGACGGGGGATCTCACGAGCTACTCGCGATCACGCAACGGCTAAAGGCCGGGGTGGCGTGCCTCAGCCCTTCAACGCCTCTTGCCGCGGCCGCCGGGAGTTTTGGCTCCGCGAGGGCCGCTCTGAACCGGCGTGTTGTTCTGGTTTTCGTCGGACAGTTTTCGCCAGCGGGCAAGACGTTCCGGATCGAGCGTACCGGCCTTCAAGGCAGCCTGCACCGCACAGCCCGGCTCATGCACGTGCGTGCAGTCACGGAACTTGCAGAGCGGCGCGAGCTCGGTGATTTCGGCAAACAGCGTGTCGATGCCGTAGGCGACGTCGCTGACCTGCAGCGTTCGCATTCCCGGCGTGTCGATCACCCAGCCGCCACCGGCGATGGCGTGCAACGATCGGGACGTGGTGGTGTGGCGTCCTTTGGCGTCGTGTTCGCGGATGTCTCCGGTCTGTTGCGGCAATTGCTGTGCCGATCCGGCCAGCGTGTTGACCAGCGTCGATTTGCCGACGCCGGAAGAGCCGACCAGCGCGACCGTTTGGCCCGCGCCGCACCAGGCAGCCAAGGCTGTTGCCGCATCTGATGTGCGGGGGTTCAGCGTCACGACCGCCAATCCACGCTGCAGCGCCGCAGCCTGCCTCTCATACGTCTCGGCGTCAGCGACGGTATCGGCTTTTGTCAGCAGGATCACCGGCGTCGTTCCAGCCTCGTTGGCCAGCGCCAGATAGCGCTCGAGCCGGGCGGGATTGAAGTCGGCATTGCAGGAGGTGACGATGAACAGCGTGTCGACATTGGCCGCGGCAAGTTGCGGCACCCTGCCACCCTGGGTGCGGCGTTCCAGCACGGTCTTGCGGGTCAGGCGGCGCTGCACAAGGCTGTCATGCGCATCGACGAGCACCCAGTCGCCGACGGCATAGTCACCGGTGTTCGCCTGCGCCGGCAGCGTCAGGTCGATTGGTCCTGCCTGAGACAGGCCGGTCAGGCGGTCGCGATGGACTGTGGCGATCCGCGTCGGGATGAGATTGGCTTCGCCGGGCTCGATCTGGTCGCCGAAAAAATCCGTCCAGCCCAGACTGGCAAGTGATGGCGTAGAGCGCTCCGTCACGGCTTTGACCAAGGGTACGGCGTCGCAGACATCGGACAGTATCCCTGGCGGGTGGGGCGCGAATGGGGTGGGGCGGATTGCCCAGCCCGTGTATGGGCGGCATGGCGGCATTTGGCAAGCCGGGCCGTGGCCACAGGCGAGCGGCAAGCTTCTGCTCGGCACCTATCCCGATCCTGGCTGCTACCGCCCCAGCAGATTGCGCTCGACGGTTCTCAGATGTGCCAGCATTGCCTGGCTGGCGCTCTCGGGATCGCGCCGCAGCAGCGCATCGAGAATCATCTGGTGCTCGCTGCAATAGACGCTGCGCCGCTCTTCCGAAAACGATCGCTTCTTCATTTCGAACCATGGCGCCTGATTGCGCAGGATGCGCATCAGATTGTGGATCTCCTTGAGGAAGTCGTTGCGCGAGCAGGCGAAGATGCGGTGGTGGAACTCGGCATCCCAGTGCTCGAATGTCGGCATGTCCTGGGATTCGGAGGCGATCTTGTGCGCCTCGCGCACAGCGTTGAGTTCGGTGGCGCTGGCATTGGTGGCGGCGAACGATGCTGCCGCCGGCTCCAGCAGTTGCCTGATCTCCATCATGTCGGCCGGGCTGGTGCCTTCCATCCGCCCGACGGTGGCCGCCATCGAGCCCGGATTGGTGGCGGTCAGGAAGGTTCCGCGTCCGACATGCCGCACCACCGTGCCATCATCCTCGAGGAAGGAAACGGCTCGCCGCACGGTGTTGCGCGCGACGCCGAATTCGCTCGCCAGATCGCGCTCCGGAGGCATACGGCCATTCTCGATCCATTCGCCTGAAGAGATGCGTTTCTTCAGGGCAGTGGCGATATCGTTGGCGACGAGCTTTGGCATATTTGGCTGCTTTTATCTGATCCGGTATTGAACCATAGATATCAGCTTCTGAAGCCGTCGTCCATTCGGCCGGATTGCCGGCATCCCCGCAGAAGTCCACTGGCTTGCCAACGAATGCGTTTGGTCAGACCAAGTCAGATTCCGCTTGCGGCCTAAACCAATCGGCGATAGCGTGTAACGAAAGAGCGAAAAATTGGCTCAGTATTGGTTCAGGGAGGATGCGGATGCGGGTCGCGACTTTTTCGATCGCCGGCGAACGTCGCGTGGGTCTTGTCGACCTTGATGCCCAGGCCGTCGCGCCTTTCGATTTTGCCGTCGATCAGGCCCAGGCCGGCATCCTGGCCTTGATCGAGGGCAATGGCGCCGGCATGCCACGCACCCTGTCGCCGATCCCGCTGGCGCAGGTCGAGATCGAGGCGCCGATCCCGCAGCCGCGCCGCAACATTTTCTGCGTCGGCAAGAACTATCACGAGCATGCGCATGAGTTCGCGCGCAGCGGCTTCGATTCCAGCGCCGGCGCCGGCGCGATCCCGAAACACCCGATCATCTTTTCCAAGGTTCCGGAATCGGTCGTCGCCAACCATGCCAGTGTGCTGATCGATTCCTCCGTCTCGACGGCGATCGACTACGAGGCCGAACTCGCCGTCATCATCGGCAAGGGCGGGCGCGGCATCTCGAAGGCGGATGCGCTCGACCACGTCTGGGGCTACACCATCGTCAACGACGTCACCGCCCGTGACCTGCAAGGCAAATACAGCCAGTGGCTGATCGGAAAGTCGCAGGACACGTTCTGTCCGATGGGGCCGTGGGCCGTGACCAGGGATGAGCTCGACCTGGCGACCGCCGGCATCCGCTGCTTCGTCAACGGGGATCTGCGCCAGGATTCCCGGATATCGCTGCTCATCTTCGACATTCCGACCATCATCGCCACGCTGTCGCAGGGCATCACGCTGAAGCCCGGCGACATCATCGCCACCGGCACGCCGGTCGGCGTCGGCATCGGCTTCGATCCGCCGAAATATCTCAAGGCCGGCGACGTCGTGCGCATCGAGATCGACGGCATCGGCACGCTGGAAAACCGCTTCGCGGAGTATGCGCAATGACGACGGTGACAGTTGGCCCGGTCGTTGCGGAAGTTGTCGGCGAGGGCGCTGCCGTTGTGATGATCCATGGCCTCGGCGGCACCTCGAACATGTTCCAGCCGCAGATGGCGGCGCTTTCCGGCTACCGCGTTATCCGGCTCGACCTGCCGGGCTCCGGCCGTTCGCCGCGCCCGATCGAACCGTTGACCATCGAACTGATGAGCGAGGCCGTGGTCCGCGCAATGGCCGGCATGGGCGTCACTACAGCGCATTTCGTCGGCCATTCGATGGGCACCATCGTCTGCCAGCAGATTGCGGCAACGCAGCCTTCGCTGGTGGCCTCGCTGGCGCTGTTCGGCGCCCTTGCCGAGCCGGCGGAAGCAACGCGACAAGGTCTTGCCAACCGGGCACGGCTGGCGCGCTCGGGCGGCATTGCCGATATCGCCGACCAGATCGTCGCCAATGCGATCTCGGCGCACACCAGGGAAACCTCGCCTGCCGCTGTCGCCTTCGTGCGGGAATCGATCACCCGCCAAGATCCAGAATCCTACGCCCGCACCTGTGAGGCCTTGGCCAAGGCGAGCGCGGTCGATGCGCGGCGGATCTCGGCACCGACGCTGCTCGTCACCGGCGACGCCGACACGGTCAATCCGGCGGGTGTCGGCCAGGCGCTTGCCGACAAGATCAAGGGCGCCGTATTCTCGTCACTGGATCGGTGCGGGCACTGGGCCACGGTGGAAAGCCCGCGCGAAAGCAGCCAGAAGCTCGCCGATTTTTTGAGACGGGTTGATAGGTGACGATTTTGGATCGGGCGTAGAACTACGCGCTCGGCAAGTTGGGAGGCTTGTGATGGCAGACGACAGCTGGAACGGCAACAGTTCGAGCAGCACGCTCTTCACCAATGTGCGCGTGCTCGACGCCACCGGTGAATATCCCTACACCGGCGAGGTGCTGGTGCAGGGCAACCGCATCAAGCAGATCACCAAGGGCTCGTCACGCTTCGGCTCGTCCTCGTCGTCTTTCTACAGCGGCGGTGCACCAGGGGGCGTCACGACGATCGACGGCATGGGCGCGACGCTGATGCCCGGCATGATCGACGCGCATCTGCATCTATCCTGGAACAATGCGCCGGGCATCGATCCCATCCAGATGATGGAGATCGAAGAGCACATGCTGGTCACCATGGAAATGGCCAAGCTGGTGCTCGATGCCGGCTTCACCGCCGGCCGGGGTGCGGCCGCCGCCAAGCCGCGTCTCGATGTCGTCGCCAAAAAATTCATCAACCAGGGCCGCTTTCCCGGCCCCCGCTATCTCGCGGCGGGCCCTGAGATCACCACGGTCGGCGGCCTCGGCGATTCCTCGCCGTCGCACATTCCGCATGAGGGGCTCAATCTCGGCATCGTCGTCTCCGGCCCCGAGGAAATCCGTCGCACCGTGCGCCAGTTGATCAAATACGGCGTCGATTCCATCAAGCTGAACCTGTCCGGCGAGAGCATCACCGGCATGGGCGCCGAGGAAACGCCGATGTCGGAAGAGGAGGTCGCCATGGCGGCCTCCGAGGCGCGCTGCCGCAACAAGGTGCTGTCGGCGCATGCGCGCTCGTCCGGCTCGGTTAAGCAATGCGTCCGCCATGGCATCCAGAACATCTACCATGCCTCCTTCGCCGACGAGGAAGCGCTCGACATGCTCGAGGCGGTGAAGGACAAGCACTTCGTCGCGCCCGGCATTGCCTGGCTGATCAACACCGCACGCCATGCTGAGCAATGGGGCATCAAGCCGGGCTCGCCGCTGTCGCTCGAATATGAGCGCGAACTCGAAATGTGCATCGAGACGATGAAGAAGATGCACAGGCGCGGCATCCGCGTTTGCATCGGCGGCGACTACGGTTTTGCCTGGACACCGCAGGGCACCAACGCCAAGGACATCCAGACCTTCGTCGAGATGCTCGGCTTCTCGCCGATGGAAGCTATCCAGGCCGGCACCAAATATGGCGGCCAGATCATGAACATGGGCGACGAACTCGGCCTGATCAAGGAAGGCTATCTCGCCGACATTCTGCTGGTCGACGGTGATCCGATCGCCGACGTGCGCATCCTGCAGGACAAGAACCGCATCCTTGCCATCATGAAGGACGGCAAGTTCCACAAGGCGCCGCGCATGAACGAGCAGCGCCGGCGGCTGACTGCATGAGCCTGCTCGACCAGCCATCCTCGTCGCCGCTTGCCGGCAGCGGCATGACCGGGCGGCAGGCCTGGGGTCTCGTCGGCCTGCTTGCCGCCGCCGTCATCGCATGGCTGGTCTTTGCCGTGTGGCCGGACTGGCTGAACGCGATCCTGATCTCGAAGAAGGCTTTCGTCAGCGCCATCCTCAACGGCATCACGCTGGCCGGCCTGTATTTCCTTGTCGCCAGCGGTTTCACGCTGATCTTCGGCCTGATGCGCAACGTCAATCTGGCGCATGGCTCGCTCTATCTGCTCGGCGCCTATATCGGCTACGAGGTCACCAACCGCACCGGCTACTGGCTGCTTGGCGTCGCCGCCGGCTTTGCCGTGCTGGCCCTCGTCGGGGTCGTCATGCAGGTCTTCGTCTTCCGCCGCCTGGAGGGTGACGACCTGCGCCAGACCCTGGTCAGCATCGGCATCTCGATCGTCGCCGCCGACCTGATGCTGGCAGTCTGGGCTGGCGGCACCTATCAGATCACCACGCCGGAATGGCTCGATGGCGCCCTGACGCTCCCGATCATCACCGCGGTGCGCTCCAACGGTGCCTCGGTCTTTCTCACCTATCCGCTATACCGCGTCGTCGTGCTGGCGGCGGCGATCGTCATCGGCGTCGGCCTCTGGCTGATGCTGCACCGGACACGCGTCGGCATGATGATCCGCGCCGGCGTCGATGACCGTGCCATGCTGCAGGCATCCGGCGTCAATGTGCATGCGGTGTTCGCCATCGTCTTTGCCGTCGGCGCCGGGCTTGCCGGTTTTGCCGGTGTCGTCGGGGGTTCGGCGCTTTCCGTCGCGCCCGGCGAGGATGTCCGCTACCTCCTGGCCTCGCTGGTTGTCGTCATCGTCGGCGGCATGGGCTCGATTTCAGGGGCCGCCATCGGCGCGCTGCTGATCGGCCTCGCCGAACAGATCGGCCTCGTCTACTTCCCGACCTACGGCATCGTGCTCACCTTCGTCATCATGGTGGTGACGCTGGCGGTCCGGCCGCAAGGCATCATGGGGAAGGCGAGATGAGTCTGGCCATCGCCACCGGCAGCGCGACGCAGCAGAACTGGCTGGACAAGCTCGGCGCCGGCCACATCATCCTTGCGCCAGCACTTGTGCTTTACCCGCTGGTGGCCTCGGATTTCTTTCTGACTCAGATCGGCGGGTATTCCCTGGTCTTCGGCATGCTGGGTCTGTCGCTGATGCTGCTCGCCGGCTATGGCGGCATGGTCAGCCTGGCGCAGATCACGGTCGCCGGCATTGCCGCCTACGCCATCGCCATCCTCGGCAACAACAATTCCAACGTCCTGGGCTTCGGCTGGCCGTGGTGGCTCGCAGTGCCCTTCGCGGTTGTTGCGGCGGCACTGGCCTCGGCGCTGATCGGCTGGATCTCGGTGCGCACCGAGGGCATCTACACCATCATGATCACGCTGGCGATCGCCACCGCGACTTACTATTTCGCCCAGCAGAACTACGCCATCTTCAACGGCCATTCCGGCTACGCCGGCATCCGCGCCCCGGCCTTCTGGGGCCTCAACTGGCGCGATCCCCGGCCTTTTTACTACCTTTGCCTCGGTCTGGCGGTGCTTTCCTACGCAGCCGTGCTCTACGGTTCGCGCTCGACCTTCGGCATGACCTTGCAGGCGATCCGCGACAATCCGCGCCGCATGCGCGCGCTTGGCTATCACGTCACCGCGCACAAGGTCTTCGCCTGGCTGCTGGCCGGCGTCATCGCCGGACTGGCGGGCGTGCTGCTGGTCTGGTTCAACGGCCGTGTCTCGCCCGGCACCATCGGCGTCGATGCCGCGATCGACGTGCTGATCATTGCCGTCATCGGCGGCCTTCGCCATCCGATCGGGCCATTTCTCGGCGCGATCGTCGTCGTCCTGATGCAGACCTTCGCCATCGACATCGTCGGTGCCGAGCGTTTCAACACGCTGATCGGCATGGTGTTCCTGGTGATCGTCTTCGTCTCACCGGATGGAATTCTTGGGTTGTGGGGGAGGATCAAGGCAAATCTTGCCCAGGAGTCCTTGCGTCCCGGCTCGTAGCGGCCGGAACGGATGAACCACTGCAAAACGAAATCAACGGGAGGAAAAATCATGAGGATGCATAGACGTACATTGCTGGCCCTGGCGGTGTTCACCGGGCTGACCGCCCCTTCGATGGCGCTCGCCGCCGACGACACCATCAAGATCGGCCTGCTCGCCACCTTCGAGGGACCGTTCACGGTGCTCGGCGAGGACGGTGAGCGCGGCGCCATGACGGCGGTTGCCGAGATGAACGGCACGGTCGCCGGCAAGAAGATCGAGATCGTCAAGGGCTCGTCCGACGCCTCGCCCGACAGCGCCGTGCGCGCGGCGCGCAAGCTGGTCGAGCAGGACGGCGTCAAGGTGCTGGTCGGTCCGCTTTCGGGCGACGAAGGCCTCGCGGTCAAGGACTACGCCAAGACGCAGCCGAACGTGACCTTCATCAACGGCACCTCGGCCGCGCAGGACACCACGCTGCGCGATCCGGCGGAAAATTTCTTCCGCTTCTCGACCGATGGCGCCCAGTGGATGGCCGGCCTCGGCACCTATGCCTTCAAGGACAAGGGCTACAAGAAGGTCGCCACCGTCGCCGAGGATTATTCCTTCCCCTACACGCAGGTGTTCGGCTTCATGGCAGAGTTCTGCAAGGCCGGCGGCCACGTGCCGTCGAAGTCCTGGGTGCCGATCGGCAACAAGGACTTTTCTTCGGTCATCGCGGCGATCCCGGAAGACGTCGATGCGATCTACGTCGCGCTCGGCGGCGCCGACGCCGTCAACTTCCTGACCCAGTACCAGCAGGGTGGCGGCTCCGCACCGCTGATCGGCGGTTCGATTACCGTTGACCAGACAGTGCTGACCTCGAAAGGCAAGCTGCGCGACGTGCTGAAGGGCACACCCTCGGCCGGGCCGACGGCAGACACCAATGACGCGCCGGCCTGGAAGACGTTCGTCGAGGCCTACAAGAAGCAGCCAGGCGCGTTTCCCTCGCCCTCGCTCTTCGCCCACGGCTACTATGTCAACATGAAGGCGACGCTGCTCGGCCTCGACCAGGTCGGCGGCGATGTCTCCGATGGTGGCAAGAAGCTCCGCGATGCGCTGTCGAAACTGTCCTTCGACACGCCGACCGGCAAGGTGTCGCTCGACAAGAATCGCAACGCCATCGCCGACATCTTCCTGACCGAAGTCACCGAAGGTGCCGACGGCAATCTCCTCAACAAGCTGGTCAAGGTCGTGCCGCAGGTCAACCAGACGCTCGGCATTCCCGAAGACGAGTTCATGAAACTCGGTGCGGTCAACCGCGACAATCCGAGCTGCCCGTAACACATCGGAATTCGAGTGTAGCGCCAGTGACCGAAAGCTTCTCAGCAAACCGTCTCCAGAGCACCGGCGCCTATGCGCTGGAGCTCGATGGCGTGGCGCGGCATTTCGGGGCGCTGGTGGCGCTCTCGGGCATCACTATGAGGATCGCGGCCGGTGAACGGCGCGCGGTCCTCGGCTCCAACGGCGCCGGCAAGACGACCCTGTTCAATGCCGTGACCGGCGATTTCCTGCCGACGGCAGGGCGCATCCGCTTCTTCGGCGAGGACATCACCGATCTGCCGCCGCATGAGCGCATCCGCCGCGGACTGCGGCGCACCTATCAGATTTCGCAATTGTTCAAAGGCCTGTCGGTCCTCGATTCCATCTTTCTCGCTTGCCGTGGCGTCTCGCGCCGGCGGTTTTCGCTGCTGCGCCCGACGGTCACCGACGTCAACATGGTGCAGGCGGAATCGATCCTCAACGCCGTGCATCTCGAAGCCTATCGCGACACGCTGGTGGCGACGCTGAGCCATGGCCAGCAACGCCAGCTGGAGATCGCGCTGGCGTTGGCCGGTGCACCGCGCTTCATCCTGTTCGACGAGCCGGCGGCCGGCCTTTCGCCGACCGAACGCCGCGACCTCGTCGCCATCCTCAATGCGCTGCCGAAACACATCGGCTACATCATCATCGAACACGATCTCGACGTTGCCCTGCGCGTGTCGGAATATGTCTCGATGATGCACAATGGCCGGCTGTTCAAGGAAGGCACGCCGCAGGAGATCGAGGCCGATCCCGAGGTCCAGGAGATCTATCTCGGGGGCAAGCATGGCTGAGCGCCAGACCGCCTCCGGCAAACCGGCCAAGGCCATCCTCAGGATAGACGACCTGCAGGTCTTCTACGGCGAAAGCCATGCGTTGCAGGGCGTTTCGCTGACGCTGGAAAGCGGCGTGCTATCGGTGGTCGGCCGCAACGGCATGGGCAAGTCCACGCTCTGCAACACCATCGTCGGCTTGAAGCGCGCGAAGTCCGGTTCGATCCGTTTTGACGGCCGCGAGATCACCGCTCTCGAGCCGCATGAGATCCACCGCCTCGGCGTCGGCTATGTGCCGCAAGGCCGCCGCGTCTGGCCGAGCCTGACCGTCGACGAACATCTGCGGCTTGCTGGTGGTATCAGGCGCGATGCCAGCTGGACGGTCGAGCGTGTCTACCAGACTTTTCCGCGCCTGGCCGAACGCCGGACAAACGGCGGCTCGCAATTGTCAGGCGGTGAACAGCAGATGCTGGCGATCTCCCGCGCGCTGCTCAGTGACCCGAAGCTGCTGGTCATGGATGAGCCGACCGAGGGGCTGGCGCCGATCATCGTCGACCAGGTCGAACAGATGCTGGTCGATCTCGCCGCCGAGGGCGAGATGGCGGTTCTGGTCATTGAACAGAACATCGGCGTCGCGACCGCGGTGTCGAACCAGGTCGCCGTCATGGTCAACGGCCGCATCAACCGGCTGATGGACGCCAGGGCACTCGCCGCCGACCGTGAATTGCAGCAGCGGCTGCTTGGTGTCGGCCGCCATGCCGAGGAAACGCCCGTCACGCCGGCCGAAGCCGCCCAGGCAAAGCAACAACTGGCGGAGGTCTATCGTGTCGACCGCACTGGCGCCGGCTCGGCCGAACCGATGCCGCAGAGCGGCGTCTATCGTCCGGTCACCGACTTGCCCAACCGCTGGAACGTGCCGGTCACCGAGATGCGTCAGGCGGCGGTCGACAAGGCAGCGCCGCAGGACGATTTGAAGAAGGTCTTCGCCATTCCCTTTGCCGAGCGCATCGGCCGCACAGTGCTGGTCGTCGGCACCTTCGACACCAAGGGCAAGGAATTGCGCTTCGTCGCCGACCGGCTGAAGTCGCTGGGCATCCCGGTGCGCACCGTCGATCTGTCGACATCGGGCAAGCCGACCAGCGCCGACGTGCCCGCCATGCAGGTGGCCGGCATGCACCCACGCGGCTCGTCCGCCGTTTTCACCAACGATCGCGGCGGCGCGGTCAGCGCCATGGCGGACGCCTTCGCCCGCTGGATCGAGCGTGAGCCGCGCATCGGCGGCGTCATCTCCGCCGGCGGCTCCGGCGGCACCACGCTGGCCACATCAGGCATGCGTGTGCTGCCGGTCGGCATCCCCAAGCTGATGGTCTCGACGGTGGCGGCCGGCGATGTCGCCAAATATGTCGGCGGCGCCGACATCATGATGTTCCATTCGGTCGCCGATGTTCAGGGGCTGAACTCGATCACCGAACAGGTGCTGTCCAATGCCGCGCATGCGATGGCCGGCATGGTCGCCCAACTGCCCAGTGCCGAGGCGTGGGAAGCAAAGCGCAAACTGGCGCGGCCGGCTGTCGGCATCACCATGTTCGGCGTCACCACGCTCGCCGTGCAAGCGGTGACCAAGCGGCTTGAAGCCGACTATGACTGCCTCGTCTTCCATGCCACCGGCATCGGCGGACGCGCCATGGAAAATCTCGGCGATTCCAGGCTGCTTTCGGCCTTTCTCGACCTGACCACCACGGAAGTGGCCGACATGATCGTCGGCGGCGTGTTCCCGGCGACCGAGGATCGCTTCGGCGCTGCGATCCGCACCGGACTGCCCTATGTCGGCTCGACCGGTGCGCTCGACATGGTCAATTTCGGCCCGCGCGACAGCGTGCCGGAGAAATTCCGCAGCCGCAAATTCGTCATCCACAATCCGAACGTCACGCTGATGCGCACCACGCGCGACGAGAACCGCGCCTTCGGCGAATGGATCGGCGCGCGGCTCAACGCCATGAATGGCCCGGTGCGCTTCCTGCTGCCCGAAGGCGGCGTCTCGATGCTCGATGCGCCCGGTCAGCCTTTTCACGATCCCGAGGCCGACAACGCGCTGTTCGAGGCCATCGAGAAGACGGTTCGCCGCACACCTTTGCGCCATGTCGAACGGGTGCGGGCGAACATCAACGATACGCCTTTCGTCGACGCGGTGCTCTCTGCGTTCCATGCGATCACGCCGAAGCTGCAGAGGCGGGCATGAAGAATTGGACTTCGCCACCGTGCGGGTGGATGTTTGAAAACACTGCCGGTCGCCCCGTGCCGACCGTATTGTCTTGGGGAGGATAGATCATGGACGCGCAAACCTTTGGCGCTTTCCTGTTGTGGCTGATCATTGCCGCAGTCGTCGTGGTGATCGCCGTCTACATCTTGCGCTGGCTCTATCGCCGCTCGACCAAGGAGACGGCGTTCGTGCGCACCGGCTTCATGGGCGAGAAGGTGGTGGTGAATGGCGGCGCCTTCGTCATTCCTGTGCTGCACGAGATCACCCCGGTCAACATGAATGTGCTGCGCATCGAGGTGCGCCGCGAGGATGGTTTTGCGCTGATCACCAAAAACCGCATGCGCGTCGACCTGATCGCCGAGTTCTTCGTCCGTGTCGGCGCCAGCCGCGAACTGGTCGCCGCTGCCGCGCAGACGCTTGGCCGCCGTACGCTGCAGCCCGACAGTTTGCGCGAACTGCTGGAGGGCAAGTTTGCCGGCGCCCTGCGCACCGTCGCGGCCCAGATGACGCTGGAAGAGATGCACGAACTGCGCGGCGACTATGCCGCGAAGGTGCGCAGCCTCGCCTCGGAATCGCTCGCCGCCAACGGGCTTGAGCTGGAGAGCGTCGCCATCGTCGATCTCGACCAGACCAGCCTTGAATATTTCGATCCGTCCAACGCTTTCGATGCCGAAGGCCTGACGCAACTGACGGAATCGATCGAGACCCGCCGCCGGATGCGCAACGAGATCGAGCAGCGCACGCTGGTCGACATCCGCAACCAGAATCTCGACACCCAGCGCAAGGTGCTGGAGATCGACCGCGACAGCGAATATGCGCGCCTCGAACAGGAGCGCGAAGTCGAGATCCGCCGTGCCGCGCAACGCTCCGAGCTCGCCATCGATCGCGCGCTGCGCGACCAGGAATCCGAGCAGGCACAGCTTTCGTCGCGCGAAGCCGTCGAGAAATCGCGTCTCAACCAGGAGCGCAGCATCACCGAGGAGCGCATCAAGAGCGAGGAAGACACGCAGCGCCGCGAGATCGCGCGCCGCCGTTCGCTCGACGAGACCGAGATGAAGATGCGCGAGCTGACCGAGCGCGAGCAGATCGCGCTCGAACTGTCGCTGGAGAAGGCCCGGATCGAGCGAGAGGGCACGCAAAGCCAGCTCGAGATCGAGCGCAGGAAGCGGCTTGAGGTCGCCGAACTGGAGCGCCAGATAGCGCTCGCCGAAAAGGCGCTTGAGGTGACCAGGGCAGAGGCGGAAAAGCGCCGCGCCGAGATCGTCGAGAACCAGGCGACCGAGACGGCGCGGATCGCGCAGGAGCGTGTCGTCGACGAGGTGCGGATTGAACGGGAGCGGCATCTCGAAGCGCTGCAGATCGCCAAGCGCCAGGCCTTCGAGGAGGCCGAGATTTCAGCCGGCGAAGAGGTCGAGCGCGCCCGCATCACCACCGAGCGCGGCATCGAGGAAGCGCGCCTGATCAAGGATCGCGACATTCGCCAGCTTGGCGTCGATCGCGACCAGACGATCGAGATTGCCGAAATCCAGAAGGCCATCGACGTCGCCAAGAAGACGCAGGAGCGTTCGTCGGCGATCGCGGCTTCCGAAGCGGTTCGCGCCAAGGCCATCCAGGCCGAGGAACAGGCCTTCACGGCCCGTGAGCGCGAGATCGCCGAGCGCCGCAAGCTGACCGATCTGATCGGCGCGCAACGCGAAGCCGAGCGTGACGCCCTGCGCATAGTCTCAGCCGCGGATGCCGAGATGAAGGCGGCGAAGAGCCTCGCTGAAGCGCAGAAAATCGCAGCCGTGGCCTCGGCCGAGTCTGAGAAGATCCACGCCCTTGCCGCGGCCCAGCGCTACGAGGTCGACGCGGCCGGTCATCGTCAGCTCAACGAGGCCGAGAACATCCTTTCCGAAGGCGCGCGGGCAGGGCGCCTGCGCGGCAAGCTTCTCGACCACATGGAGGGCATCATCCGTGAAAGCGTCAAGCCGATGGAGAAGATCGAAGGCATCAAGATCCTGCATGTCGACGGCATCAACGGCGGCCAGGGCAGCAACCGCAACGTCACCGACGAAGTCATCGACTCGGCGCTGCGCTACCGCGTGCAGGCGCCGATGATCGACAATCTGATGAAGGAGATCGGCATCGAGGGCGGCTCGCTCGGCCGCATGACCGACGTGCTGCGCGACGCCAAGGACATTGCGAGCCTGACCCGCGACAAGAAGGGCAAAGGCAAGGCCGCCAAGGACGACGATGACGACCGCGACCACTGACCAGATGATCGTGCGTTTGCAGATGCGTTGCGCCAGACGGTTCCTCGATGATGCCGGCGGCTGCCTGACATGACCAAGGTCTACGTCTCCTCGGTCATCCCCGCGCCGGCGGCGGACGTCTGGAAGGTCGTGCGCAACTTCAATGGTTTGCCGGGCTGGGCGCCGTTCGTTGCCGAGAGCCGCATCGAGCAGAACGCACAAGCCGACCAGATCGGCTGCATCAGAAGTTTCACGCTCAGGGATGGCGGGCGCATTCGCGAAAGGCTGCTGGCGCTGTCGGATTACGATTTGTCCTGCAGCTACGCCATCCTGGAAAGCCCGATGGGGGTAGAGAACTATGTCGCCACCCTGTCGCTGACGCCGATCACCGATGGCAATTTGACGCTCGCCGAATGGCAAGCGGAGTTCGACTGTGCGCCTGATCGCGAGGCGGCCCTTATGCACCAGATCGGCACCGGCGTGTTCCAGACGGCCTTGACCGCGTTGAAACACCGGTTCGGGCGCTGACATCAGCCAATGGTCAGGGTTTGCCAGAGCACGATCATCGACGCACCGATCGACGAAGTCTGGGCGATCCTGCGCGATTTCAACGGCCATGACCGCTGGCACCCGGCAATTTCCTTCAGTGAGATCGAGGGCGGTGAGCCGGTCGATGCGGTAGGCTCGGTGCGTCACTTCCGGCTCGCCGACGGCGGCGAGTTGCGCGAACAATTGCTGGCGCTGTCCGACAAGGACCGAAGGCTCAGCTATTGCCTGCTCGAAGCGCCGCTGCCGCTGATGGGCTATGTCGCCTCGGTGCGGCTGAAGCCGGTGACCGACGGGAACGCGACCTTCTGGGAATGGCGTTCCGAGTTCAGCCCGCCCGCGCATCGTCGCGACGAGCTGGTCAGGTTGGTCACCGAAGGCATCTATCAGGCTGGCTTCGCCGCCGTGCGCGATCTCCTGCGGCGCAGAAATGTCGGCTCGCCGGTCGATGCGAGATCGCCTCGGGCGGTTGCCGCGCCGATACGGTCGGCAAGCCTGCCGCGTGGCACGTCAACGCCTGCTCCGGGCCAGGCCGCGACAACCGGGGCGATCGTCGTCGAGCGCTACGGCGGACCGGAGGAGTTGCAGCTGAAGGAAATCGGCCTGCCGCCGCCAGCGCCGAACGAGGTCCGGATCCGCCACACGGTGATCGGCGTCAATTTCATCGATGTCTATTGCCGCACCGGTTTTTTCGATCTGTTGCAGCCGCCTGGCGTGCCGGGCATGGAGGCAGCCGGCGTTATCGAACAGGTTGGCTCTGCGGTGTCTGGCTTCGCCGTCGGCGACCGCGTCGCCTACGCCTGTCCTCCGGTTGGCGCCTATTGTGAGCGGCGCAACATGGCGCCCGAATTGCTGATCCGTCTCTCCGACGATATTTCGGACGAGATCGCTGCCGCCGGCCTGCTCAAGGGGGTTTCCGCCAGTTTTCTGTTGCACGATGTCCATGTCGTGAAGCGCGGCGACATCGTTCTCATTCATGCGGCGGCAGGCGGCATCGGCCAGTTGCTGGTGCAATGGGCGCGCCACCTCGGCGCGACGGTGATCGCGACAGTGTCCAACGACGAAAAGGCGCGTATCGTCGAGCGCCTTGGCGCGCACAACGTCATTGTCTATTCCCGCGAGAATTTCGCTGAAGCCGTCATGCGGCTGACCAATGGCGCCGGTGCCGATATCGCTTACGACGCGGTCGGCAACGACACCTTTGCCGGTTCGATTGCGGCCCTTGCCGTGCGCGGCCATCTCGTCAGTTTCGGCCAGGCCTCGGGGCCGGTCGGCAATTGGGACATCGGCCGCTTCGCCACCAAGTCGCTGACCATTTCGCGGCCCAACTACGCCCACTACACCGACACGCCGGAAAAGCTCACGCCACACGTCACCAGGTTTTTCGGCGCACTTCGCCAAGGCATCGTCAGGGTTGAATCGCCGACGCATTACGATCTTGCCAACGCCGCCGACGCGCACCGCGATCTGGAATCCCGCCGCACGACGGGAGCCTTGGTTCTGCTGCCGCAGCCTTGATTGAGGGTCACCAATTTCGGGGTGTCAATAAAGAATTTGACGCTCGTAATGTTTTTGCGTTGTATTGGAAACTGTGAAAATTTGACTGGGTAAGTTCGGCCAAGCATTGCCGCTCCCGGACAAGGGCCGCATGACTGGTGACAGCCGATCGTTTCGGTCGGCGATCGCTGCAAGAGGATCGGGAAGTCGATGGCGGAGAAGACGCACCGCACGATGGATGACTTCGCCCGGGCATGTGGTGTGTCCCGGCCGACGCTGTCGAAATATTTTGACGATCCGGCGAGCGTCAAGCCGGGGACACGCGCCCGCATCGAAGCGGCGTTGCGTTCCTCGGACTATCAGCCAAACCTTTTCGCCCGCAATCTCAACCGCAAACGCACGCGCAACATCGGCATCGTCGTGCCGACGATCACCGATCCGTTCTATGCCGAGATGGTCAGCCGCATTGAATTTCGCTGCCGCGACGAGGGCTATTGGCCGATCGTCATTTCCTCGCATGGCTCGCAGAAGCTGGAGGCGGAGTCGGTCAGGACGCTGCTGTCACTGAAGGTCGCCGGCGCGATCATCGCTCCGCTGGGCCTGGCCTCCGATCGGAGTGTTTTCGACAAACTCGGACAGGACATTCCGATCGTCTATTTCGACACCTATATCGAGGACGACACGCCTTTCGTCGGTAACGACAACCACCAGAGCACGTCGACCATGGTCGACTATCTCAACCGGTCCGGAGAACCGCCTGTCTATGTCGACATTCCGCATGTCAACCACAATTCGGGCGAGCGGTTGCAAAGCTACATCGCGACGATGCAAGCCGCCGGTTTGGAACCTGTCGTCATCGACGCGGCGCGTGACTATACCTGGGACTTCGAGCGCATCGGCCATGAATGGATGGAAAGGACGCTCGATGTTGGCGGTCTGCCCGGCCGCACGATCCTGTGCGCCAACGATCGTCTCGCCTTTGGCGTGATGGCGGCCGCGTTCTCGCGCGGACTGAAGATCGGCCGCAAGCCCGACAGCGATCTGCGTGTTGCCGCGCATGACGATCATCCATTGAGCCGCTACACTTGTCCGGCACTGACCACCATGGCGCAGGATTTCGCCGCCATGGCCGGCCGCAGCGTCGAGATCCTTCTGGCCCTGCTGGACGAGGCCAACCCGCCAAAGAAGGACTTGGCGCGCACGGTCAAGCTCGGCGCGACCCTGGTGATGCGTCAGTCGGCCTGAGCAGCCACCGTCAGCGACCCTTCTCGAATCGGCGCCAGGCCGCCACCGCCTCGGCAACCGCTTGCCGCGCGGCGAGGGTATGGCGTCCCATCGAGACGAAACCATGGATCTGACCCGGCCATCGCCGCAAGATCAGCGGGACGCCTGCGGCTTGCAGCCGCGCTGCATAGGCCGCGCCTTCGTCGGCAAGGATGTCGCAGCCGGCAAGTGCTACGAAAGCCGGCGCTACGCCGGCGAGATCGGGCGCCAGCAAAGGCGAGACGCGCCAGTCGACGATGTCGTCCGGCGTTCGCACATAGTGGTCGCGGAACCAGGCCATGGTTGTTGCCGTAAGCCCGAAGCCGTCGCCGAAGCGTTGGTAGCTGTTGGCCATCTGCCGCGCATCGGTGTTCGGATAGATCAGGATCTGCGCGGCAAGCGACGGCGCCAGGCCATCGCGGGCAAGCAGCGCCAGCACGGCGGCGAGATTGCCGCCGGCGCTGTCGCCGGCAACGCCGAGGCGGGACGGGTCGATGCCGGGCTCGGCGGCGTTCTCCGCCATGAAGCGCAGTGCCGCCAGACAATCCTCCAGCCCAGCGGGAAATTTGTGGTCCGGTGCCAGGCGATAGTCGGGACAGACAATGACGGCGCCACCGAGATTGGCCAGCCAGCGGCAGATCTCGTCATGCGAATCGAGATTGCCGACGACCCAGCCGCCGCCATGCAGATAGAGCAGCGCCGGGGCTCCGCTTTGCGGCGCACTGATGCCGCGATGGACGCGGATCGTCAGGAGCCCGTTCGGCCCGTCGATCTGCAATTCCGAGGTCGCAGCGGTCGGCTCCTGCTCGCCTTGTAGCGTCGGGAACGAAGCATTGTAGGCGGCGCGCGCCGCCGCCACGCTGCCGGTCTCGAACGGCTCGCCACCGGCCGTACGGCCGATTTCGAGGACGCGCAGCGCATCCTGGTCAAGCGTCATCGTCATATCCTCAGGCCAGCAGGTCGCTCGCCTCTTCCTCTGTCAGCAGGGCAGGCTGGGTGACATCCCCCGCGACCGCGACCGAGCCCCGGCTCTCCCCGGAACGCAGGACAGCCTCCATGATTTCCAGCATGTGCAGGGCGAGGGTGCCTGAGGCGCGTGGCGCGTTGCCGGTTTGAAGCGAGCGCACCAGATCGGCGACGCCAAGCATGCGGTAATTGGCGCGATCGGGCGCCGCATAAGGCCAGTTGCGGGCGCCATAGAGGTCGCCTTCGCTGGCGAAATCCTTCCAGTCGGCGCCGCGTTCGGACAGCGACACGGTGCCGCCGAACGTATCGGGATCGGGCAGGCGCAGCGAGCCTTCGGTGCCGTGTAGTTCGATCGGGTGGTTGGAGTGGCGGAAGACATCCCACGAGGCGCCGAAAGTGACCGTCGCGCCTGAGCGGAATTCAAGCAGCGACAGCACGTTGGTCGGCGTGCCGACCTTGAATGTGGTGTTCTTGAACGGCCCGTCGGCGGTGATCAGCCGTTCCTCCTGGCCACGCGTCGCCATCGCCATGACGCGCTCGACCGGACCGAGCAGGTTGACCAGCATGGTCAGATAGTAGGGGCCCATGTCGAACACCGGGCCACCGCCTGGCTGGTAGTAGAATTGCGGATTGGGGTGCCAGTGCTCCATGCCGCGGCCCATCATGAAGGCGGTGCCGGTGACCGGTCGGCCGATGGCGCCGGCGTCCATCAGTCGGCGCGCCCGGCGACCGGCGGCACCCAGGAAAGAGTCGGGCGCCGAGCCGAGCAGCAGGCCGCGCGACCTCGCCTCGCTGACCAGAAGCTGCCCGTCGGCAGCCGAAGTGGCGAGCGGCTTTTCGGTGAAGACGTGCTTGCCGGCCGAAAGCGCCGACATCGTGACGTCGAAATGCACAGCGGGGATGGTGAGGTTGAGAACGAGGCCGATTTCGGGATCGGCAAGCAGGGCATCGACGCCCATGGCCCGGATGCCGTATTCCCGCGCCCGCAGGGCGGCCGCGTCCGCCGAGATGTCGGCGCAGGCCTTCAACTCCACGCCGCCAAAAAGTGCTGCGTTGCGCATGTAGGTCATGGCGATGTTGCCGCAGCCTATGACCCCTACACCAAGCTTTTCCATCATTCCTCCAGTCGGCCGCCGTCCGTCATTCTCCATGCCGGATCGGCGATTCTTCGTCCACGTGGCGATACTTCGCACACGTCATGAGCACATTGATGCACCATTATGCAGTTTAATTCTTGACGCGCGACAATTTTTTATAAATCATGTGTGAAGTTGGACGGGCGGGAATGGCTGCCGTCAACTCTGGGAGGACTACAAATGAACGAGTCAAGGAAGGGGCCGCGCAGCGGCTCCAAGTCGATTGGGCATGTCACCATTGCCGATCGCCGGCAATTTCTCATCGGTTCCGCCGGCCTTCTCGGCGCGGCGGCGCTCGGAGCGGGAACCTCGCTCGGCATTGGCCGGGCTCGGGCACAGAGCCGGGCCGAAATCTCGTTTGCCAGCGCCGCCTTCTTCGGCAAGGAGACCTTCGGCGACCTGATCAAGGCTTTCAACGAATCGCAGGACCGTATCCTGGTCAAGAACATCGAACTGCCGCCGCCGAGCTCCTCGACCGAGGTCTACCAGGGTCTGGTCCAGCAGCTCGCCCGCCGCACCGGCACGCCTGACGTCTTCAGCCAGGACGTGATCTGGATCGCCGGCTTTGCCGCCGCCGGATGGGCGCTGCCTCTGGACGAGTATTTCCCGGCCGACAAGCGCAGCGCATACTTCACCGGAACCCTCAACGCCTGTACCTATGGCGGCAAGCTTACCGCCCTTCCCTGGTTCATGGATTCGGGCATGTTCTATTACCGCAAGGATGTGCTGGAAAAGCATGGCGGCAAGGTTCCGGAAACCTGGGCCGATATGGCAACCATTGCCGCCGCCGCGCAGAAGGCCGGCGATATCGATTTCGGCTATCTCTGGCAGGGCAAGCAGGCAGAGGTTCTGGTCTGCGACGCGGTCGAGATCATCACCTCCAACAACGGCGCCATCTTGGCGCCCGACGGCAAGTCGTCGCTGATTAATGAGAAGGGCGCGGTGGAGGCGATCCAGTTCCTGCACGACACGATCGCCACCAACAAGATCAGCCCGCAGGATGTGCTATCCTGGGATGAGGAACCGTCGCGTCAGCCCTTCACCTCGGGCAAGGGGTTGTTCATGCGCAACTGGTCCTATGTCTATCCGATCGCCCAGGACGCCAAGGCTTCCCAGGTGGTCGACAAGGTCGGTGTCGCGCCGCTGCCGTCGTTCCCCGGCGGCAAGAGCTCGGCCTGCCTCGGCGGCTACCAGCTGGGCGTCAATGCCAACTCGAAGCAGCGCGAAGCCGCGATCGAACTCTTGACCTGGCTATCGTCGACCGAGACCCAGCACCGCATCGCACTGAACTTCGGCCTCGCACCAACGCGGCCGGCGCTGTTCCAGGACGCACAGATCAAGAAGGAACAGCCATTCATGGCCAGCCTCGAGAAAGTGTTCACCGGCGCCACGGCGCGGCCGATCACGCCCGAATACGCGAAAGTGACGCTGGCCTTGCAGTCCGGCATCTCCAAGGCGCTGGTCTCGGGCAACGTCCAGGCCGAGATGGACGCGACGGCGGCGCAAATCAACAAGATCGTAGGCTGAACCAATGTCCGCGGCGGCCACCATTCCTGGCATCGGCCGGCCGCGGCGCTCTGGCAAGGCGCTTCCGGGCGCCTTGTGGGCCTTGCTGCTGCTGACGCCGGCCTTCGTGTCGCTGGCGTCGGTTTCCTTCTACCCGATCGTCAACGGGCTCTACCTCTCGCTCACCAACACCTCGCTGATCACGCAGGAACAGGATTTCACCGGCTTCTCCAACTACGTGGAACTGTGGGGCGACCCGCAGTTCTGGAATGCCTGGTGGCACACGATGTGGTTCACCGCCGCCTCGACCGTGCTGGAGACGGTGATCGGGCTCGGCATGGCGCTCATCCTGTGCGAAGCCTTCAAGGGGCGCGGCCTCGTCCGCGCGGCCATGCTGGTGCCGTGGGCGATGCCCACCGTCGTGACCTCCAAGATGTTCGGCTGGCTGTTCGACGGCCAGAACGGCATCGTCAACTACATCCTTCTGCATGCCGGCCTGATCGACCAGAATGTCAACTGGTACGGCTCCACCGACACGGCGATGATCACCATCATCATCGCCGATGTCTGGAAGACGACGCCGTTCATGGCGCTGCTGCTTCTGACCGGGTTGCAGACCGTGCCCAATTCACTGATCGAGGCGGCGCGCATGGATGGCGCCAAGGGCTGGATTACCTTCTGGTACATCCGTCTGCCGCTCCTGATGCCGACCTTGCTGATCGCCGGTCTGTTTCGCGCGCTCGATGCCTTCCGCGTCTTCGATCTCGTCTATGTGCTGACTGGCGGCGGCCCGGCCGATTCAACCGAAACGCTGTCGACGCTGTCCTACAAGGTGCTCTTCTCGACGTTGCAGTTCGGCTACGGCTCGGCCGTTTCGACGGCGATGTTTGTCACCGAGGGCATCATCGCGCTGGTGTTCTGCCTGTACCTCATCCGCCAGATCAGGAGAGCGCAATGAACGACACGCGCTCGCCGCTGCAGACAGTCATCATCTATCTCGGCGCCTTGCTGATCCTCGTCTGGTCGGGCGGTCCGTTCATCTGGCAGTTCTCGACCTCGTTCCAGCTCGACAAGGCATTGACGTCAGGCTCGCCGTCGCTGATCCCACATCCCTTCACGCTGGAGCACTACTACAACGCCTTCGTCGAGAAACAGCTTCACCGCTATGTCTGGAACTCGCTCGTGGTCTCGCTGGCGACGACCTTCCTGTGCCTGTTCGTCGGTTCGCTGGCCGCCTTCGCACTGTCGCGGCTCAACATCAAGGGCCGCTTCGGCATCCTCATGGTCATCCTTTCTGTATCGATGTTCCCGCAGATCGCGCTCGTCGGACCGCTCTATCTGGTCGCCACCAATCTCGGTCTGCTCGACACCTACACGGCGCTGATCATCACCTACCTGGCGCTCGGCCTGCCACTGGTGACCTGGGTGCTGTTCGGTTATTTCGAGACGCTGCCGCGCGAGATCGACGAGGCGGCGCGCATGGACGGCGTCAGCGTGCCCGGCCTGCTCTGGCGCATCATCCTGCCGATGTCGCTGCCGAGCCTGGTGACCACCGGCCTGCTTGCCTTCATCACCGCGTGGAACGAATTCCTGTTCGCGCTCGCCTTCACCTCCAACATCGACCGGCAGACGATCCCGGTCGGCATCGCCAACTTCACCAACCTCTATTACGTCCCCTGGGGCGATATCGCCGCGGCCTCCGCCGTCGTGACCGTGCCCTTGATCCTTCTGGTGCTGTTCTTCCAGCGTCACATCATCGAAGGCCTGACCCAGGGCGGCGTCAAGGAATGAACGACATGACGAAAACGAAGCTCAAGGTCGGCTGCCAGACCTTCACCTGGGAAATGCTGGGCAAGGCCTGGACCGGCGGCCCCGATGACCTGTTGAAAGCGATAGAGGATGGCGGCTACGCTGGCATCGAAATCACCGACACCATGATCGGCCGCTATGCCGACAAGCCCGTCGAATTCGCTACCGCGCTCGGCGCCCGGGATCTCGCCCTCGTCTCCTTCGCCTTTGGCTCGAAGAGCGGTTTCACGCTGAAGGAGGCGCTGGAAAGTGACCTCGAAGCCGCCCGGCGCTGGACAGGCTTTGCCGCGAACTTTCCCGGCGCGCTGGTCTCGATCGGTTCGGCGACAGTCGTTTCCGAGGGCCCTCGCACCGACAAGTTCGCGATCGCTGCCGAATTCTACAACCGCGCCGCCGAGATCGGCCGCAAGGCCGGTGTCGACGTCGCCGTGCATCCGAGTTCGCACCACAACACGCTGCTGTTCGACCGCGCCGACTACGACGCGATCTTTGCCTTGCTCGACCCCGACCTTGTCGGCTGGGTGCCGGATACCGGCCACATCCTGCGCGGTCACAAGGACATTTCAGACACGCTACGCACCTACCGCGATCGCATCCGCTACATTCACCTCAAGGATGTCGACGCCAAGGGCACATGGGCGATGCTCGGCAAGGGCGTCTGCGACACCCCGGCGGTCATCGAGATCGCCGGCACGGCGCCGCACTTCACCGGCTGGCTGGTGCTCGAAGAGGAGTCCGACACGGCCGCCGCCGATCCCGCCGGCGCGGTCAAGACCAACCGCCAGACAATGCGCTCTTACGGCGCCTAAAGAACGAGACGATGATCAAGAAACAGGACAGACGCCTCAGGGTCGGCGTGCTCGGCTGCGGCCCCATCGCGCAGTTCGCGCATCTGCAATCCTGCGTGAAGGCCAGCAATGCCGACCTCTACGCCATCTGCGATGCGGCACCCGACCTGCTCGCCCGCATGGGTGCCACCTACGAGCCGCGGAAAATGTATGCCGACTATGAAGCGATGCTCGCCGATCCGGAGCTGGAGGCGGTGATCGTCGCCACGTCGGACGCCTATCACGTCCCGATGTCGATCAAGGCGCTCGATGCCGGCAAGCATGTCTTGTGCGAAAAGCCGATCGGCACCTCAGTCGAGGAAGGCGAGGCGCTCGCCGCGGCGGTCAGGCGCTCGGGCAAGGTGCTGCAGGTCGGCCATATGAAGCGCTTCGACCCGGCGCTGCAGGCGGCGCGCGACTTCGTCCGCGACGAGATCGGCGACGTGCTGGCGCTGAAGGCGTGGTACTGCGATTCCACCCATCGCTACACCAACACCGATGCCATCCAGCCGCTGCCCGTCACCAGCAAACTGGCGAGGAAACCGAGCGGCAATCCGAAGGCCGATCTCAGGCAGTATTTCATGCTGGCGCACGGCTCGCATCTCGTCGACACGGCGCGCTTCCTGTGCGGCGATATCGTCGCCGTGCGCGCCCGCCTCAACGAGCGTTTCGGCGCCTATTGCTGGTTCGTCGAGACCGAGTTCGCCAGCGGCGCGCTCGGCCATCTCGATCTCACCGTCGCCGTACGGATGGACTGGCACGAAGGTTTCCAGCTCTACGGCGAGAACGGCTCCGTCATCGCCAAGACCTTTAACCCCTGGTACTTCCGCGCCAGCGAAGTCGAGATCTTTCACGAGAAGACCGCCACCGCCCATAAGCCACTCGGCGCCGATGGCCACTTCTTCCGCCGCCAGCTCGAAGGTCTTGCCGAAACGGTGCTGGACGGCGCGCCGATGCGCGGCGCCAATGTCGAGGATGGCATCGCGTCGATCCGCGCCATGGTCGCCATTGCCCGCTCGGTGGAGACCGGCGAGCGGGTGGAACTCGCCTCGGTTTCGGGGGCGGTCTGATGCGTCTCGGCATTTTCGCCAAGACATTTGCCGGCACCGAGCCGGCCGCCGTGCTGGCGGCCGTGCGGCATGCGGGCTATGAGACCACGCAGTTCAATCTCGCTTGCGCCGGCCTGCCGTCGATGCCGGATGTCGTGCCGGCGAACGCCGTCGCGGCGATCCATGCCGCCGCGCAATCGGCCGCTGTTTCACTCGCAGCGCTATCGGGCACCTACAACATGGCGCATCCCGACAAGGCCGTCCGCGACGACGGCCTCAGGCGCCTCGCCGTCGTCATCGAGGCGGCTGCCATCCTGGATATTCCCCTGGTCACGCTCTGCACCGGCTCGCGCAACGCCACCGATCAATGGGCGTACCATCCGGAAAATGCTACTCAGGCCGCCTGGTCCGACATGGCCACCGAGATGGAGAAGGCGCTGGCGCTGGCCGAAGCCGCCGGCGTCGATCTCGGCATCGAGCCCGAGCAAGCCAACATCGTCACCTCGGCGAGGGATGCGACCCGGCTGATCGCCGAGATGGGGTCGCGGCATCTGAAGATCGTTCTTGATCCGGCAAACCTGTTCGAGCACGCGACGCCTGACGAAGCGCGCGCCGTCGTCGCCGCCGCGATCGACGAGGCGGCCGGCCATGTCGCCATGGCACATGCCAAGGATCGCCATGGTGACGGCCGCTTTGCCACCGCCGGGCAAGGCATCGTCGACTTCCCGGATTTCGTCGGCCGGCTGAAGGCGGCCGGCTTCGACGGGCCGCTCGTCACCCACGGGCTGTCCGCCGACGAAGCTCCTGGCGTCGCCGCCTTCCTGCGGAAGCTCCTCTGATGGGTGCTGCGCCAACGATCATGCTTCGCGACGATGCATCACTTCGTGTCTTCGATACGGGGCAGGGCAGGCTTCCCGTCGTTTTCCAGCATGGTCTCGGCGGCGATGCCACCCAGGTGGCGCAGAACTTTCCCGACAACCCGTCCTATCGCCGGCTGACCCTCGAGTGTCGCGCACAAGGCGGCTCTGGCGCCGGCGGCAGGCGGCCCTTTTCGATCGCCATGTTTGCCGACGACGTGCTGGCCGCCGCCGACGCGGCCGGGCTCGACCGTTTCGTCGCCGGCGGCATCTCTATGGGGGCGGCAATTGCGTTGCAGCTTGCCGCCCGGCACCCGGATCGTGTCACCGGTATCGTGCTTGTGCGCCCTGCCTGGGCGTTCGATGCGTCGCCGCAAAACATGCACCCTTACGCCGAAGCCGCGGAGCTCATCCGCGACCGTCCGCTGGACGAGGCGCGCAACGTCTTTGCAACCTCCGCGACAGCGGACCGCTTTCGCAGGGAAGCGCCGGACAATCTTGCTTCCCTGCTCGGCTTCTTCGAGCGCGAGAATGCGACTGTCTTCGCCGAGGTGATGCAGGCGATCGCAAACGATGGGCCCGGCGTCACGCGGGCAGCGGCCGCCGCCATCGCGATCCCGACGCTCGTCGTCGGCAGCGGCATCGATCTCGTCCATCCGCTGGCGACCGCCCAGGAGCTTGCCGAAACCATCCCCGACGCGGTCTTCAGCGAGGTGACGCCGAAGGCCACCGACAAGGATCGCCATTTCGCCGAGGTCCGCGCGGCTATCGCGGGCTTCCTCGATGCAAATTTCAACAACCAGGACCAGTCATGATCTCGAAACCTCTCTCTGGCCCGGCCGCCATCGCCGCACTGCCGCGCGATCGCATGATCGCTGAATTCTCGCTGTGGTCCGCCGACCTCGTCAATTTCGAGAGCGACCTGAAGCGCATCGAGCCCTATGTCGATCTTCACCACATCGATGTGGCGGACGGTCATTTCGCGCCGTCCTTCTTGTTCTTTCCCGATCTCGTCGCCCGCATTGCCAGGCTGACGGCCAAACCCATCCATGTCCATCTGATGGTCGATGCGGAGATAGTCGAGGCGCAGACGCGCCAGTTCATCGAGGCCGGCGCCGACATGATCAGCGTCCATGCCGAGAACGGCGAGGCGGGATTGCGCGCCGTTCGGCTGGCGCGGGAACTCGGTGCCGAGGCCGGCGTCGTGCTCAGGCTGGAGACGCCGGTCGAGACGGTGGCGCCTTTCATCTCCGAGGTCGCTTTCGTCACGCTTCTTGGAACGGCAATCGGCGTCAAGGGCCAGAGCCTGTCCGACAAGGCTTGTGACAGGCTCGGCGCTGCCCGCACCATCCTGAGAGAGGCCGGCCGCGAGGCGGCCGTGGTTCTTGCCGCCGATGGTGGCATCCGCCACGAGACCGTGCCGTTGCTGCGTGCCGCAGGAGCGGAGACCGTGGTTCTCGGTTCGCTCGCGTTTGGCGACAAGGATCTGGCCGGCCGCATCGGCTGGCTGCATGGCCTGAAGGTCGCGGCATGAGCAACGAAGCCGCTCTAGCGATCGATCTTGGCGGCACCGAGCTTCGTGCCGCCCTGGTCGACCGCGACGGCAAGATTCTGGCGTTCGCCGCGGTGCCGACGCAGGCGCAGGCTGGCCCGGATGTGGTGATCGGCCAGATCGAGGCGCTGGCCGCGACGGTGCATGCCGAGGCACCGGCGCTCTCAATCCTCGGCGTCGGCGTCGGCGCACCCGGGCCGCTCGATCCGCTGGCCGGCATCGCCGTCGGACCGCCGACGCTCGCCGGCTGGCTCGACGTGCCGCTTGCCGATATCCTCGAGCGGCGGCTCGGCCTGCCGGTGCGGCTGGAAAACGACGCCAACGCGGCGGCACTCGGCGAATGGCGCTTCGGCGCCGGTCATGGCGCCCGCTCGCTGGTCTTCGTCACAGTTTCCACCGGCATCGGCGGCGGTGTCGTCGTCGATGGGCGCATCCTGCATGGCCGCCGCGGCCTCGCCGCCGAGATCGGCCACATGACCATCACCAATGAAGGCGAGCGTTGCGTGTGCGGCGTCGTCGGCTGCTTCGAGGCCATCGCCTCGGGCACGGCACTTGGCCGCCGCGCCAATGCCGCGACAGCTCCATCGGATGGCTCGACGCTACGGCGCCTCTCGGACAACGGTGACGTGACAGGCCGTCACGTGGTCGAAGCGGCGCGGCTGCAGGATGACCTTGCCTTGGCCCTGCTTGACGAGGAAGCACGCTGGCTGGGCATCGGCTTCACCAATCTGCTGCATCTCTATTCGCCCGACGTCCTGGTCGTTGGCGGCGGCATTGCCAATGGCCTCGACCTCATGGCGCCTGCCATCGAGGCGACCATCAGGCAGCGGGCCATGCGAGCCTATCGCGACGTTCCGGTCGTTCAGGCCCAGCTCGGCCGCCACGCTGGGCTGGTCGGCGCGGCCAGCCTTGTCCTGTTCGATGATGGCGGTACGTTGGCGGCACGCATGCCGGTAGGCCCAAGCACATTTCCGGACACGAGGAGGGACTTCAATGGCTGAGCTCAAGCTGCGCGGCGTGCGCAAGTCCTATGGCAATGCGGAGGTGATCAAGGGCGTCGACCTCGATGTCGGCGACCGCGAGTTCGTCGTCTTCGTCGGCCCGTCCGGCTGCGGTAAGTCGACGCTGCTGCGCATGATCGCCGGCCTCGAGAAGATCACCTCCGGCGAGTTGATGCTTGACGGTGCTCGCATCAACGACGTCGATCCCTCCGAGCGCGGCCTCGCCATGGTTTTCCAGTCCTATGCGCTCTATCCGCACATGACGGTCGCCGAGAATATGGGCTTTGCGCTGAAGATTGCCGGCCTGCCGGTGACCGAACGCGACGCCAAGGTCAAGGCGGCGGCCGAGGTGCTGCAGCTGTCGCATCTGCTCGAGCGGCGGCCGAAGGAGCTGTCCGGCGGCCAGCGCCAGCGCGTCGCCATCGGCCGCGCGATCGTGCGCCAGCCCAAGGTCTTCCTGTTCGACGAACCGCTGTCGAACCTAGACGCCGCACTGCGCGTCAACATGCGGCTGGAGCTGATGCAACTGCATGAACGGCTCGCCGCCACCATCGTCTACGTCACCCACGACCAGACCGAGGCCATGACCATGGCCGACAAGATCGTCGTCCTCAATGGCGGCACCATCGAGCAGGTCGGAACACCGCTCGACCTCTATGCCAGGCCAGCCAATGTCTTCGTCGCCGGCTTCATCGGTTCGCCGAAGATGAACATGCTGCCGGTGCGGGTTCTCTCAGCCAACAGGGATGGCGTTGCCGTCGCCCTGCCGGGCGGATCCAGCCTGGTCGTTCCGGTCGAGGCGGGCGCGCTTGCACAAAACAGCGAGCTGCTGCTCGGCATCCGGCCGGAGCATATCCGCATCGCCAATGCCGGCCAGTTCAAGGGCGAGGCAGTGCTGGCCGAGCGGCTTGGCGGCCTGACCATCCTGCATGCCGACATCGGCGAGAAGACAAGGCTGGTCGTGCAGACCGAGGGCATCGATACGACGCCGCTGCACAGCCCCATCGCCATGCAGGCCGACCCCTCCCGCTGCCATCTCTTCGCCGCCGACGGCAAGGCGCTGGCACCTCTGGGCAAAACCGGCACCGCCTGACATCGTCGTGACCTGAACGGCAACGGCCGGAGGCTGTGAGCCTCCGGCCGTTGGTTTGGCATTGACGCGCGCCGTTTACTCGGCGGGAACGATATCAGCAGGCAGGCTGTCGTCGGCCGTGCCCGCCAGTGCCCTGGCCAGCTTGGCTTCGTCGAGTTCGCCTTCCCAGCGTGCCACCACCAGCGTGGCGACGGCGTTGCCGACGAAGTTGGTCAGCGCCCGGCATTCCGACATGAAGCGGTCGACGCCGAGGATCAGCGCCATGCCGGCGACCGGCACCGCCGGAACGACCGACAGCGTCGCGGCAAGGGTGATGAATCCGGCCCCGGTGATGCCGGCGGCACCCTTGGAGGAAAGCATGGCAACCAGCAGCAGCAGGATCTGGTCGCCGATCGACAGATGGGTGTTCGTCGCCTGCGCGATGAACAGCGCCGCCAGCGTCATGTAGATGTTGGTGCCGTCGAGGTTGAAGGAATAGCCGGTCGGGATGACCAGGCCGACCACCGAGCGCTTGGCGCCGGCCTTCTCCATCTTTTCCATCAGCGAGGGCAGGGCGGCTTCCGACGAGGAGGTTCCCAGGACGAGCAGCAGCTCTTCCTTGATGTAGCGGATCAGCGACAGGATGGAGAAACCATTGTAGCGGCAGACGGCGCCCAGCACGACGAACACGAACAGCAGCGACGTCACGTAGAAGGTGCCGACCAGCATGGCGAGGTTGATGACCGCGCCGATGCCGTATTTGCCGATGGTGAACGCCATGGCGCCGAAGGCACCGATAGGGGCTGCCTTCATCAGCACGCTGACCAGCTTGAAGATCGGCGTCGTCAGCGCCTGCAGGAAATTGAGGACGGGGGTGCCCTTGTCGCCGACCAGCGCCAGCGAAATGCCGAACAGCACCGAGAAGAACAGCACCTGCAGGATGTCGCCGTCGGCGAAGGCGCCGACGATGGTCGACGGGATGATGTTCATCAAGAACCCGGTGACCGACTGATCATGCGCCTTGGCGGCGTAGGTGTTGACGGTCGAGGCGTCGAGCGTCGCCGGATCGATGTTGAAGCCGGCACCCGGCTGCACGACATTGGCCACGACAAGGCCGATGATGAGAGCCAGCGTCGAGAAGGTGAGGAAGTAGAGCATCGCCTTGCCGGCGACACGCCCGACCTTTTGCAGATCGCTCATGCCGGCGATGCCGGTCGCCACGGTCAGGAAGATGACCGGGGCGATGATCATCTTGACCAGCTTGATGAAGGCGTCGCCGAGCGGCTTCATGCTCTCGCCGACCGACGGATAGAAGTGACCGAGCAGGATGCCGACGGTGATCGCGACGAGCACCTGCACGTAGAGTTGGGCATAGAAAGGCTTGCGCTGCGCGGCGAGCGCGCCTGATTGGTCTGCGATGTGCATCGAACTCTCCCTGCCGGATGGGGCGGAAATGCACCGCCCTGCGTGACTTCTCCCATCGCGGCGCTCCGGTCGCACGCCGCTGCAAGGACTTTTGCAAGCGCTGTGCCAGATCGGTGAAAGGCCGGAATCCCGGGATTTCGGCGGTTGTCCGGTGCTTTTCGGCAAATGCCTGTGCGGATTTCCGCACAGGCAACGTTTGCCTGGGCGGAATTTCGCATTACACTGGCCGCAAGGCCGCGAAGAAAAGGGGCCGCGAGGAAAGAGGGAGAGGGCAGACGTCGCAAGCAGGCACCGATAGCGGATCCACTGGATTTGCCGGCCGTGAACTGCTGCGCGAGGCGGTGGCCCGGCTGCGCGATGGCCGCTGGCTTGTCGTGCTTGTCGCCCTGGCGATTCTGGCAGGTGCGATCGCCATTGCCGGGCGCATCGCATCCGGCCAGGCGGCCGACAATCTGCGCGACACAGCACTTGCCGCCTTGCCGCTGGCGGCGGGAACCCTGACCGGCGAAATCGAAAAGCAGCGCCTGGTTCCATTGGTGCTGGCCCGCGACGATGCCGTGCGCGGCGCGCTGCGCCGGGCCGGAAAGATGGAAGAGGCGGCGCTCAACGACAAGCTCAAGGCGATTGCCGGCGATGCATCGGCGTCCGCCATCTACGTCATCGACACAGCCGGCATTGCGATCGCCGCCAGCAACGCCGGCGAGCCGACGAGCTTTGTCGGCATCGACTATAATTTTCGTCACTATTTCAAGGAGGCAATGGCCGACGGCGCCGCCAGCCAATATGGCCTCGGCACGATCAGCGGCCGGCCGGGTCTTTACCTCGCGAGCCGCGTCGACGATGGCGCCAAGCCGCTTGGCGTTGCTGTCCTGAAGGTCGAACTGGATCGCGTCGAGACCAATTGGCGCTCCAGCGGCTTTCTTGTTTTCGTCACCGACGAACGCGGCGTGGTGCTGGCCACCAGTCAGCCAGAATGGCGGTTTCGTGCCCTGGCGCCTCTCTCTACGCAGGACGCCGCAATTGCCCACGAACAGCTTCAGCTGGCCGATGCCGGCTTCGAACCGCTGCCTCTGCGGCGTGGCGCTGGCGACGGCCTGGCGACGATCGACAGTTCTGGAAAGCCGCGCCAGTTCGTCGAAGTGGTGCAGGACCTGCCCGGCGCGGTGCCCGGCTGGCGTCTGTGGCTGCTCACCCCCGCCGACGCTGCCCTGTCGTCCGCTGCCAACACGGCGCGACTGACCACGCTGCTCGGATTGCTGCTTATGGGCCTGATTGCCTTCGTGCTCACCCGGCGCCGGCGCGCCCGCCGGCTGAGGCAGGAGGCGTTGGCGCGCATGAATGCCGAACTGGAGAGCCGGGTCAGCACGCGCACGGCAGAGCTGACGCGTTCCAACACAGCACTCGCCGGGGAAATCGCCGAGCGCGAGAATGCCGAAGCCAAGGTGCGCCGGCTGCGTGATGATCTCGCCCAGGCCAACCGGCTTTCCATCCTCGGCCAGATCGCCGCCGGCGTGGCGCATGAGATCAACCAGCCGGTCGCCGCCATCCGGACCTATGCCGAGAATGCGGGCCGCTTTCTCGACACTGGCAAGACCGAGCCGGCCACCGGCAATCTGACATCGATCATTTCAATGACCGAACGCATCGGCGCGATCACCAGCACCTTGCGCACCTTCGCCCGCCGGCCGGGCGTCGCCGCCTCGCCATTGCCGGTGCGCGAGGCGATCGACGGCGCGCTTTCGCTTTTGTCCGGCCGCATCCGCGATTCCGGCGTGACCATCGTCAAGCCGCGCGGCACAGCCTCGCCGGTGGTCATGGCCAGCCGCATCCGGCTCGAGCAGATCCTCGTCAACCTCTTGCAGAACGCGCTGGACGCGATGAAGGACCAGCCAGATCCCCGTGTCGAGATCGATATCGCCGAGCGCGACGACAGGGTGCTGATTTCGGTGCGCGACAACGGCCCCGGCCTCGGTCCGGAGGCGGCCGGAAATCTGTTCATGCCGTTCCAGACCACCAAGGAGAAGGGGCTTGGCCTCGGGCTGGTGATCTCGCAGGAGATCGCCCAGGAATTGGGCGGCACGCTGCGTCTCGATCCCGGCAGCGCCAGCGCCTCCGGCAGCACCGGCGGCGCATCCTTCACCATCGACTTGAGGCGAATCGAATGACAGAGGCATCAGGGCTGGTGGCGCTCGTCGACGACGATGCGGATCTGCTTCACGCCACCACGCAACTGCTTGAGCTGGCCGGCTTCAGGGTGGTTGCGCTCGACGCCGCCGAGGCCGCGCTTGCTGTCGTCGACAGGAATTTCGAGGGCGTGGTCGTCAGCGACATCCGCATGCCGGGCATGAACGGGCTGCAGCTGTTCGATCGCATCAAGGCGATCGACCCAGACATACCGGTGATCCTGGTCACCGGGCATGGCGACGTCGATCTCGCGGTGGCCGCGCTCAAGGATGGCGTCTACGATTTCATCCCGAAACCCTATGCCGGCGATCGCCTCGTCGAGGCGTTGAGACGGGCTTCGGAGAAGCGGCGGCTGGTGATGGAGAACCGGCGGTTGCGCGAGGCCGCGGCGCAGGCTGCCGACGGTCTGCCGCTGATCGGCGAGGCGCCCGCCATCAGACGGCTGCGTGAGACCTTGCGCCAGATCGCCGACATGGATGTCGATGTGCTGGTGGAAGGGGAGACGGGGACCGGCAAGGAAGTGGTGGCGGACCTCCTGCACAAATGGGGCCGGCGTTGCGCCAAGCCCCTTGTGGCGCTGAATTGCGGTGCCCTGCCGGAGACCGTCATAGAAAGCGAGCTGTTCGGTCACGAGGCCGGCGCGTTCACCGGCGCGCAGCGGCGACGGATCGGCCGCATCGAGCATTCCAGCGGCGGCACGCTGTTTCTCGACGAGATCGAATCCATGCCGCCGGCCCTCCAGGTCAAGCTGCTGCGCGTGCTCGAAACGCGCAGCGTCACCCCGCTTGGCTCGAACGAGACCCGGCGTGTCGACCTGAGAGTCGTCGCGGCGACCAAGGTCGATCTCGGCCGACAGGATCTGCGCGGCGATTTTCGCGAGGATCTCTATTTTCGCCTCAATGTGGTGACGTTGCGCATCCCGCCGCTGCGGGAACGGCGCAGTGACATCCCGATGCTGTTCGGCCATTTCCTCGGCAAGGCCTCGGAACGGTTCGGCCGGCCGGTCGCAAAGGTGAACGCTGCTGTCAGCGACCATCTCCAGTCGCATGCCTGGCCGGGCAATGTGCGCGAACTTGCGCATTTTGCTGATCGCGTCGCGCTTGGTCTTGGTCCGGATGACGACACGAGGGCGGTTCACGCGCACTTGCCGGAGCTTGAGGCCTCACTGCCCGAACGGGTCGGCCGCTACGAGGCGCAACTCATCCGCGACGCGTTGCGCGATCACGGTGGTGATGTGCGCAGCGCCATCGACGCGCTCGGCGTGCCGCGCAAGACCTTCTACGACAAGCTCAAGCGCTACGGCATTGCCGCATCCGAGTTTCGCAATGGTGGCGATCCGGATCCGCACCCTGTTCGGAGCCAGATATAGACATTGCGCGGGGCAACGCCTTTTCGTAACGCGTCGTTCGTATCCAACTGCACATCTCGGAAAAAGCCATGAACACGACACTAGAATCGACGGCAAATCCCTTGCCGGAAGACCTCACCTTTCTCGCCGAACGCTTGACGGCGTTCAACGACGGCGATGTCGGCGCGTCCGAAAGGAAGGCCCTGGCTGTGTTCGTGCGCGACGAGCATGGCGCGGTCGTCGCGGGCATCTCCGGCTACACCGCCTGGGGCTGGCTCTATGTGCAGTGGCTGTGGGTCGATGAACGACTGCGCGGCCAGCACATGGCCGGCAGCATGCTGGACGCGGCCGAACAGGAAGCCGTGGGGCGCGGCTGTCGGAATGCCTGGATCGATACCTTCAATCCCAATGCCGCCAAGGTCTATCAGCGCCAGGGCTATCGGCCCTTCGGCACGCTTGCCGATTTCCCTGTCGGCCGCAGCCGCATCTTCCTGCAGAAGACGCTGTCGCCAGCTTGATCAGCCCGCAAGGCGTCCGCCGCGCATCGGCTGCGGCGCGCCAGTCGTGCTCGGGAAGCTGATCGGCAGGCCCCTCAGCACGCGAACCGCGAGGAAGGCAAAACACTCCGCCTCCACCGCGTCGCCGCTCCAGCCAAGGCTTTCGGCCTGCACCACCTCGACACCGGCGCGGCTGGCCAGCATCGCCATCATCGTCGGGTTGTGGCGGCCGCCGCCGCTGACCACGAGTGTTTTCGGCCGGCTTGGCAAGAGGTCGAGCGCCTTGCCGACAGCTGCGGCGGTGAAGGCAGTGAGCAGGGCCGCACCATCCTCGGCATTCAGGCCGTCCGCCATCGCGGCGCCGAAGTCGAAGCGGTCCAGCGATTTCGGATAGGGCTTGGTCAGATAAGGATGCTGCAACAGCCTGGCGAGCCGTGCCTCGTCGACCATTCCCGCGCGGCCAAGCGCGCCGTCGCGGTCCATTTCTCCCAACCCTTTCGACTTGATGAAATCGTTCAGCGGAGCGTTCGCCGGCCCGGTGTCGAAGGCGACGACATTGTCGGCGCCATCCCACCAGGTGATGTTGGCGACGCCGCCGAGATTGAGCACGGCCACCTCGCCGCTGGCGCCGGCGCTGCGCATCAGTGCGGTGTGATAGGCAGCCGCCAATGGCGCGCCTTGCCCGCCGGCACGCATGTCGGCCGAGCGGAAATCGTAGGCGACCTTGGTGCCGAGGATTGTATGCATGAGTTCGCCATCGCCGAGCTGCCGGGTCTGGCCGAGCCGGCTTACCTGTGGTGCGCGATGCAGCACGGTCTGGCCATGAAAGCCGACGACGCCGATGTCGGCTATCGTCATGCCATAACCTTCGACGAGTTCCTTGACCGCAGCCGACTGGGCACGTGTCAGGGCCTCTTCCGCCTTGCGAAAGATCGCCGGCTCCGGTCCGGTGAAATTCCAGGCCCTTGCCGCGGTCAGCGTCTCTTCCAGCAGCGAGCGGATCGATTGCGGGTAAGGCATCAGCCGATAGGTGCCGAAATCGTCGATGCGCTCGCCATCGGTCTTGATCAGTGCGACGTCGATATTGCCGTCAAGCACGGTGCCGGTCATCAGGCCGACGGCCCAGATTGGTTCCATCATCTAGCTCCTAAAGTCCATTGACGAGATCGCCGACCGCCTGTCGCAGCGAAGCGATGCCGCTGTCGAAATGACGTGTCGGATGGATCCGGTTGGTGAGCAAGGTCCACGCCTTGCCTCTGTCGAAGTCGATCCACAGTCCCGTGCCGGTAAAGCCGGTGTGGCCAATGGTTCCCGGACTGCACAACGTCCCGCCGGACCAGCCCTCGTAGGGGCGCTCCCAGCCATGGGTACGGGTGGCGGACAAGGGCGTTCGCATCAGCGCGATCGAACGCCCGGAAGCGCCGGTGCCATCCAATAGCCCCTGCGCGAAATCGAGGACGGAAGCGGCCGTTCCGAACAGGCCGGCGTGACCCGCGCCTTGCAGCGCCGAGCAATTGTCGTCATGGACCTCGCCGGACAGCACGCGATGGCGCCAGGTGCAGTCCTCGGTCGCGGCTGACGCATCCGGTTCGGCGGAGAAAGCAAAACCGGGGCCGGGATCCATGTCCCGGATCGTCTTTCCCGTCAGCCGCTCAAGCGCAAAGCCGAGCAGGATGAAGTTGATGTCGGAATAGACCGGGTCGCGGGCGCGCCATTCGCGCTGCAGGATGAAGGCACGCAGCAGTTCGGGGTCACGCCCATAGGTGTAGATCGGCTCGACGGCGGGAAACGGCGTCTGGTGGCCGAGGCACTGGCGGAACGTCGCTTTCCGCTCCCAAGCCTCTTGATCATACTGGCGAAGGTCCGGCAGGACCGAGATCACCGGCGCATCGAGATCGATAACAGCGTCTTCCGCCAGCGCCAGGATGCGCGGCGTCGTGAAGATCACCTTGGTCAAGGACGCCAGGTCGAACCAGGTTTGGTCGTGCATAGGGCGCGGCTTCGGCACCAACTGCGCGGAGCCGACCGATCGGACTACGCGTTCGCCATTTCTGTCGACAATGCCGAGCACGCCGCCGGGGATCCGCCCGGCGGCCACTGCGGCTTCCAACGGTGCGAAGGCGCGGTCGACGAGCTGGGCGAGGTCGCTCAATGCCGGGCTCCGTCTGAAAAGTAGCGCTGTGTCCCGCCAGCCATCACGCCTCCGCCCTCGCGCGATGATCAGGCCCAAACTGCTCCCATCTCGCCGGCGCCGGCTCAAACCCCTGCGGGCGCACCAGCGAGGGAACCTGGCGCGTGTCGAGTTCGAAATGTTCGTGGCGGCGGTCGATGGTCGGAACGGCGGCGATGAGCTTCTTCGTATAGGAATGCTTCGGCTTCGACAGCACCGAGGCCGCGTCGCCGATCTCGACGATCTGGCCGGCATAGATGACGGCGATGCGATGAGCGATCCGTTCGACGACAGCCATGTCGTGCGAGATGAACAGGTAGGCGAGGCCAAACTCGCGCTGCAGGTCGACCAGCAACTCCAGCACCTTGGCCTGCACCGAGACATCGAGCGCGGACACCGCTTCGTCGAGAACCACGACGGACGGGTTGAGCATCAGCGCGCGGGCAATGCACAGCCTTTGCCGCTGGCCGCCGGAGAATTCGTGCGGATAGCGCTCCAGACTGTTCTTTGGCAGGCCGACGCGTTCCAGCAGGCTCACCATCCTGGCTCGCGTTTCATCCTTGACCCGACCACCGGTGGCGATCACCGGTTCGGCCAGAATGCTCTCGATGGTCAGCCTTGGATTGAGCGAGGCATAGGGGTTCTGGAACACCATCTGCACGGGCAGGGCGCTCTGCTCGGCCGAAGCCTTTCGCACGCCAACCGAGAAGCTGCCGCGTGTCGACCGCACCAGCCCCAGGACGGCGCGCGCTGTGGTTGATTTACCCGAACCGCTCTCGCCGACGATGGCCAGTGTTTCACCTGGCATCAGGTCGAAGTCGATGCCATCCACGGCATGCACCGCGCCGGTGGCGCGGCTGAAGAAACTGCTCTTGAGGGGAAATCGTACAACCAGGTTATCGACCCTCAGGGTCGGTTCCGTGCTTGCGTCCTTGTCGCGCTGCCCGTCCGCGCGCGTCGCGCTGCCGTTGGCGAAATGCGGCACGGCATGCAGCAGATGCTGCGTATAGGGATGCTGCGGAGTGTCGAGGATCTGGTTCAGTTCACCTTGCTCCACGGCCTGGCCGTTCTGCATCACCATCACCTTGTCGGCGATACCGGCAACCAGGCCGATGTCGTGGGTGATGAAAATCATCGACATGCCGGTTTCCCGCTTCAGCTCGGCCAGCAGCGCCATGATCTGCGCCTGCACCGTCACGTCGAGCGCCGTCGTCGGCTCGTCGGCGATGAGCAGGCGTGGATTGCAGGCCAGCGCAATGGCGATCATCACCCGCTGCAGCATGCCGCCTGACAGCTGGTTGGGTGTGTATTTCAGTCGCCGCGCGGCATCGGGAATGCGCACGCGGTCGAGCGCATCCCTGGCCGCTGCGGTTGCTTGTCTTCCGGTCAGCCCACGGTGCAGGCGAAACGATTCCTCGATCTGCCTGCCGATGGTCAGCACCGGGTTGAGCGAGGTCATCGGCTCCTGGAAGATCATGCCGATCTCGGCGCCGCGAATGCCGGTCAGCTGCGGCTCGGTCGCGGTCATCAGGTCGAAGACGCTGCCGTCGGCCCGTTTCAGCTTCATGGTGCCACCGGTGATGCGACCACCGTCAAAATCGATGAGGCGGTTGATCGACAGTGCGGTGACGGATTTGCCCGAGCCGCTCTCGCCAACGATGGCCAGCGTCTCGCCGTCGGCGAGGTCGAAGCTGACGCCGCGCACCACCTCATTGGCTTGCGGATTGCGGCCGAAGCCGACGCGCAGATCCGCAACGGACAGCAGCGGGGTCATGCCGGCGCCCTCCGCATCTTCGGGTCGAGGATATCGCGCAAGGCGTCACCAAGCAGATTGAAGCCGAGGATGCTGATCATGATCGCCAGACCCGGGGAGATCATCAGCCAGGGCGCCGTCTCCATCAGATTGCGGCTGTCGCTCAGCATCAGGCCGAGCGAGGCGGCGGGCGGCTGCGTGCCGAGCCCCAGGAAGCTCAGGCCCGCTTCCGTCAGTAGCGCCCAGGCCAGCGCCAGCGTCACCTGGACGGTCAATGGCGCCACCAGATTGAGCAGCAGATGCCGCGTCACGATGTAGCTCGAACTGCTGCCGAAGGTGCGCGCGGCGTCGACGAATTCGCGCGCCTTGAGCGACAAAGCAGGGCCACGCACCACGCGGGTGAAGATCGGCGTATAGACGATGCCGATGGCAACGACGCTGGTCCAGGTGCCCGGCCCGGCGACGGTGACGATGAGCAGCGCCAGAAGGATTGCCGGGAAGGCCAGCAGCACATCCATGATCCGCATCACAACGCCGTCCCAGCGGCGTCCGAGCCAGGCGGCGGCCAGCCCCAGCACGGTGCCGGCAAGCGTCGCGAAGGCCACCGAGAAGAAGGCAACGGTGAAGGATTGGCCGACGCCCGCCATCAGCCGGCTGGCCACGTCGCGGCCGAACAGGTCGGTGCCCATCCAGTAAGCGCCGTTGGGTGCATGCAGCCTGTCGACCCTGTATTGCGTGATGGGATTGTGCGGCGTCAGCCCCAGCATGCCGAGGATGGCGATCAACAGATAGGCGCC
Source organism: Mesorhizobium sp. P2_A8 (assembly GCF_056404935.1). NCBI lineage: Bacteria > Pseudomonadati > Pseudomonadota > Alphaproteobacteria > Hyphomicrobiales > Phyllobacteriaceae > Mesorhizobium > Mesorhizobium sp. P2_A8. The sequence goes on from NZ_JBFUDB010000005.1 coordinate 348,853, forward strand.
GACGATGATGCCGCCGATGCGGCCGCTGCCGTGGCCGAAGATGGCGCGCAGGATGCGCATCATGGCTCTCCCAGACGGATGCGCGGATCGAGCGCGACATAGGCGAGGTCGACCAGGAGATTGACGATCATGAAGTTGAAGGCGATGAACAGCACGCTGCCTTGCACCAGCGCGTAATCGCGCTGCAGGATTGCGTCGAGCACCATGCGTCCAAGCCCCGGCAGGGCGTAGATCTGCTCGACGATGACGGCGCCGCCCAGCAGGTAGCCGAATTCTATGCCGCTGAGGGTCACGACAGGGATCAGCGCATTGGGCAGGGCGTGCCGCCAGATGACACTGCGCGCCGAGGCGCCCTTGCTGCGCGCGGTGCGGACATAGTCGTCGCTCAGCACGTCGAGCATTGCCGAGCGCGAGATGCGGGTGACCGACGCGGCGAAGGCGAAGCCGAGCGTGATGGCGGGCAGGATAAGCTGGCTGAGATTGCGCAAGGGAGCCTGCCACAGCGGCGCGAATTCACCCATCGCCGGCAGCACGCCGAAGCCGGCCGACAGCGCGTAGATGATCAGCAGGCCAAGCACGAAGCTCGGCGTCGACTGGCCGATCATCGCGGCGATGCGCACGCCGAGATCCGATAGTTTCTCATTGTGCGTGGCGGCAAAGATCCCCGCCGGCATGCCCACGGCAAGCGCGATGATCATCGACAGGATGGCCAGTTCGAGCGTCAGCGGGAAGCGCTCGAGGATGACGTCGAGCACCGGCCGGCCATAGGTGACCGAGATGCCGAGATTGCCGTGCAGGATGCCGCCTATCCAGCGCCAGTACTGGACGAACCAGGGCTGGTCGATGCCGAAGTAGGCGGCGAGCGAGTCGCGTTGCGCCGGCGTCAGCAGGCCGGCTTCGGTCCCCAGCATTGCCGTGATCGAATCGCCCGGCACCATCCGGATCGCAACGAAGACCAGGATGGACACGCCAAGCAGGACGAGAGGAAACGTCGCCAGTCGTCGCATCAGATAATTCACGCGAAGAGTACCTCTCGTCCAATGCCGGCGGCTACTGCTGGATGGTCACCTTGCTCAGGCTGAACAGCGTGCCCGTCGGCGTCGGCACGAACCCCGCAATGTTCTTCTGCTGCGCCGTATAGCTGTACGAAGTGTAGAGCCAGATCCATGGCGACATCTCGGCGAGGTGCTTCTCGAACTCGGCGAAGATCACCTTGCGTTTTGCCGGATCGGTCTCGGCGCGGCCTTTCTGCATCAGGCTGTCGAGCGTGTCGTCGATGTAGTTCGCCACCTTCTGCAAATTGCCTGATTTGGTCCAGTAGCGGTTGTACATGGTGTAGGGGTCGGCGCGGCCGCCGTTGAGCGCGATGGCCATGTCGAAGTCGCCCTTCAGCCAGGCGTCGACATAGACGTTGAGCTCCATCATCTTGATGTCGAGCTTGACGCCGATTTCGGCAAGCTGCGACTGGATGACCTGGGCTTCCGCCGCCGCCGTCGGCGGCTCGCCGGTGGCGCCGATCACCGTCGCCGCAAAGCCGTCGGCATAACCGGCCTCGGACATCAGCTTCTTGGCCTTTTCGACGTCGCGCTTGTAGCAGAACAGCTGGCTCGGATCGGTCGCCAGCGCCGGGATGGTCAGCGGCCCGGTGACCTTGCCTTCGCCGAGTGAAGCGGTGTCCAGCACCTCCTGCCGGTCGATGGCGCAGGAGATGGCCTGGCGCACCTTGAGCTCGGTCATCGGTTTGCGCGACGGATTGAGCTGCAGCACGTGATAGGACAGAACCGGCACCCGGTTCAGTTGCAGGCTGGCTTCCTTCGGCACCAGCGTGGCGACGAGCGGGTCGTTGAGCAGCGCGAAATCGATCTGCTTGGTGCGCATGGCGGCCAGGATCGCGGCTTCGTCGGGAAGCACGCTGATCTCGATGCCGTCGACGCCGGTCGCGCCGCCCGCCCAGTCCTTGTTGGCGCTCAGCACCTCCTTGGCATTGGGGTCCCATTTGTCGAGCTTGAAGGGTCCTGAGCCGACCGCCTTGGTGCCGATCGAGCCGGCCTTGATTTCGCTTGCCGGTACGATGGCCGCGTTGACGTCGCTCATCGCCGTCAGGATCGGCGCATCCGGCTGCGACAGATGAAACACGACGGTCGCCGCATCGGGCGTGTCGATGCTGGCGATCGACAGGAAGTTGGCGCGCGCAGCCGCGCCCGTCTTCTCGTCGAGGATGCGCTCGAACGATGCCTTGACGTCGGCCGGGGTCACAGCCGTGCCATCCTGGAATTTCGCCTTGGGATCGATCTTGAAGGTCAGCTCCTTGCCATCCTTGGAGAATTCCCAGGAGGTGGCGATGGCCGGGATGATCTGCAGGCTGGCGTCGACCCGCACCATCGGCTCATAGATTAGCTCGAGCAGCCGCAGTGACGAAAAGGCCGTCTGCTTGTGCGGGTCGAGCCCGGTGGCGTCCTGCGACCAGGCCATATGCAGCGTCGCTGCATTCGCCTGCGTTGAAACCGCGGCCAGGCCGAGCATCGCGGCCAGCGTGATGCCTGACAGCAGCTTTCTTGTGAGGTGAACCATTCTCGTCTCCCATTCTGATTGAACTTGACGCCTTGCAGTTTCTGCGGACCGCTTCCAAGACACACATGGTTTGGAGTATCGGCCCAGTCTAAGCGGCTTCACGCCGTCTTGTCTCAAGCGGCCCTGCCGTCGTGTTCATGCGGCTTCATGCCGTCGCGTTGCTGATTGCCTTTCGCAGGAAGCCTCCAGCCTTGCCGAGAGCCGCTCGCGCCTCCTCGACGCCCATGCCGGTGATCGTCACCAGGATCGCCAGCTTCACGTCATTGCCGGTCTTGCCGAGCACGTGTTTTGCCTGCTGTGCCGTGCAGCCGGTCGTCTGCATGACGATCCGGATCGCCCTGGCGACGAGCTTCTTGTTTGAGGGGTTAAGGTCGACCATCAGGTTCTGGTAGCTCTTGCCGATGCGGACCATGCTGGCGGTGGTCAGCATGTTGAGCACCAGCTTCTGCGCGGTTCCCGACTTCAGCCGGGTCGAGCCGGTGAGCACTTCCGGACCGACAACCGGCGAGATGGCGATGTCGGCGATGCCGGCAATGGTCGAGGCCGGATTGCAGGATAGCGCGACCGTCGTTGCGCCCACTTGCCTGGCATAGTTCAGCCCGCCGATGACATAGGGTGTGCGCCCACTGACCGCGATGCCGACCACCACATCGTCTGACGTGAGCCCGATCTCTTCCAATGCCTTGGCGCCCATTTTGGGATCGTCCTCGGCGCCTTCCGTCGACCGCATCAGGGCGTCGGGCCCGCCGGCGATCAGGCCGACGACCATGCCTTCGGGCACGCCGAAAGTCGGCGGACACTCCGAAGCGTCGAGAACCCCAAGCCGGCCGCTGGTGCCGGCGCCCATGTAGATCAGGCGTGCGCCATTCTGGAAGGCAAGCACGATGCGGTCCACCGCGGCCGCGATTTCCGGCACGACCTTCTCGACCGCCGCCGGGACAGCCCTGTCTTCGTCGTTAATCTTGCGCAGCACGTCGATGGTCGGCAGCAGGTCGATGTCCATCGTCCTTGGGTTCCGGCCTTCGGAAACCAGCCGGTCCAGCTCGGACATCAACCCTTGTTCGGTCATCTCTTGCTTTCAAATCATGCTGCACGGCCGGCGTCGAGCATGGCTCCTTGACCGGCACCTGCGCGCACGGACCTGGGTCCGTTCTCGCTACCTGTTTCTTTTGTTAACTTTTTAGAATTGATTATTCGCATCGTCAACAGACATATGGAATATATTATTCCTATGTGGACAGAGCGCTATCGCCCGCCGCAGGACCGTTTTGCGAGGATGATCGCGCCCGAGACGGCGTCGCCGTCAGCCGGCTTCAGGCGGCGCCTCACATCGGGGGCGAGCCATGGCTCGAGCGGGCTGGACAGGCCGCCCAGCAAGGTCACGCGCGGCGCGCCCTGCTCGAACAGCACCCGCACCAGCGTGTCGATCTGCTCGGCCGCACTTTGCACGATGCGCCGCCCGATCGGATCGCCCTGGTCGGCATGGCGCATCACCATCGGCGCGAGGACCGCGTAGTCCGTGGCGCTGGCGCGGTCCATCCAGGCGACCGCTTCCATCGGGTCGCCTTCGAAGCGCTGCATCACCTCGGCCAGCAACGCTGTCCGCTCGTGCCGGCCGTCATGGGCGCGCAAGGCCAGTTGCACGGCCCTCAATCCAAGATCGGCGCCGCTGCCTTCGTCGGAGATCGGAAACCCGTAGCCGCCGACGCGCAGGTCGCGGCCGTCGACAAAGCCGAGGCCGATCGAGCCGGTGCCGGCAATGACGATGGCGCCGTCCTGGCCGGAATGGGCGCCAAGGCAGGCACCGACGCCGTCGCTGACGAAATCGATGCTGGCAAATGGATGCGCAATCGCCCGCAACACTTCCAGCGCGCCCTTGCGGCCGATGCCGGCAAGGCCAATGCCGGCGCTGATGCGGGCGGTCTCGGCGGGTCCGAACCCTGCCTCTTCGATCGCCGTCCCGAAAGCTTTCGCAATCGAGGCCCAGGCAGCGTCGATGCCGAGCCGGGTTGTCGCCGGGCCCGACAGGCCCTGTCCCAGCACGTTTCCCTGGGCATCCTCGATGCGCGCCCGGCAGCCGGTGCCGCCGCCGTCGACACCGAGAAAATAATGATCCGCGCCACTCATGCGCTCAGCCGCTCGATGTCGGCGCCGCACAGGCGGAGCTTGCGATCCAACTGCTCATAGCCACGGTCGAGGTGATAGACCCGGTTGATGGTCGTCTCGCCCTCGCACACCAGCGCCGCCAGCACCAGCGACACCGAAGCACGCAGGTCGGTGGCCATCACCGGAGCGCCATGCAGTTTCTCGCCACCACGCACCAGCGCCGTGGTGCCCTGCAGCTTGATGTTGGCGCCGAGCCGCATCAGTTCGGGAACATGCATGAAGCGGTTTTCGAAGATCGTTTCACGCAACAGCGACGCGCCGTCGGCGCAACACATCATCGCCATGAACTGCGCCTGCAGATCGGTCGGAAACCCCGGATAGGGTTCCGTCGTGAGGTCGACCGCCTTGAGCGGCCGGTCGCGGGACACGATGAGCCCGCGGTCGCCCGGCCAGACGCTGACACCGGTGGCCTCCAGCAGTTGCACCACCGAGGCCATATGTTCGAGCCGGGCATGCGTCAGTTCGAGCTGTCCGCCGGTAATCGCCGCGGCGATGGCATAGGTGCCGGCCTCGATCCGGTCCGGGATAATGTCGTGCCTGGCAGCCTGCCAGGTCGTGTCGCCAGCGATCAGGATGCGGTGCGTGCCGGCGCCTTCGATGCGCGCGCCCATGGTGTTGAGACACGCGGCGAGATCGGCCACTTCGGGCTCGCGCGACGCGTTGAGGATTTCGGTTTCGCCCTTGGCCATGGTCGCCGCCATCATGGCAGTTTCCGTTGCCCCGACCGACGGCGAGCTCAAGACGATGCGCGTGCCGGTCAGCCCGTTCGGCACTGACGCGACGATCGAGCCGTTTTCGATGGCTATTCTGGCGCCCAGTGCTGCGAGCGCCGCGACATGCATGTCGACCGGCCGCGCGCCGATCGCGCAGCCGCCCGGCAGCGAAACCCGCGCATGGCCGAACCGGGCCAGCAGTGGCGCCAGCACGAGCACCGTCGCCCGCATTTTTCGCACCGTGTCGTAGGACGTCTCCTTGGAAACGGCGGAGCTGGTGTCGATCGTCGCGGCATGGGCCGAGCGCGTCACTTCGGCGCCGTGCAGCCGCACCACGCCGAGCATGTTTTCGATATCGGTCACATCGGGCAGGTTGGTCAGTTCGAGCGGGTAGGGGCTGAGCAGGGCCGCCGCGATCTGCGGCAGGGCGGCGTTCTTGGCGCCGGATATGGTGACCGCGCCTTCCAGTCTTTGTCCGCCGACGATCCGCAGTCTGTCCATGGGCTGAAACCTTGTGCGCGGAGCCGGGCCGCCGTCTCGCTCCGGAGTCCTGCTCCGAATCCTGGATTGGCTTGGGTCCAGGTCGAGAATTAATTGTGCGTTCTTGGCTGTCAATCAGAATTGGAATATTTTATTCCTATCGTGGCACGCGGTCAGCCCGGGTTGACTGTGCGGCTTGCCGGCCTGAAACGCGTATAGGGAATCCCGTGTCCGTTCTGAACAGGATCAATGCGAAGCTCGACGGCATGGCGCCTGGCGATCGTGAGATCGGCCAGTACATCGTCGACAATCCCGACCAGATGCTGCGTTTGTCGACGGCGGCACTTGCGGCCGAGATTGGACGCAGCCAGTCGAGCGTCGTCAAGTTCAGCCAGAAGCTCGGCTATGCCAGCTACCAGGAGCTCAAGCTCGCCGTCAGCGAGGCCAAGGCGCAGGAATGGCAAGTGCCGGCCGGCGTGATCCACGGTTCGATCGAGGTCGGCGACAGCTACCAGGTTATTCTGAAAAAGCTGGTCGGCAGCAAGCTTCTGTCGATACAGCGGACCGTCGCCGCCAACACCGAGCGGATCATTTCCAGGGCGCTGGAACTATTGGATGGCGCGCGCCGCATCCATCTGGTCGGTGTCGGCGCCTCCTCGCTGGTGGCGCGCGATTTCTCCTACAAGCTGATGAAGCTCGGCCGCAATGTGCTGCATGACAGCGACAGCCACGTCCAGATGGCCAATGTCTCGACGCTCGGGCCTGGCGATGTGCTGTTTGCACTCTCCTATTCCGGCGCCAGCATCGAAACCTTGCGCATCGCCGAGCTTGCCCGCAAGCGCGGCACGACGGTGATCGCTGTCACCGGCCTGCACGACAATCCGCTGAGCCGGGTTGCCGACATCTGCCTCTACACCATCGCCGACGAGGAGCGTGCGCGCTCCTCATCGATCACCGCGCGCGACGCGCAGCTGACGCTGACCGACCTGCTGTTCATCCTGCTGGTGCAGAAGCAGCCGGACGCCAACGAGTATGTTCACAACAGCGAAGTGGCGGTCTCGGTGCTGAAGGCCGATCGGTCTTCGTAGTTTGCTCAGGACGGAGGGCATTCCCGCCGTCATCTTGAATTGAGCCTGCCTCTCCCGCGATCTGCCTGAGGCTTGCACGTGGGGCTTTTGGTATCCACATCCACCTGACACCAAAATCGCAGCAAAGGCTTTTCTTGCCTCTTGTCGCCGAAGGCGCGACGTTGCGAAACACCGGAGGAAAAAATCATGACATCCGATGTGGCCGTCATTGCAGGTGCGGGCGCTGGCCTGAGCGCCTCGCTTGCGCGTCTTCTCACGAGAGAGGGCTTCCGTGTGGTTCTGGCGGCCCGCGACGTCGAGAAGCTCCGCGCCCTGGTCGACGAGACCGGCGCACTGGCCGTCGAGACGGACGTCGCCGATCCAGCTTCCGTTGCAAATTTGTTCGACGCCGCCGACAAGGCCGGTCCGCTTGCACTTGCGGTGTTCAACGCCAGCGGGCGCACGCGCGGCCCGATCGCCGATCTCGATCCCGATGCGGTCAGGCAGGCGCTGTTGGTCGGCGCTTATGGCGGCTTCCTGGTCGGCCAGCAGGCGGCTCGGCGGCTGCTGGCGCGGGGCTCGGGATCGATGCTGTTCACCGGTGCCACCGCCAGCCTCAAGGGGTTTTCCGGCTCGGCCGGCTTTGCCATGCCGAAATTCGGCCTGCGCGGACTGGCGCAATCCATGGCCCGCGAGCTTGCGCCCAAAAACATTCATGTCGCGCATTTCATCATTGACGGTCAGATCGAGCCGCCCGGACAGGCAGCCGGTCCCGACAGGCCGGACCACCGCCTGTCGCCAGACGCGATCGCCGAGGCCTATCTCGCGGTCCATCGTCAGCACCGCAGCGCTTGGAGCTTCGAAGTCGAGCTCAGGCCGTGGGTTGAGGCGTTCTAGTCGAACCTAGACGCTTTCGAGATATGTCTCGATCTCGAAATCGCTGACATTGAGGGCGAACGTATTCAACTCCTGGCGTTTGCAGGCGATGAAAGAGTCGCGCAGGATTGCCGGAAAGATCTCAGCCACATGTGTCCCGCTTTCAAAGGCCGCAATTGCCGACGCCCAGTCGGGCGGCAGCTTGGCCGGCACAATCCCTTGCCCGTCGCTGCCGGTCGGGTCGCCGGGCGACATCTGTCTTTCAATGCCGATCAGCGCGGCGCCCAATATGGCGGCAAGCACCAGATAGGGATTGGCATCCGCGCCCGAAACGCGATGCTCGATGCGACGCGCACCCGTCGGACCGCCGGGAATGCGGATCGCGACCATGCGGTTCTCATAGCCCCAGGCCACGGCGGTCGGCGCGTAGGATCTCGGACGCAGCCTGCGGTATGAATTGAAGTGCGGTGCGAACACCAGCGTGCTCTCGGCCATCGCCGCGAGAAGGCCGCCGACCGCATGGCGCATGATTTCCGAGCCCTGATCCGTGCCGTCGTCAAAAACGTTGCGCCCCTCGGCGTCGACCAGGCTGAAATGGACGTGAAAGCCGTTGCCGGCGCGGTCGCCATAGGGCTTGGCCATGAAACAGGCGGCAAAGCCGTGCTTGCGGGCGATGCCCTTCACCGTGCGCTTGAACAACACGGCATCGTCAGCCGCCCGCAGCGCGTCGGCGACGTGGTTCAGGTTGATCTCGAACTGGCCGACGCCATTTTCCGCAATGGCCGTGTCGACGGGAATGCCTTGCGTTCTGCAGGCTTCGTAGACGTCGTGGATGAAGGATTCGAAGTCGTCGATCTCATCGATCGACAACGCGGCGTCGGAATCGAGACGGCGCCCGGTCACCGGTGAGACCGGCCCGACCGGCCGCTGCGACTGCGGATCGACCAGATAGAATTCGAGTTCCGTCGCCGCGACCGGGGTCAATCCCAGGGATTTGTAGCGGTCGAGAATGCGGGCCAGCGCCCGCCGCGGATCGCCAAGATACGGCGCTCCGGTTTCATCGGCGAGCCAGAGTGGGACAAGCGCGGTGGGATGCGCCGTCCAGGCCACCGGCAGAATGCCGCGTCCCGTCCATTGGCACAGTCCGTCGGCATCGCCGGTCGAGAAAACCAGCGTATTGCCTTCGATGTCCTCGCCCCAGATGTCGAGGCCGATCAGGGAATAAGGCATGCGCAGCTTGCCTTCGAGCGCCTTGCGCGCCTGCTCGACCGGGATGCGCTTGCCGCGCATGACGCCGTTGAGGTCGCACACAGCCGCCCTCAGGCTCTGGATGTCGTTTCTGGTTTCAAGCCAGTTCAAAACGTCCGCAATTGCATCGCTCAATTTCTAACCTCTGGTTTCGAAGGTGCCGTAGCCTTCCCGGCTACGCAGTCCCTGGTAAAGATGGCTTGTGAGTTCTTGAAAACCAAAATCCGACCACCGCCGGAGGTTTTCTTATCTTTTCAAGTCACTAGCCGGGATGTCGGGAGGCATTTCAAAACCAATTGCGCGATCTGCGATCGCAATATAGAGGCAAGGGTATGGAAAGCCAAGTGGCATTTGAGTGGTGCGTATTACCAGGTGCAACCCGGCCACTTGATAAGCACGCTGTGCCCGTAGGCAGCCTCCTTATCGTCAAATGATTTGACGACCGACCATACCGGATTGCCGTTGTCGTCGGTTTCGTTGTTCACCATGACCGAAACGATATGGTCCGGATACTTCGCGCTCTCGACCGCCGTCAACCTGTCGCGAACGCGCGCCCTTTCCTCGTCGGTCAGATGTCGTTTCATGGAAGAAACCTCCACCACTTTCCGCCGAGCATACAGGAGTTCGGCCCGCCATGCGACAGCAGGCGAGCTTCGACGACGTACCTCTATATACGGCTGGATGCTCTCGGTCGAAAGTGATCAAAGCGGGCAATTATGTGCTAGTCTCGCGCGCTATTAAATGGATGGTGGGTGGTGGCAATGCTGGAAGCGGACAAGGTGTTCACGGGCTCGATTCCGGAAAACTACGACCGCTATATGGTGCCGTTGATTTTCGAGCCGTTCGCCGCGGATCTTGCGCGAAGGGCGGCGTCCTTGTCGCCAAATGCCGTTTTGGAAATCGCCGCCGGCACCGGGGTGGTCACCCGCGCATTGGCGCCAAAACTGTCCCCTGGCGCAAGCTATGTCGTAACCGACCTCAACCAGCCGATGCTCGACTACGCCGCGTCGCGACAAGCTCCCGACAGTCGCATCACATGGCGCCAGGCGGACGCCCTGGCACTGCCGTTTGAAAATGCGGTCTTCGACCTCGTTTGTTGTCAGTTCGGCGCGATGTTCTTTCCCGACCGCTCATCTGGCTACCGCGAAGCAAAGCGGGTCCTGAAGCCCGGAGGCCATTTTTTGTTCAACGTCTGGGATCGCATCGAGGAGAATGTATTCGCCAATGATGTGACGAATGCGCTCGCAGAGATTTTCCCGAACGATCCGCCGCGTTTTCTGGCCCGCACGCCACACGGCTATCACGATACGGCACAGATCCGCAGCGACCTGGAGGACGCGGGCTTCGCCCAGGTGGCGATCGAAACGAGAGCCGAACAAAGCCGCGCATCCTCGCCGCGCGTTCCGGCCGTTGCCTATTGTCAGGGAACTGTTCTTCGCAGCGAAATCGAGGCCAGGGACGCGGGAGGACTGGAAACTGCAACCGACTACGCCGCAGCCGCGATTGCAAACAGACATGGCCGCGGCGAGGTTGCCGCCAAAATTCAGGCCCACGTCATCATGGCTGTGGCCTAGTTTCTGGCTTTCGGAAATCTGGCCTGCTGAAGGATATGTGTCGCGCCTTCGTCGATGTCCCGAACGATGGCCGCGCGCGCACGCTCGCCATCCTGGGCCTCGATCGCCGCGACGACTTCCTCATGGTAGTCGATGTCGAGAATGGAGGCGAGATCGTCCTCGAAACCCATGGCCAGGTTTCTCAGAAACGGGCCGACCTGCATCCAGACGGTCTCGATCAGGAAGATCATCTGCTCATTGCCGCAATGGCGGTAGATCGAGAATTTGAAGTCGTGGTTCTTCCGCAGATAGTCGTCGATATCGCCCTTGCGGGCCGCCAAAGTCAGGTCGGTGCAGTGGCGTCGGATCGTCCGCAGATTGTTGCCGTTGATGAGCTTTGTCGCAAATTCAGTTGCCGAGCCTTCGAGGATCGTCCGCACGGCGGTCAATTGTGAAAACCGTTCGGCTGAAATGACAGGCACTTCGACGCTGCCGTTCGGCATCGGGCTGAGCGCCCGCAGCGCCTGCAGCCGCATGAAGGCGCTGCGTACCGGCATGTCGCTGGTGCCGAGTTCCTTGGCGAGCTTGCGTGAGGTCAGCTTCTGGCCAGGCAGGAACTGGCCGGACATCAAGGCTCTGACGAGCTCCAGATAGACTTTCTCGTGCAAGGGGACGGTGTCGACGGCGGTCAACCCGAATTGTGTTCTGTCGGCCATTGGCGGGGGCGCTACTTCATTCGTTCTGAAATTGACCCTGACGACATCAGCCGCAGACAATCTGGTTGGCCGAACGCGGCACGAACGCCGAAGTCAGCGATTTATCAAGCACATGATAGCCGCTTCGATCATTGCGCGGCAAGCCGTGTTGGCAAAGCCGGCCCCGGCGCCCGGCGTCTGTGCCACGGTGTGCAAAACCGTCATCACAAATCTTGACCGTTCCCGCACTTGCACCTCTGGCCGCTCTCTGGCTTTTTGAGGTACCCATCCGACCGGACTGATTCGCGTCATGCCGCTCGATTGCAATGTCCCAAAGGCAGTCTGCGGGTGGGTCGTGAAGCGCGCGATTGGCGAAGGAGAAACAGGCATGGCCGAGTTCAAGAAGCCCGAAATCTCCGAGATGAGACCCAAGATCACCGTTATCGGCGTCGGCGGCGGCGGCGGCAATGCCGTCAACAACATGATCGCGGAGCAGCTTCAGGGAACCGAGTTCATCGCCGCCAACACCGACGCTCAGGCGCTGACCATGTCGAAGGCCACGCGGCTGATCCAGCTTGGCGCTCATGTCACCGAAGGATTGGGCGCCGGGTCGCTTCCCGAGATCGGCCGCGCCGCGGCCGAGGAATCGCTCGACGAGATCATGGACCATCTGGCCGGCACGCATATGTGTTTCGTCACCGCCGGAATGGGCGGCGGCACGGGAACCGGCGCTGCCCCAATCATTGCCCAGGCGGCGCGCAAGGCCGGCATCCTGACCGTGGGCGTCGTCACCAAGCCTTTCGCCTTCGAGGGCAGGCGCCGCATGCAGATGGCCGAAGAAGGCATCGAGCGGCTGCGCGAGAGCGCCGACACGGTGATCGTCATCCCGAACCAGAACCTGTTCCGGATCGCCGATGCCAAGACCACCTTCGCCGATGCGTTCGTCATCGCCGACCGGGTGCTCTATTCCGGCGTCAGCTGCATCACCGACCTCATCGTCAAGGAAGGCCTGATCAATCTCGACTTCGCCGATGTGAAATCGGTGATGCGCGACATGGGCCGCGCCATGATGGGAACCGGCGAGGCCTCCGGAGAGGGCCGGGCGATGAAAGCGGCGGAAGCGGCGATCGCCAACCCGTTGCTCGACGAAGTGTCGATGAAGGGCGCCAAGGGCGTCCTGGTTTCGATCTCGGGCGGCAGGGACATGACCTTGTTCGAGGTCGACGAGGCCGCCACCCGCATCCGCGAAGAGGTCTACGAGGACGCCGACATCATCGTCGGCGCGATTTTCGACAAGAGCATGGAAGGCCGCTTCAGGGTCTCGGTGGTGGCGACGGGGCTCGACCGTTCGTATGGGGCCGAGGATGCCGATGCCGGCATAGCCCGCGACCACGTCGGCCAGCCGCCAGCGCGGACGCTCCAGTAGGGCGTACCCCGCATCATATCCTCGCCAAGGCATACCTTTTCGAGGGGAGATCGCCGAACGGCAGCACCCATTGCCCGCAGATCAGCTTGGCGACACAAATTAACGTGGCCAGCTGTATCGATCTCTAGCAGACTGCTGCTACAAGAATCCTTCACAGACGGCCATCTATACTGGCAACCGGCATTCGTTCGAGCGACGAGAGGCGCGGCTTGGAATTTGACTTGAAAACCATCGAGGCGCTTGCGCCCGACCAGGCGTCGTTGAGCGCCGCTTCCAAATTGACCAAGCAATCGAACTGGCCACGGCTCGAAAAGAACGAACAGCTCGCTCTCATCTGGGGGGAATGCCAGGGTTCCGGCTCCAATCCCTACCGTGTGGTCGTCGACACCGGCGACCACGGCTACAAATGCACCTGCCCGTCGCGGAAATTTCCCTGCAAGCACACCTTGGCGCTGATGTGGATCGCCGCCACCGCGCCAGCCAGTTTTGCCGCCGCTGGGTCGACGCCGGAATGGGTGAACGATTGGCTGGGCCGCCGCAGGAAGGCCGCGTCGCAACCTGTGGAACCGACACAAGGTGCGGGAGGCAAAAGCATCGGCGAAGCCGCGCGCGACGAAAGCGCAGATATCGAGGACGCCGCTGCGGTCGAGCGCCGCGAGGCGGCGCAACGCAAGCGGGCAGAAGAGACGCGGTCCTCCGTGTCGGCGGCCCTGGATGAGTTGGATCAATGGATCGCCGACCAGCTGCGGCTTGGCCTTGCCGGCTTCGTCGACAACAGCAGCGACCGTTGCCGCCGGATTGCGGCGCGGCTGGTCGATATGAAGGCGACAGCACTTGCCGGCCGCATCGACGAGATACCGTCACGGCTGATGGGGCTGCGCAGCGAGGAACGGCCGGACGTGGCGATCCGCGAACTCGGCAAGCTTGTGCTGCTGGCCAAAGCCTGGCGATCGGCACCCGACGACCCGGAACTGAGGCGGCTCGTATCGACCTCCGAGAGCCGCGAACAGGTGCTGGCCAATCCCGATGCGATCGAGGTCGAAAGCGTCTGGGAGGTGCTCGGCGAGAAGATCGAGTCTCGTCGTGACGGTCTTGTCAGCCATTCGACCTGGCTGCTCGACCTGAACAGCGCCACCTCGCAATTTGCCCTCCTTCTCGATTATTTTCCGGCGTCGGCCGGTCGCCGCTCGAACGCGTTCACGCCAGGTGACCGTTTCGATGCCCGGTTGGTCTTCTATCCGGCGCTTCAGCCGCTACGGGCGTTGGTGGCGGACCGCAAGGGCGACGTCCCGTCCGGCGAGTGGCCAGATTTCAGCTTTGGCGCATCGGATCCTCTCGCGGCTCACGTTGCTCGCCAGGACGAAGCGCCCTGGCTCATCGACTGTCCTGTCATGCTGCCACCCGGCGCGATCCTGCTGGACGATCGGGGTGCCGCCTGGTGGCAGGCAGCCGGCGATCCGCACGGCATCGCCTTGCCGATCGCCGACACCGTCAATCCGACGCTGCTTGGGCTGGACCTCAAGGCAACGGCCGCACTATGGAACGGCAGCCGGCTTGACCTGCTGGCGGCGCAAAGTGGGTTCGGGAGGCTTGATCTGTCATGAATGAGAGCGAGCAGACCGGCCTGGCGACCATGCGCGATTGCTGGATCACCGGCGGCACCAGCTTCGATCTGGCTCCGGCCGCATGGAAGGAGATCGCCGGCAGCGCAAACCCGGACGAGCGCGAACGCCGGTTGCTGGCAATCGCCGCGCAGGCCCTCGAAATTGCCTTGCGGCCGGCCGCTCCGAAGACGCTGAAGCGTCGCCCGCCACTGCCTGAACTTGGCCTACCGATGCTGCCGGAGCGGCTGCGGCCGCTTTTGCGAGCCGCGCTGAAACACGCCAGCGACACAAGAGGCAAGACGCGCGTCGTGGCGCTCGTCGCCAGCCGCGGCTTCGTGCTGCATCCGATGGACTGGATGCCTGCCGCCTCGGATCAGAACAGTCCGGACGTCTATGCGCCCTGGATCGACTGGCAGTCAGGCGTGGACGGCGAAAAACATACAAGCCAGGAGCAACTGACGGCGGAAAATTGGGACGACTTCTATCCCGCTGCCCGCCGTACCGCGCTGGCCGACATGCGTCGCACCGCACCGGCTTCGGCTCGGCAGCTGATCGAGACCAAGGGACCTGGCGAGCCGGCGGAGGTCAGGCTCGCGCTCATCGAACTGATGCGCTTCGGCCTCGGCGCCGATGACGTGCCGTTCCTGAAGAGCCTCTCCGCCGATCGTTCCGGCAAGGTGCGCGAACTGGCCGGCCGGCTGCTGGCAAGGCTGGGAGAGCACGGCCAGCCTGGTGATGGCGGGCCGGAAGATCCGACCGCCGAACTCGCCGCCTTCATCGCAGAAGGCAAATCCGGCTTCATCCGCCGCCGCACCACCTACGCGCCGGCAAAACTCAAATCGCCGGCACAGGAACGACGCCGCGCCGAACTTTTCGAAACCTGCAACCTGGTTGATCTTGCCGCGCGCTTCGGCGTCACCGAATCCGATTTCATCCGGGCGTGGCAATTCGGCGCCGACAACAATGCCGATATCCTTGTCGCGCGAATGGTTGCCGCCTCAGGCAGCGACGCTGCGGTGACGCATATGGCCGATACGCTTGTCGCCGAAGGCGGCAAGCCGGCGCTTTTCGTCCTCCACCTCATGCCGCGTCTGGACAGCCGCAGGAAGCGTGTCCTGGTCAGGCTGATCCTGAAAGACTCGCAATATCTTGGTGCGCTCAACCTGGCCGAGGGCCTCGAAGCAAGCTGGCTGGAATGGGCCGACCTGACAAACGGCCAGACGCTCCCGGCGCTGCGCTCCGCTGTTGCGGGAAACGATGACGCCGTGAAGCGAGGCGTCGACCAGCTGCTGGAAACGATGGGCCATCTCGCCACGGCGGCAGCGGCGGAAAAATTGATCGGGGACGTTGTAGCCGCCGGCATGCCGCCGGCTGCGCCTTCGCTCGGTCTTCTGCGTCTCAACGCATCACTGGCCGGGCCTGGAACGGACACATGATCAATCCGGAGAACAGCAAATGGACGCAGCCATCCGTCTCCCGGTCGAGCAGGCCTACGCCGCCGAATTGCAAGCGCTCGCACGCAACGACGACCGGCAGAGACCTGCCGGGTGGAGCCTCTCGCCGAAGGCCGTGTTGACTTACCTGCTCGGCGGCAAGGCTGACGACGGGACGCTGATAACGCCGAAATATGTCGGGCGGCGCCGGCTGATGGAGACCGCCGTGGCGACGCTCGCCACCGATCGCGCGCTGTTGCTGCTCGGTGTTCCCGGCACGGCCAAATCCTGGGTGTCGGAGCATCTTGCCGCAGCCATCATGGGCGACTCGACATTGATCGTGCAGTGCACGGCCGGCACCGACGAGAACCAGATCCGCTATGGCTGGAACTACGCGCAGCTTCTGGCAAAGGGCCCAAGCCAGGAGGCGCTGGTGCCGACGCCGCTTTACCGCGCCATGCAAGACGGAAAACTATGCCGCCTCGAGGAACTGACGCGCATGGGCTCTGATGTGCAGGACACGCTGATCACCGTGCTTTCCGAAAAGATGATGCCGATCCCGGAACTCAACACGTCGATCTACGCGCAGCGCGGTTTCAACATCATCGCCACCGCCAACAACCGCGACAAGGGCGTCAACGAATTGTCATCGGCACTGAAGCGCCGCTTCAATGTCGTCGTGTTGCCATTGCCCGAGGACATGGCGGAAGAAGTGGCGATCGTCTCCAAGCGGGTCGGCGAAATGGCCGGCGGCCTCGACCTGCCGGTGCCGAAGAATGTCGGCGAGGAGATCGCCCGCGTGCTGACCATCTTCCGCGAATTGCGCTCCGGTGCGACATCGGACGGCAAGGTCACGCTGAAGACGCCATCCGGTTCGCTGTCCACGGCCGAGGCGATCGCCACCATGGTTGGCGGCCTCAGCCAGGCGGCCTGGTTCGACAGCGGCAAGCTCGGCGCCGAAGGCCTGGCTGCCAGCCTGGTCGGAGCGATCATAAAGGATCCGGTGCAGGACAAGCTGGTGCTGGAAGAATATCTGGAAACAGTGCTCAAGAAGCGGCCGGACTATGCCGGCTATTACGCCGCCTTGAACGCGGCGATCTGAGGCCATGGCGCTGAGCGACGTTTCCTATTTCGGCATACGCCATCACGGGCCCGGCTCCGCCGACAGCCTTGTGCAGGCGTTGCAGGAGTTGAAACCAGTCACCGTGCTGATCGAAGGGCCGGCCGATGCCTCCGCGCTGCTGCCACTGCTTGCCCGCCCCGAAATGCAGCCACCGGTGGCGCTGCTCTGCTATCCGGAAGACGATCCGGCCTCGACGAGCTTCTGGCCTTTCGCCGAGTTCTCACCGGAATACCAGGCGGCCCTGTGGGCTGTTGGCAACAACGCGGCATTGCGGTTCATCGACCTGCCGTCATCGGCCCGGGTTGCGCCTGTTGACGACGCGGAAAATGCCGATGCCGCTGAAGCGGAACCCGACGTCGACAACGAGACGGCGCCGTATGTGTGCGACCCGATCGGGACGCTGGCGCAGGCTGCCGGCTATGAGGATGGCGAGAGCTGGTGGTCTGACATCATCGAGCAGAATCCGCAGCCGGGCCCCATCTTCGCTGCGATATCCGACGCCATGACGACGCTGCGCGACGGCGAAGGTCCGCTTGCCGCGTTCGAGGCGAAACGTGAAGCGCATATGCGGCTTGAAATCACCGCCGCGCGCAAGGAATTCGATGGGCCGATCGCTGTCGTTTGCGGCGCCTGGCATGTGCCGGCGTTGCAAGCGACGCGATCGCAGAAGGAGGACCACGCACTTCTCAAGGGGCTCGCCCGGCGCAAGAGCATGATGACCTGGGCGCCATGGACGGGGCCGCGTCTGGCGCTCGGTTTCGGCTATGGCGCCGGCGTCGTAGCGCCCGGCTGGTGCAAGCATCTGTGGCGCACGCGCGGCCGGCACGACGCGGCGACGCTGTGGCTCGCGATGATCGCGACGGTGCTGAGAGGCAAGGGGCATATGGTCTCCACCGCCTCGCTGATCGAAGCCGAACGGCTGGCCCGCACGCTGGCCGCAATCCGTGAGCGGCCAAAGCCTGGTTTCGAGGAATTGCGCGACGCCGCGATCGCCGCCCTGTTCAACGGCGAAGCGCTGTTGTGGGCGCTGGTCGAAGCCGAACTGCTGCTGGGCGCGGATGTCGGTGAAATTCCGCCCGACACGCCACTGGCGCCGCTGATCGAGGATCTGCAGCGCAACCAGAAGGCGGCGCGGCTGAAGCCTGAGGCGCTGGAGCGCGAACTGTCGGTCGATTTGCGCAGCGAAAGCGGGCTGTTTCGTTCGACATTGCTGCACCGGCTGAACGTGCTTGGCGTGCACTGGGGTAAATTGACCGACAGCGGCCGCAGCCGCGGCACGTTTCGCGAGCGGTGGATGCTGTCGTGGGAGCCGGAATATGCCGTTCGCCTGGTCGAGAACCTGGTCTATGGGCCGACCATTGAAAAGGCCGCCAACGGCCGGCTGATCCAGATGATCGGCGCGGCGACGTCTCTCGATGCGATGGCCGCACTGGTTCAGGGCGCCATCACGGCAAACCTGTCGGAAGCGTCGGCGGCCGGCCTCGTGGCCTTGGAGGAACGGGCGGCGCGCAGCAGCGAATGCCTGGAAATCCTGGCATCGGTGCCGCCGCTCGCCGACATCATCCGCTATGGCGAGGCGCGCAAGACGCAAACGGCTCGCCTTTCCGGTCTGCTGGAGCGGCTGATCATCGAAGGCGGGATCGCGCTTGCCTATGCTGCTCGCGACCTCGATGCGCAGGCTTCCACGACACTGGTCGGCGCCATGCGCAAGGCCGACGAGGCGATCAAGCTGGTCGAGCCTGGACAGGACGTGCTGGACGCCTGGCGCAATGGACTGGCTGCGGTGCTGGATGGATCGCGATCGACGGCATTGGTAGCTGGCTGTGCCGCGCATCTTCTCTACGAAGCCGGCCATCTGTCGGCCGACGCAGCAGCGGGTCTGATCGCACGGCGCCTGTCGCCGGGAACGCCGGTCGCCGAGGCGGCAGGATTCTTCGAAGGGTTCTTCAGCACCGCCGGTCAACGGCTCATCTATGAT
Organism: Mesorhizobium sp. P2_A8; assembly: GCF_056404935.1. NCBI lineage: Bacteria > Pseudomonadati > Pseudomonadota > Alphaproteobacteria > Hyphomicrobiales > Phyllobacteriaceae > Mesorhizobium > Mesorhizobium sp. P2_A8. The sequence goes on from NZ_JBFUDB010000005.1 coordinate 367,786, forward strand.
GAAGGCCTGCGCGGCGCGGTCGATGCCTGGCTCGTATCCCTCGACGAGGACGCCTTCATCGCGCATCTGCCGCTGCTGCGCCGGGTCTTTTCGCATCTGGACTCCATGGAACGGCGGCGGTTGATCGAGGCGGTGCTCGGCCGCGCCAGGCGCCTACCTGCGGGCCTTACACCGACGCCGGATGGTGGCGAGGCGTGGCGCCGTCACCTGCAACGGCTTGGACCCTTGCTGATGGGCGGGAATGGCGATGGATGACGAGGCCGAGATAGGCGAAGCGTCGACCGATGACGGACGGGAGCGCCGCTGGCGACTGGCGATCGGCGCCGATGACGAGAAATCGCCTTCTCTTTCCGACACTGACAAGCGGCTTTCGGCGGCACTCGATGCACTCTATGGCGATGGCGCCGGCGATGCCGCCGCCGATCCGCGCAAGCGGCGCGGCGGGCTCGGCCGCTCGGCGCCGCGGGTGGCGCAGTGGATGGGCGATATCAGATCGTTCTTTCCCGCGCAGGTCGTGCAGATCGTCCAGAAGGATGCCTTCGAGCGCCTCAACCTGAAGCAGATGCTGATGGAGCCGGAGTTCCTCAAGGCGATCGAGGCGGACGTCAATCTCGTTGCCGACCTGATTTCGCTGCGCTCGGTTATGCCGGCCAAGACCAAGGACATCGCGCGTACGATCATCGCCGATATCGTCGCCAAGCTGATGCAGCGGCTGGAGCAGAAGACGGCCGAGGCGATCCGCGGTGCGGTCGACCGGTCGCAGCGCACCAACCGGCCCCGCCAGCGCGACATCGACTGGCCGCGCACCATCTCGGCCAACCTCCGCCACTACCAGCCCGAGCACAAAACCATCGTGCCTGAGAAGCTGGTCGGCTTCTTGCGCAAGCAGCGCCGGCTGGTCGATCTGGACGAGGTCGTGCTGTGCGTCGACCAGTCAGGATCGATGGCAAGCTCGGTGATCTACGCCTCGATATTCGCCGCGGTGCTGGCCTCGTTACCCGTCGTGCGGACCAGGCTCGTCTGCTTCGACACGACCATCGTCGATCTCACAGATGAGCTCAGCGATCCCGTCGAAGTCCTGTTCGGCGTTCAGCTTGGCGGCGGAACCGACATCAATCAGGCCATCGCTTATTGCGCGGATCGCATCGAACGGCCGACCAAGTCGCACATGGTGCTGATCACCGACCTTTATGAAGGCGGCAACGGTCAGGAATTGCTGCAGCGGCTTGCCGCGCTGGTTCGTTCCGGCGTCAATGTCGTGGTGCTTCTGGCGCTGACCGACCAGGGCAGACCCGGTTACGACCCAAAGATGGCGGGTTCGGTGGCCGCGCTCGGCATTCCGGTCTTTGCCTGCACGCCGGATCTGTTTCCAGACATGATGGCGGCGGCATTGCGGCGCGAGGATATTGGCGCATGGGCGGCCGGCGCCGACATCAAGCTGGTCCGCGCCGAGACCGAGACGCCGGAGTGAAACAGCCGGCACCAGGGTTGCCAGGATGATCCTGGCAACTCTGGGAGAGGTTCGTCCGGCTCAGCCGAACTTCGGGTCGAGGCTGCCCGATTTGTAGCGCTTGGCCATTTCGGCGACCGGCAGCGGCTTGATCTTCTGCGCGTTGCCGGCGGTGCCGAACTGCTCGAAGCGCTCCTTGCAGAGCTTCCTCATCGCCGCCATTGCCGGCGTCAGATATTTGCGCGGGTCGAACTCGCTCGGGTTCTCGGTCAGCACCTTGCGGATCGCGCCGGTCAGCGCCATGCGGTTGTCGGTGTCGATGTTGATCTTGCGCACGCCATGCTTGATGCCGCGCTGGATCTCCTCGACCGGCACGCCCCAGGTCGGCTTCATCTGGCCGCCATATTTGTTGATGATCTCCTGCAGATCCTCCGGCACCGAGGACGAGCCGTGCATGACCAGATGCATGTTCGGCAGCCGGCGATGGATTTCCTCGATGACGTTCATGGCCAGCACAGCGCCGTCCGGCTTGCGCGAGAATTTGTAGGCGCCGTGGCTGGTGCCCATGGCAACCGCCAGCGCGTCGACATGAGTGTCTTTGACGAACTCGACAGCCTGCACGGGGTCGGTCAGAAGCTGGTCGTGGCTTATCGCGCCTTCGACGCCGTGGCCGTCTTCCTGCTCGCCGCCACCGCTCTCCAGTGAGCCGAGCACGCCGATCTCGCCTTCGACGGAAACGCCGCCCCAATGCGCCATGTCGACGACGCGGCGGGTGATGCCGGAATTGTAGGCGTAGTCGGCCGGCGTCTTGCCATCTTCCTTCAGTGATCCGTCCATCATCACAGAGGTGAAGCCGTACTGGATCGCCGTGACGCAGGTGGCTTCGTTGTTGCCATGGTCGAGATGCATGCAGACCGGAATATCGGGATGGATTTCGACCAGCGCGTCGATAAGCTTGGCCAGCACCACGTCATTGGCATAGGCGCGGGCGCCACGGCTCGCCTGCAGGATGACCGGTGACTTGGTCTCTTCGGCGGCCTCCATGATGGCGAGGCCCTGTTCCATATTGTTCATGTTGAAAGCGGGCACGCCGTAGCCGTATTCGGCGGCGTGGTCGAGCAATTGTCTCAGTGTTATGCGAGCCACCCAATAGTCTCCCGTATCTGGTTTCAAGCGCAACGTCGCGGGCCGACCGGTCGCCGGTCGGCCCTGATGCTTCTGGCCGGATTTCAGGGCAACCGCAACCATAAGAGGCCTCGTCGACCGCAATTCTTGTTGCAGGGCTGAAATCCGGCTTCTTTTGGTGATCTCAGGCCGCGATCAATTCCCGCGCGGCCAGGATCTGCACGCAGGCATTGGCCGCTTCCTTGCCCTTGACGGTGAAGTGCTCGAAGAAGAAGCGGTGATGCTCGGCGCTGTCATGGTAGTTGTGCGGGGTGAGCACCGCCGACAGCACCGGCACGCCGGTCGACAATTGCACGTTCATCATGCCGTCGATGACGGCACTGGCGACGAATTCATGCCGGTAGATGCCGCCATTGACGACGAAGGCGGTGCCGAGGATCGCGGCATAGCGGCCGGTCTCGGCCAGGGTCTTGGTGTGCAGCGGAATTTCGTAGGCGCCGGGCACGTCGAAGACCTCGACGGCGAAGCGCTCGCCGCCGATGGCAGCCAGTTCCGCCTCGAAGGATTGCACGCACTGGTCGACGATGTCGGCATGCCAGCGCGCGCGAATGACGGCGATGCGGGTCGTTTCGTAGTCTTTATGGGTATGCTGATTCATGGGTCCATCCTTCCGTTTCGAACCAGAATCAGGACGCACGATACGAAATCCGGCCCGCCGAGGCGGTCCGTCTTCCGTTCGTTCTCTTCCATCCGGACTGTAACCGTCGGCTCCGGAATCACACCGGATCTGCTGACCTCTCCGGTAAACCGGAGAGCGCTCGCGGGCTTGGGCCTGCCGCATGACCCCGAAAACCGAGATCGGTTTTCGGAAAGGTATCATGCGCACCAAAAAGTGCCCTTACCGCCGGTGGGGACTCTCACCCCGCCCTGAGAACATTAACGCCGTTTGTATGGAAGGGCAGGGCGCCGCTGTCAATCGCGCGAAAGACGGATGGCTGGTACAGTCTGTCAATTAGTCGTGCGCCAGGCCGCCGCAGCAGCGGCAACCAGCATGAGCAAGGCCGCAACCGTCGCGCAGGTGGCAAAGCCGAAGCTGGAATAAATCGGCCCGAAGCCAGTGGTGCCGACAAACACCGCCAGATAGGTCACTGCGCTGTTGAGTCCCATGATCGTGCCGCGCCGCGCGGGATCGAGCGCCGACAGGCGCATCACCAGGACGTTCAGGCCGAAGTGGTTGGCCAGTCCCCATACCGCCACCATGGCAATGGTCAGGCCGAAGCTGCCGCTGGCCGCGGCAATCGCGACGTAGACGGTGGCGACCAGAAGATAGGCGAACGGCATGACGCGACGCGCACCCAGCCGATCGATGACACCGTCGAGGAGGGCGGCCGTGCCGAAGCCGATGCCATAGGCAAGTGCTGCCCAGCCGTTGGCACTCACCGGTCTCCCCAATCCGCTGTGCAGGTGATCGCCGAGATAGCCATAGACGCCATAGAAGGCGGTCATGAAGGCGGCGCAGGCGACCAGAAGCGGTACGATGCCGGGAATGCCGAGCGCCTCCAGCGGCGTCGGCGCCGGGCCGCTCTTCCTGGCGTCGCTCAGCGACGTCATTGTGAGACCGGCCAAGGCAAGCATAGCAAGCAGTGCGACCGCTGCGAAAACGGCACGCCAATGCACGAGATCGGCAAGCACGGCCGACAGCGAAACGCCGGCGACCATGCTCAAGGTCCAGCCGGTCAGCACGACACCGATCGTGCCGCTTTCGCGGCCCGGCGGCGCGATGGCCGCCGCACTGGCATAGATTGCCGGCATGGCGATACCGGCGGCGATGCCGGCGACAGACTGGGCCACGACCAGCGCGGCGACCGTCGGTGCCGCGGCACTGGCGACCAGTGCAATCGCCAGCAGCAACAATGCGCCCTGCAACATCCGGCGTGCGCCAACCCGGTCGATATAGCGCGCCAGGAACAGGGCGCTTGCGGAGGTGCCGAGGCCGAACGCGGCCGCCGCAATCATCACGACCGGCACGCTTGTCGCAAACGACGAGGCCACGGCCGGTGCGATCGGGCCCAGCACAAGCGAATTCGAGCCGATCACGGCGATGCAGCCGGTCAGGAGATAGGCGAGAGCCGGGATCGGCGCCCGAGCGTTTGTGGCCAATGATGCAACTTGATCTGCGTTCGACATAAGACCATAATGACCGCATTGAATTCTGCGGCAACCAGGAATTTCAACATGGATGAAGAAACAGATGGCATTCTGCAGAACAGGGCTGCGGCCCGTGACCTCGACGCAATCGACCGAAAAATATTAGGCGTCCTCGTCGACGACGCGACGGTCAGCTACGCCGAGCTCGGCGATCGTGTGGGGCTTTCACCGCCGGCCGCGCATGAGCGGGTCAAGCGCCTGCGGCGTAGCGGCGCCATCCGCAGCACAGCCGCCATCATCGATCCCAAGGCGGTGAAAAAGCCGTTGCTCGCCTTTGTCCATATCGACACCAGAGGCTGGGGAAAGACCCCGGAACTGATGGCGGTTTCGCAGTATCCGGAAGTCGAGGAAATCCATACCGTCGCCGGTGATACATGCATGCTGCTGAAGGTCCGCACCGAAGACACCAGAGCGCTCGAAGGACTTCTGGCACGCCTCTACGAGACGCCGGGTGTCACGTCGACGCGCAGCTATGTGGTGCTGTCGACCTATCTCGAGCGGCCGGTACAGCCGGGCGTGACCGCGACGTGGCCGACGCCGAAGCACATGGCCGAGCCACTGTACTAGGAGGGCGGGACCGAAACTGGCGGCGTTTGGTGCTACACGCGCTCGGGAAACATCGCCTTCAGGCCTTCGCGGGACGCCTTGGCGACACCGCGTTCGGTGATCAGGCCGGTAACCAGCCGCGCCGGCGTCACGTCGAAGGCCGGGTTCGCCGCGGGCGTCGCCTCGGGCGATATCCGCACCTGGGCGATCTCGCCGGCAGCGGTCTTGCCCCAGACCAGCGAGACCTCGTCGGCCGAGCGCTGCTCGATCGGGATTTCAACCAGCCCATCATGCACCGTCCAGTCGATGGTCGGTGACGGCAAGGCGACATAGAACGGCACGTCATTGTCGGCGGCGGCAAGTGCTTTGAGATAGGTGCCGATCTTGTTGCAGACATCGCCGTCGGCGGTGGTGCGGTCGGTGCCGACGATGACCATGTCGATCTCGCCGCGTTGCATCAGATGGCCGCCGGCATTGTCGACGATCAGCGTGTGCGGCACGCCATGACCGGCCATTTCCCACGCGGTCAGCTGGGCGCCCTGGTTGCGCGGCCGCGTCTCGTCGACATAGACGTGGACGGGAATGCCGGCCTCTGTGGCCAGATAGATCGGCGCGGTGGCGGTGCCGTAGTCGACGGTCGCCAGCCAGCCGGCATTGCAGTGGGTCAGGATGTTGACGGGTTCGCCCGGCGCCTTGCGCGCCGCGATGGCCTTGATGATGGCGAGGCCGTTCTCGCCGATGGCGCGGTTGAGGCCGACATCCTCGTCGGCGATTTCGCCGGCGCGGCGGTAGGCGGCTTTGGCGCGTTCTGCAGGTGGCAGCGGCTTGAGGAAGCGCCGCATCTCGTCCAGCGCCCAGCGCAGGTTGATCGCCGTCGGGCGCGTCTCGTGCAAGGTTTCCCAGACGGCGTCGAGCGCTGCATCGGACGGATCGTCCGCCATCTGCATGGCGACGCCATAGGCGGCAGTGACGCCGATCAGAGGCGCGCCGCGCACCCACATGTCGCGGATCGCGGTGGCGATGCCGGCCACGCTGCCGATCCTCTCGACGCGGAAATCATGCGGCAGCCAGCGCTGGTCGATGATCTCCACCGAACGCCGGTCGTCGCTCAGCCAGATGGTGCGATAGTGGCGGTCGCCGACGTTCAAATGCTGCTCTCCTGTTCGATCAGCGCGGCCAGGGTGTTGACCTCGTCGATGCTGTGGATCTGGCGCCGGTTGACGGCGAGGTGGCGGCCGAATTTCAGCGCCTTCGCCTCACAACTGGCGCGCAAATCCTCGTCGGCAATGGTCTCGAAATCGGCATTGTGGGCGAGGCCGAGGATACGCCGATGGATCTCGATGCCGGCAAATCCCAGGAGGTCGGTCCAGATCTGGTGCAGCATGTGGTCGAGCGCCTGTTCGGCGCCGAGCCTGTCGCCCTGATCTTCGAACAGGCTCTTCTGGTAGAGCATGCCGGTGCGCTCGGTGCGCCATAGATGCGAGAACTCGGCGCGGAACACCGCCCATGTCTCGACCGTCACCTCGAGTAGATAGGCGCGCATGGCGCCGCGCTTGCCGTTCTGCTCGTGTCCACGCTGCGAGAAGAAGGACATCCAGAAATTGGCGAGCAGCATGCCGACGTCGAACGCCATTGGACCGTAGAAGGCGAACTCCGGATCGATCATCCGCGTTTGGCTGTCGGTGACCATGATCGATCCGGAATGCAGGTCGCCATGCAGCAGTGTTTCGGCATTGGCGGCGAAGATATGCTTCAGCCGCTGCGCCTCGACCTTGAGGTCGCGGTCGGCGCGCAGTTCGGCGACGAGAGCGTCCAATTGCGGGCTCGTATGCCGGTTCATCCTGGCGTCGAAATAGGGATCGGAGAACACCAGGTTCTCGGTGATGTCGCAGAGTTCGACGTTGTCGGCGAACAGCGCCAGATCGGCCTTGCGGTCCTTGGCTGCCATATGCAGGTCGGAGCCGCGAAACAGGGTGCGCGCCATGAACAGGCCGATATCCCTGGCAATGTTTGGCAATTGCCGGCCTTCGATCAGCGCCCGCCGCAGGATGATGTGCGGCGACAGATACTCCATGATGATCAGCGCCTGGCCTTCATCGAAATGATGGATCGCCGGCACCGAGCCCGGCGCGCGCGCCTCTTGCCGGGTCAGCGCGTGATACTCGAAGAAGGAGCGCTTGAGCGGCAGCGGCCAGCTGTCGCCGACCAGGCGGACATAGGGCAGGGCCTGCTTGACCACCGCTGCACCGCTGGCGCCCTCGACGATGAAGACGAGGTTGAGGTTGCCGTCGCCGACCTCGCGGACCCTCCAGGCGCTGGAGTCCTTGCCGATCCGCGCGCGCAACGCCTCGTTGTCGCCAAGGCGGCTCGGCAGCGTCTCGACCGACAGTGCTTCGAACGGCAATTTCCCAGTCATCGTCATCCTCCCGCGATGCGCCCCGAACATAACGGAGGCATGGCGGCCGGGCCAAGCTAGGAAGCGATCTGGCAATTGTCAATCGTGTTGACAATTGCCGATGTTGCCCATAGCGTCATGTCAGGGAGGAACGCATGGTCGGCAATGCCGTGTTCCGCGCAGAGGGGCTGAGGAAATCCTTTGGCCAGAACGAGGTGCTTGGCGGCGTCTCGCTGGAGCTGCACGCCGGTGAAGTGACCGTGCTGATGGGCGCCAACGGCGCCGGCAAATCCACCCTCGTCAAGATCATCAGCGGCGTCTATGAGCGCGGCGACGGCACGATGGGCCTCGCCGGACAGGCCTTCGCGCCGAGCACGCCGGCGGAGGCGATCCGCGCCGGCGTCGTCACCGTTCACCAGAACATCAATGACGGCGTCGTCGCCGATCTCGATGTCGCCACCAATTTGACCCTCGACCGCCTGAGTGGCAGCGGCGCCCCGTTTCTGTTCAATCCGGCTCGCGTGCGTCGCGAGGCCAGGGCCGTTGCCGACCGCATGGGGCTGGCCATCGACCTCAAGGCGCGCGTCACCGATCTTTCGCTGGCCGATCGCCAGATGGTTGCGATCGCCCGCGCGCTCGCGCATCAGCCGAAAGTGCTGATCCTCGACGAGCCGACCTCCTCTCTGTCCAGCGCAGAGGCCGACCGGCTGTTTGCGCTGATCGACAGACTGCGCGAGCAGGGCGTTGCGATCCTCTACATCTCGCACCGCATGTCCGACATCAGGCGGCTTGCCGATCGCATCGTCTCGATGCGCGACGGCATCATCTCAGGCGTCTTCGACAAGAAACCGCTCGATTATGAAGGCGCGGTCAACGCCATGCTCGGCCGCAAGATCCAGCTTGACCAGATCGTCGTCAGGGACTCGGCCAAGATCGTTCTCAAGATCGATGGTTTGCGCATAGCGCAAGGCGCCAGGCCGATCTCGCTGACGCTCGGCGATGGCGAGGTCGTCGCCATCACCGGCCTCGTCGGCGTCGGCAAGACGGCGCTGGCCGAGACGCTGTTTGGCGTGCGCAAGCCGCTCGCCGGCACCATGATGCTGAACGGCAAACCCTATGTGCCGCAATCGACGGGCGAGGCGATCGCCGCCGGGGTCTTCCTCGTCGCCAAGGACCGCGGCGAGAACGGCATCGTCGGCGGCTTCAACATCCAGGAAAATATCAGCCTGCCGTTTCACAAGCGCATGTCGCGTCTCAGTGTTCTCAGGCGCCGTCTGGAACGCGCCACCGCGCGCCGGCAGATCGAGGACCTGGGCATTGTCTGCCGCTCCGAGAAGGACGAGATGTCGGCGCTGTCCGGCGGCAACCAGCAGAAAGTGATGGTCGCCCGCTGGATGGCGCAGGAGGCAGGGCTGTTCATTCTCGACGAGCCGTTTCAGGGCGTCGACATTTCCGCCCGGCGCGACATTGCCGCCAAGCTCAGGGCGAGTGCAAACGGCCGCGCCACGCTGCTGTTCGTCACCGAACTCGACGAGGCACTGGAGACCGCCGATCGCATCCTGGTGATGTCGGAGCAGACCATCGTCGGCGAACACCGCAACGCCGATGTCGATCTCGATCGCCTGCTGGCCGAGGTCGCCGGCGGACCGCTGCACAGCGCCGCCTGAGCGCGGCGGCAAATAGGAATTGGAATGGAGAGAGCATGGGTTCGAGTTGGGTAAAAATCGCAGCGGCGTTGGGGAGCGCTGAATGACGCTGCGCGACCATGCCATCCGCTACGGCTTCATCGTGCTCTTGTTCGGGCTCGTCGCCTATTTCGCGATCGCCGCCGACGGGTTCGTTTCGCCGCAAAGTGCCGTCTTCATCTTCCAGTCGGTCGCCATCACCGGCGTGCTGGCGCTCGGCGTCACCGCCACGCTCGTCGTCGGCGGCTTTGATCTGTCGATCGGCTCGGTTGCAACCTCAGCCATGATGGCGGCGGCCTATGTCATGGTGGTGCTGGAGCAGAACGCCCTCGTCGCGGTCGTCGCCTGCCTGCTGATCGGCGCCATTGTCGGCCTGATCAATGGCTGGCTGATCGTCTATATGCGCGTGCCCGATCTCCTGGCGACGCTCGGCATGATGTTCCTGCTCGTCGGCCTGCAGCGCATCCCGACCGAGGGCCGTTCGATCGCCACCGGCATGACCATGCCAGATGGTTCGGTCGCCAATGGCAAGTTCAGCGACGCTTTCCTGGCACTCGGCCGCCACCGCTTCGATTTCTTCATCGCGAACCTCATTCCGGTGTCGGTGGTGGTGCTGCTCGTGCTCGCCGTGCTGATCTGGTTCTTCCTCGAATACACGCGTTTCGGGCGCATGATGTATGCGGTCGGCAGCAACGAGCGTGCTGCCGAACTCGCCGGCGCGCCTGTCAAGGCATACAAAATCTGGGCCTACGTTATTTCAGGAGTTTTTGCCTCGATCGGCGGCATTTTGCTCGCCGCCCGGCTTGGACGCGGTGACATCGCCTCGGGTAATAATCTGCTGCTCGACGCTGTCGCCGCGGCGCTCATCGGCTACGCGGTGCTCGGCGCCGCCAAGCCGAACGCCTTCGGTACTGCCGTCGGCGCGCTGTTCGTCGGCATCTTGCTGCAAGGCCTGACGATGATGAACGCGCCTTACTACACGCAGGATTTCGTCAAGGGCGTGGTTTTGGTCGTCGCCCTTGTCTTCACCTTTGCCCTTTCGGGCAGGGGCGGGAGATAGCATCCGGCCGGATAGGATTTTGAGTTCAACAAGAGTGGAGGAAACAAGGTGAACATCACAAGAAGACTTCTGGGAAAGGCAGCGCTCGGGCTGGCCGGCGCAACCATGCTGATGCAGTTCCCGGCGCTGGCCGCGGACAAGCCGGCGCCTTTCGACAAGCCCGGTGTCAAGATCGCGCTGGTGCGCTATCTCTCGACCGGCGACTTCTTCCAGGCCTATCTCAGCGGCGTCGAGGCACAGGCCAAGGCACTCGGCGTCGACCTGCGCGTGCTCGACAGCCGCCAGGACGCCGCCCTTCAGTCCGACATGGTCGACCAGGCCATCGCGCTTGGCGTGCAGGGCATCATCATCCAGCACGGCCTGACGGAATCGATGAAGGACGCCGCGCAGCGCGCGGTCGACGCGGGCATCAAGGTGGTCGCCTTCGACGTCAATGTCGAGAACCCCAAGATCCCGCAGATCGAGCAATCCGACCGCGACCTGGCCCGCCTCGCGCTCGAGCAGGCGGTGAAGGACAATGGCGAGAGCTGGAAGGCCGGCTATGTCTATGTCGCCGGCATCGCGCCGCTCGACCGCCGCAACGAGACCTGGGTCGACGTCAAGAAGAAGTATGCCGGCATCAGCGAAGTCGCGATGTTCGGCACGCTGGACAACCCGATCGCCAATTCCGTCGCCAACCAGGCGCGTTCGGTGCTGTCGGCTCACCCCGACATCAAGGTGATGTTCGCCCCCTATGACGAATTCGCCAAGGGCGTGAAGATCGCCGTCGACGAAGCGGGCTTGAACAAGGGCATCAAGATCTACTCGGCCGATATCTCGACGTCCGACATCGCGGCGATGCGCGAGCCCGACAGCGCCTGGGCGGCAACCGCCGCGACCAACCCGGCCGTCGTCGGCCAGGTCTCGGTGCGTGCGCTGGCACAGCTGCTCGCCGGTGAAGACCCCGGCCACAACGTCGTCGTGCCGCCGACGCTGATCACCCAGAAGGACCTCATCGACAAGGACATCAAGAACATGGAAGACCTGTCGGCCAAGCTGCCGCAGTTCGCCCATGCCGATGTCGCGATGCCGGCCTGGATGCCGAACCCGAACGCCAAGTAGTTTCGCTACCGAAGGCCGCTTGCGGCAGCTTGTTGCAGGCGGCCTTTTTGCCGAATATTGCAGAGCCGGATTGCAGACACCGGCACTAAGGTTCGGTTCGTAGATGGAAGCACAGGCGGTAGTCGAGGAAACCCTGTCCGGCGCCGTCGCCGGAAAATTGTTTCGATGCCCGCAGGCCACCACCGGCGTCGTGGTGCTAGGTGGATCGAGTGGCCGTGTCGATGTCGGGCGCGCGAGGCTCTTTGCAAACGAGGGGTCGTCGGCCTTGGCGCTGCAGTGGTTCGGCGGTGAGGGCCAGCCTCCTGGAATCTGTGAAGTTCCCCTGGAAACGTTCTTCGCGGCAACCGATCATCTCCTTGAAACAGGATGCCGCCGCATCGTCTATGTCGGCACCTCCAAGGGTGCCGAGGCCGCATTGCTCGCGGCAGTCCATGACCAGCGGATCAACGCTGTGGTCGCAATCAGCCCATCATCCGTGGTTTGGGGAAATATCGGTGCGGGCCGGGACGGTGTCAGCTGGCCTGAACGATCCTCATGGTCGCTCAACGGTATTCCGTTGCCGTTTGTGCCGACAGATCCGGACTGGACACCAGAGTATGTGGATGGCCTGGTCGCTTATAGGGGGCTTTTCGAACGCTGCTTGAAAACCTTCAAGCGGCAAGCCAATGCGGCGACCATCCCCGTTGAGATCGCGTCGGCCGAGATTCTGCTGGTCGCGGGTGGCGACGATGCACTGTGGCCTTCCCTATCGTTCGCGACAGATATTGTTCACCGGCGCAGCCAGGCAGGCAAGGTCACAGATCTCGTTTCATCGCCGGATGCGGGTCACCGCATTCTCTTGCCAGGCGAAAATACACCACGCTCCGCATTGCATGCACACGGAGGCAATGACGAAGCCGATTCGAGGCTGGGCAGAAAGGCCTGGGAAGGCATCCGGGAACTGCTGTAGTTCTCGAATGCCCTTCGCGCCTGTCTCGGCAGGTCCGCCTACCGCAACGCCGCAGCGATGTTGCCGCCGTCGACCGTCGTCACATCGGCGGTGGTCCGATCGGCCAGCGCGTGGTGCAGGAAGGCCTGCGCCACGTCCTGCGCCGTCACTTCCTGGCCGAGCAGATTGCCGGACATGTACTCCTTCTCCGAGACGGCGCGCGCGCCCGAACGGCTGGCGATCATGGCGTCGGTCAAAAGACCCGAGCGGATGCGGTCCGCGTTGACGGCGTTCGAGCGGATGCCGTGCGCGCCATAGTCGAGCGCGTATTGCCTGGACAGGAACAGCGTCGCTGCCTTCGGCACGCCATAGGCGCCGAACTTCGGCCCGGGGTTGACCGCCTGCTTGGAGGTGTTGAACAGGAGCACGCCGCCGGTGCCCTGTTCCAGCATGATGCGCACGGCATTCTGCGCCACCGACTGGTGGGCGAAGAAATTGAGCTCGAAACTCCTGCGCAAAAGCGCATCGTCGAGTTCGCCGATCCGGCCTTCCCAGGCAGCACCCGCATTAGAGACCAGGATGTCGACACCACCGAACACGGCAACCGCCCTGTCAAAGGCGGCACGCACCTGCGCCGGATCGGTGATGTCAGCGGCAACGCCGATCGAATTGTTGCCGGCCTTCTTGGCGGCGTCAGCGGCCTTTTCGGCGTCGAGATCGACGACTACGGCATGGGCGCCATTGTCTGCGAACAGCTTGGCAGTCGCAGCACCAATCGCACCGGCGCCGCCGGTGATCAGCACCACCTGGCCAGTCAGCGGCTTCGGCTTGTTGGAAGCGAGCTTGGCCTGTTCCAGCGACCAGTATTCGAGCGGAAACAGGTCGGCCTTGGAGAGCGGATGGAAACGGCCCACCGCCTCGGCGCCGCGCACCGCCTCGATCCACATCTCGCCGACATCCGACGCGATCTTTGCGTCCTTCAGCGTGCGGCCGTGGCCGAACATGCCGAGGCCCGGCACCAGCGTCAGCCGCGGCATCTGGTCGAGCATGGTGCGCTTGACGTCGTCGAGGGCATCGTTGGTTTCGAAATAGGCGCGGTAATCCCTGGCGAAGGCCTCGACGTGATCCTTGATCACGGCCTTGTAGTCGCCGACCTTGTCGGCGTCGGGCGCCGGCAGCGCCATCGGTCCGGTCTTGATGCGGATTGACAGATCGGGCGTCGAAACGCCGCGTCCGGCTAAGTCGGCGATCTCCGATGAATTGATGAAATCGACGATAGCGTCCGAGGTGCGGAAGTCGCTGATCATGCGGTCGAAGCGGCCTTCGCCGCGTGCTACCGCCACGGCGCCGCGCAGCATCGGCGCGATGGTGGCCGGCGTCGCGAGCTTTGCCGGCAATGCTGCCTTCGCCGCTTGCGGCTTGGCGTTTTTGGCGACGTAGTCCTCGGCGACGTTCACGTAGTGGATCATCCGGTCGTAGGCCTGCCTGGCATCGTCGCCGAAGGTGAAGATGCCATGCTTGTCGAGGATCAGGCCCTCGACGGTCGGATCGGCGTCGAAGATGTCGGCCGCCGCCTTGGCGAGGTCGAAGCCGGGCATGATGTAGGGCACATAGCCCATCTTCGCGCCGAACACCGTCTTCACCAGCGGCTTGCTGTCTTCCTGGTCGACGATGGCCAGAATGGCGGTCGAGTGCGTGTGATCGACGAATTTGTGCGGCAGGAAGGCGTGCAGCAGCGTCTCGACCGACGGGTTGGGCGAGGACGGGTCGATGAGATTGGCGCGTTGCAGGGCAACCATGTCCTCGTCGGCCAATTTGTTCAGTAAGCGCGCCTTGAGCAGCGGCTTGAGCTTGACCGCCGGCAGGCCCTGCGGCTCGATGACGCCCATGTCCCAGCCGCTGCCCTTGACGCACAACACGTCCCACTGGTCGCCGACAAGATCGGTGGCAGTCGTCTTGCAGGAGGTGTTGCCGCCGCCATGCAGGACCAGCCGCGGCTCGCCGCCCAGCAGCCGCGTCGTGTAGACGCGCAACGCCAGGTCGCGCTCGACACCCTTCCTTGCATAGTCGGCAACGAGTTTCTCGGCTGCGTCGTCATTCCACAGGTTCTTCATGTTCGCTTCGTCCGATTGCTGTCATTGATGGTGAAACAGGAATGCCGCGACGCTTTGATGACAATGCGCCTGCGGCGGAGATGGTGGTTTCCTAGGAGGCCTTTTCTGTCGTGGCAGCCGCATGGTCCAGCAGCCGCTGCGCCATTCGTGCGCCGACCACCAGATGCGTGCAAAGTCCGCCAGCGATTGCCGCGAGAAGCGGTTCGAATTTGCTGTCCTCCTGCACGACCATCAGGCGCCTGGCGATGGCGTGCAACGAGGCAAGTTCGGCGGAGATCACCCGGCGGTTGTAGCTGCAGTCGAGCACCTTGCCCTCGGCGTCGATGATCTGCCCGGCAATGACGCCGGCAGCACCTCGGCTGCGCAGCTCCGCCATTTCGCCTGATGTCAGTGCGCCGCATTTGACCAGATGGCTGTCGGCGTCGACCGCGCCGACCGAGTACAGCGCCAGATCGCATTCGCCGACGCCGGACAATTGCTCCCGGATCACCGGCTCGGCGCGCAGCGCGCGCGCCAGCTCTTCCGTCGATAGCACCAGCGGCGCGTAGAAATTGAGCCCCTTGGCGTTGAGCCGCCGCGCGATCTCCATCGTGCACTGGTCGGGCCGGTAGGAATAGGGCGCGCCGAGATTGCCGCACAGCTGCACCACGGTGACATCCTGCAGGTCGGCATAGGACATGATGTCGGCGATCGTGTAGACGGTGCGGCCCCAGGCGACGCCGATGCGATCGCCCTTCTTGACCAGCTCGAGAAAGACGCTTGCCGCCAGCACGGCGATTTCCGTCGACGGATCGGCGATGTGGTCGTTTTCCGGCGCGATCCAGACTGCGTCGAGGCTCAGCGCATCCTCGAGCTTGCGCGCCAGCACATCGTCGGTGAAAAGCTGGGTCGAGGTCGAGATGTTGACGATGCCGGTCTCGCGCGCCTTGCGCAGATACATGGCGACCGAGGCGCGGGAAATGTTAAGCTGGCTCGCCACCTGGTCCTGCCGCAGGCCATGGGCGTAGTAGAGCCAGGCGGCCTTGTGGATAAGCTGTTCTGCCGGTCGGATCGCCATGCCGTCTCCTCGGCTGACATTATTCACGGCCTTCGACAAAAGTCAAACAAGGCCAAGGTATACGATGCCCTTTCGCCCGCTGAATCTAGATCATCATTGTGCCAATTGCGCTCTATCGTGGCATCGTTGGTGGTGACGCGGCCCGAGCCTGTTATTAGAAGGTCTCGAAGAAGAAACTCGGGGAGGACGGGATGGGCAATCCTTACGAACAGGATCTCGACAAGAATGCGGCCAACCACCAGCCGCTGACGCCGCTCACCTATCTGGAGCGCGCGGCAAAGACCTATCCCGACCATGTCGCCATCATCCATGGCCGCCAGCGCATCGACTATCGCACCTTCTGGCGCCGGTCGCTGAAGCTTGCCTCGGCGCTGCACAAACGTGGCATCGGCAAGGGCGACACCGTCACAGTCATGCTGTCCAACACGCCGCCGATGCTGGAGGCGCATTTCGGCGTGCCGATGACCAAGGCGGTGCTGCACTCGCTCAACACCCGCCTCGATGCCGCCGTCATTGCCTTCCAGCTCGATCATGCCGAGACCAGGATCCTGATCGTCGATCGCGAGTTCTCCGGCGTCGTCAAGCAGGCCCTGGAACTGGCCAAGGTCAAGCCGCTGGTCATCGACTATGACGATCCCGACTACGCCACCGACGCGCCCTATCCCAAAGGCGAGCGCATAGGCGCGCTCGACTATGAGGACTTCGTTGCTGGCGGCGACGAGGATTTCGCCTGGTCGATGCCCGACGATGAGTGGGACGCGATCTCGCTCAACTACACCTCCGGCACCACAGGCAATCCGAAGGGCGTCGTCTACCACCATCGCGGCGCTGCCCTGATGGCCTACACCAACACCATCCATGCCGGTATGGCCAAGCATGCGGTCTATCTATGGACGTTGCCGATGTTCCACTGCAATGGCTGGTGCTTTCCATGGACGCTCGCCGTCCAGGCTGGCACCCATGTCTGCCTGCGTTGGGTGCGGCCGAAGCCGATCTACGATGCGATTGCCGACCATGGCGTCACCCATCTGTGCGGCGCGCCGGTCGTCATGTCGGTGCTGATCAATGCCAGGGATGAAGACAAGCGCGAATTCCCGCAGACCGTCACCTTCAACACGGCCGCTGCTCCGCCGCCGGAGGCCGTGCTGTCGGGCATGGCCGATGCCGGGTTTGCCGTCACCCATCTGTACGGCCTGACCGAGACCTATGGTCCGGCTGTCGTCAACGAATGGCATGGCGCCTGGGACGATCTTGAAAAGGCCGAGCGCAGCGCCAAAAAGGCACGGCAGGGCGTGCGCTATGCAGCACTCGAGGGCCTGACCGTCATGGATCCCGAGACGATGCGGACGACCCCGCCGGATGGCGAGACCATCGGCGAGGTCATGTTCCGCGGCAACATCGTCATGAAGGGCTATCTCAAGAACCGCAAGGCCAGCGACGAGGCCTTCGCCGGCGGCTGGTTCCATTCCGGCGATCTCGGCGTCATGCATGCCGATGGCTACATCCAGCTCAAGGACCGCTCCAAGGACATCATCATCTCGGGTGGCGAGAACATCTCGTCGATCGAGGTCGAGGATGCGCTCTACAAGCACCCCTCGGTTGCCTCCTGTGGCGTCGTCGCCAGGGCCGACGACAAATGGGGCGAGGTGCCGGTCGCTTATGTCGAACTGAAACCGGGCAAGGTGGCGACCGAGGCCGAGATCATCGAACACTGCCGTGCGCTGCTTGCCCGTTTCAAGGTGCCGAAGGCAGTGATCTTCGCAGAAATCCCGAAGACCTCGACGGGCAAGATCCAGAAGTTCCGGCTGCGGGAAATGGCCAAGGTCGCATGAAGTCTCCGATAGCCTCTCGCGAAAATATTTCCTGTCGCCCCGCATCCTCGGGCCGCTTCGTGACGTCTGTTGGATGTCACCAGCTGTCACCAATCGTACAGGTACGTCGAAATCGCATTGACAGGTCGCCCATTTCGATTTACGAGTGACGAAAATCGAAATTCGTCACTCGTAAAGCAACAGGGACCCATGTCCGAAGCCGCCAACATAGTTTCCGACGTCGCCCGACAGGAAAATGTGACGCGCATTCTCGACTGCGCCGAGCGCCTGTTCCGGCACTATGGCTACGGCAAGACCAATGTCGCCGACATCGCGCGCGAACTCGGCATGTCGCCGGCCAACATCTACCGGTTCTTCGCCTCCAAGGTCGAAATCCACCAGGCCGTCTGCGGCCGGATGCTCGGCGCCAGCTACAAGATGGCCTACGAGATTTCGCGCCTGCCGATCAGCGCCGAGGAGAGGCTTCGGCGCTACGTGCATGCACAATACAAGATGACGCTGGAGGTCATGCTCGACGAGCAGAAGGTCCATGAAATGGTCATCATCGCGCTCGAACGGGACTGGGGCGTGATCGACAAGCATGTCGACAGCGTTCACGATCTGTTCGCCGAGATTATCCGCGATGGCATCGAGGCCGGTGAGTTCAGGGAACAGGATCCGGTGATCGCGTCGCGATGCTTCGGCGCCGCCACTGTCATCCTGTGCCATCCGCAGATGGTGGCGCAGTGCCTTGCCAAGACCAATCGGGCGATGCCCGACGACCTCATCGACTATGCGATCAAGGCCTTGAAATAGCCCTGCACGCGGGTGCCGGTATCGACCATTCATCTCCAGTTGGAGTACCAAGATGTCTTTGTCCCGTTCCATCCTTCGCAAGCTGCCAGTCGCCGGCCTGATCGTCGCGGCGCTCGGGCTTGCCGGCTGCTCGCAGGAGAAAGCCGAAGTCAAGGACATCATCCGTCCCGTCAAGGTCGTCGAGATTGCCCAGGCGCATGACACCCGCACGCTCTCCTATTCCGGGTCGGTGCGAGCCCGCACCGAAAGCGCCCTGGCATTCCGCGTCAACGGCAAGATCACGGAGCGCCTTGTCGACATTGGTCAGCATGTGGCCTCGGGCGATGTGCTCGCCCGCATCGATCCCATTGATTACGACCTTTCGGTCAAAAGTGCCCAGGCCGCCCTCGATGCCGCCGAGCGGCAGGTCGAGACGGTCGAACTTGCCCGCAAGCGCGCCGAGCAGCTTTTTGCCAAGAACTTTGCGCCGAAATCGCAGCTCGAACAGGCCACGCTCACCTATGACCAGGCGGTTGCCACGCGCGACTCCGCCCGCTCGTCGCTTGACCAGGCCAAGAACCAGGCCGGCTACACCGACCTCAAGGCCGACAGGGACGGCATCGTCACCGCGGTCAATGCTGATGTCGGCCAGGTGGTCGGCTCCGGCACGCCGGTGGTCACCGTTGCCGTCGACGGCGAAAAGGAAGTGCTGATCGCCGTGCCGGAGATGGAGATCGCCGAGTTCAAGCCGGGCAAGGTCGTCAAGGCGGGCTTCTGGTCCGACGACAGACTGGCGCTCGAGGGCAAGGTGCGCGAAGTCGCCGGCAGCGCCGATCCGCAGTCACGCACCTTCGCTGTACGCGTCAGCCTGCCTGGGGATTCGCGCGTGCTTCTCGGTATGACCGCCAACATCGAAGCGTCGGCGGCCAACGAACGGCAGCTCGTTTCGATCCCGCTGAGCGCACTGGCCGAGCAAGGCAGCCAGTCGATTGTCTGGACCGTCGATCGTGGCGCCGACACCGTTCATGCCCGTCCGGTCAAGGTCGCCGAATTCGCCGCCGATGGCGTACGGGTTGCAGAAGGTTTGAAGCCCGGCGATGTCGTGGTCGCTGCCGGCACGCAGTTCATGACCGAAAACCTGAAGGTGAAACTCGCCGGCGACACTGTGCTGCAATCTGCTTCCGTGGCCGGCGATGGCAGCGACGCCAGGCAGGTGCGCTGACGACAGACAACCGGCTGCACGTTCCCGCAGCCGCTGGTTTCCGGGCGGCAAGCGCCCTGACCGAGACGCTCGATTGATGTGACCCCCCGCGCATCAAGCCTCGCGTCCCACTGCGACGAGTGTTTCTCCGCTCGGAGCCTTGCCGCCCGGAAGCCACTACCGAACCTCGATCTTGTTGAAATAGATGGACCAGCATCGATGACCAATTCCACGGACGAGAAGCGGCCCTTCAACCTGTCGCGCTGGGCAATCGGCCATCCCGCCATTGCGCGGTTCCTGTTCGGCCTGATCATCATTTCCGGCGCGCTCGGCTTGATGCGGATGGGCCAGAAGGAAGATCCCGATTTCACCTTCCGGGTGATGGTCGTCCAGGCGGTCTGGCCGGGCTCCTCGATCCAGGAGATGGAAGACCAGGTCGTCAACAAGATCGAACGCAAGCTGCAGGAAACGCCGCATCTCGACTTCGTGCGCTCGTTCACGCGCGCCGGCAGCGCCATCATCACGGTCCAGATCAAGGGTGACACCAACGCCGCCGAGGTGACGGACGCCTTCTACCAGGTACGCAAGAAGGTCGGCGATATAGCCGGCGACCTTCCGCAAGGCCTGCTCGGCCCCTATTTCAACGACGAGTTCGGCGACACCTTCATCACCCTGCATTCGATCAGTGGTGACGGCTTCAGCTATCCCGAGCTGAAGAAGTTCGCGATCCAGGCTCGCGACATGCTGCTGACCACGCCAGGCGTCGAGAAGGCCGTCATCATCGGCGACCAGCCGGAAAAGCTCTACATCGACGTCTCGTCCAAGGCGCTCGCCGAACGCGGCCTGACGCTGACCGATCTGCAGAACGCGATCAAGGGACAGAACAATGTCGACCCCGCCGGCTCCGTCGACACCGGCACCAATTCGGTGCGCATCTCCGTCGAGGGCGATGTCAGCAAGGTCGAGGATATCCGCAACCTGCGCCTGCGCGCCGGCGGCCAGGTCACCCGGCTCGGCGACATCGCCACGGTGACGTCGGGGCTGGAAGATCCCTACCAGCGCAAATACCGCTTCAACGGCCATGAGAGCGTGCAACTCGGTGTCGTCATGGCCAAGGGCTTCAACGTCAGAGACGTCGGCAAGGATGTCGAGGCAACCTACAAGCGCTTCGAGGAAGCACTGCCCTATGGCGTTGCGGTCGACCAGATTTCCGACCAGCCCGAGGTCGTCAAGGATGCCGTGAACGAGTTCATGGAGGCGCTCGGCGAAGCGCTGCTGATCGTGCTCGTCGTCTCGTTCCTGTCGATCGGCTGGCGTTCCGGCCTGGTTATTGCCATCGCCATTCCGCTGGTCCTGGCCGCCACTTTCGCCATCATGTACGAAATCGGCATCGATCTGCAGCGCATCTCGCTCGGCGCGCTGATCATTGCGCTCGGGCTGCTCGTCGACGACGCGATGATCGTCGTCGAGATGATGGAGCGCAAGCTGGAGGAGGGGCTGGTCAAGATCGAGGCGGCGAGTTTCGCCTATTCCTCGACCGCCTTCCCCATGCTGACCGGCACGCTGATCACCACCGCCGGCTTCATCCCGGTCGGCTTCGCCGCCTCCACGGCCGGCGAATATGTGCGCACGCTGTTCTATGTCGTAGGCATCGCGCTGATCGTGTCCTGGTTCGTCGCGGTCTATTTCACGCCGTGGCTCGGCAACATGATCCTGAAGCAGCGCAAGCATGCCGGCAGCCATCACGATGTCTTCGACACGCGTTTCTACCGCCGGCTTCGCTCGACCGTCGGCTGGGCGGTGCGCCATCGCATCATAGTCTTGGTGATGACGCTGGTTACCTTCGGGACCAGCCTGTGGGCGTTCCAGTTCATCCCGCAGAACTTCTTCCCGCAATCGTCGCGGCCGGAAATCCTCGTCGACCTCTGGCTGCCGGAAGGCACCAGCATCAAGGAAGTCGAGGCGCAGGCCAAGGCGCTCGAAACCAAGATGATGGACGACAAGGACAAGCGTTTCATCGCCACCTATATCGGCGAAGGCGCGCCGCGCTTCTTCCTTCCGCTTGACCAGCAGCTGACCAATCCGAACTTCGCCCAGCTTCTGGTGATGGCCAATGACGAGCCGGCCCGCGAACGGTTGATCGTCAAACTGCGCACGGTTCTGGCTGAAGACTTCCCGTCGATCCGCGCCAAGGTCGACCGTCTGTTCCTTGGCCCGCCGACCGGCTGGCCGGTGCAGATGCGCGTCATGGGTCCGGATCGCCAGGAGGTGCGCCGCATCGCCGATCAGGTGAAGGCAAAGTTCCGCGAAGATCCGTTGCTTGGCGCCGTGCATGACGACTGGCTGGAGCCGGTGCCGGCAATGAAGCTGGTTATCGACCAGGATCGCGCCCGCGCACTCGGCGTCACCTCGCAGCGCATCCGCCAGATGCTGCAGGCGACGATGACCGGTGCGCCGCTCGACGACTTCCGTGACGGCGAGGAGACGGTGTCCATCGTAGCCCGCGAGCCGGATGCCAGCCGCAGCCTGCTGTCCTCGGTCGACTCCGTCTACATCCCGACCGATTTCGGCGGCTTCGTGCCGCTGTCGCAGGTGGCCAAGGTGGTGCCGGTGCTGGAGCAAGGCATCGAATGGCGGCGTAACCGCTTGCCAACCATCAGCGTGCTGGCGACGCTCCCCGACGGCGTGCAGTCGAACGATGTCGTCACCAAGCTGTACAAGGACATGCAGGGCCTGCGCGACGGACTGGCACCCGGCTACAAGATCGAGATCCAGGGCGGTGCCGAGGATTCGGCCGAAAGCCAGGCTTCGATCGCCGCCAAGGCGCCGATCATGCTGGCCATCATCGTCGTGCTGCTGATGATCCAGCTGCAGAATTTCGGCAAGGCGATGCTGGTGCTGGCGACCGGTCCGCTCGGCATCATCGGTGCAGCCGCGGCCCTGCTGATCAGCGGCGCGCCGTTCGGCTTCGTCGCCATCCTCGGCGTCATCGCGCTGCTCGGCATCATCATGCGCAACTCGATCATCCTTGTCGACCAGATCGACCAGGATATCGCCACTGGCATGGATCGCTATGAAGCGATCATTGGCTCGGCCGTGCGACGCTTCCGGCCGATCGTGCTGACGGCAATGACGGCGGTGCTGGCGCTGATCCCGATCTCGCGCGCCGTGTTCTGGGGGCCACTTGCCTATGCCATGATGGGCGGCATCATGGTTGCCACCGTGCTGACCATTCTTGTTCTCCCCGCCGGCTATGCCTTGTTCTTTGGGCGAGAGCCCAAGAAGGCGGTGGATACCGAACAGACGCCTGAACCAGAGTTGCCTGCCGAAAGGCCGCAACTGGCGCTGGCGGCCGAATAGATTTGCGGGCCGGACGCTGTCGTCCGGCCCGCAAATCTGCGTTCTCTTCCGCCGCTTCATAACCCGGTCTCTCGCTGGCCCACCCGGCCGGCACTGGCCGTGAGCGGTATTCAACGCCAAAAAGCGCGAAGCGGGATTGCGCCTTAAATCGCCTTGTTGTACGAACGTTCAACAAGGCGATTTAACGAGTACCTGCCGTGGTACGAACCGAGTTCCCCTTTGCCGTCGAAACCGTCGATCCGCTCTGGATCACGCTGGCCGACGGCACGCGTATCGCCGCCACTCTGTGGCGCCCGCGCACCGACGCCCAAGTGCCTGTCGTCGTCGAAATGGTGCCCTATCGCCGCCGCGACGGCACAGTGGCCCGGGACATCGACATCCACCCCTGGCTTGCCGGTCACGGCATCGCTTGCGCCCGCATCGATATCAGGGGCTCGGGCGATTCCGATGGCGACCTGGCCGACGAATATCTGCCGCGCGAGCAGGAAGACGCCTGCGAGATCATTGCCCATCTGGCCGCGCAATCCTGGTGCAATGGCAATGTCGGCATGACCGGCATTTCCTGGGGCGGCTTCAATGCGCTGCAGGTGGCGGCGCGCCGGCCGCCGGCCTTGAAGGCCATCATCACCAACTGCGCCACCGACGACCGCTATGCCGACGACATCCACTATATGGGCGGCGCGCTGCTCACCGAGCAGGAGATGTGGTCCAACTTCATGCTGGTCAAGAAGGCGATGGCGCCCGATCCTCAGATCGTCGGCGACGCCTGGCGCGCCATGTGGACCAGCCGTCTGGCGGCGACCAGCTCACTGTCGGAAACCTGGCTGGCGCATCAGCGCCGCGACGACTATTGGCGGCAAGGCTCGGTCTGCGAAGATCACGCCGCGATCGAATGCGCGGTCATGGCCGTCTGCGGTTGGGAGGACAGCTACTCCAACTTCGTGCCGCGCCTGCTCGAACATCTGCCCGGACCGAAGCTTGGCATCGTCGGTCCGTGGTCGCATGCCTATCCCTGCCGCGGTGCGCCCGGGCCGCTGATCGGTTATCTGCAGGAGGCGTTGCGCTGGTGGCGCCATTGGCTTTGTGGCGAAGACACCGGCATCATGGACGAGCCCCTCTACCGCGTCTGGATAACCGGCGAGGAGCGGCCGCAACCTTTTTACCTTCCCGATCATGCCGGTAACTGGGCCGCCGAGGATCAATGGCCGTCGCCGCGCATCGAGCGCCGCGCCTTGCACCTGAACGCCGGCGGGCTGGGCAGCGAACCCGCGCCGGGTGCCATGCTTTCGGTACGCTCGCCGGCCACCGCCGGCCGCGATTGCGGCCGCTGGGGCGGCTATGGAGGCTCTTGCCCGGACATGGCCATCGACCAGCGCCGCGAGGACGGGCTGGCGTTGTGCTTCGATACGCCACCGCTCGATGACGACGTGACCTTGCTCGGCGCGCCGGAACTCGATCTGCTCGTCACCGTCGACCAGCCGCATGTCAACCTTGCCGCCCGGCTCTGCGACGTCTATCCGGACGGCACCTCGGCGCTGATGACTTATGGCGTGCTCAACCTCAGCCATCGCGACAGCCACGAGCACCCGACGCCATGTCCGGTCGGAACGCCGTTCCGCGTGCGGCTGAAGCTCAACGATTTCGCCCGCAACGTGCCCAGGGGCCACCGCATCCGGCTGGCGCTGGCCAACCAGCATTGGCCGATCCTGTGGCCGCAGCCGAGATTGTCGACCCTGTCGGTGGCGAGCGGCGACAGCACGGCAATGCTTCCGGTGCGTCCGCCGTCGCCGCGCGACCGCGACGTCCGCTTCGAGCGGGCTGAAACGGCGCCGCCGGTTCCTACGACCACTCTGGATGACGGCTTCGACCGCCGCATCGTCACCGACGATGTCGGCGCGGGCATACAGACCATCGCGCTGTCCTCCGACCATGGGCGCAGGCGCTATGACGATCGCGCCATCACCGTGTCCTCCGCCAACGGCGACACGATGAGCATCCGTGCCGACGATCCGCAGTCGGCCAGGCTCGTCACCGAATACCGCTGGGCCATCGCCAGCGGCGATGCCGACACCGAGGCGACGGCGGTCACCGAGCTGACATCGGATGAAACCCATTTCAACCTGAGCTGGCGGCTCGAGGCGCGAGAACGAGGCAAGCTCGTCCACAGCGCCTCGGCAACGCGGCGCATCAGGCGCGATTTCGCCTGACAGGAGCGGAGAGGAGACCATGCTTGCATATGCAGTGAAGCGCATCGGTCTCGGCCTCCTGATCCTCGTGCTCGTCATGGTCGCCATGTATGCGGCCGTCTTTCTGGTGCCGGGCGATCCGGCAACCGTGGCGCTTGGTCCGCGCGCCACGCCGGAGCTGAAGCGGCTGCTGATCGAGCGCATGGGCCTCGACCAGCCGGTCTGGTGGCAGATCGTCGAATTCTTCCGCAACGCGCTGACCGGCAATCTCGGTTTTGACGTATGGTCGAACCGGCCGGTCTCCACCTTGGTGATGGAGGCGCTGCCGAACACGCTGATCCTCGGTCTGACGGCGCTCACGGTCGCGCTGCTCATCGGCGTTCCGCTCGGTTGCCTGTCGGTGATGCGGCGCGGCACGCTCGCCGATGCGGTCATCGGCGTGCTCTCGGTCGGCGTCATCGCCGTGCCGTCCTTCGTCGTCGCCATCTATTCGCTGCTGCTCTTTGCCGTCACGCTGCGCTGGCTGCCGGCCATCGGCGCCGGCGAGGCGGGCGACATTGTCAGCCAGGCCAAGGCGCTGATCATGCCGGCCGGGGCAATAGCGCTCGGCTGGATCGGCTACATCGCCCGCATGGTACGTGCCTCGATGATGGAGGTGATGGGCGAGCCGCACATCCGCACCGCGCGCTCCTTCGGCCTGCCGGAATGGAAAATCGTCTCCAAATACGCGCTGCGCATCGCCATCATCCCGACCATCTCGCTGGTCGCCGTCGGCCTCGGCAGCATCCTGTCCAGCGCCGTCTTCGTCGAGGCGGTGTTTGCTCGCCCCGGCATCGGCAAGCTGATCACCGACGCCGTCAACACCCGCAACTATCCGGTCGTCATGGGCACCGTGCTGATCATGACCGCCATCTACGTCTCCATCACCATCGCCGCCGATCTGTTGATTGCGCGGCTCGACCCGAGGGTGCGCGATGTCTTCCGTGGCTGACGCCTCGCTGTCCCTTCCGGACCGACAACGGTTTCCGCTGCTGCGCGCGCTGCTTGCCGACCCGTTCACCTGCGTGGCGCTTGTGCTGGTCACCGGCTTCCTCACCACTGCCGTCTTCGCGCCCTGGCTGGCGCCGTACTCTCCGCTCAAGATCGATGTGCTGCACAAGCTGCAACCGCCGTCGGTCGGGCACTGGTTCGGCACCGATCATCTCGGCCGCGATCTCCTGTCGCGCGTCATCTATGGCGCGCGCACGGCGCTGACCATCGCCATGGTGTCGGTGGCCATCGCCGGTGCGATCGGCCTGTTGCTCGGGCTGATCGCCGGCTACGGGCCGCGCTGGCTCGACGCCATTCTGGTGCTGACCTTCGACAGTCTGAACTCGCTGCCGATGATCATGTTCGCGCTCGCCATCATCACCGTGCTCGGCGCCGGCACCGGCACGCTGATCATCGTCATCGCCGCGACCTCGTTCCCGAGCTATGCCAGGCTGATTAGGGCGCAGACGCTGGCGCTGAAGAACAGCGACTACATCCTTGCCGAGCGCCTGCTCGACGCCAGCGCCACGCGCATCATCTTCATCCACCTCCTGCCCAATGTCGTCGGCCCGCTGATCATCCTTTTGTCGATGGACATCCCGGTCGTCATCATGGTCGAGGCGGGCTTGAGCTTCCTCGGCCTCGGTGTGCGGCCGCCGACGCCGTCCTGGGGCTCGATCCTCTATGACGGCTACACCAGCATCCGTTCGGCGCCCTTCATGGTCATCTTCGGCGGCCTGCCGCTGGTGCTGGCGACGCTCGGCTTCACCTTCCTCGGCGAAGGCCTGCGCGACTATCTCGACCCGCGCCTGCAATTGCGGAGGCCGGCATGAGCGTTTCGCTCGCCGCCAGCGACCTCAGCGTCCGCTACGAGACGCCGCATGGCAGCGTGCACGCCCTGCGCCATGTCGACATCGAGGCGCATCCCGGCGAGGTGATCGGCATTGTCGGCGAGAGCGGCTGCGGCAAGTCCACGCTGGTCACCGCTCTGGCCAACCTGCTGCCGGCCAACGCCCGCATCGACGGCTCGATCAGCTACAACGGCGTCAACCTGGCAAAGCTCGACGCGCACCGCCAGCGCCTGCTGCGCGGCGACGAGATCGCGCTGGTCAGCCAGGATCCGATGACCGCCTTCAACCCGGTGCTGACCATCGGCGACCAGCTCGTCGACTTCCAGCATCACCGCAAGGATCTCGGCCGTGCGCAGAAGCGAGCGCGGATCGCCGCCATGCTCGGTCGCGTCGGCATCGCGGACGCGGAACGGCGGATGGACTGCTACCCGCACGAGCTCTCCGGCGGCATGCGCCAGCGGGTGGCGATCGCAGCGGCCCTGCTGACGGATCCCGGCCTGCTCATCGCCGACGAGCCGACGACGGCGCTCGATGTCACCATGGAGGCGCAGATCATCCATCTGCTGCGCGAACTCCGGCGCGAATACAATGGCATCATCATCGTCGTCTCGCATCATCTCGGCGTCATCGCCGAACTCTGCGACCGCGTCTACGTCATGTATGCCGGCGAGGTGGTCGAGAGCGGCGAGGTCGACGCGATCTTCCATGACGCCAGGCACCCCTATACGCAAGCGCTGCTCGCTTGCGATCCGGCCCGCTTTCCCGAAAGGCTGGACCGGCTGCCGACCATTCCCGGCTCATTGCCCAACCTGACGCAGCCGCCATGCGGATGCGTCTACGCGCCGCGCTGCGACCGCGCCTTCGCGCCCTGCGGCTCAGTCGCGCCGCCAGTGGTTAAACTGTCCGCCTCGCATAGGGCGCGCTGCCATGCGGTGGCGCCATGAGCCCGCTGCTCGCCATCGACGATCTGTCGGTAACCTTCGCCCGCAGCAACTTGTTCAGCCGCCTGATCAACCCATTCCCGTTGCCGGGCTTCAACGTCATCGACGGCGTGACGCTGTCGCTGATGCCGGGCGAGACGCTTGGGCTGGTTGGCGAGTCCGGTTCCGGCAAGACCACGCTGGCGCGCACCATTCTTGGCCTTGTGCGGGCTGCGGCGGGCCGCATCGTCTTCGAGGGCAGGGACGTGCAGACGCCGGCCGATTTCCGCGCCATGCGCCGGCGCTCGGCGATGATGTTCCAGGACCCGGTCGCCTCGCTCAGCCCGCGTCTGCGCATCGGCACGCTGCTGACCGAGCCGCAGGTCATCCAGGGGCTGCCGATGCCGGACCGTCGCGCCGCGGCAAAAGCGCTGCTGGCGCTGGTCGGGCTGCCAGCCTCCTTCGTCGACCGCTTCCCGCATGAACTTTCCGGCGGGCAGGCGCGACGGGTCGGTGTTGCCCGCGCCCTGGCGATGAAGCCGCATCTGCTGCTCGCCGACGAGCCGACCGCCGGCCTCGATGTGTCGGTGCAGGGCGACGTGCTCAACCTGATCGGCGAGCTGAAACGCGAACTCGGCTTCGCCGCCATGATCGTCACCCACAATCTGGCAATGATCCGCCATGTCAGCGATCGGCTGGCCATCATGTATCTCGGCCGGCTGGTCGAGACCGGACCGACACAGGATGTGTTCTCGGCGCCGATGCATCCCTACACCGCGACGCTGATCCAGTCCGAGCCGATACCCGACCCGCGCCGGCGCAGCCACACCCCGGCCGTCACGGGCGAGATTCCAAGCGTGTTCCGCCGGCCCTCGGGCTGCGAATTCCACACGCGCTGCCCGATCGCGCGCGATCGTTGCAAGACCGAGGCACCGGCCTATCGGCCGATGGGCACCGACCGGATGGTGCGCTGCCATTTCCCGCTGGAGACAGGCGGGCAAGAACGGGAAGCCTTCTCACGCGCTTCCGCAAACCAAAGGGGAAACTGACATGACGCAATGGAACATGGACAGACGTGCATTCCTGAAAGCGGCCGGTGCACTGGGCGCCGGGCTGGCGATGAAGCCGGGTTTCGCCTGGTCGGCCGCCGGCGACACGTTGCGCATCCGGATGGAGGGCGATCTCCAGACTCTCGACCCCGCCTTCATGATCGGCGGTATCGAGGATGTCATGATGCGCGGCATCTATGTCTCGCTGAACCGGCTTGGCGATCTCAGGGCAGGTTCGCCATGGTCGCCCTGGGGTGCGGAGAAGCTTGAGCTGAAGGATCCGAAAACCATTGCCTTCACACTGATCGACGGACTGAAATGGTCGAACGGTTTTGGCCCTGTCACCACCGAAGACGTGAAATTCTCGTACGAGCGTATTGCCGATCCAAAGCTGTCATCGCCCTGGGCCTACCAGTTCGAGAAGCTCGATCGCGTCGAGGTCGTCGATGCCAGGTCCGGCATCATCCATCTCAAGGACCCGTACCAGCCGATCTTCGTCACCAGCCTGCCCTATTATGGCGGCCACATCATCTGCCGCGCCGGCACCGAAAAGGCAGGCGGCAAGTTCACCACCGAACCGCCGGCGACCTGCGGCCCGTACCTTTTCTCGGACTGGCAGCAGAAGCAGAAGGTGACACTCACCGCCAATCCTGACTGGCCGGGGCCGAAGCCGGACTTCGGCAAGGTCGAGATCTACATAGTCGCCGATGATCAGGCAGCACAGCTTGCCTATGAGGCCGATGCCTTCGACTACACCAAGATCGCCATTTCGGCGACCAAGGCGGTCAAGGCCAGCCCGCCTGCCAACACCAAGGTGATCGAAGCGCAGTCGACCCGCTATGTCTGGCTGACCATCAACATGCTGAGCCCGCGGCTCAAGGACCTGAAGGTCCGTCAGGCCGTGCAGTATGGCGTCGACGTCGGCCAGATCCTGACCGGCGTCTATGACGATCTCACCAAGCGCTCCACCGGCGTCGTCCAGCCTGGCACCAAATTCGCGCGGGCCAGCAATCTGATCGCCGCACCCGACTATGAGAAGTCCGCCGCCCTGCTCACGGAGGCCGGCGTCAGCAACCTGTCGCTGACTTTGACGGTCATGAACGATTCCATTCGCACCGCGACCGCGCAAATCATCCAGGCCAGCCTCGAACAGGCCGGCATCAAGGTCGAGATCCAGCCTTACGACGAAGCCGCGTTCTGGGGCGTCGGCGACAAGACGCAGGGTGACGGCTACAAGAATATCGATCTGGCACTGATGGATTTTGCCGGCGGCGTCGACCCTTCCGAAAACCTGGTCTGGTTCCGTCCCGACCAGATCGGCGTCTACAACTGGTCCGGCTTCGACAGCCCTGAGTTCGAGACCGGCTATCAGCAGCTGGTTGCGGAGAGCGACGAGGCCAAGCGCATCGCATTGTCCAACCGCATGGAGGACCTGATGGAGCAATCCGGCGGCTTCGTCTTCATCTGCCACCAGCCGCTGGTCGTCATTCACAAGAACGGTTTCGAGCCGGTCATCTATCCCGACGGCCATCCCAATCCGGTGCTGTTCAAGAAGGCATGATCACTTCCGTGGACAGAGAAGATGTGATCGTTTAGCTGGGCTCGATGACGGACAGAGAACCAGCACCTGAAAAACGCAAGCGCGGCGCCAAGAAGTCGCCGCCGCGCTTCAGCCGCGAACAGGCGGATGTGCGGCGCTCGATGCTGGTCGAGGCGGCGACGCGATGCCTGTCTGTCGGCGGCATCGGCGCCTTCACCATCGACCGCATCTGCAAGGAGGCCGGCGTCTCGCGCGGCCTCATCAACCATCACTTCGAAGGCCTCGATGGCTTGCTGGTCGAGGTCTACAAATCCTCGCTCTATGCCAGCGTCAACAACCAGATCGCCGAAGCCAAGCGGCGCCGCGCCGAGACGTCCGACTGGTCGCCGCAGGCAGCGCTCGCCGCTTTGGTGCACTCCAATTTTTCGCCCGATTATTTCAGCCGTGACAATCTGCTGATCTGGCTTTCGCTGTGGGGCGAGATTGCCGTCAACCCGCGCCTCAAGGCGGCGCATCGCGAACTCTACGACGCCTATAGGGCGGAACTCGCCGAGGACATCGCTGCAGTTGCCATCCCGCGCGGCAGGCAAGTCGACGCCCCGACGCTGGCGCGCAATTTCATCGCGCTGGTCGACGGGCTCTGGCTCGAATGGTGCCTCGACGAAAGCGTCGTGACACCGCAGGCGGCGGAGGCCGCCGGATTCGAGATGCTCGAGGCGCAGGTCGGGCCGCTGCGCGATTCCTAGTCTAGTTCAGCGGCGAACCACCCTCACGTTTGCGGCGCTCCATATAGTCGCGCAACGCCTCGTCAATGCCGGGATCGATCGGCGGCTGTTCATATTCGGCGACCATGCGCTTCCAGACGACATTGGCGCGCTCGCGCGCCGTGATCTGGCCGCGCTCCATCCAGGTGTCGTAGTTGTCCCAGTTGGAGACCAGCGGCGAATAGAAGGCGCGCTCGTAGCGCTGCATCGTGTGCGCGGCGCCGAAGAAATGCCCGGCCGGACCGACCTCGCGCACCGCTTCCAGCGCCAGCGTGTCGATGTCGACCACCGGCGGGTCGAAATAGGCGCACATCATCTGCAGCATCTCGGCATCGATGACCAGTTTCTCGAACGATGCGGTCAGCCCGCCGCCGAGCCAGCCGGCCGCATGCAGCACCAGGTTGGCGCCGCCCATCAGGCAGCCCCACAGCGACATCGCGCTCTCATAGGCGGCCTGCGCGTCGACCGAATTGGCGGCGGTGACATTGCTGGAGCGGAACGGCACGCCGATCAGCCGGCACAGCTGGCCGGTGATCTGCGCGGCCTGTGTGTATTCGGGCGTGCCGAAAGCCGGAGCGCCGGTCTTCATGTCGACATTGGAAGTGAAGCCGCCATACATCACCGGCACGCCGGGTCGCACGGTCTGCGTCAATACGATGCCGGCCAGTGCCTCGGCATGCTGCTGCGACAGCGCGCCGGCCAGCGTCACCGGGCTCATTGCTCCGGCCAGCGTGAACGGCGTGATGACATTGACCTGGCCATGCTCGGCCAGCGCGATCAGGCCTTCGGCCATCGGCTCGTCGAGTTGCAGCGGCGAGTTGGTGTTGATGATGCCGGTGAACACCGGCATCTCCTGCGCCAGGTTTTCGCGCGTCGTGCCGAGCGATATCGCCACCATCTCCAGCGCGTCGATGGCGCGCCCGCGGCCAAGCGCCTGCGGCTGCCAGTTCTTGTCGAGCAACGTGATCTCGGCATAGTAGAGGTCGAGATGGCGGGTGTTCTGGTGCAGGTCGAGCGGCTCAAACGGCCCGCCACCTTCCTGATGCAGCACGTTGAACGACTGGATCAGCTTCAGGTAGTCGCACATCTCGGCATAGGTGCCGGGACGGCGTCCGCGATCATTGTCCATGACATAGGCCGGTCCGCCGACGGACGACAGGATACAGTGCCGCCCGCCGACCTTGACGTTCTTCGCCGGATTGCGGGCCCGCAGTTCGAACGATGACGGCGCCATGGCGACGCGCTCCATGACCATGGCACGGTCGAAGCGCACCCGCATCTCGGCTTCGTCGACATCACAGCCGGCGGCGCGATAGAACTGGCGTGCCTGCGGCTGCAGCACACGCATGCCGATCTCCTCGAGGATGGTGAGGCCCATCTCGTGGATCGTCTGAACCTGGTCGGCCGACAGGATTTCGATCGGCGCGTAGGGCCGCGTCAGCTGCTTCCACGGCCGCTGTTCGATGCCGCCGATCTCGCGCTGCGGGCGGCCGGGTCTGCGACGTGCCGTGATGCGCTCCATGGTTTCTAGAACTCCTTGTTTGACGCAATTCCGAACGGAAAACCGCTTCACACTTTTCCTGGAATTGCTCTATTCGGCTGCCGTCCGCATGTCGAAGTCCGCTACTTGATCGACGATCGGCGTGTCGCGGCGGTAGGGCTGCCAGCGGATTTTTGCGCCGATCTCCTGCGCAAGCTTGTGGCCGCTGTGGACCGCATGGGCGATGGCGCCCGGCGCCAGCGCATCGCCGATACGATCGACACTTTTGATGCCGGCCGCCGCAAGCGCGTCCGCGCGTTGCGTCAGCGCCTCGAAGAGTTCGCCGCGCGGCAGCCTGAGCCCGACGATCAGCACCGAGCGGCAGGCGACGCGGACCTCTTCGCCGGTGAACAGATGCGCCAGCGTCGCCGTCTCGCCGTCGAAGGATTTCAGCAGATGCAATGTCGTCACCGGCACCTTGCGCCGCGCCAGGGCGCGATGCACCAGCGGCAACTCGTTGGTCATGATCGTCCAGGCGGACGCCTGGCCGGCCGGGGTCACATAGCTGACGGGAATGCCGTGTGCTGCCAGATGTTCGGTGAGGACGCCGCCCATGGTGTAATTGTCGAAATCGAAGACCAGGGTCGGTCCCTGCGGAAGCCGGCCGGCGGCGATGTCGTCCGGTGTCAGCACATCGGGATGATCAAGCCGGCCGACCGGAATCTCCAGCGAGGAATAGAGCATGTTGGTCCAGCGCGCGCCGGTCGCCAGCACAACGCGGTCCGGCGCCAGCTCGATGATCTCGTCGGCGCTCAAAACACTCTCGGGATAGAGCGAGACGTTGCTCATCTCGTTGAGGCGCCCGAGGCGGTAGTCGACGACGCGATTCCAGGCCGACAGTCCGGGCAGCGTCTTCTCGAAGGTCAGCCGCCCGCCGAAGGTTCGGCTGCCGTCGGCGAGCATCACCTCCTGGCCGCGCCGGCCGAGCGTCAACGCGCATTCCAGCCCGGCCGGTCCGCCACCGACAATCAGGATCCGTTCGGGCGCGTCGGTGCGCTCGACACGCTCGGGATGCCAGCCACGCCGCCATTCCTCGCCGGCGGTCGGATTCTGCGTGCAACGTACCGGCACGCCGTCATGCCAGCTCGAAATGCAGATGTTGCAGCCGATGCATTCGCGGATTTCAGCCTCGCGGCCCTCACGGATCTTGTTCGGCAGGAAGGGGTCGGCGATCGAAGGCCGCGCGCCGCCGATGAAGTCCAGCACGCCGCGCCGGATCTGCGAGACCATGGTGTCGGGCGAGGTGAAGCGGCCGACGCCGACCACCGGCTTTTTCGTCAGCGACTTGACGAAATCGATCACCGGCTCGTGGCTGCCTTCACCGCTGAAACGCGACGCCGAACAGTCGGTTGGACTGGAATCCATCTTGACGTCGAACAGGTCCGGCAGGTCGGCGAGCAGTTCGACCAGCTCGTGCGCCTCGGAAGGCTGGCTGCGGCCGGGCCGGCCGCGCAGTTCCTCGAGGCTGACCCGCAAGGCGACGCCGCAGTCCTTGCCGACTGCATCCTTGGTGACTTCGATCATCTCGCGCACGAAGCGCACCCGGTTCTCGACCGGTCCGCCGTATTCGTCGCCGCGATGGTTGTATTCCGGCAGCAGGAACTCGTAGCCGAGATAGCCCATGCCGGCATAGACATAGACGATGTCGAAGCCCGCCGTGCGCGCCTTGCGCGCAGCTTCTGCCTGGCATCTCAGCACCTCGCGTATGTCGGCCCTGTCCATGGTCTTCGGCCGCAGATTGCCCATGAAGCCGACATGGGTGGCCATCCAGGGAATTCCCGACGGCGACAGCGGCGGCAGGCGGCTTGTCCTGTTCATCACCGATGCACCGCCGTGCCACAGCTCCACGCCGGCAAGCGCGCCATGGCGATGCACCGCCTCCGTCATCAGCGCATGCGCGCGGATGTCGTTGTCGTCCCACATGGTGGCGAAAGGCAGCGGCGTGTCGTCCGAGCTCGGGTCGATCGAACAGGCGCCGGTGCAGATCACCCCCCATCCGCCCTCGGCCTTCGCCTCGCGAAAGGCCGCGCGCACCCGCGGCAAGGCGTTGGTCATGCCGCTTGCGTGCGGCACTTGATAGAAGCGGTTCGGCGCGGTGACCGGCCCGATCCGCATCGGCTCGAACAGGATTTCGTAGCGGGGATTGCAGGTCATCGGGGCTTCGCGAATATGCTTGTTGAACGATCGTACAACAAGCATATTCGCACACCGGCTGCTGCGCAATGGGCGGGAGGGCAAACAACAAAAAATCCATCCCGGCTTTCGCAGGGATGGATCTGAGATCGATGGGAGGATGTGGACCGGGCATCCTTGGACACCCGGCCCAGCGAGGTCAGATGACGAAATACCAGTTGGCGAGCAGCATCACCACCACGCCGGCAACCAGCGTCAGGTAAGGCAGCATTCCCGCCTTCTTGACCGCCAGATCGGACGAACTCATGCCGAGGTCGGCCAGCATATGGTCGGGGAACTTGCCACCATCCTGGATGTAGTGGCGATAGCAGAACACCGGGATGATCAGAGCGGCGGTGATCAGCCCGGCCCACAGCGCCATCGGGTTCCACACCTTGGCGCCGGCGCCCATGAAGATCGCGTTGACATAGGCGAAGATGGCGCCGACGCCGAGCAGCCAGCTCGGCGCCCTCCACGGCCGCGCGATATGGCCGTTGTCGATGCGATGGATCCAGCCGGCGTTGAGGTTGAGGAAGTTGAAGATGATGTAGCCGCAGTTCGACACGGCGAGGATGAAGAAGAAGCTCGTCGCGTCGGCCGATGCGATGGCCAGCACGATCAGGTTGAAGACGAGGTCGGTCCACATGGCGCGGGTCGGCGCGCCATGCTCGTTGACGTGGCTGAGATAGCGCGGCAACCAGCCGTCGACGGAACCCTGGTAGAGCGTGCGCGACGAGCCTGCCATCGCCGTCATGATGCACAGCACCAGTGCGAGGATCATCAGCATCACCAGCAAGCTGTGGATCAGCGCTCCGCCGCCGACCATGCCGGCCAGCGCATCGGCGACGCCGGAGCCGTCGACGATCGGCGTTGCCAGCATGCCGTTCAGGCCGAGCACGCCCTGGAAGGTGAACGGCACCAGGATGAACAGCAGCATGCACAGCAGGCCGGAGTAGAAGATGGCCTTGAACGTGTCGGTGCCGGGGTTCTTGAACTCGGAGGTGTAGCAGACAGCGGTCTCGAAACCGTAGGTCGACCAGGCGGCGATGAACATGCCGCCAAGAACCAGCGTCCAGCCGGCGATGTTCCAGGCGCCGGGCTCTGGCGCATAGGCGGCGGCCAGCGGCACCAGTGGCGAAAAATTCGCCCAGTTGATCTGGCCGGTGACGATCGGCACGACGCCGACGATCAGCATCGGGATGATGACCAGCAGGCCGATGTATTTCTGCACATTGGCGGTGCCCAGAATGCCGCGATGCTGGATCGAGAAGATGATCAGCATCAGCACCGCGCCGATGAAGAAGGTCGCGTTGAGGGTGAAGGAGACCGGGCCCAGCGTGTGGCTGAACAGCGTCCAGTTGCGGATCGCCGGCGTGGCGGCCGCGGTCACTGCCGTGATCGCATCGGCGGCGCTCGTTCCTGCATGCGCCGCGATATAGGCGACGACATCGGGCGAGGCGTCGGTGAACAGCGGCACCGGCGCCAGCGCGTTGAGGATATAGGCGGCGGCGATCGAGCAGCCGAGCGACAGCACCGGCGACCAGGCGAACCAGTTGCACCACACCGAGAGCGGCGCAATGAACTTGGAATAACGCAGCCAGGCTGTGGCGCCATAGATCGAGGCACCGCCCGACTTGTTAGGGAACAGGCCGGCGATCTCGGCATAGGTGAAGGATTGCAGGAAGCCCATGATCATGGAAGCGATCCAGATCGCGAAGGCCAGCGTTCCGGTCGTGCCGGCAATGCCGCCGATCGAAAACAGGACGAGGGCAGGCACGCCGCTCGCCACCCAGAAGGCGCCGCGCCAGTCGATATTCCGGTGCAGCTTGCCCTCCGCAGGCTGCTCCAAGGCAGTCGTTATCGTGGTCATGTGTTTGGCTTCCCCATTTTGATGTTCCCCGTTCGTGACGGCCGCGACTGCGCGAGGCTTCATCATCGACGCATGCGTTGAGCAACTGCCGGTGTTTCCACTCAGTCGCATTTTTTTCTTAACAGTAAACATTGATCCGGCGCGCTTTCACGTCAAGCGTTTTGTGAAACCGTGCACATCACGCTTGCGAAACATGTCAGCTTCGCACTGTTCGGGGCGGGATTGTTCGAAAGAAGGACCAGGGGCCTGAAACGAAAAACCCGCCTGAGGCGGGTCGCGGCGCAAATCAGCACCATGCCTGTATCAATAGCATAACTGCCGTCACTTGTCGATCGAAATGCCTGGCCACGGCGATCGTTCAGACTGCCGGCGTGGCTCTCACTGTCTTGTGAGAGAAGCGCGGTCAGGAGCGCGGTCTGGTCTTCTGCGGATCGTAATGGGCAAAGGCGACGACCCGCGCCGGCAGCCGCTTGGCATGGCCGTCGAGCTTGCCGATCTCGACCTCGGTGCCGATGGCGGCATGGGTGACGTCGAGCCTCGCCAGCGCGATGGTCTTGCCGAGCCCCGGCGAGCGCATGCCTGAGGTCACCACGCCGATCTGGGCGCGGCCGACATGCACGCAATCGCCATGGCCGACATCGACATTGGCATCGATGTCGAGACCGACCAGTTTTGTCTGCGGGTTTTCCTTGCGCCGGATCAGCGCCTCGCGGCCGATGAAGTCGTCGGTCTTGCTCTTCAACGGCACGGTAAAGCCGATACCGGCTTCGAACGGGTCGGTCTGGTCGGAGAATTCGTAGCCGGCGAAGATCAGCCCGGCCTCGATGCGCACCATGTCGAGCGCCTGCAGCCCCATCGGCTTCAGCCCATGCGGCTGGCCGGCTTCCCAGATCGCGTCGAAGACTTTTTCGGCGTCGCGCGGATGGCACCAGATCTCGTAGCCTAGCTCGCCGGTGTAGCCAGTGCGCGAGACGACGACCGGAATACCGTTGCCGCCACCGATGCGGGCGACGGCGAAACGGAACCATTCCAGCTCCTCGATCGACGGCTGCAATGGCGAGGTCCAGATCACCTCCCTCAGGATGTCGCGGCTCTTCGGGCCCTGCACGGCGACATTGTGCATCTGGTCGGTGGAAGAGCGCACCAGCACGTTGAGGCCAAGCTTCTTGGCGGTCTCGCGCAGCCATTCGCCGGACAGATCGTCACCCCCGACCCAGCGGAAATTGTCCTTGCCGAGCCGCAGCAGCGTGCCGTCGTCGATCATGCCGCCATGCTCGTAGCACATGGCGGAATAGACGACCTGGCCGACGCCGAGTTTCTTGACGTCGCGGGTCAGCGTGTATTGCAGCAGCGCCTCCGAATCCGGGCCGGTGACCTCGAACTTGCGCAGCGGCGACAGGTCCATGATCACTGCGTCCTGCCGGCAGGCCCAGTATTCGGCGATGGGACCTTGCCTGGCGAAGGAATTGGCAAGCCAATAGCCCCGGTATTCGACGAAGTTGCGGGTGTGCTTGGCAAAGCTCGAATGAAAGGCTGTCTCGCGGGTCATTTTCGGTTCCGAATCAGGCGTCATGCGTCTGGCGATCGCTCGCGAGAATTTGTGCTGGCCGGAATAGGTCCGCACATGGATGTCGGTCAGGTTCCAGCCATTGGCCGGCGTCGTATCATCGGGGCAGGCGGAGGACACGCAGACGATGTCGGTCAGCGCCCGCAGCAGCACATAGTCGCCCGGCCGCGACCATGGCTCGTCGGACACCATGACGCCATGCGCGTCGATCGCGGTGTTGAAGAAGAAGTTGATCGCCATCCAGCCGGCGCGTGGCGTGACGCCCTTATCGGACAGCGCGCGATTGAAATTCTCCGAGCAGTTGGTGTGGCCGGGATAGCCGATGTCGTCGTAGTATTTGGCGGCGCAGGCGAGCGCGAAGGCATCGTGCCGGCCGCATGTGTCCTGCACCACCTCGACCAGCGGCTCCATGTCCTGGTCGTAGTATTTCGAATGCAGGCCAGGCATCGGATAGCTCGCACCCATCAGCGTGCGCGTCGTCGTCACGTCGAGCGGATGGTCGCGGCCCTTGTCCAGCTTGCGCGCCGAAAAGCACTGGAAGTCGGTGCATTGGCGGCCGTCGACATCGATGATCTGCAGATAGTCGCCGGCCTTGACGAAATAGGATTCGGCCGTCGCCGAGTGGACGCGCAGGTCGAGCACCGGATCGGCGAGCGGATCGGCCAGTTGCGATCTCGCCGCAGGACGGACGGTGGCGCGCCGGACGATGACGCTGAGCGGCGTCGCCGTGTCGTGGCCATCGACCAGCATCGGCCCGCCGGGCGCGGCGATGACCATCGCGCCGTCGCGGACGACGGTGAAACCCTGCTCGGTGCCGGCTGGTGTGGTGCCGCCAAACACACGCACGGCTTTTGCCTGATCGAGCTGCACCTGCCGGCGCGCAAGCCCGCGCCGAAGGGTTGCGAGACTGTCGTCGCCCTCGGCCAGCAATGCCTTGATGCCGGCGGCATTGCTGTTCGATGACTCGCCGAAAATGCCGGGATCGGTCGCGCCGGTCTTGTCCCAGGCCAGCACCTCGAAGGCTTGCCCGCCCTCGACATTGCGCACGCTGATCGTGTCGCCGGCCTCGACTTCGATGAGCACCGCGCCGTTGCCCTGTATCGTATAGCGCTCCATGCCTGGCGGCAGCGCGATCTGGCCAGGCCGCAGGATGAGGCTCGGCCGGGGCGGTCCGGCGGCGATTGCGGGGTAGGGCGACTGGCTCATCTCAGCCTTGCATTTCGAGACATCGGTTCGAGAAACAAGTTTGCCTGTACGTGAAATTATTTTAGCAGGAAGAATAGGCAGCAAGGCTGGATTTGGCAAGGCGAAGGTGGTGTGCGGTTCTTCCTTCTCCCACATGGGGAGAAGGGAAGGCAGCCCGAAAGTTACGCCAATTCCTCCGAATGCGCGATCTCAACACCGTACTCAGCCGCGGCATCAAGCATCGTCTGCCACAGGCTTTCGGCAAAGGTCGCAAACACCAGCAGGTTGAACACGGCCTGCCCATCCGGCCGATCGCCGCCGCGCCAGAGCGTGACGCTGGTATGATCCATCGAGGTTGCGGCAGCCGCGCCAACCGGGAATGCGCCTGTGTGCAGATCGATCGACGACAGCTTGGCCAGCATGGTGCGGGCCTTGGCGCCGGAGATGCTGATCAGCGCGCGTGCGTGCGACTGGTCCGACAGCGAGGCGGGGCCGGACAATGCCGGCGCCACCGTGTCCATCGTGTGCTTGCCGCCCTTCGAGAGGAGGAAGAACTGATCCGGCCCGGACCAGATCAGCGTGGCGTCCAGGCTCTGCACCGCCTTCGGCGCATCCGGGGCAGGAACGCCGAAACGGGCCTTGCACGCTTCTGCCAGTTCGGCCGCTTTGCCGCGCCGCGCCATCACCTGGACCAGCTCGAAATTGCGGATCTCGGTCAACGAGACGCCGGCCTCGATATTGCGTGCGCCATGCGCGCCGTCGACAAGCGCATGCTCGAGCGGACTGCGGGGAGACCAGGAAAACTCAGCCACGCTGGCGCCCTCCATCCGCATCGTAGAAGACGGGATTGCAGAGCTCGACGTCATAGTCCTCGCCGCGCAGCGGGTCATGCGCATGAACAATCTCGCCGATGCGGTCGCGGCCACGTTCGACAAGGCCGAGCCCGATCCATTGATCGAGCGTTGGCGAGAAGCAGACCGAGGTGACATAGCCCTGGTCGTTGCCCGGTCCCGGCGTCTGCCCCTTCGGAATGATGTGCGCACCGGAGCGCAGGCGCTTTGCCTTGTCGACGGGCTTGATGCCGACCACGACCTGGCGGTCCGGCGCGACCAGCGCCTCGCGTCCGGCCATGACGCGGCCGACAAAATCCTTCTTGGTCGACATCATCTTGCCGAGGCCAAGATCGGCGGCCGTCGTCGTGCCGCTCAGTTCCGGTCCGGCGACATGGCCCTTTTCGACGCGCATGACACCGAGCGCCTCGGTGCCGTAAGGCGTGACGCCGAATGGCGCGCCGGCCAGCATCAGATTGCGCGCCATGGCATCGCCGAAGCGCGCCGGCACCGAAATCTCGAATGCCATTTCGCCGGAAAACGAGATGCGGAACAGCCGCGCCTTGATGCCGCCGCGCAGCCCAACTTCGCGTGCGCCCATGAACGGAAAGCCTTCATTGGACAGGTCCTCCGCCGGATCGACGATCTCCTTGAGCAGGTCACGGGTCTTCGGCCCGGCGATCGAGAATTGCGCCCACTGGTCTGAGACCGAAGTCAGTTGCACGTCGAGTTCGGGAAACAGCACCTGCCGGCAGAATTCGAGATGCTGCATCACCAGCCCGGCCTTGGCGGTGGTGGTGGTCAGGAAATAATGGTCCTCGGCCAGCCGCGACGTGGTGCCGTCGTCATAGACGATGCCGTCCTCGCGCAGCATCAGCCCGTAGCGGGCCTTGCCGACGGCGAGATTGGAGAAGGTGTTGATGTAGA
Organism: Mesorhizobium sp. P2_A8; assembly: GCF_056404935.1. Taxonomy (NCBI): domain Bacteria; kingdom Pseudomonadati; phylum Pseudomonadota; class Alphaproteobacteria; order Hyphomicrobiales; family Phyllobacteriaceae; genus Mesorhizobium; species Mesorhizobium sp. P2_A8. The sequence continues at coordinate 409,052 of NZ_JBFUDB010000005.1, forward strand.
CGCGGTCGAGGAAGGCGCCGGCATCCGGGCCATGCACGTCGATCTTACCGAGCGTCGAGACATCGCAGAAGCCGACGCCGCCGCGCACCGCCTTGACCTCGCGGGTTACCGATTCCAGCCAGTCCTTCTCGCCGGCGCGCGGATACCATTGCGCCCGCTTCCACAGCCCTGTGTCGACGAAAACAGCACCCTGTTCGGCGGCCCAGTGATGCGACGGCGTCAGCCGAGTCGCGTGGAACGTCTCATCGCGATGATGGCCGGCGAAGGCGCCGATGGCGACCGGTACATAGGGCGGGCGGTAGATCGTCGTACCGGTCTCGGGAATGGATCGGCCGCTGACCGCAGCCATGATGGCGAGGCCGGCGACATTGGAGGTCTTGCCCTGGTCGGTGGCCATGCCGAGCGTCGTGTAGCGCTTCAGATGCTCGACCGATTCAAAGCCTTCGCGTTGCGCCAGTTCGATGTCGGAAGCGGTGACGTCATGCTGGTAATCGACAAAGGCCTTGCCCTTGCCGGCGACATGCCAGAGCGGTGTGAGCGAGAAGGCTTCGCTATCCGCGACAGGCGCCGTGCCGGCCTTGCCGTTGTGCCCTGCGTCGTGCGCCGCTGCGCTGCCGGCGGCGAAGCCTTCGGCCAGGCAGGCGCCGAGCCCGAAGGCGCCATTGGCGGCACCGGCGGCCACCATGCCGGGCGGCGCGCCATCCGGCACGAAGGCGGCGATGCTATCTTGCCATTTCGGCCGGCCGCGATGATAGGAGGTCAGCCCGACGGCCGGGTTCCAGCCGCCGGAAACGGCAAGCCCGTCGGCCTCGACTTCGGCGCGTGCGCCGCCGGTGAGTGAGACCGCGATTTTCCTGACACCATCCTTGCCGCCATCGACGCCGCTGACGGATCCGTGCAACACCGGGAAGCCACCCTTGGAAGCGAGCGAGCGATGGGCAGGCGAGACATCCGGCCGCGCATCGATGACCGCTGCTATCTGCAATCCGGCACCGAGTGCGGTCTCGACCGTGCGCCAGCCATCCTCATTGTTGGTGAACAGCGCGATGCGTTTCGCCGGTGTCGCAGCGTAGCGCGCGACATAGGTGCGCATGGCGGAAGCCATCATCACGCCGGGCGTGTCGTTGCCGGCAAAGACGATCGGCCGCTCGATGGCGCCGGCCGCCACCACGCAGCGCCTGGCCACGATCCGCCACAGCCGCTGGCGCACCTGGTGCTCCGGCGGCGAGGGCAGATGGTCGTTGACCCGCTCGATCGCGCCATAGGTGCCGCCGTCATAGACGCCGAACAGCGTCGTGCGGGTCATGATGCGGACATCGGGCATTGCCGCCAGTTCGCCCAGCGTCCGCGAAAGCCATTCCGCTGCCGGCAGGCCATCGATCGTGCCGCCGTCAGACTGCAGGCGGCCACCGAGCGAAAAATCCTCCTCGCACAGGATGACACGGGCACCCGAGCGTCCGGCAGCCAGTGCCGCGGCCAGGCCGGCTGGGCCGGAGCCGGCGATCAGCACGTCGCAATGCGCCCACGCCTTGTCATAGTGGTCGGGATCGGCAACGCCTGCCGCACGGCCGAGACCGGCGGCGCGGCGGATCGCCGGTTCGTAGATCGCTTCCCAGAACTTGGCCGGCCACATGAAGGTCTTGTAGTAGAAGCCGGCGACGAAGATCGGCGCGAACAGCTGGTTCACCGACATCACATCGTGGCGCAGCGACGGCCAGCGGTTCTGGCTGGCGGCCTCGAGCCCTTCATAGAGTTCGGCCGTCGTCGCCTTGGTGTTCGGCTCGCGTCTTGCGCCGGTGCGCAATTCAACCAGCGCGTTGGGCTCTTCCGATCCGGCGGTCAGGATGCCGCGCGGGCGATGGTACTTGAACGAGCGGCCAACCAGCTTGACGCCATTGGCGATCAGTGCCGAGGCCAGCGTGTCGCCCTGGAACCCGGAGAAAGTTTTGCCGTCGAAGCGAAAATTCAGCGGCGCCGAGCGGTCGATGAGGCCGCCTGTATCCAGCCGGTTTGTCTGCGCGCCGGCCATCACGCGCCAACCTTCGCGGCACCGGCGCCAGCCGCCGGCTCAACCGAAGAAATCTCGTGTGTCAGCGTGTTGCGGCCAACCTTCAGCCAGGCCCGGCAGCCACCGCCATGGTACCAGTGTTCACTGGTCTCGCCGGCGACATTGTCGCGCAGATAGACATAGTCGAAGACGTCGTCCTCCGAAGTGCCGGCCGCCGGCCGCACCGGCTTGGCATCGCCCAGATAGGTGAACTCGCCGAGTTCGCGTTCGCCGCAGAAGGGACAGACAATGCGCATGGTTTCCTGTCCGTCCTCAGTGCAGGTTCGGTTGGGCGCCCTGGCCCTTTTCGTCGATCATCGCACCGCGCCGGAAGCGGTCGAGGCGGAACCGCGCGGCTTCTTCATGCGGCGTGTCACGGGCCAGCAGATGCGCAAAGACAAGACCCGATCCCGGCGTCGCCTTGAAGCCGCCATAGCACCAGCCGGCGTTGAGGTAGAGCCCATCGACCGGCGTCTTGTCGATGATCGGCGAGCCGTCCATCGACATGTCCATGATGCCGCCCCACTGGCGCAGCAGGCGCACACGGCCGATCATCGGCATCAGCGCCATGCCGCCCTCGCAGACATCCTCCATCACAGGCATGTTGCCGCGCTGGGCGTAGGAATTGTAGCCGTCGATGTCGCCGCCGAAGACCAGCCCGCCCTTGTCCGACTGGCTGACGTAGAAATGCCCGGCGCCGAAGGTCATGACCCCGGGGATCAGCGGCTTGATCGCCTCGGAGACGAAGGCCTGCAGCACATGGCTCTCGATCGGCAGGCGCAGGCCGGCCATCGCCGCGACGCGCGAGGAACTGCCGGCCACCGCCATGCCGACCTTGCCGGCGCCGATCTTGCCGCGCGAGGTCTCGACGCCGGTCACCTTGCCGTTGGCGTCGCGGGTAAAGCCGGTCACCTCGCAGTTCTGGATGATGTCGACGCCGAGCGCGCTTGCCGCATGGGCGTAGCCCCAGACCACGGCATCGTGGCGCGCCGTGCCGCCACGTCGCTGCAAGAGCCCGCCCTGCACCGGAAAGCGCGCATTGTCGAAGTTCAGGAACGGGATCATCTTCTTGACCGCGGCGAGGTCGAGCAGTTCGGCGTCGATGCCATTGATGCGCATGGTGTTGCCGCGCCGCGCATAGGCGTCGCGCTGCGCATCGGAGTGGTAGAGGTTGATGACGCCGCGCTGGCTGACCATCGTGTTGTAGTTGAGGTCCTGCTCCATCCGCTCCCACAGCTTCATCGACAATTCGTAGAAGCCGGTGTTGCCGGGCAGGCCGTAATTGGAGCGGATGATGGTGGTGTTGCGGCCGGCATTGCCGGAGCCGATCCAGCCTTTTTCGAGCACGGCGACATTCTTGATGCCGTACTCGCTGGCGAGGAACCAGGCGGTGGCCAGACCATGGCCGCCGCCGCCGATGATCACCACGTCGTAGCGGTCCTTCGGCGTGGCATCGCGCCAGGTGCGCTGCCAGTTCTTGTGGCCGGAGAGCGCGGCGCGGGCGAGCGAGAAGATCGAGTATTTCATCAGTTCATTCCGAGGTCGCTCGCACCACGCAGGCTGCTAGATTCCCTAGATGTCCAGCGTGTGGTCGCGCTCCCATTGCGTGAAGTGCGAAGCATAGGAATTCCATTCCTGGTGCTTCAGCTTTAGGTAGGCCGACGAGAATTCCTCACCCAGCGCCGCCTTCAGCGATTTGTCCTTGTCGAACTCGCGCAAGGCGTCGAGCAGGTTGAGCGGCAGCTTCGGCGCGCCCTTCACCGTGTGGCCGTGCTGGTACATGTCGATGTCGTAGCGCTTGCCGGGATCAGCCTTCGAACGAATGCCGTCGAGGCCGGCGGCGATGATGACCGCCTGCAGGAGGTAAGGGTTGGCCGCGCCGTCGGGCAGGCGCAGTTCGAAGCGGCCGGGGCCGGGCACGCGCACCATGTGGGTGCGGTTGTTGCCGGTCCAGGTCACCGTGTTCGGCGCCCAGGTGGCACCCGAGATGGTGCGCGGTGCGTTGATGCGCTTGTAGGAATTGACCGTCGGGTTGGTGATCGCCGCAAGTGCCGAGGCATGCTTCATGATGCCGCCAAGGAAATTCTTGCCCTTCGCCGACAGCCCGAGCTCCAACGAATTGTCGGCGAAGACATTGGTCTTGCCGGCCTTGTCCCAGACCGAGATATGAGCATGGCAGCCATTGCCGGTCAGGCCCTGGAAGGGTTTGGGCATGAAGGTCGCGCGCAGACCATGCTTTTCCGCGATCGACTTGACCATGAACTTGAAGAAGGAGTGCTTGTCGGCGGTCGCCAGCGCATCGTCGAACGCCCAGTTCATCTCGAACTGGCCGTTGGCGTCCTCATGGTCGTTCTGGTAGGCGCCCCAGCCGAGCGCCAGCATGTGGTCGCAGATCTCGGCGATGACATCATAGCGGCGCATCACCGCTTGCTGGTCGTAGCAGGGCTTCGACGCGGTGTCGTATTGGTCGGAAATTGTCTTGCCGTCCGGCGAGATCAGGAAGAACTCGGCCTCGACGCCAGTCTTGACGTGCATGCCGTCACTGGCAGCTTCGGCGATCAGTCGCTTCAGCGTGTTGCGCGGCGCCTGGTCGACTTCCTTGTCGTCCATGATGCAGTTGGCGGCGACCCAGGCGACTTCCGGCTTCCACGGCAGCTGGATGACCGAATCCGGATCCGGCACCGCCAGCATGTCGGGATGCGCCGGCGTGAGATCCAGCCAGGTGGCGAAACCGGCGAAGCCGGCGCCGTCCTTCTGCATGTCGGCGATCGCCTGCGCCGGCACCAGCTTGGCTCGCTGGCCACCGAACAGGTCGGTGTAGGAAATCATGAAATATTTGACGTTTTTCGCCCTTGCGAATTCTGCAAGATCAGCTGTCACGGAAGTTCCCCATTTTTTTGTCGATTGTTGGTGGGCTTCGGCCCTTCTTGATTAGAAGCCGTTCTTCCCCGGTATCCAGTTGGTGCCGGCCAGCGGTACGCCGGCCATTGCGGCTGCCTCGATCGTCAGCGCGACGAGGTCCTCGGGTTCGAGATTGTGCAGGCTGTTCTTGCCGCAGGCGCGGGCGATGGTCTGAGCTTCCAGTGTCATCACCTTCAAATAGTTCGCCAGCCGGCGTCCGGCGGCGACCGGGTCGACGCGCTTCATCAGTTCCGGATCCTGCGTGGTGATGCCGGCCGGATCGCGGCCCTCGTGCCAGTCATCATAGGCGCCGGCGGTGGTGCCGAGCTCGTTATACTCAGCTTCCCAACGCGGATCATTGTCGCCGAGCGCGACAAGGGCAGCAGTGCCGATGGAGACCGCATCGACGCCGAGCGCCAGCGCCTTGGCGACGTCGGCGCCGTTGCGGATGCCACCGGAGACGATCAGCTGCACCTTGCGGTGCATGCCGAGATCCTGCAGCGCCTGCACCGCCGGCCTGATGCAGGCGAGCGTCGGCTGGCCGACATTTTCGATGAACACTTCCTGCGTCGCGGCGGTGCCGCCCTGCATGCCGTCGACGACGACGACATCGGCGCCGGCCTTCACGGCAAGGGCGGTGTCGTAGTAGGGGCGGGCGCCACCGACCTTGACGTAGATCGGCTTCTCCCAGTCGGTGATTTCGCGCAGTTCGAGGATCTTGATCTCAAGATCGTCGGGCCCGGTCCAGTCGGGATGGCGCGAGGCCGAACGCTGGTCGATGCCTTTCGGCAGCGTGCGCATTTCGGCGACGCGGTCGGAAATCTTCTGACCAAGCAGCATGCCGCCGCCACCCGGCTTGGCGCCCTGGCCGACGACGACCTCGATCGCATCGGCGCGGCGCAGGTCGCGCAGGTTCATGCCGTAGCGCGATGGCAGGTATTGATAGACCAGTGTCTTCGAATGGCCGCGCTCTTCCTCGGTCATGCCGCCATCGCCTGTCGTGGTCGAAGTGCCCGACAGCGTCGCTCCGCGCCCAAGGGCCTCCTTGGCCGGGCCGGACAGCGAGCCAAAGCTCATGCCGGCGATGGTGATCGGGATCTTCAGTTCGATCGGCTTCTTGGCATGGCGCGAACCAAGCACGACGCTGGTGTCGCAGCGCTCGCGATAGCCTTCGAGCGGATAGCGCGAGATCGAGGCGCCGAGGAACAGCAGGTCATCGAAATGCGGCAGCTTGCGCTTGGCACCGGCGCCACGAATGTCGTAGATGCCGGTCGCCGCGGCGCGGCGGATTTCAGAAAGCGTGTAGTCGTCGAAGGTCGCGGATTTGCGCGGCGTCGTCGGCGGGTTCCTGTAGGTCATGCTGCCTCAATACGCGTCGGCGTTGTCGATATTGAAATTGTAAAGCGTGCGCGCCGAGCCGTAGCGCTTGAACTCTGTCGGCTTCACGCCGGTCACGCCGGCGCGATCGAGCAGGCCCTGCAGCAGTTCCAGATGTTCGGCACGCATCTCCTTGGCGATGCAGTCGGCGCCCAGGCTGTCGACCTTGCCGCGCACGAACAGCCGCGCTTCGTAGATGGAATCGCCCAGCGCATCGCCGGCATCGCCCAGCACCACCAGATTGCCGGACTGCGCCATGAAGGCCGACATGTGGCCGATATTGCCGTGCACGACGATGTCGATGCCCTTCATCGAGATGCCGCAACGCGACGAGGCATTGCCTTCGATGACCAGCAGTCCACCCTTGCCGGTGGCGCCGGCATATTGGCTGGCATCGCCTTTGACCGTGATCGAACCCGACATCATGTTCTCGCCGACGCCGGGTCCTGCCGAACCATGCACGGTGATCGTGCTGCCGGAATTCATGCCGCCGCAGTAATAGCCGACGCTGCCACGCACATCGATGGTAACAGGCTGGTCGACGCCGACGGCGACCGAATGATTGCCTTTCGGGTTCAGCACTTCCCATGCCGTTTCATTCGAGCCGGGAGCCAGATTGTGCAGCGCCTGGTTGAGTTCGCGCAGCGACATCTGGTCGAGGTCGAAGATTCTCGATGCGTGGTCGTGCGCCGCCGTCTTTGAAAGCTTGGTTGCCGGCATGAACTCAATGCTCCCAGAAATAGACGGTTGCAGGCTCGGGTTCCCAGACCCTCGCATTGTCTATGCCGGGCAATTTGCTCAGCGCGCGATACTCCGAGCCGAAGGCGACATACTGGTCGGTTTCGGCCATCACGGCGGGCTTGCAGGCGATCGGATCGCGCACGACGCCAAAACCGTTCTTGGTGCCGACGACAAAGGTGAAGAAGCCGTCGAGGTCGGACAGCGTGCCTTCCAGCGCTTCGCCCAGATTCTTGCCATGCGCCATCTGCGACGAGAGATAGGCGGCCGCCACTTCCGTGTCGTTTTCGGTTTCGAAGGTCATGCCCTCGCGGATCAGTTCGCGGCGGACATTGTTGTGGTTGGACAGTGACCCATTGTGCACTAGGCACTGGTCGGCGCCGGTCGAGAACGGATGCGCGCCCATGGTCGTCACCGCCGATTCCGTCGCCATGCGGGTATGGCCGATGCCGTGGGTGCCGGTCATGCTGCGGACGTCGAAGCGGTCGACGACTGCCTCAGGCAAGCCGACTTCCTTGTAGATCTCGACCACGTCGCCGGCGCCCATGATGCGGATGTCGGGGCGCAGCACCTGGATGGCTTCGCGCGCCTCGTCGATCTTGGCCGGCGTGGTCCTGACCACGGCATGGGTGGATTTCACGGCGATCGTTACCGGCGTGGCGATGGCCTTGGCGAGTTCAGCCTCGAGGCCGTGGAAATCGCGTTCCGGCTTGGCCGACTGGATGGTGATCTTGGCCTCATTCCTGGAAGGCGCGCCATAGATGGCGATGCCGGCGCTGTCCGGACCCCGATCGCTGAGCGAGATCAGCATCTGCGACAGCATCGAGCCCAACTGGGGTTCGAGCGCCTTGTCCTTCAAAAACAGTCCGACAATTCCACACATGTCAGCCTCCCGGTGTTTACAGCTATGAGATGATGTATCGAATGAGTCCCCCGAATTCAATCACATGAAAAAAATTTTCCTCTAGTTACGTATGCGGCTCAATGCCGCTCTGCGCACTATCGTTGCCTCGCTGGGCATTGTGAACCCATTTGGCGGTGCGGATACGGGCGATCTTGTAGGCGTCGAGGATCGACAGCGCATAGATCAGGAAGCCGCCGGCATGACGTCCGACGAAGCTGGCGTCCGCTGGTGCGATCTTGGCGGTGACCCACGCCAGGATCACCATGAAGAAAAGAAACTGCAGGCCGCGCACCGGCACGCCGAGCATGACGTGTCCGCTTGCCGGCAGCACGATTGCCGCGCCGAGAACCAGATACGGGCTAGGAGGGGTGGGGGCGGTGGCGGAATTGGTCATGCGGCTTGCCGTTCGCTTTGGTTGATGGCGTCGCGAAGCGCCGACATTGACACCAGCAGTCTCTCGATCAGCGCTGGATCGACTGTCGCATCACCAAATTCGGCTTGCCGGAAGACGCCGTAGCGCGCCCGCTCGGCCTCGGCCAGCAGCCAGACAATGCGTATCCCCTTGGGCGTGATCAGCAGTTCCTTGGCGCGCCCTTCGGAGAAGATCTCGATATGGCTGGCGATGATGCCTTGCGGAAAACGCGCACCCCTGCGGTCGGTGCGCAGCACGGCCTCGGCTGGAAATCCCGGAGCCTTCGGCAGGGTATGGTCGAGATGATCGAAATTGGAGAAGGTCGTCGGCGAGCCCGGCCGCATCATCATGTCGAAGGTGCCGGGCACAGACACGGGCTCGGTGATCGAGACGCTCAGCCAGCGCGCCGGGAGTTTTCGCGTTGCCAGCGTATCGACGATGGTGCGCAGCTGGACGCGCCGACCGTTCCAGGAACCCTCCCAGGTGATGACACCCGCGGTGCCGTCGGAAACATCAGCTGCGTCGGCAATGACGGTACGAATGCTGGCATGGTCGATGGCGAGCGCCACTGACGCCCTGTTGCTGCTGGCGCGCGCCAGCCAGGCAAGGTGGAGAACGAGGGCCAGGACAATTGCCCCGGCAAGCAGTGCTGATGTCACCTCGGACATTTTGTCATGCCAGGCCCATCCGGAATACGGACGGGCCTACTCCCATCAATAACCCTGCGGCTTCGGCCACGGCATGGTGAACTGATCGCCGCGCCGCACGAATTTGTAGCGGTAGAAATGGAACCATAGCGAGATCAGGAAATAGAAGGCGACCATGGCGATCAGCTGCGAGCCGAAGCCGAGGAAGATGGCGAAGAAGGTCACCACGCACAGGCAGAACAGCACGATCGCCGGCAGCGGATGGAACGGATGCGTGTAGCCGCGGCGGATCGAGCCGAGCGGCCATTTCTTCCTGAACATGATGATGTTGATGCTCATGAACGTGTATTGCAGCACGCCCGACAGGATGGAGAAGGTGATCGCCTGGTTGAGGTCGGCGATGAAGGCGAAAGCGAGCGCGATCGGCAGCAGGAACAGGATCGAGCGATAGGGCGTGCGATATTTCGGATGCACGGCCGAGAACCAGGTCGGCAGATAGCGGTCGCGGCCGAGCGAGAACCAGGCGCGCGCCGCGTCGTTGATGCAGCCATTTGCGGAGGCCAGCGCGGCAAGCAGTGTCGCGATGAACAGCAGGTTCTCGAGCAGCGGGCTGCCGGTCAGCTTGCCGGCGTCCCACAGCGGGTAGTAGGTGATGCCGAGATACTCCCACGGCATCATCGAAGCGCAGACATACCAGGTCATGGCGGCGGCGATCAAAAGCGTGATCATGCCGGCCATCGTGCCGTAAGGCAGCGAGCGCGCAGGCGAACGCACTTCCTCAGCCGCCTGCGTGGTCCCCTCGATGCCGAGATAATACCAGATGCCGAACTGGAAGGCGGCGATGACGCCGATCCAGCCATAGGGCAGGGCGTTGCCGGGAGTGACCAGTTCATTGAGCTTCAGCACCGCTCCTTGCGTCCACGGGCTGACCGAAAAGAACAGGATGACGATCGAGATGTAGGCGATTGCGGTGATGACGAAGTTGACGTTGAGCGTCATCAGCACGCCGCGATAATTCAGCCACGCCAGCACCACGATGGTGGCGGCGATGAAGGAATTGTGGGTGAGCCCTTCGACCCCCGCCTTGGCGACGATGGTGTCGCCGAGCAGGATGGCGTCGGACACTTCGAGCATCGTGTAGGCAAAGACCAGGAACAACGCGACATTGAAGGCCATCAGCGGCCCGACGATGTGCTTGGCCTGCGCATACTGGCCGCCGGCGGCGGCCACGGTCGATGTCACCTCGGAATCGATCATCGCGACCGAGGTGTAGAGCAGCCCGACGACCCAGCAGACGATCAGCGCGGCGAGTGCGCCGCCCTTGTCGGCGGCAAAGTTCCAGCCGGTGAATTCGCCGACGAGCACGATGCCGACACCGAGCGCCCAGACATGTGCCGGGCCAAGCACGCGCAGCAGTGAAACCCTGTCTCCGTGGACTGCCGGTTCAAGTGTGACCGTCATTGTTCAATCCCCACTCAGATCCGGTGTTTTTCGGAAACGGCCTCAAGCTCGCCTTCGCGCGACGAGGTCAGCACCTCTTCGGAGAAGGTCGTGTCGATCTTGAACCAGTCGTAGAGCATCCACAAAGCGAGCACGATCGAGATGCCCCAGCATGCGTAAGAGAGTGCCATCCACATGATCGTGTCCCCGGATTACTTGTCGTCGAATTTTTCGTTGATGACGTCACGGTATTCGCGGTCGGATGCGCGGAACAGGAAGACGAAATAACCGATCAGCACCGCGGCCATGATGATCAGCGTCGGCCAGTCGATGACATAGTGGAAGCGGTTCTGGATGATGTCGTGCGCGGTCTCGGGCGTGTAGCCGAGCTTTTCCCAGATCGAGGCCATGGTCGGGTTCTGGCCCAGCGCTTCCCAGGTCTTGGCGTCGAGCGCGTCGATGGACTTCGCCGCACCGGCGAGGCCCATCTTGAGGGGCAGCCACAGCGCCACGAAAATGGCGACCACGACCACGACGATATCGAAAATCTGCCCGGCCTTGCTTTGCTCCGGCGGTGTATAGCGCGGCATCTCTTCTACCCCTCAGGACTTGCGGTTGCGGAACGCATCGGCGTTCTTGATGTCGAGCCCGTAGATGAAGTCTTTGTCTTCCTTGTAGTGATTGACCATCGCCAGGATCGCCGCGGTGTTGAAGATCAGCACGGCGGCGGCCGCGGCGGCGACGACCACCTTGATCCCCATGTTCGGGATATGCGGCCACGTCATGAGGAGGACGAAGAGGATCGTCGCCCACAGGCAGACGATCAGGAGCACGGATCCGCGCACGTCGGAGCGGTACAGCGCTTCGATGCGCTGCTGCATGTCTGACATCGGCTTTCCCCTTTTTCCGACGCCCGGTTCCGAATCCACCGTGCGTCGCCCTCTTTCAAGAGAGTGAAATTTTTTTCATAAATTCAGGCCGAATTCCGCAATTGTCAAGGCGAATTTACGCGGCGTTAACTGTTTGCTTCGCGCAACGAATTTTGCCTGACAATGAAATTAATTGCTTATGGGTATTGCGGCGCCCGAATGTTTGCGGTCAATATTCGGCCAAAGCTCCCGCCGTTGCGCAGGGGGCAGGGAACAGCAAAAAGATTTTTCGAAACGGAGGACGAGCGGATGACGGCATCCTGGAGATTTTCGACCCTGGCGGATCGCCATCGCGCGCTTGGTTCGAAGCTCGAAGACTGGAGCGGTATGGGAACCGCCTGGACCTACGACAAGGATGCCGATGAGGAGTACATCGCCATCCGCACCAAGGCCGGGCTGATGGATGTTTCCGGTCTCAAGAAGGTCCACATCACCGGGCCGCACGCCTCGCATCTGATCGACCTGGCGACGACGCGCGACGTCGAGAAGATCTATCCCGGCAAGTCGGCCTATGCCTGCATGCTGAACGAGGCCGGAAAATTCACCGACGACTGTATCCTCTACCGCACAGGACCGAATGCCTGGATGGTCGTGCATGGCTCGGGCACCGGACATGAGGAATTGCAGCGCGCGTCCGTCGGGCGTGACGTCTCATTGCGCTTCGACGACAATCTGCACGATTTGTCGCTGCAGGGCCCGACATCGGTCGACTATCTGGCCAAGCATGTGCCCGGCATTCGGGATCTCAACTATTTCCATCACATGCAGACGCAGCTGTTCGGCTTTCCAGTGATGATTTCGCGCACCGGCTACACCGGCGAGCGCGGCTACGAGATCTTCTGCCGTGGCCAGGATGCCGGCACGATCTGGGACAGGATCCTCGACGAGGGCAAGAGCGCCGGCATCATTCCGTGCCGCTTCACCACGCTCGACATGCTGCGCGTCGAAAGCTACCTGCTGTTCTACCCCTACGACAATTCGCAGAAATACCCGTTCGACAATGAAGGTCCCGGCGACACGCTGTGGGAGCTCGGCCTCGACTTCACGGTCAGTCCCGGCAAGACCGGGTTCCGCGGCGCCGAGGAGCACTACCGCCTCAAGGGCAAGGAACGTTTCAAGATTTTTGGCGTTCTGCTCGACGGCAAGGAGCCGGCCGACGAGGGCGCGCCGGTCTATCGCGACGGCAAGAGGGTCGGCGTGGTGACCTGCGCCATGTATTCGCCGCTGGTCAAGAAATCGATGGGCATCGCCCGGCTCGATGTCGACTGCGCGGTCAAGGACACCAAGCTCGAAATCCGCAACAAGAGCGGTGCCATCAAGGCGACCGCGCAGCCGCTTCCGTTCGACGACCCGAAGAAGACCAAGCGCACGGCAAAAGGTTGAGGCATAATCAACAGCGAGGGGTTCGAGGCACGAAGACTTAAATGGCAGCCAAAAGCATCATCAGCCGGCCCGTTTACGGAACCCTGTCCCCACAGCCCGGCAAGCACCATCTTTTCGTGGCGGATGCGGAAGGGGCACTGGCGATAGCGGAAATGGCCGAACGAGCCCCGCCAGGGTTTTTCGACGGCGCAGAAATCGTCTTCATTCCCGGCCCTGACGGCAAGCATGCTGCCGCGCTCGAAGCGTTGATGCCGGCGCAATTTCATGAGGCGCCGTCCTTTGCCAGTCTGCTGCCGCGGCTCAGGCAGACGCTGGCCAATGCGCATATGGGGCTGCGCCTCTACCTATCCGGCACCGAAGGGCTGATCGGCCAGGCCATGCAGGTGGCCCTTGAGGCCGGCATCGACCACACTTCGATCCAGACCGAGCATCGCGGCTCGCTGGCGCGGCGCATGCAGTGCGTGCACTGCAAGGGCATCACCGAGAACGTGACGACGCAGCCGGCGACATGCGCGCATTGTGGCCTGCTGCTTCTGGTTCGCGATCACTATTCCAGGCGCATCGCGGCGTTCCAGGGCGTCTGCATCAATGCCGAGGACCGCAGCGAGATTCCTCCGATGGAGGAGATTTTCCGATGAGCACCGGCACCACCAAGCTTGATGTCGTGGTCAGCGATGTCGTCCCGGTCAACGACCTGGTCACCCGGTTTCATTTCCGCCGCCGCGACGGCCAACTTTTGCCGACCTTTTCCGGCGGCGCCCATGTCGTTGTCGAGATGCGCGACGGCGAACGCACCCGGCTCAATCCCTATTCTTTGATGGGCTCGCCGCTCGACACGCGCGAATACACGATCAGCGTGCGCCGCGACGATGTCGGCCGTGGCGGCTCGCTGTTCATGCACAGGAATGTCAGGCCTGGGCATGAGATGGTGGTCAGCTATCCGGTCAATCTGTTCTCGCTCGACCTGCGCGCCAAAAAGCACCTGATGCTGGCCGGCGGCATCGGCATCACACCGTTCATGGCGCAGACCGCTCAACTGGCGGCGGAAGGCGGCAATTTCGAATTGCACTACACCTGCCGCACCGCCTCGCTCGGCACCTATGCCGATGTGCTGCGCGAGCGCTACGACCGCCGGGTGCGGCTTTATCATGATGACCTTGACGAGCGCATCGAACTCGACCGCCTGTTGTCCTCACAGCCGCTCGGCACGCATCTCTATGTCTGCGGCCCGGCCGGCATGATCAACTGGGTGCGTGATCGCGCCGCCACTCTGGGCTGGCCGTCGGAGACCGTGCATTTCGAGCATTTCGCCGCACCCCAGCCCGGACTGCCGTTCGACGTGACGCTTGCCGTCAGCGGCAAGATGATCCGCGTCGACGAACAACAGAGCCTGCTCGAAGCGATCGAGGCGGCCGGCGTCGACCCGCCCTATCTCTGCCGTGGCGGCGTCTGCGGCCAGTGCGAAACCAATGTCATTTCTTCGGACGGCAAGTTCATCCACAACGACCACTGGCTGAGCGAGGAAGACCACCGCTCGGGCTGCAAGATCATGCCGTGCGTGTCGCGCTTCGAGGGCCGGTCGCTGGTTTTGGAAAGATAGGAGGCGAGCTTGGGCATCACCTTTCGCAAGGAAACGTTCCGCGACGACTTCACCTTCAAGAACAGCCCGGAGCACATCAGGCGGTTCCCGTTTCCGTTCCACGAAGACGCCTACATGTATGCGGTCAACATCGAGCCGCATGTCGTCGGACCGAAGGACAGCGTGCTGGAAAACCTGATCGACGTCGACGAGCACTATGTCGCCGAGATGCAGGACCGCGCGCTGGTGCTGGCCGAGGATCCGCTGCGTTGCCAGTCGCTGCCGCACATGACGCTGGCCGGCTGGGACCTGCTCGAACTCCTGATGGAGCAGCAGGCGCTCGGTTATCCCGAGCATTTCACGCTGACCCGCGACGGCGATCGCTGGCGCTGGATCAACCGGCCGCTCGGCATCGACGATACCTTCACCTTCGGCGACACCTCGACGCTGCCTTACGGGCCGATGGAATACATCACGCGGCAGAGCCAGGGCGATTTCTGCATCCTCGACCAGCGCGACGGCAATCTGTGGATGGACGCCGGCATGGTCACCACGCAGGCCGACTGGTCGCTCGATTTCGACATCGGCATGAACTTCTTCGAGTGGCATGCGCCGGTGCCGCTGGCGCATGAGAAGGGGATTTTCACCCGCGCACTGAAATTCCTCACCAACATTCAGCAAGGCAAGCCGGCACGGCGTCTGAACTGGACGATGACCATCAATCCGCGCCTCGATACGAGCCCGGAGAACTATCACAAATGGGGCCCGGACCGGACCACGGTGACGCCTGAGAATGTCGGCGACAAGGTGCATCTGCGCGTCGAACTGCAGAGCTTCTGGCGGTTGCCGCGCTCGAACGGCATCGTCTTTCCGATCCGCTGCTACCTGATCAAGATGGACGAGCTGGTAACGCAGCCGAAATGGGCACGGCGGCTGCACCGCGTCATCCGCGACCTTCCCGACGAACTCGCCAACTATAAGGGCCTGACGCGCTACCGGCCGACGCTGGTCGAGTGGCTGTCGAAGCTCGATGACGGCAGCCCGACAAGCCCAGGCTTTGGGCCGGATTAACCCGCGCTGTTCTGCGGATAACAGATGATCGAGAGGTAGCGCATCGGCAGCCGTGTCAGCTGTTCGGGACCGTGCGGCGCATCGGCATCGAAGAACAGGCTGTCACCGGGCTTCATCGGATAGAGGTTGCTGCCGTGCCGGTAAACGACCTCGCCTTCGAGCATGTAGAGGAACTCCATGCCTTCATGCTGGAAGGTCGGAAACACGTCCGAATCCTCGGTCAGCGTGATCAGGTAGGGCTCGACGACGACGCCGCTGGTGTTGGAGCCGATATGGCCGAGCAGATTGTACTGGTGGCCGGCGCGCGTGCCGCGGCGCTCGACATCCAGCCCTTCACCGGCCTTGACGAAGACGGCGCTGCGCTCTTCCTCGAAGCGGCGGAAGAAGGCGGTGACCGGAACGCCCAGCGCCCGCGACAGCGCCTGCAAGGTGGTCAGCGACGGCGAGGTTATGCCGTTCTCGATCTTCGACAGCATGCCCAGCGAAATGTCGGTGGCGACCGCCAGATCGGCGACGGTGATGCCGAGCTTCTTGCGGAACGCCCGCACCTCGCGGCCGATCGCGACCTCCAGCACCTTTTCCCTTGTGTCGCGAATGGCATGCGGGTTCTGCGTCAGCGGCGCCCGGATGGTTTTCCCGTCCGACGAAACCTTGGGCAGCGGCTTGGCCTTGGCACCGGCAGGACCGGTACCAGGCTTGGGATCGGAAATCTTTTTCGCCATGTTGCCCCCGACTCTGCGGATTTATTTCACTCTAGGTGAACATGTCAGGTGCCGATACATGAGCGCAACCGCGACGGCAAGTCGCCTGAAGGTGCATGCCCATGATCCGGCGTTTGGCCGTGCCCGCTTTTTTGCGGGAAATCCACCTTGCCGAAACGCTGTTTCGGCATGAGGCTGTTGACAGCACGAAAGGGCCAATTACTGTCCTGTGAGTGAAATTTGTTTCGTAAGAGCAATTCCAGGAAAAGCGTGAAACGGTTTTCCCGGGAAAGGCTCATAGTGCTTTCCCTTGGGAATTGCGTCAAAACAAAAGTCGAAATCAGACCGGGAGGCCTGCAATGAAAAGTCGCGTTGCCGTTATCGGAGCCGGGCCGTCCGGGCTGGCACAGCTCAGGGCCTTCAAGTCGGCCGCCGACAAGGGCGCCGACATTCCCGAGATCGTCTGCTTCGAAAAGCAGTCCGACTGGGGCGGCCTGTGGAACTACACCTGGCGCACCGGCCTCGACGAGCATGGCGACCCCGTGCACGGCTCGATGTACCGCTACCTCTGGTCGAACGGACCGAAGGAGTGCCTGGAATTCGCCGACTACACCTTCGAGGAGCATTTCGGCCGGCCGATCGGCTCCTATCCGCCGCGCGCCGTGCTGTGGGACTACATCAAGGGCCGCGTTGAAAAATCCGGCGTGCGCAAATGGGTGCGCTTCAACAGCCCGGTGCGCATGGTGACCTTCTCCGAGGCGACGAATAAATTC
This sequence comes from Mesorhizobium sp. P2_A8, assembly GCF_056404935.1. NCBI lineage: Bacteria > Pseudomonadati > Pseudomonadota > Alphaproteobacteria > Hyphomicrobiales > Phyllobacteriaceae > Mesorhizobium > Mesorhizobium sp. P2_A8. The sequence goes on from NZ_JBFUDB010000005.1 coordinate 425,954, forward strand.
ACTGTCACCGCGCATGACCGCACCAAGGATGTCACCTATTCGGAAGAATTCGACAATGTCGTCGTTGCCTCCGGGCATTTCTCGGTGCCCAACGTGCCCTATTTCGAAGGCTTCTCGACCTTCAATGGCCGCATCCTGCACAGCCATGATTTCCGCGACGCCATGGAATTCAAGGGCAAGGATATCCTGATCATCGGCCGCTCCTATTCGGCCGAGGACATCGGTTCGCAATGCTACAAATACGGCGCCAAATCGATCACCTCCAGCTACCGCTCGAAGCCGATGGGCTTCAAATGGCCGGAGAACTGGAAAGAGGTGCCGCTGCTGCAGAAGGTCGTCGGCAAGACCGCGCATTTCAAGGACGGCACCACCAAGGATGTCGACGCCATCATCCTGTGCACCGGCTACCTGCATTCCTTCCCGTTCCTCACCGAGGAACTGAAGCTGAAAACCGCCAACCGCATGTGGCCGGACGGACTCTATGAGGGCGTCGTCTGGGAGAAGAACCCGAGGCTGTCCTTCATCGGCATGCAGGATCAGTTCTACACTTTCAACATGTTCGACGCGCAGGCCTGGTTCGCGCGCGACGTCATCATGGGCCGCATCAAATTGCCATCGGTCGAGGCGATGGCAGCGCACGGCGCGAAGTGGCGGGCGCGCGAGGAGACGCTGGAAGACGCCGAGCAGATGATCTGGTTCCAGGGCGACTACACCAGGGAATTGATGGAGCAGACCGACTATCCCGGCTTCGACGTCGAGGCGGTCAACCAGACCTTCATGGAGTGGGAGCACCACAAGGCGGAAGACATCATGAGCTTCCGCGACCATGCCTATCGCTCGCTGATGACCGGCACCATGGCGCCGCTGCACCATACGCCCTGGCTGCAGGCGCTGGACGACTCGATGGAGAGTTATCTCGAGGTGAAAGGCGTGGCGGCGGAATAGCCGTCGCGCCTCATTCTACCCCAGCCTCGCCCGTGCCTTCGCCGTCCAGGCGCTGAACAGCCGGTCGGCGACGATGCCGATGAAGGCGATGGCGAGGCCCGCGACGATGCCACGGCCGGAATCGGCCTTGGACAGCGCGATGAACACCTCCTGGCCGAGATCGCGTGTGCCGACCATGGCGCAGATGATGATCATCGCCAGCGCCATCAGGATCGTCTGGTTGACGCCGAGCATGATTTCGGGAAGCGCCAACGGCAATTGCACGCGAAAGAAGGTCTGGCGCGGCGTGCAGCCCGAAACTTTCGCCGCCTCGATCAGCGCCGGCTGCACCTGCCGGATGCCGTGATTGGTGTAGCGGATGGCCGGCACCACGGCGAAGGCGACGGTTGCGATCATCGCGGTGACGTCGCCGACCCGGAACAGCATCACCACCGGGATGATGAAGCAGAAAGACGGCAGCACCTGCAGCGTGTCGATGACCGGCGCGACGATCTTTTCGAAGCGGTCGCTGCGCGAGGCCATCAGACCGATCGGGATGCCGATCAGGCACGCGATGAAGGCCGAGATGCCGCAGAGATAGACCGTCGCCATGGTCTTTTCCCACAGCCCTGTGACGGCGCAGAAGGCGGTCAGCGCGGCGACGAGAACTGCCAGCCGCAGGCCGGAGAGCTGATAGCCGGCAAGGCCGAGCAGGAACACCGCGCCCAGCCAGGGAAACCCCTCGCAGAAGGCGCGCACCGGGTTCAGCACGTTGAGGATCAACGCAACGCGAAACGCCTCGATCGTGTCGAAGAAGTTGATCGTCACCCAGTTCACCGCCGCCTTCCACAGCGGTGCGGTGGTGAAGGTGATCGCCTTCGGCACCGCCGCGAAGGCCGGCACGAACAGGCCGAGCAGCGTGGTGACGACAAGGATGGCAATGGCCAGCGTCAGATTGGGGTAGCGCCGCCAGAAGCTTGGGCTCACCTCCCGATGGACATGGCCCTTTGCTTGCTTGTGCGCGATCGCTTGGCTCAGCCGGTCGAGCGCGATGGCCAGCGCGACGATGGCGAGACCGGCTTCCATCGCTTCACCGACCTTCAGCGCGCGCAGCGCCAAAAGCACGTCGTAGCCAAGGCCGCCGGCGCCGATCATCGAAGCGATGATCACCATGTTCAGCGCCAGCATGATCACCTGGTTGACGCCGACCATCAGCGTCGGCCGCGCCGAGGGCAAAAGCACCCGCCACAGTTTCTGCCGCGCCGTGCAGCCGGCCATTTCGCTGAAATCGTCAATCTCGGAGGGCACCCGCGACAGACCGAGCATCGTCGCCCGCACCATCGGCGGCGTGGCGAAGATGGCGGTCGCGATCATCGCCGAAACCGGGCTGTTGCCGAACAGGAGCAGCATCGGGATGAGATAGGCGAAGGTCGGGATCGTCTGCATCAGGTCAAGGGCAGGGGAGACGATGAGCCTTTCCGCCCACGGCTTGCGCCAAGCCCAGATGCCCGCGAACAGGCCGGTGACAATGCAGAACGGCACGGCGATGGAGATCAGCGCCAGCGTCAGCATGGCGCTGGTCCATTGGCCAAACAGCGCGATGTAGAGGAAACAGCCGCCGACCAGCATGCCGAGCTTCCGGCCGCCGACGGCATGCCCGGCAAGGAAGGCGGCGGCGCAGACGCCGACCCAGGACAAGCGCGGCAACACATAGGCGTCGGCGCCATGGCCGATCTTGAAGTTCTTGGCCAGCAGATTGAGCGCAAAGTCGAGCGGCACGCCGAGCACCGCGGTGATCGAGCGCGTCAGCCACGACAGGTTCGACTTGATCCAGCGCATCAACGCGCTGACCCAATCGGCGACCGGCACGATCGCACTGGCCGGATAGTTGACGGCCCAGGGCAGGCTGTTCTGCAGCAGGAACACGACAAGTACGGCGGCAAGCGCCGAGGCCCAGACCAGCAGCCAGAGCTGGACCGGCCGCGCCCTTGCCTCGCTGGCACTAGCCGTCACCGTCATGCGCCGGCCCTCGAACGATCGATGCCGGCCAGCAGATCGATCACCGCTTGCGGCGTCACTTCGCCGATCGGCTTGCCCGAGCCGTTGACCACCGCGAACGGCTTGTTGGCGGAGACGATGCTGGCGGAAAAACTTGCGATCTTGGCCTCCGGCGAGACCGTGCCGCCATGCTCGGTGCCGTCACAGGCGCGCATCAGGCTGCGCGCCGAAATCACCTTGGCGCGGTCGACGTCGCGGGTGAATTCGGCGACATAGTCGGTCGCCGGGTTGACCACCAGTTCCTCCGGCGTGCCGATCTGGATGACCTCGCCGTCCTTCATGATGGCGATGCGGTCAGCCAGCCGGATCGCTTCGTCGAAATCATGGGTGATGAAGACGATGGTCTTGTGCAGCATGGTCTGCAGCCGCATCAGCTCGTCCTGCATCTCGCGGCGGATCAATGGGTCGAGGGCCGAGAATGGCTCGTCGAGAAACCAGATTTCCGGCTTTGTCGCGAGGCTGCGGGCGATGCCGACACGCTGCTGCTGGCCGCCGGAAAGCTCGCGCGGATAGAAATGCTCGCGGCCGCGCAGACCGACAAGCTCGATGACCTCATGCGCCCGCGCTTCGCGTGTCGCCCTGTCCTGCCCCTGGATGCTGAGCGGAAAGGCAATGTTCTCCAGCACGTTGAGATGCGGCAAGAGCGCAAAATTCTGGAAGACCATGCCCATGCGGTGCCGCCGCAATTCGATCAGTGCCGCGTCGGAAATCTTGAGCAGATCCTTGCCTTCGAACTCGACCTTGCCGTGGGTCGGCTCGACCAGCCTGGACATGCAGCGCACCAGCGTCGACTTGCCGGAACCCGACAGGCCCATGATGATGAAAATCTCGCCCTGGCGGATCTCGAGGTCGACGGCGCGCACGGCCCCAACCAGCCCGGCCGCGGCGACATCGGCCATGCTGGCCTTGCCGTCGCGTTCGCGGATGAAATTCGCCGCGTTCGATCCGAACAGCTTCCAGACGTTGCGGCAGGCAAGCTTTATCGGACGGGCATCCTTGCCCGCCGGTGTCGGTACCTGTTCAGTCCTATCCGTCATCCAATCGTCCTTCTGGAACATCAACACTTGAGGCCCGGCTGATCAACAGCCGGGCCTCATTTTTCCAGTCGGAACGATCACTGCGCCCAGGCTTTCCAGTCTGCCTCGTGCGCTGCGATCCAGGCGGCGGCGACATCTTCCGGCGTCTTGCCGCCGAGGTCGATCTCGCCGCTCATCTTGTTGAGCTCATCTGTGTCGATCGTGTAGGCCTTCGCCACCTTGTAGGCGACCGGCCATTTGTCCTTCATGCCCGACCAGGAGTATTTCCAGATCTCGCCATGCGGCTTGCCGCAATCATATTTGGCGTCGGGGTTCACGCCCCATTTCGGATCGTTGTAGCATTCGGGCGTGTATTCGGGGAATTGCACCCATTCGCCCTTGTATTTGGCCGGCGCCCAGTGCGGCGAATAGATCCACAGCATGATCGGCGCCTTGCGCTGATAGGCCGATTCCAGTTCGGCGAACATCGCCGCATCGGTGCCGGCATGGATGACGGTGAAGGGCAGTTTCAGCGCCTCGACACGCTCGTCGTCAAAGCCTTCCCACGTCACCGGGCCGCCGAGATAGCGCCCCTTCGGCGCGGTCTCCGCCGTTGAAAACGCTTCGGCGCATTTCGGGTCCTTCAGCGCTTCCCAATTGGGCAGGCCCGGGCATTTTTCCTTCATGTATTCGGGAAACCACCACTCTTCCTTGGCCTTGGGTCCGAGCTTGCCGAGCCGTTCGGTCTGGCCGGTCGCATCGGAGGCTTTCATGGCTTCGCCGGCGGTCGTGTCCCAGAACTCCAGGCCGACGTCGAGGTCGCCATTGGTGAGACCGGTGGTCAGGCTGGAGAGGTAGTCGGCGGTCGGATATTCGACGGTATAGCCGAGCTTTTCCAGGATGCCGCCGAGGATCTTGGCGTTCAGATTGACGCTGGTCCAGTCGAACAGCGCGATCTTGATCGGGTCGTTGGATTCGGGTGCTGCGGCTTGGGCGGAAGGTGTCAGCAGGCTTAGGGTCGCGAGCGCGACGGCGCCCATCGACAATTTCGAGATCTGGCTGCGAAATGACATGCTTGTTCTCCTTCAAGCTGTGAAAATTATCGTTCGTTCCCTTCTTGCGGCTTTTCTTGATTGTGTTGGAAAGGCTGGTCGTTGCGCAAGGCCGTCGGCGCCGAATTGTCGCCCTGGCTTTGGCCAAGGCAGGCAAGATGGTGCTCAATTCTGCTGATGGTCGAATGGGACTGGGGGGTCAGCGTCATGGCTGCCGACGGATCGCTGCGGAAGCGATCACCTGCGGATCAATTGCCAGTCTTGCGGCGCCCTGCAAGGTGCGAGCCATCAAGGTCCCATGATCTCGGCTGTCGGCCCGGCAAGCCCCATCTCGCCAGGACCGTTTCATAGGATGAAATTATATATACCAACGTTCATGTCGCGCAACGACTAACGCCCGTGGGTTGCAAAATTTCAGACCGCGGGCAAAGGCGGGCCGCCGAATGGCAGATCCTACCAGCAGACGTAGCCGCCATCGACAATCAGGTCGAGGCCGGTAACGAAGCTCGACGCGCGGCTGGCCAGGAACACCGTCGGTCCGACCATTTCCTCCGGCGCCGCCATGCGTCCCATCGGTGTGTCACGCTTGAAGATCTTGATCTCTTCAGCCACCTCCGGCCGTTTGTTCATAGGCGTCAGCGTGTAGCCCGGGCTGACGACATTGACGCGCAGCCCACGGTCGGCCCACTCCATGGCGAGGCTCTTCGACATGTGGATGACGGCGGCTTTCGAGGAGTTGTAGTGCGCCTGCGTCAGGCCCCGATTGACGATGGTGCCCGACATCGAGGCGATGTTGATGATCGAGCCCTTGCGCCGCGCCAGCATCTTGCGGGCTTCGGCCTGGCAGGACAGGAACACGCCGGCGACATTGACCTCGTGCACCTTCTGCCATGTCTCCAGCGACAGCGTCTCGGCCGGTTCCGAACCGGCAATGCCGGCATTGTTGACGGCGACGGTCAGCGCGCCGAGTTCGCTCTCGACGCGATCGATCGCCGCCGCGAGATCGCTTGGCGATGTCACCGTGCCGGTCAGCACCAGCGCCTTGCGGCCGAGTGCCGTGATCCGGTGAGCGGTCTCGTCCAGGCCACCCTTCGAGGCATGGCCGAAACAGGCGACATCGGCGCCCGCCTCGGCCAGTCCGATCGCGATTGCCTGGCCGATGCCGCTGCCAGCACCGGTGACCAGCGCGACATCGCCGTCAAGCTTGAAAAGATCCATCGATAGCCCTCCCTGTCTCGGGGAGGGTATGCGCTGAGCCGTGCTTCGATCAAGCGCCCTGCGCGCAAGGTGCGTTGTTGCTCAGAAGTAGCCGTCCGACGCGGCTGTCGCTTCCTTGGGGATTTCGACGCCGTCGACCAGGATCTTGTCGACCAGTTCGTGGTGGAAGCAGACCAGTCCCTTGATGCGTTCCGCCTCGTGCACCGGCTCGGGATAGTACCAGACCAGATTCTCGTGGCGCTTGGCCTTCGTCGTTACGTGATAGTAGCTGGAGATGCCCTTGTAGGGGCAGCGCGAGATGTAGCGGCTGGGCGCGAACATATCGAGCCGCGTATCGGCGATCGGCAGATAGTGGCGCACCGGATGACCGGTCTCGAACAGGAACAAGCCACGGCGTGAATCGGCGACCTGTTCGCCGTCGAGAATGACCTGCACGCGCCGCGACGACGGCAGGCAGTCGACGCGGCGGAACGGATCGCGGGCGTGGACGAAGATTTCCTCGTCCTCCTCGAACCAGTGGCCCATCTTGCTCCAGTAAAACGACATATGGTCGGCGAGCGGCGGACAGCCTTTCACCGGATCGGCGTAGCGCCAGGCCGCGTCCTCGACCAGGGTCACGCCGGTGTTGAGCGAATAGTGGGTCGCGACGCCCTTGAACGGGCTCTCGGTGGTCGTCGTGCTCGGCAGAAGAAACTCCTCGCGCACGTCGCGCATCGGGAAATAGTAGACCGGCAGATGGTCGGACTCGTAGAGCACCAGCGCATTGACCGTGTCGGCGACCGTCATCGACCCAACCTGTACCCGCAGCCGCTTCTGCGTCGGCATGGTGAAGGCCACATAGCCCGGCTCGAACTCATATTGGGTGATGCTGTCGAGCAGCGGAAAATGCGGCCCGCGGCCGCGCAGATGGCGCTTGCGAATGGTACTCTCCCGGTGCTTTTCTTTTGTGATCGAGCGTTGGCGCACGATCAACTCAATGACACGCGATCGAGCAGCAGCCCGGCGGCGATCGGTGGCAAGCCGCTGACATTCTTGCGCACCGGCACCAGCAGATCGGGGAAATAGCTGAAAATGACCGGTGTCTCGTCGAGCAGCAGCTTCTGGATGTCGGAGGCGGCGCTGCGCTGCGCGCCGATGTCGAGCGCCTTCAGATAGCTGGTGACCATGCCGTCATAGGCCGGGTTCTTGAAATGCGCCGCGTTCCAAGGGCCGTCGCTGACCAGCGGGCTTTTGAGGAAGACGTTCGGCACGCTGCGATGCGCGTAGTCGGTGATGCCGAGTGGGCTGTCCAGCCAGTCCGACTGGCCGAACACCGCCTTGCCATAATATTTGTCCTGGTCCTCGATGTTGAGCGCGATACGGGCGCCGATTTCCTTGGCGAAGTTCTGGAACAGCTGCGCGTAGCCGGGGATGTCGGAATAGCGCAGCGTCGTCAGCGTGATGTCGAAACCGCTGGCCGCGCCGGCTGCTTCGAGCAACTGCTTCGCCTTGGCGATATCCTGGACGCGCTGCGGCACCGTCGTGTCGGTCGCGGGGAAGGCCGGCGCGAACGGGCTGTCATTGCCGGTCGCCGCCATGCCGCGGCACAGGCCATCGACCAGCTTGGAGCGATCGATGCACAAAGCGAGCGCCTGGCGTACGCGCTTGTCGGTGAACGGGCCGGTGTCGCAGCGCATGTGCAACTGGCGATGCGCGGTCGAGGCGACACGCAGCACGTTGATGTCGGGGCTGTTGAGCACGACCTGGCTGACGTCGAGCGGAACGGCGTCGAGAATGTCGACCTCGCCGGCCTGCAGCACCAGGATGCGCGGCTGCACGTCGCCGTAGAACTTGAATTCGAGACGGTCGGGCAACGCCTTCTCGCCCCAATAGTCGGGGTTGCGGACAAAGGTCGCGCCGACCTTCGGCGTGTAGGTCTCCAGCCGGAACGGCCCGGTGCCCTCGAAGGTCTTTTCGTAGTCGCCCTTGTAGCTCGCCGGCAGGATGACGGCGTTGTAATTGTCGATCGACACCGAATAGGGAAAGCTGCCGTTCGGCGCATCGAGATGGAAGGCGACGGTGTGATCGTCGACCTTCCTTGTACCGCCCTTCGACAGCAGGCCCTTGAACACCGACAGCGCGTTCGAGGCGCCGCCGGGATCGGCCAGCCGGTCGAAGGTCGCGACGACGTCGTCGGCCTTGAAGTCCTCGCCATTGTGGAATTTCACGCCCTTGCGCAGCTTGAATGTCCAGACGCTGCCGTCCTCGTTCGGCGCCCAGCTTTCCGCCAGCACCGGCTTCAAGGTGAGATCCGGCTGGGTGATGCAGAGAAACTCGGCGGTCTGGAAAACCAGCTGGTAGCTGCCGCTGTCATAATAGGTGACGGGATCGATGGCGCCGCCCGGCGTGGCGACGCCGGCGCGCACCGTGCCGCCCGGCTTGCCCTCGGCGCGGGCCTGCTGCGTGCCGAGGCCGGCAGCAGCGACGAGGCTGCCCAGGAATGGCAGCGAGAGGCCAAGCACGCTGCCATGGCGCAGGAAATCGCGCCGGCCCATCCTGCCGGCCAGCAACTCGTCGACAGCGGAGTTTTCGATTGCTGTGAGATTTCCGCGAGCGGCGTCGATCATCCTGAAATGCTTTGGCATGGCTGCATTCCTCGCTTGTCTTGGGGTTTTGCCATCTAGTTCATTGTTGACTGCCGCCGGAAAGCGATATTTTTTGATAGGGGCCATCGAAATTTTCGATGCTTGGATGAAGCATGGACACTGAAAATCTGCGCAGTTTTCTCGAAGTTGCCACCCATGGCAGCTTCACCGTCGCGGCCAACCGGCTTAACCTCGCCCAGTCTACCGTCAGTGCGCGCATTCGCGGGCTGGAGGAGCAGTTGGGGCGCCGGCTTTTCGTGCGCGACCGCGACGGCGTCACGCTGACGCCGGCCGGCCGGCAGTTCCTGCCGCACGCCTCGTCCATCACCCGCACCTGGGAGCAATCGCGGCAGGACATCGCCGTTCCCGATGGCTACGAGACCTTGCTGCGGTTGACCGCGCCCGCCTATCTGTGGGACCGCATCACCTCGCCATGGGTCGAGTGGATGCGTGCCAGGCGGCCGAACGTGGCGCTGCGGCTGGAGGGCAGTTTCCCGGATTTGGTCATCGACCAGTTGGCGGAAGGTCTGCTCGACATCTGCATCCTCTATCTGCCGCGGCCACATCCCGGCATCGTCTACGAAACGCTTGCCGTCGATCAGGTCGTGCTTGTCCAGCATGCGGCGCAGACGAAGCCGTGGACGGAGAACTACATTCTGATGGATTGGGGGCTGGAGTTCCGCATCGAGCACGACCGCGCCTTTGCCGGCATGGTCAAGCCGGCCATCTCAGCTGGACTGGTCTTCATCGGGCTGCAGCATGTGCTGTCGCAGCAAGCGGCAGCCTATCTGCCGCTCAGCGCCGTCAGCGGTCATATCGAGCGCGGCGAAATGCGGCGCATCGACAACGCGCCTGTGTTCCAGCGGCCAATCTATCTCGCCTATCCCTCGAATCCTGTCTCGTCGGATGTTCTGGATGTCGCGCTCACCGGGCTGCGCACGCTGGCAAGGGACTGGGCGGAAGGTCAGGGCTTTTCGGAAGGCGACCGTTCCCTGAGCATGTCCGGCCGGACGTGACGGGTCGGATCACGGAGCATCAAGTGATGCTGCTATGCCGGCTCGGTCATCGCCGCCTTTTGGAGCCGGGCAAGTTCGGGGTAGGGAATGTGGCAGCGGATCGAGTGGCCGGGCTGCGCTTCGCTCAGCGGCGGCTCCTGCTGCTCGCAGATTGGACCGATCTTGCGCGGGCAGCGTGTGTGGAACACGCAGCCCGACGGCGGGTTGGTGGCGCTGGGGATTTCGCCGTCGAGGCGAATGCGCGCCGTCTCGGTCTGGTCGAGCTTGGGCACCGCCGACAGCAGCGCTTCGGTATAGGGATGATGCGGGCCGGAAAAGACGTCTTCCGACGGTCCGAGTTCCATGATCCGGCCGAGATAGAGCACGGCGATCTTGTCAGAGAGGTAACGCACCACCGCAAGATCATGCGAGATGAAGATGTAGCTAACGTCTTCCTTCGACTGCAGGTCGGCGAGCAGGTTGAGAATGGCCGCCTGCACCGACACGTCGAGCGCCGAAGTCGGCTCGTCGCACACCACGATGCGCGGGTCGCCGGCGAAGGCGCGCGCGATGGCGACGCGCTGCTTCAGGCCGCCCGAAAGCTGGCGCGGCTTGACGGCGAGATGCCGGTCGGTGAGCCGCACCGAGCGGACGAGATCGTTGAGGCGAGCATCAAGTGCCTTGCCGCTCAAGCCTGCCAGCCGCTTAAGCGCGCGGCCGATCAGGTGCCGGATCGAATGCGAGCGGTTGAGCGCCGAGTCCGGATTCTGGAAGACGATCTGCATCGCCTTGATCTGGTCGTCACTGCGGTTTTCAAGCCGCGGCGCCAGCGCCTTGCCTTCGAGCTCGATGGTGCCGCCTGCATCCGGCGGCACCAGGCCGAGCAGCAGCCGGGCGAAGGTCGTCTTGCCACTGCCGGATTCGCCGACCAGTCCAAGCGTTTCGCCGGGGCGCAAATCGAGCGACACATCTTTCACCGCGCGCAGCGCATGGCCATGACTGGCATAGGTCTTGTTCAGCCCCGCGACCCGCAGCACCGGGACGGCTACCGCCTGTGGTGCAGGCGCCACATCGCTCGGCGTCGCGCGCGGCAGCGCCTGCGCCTTCTCGTGATAGAAGCAGCGCGACAGCCGGCCGCCCAAATCGTAAAGCGGCGGCAATTCGCTGCGGCAGCGGTCGTCGGCGAGCGCGCAGCGATCGGCGAAGGCGCATCCCTTGATGTCAGCACCAATGCCGGGCAGGAAGCCCGGAATGGTGTCGAGCCGACCCTGGTCCTTGCGCTGGCCGCCGCGCGGCAGGCAGCGCAGCAGCGCCACCGTATAGGGATGGCGGGGATCGTTGAACACGGCCTCGGTCGGCCCTTCTTCGACCAGCATGCCGGCATAGAGCACGCCGACCCGGTCGCACATGTTGGAGACGACCGCGAGGTTGTGGCTGATGAACAGGATCGAGGCCAACAGTTCCTGCCTGAGCTGCGCGATCAGGTCGAGCACCTCGGCTTCCACCGTCGCATCGAGGCCGGTAGTCGGCTCGTCGAGGATCAGCATCGATGGATCGTTGGCCAGCGCCATGGCAATCGCCACGCGCTGCTGCATGCCACCGGAAAGCTGGTGCGGATAGCGTTGCATGACGCTGACCGGGTCGGAGATGCGCACCCGGTTCAGCATGGCGATGGCCTTGTCGGTGGCCGCCTGTCCCGTAATGCCGCCAAGCTCGAAGATTTCGGTCAGCTGTCGGCCGACGCGGATCGACGGGTTCAGCGCCTTGCCCGGGTCCTGGTAGACCATCGAGACGCTTTCGGCCCGCGCCCGCCTGAGCGCTTCGGCATCGAGCTTCATGACGTCCTGGCCGTCGAGCGAGATCGCGCCGCCGGTGATCGAGCCGTTTCTTGGCAGGTAGCTCACGACGGTGAGCGCCACGGTGGATTTGCCGCAGCCGGATTCGCCCACCAGCCCATAAGCTTCGCCCTGGCCGATGTTGAGGCTGAGGTTGCGCAGCACCGCGCGATTGCGGCCGGCAACGCGGTAGGCTACCGACAAATCGTGCAGTTCGAGGGCGTTTTCTGCCTTGGCGGGCTTAGTCATTGAGCGCTCCATGAACGCCGTCGGCCGCCAGATTGACGCCAATCACCAGCGAGGCAATGGCCAGCGCGTCGAACAGCACCGTCCACCAGAAGCCGCCGCCGATCATGCCGTAATTGTTGGAGATCGAGAGCCCCCAGTCGGGTGAGGGCGGTTGGATGCCGAAGCCCATGAAGGAGAGCGTGGCGACCGCGAAAATGGCATAACCGAGCCGCACGGTTGTCTCGACCAGGATCGGCGGGATGACGTTCGGCAGGATCTCGACGAACATCGTATGCAGCGCACTTTCATGCCTGAGCTGTGCTGCGGCGACATAATCGAGTTCGCGCTCGGCCAACACAGCGGAGCGCACCGTGCGCGCGATGATCGGCGCAAAGCTGAGGCCGATGACGACGATGACCGTCGTCTTGGATGTGCCGAGCGCCACGATGGCCAACAGCGCGACGATGACCACCGGGATCGCCATGAAGGCTTCGAGGATGCGGCTGACGACATCGTCGACGAGGCCGCGAAAATAGCCGGTGACGAGGCCGAGCGCCGTGCCGGCCACGGTTGCCAGCAAGGTCGCCAGTGGGGCGACGGTCAGGATGTCGCGCGAGCCGACGATGACGCGCGAGAAGACGTCGCGGCCGATCTGGTCGGTGCCGAACCAGTGTTCGGCCGAAGGTGGTGCCAGGGCGTTGATGATGTCGTCGGCGAGCGGGTCATAGGGCGCGAAATGTTCGCCGAAAATCGCGCAGGCAACCCAGAACAGCACGATGGCGAAACCGGTCAGGAAGGTGCCGGAGCGCAGCAGCGACAACAGCACCTCCGCCAGCGGCCCGCGCCGGCGCGTGTCGTCGGGGGGCGGGGAGGTGGTTTGGACGGCGCTCATTGGTCTGACCCCAGCCGGATGCGCGGATTGAGCACGGAATAGAGGAAGTCGGCGACAAGTGTCGCCACCGCATAGACGATGCCGATGGTGAGAATCCCCGATTCCAGCATCGGGAAATCCTTGCCGCGCGCTGCGGTGAAGATCAGCGAGCCGATGCCCTGGTATCGGAACAGCGTTTCGATGACGACGAGACCGCCGATGAGATAGCCGGTCTGCGTCGCGATGACGGTGATGGTCGGCAGCAGTGCGTTGCGCAACACATGCCGCCAGATCACCGTGCGCCATGGCAGGCCCTTCAGCACCGCTGTCCGCGTGTAGTCGGAATCGAGCGCCTCGATCATGCCGGAGCGCGCCATGCGGGCGATGTAGCCGAACAGCACCAGGAACAGCGGCAGCGCAGGCAGGATCAGATAATAGAGCTGGGTGAAGAAGCCGGCATTGCGCGGCCATGCGGCTGAGATCGGCAGCCAGCGCAGCCAGACGCCGAACACCAGGATCAGGATGATGCCGGTGACGAATTCCGGCAGCACCGTCACCGACAGGCCGCCAAGGCTGATGATGCGGTCGAGCGGCCGGTTGAGGTTGAGCGCGGCAACGACGCCGCCAAGGATGCCGATCGGCACCACCAACACGAAGGCGACCGCCGCCAGCTTCATCGAATTGCCGAGTGCATCGATGACGAAGGGCGCGACCGGCGAGCGGAAGATGTAGGACGTGCCCATGTCGCCCTGGACGAAGTTCGAGATCCAGCCCCAGTACTGCGCCAGCAGCGGGCGATCGACGCCGAGCGTATGATTGAGCGCGTCGACGGCACGCTGGTCGGCGAACGGGCCCAAAATCGCGCGTCCGACATTGCCGGGCAGCACCTGGCCGCCCAGGAACACCATGATGCTGAGCAGGAACAGCGTCACCAGCGACAACGAGACACGCCGGGCAAGGAAGGAGAGAATGGCTAAGACTCCTTGTGGAGCCAGCCCCCCGTGAGGGAGCTGGCTGTTACAGGATTGGCTTTCCCTTTCCGTTCAGGCCTTCGATGCCTTGTCGAGGAACAGCTGCGACATCGCGGTCGGTTGCACGCCGGCCACGCCTTTCGCCGTCGCTGTCAGATAGTCGTAGAAATAGCCGAAGATGACCGGCGTTTCTTCGAGCAGCAGGTTCTGGATCTTGCCCGCCGTCGCCTTCTGCGCCTCGAGGTCGAGCGCGGCGATGTAGCTGGTCGCCAGCGTGTCGTAGTCCTTGTTCTTGAAGTGCGCCGCGTTCCAGGTGCCCTCGCTCTTCAAGGGCGCGGCCAGGAAGACGTTCGGCACGCCGCGATGACCGTAGTCGGTGATGCCCATCACCGAATCCAGCCAGTTCGACTTGCCGAACACCGCATCGCCGTAATAGGCGCCCTGGTCGAGGATGTTGAGCTCGAGCTCGATGCCGATCTCCTTGACCCAGTTCTGGATGAGCTGGGCGTATTCGGGGATTTCCAGGTAGCGCTCGGTCGTCAGCGTCACCTTGACGCCCTTGCCGGCACCCGCGGCTTCCATCAGCTGCTTTGCCTGGGCGATATCCTGCTTGCGTTGCGGCACGCTCGCATCGGTCGAGGGATAGGCCGGCGCGAACGGGCTGTCATTGCCGGGCGAAGCACGGCCTTTCATCAGGCCGGCAACCAGCTTGTCGCGGTCGAGGCTGAGTGCAATGGCGCGGCGCACGCGCGGGTCCTTGAAGGGATCGGAATCGCAGCGCAGATGCAGTTGCTGGTGCGCGACCGACTTCAGGCTGATGATGTCGATACCCGGATCGTTGAGCAGTGCGACGCCGGCCAGCACCGGCAACTGGTTGATGATGTCGACCTGTCCGCCCTGCAGTGCCAGGATTTGCGGCTGCGTGTCGGCGAAGAAGGTGAACTCGGTGCGCTCGGGCAATGCCTTCGGTCCCCAATAGTCTTCGTTGCGGACGAAGGAAGCGCCGACCTTTGCCGTGTATTTCTCGATCTTGAACGGCCCGGTGCCGTCGAAGCTCTTCTCGTAGTCGCCCTTGTAGCTCGCCGGGATGATGACGGCGTTGTAATTGTCGGACGACAGCATGTAGGGGAAGTTGCCGTTCGGGGCGTCGAGATGGAATTCCACCGTGTAGTCGTCGACCTTCTTGCTGGCGCCCTTCTGCAGGATGCCGGAGAACACCGAAAGCGCGTTGGACGAGTTTGCCGGATCGGCAAGGCGGTCGATGCTGGCCACGACGTCGTCGGCTTTCATCTCGCCGCCGCTGTGGAATTTCACGCCCTTGCGCAGCTTGAAGGTCCATACCGTGCCTGTGTCGTTCGGCTTCCAGCTCTCGGCCAGTGCCGGCTGCAGCACGAGGTCGGGGCCGTCGACGCAGAGGAACTCGGCAACCTGCTGCATGACCAGCAGGCCGCCGGCGTCCGCGATGGTGACCGGGTCGATCGTCGCCGCCGGCACGCTGCTGGCGACACGTATGGTGGCGCCGGGCGCGCCCTGGGCGCGCGCCAGCGACGGCATGCCGCCGAGGCCGGCTGCCATGCCGATACGGCCCAGCAGCGGCAGCGACAGGCCGAGCAGGCTGCCGTGACGGATGAAGTCGCGGCGGCTGACCCTGCCGTCGACGAGGCCATCGATCAGGTGATTTTCAAGCGGCGAACGATTGCGCCGGATCAGGTCGAGAATGTGATAGTTCTTGCTCATGGGTTTCTACCCTTTCCCCTATGTTCTTATGATCGACGAATTTTTGTGGATTGTTCCATATCCGATCGTCAGAAAGGCCTGCTGACCGGGACTGTAGCATGCGATTTTGTCCGGTCCATCCAGTCGTTGGCGTGGATGCGCCGGATTCCTGGCTGCACTGCTTCCACCGTCCTTGTCCGACCTTCCCGACCGAAGTCGCGGCGGTTGGCTTCTCGTCTGTTGGCAGTTCGTCTTGGCCACTTGCCGTCATCTAGTTCAGCGGCAAACGGCGATAGGTTCCGGGCTTTGCCGGGTCATGATACTTGTTGCAGGGTCCTTTCTCGGTAAAGTCTCTGTGACAGGCGGCGAGGTTTTCCCGCGACAACGTGATGCCGAGACCGGGACCTTCCGGCACCCGAACGACGTTGTTTCTGGGCGAAAACGGCCCTTCCTCGGTGACATCCATCGGCAGCATGCGAAACAGCGACTGGTTCGGCTCCCTGATCCAGCCGAGTGCCGCGCACAAATGCAGATAGGCCGCGCTGCCGATGCCGCTGTCGCCGCTGTAGCACCAGAAATCGATGCCGGCGTGCTCGCAGGCGCCGACGAAACGCAGCAGGCGGCCGATGCCGCCATGCGTCGTCGGATTGCCGACGAAGGCGTCCGGAACCCTGGTTTCCATGGCGCGGGCAATGTCGATGTTGTGGGTCGAAAACGGGATCGAGCAATGGCGCCGCAACTCGCGCATCTCCTCGATGGTCGCAACTGGGTCCTCCCAGTTGCGCACGCCGAGATCTTCGAGCGGCCGCGCCAGCCGCCGCGCCGTCGCCAGCGAATAGGCCTGGTTGGAATCGATGCGGATCATTGCATCGTCGCCGAGTTTGCGGCGGATCAGTTCGACCATTCTGAGCGAGACTTTCGGGTCCTCAGTCGAGAACTTGCCTTCGAAGAACGTCGTCCCGTGGGTCTCGTGCATTTCAACACAATAGTCGGCGACTTCTTCCGGTGTCGTCTCGCCCTTCACCTTTGGGCCGTCACCGCGCAGCGAAAAATAGTCGGTGAACGGGATATCCTTGCGCACAGCGCCACCGAGCAACTGGTAGAGCGGCTGGTTCCATGCCTTGCCGCGCAGGTCCCAGAACGCCATCTCGATGGCGCCGAAGGCCATGATGCGGGTCCGGTCGTTGATCGACTGCACGCCGGTCCAGTAGGGCAGGCAGACATTTTCGGCGCCGGCGATGTCGAAGGCATCGCGGCCGACCAGCCGTGGCGCCAGAACATCATTGATGATCGCGGCTGCCGCCGGTGTCGGCGCCTCGCCGAGGCCGATCAAGCCATCCTCGGTCTCGACCTCGACAATGGTCGGCGAAAATCCGTCGAGCTCGCCGAACACCCAGGCATAGGGCGCCTCGAGGCGCAGGTTGATCGGCGTGGCGGTGATGCTGCGGATTTTCATCTCAGCGGCCGACCTCGAAGAACGGCGCGCCGAGCAGATCGGGAACGACATCGATGCCAAGGCCGGGGCCATCGGGGATGCCCATGCGGCTACCGGTGACCGGCGGCTTGTTCGATGCCGTGCGCACCGTCACCCATTCGTGGAAGGCGATGGCGTGCAACCGGCGCTCCTCGGGCGTCGACAGCGACAGGTGCGCCATCGCCGCGGTGTCGATCTCGGCACCGCCAGTGTCCTCGACGGTGATCATGAAACCGAGGTCGACAGCGAGATCGCGGATCTGCCGCGTCTTCGTCACGCCGCCGAGCCGCGAGATCTTCAGCGTCAGCCCGTCGGCGGCACCCTTGCGATGAATATCGAGCATGTCGTCGAGCGAGGCGACGGATTCGTCCAGCACCATCGGCTTGTCGAGCGAACGGCGCACCGACATGCACTCATCGATGGTGGTGCAGGGCTGCTCGAATGTGTAGTCGATGGCGCGCGTCGCATCAGTGAACTGGCGCGCCTGGTAAGGCGTCCAGCCGGCATTGGCGTCGCAGAAGATGACCGTGCCTTTCGGCACCGAAGCCGCGACCGCGGTCACGCGCTCGATGTCATCATGGACATTGCCGCCGACCTTGACCTGCAGCCGGTGGAAACCGTCCTTGACGATCCGTTTGGCCAGTGCCGCCATGGCGTCGACGCTGCCGTGGGTGACGACCTTGTAGAGCTCCGCGGTCTCGCTCTCCCGGCCGCCGAGCAGCGTCACCAGCGGCACATCGGCGGCCCGCGCCGCCAGATCCCAGCACGCCATGTCGAGCGCCGACTTGATGTAGGGATGGCCCTTGAACACCGTGTCCATCAGTCGGCCGATGCCGGCCAGCCCGCGCGGATCGTGGCCGATGAGATGCGGCGCGATCTCGACCACGCCGGCGCGCACGCCAGCCGCGAAGGCGGGCGAGTAGAAATTGCCGAGCGGCGCCATCTCGCCCCAGCCGGTCAAACCGCTGTCGGAAGTAATGGACACAATCACTGCGTCGAAGGCGTCGGCAACGCGTCCCTTGGACATGCGGTAGGGCCCGTCCACGAAGGGCTGCACGACGTGATAGGCCTTGATGCTCTTGATCTGCACGTTGTCTGTCCGTTGTCTGTTATGTCGGGATGGGCTGCCAGACTGACCGGGCTCAGCTGCCTCCCGGGCCGCTGCGCGCGGGGCTGGCGCGATCGGCTCTGCCGCCCTTGGACGTCCGCTGTTCGAGGCTGCGCGCATAGGCAATCAGTTCCTCGTAATCGAGGCCGATATGCTCCCTGGCATGGCGCTGGGCGGCGCGCATGTCCTTGCCCTTCAGCAGCCGCACATAGGTCTCGTGCACATCTTCGGCCGGCACCGGCTCGTTGCGAGCATGCTGGTGGAGCGCAAAATACATCTGCAGCCGGCTGGTCAGCCGCTGCCAGGTCTCGAGCAGCACCGAATTGTCGGCCCATTCATAAATCAGTCCGTGCAGTTGCAGCGCCGTCTCGATTTGGCGCGTGGTGTCGAGCGCGCGCGTCGCCTGCTTCACGGCCTCGTGACGCTGGTCAAGCTCGTCGAAGAAGCGCTGGTCGCGCAGCGGCCAGGTCTGTTCGATGGCAAACTCGTCCATCACCTTGTTGAACGAATAGGCGTCGTCGATGTCCTTGGCGGTGACATCGATGACGAAGGTGCCGGCATAGGGGATGCTGGTCAGGATGCCTTCCTGCACCAGCTCGCGCATCGCCTCGCGCAGGGGCGCACGGCTGACCCGCATCTGCTCGGAAATCCGGAGCTCGTTGAGCTTCTGGCCTGGTTCCAGCTGGCCGGTCAGGATCGCGCGTCGCAACAGCGCGACGATCTCGGCGCGCCGCGTGGTGTCCGCGATCGGACTGAAATCCGCCTTGCTCATTCGGCCACTCCCAAGGAAACCGAGAGCAAGACAAGCAGATTGTCGACAATCTAACAAGAGGTCATTTTCGGATTCTTGGGGACCGCTGGCGTGTCGCCTCTTCGGCCTCAGGCCGCGCGGCCGTAGAAGCCGACCCGTTCCTCGTCGCTGAACATGACGCCGGGCTTCTCGTAGTATGAAAACACAGCGATCATGCGTTCGCGTTCGCCTTCGACGGTGGTGACGCGATGCGCGGTGTTCTTGCCGCGAAAGACGTTGAGCGTGCCGGGCTTCATGCGCAGGATCTTGGCCTCGGGGTCGCGCCCTTCGAGCAATCTGGCGACGCCGGCATAGTTCGGGTTGTCGTCCGACCGCAGGTCGGTGCGGTATTCGAGGTCGCCGCCGCGTAGCGACTGCTGCAGGAGAAGGGTGGTGGTGAATTCCGAACGGTCGAAATGCCAGTTCAAGGCCTCGCCGGCGCGATAGGCCATCACATTGGTACGCGCCAGCGGGTCCTGCATGACATGCAGCTTGGGCTTGCCCATCGCCGCCGCCAGGAAGCGCAGCAGCGGTTGGAATTCGTAGATGGCAAGCACGACGCTGCCGGGAATCTGGTCGGCACAGACGGTGTGGCTGATGGTCTCGACCTTGCGCAGCGCCGGATGGTCGGGCGCAAGCTCGGGAATGTCCGGCTTGAAGTAGATGTTGTGCATGCGCTTGTGCACGTGCGACCGCGCAGCCATGACCGGCTGGATTTCCCGCACGGCCTTTTCAGCAACGCCGGGCCGCAAAAACCCCTCGAGATTGAACATGCCGTCGGCTTCGAGCGCGGCGATGGATTGGTCGACGAGGCGCTGCCATTCGGCGCTGCCTTCGCGGTCGAGCGGATAGCGGTCGAGATCGAGGATGTCTTTCATGATCATGGCTCCGAGGTTTCGAGCCTATGAGACGGCAAAAAAATCTTTCTCTCAACGCGGAAAATTATTAGGATTGGGCAAGAAAAACTTTTGGGAAGATTGGCGTGGAACGGTTACCGCCACTGAATGCGATCAAGGCCTTCGAGGTTGCGGCGCGGGCCGGCAGCTTCACCTTGGCTGCGGCCGAACTCGGCGTGTCGTCGGCGGCGGTCAGCCAGCAGATACGCAACCTCGAAACCTGGTTCGGCAAGCAATTGTTCGTGCGCAGTGGCAACCGCATCGCGCTGACCGACGCCGGCCACGCCATCTATCCGCAGACCGCGCGGGCACTCGGCGACATCGCGGCGATCGGCCGGCGCATGCTGGAAGGCGGTCTGCGGACGCGTCTTGTCGTCAGCGTGCCGTTTTCGCTGGCCGAGCTGTGGCTGGCGCCGAAGCTGGCCGTGCTTCTCGATGCCTTCCCGCAAATGGCGATCGACGTCCGGGTCGAGGACGATCCAGTCGACCTGATGCGCCAGAACATCGACCTGCGCATCAGCTATGGCGATTATCACTATCCCGGATTGAAACTCGTCCGGCTTGTCCATGATGACGTCCTCCCGGTCTGCGCGCCGGACTTCTGGCATAAGCACGGCAATGGCGATCCGGGTCTGGCGGACCTGCACGAGAGCCTGTTCATCCACACCAATTGGGGCCCGAACTATGCCTCGCACCCGACCTGGGCCGATTGGTTCGCGGCGTCCGGAGGCGGTCGCTCGCCCGACCCGTCGCACGGGCGGCGCGTTGGCCTGTCCAGCCTCGCGATCACCTCGGCGAGGCTGGGTCTCGGCATCGCCCTTGGCCAGCGGGTCATGGCGCGCGCCGACCTGGAGGCCGGCCGGCTGATCGCGCTGTCATCCGTCTCGGTCCGCCTTGGCCACCCCTATTGCGCGTTCATGCCGCCGGCCAAGGCTGATCGTGCCGATGTCGCCGGTCTGGTCGAACTGCTCATGAAAACGGCGCCCCCGACCTGACCGGTCGAAGGCGCCGTTGAAGCCAGACCTGACGGGGGTGTTCAGGTGGCCGGCTTTTCCGGCAGCGGAGAGATCGGCATTCCGGGTCCGATCTTCTGCAGATTGCCTGTTATCACCTGATCGCCTTCGGCCACGCCGCTCAGGATCGCCACCTGATCGCCGCTGGTCGGTCCGAGCGAGACCAGCCGCTGGTCGACCGTATTGCCCTTGCCGACGACATAGAGATATTTGCCGAGCTGGCTCGAGCCGAGCGCCGTCTGCGGCACCATCAGCGCATCGGCCTGCTGCTTCACATGCAGCCGGACGCGAACATACTGGCCCGGCAGCAGCGTGAACTTGCCGTTGCCGATCGTCGCCCGCGCCGTGATGGTACCGGTCGAACGGTCGACCGTATTGTCGATGAAGGTGAGTTCGCCCTTCTGGCTGGCTTCGGTCTCGCCGGGAAGCAGGACTTCGACTTCGATCGGACCAGCCGCACGGGCCTGTTCGATCTGGGCCAGATCCGTCTCGCTCGGATTGAAGGTGACGTAGATCGGGTCGAGCTGCACCAGCGTGTTGAGCACGGTCCCGGCAACGCTGACCAAGGTTCCGACCGAGGCCTGGTTGCGCCCCAGGCGTCCGGCAAACGGCGCACGGATTTCGGCATAGCTCAGATTGAGCTCCGCCGTGCGGACCGCCGCCTGGTTGAGAGCCAGCGACGCCTGTGCTTCGCGCAAGGTGCTGGTGCGCTGGTCGAAGCCGTCCTTGGCGAGGTAGCCGCTCTTGGCAAGCTCGGTGCCGCGACCGAGATTGGACCGGGCATAGTCGAGCGTTGCCGTGTCGCGCTGCACCTGCGCCTTCGCCTGGTCGAGTGCCGCCTGGAAGTCATCAGGTGAGATCTTGTAGAGAAGATCGCCTTGGCGGACGTCGACGCCGTCAGCCGCGGTCTGCTCCTGCAGATAGCCTGGAATCCTGGCCTGCAAGGTGATGTTGCGGATCGGCTCCGTCCGCGCGGCATAGTCGAGGTAGATCGGGATCGTCTTCTTGACGACGCTGATCACCGGCACCGGCATGACGAACGCCGCGGGGGCGGGCGCCGCACCGGCGGTGCCGGCATTGAGGCTGACATTGCCCATGTCGAGCAGGTGGACGCTGGCCACCGAGATCGCTCCCAGCGCGACAGCCGTTCCCAACGCGATTTTCCATTTACGCATGATTAGTCTCCAATCTTATTCGGCCGCTTCCGCCAGGGGAGGGAAGGCGGGTTCGGCAGTTGGTTCAGTGTGTTCAGCGGCGGGCTCGTCATTGCCACGGCGTTCGCGCAGCTGTTCGATGACCGCGTAGAAGACCGGCACGAACACCAGCGACAGGATGGTCGCCGCGACCATGCCGCCAAAGACGGTGGTGCCGATCGACTGACGGCTTGCTGCACCGGCGCCGGTCGCGAACATCAGCGGCAGCACACCGAGGATGAAGGCAAAGGCCGTCATCAGGATCGGCCGCAGCCGCAGTCGTGCAGCCTCCATCGCCGCGTCGACGATGCTGAGGCCCTCCTCGCGTCGTCGCCGGGCGAATTCGACGATCAGGATGGCGTTCTTGGCCGCCAGGCCGATCAGCATGACGAAGCCGATCTGCGAGTAGACGTCGATCTGCATGCCACGCGCCCACAGCACCACGAACGCGCCGAACAAGGCGAGCGGCACCGCCAGCAGCACCATGAACGGCATCGCCCAGCTCTCATACTGCGCCGCCAGGATCAGGAAGACGAAGACGATGGCGAGGCCGAAGACGACGGACGCGATCGACCCTGCCTTGAGCTCCTGGAAGGTGATGCCGGTCCATTCGAAACCGAAATCCCTGGGCAGGGCGGTGGCCGCGGCCCGTTCCATCGCGGCGACCGCCCGGCCCGAGGAAAAGCCCGGAGCGGCGCCGCCATTGATCGAAGCCGACGCGTTGTTGTTGTAATGCGGCACGGTTTCCGGGCCGACGAACGGCACGAGCTTGCCAAGTGTGCTCAACGGCACCATGCCGCCGGAGGCATTGCGCACATAGAGCCGCGAAATGTCGGCCGCACCCGCACGTGCATCCTTGTCGGCTTGTATGGTCACCCGGAAGGTGCGGCCGAACAGGTTGAAGTCGTTGACGTAGAGCGAGCCGAGATAGATCTGCAGCGTGTTGAACACATCCGGCAGGTTGAGGCCGAGCAGTTTCGCCTTGCTGCGATCGAGATCGTAGTTGAACTGCGGCGTCGAGGTCGAGAACGGCGAAAACAGCTGCTGCGGATTGATCTCCGGCTGCTTGCGCGCCTCTGCGATCACGGCTTGCGTCGCATCGTTGAGGGCTGAACTGCCGCGGCCGGTGAGATCCTCGACGACGAACTCGAAGCCGCCCGTGGTCCCGATACCCGGGATCGAGGGCGGGTCGAAGCTCAGCGCAAAGGCTTCCGGAATCTGCAGCAGCTTGCCGCGCACGTCGGCGACGAGCTTCGACGCGCTCTGGTCGGGACTGCGCTCCTCCCAAGGCTTCAGGATGGCGAATTCGACCGCCGAATTCGACTGCGCCGCACTGGTCAGGAAGTTCAGGCCGCTGATCGAGCCGACGATGTCGACGCCGGGCGTCGCCTGCAGGATGTCGCGCGCCTTCTTCGCCACCGCGTCGGTGCGCTCCAGCGAAGCACCGTCGGGCAACTGGATGACGACGAAGAAGTAACCCTGGTCCTCGACCGGAAGGAAGGTCGAGGGCAGGCGCTGCCAGACGAAATAAGTGGCGACCAGACCGGCCGCGAACAGGCCAAGCATGATCCAGCGCAAGCGGATCAGTATGCGCACGCCATGGGCATAGGCATGCGACAGCCGGTCGAAGCCGGTGTTGAACCAGCGGAACAGCACGAACTGCGTTGGCGGTCGATGCCGCAGGAAGGTGGCACTGAGCGCGGGGCTGAGCGTCAGCGAGTTGAAGGCGGAGATGCCGACGGAGATCGCCACCGTCAGCGCGAACTGGTTGTACAGCTTGCCGGAGACGCCGGGAATGAAGGCGACCGGCACGAACACCGCCATCAGCACGGCGGTGGTGGCGATGATCGGACCGGTGACCTCGGCCATCGCGGCCTTGGTCGCCGCCAGCGGCTTGAGCCCGGCCTCCAGCTGTCGTTCGACATTCTCGACCACGACGATGGCATCATCGACGACGAGGCCGATCGCCAGCACCATGCCGAGCAGGCTCAACATGTTCAGCGAGAAGCCAAGCATCTCCATGACGACAAGCGTCGCCACCAGCGATACCGGAATGGCGATGGTCGGGATGATCGTCGTGCGCCAGCTTTGCAGGAAGAGGAACACCACGGCGACGACCAGGACCAGCGCTTCAGCGAGCGTGATCAGCACGTCATGCATCGACGCCGAGACGAAGCGTGTCGTGTCGTAGTGCATCGCGTAGGAGACGCCCTTGGGGAAACGGCCCGACAGCTCCTGCATCTTGTCCTTGACGCGCTGTTGCAGATCGAGCGCGTTGGAGCCTGGCATCTGGTAGACGGCAAGCACGACGGTTGGATCCTTGCCGAAAAAGGCCGACGATGAATATTGCAGGGCGCCGAGCTCGATACGGGCGACGTCGCGCAGCCGCACCAGCGAGCCGGTGTCGGTGTTGGCGCGCACGACGATATCGCCGAACTCCTTGGGATCGCTCAACCGGCCGACGGCATTGACCTGCATCTCGAACGCAGTGCCGGCGGGCGCCGGCGACTGGCCGATCTTGCCGGCCGCCACCTGGACGTTCTGCTCGGCAATCGCATTCTGGACGTCGACGGCGGTGATGCCGAGATTGGCGAGCTTGTCCGGGTCGAGCCAGACGCGCATCGAATAGCGCCGCTCGCCGAAGATCTGCACATCGCCGACACCGGGCAGCCGCTTCAACGGATCGACCACCTGCAGATAGGCGAGATTGCTCAGCGCCACCGGATCGACCGAACTGTCCGGCGAAGTCAGGTTGACGATGAGGACGAAGTTCGGATTCTGCTTCTTGATCGTCACACCGCCCTGATTGACGATCGCCGGGAGCGACGAGGCGGCCTGCGAGACGCGGTTCTGGACGTCGACGGCGGCGGTGCTCAGGGAGTAGCCGACATCGAAGGTGATGGTGATGGTCGAGGAGCCGTCATTGGAGCTCGTCGACGACATGTAGGTCATGCCTTGCACGCCGTTGATCTGCTGCTCAAGCGGCGTCGTCACGGTATCGGCAACCACCTGCGCGCTGGCGCCTGGATAATGGGCGCTGACCACGACCTGCGGTGGTGTGATGTCGGGAAACTGCGAGACAGGCAGCAGGAAATAACAAATCGTCCCGGCGAGCACCATGATGATGGCGATCGCCGAGGCGAAGATCGGACGGTGGATGAAAAAGTTTACCACGACACACACGCCTCCCCGGCTGCTCTTGCCTTGCCGAAGGCACTGGCAACCCTGGACAGCCTTTGGCCGCGCCCCTCACCAGGCTCTTCCAGCGAACGCAGCAACGGCACCTCGCGGCGCTGCGCATCGGCGAGCGAGCGCAGCATTCTCTCGAAGGCGCGCGGGTCGACGCCATCTGCTTTCATGACCAGCCGGATCATCGGATCCCGGACGGCTTCATCTATGGTAAGATCGCGGCGCTGTGGCATTGGCCGGCTCCTTGTCTGTCGATTCGCAGCCCATGCTCGCAAACCGTTTTTCATCTCTTCACCGGCCAAAGCCGCATGACCTGCAATTTTCGCCATCTCGATCTCGCTCATGTTGATCTGGTAGGACCAGTTCACAGCCTTGTGATTGACGAGTGGCGATATAGGTGTTACCAGTAAGTAACATTCGTGACGTTACAGACCGGTAACACCCTAGTCAAGAGGCGTACCGAGGGATTTTTGGGAAACCAAGGAGGTTTTGATGGAAGACGGCACTGTGGAACGCGCTCGCCCCCGGGACAGGATCCTGGAGACGGCGCAGGACATGTTTCACAAGCATGGCATCAAGGGCGTCGGCATCGACGCGATCACTGAGGCCGCCGGAACCAACAAGATGACGCTCTATCGCCATTTCGATTCCAAGGACGACCTCATCATCCAATGCCTGCGCGCCACCGCCTGCAAGGCTGGTGCGATGTGGGAAAAATTCGAAATCGAACACCCCGGCGACAAGCTGGCTCAGCTGCATGCCTGGGTTCGTGTTGCTGCCGATATGCTCAGGGCGGACGGCCGCGGCTGCGACATGGCCAATGCCGCCGTCGAGTTGAGCGAGACCGACCATCCGGCCAGGCGCGTGATCAAGGAACTCAAGGAGGCCCAGCGCGATCGCCTCGTGACGCTGTGCAGGGATGCCGGCATCGGCCAGGCCGAGCTACTTGCCGATACGCTGTCGCTTCTGCTCGAAGGCGCCCGTGTCAGCGTTCAAAGTGTCGGTACGGAAGGCCCCAGCGCGCAGTTTGTCCGCATGGCTGAAGGGCTGATCGTGTCCTTCCGAGGCACTTCAGCCGGCTGAATTCTTCGCAGCTGTTGACTGCCCCATCCGATCTCGTAGCCGAGAATGAAGACGCCTCACGTCTTTTGGCGTGAGCAGCGCTGCAACCGTCGTTGACCGGAACGAAAAAAGCCCGCTGCCGGGAGGAGGTGGCAGCGGGCTCGATTTCGAATGTGGCGCGGGAGGAGGTGCACCCCATTCAGCGTCGGCATCGCATCTGGGAGGAGTAGATGGCCGACAACTCCAAACTAGAGGTTGCCCAACGATTCGGCAATCGTGGATCGTGCATAGCAGCTGTGCAGATTTGCTGTATCACCCGCGAAAGTTGTCGAGTGTGACCGAAAAAGCTCAGGTGGGGTTCACTGCACCGGAACGTTTTCCCTGAAGATCAGGCGCGGTTCGATGAACTTCCTTGTCAGATAGGGCGCCGAGGATGCAATCGAGCCAAGCAGGCGAATGACCGACTGTTCGGCGATCAGCCTGGCATTCTGGTCGATGACGACATCGAGCAGGTCGTCGACGAGATAGCCCCGAGTGTCCCGGGTGAGGTCGTGACAGATGAACACCGGCTTGCGATTGGGCCTGGCGTCCCGGATCGCCTTTGCAACACCCGAATGTCCGGCTCCGACGCAATAGATGCCGAGCAGTTCGGGCTCGTTGTGCAGCGCCTTCATGGTCGCGGCATAGCTGACGTCGGGCTCGTCGTTGATCTCGACGGCGCTGCTGACGGTCAGGTTGGGAAACTCCTCGTTGAGCACCGAGCGGAACCCCATTTCGCGTTCTTCATGACCGCGATAGGAGCGCGAGCCGACGACCATCGCCAGATGGCCGGTCCGGCCGCCGAGGAATCGTCCCATCAACAGCGCCGCCGTTCGCCCCGCCACCCGGTTGTCGATGCCGACATAGGCCGATCGCGGGGCTGCCGGCACATCGGACACCAGCGTCACCAGGCGCATGCCGGCATCGACGATGTCGCGCAGGATGTTGCGCGTGCGCGGATGGTCGACGGCGATGACACCGACGCCATTGGCCCTGAGCGAGAGGTTTTCGACGGCGGTCTGCAGTGCGTTCGGCGAGATTCCGGCGAGGTTGTGGATCCGGCACGAGGCGACAAGCGGCAGCCGCGCGGCGTAGTCCTCGATATGTCCGGCGAGATCGCGCATGAAGGCATTGCTGCCGATCGGCAGCAGGAATTCGAGATGGGCAGGCCGCGACGGCAGCGTCACCTGGTCGGCGACCGGCAGGTAGCCGAGCTGCTTGGCGGCCTCCATGACGCGTTGCCGGTTGGCGGCACTCGCGCCTGGCCGGTTGTTGAGCACCCTGTCGACCGTTGCTGTCGACAGCCCGCAATTGCGGGCGATATCCGAGACGGTGGCTTTCATGCCGCAACCCACAGCCCGCAATTGCGGGCGATATCCGAGATGGTGGCTTTCATGCCGCAACCCTATGTGCCGATGCGATGCCGCGCCAGACGAGCGATGCGATTTGAGGTGACGGATGATTGCCACCCGTCAGCCGGATGATCATTCGACTGCCTCGACAAGACGTCTTTCGCCCGTTCTCAGGCGATGGCTTGCCACCCGCCTCAGTGCGATGGCTTGCCATCGGCGATGGCATCGCGGATTTCCTTGTCCGACATGCCGGTGATGATCCGTTCGACTTCCGCCACGCTGGTCTTCTTCGGGTCGATGTCGTCGGCGACCACCTTGCCCCGGCGCATGACGACGATGCGGTCGACCACCTGAAAGACGTGGTGGATGTTGTGGGCGATGAAGATGCACGAATGGCCGGAATCGCGAGCGCTGCGCACGAAGCTCAGCACGCCCTGTGTCTCGGCAACGCCGAGATTGTTGGTCGGCTCGTCGAGGATGATGAGGTCGCTGTCGAAATGCATGGCGCGCGCGATCGCCACCGCCTGCCGCTCACCGCCGGAGAGCGAGCCGATCGGTGTCGTTGGCGGGATGTTCTTCGAGATGCCGACCTGCTTGAGCAGATCGCGGGCGACCGTGTTCATGGCGTCCTGGTCCATCCGGTTGAGGAAACGCGGCGGCTTGATCGGCTCGCGCCCGAGGAACAGATTGCGGGCGATCGACAATTGCGTGACCAGTGCCGAGTCTTGGTAGATCGTCTCGATGCCGTGGGCGATGGCATCGCTGGTGCTGCGCAAATTCACTTTCTTGCCGCGGATGAAGATGTCGCCGCTGGTCAGCGGAACGGCACCCGAGAGCACCTTGATCAGCGTCGACTTGCCGGCGCCATTATCGCCGAGCAGGCCGACGATCTCCCGTTCATTGACATGGAAACTGGCGTCCTCGAGTGCCTGCACGCGGCCATAGGACTTGCGGATGTTCTGCATGCGGATCAGTGGCTCGGCCATGGTTCAAGTCCCTGCCTGATGCCGGCGTTCCAGCCATGAATGGAGCGCCATCATGCCAAGGATGATCGCCCCGATGAAGATGTTGTAGGCGAGGCCGGGCACGCCGATCAGCACGATGCCGTTGCGCATGACGCGCAGGATCAGGATGCCGAGCACGGTGCCGATGATCGTACCGCGCCCGCCGGTCAGCGCCGTGCCGCCGATCACCACCATGGCGATGACTTCGAGCTCATAGCCGGTGCCGCTGTTGGGGTTGGCGGCGGAAGTGCGCAAGGAACTGATGACGCCGGCAAGCGAGGCCATCAGCGATGACAGCACGAACAGGCCGATCTTGACGCCGCTGACATTGACGCCGCGGGCGCGCGCCGCATTGGGATTGCCGCCGGCCGCCTGGATCCAGTTGCCGGTACGGCTTTGCGTCAGGACATAGCCGAGCGCGATGGCCGCCGCGATGAACCAGAACAGCGACATGTAGATGCGGAACGGTCCGATGAAGAAGTCGCCGACCAGCGCCTCCGCCAGCCAGCTGCCTTCCGCGCTCCAGGTGCGCTGCGGAAAGCCGTCTGTGACGAAAAGGGCGGTGCCGCGCACCACCAGCAGCATGCCGAGCGTCACCAGGAAGGACGGGATCTTGAGCTGTGTGACGAACCAGCCGTTGACCAGCCCGATGAAGGCGGCGACCAGCAGCGCTGCGACAAAGCCGACCTCCAGCGACGTGAGGCCGCTGTTGAACAGCGTCCACATCAGCACCGGCGAGAAGCCGAACAACGAACCGACCGAAAGGTCGAACTCGCCTGACGTCATCAACAGCGTCATCGCCAGCGCGATCAGGCCGAGTTCGACCGTGAAGGCCAGCGTGTTCGATATGTTCTGTGGCGACAGGAAGTCGTGGTTGATGCTCCAGAAAACGGCGATCTCGATGACGAGCAGCACCAAGGGGCCGAATTCAGGCCGCGCGATCAGGCGTTGGATGAGTGAACGATGTTCCACGAGCAACCTGCGACAGGATTGGAAAGGCTGGGCCTTGCGCATCCGCATGCGAAGGGCTCGGCGAAAAGGAAGAAGCCAGTCGCGACCGCCGAAGCAGTCGCGACCGTCTGAGTTTGAGGTCTTACTTGCCGGACAGAATCTTGTCGTAGACCGCGGCGGTGTCCTTTTCGTAGAGCGCGCCGGTGATCACGTTGAAGCCCGGAGGAATGCCGCTGGCGGCCATGTTGGCCAGGGAGAGTGCGACATAGCTGGTTGCCTGCGGATCCTGCCACTGGCCGGCATTGACGTAGCCGTTCAGCACTTCCTGGGTGGTGTCGAGCGAGTTGCCCCAGCCGACAACCGGAATTTCGCCAGGCTTGATGCCGACCTGGTCGAACACCCGCTTGATCGAGCCGGTGACCAGATCGCCGAGGCCGATGATCGCCTTGACCTTGGCCTTGTTGGCGGTGAGGTAGTCGACCATGCGGTTGATCACTTCGGCCTGGTCGAGCGTCGCTTCGGTCACTTCATAGGTGATGCCGAGCGGCCCGAAGACGCTCTTGATGCCTTCCTCTTCCTGGACGCCATAGGTGGCGCCGGGGACCTCGACCGGCATCCAGACAAAGTCGCCTTTCTTCACCAGGCCCTTGTCGACCAGATACTGCGCCCAGTGCTTGCCGAAGGTGACGTTGTCGCCGCCGACATAGGCGTTGAAGTTGGCCTTCGGGTCAGGCGTGTTGAAGTTGATGATCGGGATGTTGGCCGCGCGGGCTTCCTTGACGATCTCGACAAGGCTGCCCGGATCGGGACTCGTGGTGACGATGCCATCGGCCTTGGCGGAGAGAGCGGCGCGAACCGCTTCCTGCTGCGAGGCCACGTCGCCATTGTGGAACGAGGTGTTGACGGTGTTGCCGGTGTCCTTGGCCCATTGCTTGGCGCCAGCCAGGAAGTAGGTCCAGACCGGGTCAGCCGGGCCGCCATGCGAAATCCAGTAGAACGTCTTGGCCTGTGCCGCTGCCGGAACAATCGTCAGCGCCACCAACAGGCCATATAGAACGAGTCTTAGCCGTGTCAGCATTTGATTTCCTCCCGTTGTAGATGGTCAGTTCCGAATCCGTCCCTTGTCCCGGCGACCGCCGGATTGCGTCTTTTGCCAGCGCCGGTTGGATGCATCAGAGCATTCCCTTTTTCGACGGATGGCAAGCCTCCATCTGCAGATGTAGTTGGCGCCTGACGAGGCGCCATCAACGGTCCCATCAGATTGCATCAGTTGAGGTGATTTTTCGCGGCAGTCGCAGGGTTGGCGTCGACGATGCCGCCGGCGCCGACCTGGATCACTCCGGCAAGCCCCGCCATCGTGCCCATCAGCACCAGCGTCAGCCGCCCCACCTTGGCGGTCGGAATGCCGGCATGGCGGCGGCTTTTTGGGCGAAGGCCGACTAAATGAAATCCGCCTTCGACAGATCGCGCATCAGATGGCTGGCGCCGTAGGTCCAGTGCGGGCAGTCGGGCGACAGCCGCACCCGGTTGACCAGCGCGCCGAATTTCTCCGACGAGATCGTGACGATATCGCCGACCTTGTGGGTGAAGCCCTTGCCCTTTTCGCCGCGATCCTTCGACGGCACGAACATGGTGCCGAGATAGAGCGCCAGCCCGTCCGGATACTGGTGGTGCGGGCCCATGGCGGCGGCAACCAGCTCTTCCGGCGAGCGGCTGATCTCGGCCATCGAGCTCGCGCCCTCCAGCGAAAACCCATCCTCGCCCTCGACCTTCAGGTGCACCACGGCCCGCTTCACGTCGTCGATCGAGAAGGTGTCGTCGAACAGGCGGATGAAGGGGCCGAGGGCGGCCGAGGCATTGTTGTCCTTCGCCTTGCCGAGCAGCAGCGCCGAACGCCCTTCGACGTCGCGCAGATTGACGTCGTTGCCGATGGTCGCGCCGACGATCCTGCCGCTGCTGGCGGCGAGCATGGCGATCTCGGGCTCGGGATTGTTCCAGGTCGACACCGGGTGCAGGCCGACATCGGCGCCGAAACCGACCGAGGCCATCGGCTGGCACTTGGTGAAAATCTCGGCATCGGGGCCGATGCCGACTTCCAGATATTGCGACCAGGCACCGCGTGCGATGAGCTTGGCCTTGATCTCCATCGCTTCAGGCGAGCCCGGCTTCAGCTTCGACAGATCGTGGCCGATCAGCCCGGCAATGTCGGCGCGGATGGCGTCCGCCTTTTCCGCCGAACCGCGCGCCTGTTCCTCGATCACCCGTTCCAGCAGGCTGACGACGAAAGTGACGCCCGAGGCCTTGACCGCCTGCAGGTCGGCCGGCGACAGGAGATAGGGTTTGTTCGCATCCCGCGTGGCCTCAAAACTGTTGGCGGCGATGGCGTCGAGCGAGCCGATCGGCGTGCCCTTGGCCGACCGCACATGGCCGGCAGGATCTGGCATCTCGCAGACATCCCGCACGGTTGGTGCCGTGCTCGACGTGATGTCGAAGACGGTGCCGTCGCGCACCGTGACCACCAAAGGATGGGGCGCGGCCGGTGATCGGGTACGGCCGAGAAAGACACCGTCGTCTGGCAGAAAGATCATGTTCGCAACTACTCTCTCGTCACAGGGCAGAATGATTTAACATTGTGAAGTGCCACGGTCTGTTCTTCAAGTCGGCATGTGGCAGAGCGACAGACGCGTAACCGAAAGGCCTTTGTCGGCATGTCTCTGCGCCGACGGCGCCGAACGCCACCTCGCGCTCCCGATTCATTGTCACAGCTCATCCCAGCGTAGACGCAAATGCCCGCTTGTCGATCTGCCATGTTCCAGCCTGGTTAGGCCGCTGCCATGATGGGCGTCCACCGCATGTGAAACCGGTTCGAAACAGAAGAAATCGGCATCTCGTGCTGGCGAATAGAGAACGAAGATGTTCAGCGACGGCGATGCCTCGATCGTAACGACGATAGCGTCATCCGGCTGGACAATCGAGGCGCGGCCATCCCAGCCTTCGAAGGCATTGTTGACCCAGGTGTCGGGAAGCGGCACAGCTCTAGAAAAATCCCAGTCCGTACGGGAGGCAACCGACACAACAGTCGTCGGCAGGTGGCGTTCGTCCTCCAGCCAGACCCTTGTCGCCGATGCTTGGAGCAAGGTATGCGGGCTGCGCGGAAACCACGGATGGAAGCCGAGCCCGTAGGGCAGGCGCATGGCGGCCCGGTTCTCGACTGTCAGGACCGCAGCCAGCGCGCCATCCTCCAGTGCGTAGCGGACGCTTGCATGGTAGCGATAAGGCCCGATTGCCCCGTTTTCCAGAACCAGCTCCATTTCGGTGCTGGTTCGTCGTGTCAGCCGCCACGGTCTTTGAAAGCCATCGCCATGGAGCGGGAACGGTTCGCCTTCGACATTGGGTTCGATCGCATGGAAGCGCCCTTCGAACTCGAAGCCCCCGCCGGAAATGCGGTTCGACCATGGAACCAGCAGTTGCGATCCGAACTTCAGCAGGCCCGTCGATGGCTTGATGAGAGGGGTCGGCGGCCTGCCGGGGCGCAGGGCATCGTAACGCAGGATGGCAGCCCCCTCGCAGGGCCGCACGACGAGGCTGGCGCGCCCATCGGCAAGTTCGACCGCGTCGCTGCTCGTCATGGGCGGACCGTCACGGCTACCAGCCGCCGTCGACATGGATATTCTGACCACTGATCATGTCCGAGCCCGGGGAAACAAGGAACAGTACGAGATCGGCGACATGCTGCGGCTCGATGCGGCGTTTCAGGCTCTGGTTGGTCAGGATCCAATCGTTGTATTCCTTGAGGCGCTCTCCGAAAACGCGCTCCTCCGCCTCTGAAACGACGGCGCCGGGCGACACCGCGTTCACGATGATGCCGTGCGGTCCCAATTCCCGCGCCAGCGACTTCGTGAGACCGAGCATGGCGCCTTTCGAGGCAACATAGGGCACATAACCGTCCCAGCGGCCGTTCAGCGTCACTGAACAGAAATTGACGATCCTCCCGTGGCCCTTGGTCTTCATGCCGGGAGCGCAGGCACGCACCAGCGCGAAGGCGGCGGAGGAATTCACGCGGATCTGGTCCTCGTATTCGGCGAGCGAAAATTCCTCGAACGGACGGTTGATGATGAGCGCCGCATTGTTGATCAAGATGTCAATCGCGCCTTCTTCGTTGGCGAGCGCCTTGACCACGGCCTCGGCTTCGGCCAAGCGGTTTAAGTCGCATCCGACATAGACGATCGCACCGTTGTTGGCCGCCGCCAACTCAGCTGCGATCTCGGGTCCTTCGACAGTCTCCGGGCGATCCAGCAAAAGCACGCGAGCGCCGGCACGAGCAAGCGCCGCAGCCTGGGCACGGCCGAGCGAACCCAGACCGCCCGTCAGGAGTGCCACTTTGCCGGAAAGGTTCGTCATGGCCATCACCCACGTCTCAAAGCACGCTGTGGACTTCGTCGATGGAGGTATCCTCGATGCGCTTGTCGAGCACGACCTCGCCGCGCGCCATCGCGACCACACGATCACAGCAATCGAAAACATGATGCATGTTGTGGCTGATGAAAACGCCTGTCACCCCTTGTGCCTTTAGACCACGAACGAAGCCGATAACCTTGTTGGTCTCCTTGACCGAAAGGTGATTGGTCGGTTCGTCGAGGATCATCACCTTCGACTTGAAATGCATGGCGCGCGCGATGGCGACACCCTGTCGCTGGCCGCCTGACAATTCACCGACCAGCGCGTCGGGTGAGCGAAGATGTAGGTCGACATTCGCAATCGCCTTGATGCTTTCGCTGCCCATCCTCTTCTGGTCGAGGACGCCAACACCGAATACGGAAAACCGAGTTGGTTCCCTGCCGATAAACAGGTTCCTGGCGATCGACATGGTCGGAACCATGGAATTGTACTGGTAGATGGTCTCGATGCCGAGGTTCATCGCATCGCGAGGGCGGGCGATCCGCACCGGTTTGCCTTCGACCAGTATCTCGCCCTCGTCGGCTGTATGGACGCCTGACAGGATGTTGATGAGCGTCGACTTGCCGGCGCCATTGTCGCCAATAAGCCCGAGCGCCTCGCCCCGTTTGAAGTCGAGGCTCACGCCCTTCAGCGCATGGACGCCCGAGTACCATTTGTGAAGATTGCGGACGGAGATGATCGCGTCGTCCATGCGTCAATTCTCCATCTTGATCGCCTTGGCACGCTTGCGCATCCAGGCATTGGCGACGACCGCGAAGATAGTCAGCAAACCGATCGCGAATTTGAACCAGTTCGCGTCGACCTGGGAGAGCACAAGCCCGTTGTCGATGATGCGGATCAGGATCGTGCCGATGATACCGCCTGCGACCGTGCCGATGCCGCCAGCGAGCGAGGCGCCGCCGATGACAGCCGCTGCGACTGCCTGGAGTTCCAGCCCCTCGCCTATGGAGGGCAAAGGAGAGCCCAGTCTCAGCACTTGCAGCATGCCGGCGAAACCGGACAGCATCGAGCAAAGCATGAAGCAGGCGAGTTTTACCCTGGCGGTCGGGATGCCCATCGAGGCGGCAGCGGGAAGGAAGCCGCCGGTGGCCTTTATCCAGTTACCGAAATTGGTTCTGGAGAGCATCAGCGATGTCAGCACTGCAATTCCGGCGAACCACAGGAACGACATGCGGAACATGTGGCCGGGACCGACAAACGAAGTGAACAACCAGTTTGGCAAGTCGGCGGGAAGCAGCGGTGGAAACCCGCCCGAGACCACGATCGTCAGCGACCGGGCGATGAACAACATGCCGAGCGTGGTGATGAAGCTCGGGATCTCGAACCAGATCGTCACATAGCCGTTGATGAAGCCGATCACCGCGCAAACGACAAGGCCGGCCAGCAAGGCAAGCGGGAAAGGGACGCCCTCGACCATGAGGACGGCCATCGACATGGGCATCAGCGCGAATACGGACCCAACCGACAGGTCGAACTCGCCGCTGATCATCAGGATGGTGACGCCGATGGCGACGAGGCCCGTTTCGGGCAGAATGCCGAGCATGCCGCGAAGGTTGTCCTGGTTGAGGAACACGCCATTGGAGCGAACCTCGAAAATCACCACCAGAATTACCAACAGGATCAGTCCCGCCAATTCCGGCTTTTCCAGATAGGTCTTGAAGATGCGTTTCAAGGCAGGCTCCAGAAGTTCGAGGCAAGGGACGCCCGACGGCGCGAGTGCCGCCGGGCGAACATATGGTTACGTTGGCCTAACGCAGGCCTTGCGCGGAAAGCGTCATGATCGCGTCGGCCTGATCCGGACGCACGATGCCCTGGCCCGTGTCGATGTCGGAGGGTGCCAGACCCACCTTCTTGTTCAGGTAGGCTTCCATCACCGGCATGAAGCCCTGCATGTAGGGCTGCTGGTCCACCAGGGCCTGCACATAGCCCTTCTGCATCTGCTGCAGAACCTCAGGCACCAGATCGAAGCCGCCAAGAAGGACCTTGCCGGGCGCGACGCCGCGATCCTGCAGCGACCGCGCAACGCCCGCGCACCAGAAGCCGGTGTCGAAATAGGCGGTGGTGTCGGGATGCGCATTGAGATAGGCGCCGACACGATCGGACGTGACCGCAAGGTCCGTTCCGCTGTCGATCCGCTCCCATGAGACTTGGCGGTCGGGATGGGCCGTCTTGTATTCCTCCAGGAACTGCATCACGCCTGCGCCGCGACTTTCCGACCAGTTCTGGCCTGGTGCGGAAATGCCGACCAGAACCTTGATTGGCCCTTCTTTCGGGAAGCTGTCGGAAATCGCCTTGCCGAGCGAATAGCCTGCCGGCTTGAAACCTTGCCCTATGAAGGCCTGTCGCGCATTGCCCTTGGCGCCTTCGGTGTCATCGACATTGACGGCAATCACCAACACACCGGCATCGCGCGCCTCCTTGATGACGTCGTCGAACGCCTTGTTGTCGACGATCGAGGTCAGCAAGGCATC
This sequence comes from Mesorhizobium sp. P2_A8, assembly GCF_056404935.1. Lineage (NCBI taxonomy): Bacteria > Pseudomonadati > Pseudomonadota > Alphaproteobacteria > Hyphomicrobiales > Phyllobacteriaceae > Mesorhizobium > Mesorhizobium sp. P2_A8. The sequence goes on from NZ_JBFUDB010000005.1 coordinate 462,462, forward strand.
CGGCTTGGCGGCAAGGGCAGCGCGCATATTGGCGAGTTGCTGCTCGACCGAACCTTCGGTCTGGGTGAAAATCATATTGCATTTGGCCTCGACCTTGCCGCAGGCATCGTCAAAGCCCTTCTTCACTGCCTGCCAGAAGGTATTTGAGGCGGACGAATGGTGCGTAAAGACGATGTTGAGCCCGTCAGCGCTGGCGGCGGAAGGCCCGGCGAGCAGCGTGGTGGCGAGCAAAAGTGTTGCAGTCAGTCGTTTCATTGCTATTCCTCCCGTTGAGTATTTTTCAGATGTCCGCCTTGTCTGAGACACGGCGATGGACGGTGTAGGCCCGACCGAGGTCGGGATTGAGTTCCAGCCCGAGACCCGGGCCGGGTGGCACGGTGATCATGCCGTCCTTGACTTCCGGTAGCGCAGTCACAAGATCGCGATACCAGGTCCGGTAAAATGCCCGCACGCTCTCCTGCACGAGTGCGTTGGGCGCGTTGAGAGACAAATGGGTGGACGCCGCCAGAACCACCGGTCCGGTGCAGTCGTGCGGGGCGACTGGCAGGTGCCAGGCCTCCGCCATCGCTGCAATCTTGCGTGCCTCCGAAAGCCCGCCGCACCAGGAGATGTCCAGCATGACGATGCCGGCAGCCCCGGTCTCCAGAAGGTCGCGGAACGCCCAGCGACTGCCCAAGGTCTCTGACGCCGAGATCGGCGCCGGGCTCGCGGCCTCATAGCGCTTGAGATCGGCGAGGCCATCCATGCGGATGGGATCCTCGTGCCAGTACGTGCCATAGGGTGCCAGCGCTTTGGCGATCTTGATCGCCGGTAGGAGCTGCCACATGGAGTGGAACTCGACCATGATGTCGATCTTGTCGCCGACGGCTTTGCGAACCTTCTCGAAAGGCTGCAGCGCGGCTTTGAGGTCGGCGGCGGTAATATCCTGCCCCCGGCTCTTCTCGGCGGCATGGTCGAAAGGCCAAATCTTCATGGCCGTGATACCGTCTTCAAGGAGTTCCGCCGCCAATTCGTCGGCGCGGTGGAGAAACCCGTTCAGATCGTCATAACCCTGCCTTGTGCCGAGACCGTAGTTTGCCGTGGTCTGTCCCTTGCCGTCCTTGATATACTCGGTACCGGCGCAGGTGTTGTAGGTACGAATGGACTGCCGCGAAAAGCCTCCCAGAAGTTGCGCAATCGGCTGGCCAGTCGCCTTGCCGAAAATATCCCAGAGCGCGATGTCGAAGGCGGAATTGCCGCGGACTTCGACGCCGCTTGAGCGGAAGCCGAGATAACCAACCAGATCCGCGGAAAGCAGATCGATCTGCAGCGGATCGCGGCCGATCACGCGTGGCGCGACATATTCGTGGACGTATTCCTCGACCGTGCGCGCCATGAAGAAGGTTTCGCCAAGGCCAGTGATGCCTTCGTCGGTATGCACCTCGACCCAGAGCAGATTGGGCCGCTCTTCGATGCGGATGGTCTCGATCGAGTGGATTTTCATGCGATCCCCGCATCGATCAGCGCCTTGACGCTCTTGTCGAAATGCGCGGCCATATGTTCGGCGGCAAGTTGCGGATTTCCCTCGACGATCGCCCTGGCTATATCTCCGTGGCCCTCGATCATCTTGATCTGCTCTTCCTCGGTGGCGCGCGTACGCCAGCCGATTACCCAGGTGCGTCTCGTGACACCGCTGAAGGCGGTGATGATCAACGAGAACACCGGGTTGTGAGAGGCCCGCGCGATGACCTCATGGAACGCGATATCGTGTTCCATGACGATCTCGGGCACGCGATAGTTCTCGCGCATCAGCCGCGCGCATTTTTGTATTTCAGCCGCCTCCACGTCGGTCCGCCGGAGTGCGGCGAGGGCCACCGTGCGCATTTCGATGGTACGGCGCACATCATAAACCTGATGGACGCTGATCTGTTCGGTGGTGATGCCATGCTCGATCACCATCGACATCGCACCAGTGTCGAGCTTGGCGACGCTGGCGCGCCGACCGGCGCTCATATCGATCAGGCGCATTGCCGACAGCGATCGAAACGCCTCCCGTACCACTGTCCGCGAGACGCTAAGCTTGCGGGTCATATCGGCTTCGCTGGGCAGAAGGTCGCCAGGGCCGAGGCCTTCAACACGGATGTGTTGAGTGATGGCCTGAATGGCGGCGCTCACCAAGCCGGGACTGGTCTCCTCTGGCGTCATGCTGCGATCGCTCACCATTTACCCCAAACCTGTATGACATGTTTTCTTGAAATGTGTATATCTTTGTGAAATTCTGTCTGTCAAGTGCCGCCAACGGCGCGATAAACGAGGCGCGGCAGGGATAGCGGAGAGATGCAGGCGATTTTCGTATTCAATGCTCAGGATGTCGTCGGGGAGAGCCTGATCTGGGACCAGGACAGGAAGGCTCTGGTCTGGGTGGATATCATCGGGCGGCGCATCCACCAGCTCGATCCGGGCACTCTCGACCACCAGAGCTGGCAAGCACCGGACCTCGTAACCTCGATCGGCCTGCGCAGGGACGGTGGTGCAATCGTCGGGCTGCGAAAGGACGTGGCTCTGTGGGATTTCGGAGAAACCTTCAGGACGATCGCAACGATCGAACCGGATAGTCCGGACACCCGGTTGAACGAAGGCGTGGTCGCTCCGGACGGCTCATTCTGGATCGGCACCATGGAAAACAATATCGGCCCCGACGATCTTCCGCGCGATATTTCGCGAGATGCGGGGCGGATCTATCGCGTCGACATTGCCGGCGCTGTAGAGGCGCTCAGCGCCGATCGCTTCGGTATCACCAACACAATGGTCTGGACGGCGGATGACACCTTCGTCACGGCGGATACGACGAAGAACCAGCTTTTCCGCTATCATTGGGATAGGATGCAGTCGCGAATAACCGACAGGCGCCTTTTCTTCTCCGGCTTTTCGCGCGGTCTGCCGGATGGGTCGTGCATGGATGCGGAGGGCTATGTCTGGAATTGTCGCGTTGCGGGGGGCGGCTGTCTCGTCCGCATCTCTCCCGGGGGAGTTCTCGACAAAGTCGTGGAACTGCCCTGCAGCTGGCCGACGAGTTGCGCTTTTGGCGGCGAGAATTTCGATACTCTCTTCGTCACCTCGGCGCGATTTACGATGAGTGGGCTACACTTGCGGGCAAATCCGCAAGAGGGCGGATTGTTCGCGGTGCGCACAGGCGTTCAAGGCACGCCGACCAACCGGTTCGGATGAGATGGTTCTTACCCAACGCTCCCCAAGACGGAAGGCTTGCTGGACCTGCGGCGGCAATTTCCACAATTGCGGGCAAGGACCGCACGTTTTGATAGCGGGAGGAGCGTTGTTTCATCCGACGCTAGGCGCGGTGCCGGGAAACCCACGGCTCGATCTGTGAACTGCCGGATTAACCCACTTTCAAAATAGTGAAATCATATCTAGGATTTTCATTTTGCCAATGAATCCTAGGTGAAGCCTTGCCCACACCGTTCTCCGATCCGATCTGGCGCAAGCCGCAAGCGGCGTCCACGGCTCAGTCGCTTTTTCCCAGCGGCGATCGTGTCGATGTCGTCATTGTCGGTGGCGGCATCATGGGGCTGTCGACGGCCTTGCATGCGTCCCGGCTTGGCTTGTCCGTACAGGTGCTGGAGGCCGGGGAAATCGGCCAGGGCGCGTCGGGGCTCAATGGCGGCCAGGTCATTCCCGGCCTGAAATACGATCCTGAATGGCTGCTCGAGCATTTTGACCCGGAGCGCGGCGAGGCGCTGGTCAACTTTGCCGCTTCGACCGCAGATGCGGTTTTCGAACTGATCCGCGATGAAAAACTGGCAGTGCCGTTCGTCCGCAATGGTTGGATCCAGGCGGCTCATACCGAGGTTGCGCTGAAGGCAGCGGCAAATCGTGACCGGCAATGGCGGGCACGCGGTGCCGACGTCAAGCTTTTGAGCCAGGCCGAGATTGCCGCGATGACCGGCGCTCAAGGGTATCTCGGCGGCTGGCTCGATCGCCGCGCCGGTGTGATCGATCCGCTCGCCTATACGTCGGAACTGGCACGGATCGCCGCGGCGGCTGGTGCAGGGATAGCGGAGCGCCAGAAGGTCGTGCGGCTCGCCAATGCCGCCGGCGTTTGGCGTATTTCGACCGAAAACGGCCTTGAATTGCAGGCGAAGGCGGTCGTGCTGGCGACCAACGCCTATACGGACGGTTTGATCCCCGGCCTCGCCGAGACGATCGTGCCGCTGCATTCCTTCCAGATCGCCACGGCACCGCTGCCGCCCAACCTGGCGGCCACGATCCTGCCGGAAGGGCAGGCGGTGTCGGATTCCAGGCGCATACTCGTCTATTACCGCAAGAGCGCCGACGGCCGGCTGGTGCTCGGCGGGCGTGGTCGCATGGCCTTGCCGACCAGCCCCAATGACTGGGCGCATCTCAAGCGCGCATTGCTGCGGCTCTATCCGGCACTATCCGGTGTGGCGATCGAAAAGCGATGGTTCGGCCGGGTGGCGATGACGCCGGACCACCTGCCGCACATCCACGAACCGGAGCAAGGCCTTTTGGCGGTGGTCGGTTGCCAGGGGCGTGGTGTTGGCCTGATGACGGCGCTTGGCGAGCGCATCGCAACCTATTTTTCCAGCGGTGATGCCAGGCAGTTGCCATTCCCGGTCTCGCCGATCCGGCCGATCCCATTCCACGCCTTCCGGCAGGTCGGCGTCGCCGCGACCATTGCCTGGTATCGTCTGCTCGACGCACTGGAACGTTGACGCAGCAATTCATGCCAATGGGATCGTCTTTTGGGGATTCCGCTTGACAGTTTCATGAATATGAAAAAATCTTAGGTAATTTCAAATTTGGACCGGCAGGTCGATGTCGACCATTGTTGCAGCACAAGCGCCCGGGGCCCGGTCTTCATCGGGCTTCCGCGTCGCCATGTTGCTGCCGGGCGCGCTGGTCACCTTCCTGCTGATCCTGTTTGCCCTCGGCCTGGTGCTTTTCCTCGCCTTCCGCGGCAATGACGGTTCGCTGCTCGGCGCCGGCTTTACCGTGGCGAATTTTGTCACCGTGGTTTCGGATCCACTGTACTGGACGGTGACGCTGCGCTCGCTGATCATTGCCGCGCTGGTCACCTTGGCCACGGTGGTCACCGCCTATCCCGTCGCCTACTATCTCGCCTTCCATGCCGGTCGGCGGCGCGGCCTGCTGCTGTTCCTGGTGACGCTGCCGTTCTGGACCAGCTATCTCCTGCGCGTCTTCGCCTGGAAGATCGTGCTCGCCTACAATGGCGTGCTGAACTCGGCGCTGATCGAAAGCGGCATCTGGTCCGAGCCGACTTTGGCCTTTCTCAACACGCCGGCTGCCGTCGTCGTCACGCTCGCCCATGCTTACGCGCCCTTCGCCATCCTGCCGATCTATGTGGCATTGGACACCATCCCGAAGTCGCTGATCGAGGCCGCTTCCGATCTTGGCGCCAGACCCTTCACCTCTTTCCGCCGGGTCGTGCTGCCCAATTCGATGCCGGGCGTGCTGGCGGCCGCACTTGTCGTCTTCGTGCCGACGGTCGGCGACTATGTCACGCCCGCGCTCGTCGGCGGCCCGGCCAGCACCATGATCGGGTCGCTGATCCAGGCTGAGTTCGGCAAGGCCAATGACTGGCCGTTTGGCGCAGCACTGTCTGTCGTCGTCATGCTGGTCATCCTTGCCGTGGTGCTGGTCGCACGCTTCACCGACCGCAGATTTGGCAGCCGCACATGAGCATCGCGCGCACACAAGGTGGCGGCCGCTGGCTTGGCGTTTACGTCGTCGCCTATCTGGTCTTTCTCTATTTGCCGGTGCTGCTGATCCCGCTGTTTTCCTTCAACAACTCGATCCAGGCAGCGTTTCCGCTGCAAGGCTTTACCTTGCAATGGTACGCGACGCTGTACGGCAATTCGATGCTGTCCGGTGCACTCTTGAACAGCCTCGTCATCGCCGCCATTGCCGCCACTGGCGCAACGCTGTGCGGCATCACCGTGTCCTACATGGACCTCTATGGCCGCTCGCCGTTGGCTGCCACCATCAGCGCCATCGCGCGGCTGCCGATCCTGATCCCGGGTGTCATCGTCGGCATATCGCTGCTGATCCTCATCAACCTCATAGGTCTCGGTCCATCGCGCATTGCCATCGTTCTCGGCCACATATTGGTGGCGCTGCCGACGACGGTGGTGATCATGCGCAGCCGCTTCGCCGCCATCCCGAAAACCATTCGCGAAGCGGCGCTCGACCTCGGCGCTTCCGACTGGACGACCTTCCGGCGGGTGATGCTGCCGCTCAGCCTGCCGGCCATCGCCTCGGCCTTCATGCTGGCCTTCCTGATCTCCTTCGACGAGTTCATCGTCGTCTTCTTCCTTGCCGGCACCGAGCCGACGCTGCCGCTCTACATCTGGAGCCAGCTTCGGTTCCCGAAATCGCTGCCGGCGGTCATGGCGCTGGGCACGTCGATCCTGGCGGTCTCCTTCGTCATCGCCGCAATCGCCGAAATCCTGCGCCATCGCGGCCTGTCCGCAACGGCGCCAAGACCCGTCGATCCACCACAACCAAAACAAACCAAGAGAGGAGAACTGCAATGGCATTCGACCTGATATCCGGAAAGATGGCCCGAACCGGCCTGGCGGCCCTGGCATTGGCGCTGTCGTCGACCGTCGCTTTCGCCGGCGACAAGCTGCAATATTTCACCTGGTCGGGCTATGAATTGCCCGACTTCAACAAGAGCTTCCTTGCCGCACACCCCGATGGTGTCGAGGCCTCGATCTTCGGTGACGACGATGACGCCTTCACCAAGGTCAAGGCCGGCTTCCGCCCTGACATCGCGCATCCCTGCTATGACAAGGTGGCGCGCTGGAACAAGGAAGGCCTGCTGCAGCCGATCGACACCAAGCGCATCAAGAACTGGGATTCGATCTTCCCGGTGTTCAAGAACCTGCCTGACCTGCAGGCCGGCGACGGCAAGGTCTGGATGGTGCCGTGGGACTGGGGCAACACCTCGATCCTCTACCGCACCGATCTGGTGAAGAACCCGGAGGCAAGCTGGAACCTTTTGTGGGACAAGCAATATGCCGGGCGCATGGCGACCATCGACGCCGTGCACGACACGCCGATCGTTGCGGCGCTTCTGGCCGGCGTCAATCCGTTCGACATGACGCCCGAGCAAATGGACAAGGTGGCCGATAAACTGCGCGAGCAGCGCCCGCTGCTCTCCAACTACACCACCGACATGACCTCGGTCGAACAGGCGCTGGCCAGCGGCCAGCTGGTCGCCGCCATGACCTGGAACGCGTCCGCCACCTCGCTGAAGAAGCAGGGGGTGCCGGTCGAGTTCATGAAGCCGAAGGAGGGCATGCTGACCTGGTCCTGCGGCTTCGTCATGCTGAAGGACGCCAAGAATGTCGATCTCGCCTATGATTTCATCAACAGCCGGCTGGATGCCGACTCGGGCAAATACCTGATCCAGTCCTATGGCTATGGCAGTTCGCTGAGCTCTGCCTTTGCCACCGTGCGGAAGGAGGAGCTGGAAAAGCTGCAGCTGCCATCCGACCCGGAGGTGATGCTGAAGACCACCATCTTCACCGGGCCGATGAAACAGAATGACGACCTCGCCAAGATGTTCGAAAAGGTCAAGGCAGGCGGCTGAGCCTGGTTCTTCCTTCTCCCCTTGAGGGGTGAGCAGCCGGTTCGCGTAAGCGAATTCATCGTGCCAGTGGCACGATGAAAGGCCGGCGAACGCCGGGACGCTGCGAAGCAGCGGGGGACCCGGCAGGGTGGATCGGCTACCACGCCCGGCCCTTCGCAGGCTCAGGGCGTTCGAAGCTCGAAAAGCCAAGCAATTGGCTTTTCGTTCGCTGCGCGAACCGCTTCTCACCCCACAAGGGGAGAAGGGAAAAAACGAGGACGAACGAATGGATATGCTGGACGAAGCGGCTGGAAAGCCGAAGGACGATGCCGATGTGCGGGTCGGCCGGCGCGTGCGGGCGCTGCGGCTGGAACGCAACCTGTCGCTGGCCGATCTCGCCGCCAGGGCAGGCGTGTCGATCGGGGCGCTCAGCCAGATCGAGCGCGGCATGTCCTCGCTGCGCGTCAAGGTGATCTGGCCGCTCGCCGCCGCCCTCGACATCGAGCCGTCGGCGTTGATCGCCGACGGCAACGATACCGTCAACGACCTCTATTGCGTGCGTGCCAACAGCCGCCGCGCGATTCCCGTGGAGTCCGAAGGCATCGCCAAGGCGCTGCTGTCGCCGCCGGGCGCGACACTGACCGGCATGCTGGTGACGGTCGACGCCGGCGGCGGCACCGCAGAGGCCTATGCCCATGCCGGCCATGAATTCGGCTACGTCCTTTCGGGTGAGGTTGAGCTGGTTGTGGATTCGACAAAATACGGGCTGAAGACCGGCGACAGTTTTGCCTTCAAGAGCACGCTTTTGCATGCCTTCCGCAATCCGGGCGCCGAACGCTGCCAGATACTCTGGGTCAACACCACGAAGCCCTCCGAGGTTCGCGATGGCGCCTGATCCTCTCGTCCGGCTGCAGGCGGTCTCGAAGCTGTTTCCCGGCGGCATCGTCGGACTCGACGCCGTCGATCTCGACATCGTCCGCGGCGAGTTTCTCACCCTTCTTGGTCCGTCCGGCTGCGGCAAGACCACCAGCCTGCGCGTCATCGCCGGCTTCGAAAGTCCATCGAGCGGCAAGGTGCTGCTCGATGGCCGCGACATCACAGCGCTCAGGCCCTACGACCGGCCGGTCAACACCGTGTTCCAGGACTACGCGCTGTTTCCGCATATGAACGTTGCCGAGAATGTCGGCTTCGGCCTGTCCTTGCGAAAACGATCCGGCGCCGAGCAGGCAAAACGCGTCGGCGAAGCCCTCGACATGGTCGGTCTGGCCGACAAGCTTGGCGCCCGCGTCTCCGAACTGTCGGGTGGCCAGCGCCAGCGCGTCGCACTCGCCCGTGCCATCGTCTGCGAACCGCGCGTGCTGTTGCTCGACGAGCCGCTGTCGGCGCTCGACGCGCATCTGCGCGAACAGATGCAGGTTGAATTGAAGCGGCTGCAGTCGCGGCTCGGCACCACCTTCGTCATGGTCACCCACGACCAGACCGAAGCGCTGTCGATCTCCGATCGCATCGTCGTCATGAACAAGGGCCGCATCGAGCAGATCGCGCCGCCGGCGACGCTTTACGACCGGCCCGCCACCACATTCGTCGCCAGTTTCATCGGCACCATGAACCTGTTGCAGTCGCGTTTTATCGGACGCGATGGCGATCGCTTGCGGTTCGCCGCCGGTACCTTGCCGCTGGAAGCGATCTCCGAATCCGGCGAGGCTCCCGCCGAGGGCGCCATGCGCATCGTCGGCGTGCGGCCCGAGGATTTGCTGGCGGCCACCGAAGCGGCGACCGGCACAGCGCCGGCCCGCGTCAACAGCATCGTCTTTCATGGCCGCACCTTGCGCCTGCATGCCGAACTCGGGCAGGGCGCACCTGTTGTCATCGACGCGCCACGCCAGGCCGAGGGTTTTCAATTCAGCGTCGGCGATGTGGCGCATATCAGCCTGCGCCGTGGCGCCAACTGCCCTATGCTGCCAAGCTAGTTTCACACGGCAAATGGCTGGCACCGGTGGCATCGGTGCCCTCGTTGTTTGAACGGCCAGGACGATGCCGTGGCCGCGATGTAGAACCTCAAATCGTCGTCGCATATCCGCGCGAAATCATCATCCTGACATGGCTTGTCAGCTACAAGCGGATTGACGATGGCAGGCCGTCGAGCTGTCCCCTACTTGCACTACGTCTGAACAGGAGGATCACATATGACCATCGCGGAAATTGCCAAGGATTTCACCGAACTCCTACAGCAGGGCGACCACCAGGGTGCTGCTGAGAAATACAATGCCGACGATATCGCCAGCTACGAAGCCATGGAGGGGCCGATGGCCGTCAGCCATGGCAAGGCGGCCCTCAAGCAGAAGGGCCAGTGGTGGCAAGAGAACCACGAAGTCCATGGCGGTTCGGTCGAAGGCCCCTATGTCAACGGCGACCAGTTCGCGGTGCGCTTCAAGTTTGACATAACCCCCAAGGCTACGGGCGAGCGTGTCACCATGGATGAGGTCGGCTTGTATACGGTCAAGAACGGCAAGATCACCGAAGAGCGCTTCTACTATTGAGGCCGGAAATACCCCGGCTTCCGGGAACCTGCTCTCTTCGCTGCAGTGTTGACAGATAAGCATGGCGGCCGGGACAATGCCTGGCCGCCATCCAAGAGGCTCAAATCGTCTTCACGTATTCTGCAAGCTGATCGGCCACCGTGCCCCAGCCGTCGAAGAACCCCATCTCTTCATGGTTCTTGCGGGTGGCCTCGTCGCGGTGGATGGCGGTGGCGGTGTAGCGCGTGCCCTTGCCGTCCGGCTGCAAGGAAATGACCGCGGTGATGAACGGCTCCCCCGACGGCCGATAGCCCGGCAGCAGCGCGTCCGTCCACACCAGCCGCTCGTTCGGCACGATTTCGAGATAGCAGCAATGGCGGTCGTTGACCTCCTTGCCGTCGGGCGACTGCATGCGCGTCCGAAACAGCCCGCCCGGCCTGAGGTCGATCTCGCAGTCGGTGACGCTCCATGGCTTTGGCGTGAACCACTGCTTGACGTGCTCCGGCGTCGTCCAGGCCCGCCACAGCAACTCGCGTGGCGCATCGACGACGCGCTCCAGCACGAGATCCAGTCTGGGATCCGGCTTGAAGGGATAGCTCATTTTTCTTTCTCCTTGAGGGTCATCACATAGGCGTCGAACTGGTCGAGGCGGCGCTCCCACAGCGTGCGCTGTTCGGCGAGCCAGTTTTCGGCCAGCTTCAGCGGCTCAGGCACCAGTTGATAGGTCCTGACCCGGCCAGTCTTTTGCGAATGCACCAGCCCGCAGCCTTCAAGAACCCTGAGATGCTCGATGAACGAGGGCAGGGCCATGTCGAAAGGCTCTGCGAGGTCGCTGACCGAGGCGGGGCTGCGGTTCAGCCGCTCCACCACGCGTCGCCGCGTCGGGTCGGACAGGGCGCGAAAGATGCCGTCGATCGGTGGCGGGCTCGGATTGGCGGTCTGGATGTTGGTCATTGGTCGGTCCTGGGCTGCCGTCAAAATGGCTCGAAAAATACTTAGGAAAATTCCTTAGTGTTTGCAAGCACAAAATCACGGGGCGCCCGAGAGCCCGCTGGCAAAGCGAAGCGAGCGTCCTTACTCTGCAGTCAGATTCGAAGTTTCGAGGGACCCGGTTTGACGATCACCATGTACGGCATCACCACCTGCGACACGATCAAGAAGGCGCGCGTCTGGCTGGAAGGTCATGAGGTGCCCTACCGCTTTCACGACTACAGGGCGGAAGGGCTGGAGGCGAAGCGGCTGGATGGCTGGGTCGGCAAGGTTGGCTGGGAAATCCTGCTCAACAAGGCAAGCACGACCTTTCGCGAACTGGCGGACAAGGACAAGCAGGGCCTCGACGAGAAGAAGGCCAAGGCGCTGATGCTGGCCAAGCCGACAATGATCAAGCGGCCAGTGCTGGAACTGGGCGAGAGGATTCTGGTCGGCTTCAAGCCGGATGTTTATCAGCAGGCGGTGGGCGGGAAGTAGAGCCGAGCTCCCCTCCGCCGCGTTCCCTGTCCCGCCGACTCGCGGAATTCAATCGCCTGAACCCGTCCCCTGCAGATAGCCCGCCAGCGCCACCGCATTGTTGTGGGCTTCGTCCCGGGCGCCGTAGAGCAGAGTCACCCGACCCTTGCCGAGCATGGCCCGCAACTGCCCGACCACTTCGCCATTCCTGTCCAACTCGGCGCGATATCGCTTCTGGAATTCCATCCAGCGCTCCGGCTCATGGCCGAACCATCCACGCAGGGCATCGCTCGGTGCGATATCCTTCAGCCACAGCGCCAGCGCCGCGTCCTCTTTGCTGACGCCGCGTGGCCAGATCCGGTCGACCAGAACCCGTTGCCCATCGTCGGTCGCCGGCGGCTCGTAAATCCGTTTGACCACGAGGTCGAAAGCCACCGGACCCTCGTAAGTCCCTGTCAGGCCCACTCGCCCTTGCGCATCACCGGCACGCGGGCGCCGTCCTTGTGGACGCCGTCTATGTCTATCTTGTCGGAGCCGATCATCCAGTCGATGTGGATGAAACTCTTGTTGCCACCACGTTGGGCGATCTCGTCCTGGCTGAGCGAGGCGCCGTTGACGAAGCACTTCGAATAGCACTGGCCGAGCGCGATGTGGCAGGCGGCGTTCTCGTCGAACAGCGTGTTGAAGAACAACAGGCCGCTCGCCGAGATCGGCGAGGAATGCGGCACCAGCGCCACCTCGCCGAGACGGCGCGCGCCTTCGTCGGTGTCGAGCACCTTTTTCAGCACGTCCTCGCCCTTCGACGCCTTTGCCTCGACGATCCTGCCCTCCTCGAAACGCACCGAGATCTCGTCGATCAGGGTGCCCTGGTAGGACAGCGGCTTGGTCGAGGAGACATGGCCTTCGACGCGTCTTGCATGCGGCGTGGTGAAGACCTCCTCGGTCGGGATGTTCGGGTTGCAGGTGATGCCGTTCTTGGCGGTCGAGGCGCCGCCCATCCATTCGTGGCCGTCCGCCAGCCCGACGGTCAGGTCGGTGCCCGGCCCGGTGAAATGCAGCGCATGGAAATTATGGCCATTGAGCCATTCGGTGCGGCCGCGAAGCGCTGAATTATGCGCCTTCCAGTTGTCGATCGGGTCTTCGACATCCACCCGTGAGGCGGCGAAGATGGCGTCGGCGAGCTTCGCCACCGCAACATCGTCGGCATCGCCGGGGAAGACCTGCCTGGCCCAGGCGAGATCCGGATAGGCGACGATGTTCCAGTTGATGTCGAAGCCGGTGATCTTTTCCAGCGCCGGCTGGTAGGCCATCGAATTCGCCTTGTTGGCGCGCGCCACCTTCGCCGGATCCTGCGCCGACAACAGCGACGGATCCTCGCCGCGCACGGCAAGCCTGGCCGCATTGTTGGCGAAGGCCTTCGCCATGCCTTCGTAGAGCCAGCCGGCGGCGTGGTCGAAGCTGGCATCGGCGCCGAAGCGATAGCGCGCCAGCGTCATCTCGTCGTCGTTGAAGATCGGCGTCACCAGCCCGGCGCCGGCCTTGTAGGCATGCTCGACGATCCGCCTGGTCAGCGGCAGCGCCGCAATCGACGACGTCAGCACCAGATCCTGTCCGGGCTGCAACTGCAATCCGACCTTGATGGCGACTTCCGCCAGCCTGTCGAGCTTCACCGGGTCGATCGATGCGGAAACGCCGCGCGAATGTGTGGTCATGATCCTGCCTGCCGTAGTTTGATGTCTGACTCTACATAGACCGGCGCCACGGTGCTTTCCACCGCGATCCCTCCGGCGGGTGCCGTGGCTGCATTCGGCGACCCGAACTGTGCCATCGTCGCCTCGATCTCTTCCTTGATCCAGACCTTGAAATCCCGGACCTTGCGGCTTTCGGCCTTGGCGGAGGAGGTCACCAGCCAATAGCCGAGACCGCTCTGGGCGCGGATTCCGAACGGCGCCAACAGCCGTCCGTCGGCGAGAGCATCAGCCGTCAGCAATTGCCAGCCGAGCATCACGCCGTGGCCGGCAATCGCCGATTCCAGGCACAGCATCGGATCGGTGAAGCGCGCGCCCTTCAGGAAGGTGACGGGCGGAACGCCGGCTGCTTCGAACCAGCTCTCCCAGTTGATCATTGCCCTTTCGTCGGTGATGGCGCAGGTCTGGGCGAGATCCTCGATCGATTTCAGTTTTCTGGCGATCACCGGGGCGCAGACCGGGAAGATTTCCTGCGCCAAAAGCAATTCCGCGCGCCCGCCCGGCCATTTGCCGTCGCCGAGCCGGATGGCGATGTCGATGTCGGAGTGATCGAGATCGGCCAGCCTCACCGACGCGTCGATGCGCAGCAGCACGTTGGGATGCCGGGTGAAGTGACGCGACAATCGCGGCAGCAGCCACTTCGAGGCAAAGGCCGGCGCCACCGAAACCACCAATGTGCACTGCGTCGCCTCGTCGGCCAGCGCCACGGCCTGGGCAAGCTCGCGAAACCCCGCGCCGAGGCGGGCCGCGAAGACGGCGCCGAATTCGGTCAGCACGAGTCCGCTCGCCGTCCGCTCGAACAGCGCCTGGCCGAGCTGCTTTTCGGAGCGGCTGATCTGCTGGCTGACGGCACTGACGGAAACGTTGAGTTCTGCCGCCGCCGCCGCAAGCGAGCCGAGACGGGCGACGGTTTCCACGGCGCGAAGGCCGTTGAGATGGACTCGGTTGAGCATAGCCATACAGATTTTCTAAACCGACCCGGCCGAAATCTCAATTGAAAGACACATCGAAACGGCAGACTTTATCGGGGGAGACAGACCCGCGGAGCCGAAAATGCTGAGCATGTTGTCATCGCTGAAAGTTCTGTTCGCAACGGATGCTCCGCATGAGCCAGGCCGGGAGAGCGAGACGCAGAGATGGCTGACCGATCCGCTTTCGCATCCCGTGCTCAACACCATGTCGGAGCGCGAATTGGGTGATGTGCCGTTCAGGTTGACGGCGCAGCGGACGGTGTACGAGACCGCCTCATTGCGTGCCGGTTTTGGCGGACGCTGCTGAGAGCCTGTTTGAAAATTCTACTCTAGCGGCCATCGGATGGCGTTTTCTGCGCTTTCGTTGCTCACGGACCAAAGTTCGCTGCGCTACGGTTTCGAAACCACCACCATATGACTCGCCAGAGCGAATTTCGAAGCGGTCTCCGAGCGGAGTTACGCGTTAGAGCGTAAGGAAAAGTCGTAGCGAGCGCCGCGTGCTGCAACCGCGCTGGCCCAACAGATGGCGGATTGTTCCAGCGATCCCTGCATTTATTGTGCGCTGCGATGACATCCGCCACCTCGACAGCGCTGCGTTTCGCCTTCGCCGGCATGATCGCCATGGCCGTCGCCATGGGCATTGGCCGCTTCGTCTACACCCCGATCCTGCCCGGCATGATGGAGGAACTCCATCTGTCGCCGGCCAATGCCGGATGGATCGCCTCCGCCAACTATCTTGGCTACCTCGTCGGCGCGCTTGCCGCGGCCGGAGGCTGGGCGCATGGACGTGAGCGCCTGTTGATGCTGGCCGGTCTCGGCGCCAGCACGGTTCTGGCAGCCCTGATGGGACTGTCCGATACCATGGTCGCGTTTCTCGTCATCCGCTTTCTGGCCGGGCTGGTCAGCGCCTTCGTCATGGTGTTCATGGCCAGCATCGTTTTCAGTCATATAAACGCAGCCGGCCGCAGCGACCTGCAGGCGTGGCATTTTGGCGGTGTTGGCCTCGGCATCGCGATCTCCGCGGCGATGATGGCGGTGCTGGTCACCGAGCATGCCGGCTGGGCGGCGGGCTGGCTGTGGTCGGCGGCAATTTCGGCTTGCGGTTTCGTCGTCGTGGCGCTGCTGGTGGACGAGGGGCCGCTCGCCAATGGCCAAGCCGGCCCTGAGCCGGCCCTGCCGAAAGACCGGTCGCTCGTGAAGATCATCATCGCCTATGGCCTCTTCGGCTTCGGCTATGTGGTGACGGCGACATTCCTGGTCGCCATCGTCCGGCAAGGCGGCGGCAGCCGCGTCTTCGAGGCCATGGTGTGGATGGTCGCCGGCCTTGCCGGCTTTCCCTCGACCTGGCTGTGGCAGAAGATCGCGGCACGGATCGGGCTCCATGCCACCTATGCGCTGGGATGTTTCGTCGAAGTTGTCGGCGTCACCGCCAGTGTGGCCGTCGGCGGACGCACCGGGCCGGTTCTTGGCGGCCTGCTGCTCGGCGGCACCTTCATTGCCATAACCGCGCTTGGCCTGCAGGCCGCGCGGCAACAGGCGCCAAGGGCGCCTCGGCGTATCTTTGCCTTGATGA
The DNA here is from genome assembly GCF_056404935.1 of Mesorhizobium sp. P2_A8. Taxonomy (NCBI): domain Bacteria; kingdom Pseudomonadati; phylum Pseudomonadota; class Alphaproteobacteria; order Hyphomicrobiales; family Phyllobacteriaceae; genus Mesorhizobium; species Mesorhizobium sp. P2_A8. The sequence goes on from NZ_JBFUDB010000005.1 coordinate 478,331, forward strand.
CGGCCTCTTTCGGCCTTGGCCAGATCATCGGCCCGATCGCCGCCGGGCTGCTGGCACAGGCGTCAGGTGATTTCTTCCTCGCCTCGATCACCGCCGCTGCCATGCTGGTCGTTTCCGGCGCCGTCACATGGTCGGCTGCGCCAAAATCGCCATGATTGTGGGTTTGCTCGATGCCGGGCATCGGGCAGGCATTTGCTTTCCAGCTAATGTGTGACTTTATGCCCGCTGATATCAGCTGATTTGCGCATAGATCGAGGAATTCCCCACAGTGTTCGTATCCTTCTTCCCGCAGCCGAAGTTGTTTTTCTCTTCGGCCGCCATCTGGAGCCTTGCGGCAATCCTGTTCTGGTTTTTCGGTGGTGAACAGCTGGGCGCGGTTTTCGGACTGCCGCCCGCCGCGGCTGGCGCGCCGCCGATCATCGGTATCGCCGTGCTCTGGTCGCCGCCCTTCCTGTGGTTTTATCTCTATTTCGTGTTCTGCGTCGCCGTCTTCTATGCGTTCTGGAGCTGGTATTCGCCGCACCCCTGGCAGCGCTGGTCGATCCTGATGACGGCGGTCATCCTGTTCTTCATCTATTTCAATGTGCAGGTCAGCGTCGCCGTCAACGCCTGGTACGGGCCTTTCTTCGACTACGTACAAGGACTGATGTCGGGGACTGGAAAGTCGACCAACGGAGAGTTTTATATCGGATTGGCCGACTTTTCGTGGCTCGCGCTGGTCGGCATGAATGTGCAGGTGGTCAATGCCTTCATCGTCAGCCACTGGATCTTCCGCTGGCGCACGGCGATGAACGATTATTTCGTCGAGAACTGGGGCAGGCTACGCCATATCGAGGGCGCCTCGCAGCGTATCCAGGAAGACACGATGCGGTTCTCGCAGATCATGGAAGATCTGGGCTCCAGTTTTGTGCAGTCGATCATGACCCTGATCGCCTTCCTTCCCGTCATGATTCAATTGCAGGCCCATATCACCGAACTGCCGATCATCGGCGCGATTCCCCAGCCACTGGTTGTCGCAGCGCTGGCCTGGTGTCTGTTCGGAACGATCTCGGTGATGATTGCCGGCATGAAACTTCCAGGACTGCAGTTCCGCAACCAGCGTGTCGAAGCCGCCTACCGCAAGGAACTGGTGTACGGCGAAGATCATGCGGACAGGGCTCAGCCAGCCACCACGGCCGAGCTGTTCGCCAATGTTCGTCACAATTATTTCAGGCTCTATTTCCACTACATCTATTTCAACGTTGTCCGGTACACCTACCTGCAGGCCGACAACATTTTCGCGCTGCTGATCCTGGGTCCGTCGCTGGTGGCGCACAAGATCACCTTCGGCGCGCTGAACCAGATCTCGAACGCCTTCGGCAAAGTAACGGGCTCGCTGCAGTTTCTGCTCACCTCCTGGTCGACCATCGTCGAGCTGCAATCCGTCCACAAACGCCTGCGCGCCTTCGAGGCGACCCTGCAAGGCGAGCCGCTGCCCGAGATCGACCAGCGCTATCTGGCAAGACAGGGCGCCGAGGACCCAGCCTAAAGACCGAGGTTTTTGGAAATCGAGCTGGTTGGCGGCTCAGCCGCCGACCGAAGCCTGCTTCTGGGCCGCGTCCTGCCGCGAAACATAATCGCGAAAACTGATGCATTCGACATCGGCCTTGACGCAGACCTCGCCGGCAAAACGCTCCAGCGCGTTCCAATAGGCGCCGTCATTCATCAGCGCGAAGTGGAAGCCGAGTTCCAGCGGAACGCGCTTGCCCTGATATTGCGCATCGAAGGCGGCGCGGAAGGCGTCATAGGTCCGGTTCGCGAATTCGTTCGCCTTGCTCGGCCGCTCGAATCCGCCGGAATGTCTGACATAGAGATTGTAGTCCATGGCGATCACCGGCCTTGATTCCGGTCCTTCCGGGATCTGCGGCAGCGAAAAGTGCATGATGCCGTGGCTGGTCGCCGGCCGGGCAGGGCCCTGCGAGACGCCGCTCGCATCGAATTGATAGCCAGCCGCCGGCAGCGCCTCGTAAAGCGCCTTGCTTGTCGACAAGTAAGGCGCGCGGAAGCCGACAACCGCATGCCTTGCGAAATCACGCCAGCCCTTGGGCTCGGGCGCGATACCGTTGATCGCATAGGCGTTTTCGAGAATGTGCTCGAACGAACCGAACTCCTTCAGCCAGTCGGCCTTGCTCCAGTCCTTGCCGTCGAAATGGCCGCAGCCGTGGCTGGCGATGTCGTGACCTTCAGAGGCGGCAAGTCCGATCTGCTCGAGCCGCTCGGTCACCTCCTGCTTGGAGGCGGCAAAGCCGATGTTGGATTTGCCGGCCGTTTTGCCGGGCGCCGTATATTCCTTGCGCGTCTCAGGCGACAGCAGGAAGACGCAGGAGAGAAAATAGGTGAAATGCGCGCCGGTGCGCTGCGCCAGTGCCCGGCTGCGCTTCCACTGCGAAATGTCGCGGGCGCTGTCGAACGAGATGATGATGACCTGCCTGGGCTTTGCCGGCGCTGGCGGCGAGGGCGGATCGGCCAAAGCCCCACCCGCAGTGGCGAGCGAGGCGATGGAAAACACAACAACGCGAAACGGACGGTACATCGGCTATCTGATCTGCACTCAGGGAATGTCTGGAAGCCGGCTATCGCTCAAATGTGGCGTAGGTGCGATTGGCCTTTTTGGCAACCAGCCTCGGGAATAGGCGATTTTCCGGTTGAACCCCTTCCATGCCGACAAAATTTCGCTAAAACGCGGGCTGACAACGGCCCGAGAGGGCAGGAATGGTTTTGATTGATGTCCGACGACAGTTTTATCCGTGAAGTCAACGACGAGATGCGTCGCGAACAGGCGCAGAAGCTGTGGGACCGTTTCGGTCCCGCTTTGCTTGTCCTCGCGATCCTCGTGGTGCTCGGCACCGCCGCCTTCGTCGGTTATCGCTATTGGGACGAGACGCGCGCCAACCGCTCGGGCGATGCATTCTCGCAGGCGCTGAAGCTCGCCAATGACGGCAAGAACGACGAAGCGCTGACCGCCCTCGACCAGTTGGAGAAGGACGGCTACGGCGCCTATCCGCTGCTCGCCCGCATGCGCGGCGCGACCGTCAAGGCCAACAAGGGCGACGTTACCGCCGCGGTCAAGGATTTCGACGATGTCGCCGCCGACACGGCCATTCCCTCGGGCATTCGCGACATGGCGCGCCTCAGGGCAGCCCTGCTGCTTGTCGACAATGGCTCCTTCGCTGACGTCTCCAGCCGTGTCGAGGCGCTTACATCCGATACCAACACGTTGCGCCACACGGCGCGCGAGGCGCTCGGTCTTTCCGCCTGGAAGGAAGGCAAGACCCAGGATGCGCTGAAGCTGTTCGACCAGATCGCCGCCGATGACGGCGCCCCGCGCAACACCCGTGAGCGGGCAACCTTGATGTCCGAGCTGATCCGCGGGTCGGGCAGTGCGTCGTGACATTCAAAGTCGCCATCATCGGCAGACCTAACGTCGGCAAATCGACTCTTTTCAATCGGCTGGTGGGAAGGAAGCTGGCGCTTGTCGATGACACGCCGGGCGTCACCCGTGATCGCCGCGTCCATGCCGCCAAGCTGTACGACCTGCATTTCGACGTCATTGACACCGCCGGCTTCGAGGATGCCGCCGCCTCGACCTTGCCCGGGCGCATGCGCGCGCAGACCGAGATCGCGATCCGCGAGGCCGACCTGATCTTCTTCACGGTCGATGCCAAATCCGGCCTGATGCCCGACGACAAGACGTTCGCCGAGATCGTGCGCAAGTCCGGCAAGCCGGTGGTGCTGGTCGCCAACAAGGCCGAGGCGAAGGGCGCCCAGGGCGGCATGCTGGAGGCCTGGGAACTCGGTCTTGGCGAGCCGATCCCGGTGTCTGCCGAACACGGTCAGGGCATGCCCGATTTGCGCGACGCTGTGATTGGCGCGCTTGGCGAGGCACGTGCCTTCGGCGAAGAAGAGGATGGTGTCGGTGAGGAGATCGCCGCCGGCGAGGTGCTGATCGGCGAGGACATCGTCGACCCGGATGCCGAAGATGTGCATTGGTATGACGACACCAAGCCGATGCGCATCGCCGTCGTCGGCCGCCCGAATGCCGGCAAATCGACGCTGATCAACGCGCTGATCGGCGAGGAGCGGCTGTTGACCGGGCCGGAAGCCGGCATCACCCGTGATTCCATCTCGGTCGACTGGGACTGGCATGGCCGCCGCCTGAAGCTGTTCGACACGGCCGGCATGCGCCGCAAGGCCAGGATCCATGAAAAGCTGGAAGTGATGTCGGTGCAGGATGGCTTGCGCGCCATCCGCTTCGCCGAGATCGTCATCATCGTGCTCGACGCCACCATTCCCTTCGAGAAGCAGGATCTGCAGATCGCCGACCTGATCATCCGCGAGGGCAGGGCGCCGGTGATCGCCTTCAACAAATGGGACGTGATCGACCACCCGCAGGAGCTTCTGGCGGAGTTGCGCGAGAAGACCGAGCGGCTGCTGCCGCAGGTGCGCGGCATCCAGGCCGTGCCTGTCTCGGCCGAAACCGGGCGCGGCCTCGACAAGCTGATGGATGCGGTGCTGAGGACCCACAAGGTGTGGAACAGCCGCGTCTCGACCGGCAAGCTCAACCGCTGGCTGGAGAGCATACTGGCGCATCATCCGCCGCCTGCCGTCGCCGGCCGCCGGCTGAAGGTCAAATACGTCACCCAGGCCAAGACGCGGCCACCGGGCTTCGTCGTCCAGTGCTCGCGGCCGGATGCGATGCCGCAATCCTATGTCCGCTATCTCTCCAACAGCCTGCGCGAGGCTTTCGACATTCCCGGCGTGCCGATCCGCATTGCGCTGCGCACCTCCGACAATCCGTTCGCCGGCAGGGCCAAGAAGCGCAGCTGAGCCGCAGCGCCGGTCCGGCGCCATGATCACGCTACGCTGCGCAAACCGTGGTCGTTGGCCCGCCCATTTTCGGGCAGCGCCTGCCGTGCCGCCTGAAGCAATATGTCGGCAAGGCGGGCTACCACCGGCTCGGGCTCGGCGTCCTTGCGATGCAGGAATAACGCCATTTTGGGCAGCTTCGGCAACCCGGCGATCTCAGGTGTCATCGCGCTGACACTGGCCGGCAGGCCGATGTCGGTGCGGATCGTCAGCCCCAGTCCCGCCGCGACGGCTGCCCAGATGCCGCCGAGGCTCGGGCTGGAAAAGGCCATCCGCCACGACAGGCCGGCGCGGTCGAGCGTTTCGGTTGCCACCGTGCGCAAAAGGCAGGGTGCTTCGAGCGCCACCAGCGGCAGTGGCTCACCGTCGCGCAGGCTGGTCTCGATGCGCTTTGCCGGGCCGATCCAGCGCATCTGCACGTCGGCGACATGCTCGCTGTAAGGCAGCGTCTCGCCGCTGTGCCAGGCGAGAGCGATGTCGAGGTTGCCTGACATGATCCTTTCGGCGAGGTCGTAGCTGCGTGCGATCCTGGCTTCGATCTTGACCTTGGGATGGGCGCGGTCGAAGCGGCCGAGCACGTCAGGCAGCACCGCCTCGCCGAAATCCTCCTGCAGCCCAAGCCGTACCCAACCTTCCAACTCGACGTCATGGATCGCGGATGCCGCTTCGTCATTGAGTTCGATCAGACGGCGCGCATAGCCGAGCATGGTCTCGCCGGCTTCGGTCAAGGCGAGGCCACGTCCCGACTTGCGGAAGATCGGCGTCGCCGCCTGCTCCTCAAGTTTCTTCAACTGCGCGCTGACCGCCGACGTCGACCGGCCAAGCCGGTCGGCGGCCTTGGCGAAGCTGCCCAGTTCCATGCCGGTGACGAAGCTGCGGAGAACGTCGAGGTCGAATGTTACGCGTCGCATGGCAATAATCCTGATTTTCGGGACAAACAGTCAAATACTTCCCGATATTCGGCATGAAGCTATGGCGGTAAAAACGGAGCGTCAAGGTCCGGATGCAGTGGACCATCAAGGGAAATTCAGCCATGTCGCTCGTCGCTACGGATTTGGAATGCAACCAGGGCAGGCCTCGGCAGCAGGCGAGAGCAGCCGCCGGTGCCGCGACAGTCCGCTCCAATCATCGCTGGAAGGTGCTGGGCATCGGCGTTGCCGCCAATGCCAGTTTCTCCGCGACTTTCTCCGGCATTCCGGCGACGGCGGTCTTCTTGCGCTCCGGCTATCAGCTCGGCAACGGCCAGCTCGGGCTGGTCCTCGGTCTCCTCGGCCTGGGTGTGGCGCTGAGTGAGCTGCCATGGGGATTGCTCACCGATCGCTGGGGCGATCGCCGCGTGCTGCTCACCGGGCTCGGCGCCACCGCGGCATGGCTGTTTCTCATGGCATTCCTGGTCGTGCCGTCGCCGGCACACCTTCCCGGAGTTGCGCTTCTGGCCGCCGTATTGCTTGTCACCGGTCTGCTCGGCGGCAGCGTCAACGGCTCGAGCGGCCGCGCCATCATGGCCTGGTTCCGTGAAGGCGAGCGCGGCTTCGCCATGAGCATCAGGCAGACTGCAGTGCCACTCGGCGGCGGGCTCGGCGCCCTTGTCCTGCCGTCGCTCGCCTCGACGCATGGTTTTGCCTCGGTCTATGGCCTGCTGGCCACATTCTCCGCCGTCACGGCGCTTTTCGCCTGGCGCTGGTTGCGCCAGCCGCCAATCGGCGAAGACGCGACGTCCGCCAGCGACGCGATGGTGTCGGCTGGCCTGACACCGCTGCGCAACCCCGACGTCTGGCGCATTGCAATGGCCATCGGCCTGCTCTGCGTCCCGCAAGTGGCGGTGCTCACCTTCGCCTCCGTCTTCCTGCATGATTTCGGCGGCATGGGAACGGCGGTGATCAGCGCCAGCCTGGCAGCCGTGCAGGTCGGCGCCATGGTCATGCGCGTCTGGAGCGGCCGCTTCACCGACCGTCACGGCAACCGCCGCGCGTTCCTGCGCCTTTTCAGCATGCTGAGCGCGGCCGCTTTCGCCACCCTCACGCTGCTTGTGTTTGTCGCGGCCACCATTCCTGGCTGGCAGCCGGTGCTCGCGGCAACGATCGTTGCCGCCTTGATCGTCGCCGGCATCTGTGTCTCGGCATGGCACGGCGTTGCCTACACCGAGCTTGCCACGCTTGCCGGCGCCAGCAATGCCGGGACGGCGCTCGGCCTCGGCAACAGCTTTGTCTTTGTCGCCTTCTTCCTGGTGCCGATCGCCATCCCCGGGCTTCTGGTCGTTGGATCATGGACGGGCGTCTGGCTGTCGGCCGCCGTCTGTGCGCTGATCGCCCGGCCGCTCTTCCTGCGGCCGGCCTGAATTCACAGGCCGGCCGCAAAACCGCCCGACTTCGGAACCACGACCTTGAGCCGACTGAGAAAACCCGATCGAACCCGTTAACGTCCCATCAAGGTTAATGCATCATTTTGCTCTCCAGTGGGGTCAGTCGCGTTCCTGGAGAGAGTTCCGTGCATCGACGTGTGTTGAAGCGGCTTTTTGCCGCCGCCGGTGAGAGAAAACGTGGCTTTCTGCCTCCGTTCGTAATCGGTCTCGGAATCTGGATCGGCTTTCCGACCATCGTTGCCTACCAGGACATGACGAGCCTTGTCTCCGGCCTCGAAGCGCCAAACACCCGCTGGAATTCCTATGTCGAGAAATCCGTCGCCGGCTCGACCCATGCGGCCGAGATGCCGTTCGTCGATTCCGACGTCACCGGCTCCATTTCCGGATCGGGTGTCCATCTGGCCGGTATCGGCAACGTGTCGTTTCGTGGCAAGGGCGGCAAGGTCAGCGGCACGCCCGACGAGGATCGTGTCGTGCGCGCCGACAAGAAGGGCCGCATCGTCCAGATGTCTCCCGTGGCGCCACCGAAGAACTTCAATGCCGGCTCGATCTTCGAGCGCACCTCCTCCTTGCTGCGGCCCAGCATGGACAGCGGCCTGAAGATGGCCTTCGCCAAGCCGCAGATCAAAGGCAAGGAAATCCAGATCGCCGCGGCATTCCATGCGCGCGAGGACAAGAAGCCGGATCCCGGCGTGCCGGCCATGCTTGCCGCGCTGGTCAACAACGACCATCCGGACGTACTGGCGACCGCCTACGCGCAGGCCGAGCCCGACTATGCCAAGGCGTCACCCTTCGAAGCCCTGCTTCAGGACGAGCAGCCCAATGACGGCCGCTTCATCCCGCCGATGGCCAAGGGCGATCACTCGTGGATCCAGAATCCGCTGCCTGCGAGTGTCTTCTCCAACAAGGAGCAGGCATGCCTTGCCAACGGTATCTATTTCGAGGCCATGAGCGAATCCGTGCGCGGTCAGGCCGCCGTCGCCCAGGTCATCCTCAATCGCGTCCGCAACCCGGCCTATCCGAATTCGATCTGCGGCGTCGTCTACCAGAACGACAGCTGGTTCAACCGTTGCCAGTTCTCTTTCGCCTGCGATGGCAGGAGGAAGCGCATCGATAGTCCTGCCGCCTACAAGACCGCGCAGGATATCGCCATGGCCGTCACCGCCGGCAAGATCTTCATCCCCGAGGTCGGCTCGTCGACCCACTACTACGCCCAATATGTCCATCCCGGCTGGGCGCGCACGATGCAGAAGATGACCAAGATCGGCCTGCATATCTTCTACCGGACCTATGGCGGCGGCTGGAGCTGAGCGCCGAACGATTGCTGATCTTCTCGCGCCGCATGCAGTCGATCAAAGAGCCATTGCCGGGGGGATTCGTGCAACGCATCCGCGTCATCGTGGCGGGCACGATGTCGCACCTTTATAAACAATTGATTTTGTTGCCTAAAATACATGACAATGAACTTCCGCCCGTGGCTTGACTGGCGCAAACCCTCTAACTATGTTGCCGGCGACTTTAGAAGCGGACGGACGGTGACGGTCTGACCGGGCAGGGGGGTTGCGATGGCCGATAAAAACAGGCCAGACGGAACCGGAGAAACCGGCCGCGGCAAGCAGCATGAAGCCGACATCCGCGACGACGATCTTGAGCGCCGCCGGCGTGAACTTGGAGCATCTCTTGCGACAAGGCGGCCGGACCGGCTCGAGGGGAAAGACGACGCGAAAGCGGGCAGTGTGGCCGGTTATGGCCAGGCGCTCAAACTCTCCAGCGAGTTCATCGCCGGAGTGGTGGTGGGGGCCGGCATCGGCTGGATCATCGACCGTCTGGCGGGGACATCGCCATGGGGTCTGATCGTGTTTCTGCTGCTTGGTTTTGGCGCCGGCGTGCTCAATGTCATGCGTTCCGCGGGCGTTGTGGCAGAATTCGGACAGGGCGATAAATCGCGCCCCGACCAAGACGACAAGAAATGACCGCGCTTTCATGTGCGGTAATGGTAACGAGGCCGTACGCGGCATTGACGGGGTTTGAACGTGGCAGCTGACAAGGTCGATCCGATCCACCAGTTCCATATCAACAAGCTGATACCGATCGAGATCGGCGGCTACGACTTGTCTTTCACCAATTCGGCGCTGTTCATGGTCGCGACCGTGGTCGTTGCCGCCGCATTCCTGTTTCTCACGACGTCGAGCCGCAGCCTGGTTCCCGGCCGGCTCCAGTCGGTCTCCGAGATGGCCTACGAATTCGTCGGCAACATGTTGCGCGATGCCGCTGGCACCCAAGGCATGAAGTTCTTCCCGTTCGTGTTCTCGCTGTTCATGTTCGTGCTGGTTGCCAATCTTCTTGGCCTGTTCCCGTATTTCTTCACCGTCACCAGCCACATCATCGTCACCTTCGGCCTTGCCGCCCTGGTGATCGGAACCGTGGTCGTCTACGGCTTCATGAAGCACGGTCTGGGCTTCCTCAAGCTGTTCGTGCCGCATGGCGTGCCGGTGTTCCTGCTGCCGCTGGTGGTGCTGATCGAGGTGATCTCCTTCGTGTCGCGCCCGGTCAGCCTCTCGGTTCGTCTGTTCGCCAACATGCTCGCCGGCCACATCACGCTGAAGGTGTTCTCGGGGTTCGTCGTCAGCCTGAGCGCGCTCGGCGCGGTCGGCGTGGCCGGTTCGATCCTGCCGCTGGCAATGGCGGTGGCGTTGACGGCGCTTGAACTGCTGGTCGCCTTCCTGCAGGCCTACGTCTTTGCGGTGTTGACCTGCATGTACCTCAACGACGCCCTGCATCCCGGGCACTGATACCGATCAAGAGTTTCCGGCATTGGCGCCGGATGGAATCGCAACGGAATTTTAGATCCAAAGGAGTTGAACAAATGGACGCAGAAGCAGCAAAGTACATCGGCGCCGGCATCGCTTGCCTGGGCATGGGTGGCGCGGGCATTGGCCTCGGCAACATCTTCGGCAGCTATCTGGCGGGCGCGCTGCGCAACCCGTCGGCCGCTGATGGCCAGTTCGGCCGTCTGATCTTCGGCTTCGCCGTGACCGAAGCTCTGGGCATCTTCTCGCTTCTCATCGCGCTTCTGGCCCTGTTCGGCTGAGCATTGGGAAGATTGGACAGGCCGGCCGCGCAAGCGGCAGGCCTGAATTTCGGGGATAGTCCATGTTCGTGACATCTGCCTTCGCGCAAGAGTCCGCACCTGCAGCCGACACCAGCCACGCTGCGACGGAAGGCGACACGCATTCCGGCACGAGCGTGCCTGCCGAAGCGCACGGCACGTTTCCGCCATTCGATCCGGCGACATTCCCGTCGCAGCTTCTGTGGCTGGCGATCACTTTCGGGCTGTTCTACCTCTTCCTGAAGCGGGTTGTGATGCCGCGCGTCGGGGGCATCATCGATGTCCGCAACGATCGCATCACGCAGGACCTCGATCAGGCAGCCAAGTTGAAGGGCGAGGCCGACGCCGCTGTTGCTGCCTACGAGCAGGAACTGGCGGAAGCCAAGACCAAGGCCAACGCGATCGGCCAGCAGGCCAACGATGCGGCCAAGGCCGAGGCCGAGACCGTACGCAAGAAGATCGAGGCAGCCCTCGACGAGAAGCTTGGCGAGGCCGAAGCCCGCATTTCTTCCATCAAGGCCAATGCCATGAAGGAAGTCGGCAGCATCGCCGAGGACACCGCTTCGGCAATCGTCGAGGCACTGGTTGGCGGCAAGGCCAGCAAGGCCGAGATCGCGGCCGCGGTCAAATCCGTGGCCCGGTGAGGAGCGCATCATGGATTACACATCTCTCGCGACGCTCTGGGCCACGATAGCCCTCTTCATCTTCCTCGGTGTTGCCGTCTACATCAAGGTGCCGGGCATGATAGCCAAGGCACTCGATGCCCGCGCCGACAGGATCAGCAATGAACTGGATGAAGCGCGCCGGCTGCGCGAGGAGGCCCAGCAATTGCTCGGCCAGTATCAGAAGAAGCGCAAGGAAGCCGAGCAGGAGGCCGCCGACATCGTCGCCGCTGCCAAGCGCGAGGCCGACATGCTTGCCGCCGATGCGCACAAGAAGACCGAGGACTATGTTACCAGGCGCACCGCGCTTGCCGAACAGAAGATCGGCCAAGCCGAACGTGACGCCATCAGCGAAGTCCGCGCCAGCGCCGTCGACATCGCCGTCGAGGCCGCGCGCACGCTGCTCGCCGGCAAGATCGACGCCAAGGCGGGTGCTGACCTGTTCAAGGCATCGCTGGTGGATGTGAAGTCCAAGCTCAACTGAGCTCTCTTATCCCGAGCAAAGTATCGAAGCCGCCCGGGAAACCTGGCGGCTTTTTTGTTGCGGGCAAACCATCCGATCAATCCAGGCCGGCAAGGCTCTCTTCTTCCGCCACTTCCGTCCCGCCAAGCCTGAACGGCGCGAAGGACACGCGGTGCAGTCGCGCCACTGGACCATGCACCTCGATTGCCGTGCGATGGCGGGCCGTGGCGTAGCCCATGTGGACCTCGAAGCCGTAGCGGTCGTGATGGTTGCCGCAGCCGCACATCATGCGGTCGCGCATCACCTTGGCGACGATCGACGCGGCGGCGATCGATTGCGAGCGCTGGTCGCCTTTGATCAGCGCGCGGCCGGCGCAAGGCAGCCCCGGCGGCACGTCGCGCCCGTCGGCCAGCGCGAGCTTCGGCTGAACCGACAAGCCGATCACCGCACGGCGCATCGCCTCAAGGCTGGCCTTGAGGATGTTGCTGCCGTCGATCCCCTCGGCACTTATGGATGCCATCGACACACCCAGTGCAGAGCCGAGAATTCGCACGAACAGCGCTTCGCGTTGCAGGTGGCTAAGGCGTTTGGAATCGTCGAGCCCATCCGGAATGTTGGCGGGGTCGAGCACCACTGCGGCGGCGACCACCGGCCCGGCCAGGGGACCACGTCCGGCCTCGTCCATTCCCGCCACCGGCCACAGACCGTCGGCCATCGCCTTCGTCTCGAAGGAGAAGTCGGGTTTCTCGATGATCTCAAAGAGAAGCGGAGAATCGGAACGCGCGCGAGCCATGTTGCGGCGAGGTTCGCATCGGCTCCGATTCTCCGCAAGTCCCTCCGGGTCGGGTGGGGCGCCGGACCGGGAGGGCACCGTCTGCAGGCCGGGGCAGGCCGGACGGGATTCTCGTGCTGCGCCAGATCAAACCGCCGCAGGAAACTGCAATTTCAAAGCAGCGTCAGTTGCACCTGGTCTTTTCCGGCGGCAACGAACTGGTCGGTCCGAAGCGTGCGCCGCTCGACGTTGAGGCCGAGCCGCTTGGCGGTGATCTCGAAGCGCCGGCCGATCTGCCAGGCGTAGGGACCGGCGCCCTTCATGCGCTTGCCCCATTCCGAATCGTAGTCCTTGCCGTCGCGCATCGAGCGGATCAGCGAAATCACGTGACGGTAGCGGTCGGGATAGTGGCGCAGCAGCCAGTCCTTGAAGATGGGACTGACCTCCAGCGGCAGGCGAAGTATGACATAACCCGCCTCGCGTGCGCCGGCGGCGCGCGCCGAATCCAGAATGCGTTCCATCTCCTGGTCGGTCAGGCCGGGAATGATCGGCGCGACCATGACCGAAGCCGGAATGCCGGCATCCGAAAGCTGTCGGATGGCTTCCAGCCGCTTGGTCGGCGTCGAGGCACGGGGCTCCATCGTCCTGGCCAGCATGCGATCGAGCGTCGTCACCGACAGCGCCACCTTGGCCAGCCCGCGCTCGGCCATGCGCGACAGGATATCGATGTCGCGCGTCACCAAAGCGGACTTGGTGACGATGCCGACCGGATGGCCGCGCGCTTCCAGCACTTCGAGGATCTCGCGCATGATCCGGTATTGTTTCTCGATCGGCTGGTAGGGATCGGTGTTGGTGCCGATGGCGATGGTGCGCGGCTGGTAGCCATCCTTCGACAACTCCTTGTCGAGCAAGCGCGCCGCATCCGGCTTGGCGAACAGCTTCGATTCGAAATCGAGACCCGGCGACAGGCCCATGAAACTGTGTGTCGGCCGCGCGAAGCAGTAGACACAGCCATGCTCGCAGCCGCGATAGGGGTTGATCGAACGGTCGAAGGAGATGTCCGGCGATTCGTTGCGGGTGATGATGGTGCGCGGCTTCTCGACCTGCACTTCGGTCTTGAAGGGCGGCAGTTCCTCCAGCGAATTCCAGCCATCATCGAAGACATGCCGGCTGACCGGCTCGAACCGGCCGGACGGATTGATGCCCGCCGACCTGCCGCGATTGCGGTCCGGACGGACACGCATGCCACTCTGCTCGATCATCGCATTGGCCATCTCGGCTCTTCCTGCCCCGAAAGCTGCAATGTCGGCGCGCACGATCTGTTCCATCTTCGCCCGCTCCCAAGGACTGTCCATGTTGTGTCGAATCGTTCTGTTCATGAAATTATTCCTATTTAGTCGATGAGAACAAAGCAAGAACTTTTTGGGGTGCATTGCAAAAACTGGCGCTGCGTTCGGCTTTCCGCTATTCGGCTAATGATGCTCAGTGTTCTGATCGAGACCCGCAATGACGAGGAGGGCCTAGCCCGTACGCTCGGCTCGCTGATTGGCGGCGCGGTCGAGGGCGTGGTGCGTGACGTCATCGTCTGTGACACGGGTTCCACCGACCAGACGCATCGAGTTGCCGAGCATGCCGGCTGTCAGTACGTGACCGGCGGTATCGCTGTCGGCATCCGCCAGGCCAAGGGCGACTGGCTGCTGCTTCTGGAGCCGGGCGCGCGGCTGGTGGAAGGCTGGATCGACGCGGTTGTTGCCCACACGGCGAGGCAGACCATGGCGGCGCGGTTCTCGCGGGCGCGCGGCAGCCGGACACCGTTCCTGGCCCGGATCTTTTCGGGAAACCGCGCCTTGGCCGACGGGTTGGTGATTCGCAAGCATCAGGCCGCGGCAGCGGCCAAGAGTGGCGGAAGCGCCGAGGCCATCGCACGCGGCCTTGCGACAAAGCGTCTCGACGCCGAAATCTGGGTGGCGCCGCCGAGGCAAGAGCACCGCTCGCCGACGTGATTTTTTTGCAGCTGCTCTGTCCATTGTGCATTGCACAAAATCTGACGGGGGGTTAGCTTCCCGTAGGCGGGTGAATTGGGTTTGGGTCATGCCGAGTGGTGAGCACCCGATGCGGCATCGGTGTCGCCCTCATAGCCGAGGACCCAATGAACCTTTCAACCCCCGACAAATCCGGCACGGCCAGTCTCGAGGCTATTGCGCGCAACGGCAGCCTGCTGCGGCGCATCGCCGTGCGCATTCCGACCTATCTGACGGACCTGCGCGAAAACCCCGCCTGGCTGCCGATGTTCGTGCTGGCGCGCACAATGCCTGGGCGCCGGATGCATTGGCTCGGCGCAAGACGAGCCCGCCCGGCCGACAATGCGGGGGACACGATGTTTGCCGGCGTCGACCGCCAAGCAGTGGTCGAAGCGCTGCGTTCCGACGGGCTGTTTTCAGGCCTGGTCCTGCCGCCGGCGATCCACGAAGAGATCTCGGATTTCGCCCGGCGCACGCCTTGCTTCGGCAATTTCGACCGCCGTCTCGAATTCATGCCGGGTGAACATGCCGAGGCCGAGAAGCGCTTTGGCCGCTCGCTGCTCAGCGGGCATTTTTTCGAGCGCATCCTCGACTGCCGGGCGGCACTCGCCATCCAGCGCGATCCGCTGCTTCTCGACATCGCAGCGCACTATCTCGGCGGCCAGGCGAAACTGATCACGACGCGCGTCTGGTGGAGTTTTCCGACCGGTGCAGCTTCGGACGCCGACAAGAACCTTGCCTCGCTCGGCAAGTATCATTTCGACCTCGATGACTGGCGCATGCTGAAATTCTTCTTCTATCTCAAGCCGGTCGACGCCGACACCGGTCCGCATGTCTATGTCCGGGGCAGCCACAAGCGCCGCAGCCTCAAGCACCAGCTCACCCTGCTGGTCGGCCATCCTGCGCAAGAGGTTCTGGATGTCTATGGCGAGCAGAGCCCGGTGACGCTGACCGGCGACGCCGGCCTCGGCTTCGTCGAGGACCCGTTCGGCTTCCACATGGGCACAGTGCCGGCGCGCACGCCGCGCCTGATGATGGAAGTCGGCTTCGGCGTGTCGCCGCCGTCACGCCGACGCTTTCATGGCGAGCCGGTCATCCGCTGAAGGGAATTTCCGAAGCTCATTAGGACAGGCATCCAGCGAGCGCGGCGTCTGGCCTGGCGCTGCTCTCTGCTTTCGGCATCGAAGTCGACGGACACCGGTTCCTGATTGAACCGCTCTCGGTCGTCCAGGGCGTTGATGATGACGATCGCCCTGGCGTCGTCATCATCCCCGGCGATTGCAGCGACATAGACGCCGCACTCCCGGCAGATCAAATAGTCGGCCGTCCTCAGCCCAAACCGATATGTCCGCAATTGCGTTCTGTCCTTGACCGAGATGGTCAATCTGCCGGCCGGATCGGCGACGGCGCGCGAACCATGCTTGACGCAGAACGAGCACTGGCAGGCGCGAACTTCGACTTGCGACGGGTCGAGCCCGGTTGAAAATCCAAGGCGAACGTTGCCGCAATGGCATCCGCCAGTATGCACATTCATCGTACCTGCCTTGTCGTGACGGCGATGATCGCCTTCACGCAGGGTACTTTCCCCGGGGTTCGGTTTGAATGGGGTTTCGAAGGCGCCGGTATTGTTCTGCCTTGCAAATACGGCGTGGAACCGGCGCTTTGCCTTGGCTTTTACGGAGCCGATTTTCCGCGCCGCTGGTGCTCGTCCAGGCGCGGCATGATCTCGACGAAGTTGCAGGGCATATGCCGGTAGTCGAGCTGCGCCTTGAGGATGCCGTCCCAGGCGTCCCTGCAGGCGCCGGGCGAGCCCGGCAGCACGAAGACGAAGGTGGCGTTGACGACGCCACCGGTCGCCCGGCTCTGGATCGTCGAGGTACCGATCTTGTCGTAGGAGATGCGGTGGAACACTTCCGAAAAGCCGTCCATGCGCTTTTCGAAGATCGGCTCCAGCGCTTCCGGCGTCACGTCGCGGCCGGTGAAGCCGGTGCCGCCAGTGGTGATCACGACATCGATCGCCGGGTCCTTCGACCAGCCGAGCACCTTGTCGCGGATTTTCTCGCGGTCATCGGTGACGATATCGCGGGCGGCCAGGATGTGACCGGTTTCAGTGATGCGGTCGGCCAGCGTCTGGCCGGATTTGTCGTCGGCAAGCCTGCGTGTGTCGGACACGGTCAGCACCGCTATGCGGATCGGGATGAAAGGCCGGCTCTCGTCAATCCTGGCCATCTCAATCGGCCTCCGATGTCATGCTGCGCGTCGCGGCGACGAACCAGTCGGGCTGGCGGCTGCGGATGTCGGCAGCGGCGCGTTTGGCAACATTGCCGGTCTCGAACAGGCCGAAGCATGTCGCGCCGGACCCGGACATCCGCGAGAATCCCGATCCAGCCTTGTTGAGCCAGGAAAGCGCTCTGCCGATGGCGGGCTGCATCGTCAGCGCTGCAGGCTCAAGATCATTGCGGGTGATCTCCAGCCAGTTGCGCAGGCTATGGAAATCGATGCTGCGCGGCAGCGGCGGCAGTGGCTCGTTGTCGCGGCGGGAAAGCGCTGCGAAGACCTCGGCGGTCGAAAGGGCGGTGCCCGGATTGACCAGCACCAGCCCGAGCGCCGAAAAATCCGGCACCATCGTCAACTCGTCACCAATACCGCGCGCGACCAGCGGCTTGGCCGCCAGGCACATCGGCACATCCGCACCAAGCGAAAGGCCGATCCGCGCCAGCTCGGTGGCATCGATATCCAGGCCCCATGTCTCTGCCAGCCCGCGCAGCACGGCCGCCGCGTCGCTCGAGCCGCCACCGACGCCGGAGGCAACCGGCAGGTTCTTTTCAAGCCGGATGGCGACCGGCGGGGTTCTCTTGGATCCGGCTTCCCTTCGCAGGGCATCGCGAGCCTTGAGCACCAGATTGCTGGCGTCGAGAGGAACGGCCGGCGCATAACGGCCGGACACGGCAAAATCATCGCTGTCGGCGAGCGCGATCTCGACCCTGTCGCCAAAACGCGTGAACACCGCCAGGCTTTCGATCAGGTGATAACCGTCGGGGCGCCTGCCGGTGACATGCAGCGCCAGATTGATCTTGGCATGCGCGTGCCAGGTACGCGACCCGATGTCGGTGTCCACGGCGTCAGTCGTATGCGGGATGATGGTCAGTCCTTGGCCAGCCGGTATTCACCGGTCTTGGGATCCTTGACAAGCGTACCCATCGCGCCGTTGGCAGCCTGCTTTTCGGTACGCCGCACCTTGGCGGTCACGCGCTCGGCTTCGCGGATGAAGGTGCGGTAGCCGAAATAGGCGGCGACGCCAACGACGGTGAAGAAAATAATCTGCGGCATGCCAAAACTCCTCCCACGCTGGGCCGGCGAAGGCGGCCGGTCGGGTCGGTTGATACATGTCGCCCAAAAGTGGATCCGGTTTTGGGAAAACGACATGCATGAGACTTCAAGCGGTTATGCTAGACGGTTTTGCCGGGTTTTCAAAGCCCGAACCGTGCCCACAACGCGCGCTCTTCCGCCGCATCGATGACGCCGCTGGCGGCTGCGGCCGCGATATCGGGCGCCGAAAAGCCCTTGCTTGAGCCGAACAGGCCGAAGCGGCTGAGGAAACCGCGCGGCGTCGTGATCAGCCTGAGCTGGGTTTTCGCTCCGAAACGGGTTTTCAGCACCGTGCGCATGTCGCCGAGCGCGTCGACGAGGCCGAGTTCGAGGCCCTTCATGCCAGTCCAGAACAGGCCGGTGAACAGGTCCGGATCGTCCTTCAGCTTCGTGCCGCGCCTCTCCTTGACGAGGTCGATGAAGGTGCCGTGCACCTCGAGCTGCAGCGCCTTCAGGCGCTCGACGTCTTCCTTCTTCTCCGGCTTGAACGGATCGAGCACAGCCTTGTTCTGGCCGGCGGTGTGGACGCGGCGCTCGACACCGATCTTCTTCATCAGCTCCGGAAAGCCGAATGAGGCCGAGACCACGCCGATCGAACCGACGATCGAGGACGGATCGGCGAAGATCTCGTCGCCGGCGACCGCGATCATGTAGCCGCCCGATGCCGCGACATCCTCGACGAAAACCAGCACCTTTTTGTCCTTCTCGGTCGCCAGGTCGCGGATGCGCTTGAAGATCAGCCGCGACTGCACCGGCGAGCCGCCGGGCGAATTGATCGAGATGGCGACCGCCGGCGCATCGTAGGAAAACGCCTTTTCGATGAGGCCGGCGGTGGAGGCAAGCGACAGGTTCTGCCGGAACTGACCGCCCGACATGATCGTGCCGTGCAGCCGGATGACCGGAATGGTGACGACCGTGGAGCGCCAGGATTTCGGCAGCAGGCGGTTGAAAAGTCGTTTCACGTGGGCGCGGTCTCCGGTCGATGGGTTGCTGGCATGTAGGGATTCCCGGGCCAACGGCAATGTGGCGGGGCAGAATAGCTCAGTCTCCGAACAACGAGGCGAGGCCGTTGGTGATCATTTCGCTGCGTTCATCAGGACCGCGGCCCGATTGCGCGTGAAGCATCAGGGGAGGGCGGATGGCGAGTTTCCCCCGCGCCCCGAGCGCTGCCCGCACCACGATGCGGATCGCCGCCGCGTCGGGGCGTGGGTGGACGGCGAGCATCTCGGCGTCGCCGAAGCGCCCGGCGAGCGCATCGAGAATCGAGCCGAACTGATCCGGCCGGGCGATCACGGCAAGCCCGCCGCGCGGCCTGACCACCGCCGCCGCGCTGCGGATCCAGCTCTCGAACAGCCCGTCCTCCATGACATGCGCTTCCTTTCTCAGGCGATCTGGCGTGGCGCGGTCCCGTGCGGCGTTGAAAGGCGGGTTCATGATGACGAAGTCGAAGTCATTGTCGGCGAGGCCGGCCGCCGCCCGGGCTCGGCCCGATACGGTGACATCAGCGACCAGCACGGAGGCACGATCGCTGAGATGGGCATTGCCGGGATGGGCAAGGGTGGCCGCGGCGAAGGCTGCCATTTCCGGCGCGCGTTCGACAAGCACGGCCACGGCCGCCGGGCAGCGCGACAGCACCGCCAGGCTCGCGGCCCCGGCGCCGGCTCCGAAATCGGCGAGACGTCCGCCAAAAGAGGATGGCACGGACGCCGCGAGCATCATCGCATCCATGCCGGCGCGATGCCCTCCCTGCTTGGGCTGCACGAGCCAGAACCGGCCGCGATGGAAAGCATCGACCGTGTGGGCCGGCGTGTCCGGGGCAAGGGTGGCCGGTGCGGCGGGCATTATTTTCCGCGGATTTCGTTGGCGATGCCGGCATCCGTCAGGATGCGCCGTGCCGCGTCGGCCTTGTCGGCGTCGACCATGACGCGTCGCGGCAGGATGCCGAGCGAGCCGTCGAGCACGCTCATGTTCTGGTCGGCGACGAAGCAGCCGATGCCGGCATCGCGCATCAGCGATTCGACAAAGGAGATGATGACGGCGTCGTTGGTGCGAATGAGCTCTATCATCGGGCGAAACTCTCAGTTTGCGGCGCATATGTAAACGGGCAGGCGGATTTCCTGGCCAAAGCCGACCTCCCTTTCGGCGTCGGTTGACAGGCTGTCATCGCCGCCGCGCCAATTCGCCACTTGCCGTGGCCGTGTCTGCCGCCCTAGAGTCCATACAGGGACCAAGGGTGCCGTCGCACGCGTTATACCAAGACGGGAGTGATTGTCGTGGGTGTCGTTCTCAACATCGAAAACGGGAAGCGGGAACCCGCATCCATCAAGGATTTGATCGACCTGACGGCGGCCGATATGGGACGCGTCAACGAATTGATCCTGTCCAAGGCCGGTTCCGACGTCGAGATGATCCCGGAGGTTGCCAACCATCTGATCTCGTCCGGCGGCAAGCGGCTGCGGCCGATGCTGACGCTCGCCGCCGCGCAGATGTTCGGCTATGCCGGCGAAGGCCATGTCAAACTCGCCACGGCTGTCGAGTTCATGCATACGGCGACGCTTCTCCACGACGATGTCGTCGACGAGAGCGGCATGCGGCGCGGCAAGAAGACCGCCCGCATGATCTGGGGCAACCAGGCGAGCGTACTGGTCGGCGATTTCCTGCTCGGCCAGGCCTTCCGCATGATGGTCGATGTCGGCTCGCTGGAAGCGCTCGACATCCTGTCGAGTGCGGCCTCGATCATCGCCGAGGGCGAGGTGATGCAGCTTGCCGCAGCCAAGAACCTCGAAACCACCGAGGACGAGCATTTCGCCGTCATCAAGGCTAAGACCGCAGCGCTGTTTTCGGCCGCTGCCGAGGTTGGCCCGGTGATTGCCCAGGCGACCCGCAATGACCGCGCCGCGCTGCGCTCCTACGGCATGAACCTCGGCCTTGCCTTCCAGCTGATCGACGATGCGCTGGACTATGGCGGCACCAGCAAGGATCTGGGCAAGAATGTCGGCGACGATTTCCGCGAGGGCAAGGTGACCTTGCCGGTCATTCTCGCCTACAGGCGCGGCACCAAGGCCGAGCGCACCTTCTGGAAGCGCGCCATCGAGGACAATGTCACCGATGACGCAGGCCTGGAAAAGGCGATCGGCCTGATGACCCGCCACGGCGCCATTGCCGACACGATCGGGCGCGCCCGCCATTTCGGCGAGATCGCCCGAGATGCGCTGGCGCCGCTGGAGGCGACGCCGCAGAAATCGGCGCTGATCGACGTCATCGATTTCTGCATCAGCCGGGTGAACTGAGCGGCTGGCGTTTCGCCGGCTCCCTCTGGCCTGTTGTGGGGAGGAAGGTCGCGAATCCCGGTCTTGCCGTCTCGACAAGCTGCCCCGCCGCAAATTATCTATAAAACATGGCAAAGGGCACAGACGACACCATCGCCGTCCGCATCAGCAAGGTACTGGCGGACCGCATCATCTCGGGCGCGATCGAGCCCGGGGCTCGTCTTCGGCAGGATCACATCGCCGAAGAATTTCAAACCAGCCATGTGCCCGTGCGCGAGGCCTTCCGCCGTCTCGAAGCGCAAGGGCTGGCCGTCGGTGAGCCGCGCCGTGGCGTGCGTGTCGCGTCTTTCGATCTGGGCGAGGTCAAGGAGGTCGCCGAAATGCGAGCGGCACTTGAAGTGCTGGCGCTGCGCCATGCCGCGCCGCACCTGACGTCAGCCATTCTCCATCTGGCCGAGGAGGCGACCAAGGCCGGCGACAAGTCCCGCGATGTCAGGTCGTGGGAAGAAGCCAACCGCGCCTTCCACCGGCTGATCCTGGCGCCATGCGGCATGCCGCGCCTGCTCGCCACCATCGACGATCTGCACGCGGCGAGTGCCCGCTTCCTGTTCGCGGCATGGCGCTCGGAGTGGGAGACACGCACCGATCAGGACCACCGCGCGATATTGGCCGCCTTGCGGCAGGGAAATACCGAATCGGCAGCAGCCACGCTGGGGCGGCATGTCCAATGGATCGGCCGCAAGCCGGTCAGGACCGCCTCCGGAACGACGCGAGAAGCCTTTGCCATCGTCGGCTGATGCATGCCGCCCAAAAGTGGCGCCGGGTTTTGGGACAACGACAAGCAAGCGCGTCGCGACGCGCTTTGGACGGTGTCTGCAGAGGGAGGACTTGCTATCTCACCGGAATTGTGGATTCGATAATAGATCGAAAACAGAAATTATCTATAATTTGCAATCGAGCGAAGGAATCCCAATGACAGATGTTGCATTCTCGTCCCACAACCCGTCGTTCAGCCCGCTCCGGCTTCAGGGTCGCTCTCTCGGCTGGCAGGTCGGGGCCGTCGTGCTCGGCACATTGTTCCTGGCGCTGTCGTCCTACATCGAAGTGCCGATGGTGCCGGTTCCCATAACCATGCAAACCTTTGCCGTGACGCTGATCGGCGCGCTCTATGGCTGGCGGCTTGGCGCCATCACCATCGCCGCTTGGCTGGTCGAGGGCGCGGTCGGCTTTCCGGTTCTGGCTGGAGGGGCAGCCGGTGTGCAGCATTTCGTCGGGCCGACGGGCGGCTATCTTTTCGCCTTCCCGATTGTCGGCGCGCTCGTCGGCTGGCTGGCTGAACGCGGCTGGAACGGCAACAGGGTGGTGCTCGCCTTCGCCGCCATGCTGCTCGGCAACCTTGCCTGTCTGGTGCTCGGAACAGCATGGCTCGCCATCATGATCGGCGCCGAAAAGGCCATCACCTTCGGCTTCCTGCCGTTCATCGTCGGCGGATTGCTGAAGTCGGCCCTCGGTGCCGCGACGCTGATGGCCCTTCCCGGCAGCAAGGCGAAATCGGGCAATCCGTGACGATCAGGCTGCGCGCCCATCACCTCCTTTGCCTGCTCACCTATGTGGGCAAGGGATACAGCCCCGCCTTCACCGCCAATTACGACAGGATCGCGGAGCGTCTGAGCCGGGGCGAGGACATCCTCCTCGTTTCCGGCCCGGACGACGTCTGCGCCCCGTTGCTCGACCAGCCGGAACCGCACTGCCTGCGCGAAAGCGCCGCCGAGCGGGACCAACTGGCGGCGCAGGATGTGGCGGATCTGCTGGCGCGGCCAATCCGGGCTGGTGACCGCCTCGATCTCGATGCGGCAATCCTGGCACGGATGCGGCAGGCATTTTCGGCCGGCCTCGTCCGCAAGGCCTGCGGCGGCTGCGAGTGGAATGGGCTGTGCAGTTCGGTTGCGGCCGGCGGTTATCGTGACACGCAGGTGCAGCGGCCTGCCTTGCCGGGCAAGCATTGATATCGGCGAGGGAGTCTCGCGGTCGAATCTGTGATATGGTCGGCTCCGCGCAGGGTCATGGCCGGAACTCGAAACCGGAAAACTGTCCCTTGTCGCCATGGTTTGTTAATCGGGTGCCCGGATTGTGAATTCGAGGCGGATTGAAGCGCGACCCCAAAAAGGCCATGCTTTGCCCGGAAAGATCGAGTCTACGTCGATCCCGCTGACGCGGAGATGACGCCTGGCTGAAAGGGATACGATGCAGCAAGGACGTGCGCGCTGGCTGACAAGGCTGGCAATTGTGACGGGCATGGCGATCTCGGCTTTGCCGGCCTATGCCAAGCAAACCACCGAACCGGTCAAGATCACGTCGTTCTCGGGAGCCTATCTGGCCGCCCGCATCGCCGAAGGCGACAATGACCTCGACAATGCCATTGCGTATTACAAGCAGGCATTGGCCTTCGATCCGAGCGACACCGGCCTGCAGCAGAGCCTGATGCTGTCGCTGATCGCTCAAGGGCGCTTCGACGAATCCCTGGTCTATGCCGACAAGCTCAAGGAAGTTCCCGATGTCGAGCGCTTCTCGCGCCTGGCGCTGGCGGTCGATTCCTTCCACAAGAAGGATTTTGCCAAGGCACAGTATTGGCTCAAGCTCTCACTGGAATCGGACCTCGACCGGCTGATCTCCGGGGTCATGTCCGGCTGGGCCGAACAAGGCGCCGGCCAGCCCAGCGATGCGATGGCTTCCATCGACAAGCTCCAGGGCCCGGATTGGTTCGGCCTGTTCAAATCCTTCCATCGCGCGCTGATCGCCGACGCCTCTGGCATGCCTGAAAAGGCAGAGGCGATCTACGCCGCGACGATGCAGGATACGGCCGCTGGTGGTGCGGCTCCCGAAACCTGGATGCGCAACGCTCAGGCCTACGCGTCGTTCCTGGCCCGCAAGGGCGACAAGGCCAAGGCGCTGTCGGTGCTCGATCAGGCCGAGGCGTTTTCGCCCGGCAAGCTGGAAATCGTCGCTTTGCGTGACAGGATCAGCAAGGGCGACAAGATCGCGCCTTTCGCTGCCGGTCCGTCGGACGGTGCGTCGGAAATCCTGCTTGATCTCGCCACGGCGCTCAATCGTGGTGGCGGCGAGCCGTTCGTCCGCCTCTATCTGCAATATGCCCTTGCCCTGAAGCCCGACAGCGACGCAGCCCTCGTGCAACTCGCCGCGGTGTCCGAGCAGCTGAAGGACGGCGAGGGCGCCATCGCGCTCTATCGGCGGATCCCCGACTCTTCGCCGCTGAAGGAGCTTTCGGACCTGCAACTCGGCCTCAACCTTGCCGATCTCAATCGCCAGGACGAGGCGATCACGCATCTCAAGGCATTCGTCGATGCGCATCCCGACGACATGCGCGCCTATCTGGCGCTTGGCGGCGTCTATTCGTCGAAGGATGATTTCCGCTCGGCGGCCGATCTCTACGACAAGGCAGTCACGGTGCTGAAAACGCCGACGGCGGCCAACTGGAACATCTTCTACCAGCGCGGTATCGCCTATGAGCGGCTGAAGGAATGGCCGAAGGCCGAGCCGAACTTCCGCAAGGCGCTGGAACTGTTCCCCGACCAGCCGCAGGTGTTGAACTATCTCGGCTATTCCTGGGTCGACATGAACACGAACCTCAAGGAAGGCCTGGCGATGATCCAGAAGGCCGTCGATCTCAGGCCGAGCGACGGTTACATCGTCGATTCGCTGGGCTGGGCCTATTTCCGCCTCGGCCGGTTCGACGACGCGGTGCGCGAAATGGAACGCGCCGTGTCGCTGAAGCCGGAGGATCCGGTTCTCAACGACCATCTCGGCGATGCCTACTGGCGCGTCGGCCGCAAGCTGGAAGCCACCTTCCAGTGGAACCAGGCGCGCGACCTGAAGCCGGATCCCGATGTGCTGGCCACCTTGCAGCAGAAGCTGATGAAGGGCTTGCCGCCGATCGAATCCAACACGGCGCAGGAAACCCCCAAGGTCAAGCCTGAGCCGGTGCCTGCCCCGAAGGGGTGAAATCGGTTTTCAGAATGCAAACGGGGCTCTTTTCGGAGCCCCGTTTTCGTTTGGACTCCATCCGCTCAAAACGCACACGCGCAATGTGCTGGAAACTACCTCAGAACAGCTTTCGATAGACGACGAAGCCGGAACGTTCGCCGACCTTGTCGTAAAGCTTCATCGCCGTGTGATTGGTCTCATGCGTCAGCCAGTACACCCGGCCCGAACCGGCAACCTGGGCACGCTCGTAGACGCCCTCAATCAACGCCCGGCCGATGCCTTTGCCACGCGCGGCCTGCGTGGTGAAAAGATCCTGCAGATAGCAATTAGGCGCGATCGCCGTTGTGCTGCGGTGGAAGAGGTAGTGCACGAGGCCGAAAAGCTGTCCCTCGCTCTCGGCAACCAGCGCATGCATCGGCTCATAGGCATCGAAGAAACGCGACCATGTCATGGCGGTGATCTCGCCTGGCAGAGCCGTCTCGCCGGAGCGGCCATAAAATGCGTTGTAGCCGTCCCACAGCGGCAGCCACTGGTCGAAATCTTGGCGCGTGATGGGGCGGATGATGATCGGGCTGGGCATGGCTGAGCCTGTTGTGGTTGACGCGGACGAGGCATGGAACTGATCGCAGGCGCCAATGGCCGGCAATGGGCCAGCAGCTCGCAATGCATTCAACATCTTCGGCAGGGCGCGGCAGTCCGCGTCGGCGCGGCTTGCTTGACGCTTCGCCGCCGGGTCTCTAGGACGTGCCGGCAAGCTAGCCTTTGCTGTCGAGGCCCCCGTGAAGAATGAAATCCCCGCCCATATGCATCCCAGCCGCTCGTTCCAGGGGCTGATCCTGACCTTGCACAATTACTGGGCGGACTATGGTTGCGTCATCCTGCAGCCCTACGACATGGAGGTCGGCGCCGGCACCTTTCACCCGGCGACCACGTTGCGCGCACTCGGGCCAAAACGCTGGAGCGCCGCCTACGTCCAGCCTTCGCGTCGCCCCAAGGATGGCCGGTACGGCGAGAACCCGAACCGGCTGCAGCACTATTACCAGTATCAGGTGATCCTGAAGCCGAACCCGCCGAACCTCCAGGAGCTCTACCTCGGCTCGCTGGCGGCGATCGGCGTCGATCCGCTGCTGCACGATATCCGCTTCGTCGAGGACGACTGGGAAAGCCCGACGCTGGGTGCGTGGGGCCTTGGCTGGGAGTGCTGGTGCGATGGCATGGAAGTGTCGCAGTTCACCTACTTCCAGCAGGTCTGCGGCATCGAATGCGCACCGGTGGCGGGCGAACTGACCTACGGGCTTGAGCGGCTGGCCATGTATGTGCAGGGCGTCGACAACGTCTACGACCTCAACTTCAACGGCCGCGAAGGCGCCGACAAGGTCACCTACGGCGATGTCTTCCTGCAGGCCGAGCAGGAATATTCGCGCCACAATTTCGAATACGCCAACACGGCAATGCTGCTGCGCCACTTCGAGGACGCCGAGGCCGAGTGCAAGGCGCTGCTCGATGCCGGTGCGCCGGCGTCCAACGACAATCTGCCGATGCACCGCATGGTCTTCCCGGCCTACGACCAGTGCATCAAGGCCAGCCATGTCTTCAATCTGCTCGATGCGCGCGGCGTGATTTCGGTCACCGAACGGCAGAGCTACATCTTGCGGGTGCGCAATCTGGCGAAAGCCTGCGGCGAGGCGTTTTTGAAGACGCAGGCCGGCGGACGGGCGGCCTGAGTTCAGGCACGCTTCGTCATGTCGAGGGAAGCGTTGACCGGCAGTGCGTTCTGACCGCTGGCACCGTCGATCGTGCGCAATGCCTGCCTCACACCCGGCATCGAGAAAGCGCCGTGGGCCTGCGCGGTGAAGCAGGCGCTGAGCGCGAGGATCTGCAGTAGTCTTGATGCCGTTTTCATGGTCGTTCAGCCCAATAGTTCCCTGCCTGAGCGTGGGTCGCTTCAGCGCTGCATTCGGTTCATGGAAATCTTTGATCCAAGGACGGGCGGGATCGCCTCGTACCGACAGGGCCGCCAGAATTTCCGGAAATCAGTCGAAGTCGGCGATCGCCGCGCGGAAAGGGTGACAGCGGCCAGCCGAGTTGCTATGCCCCGCGCGGACCATTTTTGCCGCGTGAGCCCCATCCATGCCTGACCTGCTTCTAGAACTTCGCTCGGAAGAGATTCCTGCCCGCATGCAGCGCAAGGCGGCGGGTGATCTCAGGAAGATGCTGACCGACGGTCTGGTCGAGGCAGGGCTGACCTATGAGGCGGCGCGCGAGTACTGGACGCCGCGGCGGCTGGCGCTCGACATCCGTGGGCTCAACGCGCGCTCGAAGGATGTAAGCGAGGAGATCAAGGGGCCTTCGACGACCGCGCCTGAGCAGGCGGTCCAGGGTTTCCTGCGCAAAGCCGGGCTTTCGTCGATCGCCGAGGCGCATGTCCATTCCGACCCGAAGAAGGGTGACTTCTATGTAGCCCACATTTCGAAGCCGGGCAGGGCGGCGGAAGAGGTCATTGCCGAAATGGTGCCGGGCATCATCCGCAGCTTTCCCTGGCCAAAATCAATGCGCTGGGGGCCGGCCTCGGCCAAGCCCGGCTCGCTGCGCTGGGTGCGGCCGCTGCAATCGATCCTGTGCACATTCGGCCCGGAAACCGAGGAGCCGGTGGTGGTCGATTTCGAAATCGACGGTATCCGCTCTGGCAACATCACCTACGGCCACCGCTTCCATGCGCCTGATGCCATCACGGTGCGCCGCTTCGACGACTATGTCTCCAAGCTGGAAGCGGCGAAGGTCGTGCTCGACGCCGACCGGCGCAAGGAAATCATCCTTGCCGATGCCCGCAATCTTGCCTTCGCAAATGGGCTCGATCTGGTCGAGGACGACCGGCTGCTGGAGGAAGTGTCCGGCCTGGTCGAGTGGCCGGTGGTGCTGATGGGCGAGTTCGAGGAGGCTTTCCTGGCCATTCCGGCCGAAGTGATCCGGCTGACCATCCGCGCCAACCAGAAATGCTTTGTGACGCGGCCGCAGGGTATTGCCGAAGATCTTTCCAATCGCTTCATCCTCACCGCCAACATCGAGGCCAAGGACGGCGGCAAGGAGATCGCTCACGGCAACGGCAAGGTGGTGCGTGCCCGCCTGTCCGACGCGCTCTATTTCTGGACGACCGATCAGGGCGATTTGCCGGATCTCGGTGAGCTCGAGGCATCGGCGGAAAAATTCGGGCTCGACCTGAAGAAGCCGCTCGACCAGCGCATGGCCCGCCTCGACCATCTCGGCGTCACCTTCCACGCCAAGCTCGGCACGCAGGGTGAGCGGGTGGAGCGGATTGCCCGGCTGGCGGAAGAACTGGCGCCGATCGTCGGCGCCGATCCCGCGCTGGCGCGCCGCGCCGCGGTCCTCGCCAAAGCCGATCTCACCACAGAAGTCGTCGGCGAATTTCCAGAACTGCAAGGCGCCATGGGCTGCAAATACGCGCTGCTGCAGGGTGAGCATCCATCCGTGGCCGCCGCCGCTGAAGAACACTACAAGCCGCAAGGCCCGTCCGATCGCGTGCCGAGCGATCCGGTTTCGATCACTGTCGCGCTCGCCGACAAGCTCGACACGTTGGCCGGCTTCTGGGCCATCGATGAAAAGCCGACAGGGTCGAAAGATCCCTATGCACTGCGGAGGGCGGCGCTCGGGGTGGTGAGGATCGTTCTCGAAAACAAGATCAAACTCTCCTTCAGCACCGCCATTGCTGCGACGGTCGCGGCGGCACTTTTTGCCTATGAACGTTTGGGTGAGGGCACCGCGAGTCGTGGCGTCGTGGCGATGCTGGATGCGCGGATTCAAGACTACCGAGGGGAAAGTCGTCTGCTGCTGGAAGCGGGTCTTGTCGCCGAGTTGGTGAAGACCGGTCTGAGGAAGGCAATATCCGAAACCTTTGGCACTGCTGACTCGGAACGAGAGTTCTTCGACGGGCAGCGTATAATGGAACTGCAGGCCTCTTTGGCTCCGTTCACCGATGACCTCCTCGCTTTCTTCCATGACCGCCTGAAGGTCTACCTGCGCGACCAGGGCGCCCGGCACGATCTCATCGACGCCGTCATCACACCGCAGTCCGACGACCTCTTGCAGATCGTCCGCCGGGTCGAGGCGCTTGGCGCCTTCCTCGAAAGCGAGGACGGCAGCAACCTGCTCGCCGGCACCAAGCGCGCGGCCAACATCCTGGCCGCCGAGGAGAAGAAGAAAACGGCGGTCGCCGACCATGTTGAGCCGGCGCTGTTTCGCGAGGATGCCGAGAAATCGCTGTTTGCGGCGGTGAATCTGGCTGAGAAGCAAGCCGGCGAAGCGATTCAAAACGAAGACTTTTCCGGCGCCCTGCTGGCGCTTAGCGTGTTGCGCGAACCGGTTGATTCATTCTTTGAGCGTGTTCTCGTGAATGATGACGACGAGGCGGTGCGCGCCAACCGCCTGGCGCTGCTTGCCCGCATCCGCGCGGCCACCGGTCAGGTCGCGGATTTCTCGAAGATCGCCGGCTGAGAAGCATGATCCCGATAAGTCTGTAGGCCCAGGAAGATTTTCTTTGCCACCGGCCGTTCGAGCCGGCTTACAGTCATATGACGATGATCTCTCCGTGGCAAAAGGGACATGTTCCCCAACCCACGGTGGCTTCCATGAATACCGATCACGAAATCGAAGTGACAGAAGAAACTTCGGCTCCCGCCGAGGCGCTTGAATCCGCTTCCGAAACCAACCTCGACCATGCCGCTGCCGCCACGGTCGAAGCGACCGATCTGTCGGATGACGATGAAGATGGCGACGATGAAGACGGCGAAGAGTCTGACCAGGACGACGCCGAAGCCGCCACGCTCTCGGGTGACGACGAAGACGATGAGGACGAAGACGACGACACGGAAAAAGCCGCCTGATTTTCAGCTGCTCCGTCTATCGATGGCAGGGCGGCGCTAACGCGCCGCCCTTTTCCGTCAGATGCTAGCCTTCTCAGTTTTCCAGAATGCTGACGCGCACGCTGTTTTCGTAGACGTCGACCTGGATCAGCGGTTCGCCGTTGACGATGGCGCGTTTGGTCGAGGAACTCATCGCGCCGGAGCGCTGCAGCATGCGTTGCAAATCGGCGCGCTGGTCGTTGGTCCTGAACCAGCCATCACCCTCGTCGTCGCTGTCGCGACGGTGGAATTTGTGCCAGTTGGCGCGATCCTGCCGCACCATCTGCGCCGCGCTCTCCAGCGCATAGCCGTCACTTGCCTGATGATCCCTGTCTGAAATGCGCGCGACATAGGATCCCAGCATGTCATCGGCATGAGCCGCGCCGGCGCCAAACAATGATGCCAGCAGAAGTCCTGCCGCGGTGACAGTTCTGAATGTTCTCATGATCAACCCCCTTTGAACGACGAAATCCCGTCTGCCAGAGCCGCTTGACGAATTTCGGGCGCTGGCGTCCAGCGGCGATGACAAACTGGAGCGGAATTCGTCCGGCAATGGTGCGCCGGGCACCAGATCGCAGTCAAGCCGCGCCGTCGGGCTACTTGGCTTTGCCGGACGCGGGCATATGTTGAGCTGCTGGCTGCGCCGGCGCGCTCGGTGGTGTGGCAGATTTTGTCCCGGCGTCTCCGGCAGGGGCGGCGGAGGCAGTGGCCGTTGCCGGCGCGGTGCCCGTCGCCGGCGCGGCGGCTTTCGCAGGTGCGGCGGTTGGCGTCGGCGCCGAGAAGGCGGGACCGACGACGCCGCCGCGAATGACCATCGGGTTCTGCTCGAAGCCATGGCTGGCCTCGGGCTTGTCCGGGATCGCTGCCACCTTCTCGTCGGTGACGTCGGGCTGTGTTTCGCCCAGCCCCACCACCGATTGCACCGCCTTGGCGGTGTCGGCGGTCTTCAGCGGTTTGGCGGCATCGAGCCTGATGATGGATGGTGTCGAGGACGGCACACCTGGAAAAACCAGCGACGACGCCTGTGCCCCGCCGGTCACCACCGCAAGAACAGTCCCCAGCAGGATACGCACAGACACGATGATCGCTCCCCTTTGCCCAGAAGCCGCACAGTAGCGGGCCGGAATTGATGCCGGCTTTCGCGGAAACATAGCATTTTAGGGATTGATAAATCGCCAATGGCCGGACTTGCCCAACAGCCGCCATCGTACTACGCAGCCGGCATCTGCGAGGTGACGAGAGTGGCTGAAATACTTGTCGTCGGCGAGGCGTTGGAGCGGGCGCTGGCGCTGCTTCGGAGCGGCGATGTCGTCGCCATCCCGACGGAAACCGTCTACGGGCTTGCCGGCGACGCCACCAACGGCATCGGTGTGGCACGCATTTTCGAAGCCAAGGGGCGGCCGCGCTTCAACCCGCTGATCGCCCATGTCGCCGACATGGCGATGGCCGAACGCATCGCACTGTTTGATCCGCTGTCGAAAAAACTGGCGCTGGCGTTCTGGCCCGGGCCGCTGACGCTGGTGCTGCCGCAGCGGCCCGGCAACGGCATCCATCCGCTGGTAACGGCCGGGCTCGATACGATTGCCTTGCGCATGCCAAGGGGCTTTGGCGGCGATCTCATCGCCAGGCTCGGCCGCCCGCTTGCCGCGCCCAGCGCCAATTCATCCGGCAAGATCAGCGCGACGACAGCACAGGCGGTGGCGGCGGATCTCGGCGCCAGGATCAAACTTGTGGTCGATGGCGGCGCGACACCGGTCGGACTGGAATCGACCATCGTCAAGGCCGAAGGGGAAAGATTGCGGCTGCTCCGGCCCGGCGGCATTGCCGCCGAAGACATCGAGGCGGCTATCGGCATGAAGCTTTTGCGTGGCGGTGCCACCGGCGTCGAGGCGCCGGGCATGCTTGCCTCGCATTATGCGCCGGGTGCTGCTATGCGGCTCAATGCCGGGACAGTCGGTGCGGGCGAAGCCCTGCTCGGCTTCGGCAGCCGGCGAGCCGAAGGCTGGCGTCGCGCCGCCGCTTTCCTCAATTTGTCCGAAGCCGGTGACCTGCGCGAAGCGGCGAGCAATCTTTTCGCCTACATGCAGGATCTCGATCGCAGCGGTGCGCGGACCATCGCGGTCGAGCCGGTTCCGTTCGACGGGCTTGGCGAGGCGATCAACGATCGACTCTCGCGAGCAGCCGCCCCTCGTGACAACACACAGCCCGCAACATAGTTTTCCCACATGACCGAAATCTCAGAAAAGCTTGAGCCCGCACTCATCGATCGCTTCGCGGCGATCGTCGGTGACAAATATGCGCTGCGCGACCAACACGATATCGCGCCCTACCTCATCGAGCGGCGCGGGCTCTGGCATGGCGCGACATCGCTGGTGTTGCGGCCGGGCAGCGTCGAGGAAGTCAGCCAGATCATGCGGCTGGCGACCGAGACGGGAACGCCAATCGTGCCGCAGAGCGGCAACACCGGGTTGGTCGGCGCCCAGGTGCCGGACAGGTCCGGCCGCGAGATCGTGCTGTCGCTGTCGCGGCTGAACCGCATTCGGGAGATCGATGTCCGGTCCAACACGGTGACGGTCGAGGCCGGCGTCATCCTGCAGACGCTGCAGGAAGCGGCGGATGCCGCCGACCGGCTGTTTCCGCTGTCGCTGGCGGCGCAAGGCTCCTGCCAGATCGGCGGCAATCTGTCGTCCAATGCCGGCGGCACCGGCGTGCTTGCCTATGGCAATGCGCGCGAGCTCTGCCTCGGTGTCGAAGTTGTGCTGCCGACCGGCGAGGTGTTCGACGATTTGCGCAAGCTGAAAAAGGACAACACCGGCTACGACCTGAAGAACCTGTTCGTCGGCGCCGAGGGCACGCTCGGCGTCATCACCGCGGCCGTGCTCAAGCTGTTCCCGAAGCCGAAGGGGCGAGAGGTCGCGTTCGTCGGCCTGTCGTCGCCCGAAGCCGCGCTTTCCCTGTTCAGCTTGGCAATGGACCGCGCCGGAGCGGCCCTTACCGCCTTCGAGCTGATCGGCAGGCGGCCATACGACTTCACCCTGGCGCATGCCCAGGGCGTGGTGCGGCCGCTGATTGAGGATTGGCCGTGGTATGTGCTGATGCAGATTTCGTCCGGCCGTTCATCGGAGGATTCGAGAGCGTTGATCGAGGACGTGCTCTCGGCAGGCCTTGAACAGGAATTCGTCGGCGATGCCGTCATCGCGGCAAGCCTTGGGCAAGGGGACGTCTTCTGGAATTTCCGCGAGGTGCTGCCCGAAGCGCAGAAACCGGAGGGTGCCTCGATCAAGCACGACATTTCCGTGCCGATCGCATCAATCCCGCGTTTCATCGAAGAGGCCGCCGGTGCGGTGGCGTCGGTGAGTGCCGGCGCCCGCGTGGTCTGCTTCGGCCATATGGGCGACGGCAATCTGCACTATAACATCTCGCGGCCTGTCGACGGCGACGACGAGGCGTTTCTCGCTCTCTATCACACCATGAACAAGGCGGTGCACGACGTGGTGCGCAGCCTGCACGGGTCGATCTCGGCCGAGCACGGCATCGGCCAGTTGAAGCGCGACGAACTGATCGCCACCGCGCCGCCGATGGCGATCGACCTGATGCGCCGGGTGAAGGCTGCCTTCGACCCGGCCGGTATCATGAATCCCGGTAAGGTTATCTGATCCTTTCAACATCTTGTTGCTGGTGGCATTCCGATAACCATCCCTGAGATCAGCAAAATTTAACCGACTTTCTTAAGCGGGGCGGTAAGGAGCCCGCGCTACTGTCTGCTTACAAACGAGGCTGGAAAAACCGGCCCGGAGAGAACCGGACACCGGCTCTCAGGAGACAGACAGGAAGGCACTCAATGAATACCGGACTGAAGCCAGTCTGGGCGGGACGCAACATGCGTCTCGACCCATTCCGCCTGCCGCAGGTGGTAAGCTACGCCACACGCGACAACTACGGCGACGTGACCTTCACCATCGACCAGCGTGGCGCTGTGATCCGCCGCATGCTCGAGATGAGCGGTTTGCCGGCGATCATCGCGCTGCCCGCCAATGCGTTTCGCGGCGTCGCCGCCCGTGCGATGGAGGATCCGGACGGCAACGTGACGGTGACGCTGGAACTCCTGCACAACGATCCGATGCTGTCGGTGCCGCTGCTGGTGGCCGATGATCTCGAGGACGTCGCCGCCGACTGGCGCGCCTGGGCCGACGCCTACCGTCTGCCGATGCTGCTGATCGAATCGGACGGCGTTGCCCGTACCCTCGAAGAATCGCTCGGCGCCGCCATCAAGACGCTGCCGCCGCAGGCTCGTCGCAAGGGCCGCGTTTCGAACATGCGCCGCCCGCGCTTCCTCGCTCGCCGCAGGGCCGGCGACCTTGGTCTCAGGCTGGTCATAGACGGCCAGGAGATCATTTCGCGAGACTGAGCACGATCCTTTGGGACATGCTCGAAAAGCGAAGCCGCTAAACCAGCGGCTTCAGCGCCACCCACACAGCACCGCCGATCAGGCCAAGGAAGATCAGCCAGCCGACCTGGTTGTTCGACCGGAACAGCCGCAGGCACTGGTCCGGATTGTCGATGTCCAGCACGGCGATCTGCCGGGCCATATGAGCGCCGGCGGCGATCAGTCCGGCCAGCGCCGGCACCGGAGCCTGGGCCGATGCAAAGGCGATGGCGAAGCAGATCAGCGTGCCGCCATAAAGCCCTGCCAGCCATGATTTGGTGTTGT
Organism: Mesorhizobium sp. P2_A8; assembly: GCF_056404935.1. NCBI lineage: Bacteria > Pseudomonadati > Pseudomonadota > Alphaproteobacteria > Hyphomicrobiales > Phyllobacteriaceae > Mesorhizobium > Mesorhizobium sp. P2_A8. The sequence goes on from NZ_JBFUDB010000005.1 coordinate 512,892, forward strand.
CGCCGAACAGGCGTGCCGTCGAGCGCACGCCGACAATGGCGTCATCTTCCTTGTCCTGGTGCGCATAGATCGTGTCGTAGCCGATCACCCACAGGATCGAACCGATGTAGAGCATGATGGCCGGCCCATCGAGATCGCCGAACTCGACCGCCCATCCCATTAGCGCACCCCAGGAAAAAGCAAGCCCGAGTACCAGTTGCGGCCAGTTGGTTATCCGTTTCATGAACGGATAGACGGCGACGATGGCCAGCGAACAGATGCCGAGCAGAATGGCGAAACTGTTAAACTGTAGGAGCACCACCAGGCCAACCAGCGCCTGCAGGATGAGAAACACCCATGCCCGCCGGCGCGTGGCCTTGCCCGATGGCAGCGGCCGCGAGCGCGTCCGCTCGACCTTGTTGTCGATGTCCTCGTCGACCAGGTCGTTGTAGGTGCAGCCGGCGCCGCGCATGGCGATGGCGCCGACCAGGAACAGCACGAGATACAATGGCGCTGGCAGCAGCGAGAGCAGCGGATCGCCGGGACGCGGATAGGCGCTCGCCGCAAGTGCCGCCGACCACCAGCATGGCCATAGGAGCAATTGCCAGCCGATCGGCCTGTCCCACCGCGCAAGCTGCGCATAGGGCCATATCGAGCGCGGCAGCACGCTGTAGACCCAATGGCCGTTCGGCGCATCGGCGACACGGCCCTGGGCCGCTTTCGACTGGATCGGTTCCATCATGCTGGATTGGCAGCAGACTGGAAGGCCGTCAAGCAGTCTCGCTGGCGGACGCGAAGATGTCATGGGAGGCGAACCAGACCTTGGCCACATCGATGAACGCCAGCGCCGCATTCGATACGCGCTGGTGCGTGTCATAGGTGAGCAGGATCCGCTGCTTGGGCAGCGGATCCGACAGCGGTTTGCAGATCAGCGGCAGGCCGTCATAGCTGCGGTCGCCATGCGGGCGGGTGTAGCTGACGGCGACGCCGAAGCCGTTGGCCACCATGCTGCGCTGGAGTTCGAACGAACTCGTCGTTGTGTCGGCCACCGGAGAGAGGCCGCGGCTGCGAAAGAGGTCGAGCATATGCTGCCAACTGTGCGGCTGATCCGTCGTGATCAGCGGATAGGCTGCCAGATCCGCCAGGCTGATCTCGGGACGATCCGCCAGGGCATGGCCTGCCGGCAACAAGGCATGGGGGCGAAGTTCGCGCAGCAGGATGCGGGCGAAATGTGTCGGCAGGCTGAGATCATAGGTGAGGCCGAGATCAATGGCGGCATCGCCAAGCCGCCGCGCCAGCGTCTCGAACGTCTCGTCGCGAACGACGATTTTCACGGCCGGATAGCGTTCGGAGAAGGCACGGATCAGGGCCGGTGCGAAGAAAGGGGCCAGGTCCTCGAAACAACCCAGCACCAGTTCACCGCCGACAGCCGATTTGCTTGAGCCGAGGCCGACGAGTTCGTCCGTCTCGGTGAGAACCTGTCTTGCCTTCGCCACGACAGCGCGGCCGAACGATGTCGCCGACACGCCGCTTCCTCGCTGGCGGACGAACAGTTTCTGGCCGAAATTCTTTTCGACGGCGTCGATGGCCACCGAAATCGAAGGCTGCGAGACGTTTAGCATCTTCGCGGCGCCAGTGACGCTGCCATGGCGCGCAACGGCGACCAGATAACGCAGCTGCGTGAGGGTCACATTCATAGGGTGATCCTATGTACCAAATGAGAAGTTATTATTTTACTGAATGAAAGAGGGTTGCGATAGTCGGTTATTCCAAGAGGAGAACGCCATGGCTTCCCAGATCGACACCCAGACAATCGACACCCAGGTCATCGACGCAAAGGCGATCGCCGACTATCAGTGCGATGGCGCTGTCTGCATCCGTGGCGCCTTCAAGGGCTGGGTCGACACGATTGCCGCCGGCATCGAGCGCAACCTGCAGAACCGTAGCGCCACCGCGTCCGACATCGCCAATGGCCGCGGCAGTTTCTTCGACGACTATTGCAACTGGGAGCGCATTCCCGAATTCGTCAGCGTGGTGCGGGACTCGCCTGCCGCCGAGCTGGCGGCGGCGGTGATGCAGTCGCGCACCGCGCAGTTCTTCCACGATCACGTGCTGGTCAAGGAACCCGGGACGCAGAAGCCGACGCCCTGGCATCAGGACATCCCCTACTACTTCGTTGATGGCCAGCAGACGGTAAGCTTCTGGATTCCCATCGATCCGGTGAAGGAGGCGACGCTGCGCCTGATCGCCGGCTCGCACAAATGGGACAAGATGATCCTGCCGGTGCGCTGGCTCGACGACAGCAATTTCTATGCCGGCGAGGGCGACTATCTGCCGGTGCCCGATCCGGACAAGGATCCGTCGATGAAGGTTCTCGAATGGGAAATGGAGCCGGGCGACGCCATCCTGTTCGACTTCAGGACCGCGCATGGCGCGCGCGGCAACATGACCTCGGCACGGCGCCGGGCGCTGTCATTGCGCTGGGTCGGTGACGATGCGCGTTATGTCGAGCGGCCGGGGCGCACCTCGCCTCCCTACCATGGCCACGGCATGCAGCCGGGACAGCGGTTGCGCGAGGATTGGTTTCCGGTCGTCTTCCAAGGTTAAAGGGACTTACCAGAAAATCGCCGGCGGCGTGCGCCGCCGATTTTCGGCAGGGTAACGTTCCCGTGCGCAATTCCGATCAAAGCACCGTGATGCCTTGACCCATCGTCCAGAGAGCAATAGCGGGTGCTCTGCAGGATTATAGGCATCAAGAGGTGGCCATGAACGTTCTTCTTCTCGGCTCCGGCGGCCGCGAACATGCGCTGGCCTGGAAGATCGCCGCATCGCCGCTGCTGACCAGGCTTTATGCGGCTCCCGGCAATCCGGGTATCGGCAGTGAGGCCGAACTGGTGAAGCTGGACATTGCCGATCACGTCGCCGTCGCCGCCTTCTGCAGGGACAAGAAGATCGACCTCGTCTTGGTCGGTCCGGAGGGGCCACTGGTCGCCGGCATTGCCGACGATCTGCGTGCGGAAAACATTCGCGTCTTCGGCCCCTCCAAGGCTGCCGCCCGGCTGGAAGGCTCAAAGGGGTTCACCAAGGATCTCTGCGCCAGATACGACATCCCGACCGCCGCCTATGGCCGTTTCGGCGATCTGGCGTCCGCCAAAGCCTATGTCGAAAAGACAGGCGCGCCGATCGTCATCAAGGCCGATGGCCTGGCCGCCGGCAAGGGCGTCACCGTCGCCATGACGCTCGGCGAGGCACAGGCGGCACTCGATGCCTGTTTCGACGGGTCTTTCGGCACCGCCGGCGCGGAAGTGGTGGTCGAGGAATTCATGACCGGTGAGGAGGCAAGTTTCTTCTGCCTCTGCGACGGCACCACGGCGCTGCCCTTCGGTACCGCGCAGGACCACAAGCGCGTCGGCGATGGCGATGTCGGCCCCAACACTGGCGGCATGGGCGCCTATTCGCCAGCGCCGGTGATGACGCCGCAGATGATCGAGCGCACCATGCGCGAGATCATCGAGCCGACCATGCATGGCATGGCCGAGTTGGGCGCGCCTTTCTCCGGCATTCTCTTCGCCGGACTGATGATCACCGACAAGGGGCCGAAGCTGATCGAATACAACACCCGTTTCGGCGATCCGGAATGCCAGGTGCTGATGATGCGGCTGAAGGACGATCTGCTGGTCCTGCTCAATGCCGCCACCGATGGCCAGCTTGCGCACAGCTCGGTGCGCTGGCGCGACGAGGCGGCACTCACCGTGGTGATGGCGGCCAGGGGCTATCCCGGAACGCCCGAGAAGGGATCGGTCATCCGCGGTGTCGAAGATGCGGCGGGCGACGGCGTCCAGATCTTTCATGCCGGCACGGCCATCAATGGCGGCGCCCTGGTTGCCAATGGCGGCCGCGTCCTCAACGTCACGGCATCAGGCGCTACGGTCGGCGAGGCGCAGAAACGCGCCTATGCCGCGCTCGACCGGATCGACTGGCCGGATGGATTCTGCCGCCGCGACATTGGCTGGCAGGCCGTGGCGCGCGAGCAGGCAAACTGAAGGTCCGAAACACCAATGCATGTCGCCAAAAAGTGACTTCGGTTTTGGGACAACGACATGCATGAAAACAAGGAGCTAAAGCGCGTCGCCTGAATCCGATCAAACGGGATGCGCTTTGGTCTATCGCAAGCCGCGATCAATCTCGGTCGAAGCGGTGCTGAGCGGATCGGCCGCGGCAAAGGCGGCGTCGATTTGTGCAGGCGAACGCTGGTCGGTCCGCTTCCAGGCGACATATTGGACAATGCCGAAGCTCGGCCGTCGCGGCACCGTCTTCACGACAGGCATGCGGAAGCCGTCGCGGAATCTCGTCCAGCGCGTGCCCAGCGCCGCGACCATGTCCTCGAAGGTCGGCGGCGCCGCCACAGAGGCGTAGGTAATGGTGACGTTGCCGGCGAGGCCGGCTTCGCGTGAGACCGGCAGCGGTATCGAGGCGAGATAGTCGGGCGGTACATCGATGAGCCCACCGAACGGCCACTGCGCGCGCAGCGTGGCGGCGTCCGTCGGCGCGACATTGACGTCGATGTCCTTGGGCGTGCCGGCGACCCTGTAAGGGCAGCGGAACCGGCCGCAATTGGCTTGCGCCGAAAACTGCCACAGCGAGTAGCCCTGCCAGTTGCCCATCGGAAAATGCACGTCGATGTCGGACTTGTAACGTGCATACCAGAGCGGCAGCCGCGACAGGAGCCGGTATCTATAGCTGTTGTCGGCAATGTACTGGGCCGTCTTGCCATTGGAATAGAGCACCGGGAAGCGGCCGATGCGACGATGCACCTGGCGCACGAACTCCTCGGCATCATCGAGCGACATCCACTGTGTCGGGTCATTGCCCTCGATGTCGAGAGCCAGCAGATCGTCCGGCGCGGGTTCGGCGAAATCGAGGAAATTATTGGCCTGTTCGACCGGATTGCCGGGGCGGGCGAGGTGATAGGCGCCCCATTTTAGGCCCAGCGCCTTGGCGACCACCTTGCGCGTCTGGAACAGTTCGCGCGTCACCGCGTGGCGTTTCCAAAGCGCCTTGCAGAGTTTTACCTCGGTGTCGTCACCGAAACAGAAATAGGGCGGCGGCAAGCCGTCGGATGCCTTGTTGATGAAGCCGACGATCCGCTTGTCGGTGGCGAGTTGGGCCCAGTCGATGGAATTGTATTCGTAGGCGTCGATGACCAGGGCGCGGTCAGCATTCTTCCAGGGCTCGGAGAAATCCGAGGACTTTGCCACCGTCGACAACGTCATCGTCGCCGCAAAAGCGAGAAGCGCTGTGCGGCGAAGGAGGTGCGCCGTCCTTTTCAAACAGGGAATCCCCGTTGACCAAGGCAAAATCCTGGACCGTCATGGTTAAGGAAGTGCTTATGCAGGCTGGCGCCGGCAAAGCTACCGCCGGATGAGCGGCCGAAATTCGAATGGATCGGGCGCCGGCTCTTGCGGCAGCGTGCCTTCGGCTGCGCGTTTGCGGTGGTGGGCTAGAGAACATTGCGGCGAGCACAATATGCCGCGATCCGACCAGTAGGCGGCGCCGTCTTCCAGTCTGCCCTGATGATAGCAGAATCCTGCCGCGCGATAGGGCAGGCCGCATTCGATGCAGCGATAGGCGTCGGGTCTGGCAAGCATGGGTGGTTCCGGTTCGTTGGTTCTGGTCTGTTGTCGCTCGGCTTGATCCGGCGCTAACCCGAATCTAATACGCGCCGGCGCGTTTGCAAAATCCGCGTGACAAAGTTTGACGTTTACGTAAAAAGAAGTTGGGAACCGATCAAAAGGCGGATGGTTTTGCGGCAGTGCGGGTCCTAGGATCGACGAGCCGATGCATCAGGAGGAGCGAGCGGCATGTATCGGGCACCGGTCGAGGATATCGCTTTCACGCTCAAGCACGTGGCCGGCATGAAGTCGGCCCTTGATGCCGGCACCTTCGGCGATCTCGGCGAGGATCTGGTCGATGCCGTTCTCGGCGAGGCCGGACGATTCGCCACCGAGGAGGTCGCGCCGCTCTACAAGATCGGCGATGAGCAGGGTGCGGTGCTGAAGGACGCTGCCGTCACCACGCCGCCCGGCTGGAAGGAACTCTATCGCCGCTGGATCGATGGCGGCTGGAACGCACTGTCCGGGCCCGAGGCGTATGGCGGCCAGGCGTTGCCGACCATGCTCGGCGTCGCCGCGCTCGAAATGTGGAACTCCGCCGCCATGGCCTTCGGCATCGGCCCGACGCTGACAATGGGCGCCGTCGAGGCGCTCGACAAACACGCCTCCGGAGAACTCAAGGCGAAATATCTCGAAAAGCTCGTCTCCGGCGAATGGATGGGCACGATGAACCTGACCGAGCCGCAGGCCGGTTCGGACCTCAATGCCTTGCGCGCCCGCGCCGAGCCGGCGGGTGACGGCACCTACCGCATCTTCGGCCAGAAGATCTTCATCACCTATGGCGAGCACGACTTCACCGACAACATCATCCATCTGGTTCTGGCGCGGCTGCCCGATGCGCCGGCCGGCACGCGCGGCATATCGCTGTTCCTGGTGCCGAAATTCCTGGTCGGCGACGATGGATCGCTGGGCGCGCGCAACGACGTCTTCTGCTCGGGTCTCGAGCACAAGCTCGGCATCCATGCCTCGCCAACCTGTACCATGATCTACGGCGACGGCTTCGGGGGCGCTGCGCCCGGCGCCATCGGCTGGCTGATCGGCGAGGAGAACAAGGGCCTCGCCTGCATGTTCACCATGATGAACAACGCCCGCCTTGCCGTCGGCATGCAGGGCGTCGCGGTCGCGGAAGCCGCGACGCAAAAGGCGATCGCCTATGCCAATGAGCGCCGCCAGGGCAAGGCGGCAAGCTATGCTGGCGCCGGCATGGCGCCGATCGTCCATCACCCCGATGTACAGCGCAATCTCCTGACCATGAAGGCGCTGACGCAGACGGCGCGCGCCATCAGCTATTGCTGCGCGCATGCCATCGACCTGGCGCGTGTATCAACCGGTGACGAGGCGGCGCATTGGCGCGATCGCGCCAATCTGTTGACGCCGCTGGCCAAGGCGTTCTCGACCGATGTCGGTGTCGAGGTCGCCTCGCTCGGCCTCCAGGTGCATGGCGGCATGGGCTTCATCGAGGAGACGGGCGCGGCCGCCCTCTATCGCGATGCGCGCATTGCCCCGATCTACGAGGGCACCAACGGCATCCAGGCCATCGATTTGGTCATGCGCAAGCTGCCGCTCGGCGGCGGCGAACATGTGTATGGTTACATCGTCGAACTTGCCGCGGTCGCCAATGCCGTGCGGATCTCCAATCTGCAGGGTTTCGGCCGCACCGCCGATGCCCTCGACGAGGCGCTTGCCGAGTTGACGCACGCGACCCGCTTCCTGCAAAAACTGTCGGCCGATGGCCAGTCGGACGAGGCGCTGGCCGGTGCTACGCCCTATCTCAGGTTGATCTCGCTTGCTGCCGGCGGCGCCTATCTGGCGCAGGGCGCTCTTGCCGATCCGGGCCGGATCGCGCTTTGCCGCTTCTTCGCCGAAAACCTGCTCGGTGAGGCACGTGCGCTGAAGGATCGCATCATCGGGGGCGCCGAAAGCCTGGCCGCTGCTGGCAAGGCGCTCATCTCTGCCTGACGTTCACAAGGAAGAAACCGTGACAGACCATATCCTCGTCGAGCGCCAGGGCGCCATTCAGATCATCCGCATGAACCGCCCGGACAAGAAGAACGCCTTGACGCGCGCCATGTATGCGAAAATGTCGGCTGCGCTGGCCGAGGGTGACGCCGACCCCGCGATCCGCGTCCATGTCTTCCTCGGCGTGCCCGGCGCCTTCTCCTCCGGCAACGACCTTGCCGATTTCATGGTCGTCGCCACCGGCGGCGACGGTGGCACCGAGGTCTGGGACTTCCTGATGGCGCTGGCCGGGGTCGAGAAACCCATTGTCTCCGGCGTCGACGGCATCGCGGTCGGCATCGGCACGACGCTCAACCTGCATTGCGATCTGACCTTCGCCACGCCGCGCACCGTGTTCAGGACGCCTTTCGTCGACCTCGGCCTGGTGCCCGAGGCGGGATCGAGCCTGTTGGTGCCGCGCATCCTGGGGCAGCAAGCTGCTTTCGCGCTGCTCGGCCTTGGCGAGGGCTTTTCGGCCGAGCGGGCGAAGGCCGCCGGCCTGATCTACGAGGTGGTCGAGGAAGCGGCGCTGGAAGCCTCGGTGCTGGCGGCTGCCGGCCAGATCGCCGCCAAGCCGCCGCAGGCGCTGAAAATCGCACGCGACCTGATCCGTGGCTCGCGTGACGACCTCGTCGCCCGCATCGGCGTGGAAAGCGAACATTTTCGCGCGCGGCTGAAGTCGGATGAGGCGCGCGCCGCGCTCACGGCGTTCATGACCAGAAAGAAGGCCTGAGCCTCTCTTTCAGGGATAAAGCCTCGTCTTGTCCCAACCGTCCCCGGTCTTGCGTGAAAAGACGACGCGGTCATGCAGCCGGAATGGTCGATCGTGCCAGAACTCGATGGTCGTGGGTACGATGCGGAAGCCGGACCAATGTTTTGGCCGCGGGATTTCGCCGATCGCATAGCGGGCCGTGTATTCGGCCACCGCCTTTTCCAGCGCAAAGCGGCTTTCCAGCGGCCGCGACTGTTTCGAGGCCCAGGCGCCGATACGGCTGCCACGCGGCCGCGTCGCGTAATAGGCGTCGGCTTCGGCCTCGCTGACGATCTCCACCGGACCGCGCACCCGCACCTGCCGGCGCAGAGATTTCCAATGGAAACACATCGCCGCCTTCATGCTGCCAAGAATTTCCTGGCCCTTGGCGCTCTCGAAATTCGTGTAGAACACAAACCCGCCTTCATCGAAGCCCTTGAGCAGCACCATCCGCACATCCGGCATGCCGTCGGCATCAACGGTCGCCAGCGCCACGCCGTTGGGGTCGTTCATCTCGCTTTTGGTGGCGTCCTCCAGCCATGCGGCAAAGAGGCGAAACGGCTCTGCAGCCTCGGTAAAGTCACTGGTTGTTAACTCTGTGTCACTCATAGTTTTTCTCAAATTGTCACGAAGCCAAGATTCTTATGGCGCAGGGGGGAGGTTGCCGATTGTCGCGTATCGCGCAAGCTTTTGACAGCAGGCAAGGCAGCCTAATTGCTTCAGCCAGCGCCAAGGCCGCGATCGTGATGATCGTTCTGCCGCTTGCCGCCTGCGGCGCGGGTGGCTTCAGCCTGGAAAAAGCCGAAGTCGATCGCTCGATTCTGACCAGCAGCACGTCCGCCCCATTATCCGCGCCGGTCAGTTCGGATCGCGACTCCGACCAGACGACGATCGGCAATGCGGTGTCCTCGGCCGACATCGAACAACTCGACGGCCAGGCCGTGCCCTGGGCGAATGCCGGCACAGGGTCACGTGGTTCCATCACCGAACTGGCGGAATTGAAGGACAAGGGCCAGACATGCCGCCGTTTCAGGGCCTCGCGCGAAAGCTTTGATGGCGTTGCCATGTTCGAAGGCGAACTCTGCCTGGCCAGTGCCGGCGGCTGGCACATGCAGGACTTCAAGGCGCTTTGACTTTCCGCTTTTGATATGCTGCTCGGGCACTGGAATTTCTTCCTATGCGAGCGCATATAGGAGGCAACCACCGTTTCACTCCTTCTCCAGGGCAGTAAGCATGCGCGACCCCTATGAGGTGCTGGGCGTTGCCAAGAACGCATCGGCCAAAGACATAAAATCGGCGTACCGGAAACTCGCCAAGAAGCATCATCCGGACCAGAATCCGAATGATCCCAAGGCGAAGGACCGTTTTGCCGCGGCCAACCAGGCCTACGAGATCGTCGGCGACGAGAAGAATCGCGCCGCGTTCGACCGCGGCGAGATCGACGCCGACGGCAAGCCGCGTTTCCAGGGTTTCGAGGGTGCCGCCGGTGGTGGTGATCCCTTCGGCGGGTTTCGCCGGCAGCAAGGGGCCGGCGGTTCGCGATTCGAATTCCGTTCGGGGCGTCCGGGCGGTGATCCGTTCGACGGCAACAGCGATATCTTCAGCCAGATTTTCGGCGACGCCTTTTCGGGCGCGCGGGGCGCCGGCACCGGCGACCGCCGGCAGCCTGCGACCGCCGCCGATCTGAACGTGACGCTCGACGTCACCATCGAGGAAGCGGCGACCGCCGAAAAGGTGACGGCGATGTTTCCCGACGGCCGCAAGGTGGCGGTCAAGCTGCCGGCCTATGTCGAGGACGGCCAGACCATCCGGCTGAAGGGGCAAGGCGAGCAAGGGCCGGGCCAGCCGGGCGATGCGCTGGTCAAGATCCATCTGCGCCGGCATCCGCGCTACCGCATCGAGGGCCGCGACCTGCATGCCGATCTGCCGGTGGCGCTGGCGGATGCTGTGCTCGGCGCCAAGGTGCCCGTCGAGACCCCGACCGGCAAGCTCGCGGTCAACATTCCCGGCTGGTCGAGTTCTGACAAGGTCCTGCGGCTCAAGGGCAGGGGCCTGCCGGAGAAGGCCGGCGGCCATGGCGATCTCTATGCCCATGTGCGGATCATGCTGCCGGAAGGCGGCGATAGCGCGCTCGAAGCGCTGTTGCGCAGCCAAAAAGGCTGATTGCGGCTTTTGTCCCCCGAACTGTCCGGTTTGAACGCTTGAAGGGGCCCTGTGCCTGTGCGATAGGGCACTCCACAAAGCAGGAATCTTGCGGAGAGCGCTCACATGGCGGGTGGACAGGGCCTAATGGCCGGCAAGCGCGGCCTTATTCTTGGCGTCGCCAACAACAGATCGATCGCCTATGGCATCGCCAAGTCGTGCGTCGACCATGGCGCCGAGATCGCGCTCACCTATCAGGGCGAAGCGTTCAAGAAGCGCGTCGAGCCGCTGGCGGCGGAACTCGGCGCCTTTGTCGCCGGCCATTGCGACGTCACCGATCCGGCGAGCCTGGATGAGGTTTTCGCCAATGTCGCCAGGCATTGGGGCAAGCTTGATTTTCTCGTCCACGCCATCGCTTTTTCCGACAAGGACGAGTTGACCGGCCGTTACGTCGAGACGACGCGCGACAATTTCCTGCGCACCATGGACATTTCGGTCTATTCCTTCACCACCATTGCCAAGCGCGCCGAAGCCCTGATGACCAATGGTGGCTCGCTGCTGACGCTGACCTACTATGGCGCCGAAAAGGTGATGCCGCACTACAACGTCATGGGTGTCGCCAAGGCGGCACTCGAGGCCAGCGTGCGTTATCTGGCCGTCGATCTCGGCGCCAAGAAGATCCGCGTCAACGCCATCTCGGCCGGACCGATCAAGACGCTTGCCGCATCCGGCATCGGCGATTTCCGCTACATCCTGAAGTGGAACGAATACAATTCGCCGCTGAAGCAGACGGTGACGCAGGAGGAAGTCGGCGATTCCGGCGTCTATTTCCTGTCCGATCTGTCGCGCGGCGTCACCGGTGAAGTGCATCACGTCGATTCGGGCTACCACGTCGTCGGCATGAAGGCGGTGGACGCGCCGGATATTTCGACGGTCAAGGAATAACACCCACCAACCGTCGTCCATCCCGACCCTGCACCGGAAGACCTGATGTACCCGCTGGTTTACATCGTGCGCCACGGCCAGACCGCGTGGAACGCCGAGTTCCGGCTTCAGGGCCAGGCCGACACGGACATCAATGCGCTTGGCCGCGAACAGGCGACCGGCAACGGCGATCTGCTGGCCAAACTCGTCCACAACCCCCAGGATTTCGATTTCGTCGCAAGCCCGATGCGACGGACGTGCGAAACGATGCAGCGTATCCGTGCCGCGATGAAGCTCGATCCGGACGCCTATCAAACCGATCCTCGCCTGGTCGAAGTCAATTTCGGCGATTGGCAGGGTTTTACCTTTGCCGAACTCAAGGCGCGGTATCCGGACGCGCGCCGGACGCGCGCGCTGGACAAATGGAACTTTCAGCCGCCTGGCGAGGGCGCGGAGAGTTACCAGATGCTGCTCGAACGGGTGAAGCCCTGGTTCGACGCGATAGAACGCCAGACGATCTGCGTAACCCATGGCGGGGTCATGCGGACCTTGTTCCGCTTCGTGCTTGGGATGGCGGAGAATGAGGCAGCGAACCTGGAGACCCCGCAGGACCGCGTGCTCAAACTCGAAGGCAAGAGCCTGGAGTGGCTATAAGCCACCTTGGAGTAATCCAGGAAAGTGCGTAGCGTTTTCCGTTCGGAATTACCCAAAAACAAAAGGTTAGCGCGGCTCAGCAAAAAAGCTGAACCGGCGCCACTGCATCCAATTCAGGTTGGAAGCTCTAGTTGGCGGAACTGTCCGGCAGTTCCATGTCGGTGATGACGTTTTCGCCATTGGTCTCATCATAGGCGATGACGATGTCCATGCCCGGCTTCAGCGCGTCGAGATCTGTCTCGGCATTCAGCTTGTAGGATTTGCCGTCGTCCAGCGTCAGCGTCAGCGCATCCTTGTCGATCTTCTTGATCAGGCCTTCGGTCTGGCCGGCGAAAGCGGCGGTGGAAAGCAGCAGCGTGGCGGCGACGGCGCCAATCAGGGTACGCATTATCGTTCCTCGTTATCATTGCACCGGCATGGCGGCGGCAGGCGGTGGCTGGCGGATGGAAGAGAGCAGAAACCAACCGAATGTGTCAAAACTAAATCCGCCAGATCACAGTTTGACCCCTGTGAAAAACGCCAATAGAAGGCAGGCTGCAGCGCCGCGCGTCTTCCTGGACGGTCAAGGGACGCTGTAGCGCTTTTTGATTTGCGGGTGATCCTTTCCGAAATCGCGCCGATTTTCGGGATCATGCGCCAAGCCGGCTCCGACGCCGGGCAGGGTCGTTTTATGTCTCACAACACGTTCGGCCACCTTTTCCGCGTCACCACCTGGGGTGAAAGCCACGGCGCCGCACTAGGCTGCGTGGTCGACGGCTGTCCGCCCGGCATCCGCTTTACTCAGCGAGACATCCAGGCCGAACTCGACAAGCGCCGGCCGGGCCAGTCACGCTTCGTCACCCAGCGCCGCGAACCCGACGAGGTAAAGGTGCTGTCTGGCTTCATCCTCGACGAGGACGGCGAGACGATGATCACCACCGGCACCCCGGTATCGATGCTGATCGAGAATGTCGACCAGCGCTCGAAGGACTATGGCGAGATCGCCCGCCAATACCGGCCCGGCCATGCCGACTACACGTATGACGTCAAATACGGCGTGCGCGATTATCGCGGCGGCGGCCGCTCTTCGGCACGCGAGACGGCGGCGCGCGTGGCGGCCGGAGCCTTGGCCCGCAAGGTGGTGCCGGGCATGGTGGTGCGCGGCGCACTCGTGTCGATGGGCGACAAATCGATTGATCGCGCCAACTGGAACTGGAATTTCATAGGCGACGCGGAAAATCCGTTCTTCACCCCCGATCCGGCTTCCGTTCCGGTCTTCACGCAGTATCTCGACTGCATTCGCAAGGCGGGTTCATCGGTCGGCGCGGTCATCGAGATCGTTGCCGATGGCGTTCCGGCAGGCCTCGGCGCGCCGATCTACGCCAAGCTCGACCAGGACATTGCGTCCGGCCTGATGTCGATCAACGCCGTCAAGGGCGTCGAGATAGGCAACGGTTTTGAAGCCGCCCATATCACAGGCGAACAGAATGCCGACGAGATGCGCATGGGCAATGACGGCAAGCCGGTGTTCCTGTCGAACAATGCCGGCGGCATCCTCGGCGGCATTTCGACCGGCCAGGAAATCGTCGCGCGTTTCGCCGTCAAGCCGACCTCATCGATCCTGACGCCGCGAAAGTCGATCGACAAGGATGGTCACGACGTCGAGATCATGACCAAGGGCCGTCACGATCCATGCGTCGGCATCCGCGCCGTGCCGATCGGCGAGGCGATGGTTGCCTGCGCCATCGCCGATCATTATCTGCGTCATCGGGGACAGACCGGACGCGTCTGACCTTCAACCTTGCCAGCGAAGCGAGCATCCATGCCTTACGACCAGAAGAAAATCGTCGAAGCCCTGCGTGCTTTCGAACGCGGTGAGATCGTCGTCGTCATGGACGATGATGGGCGCGAGAATGAGGGCGACCTGATCGTCGCCGCCGTCCATTGCACTCCGGAGAAGATGGCGTTCATCATCCGTCACACCTCCGGCATCGTCTGCACGCCGATGCCGCGCGAGGAGGCCAAGCGGCTCAATTTGTCGCCGATGGTCGCCGACAACGATTCCGCCCATACCACCGCCTTCACCGTCAGCGTCGATTTCAAGCATGGCACGACGACCGGCATCTCGGCCGAGGACCGCACGCTGACCGTGCGCAATCTCGCCAACGGCAACGTCGGTGGCTCGGATTTCGTCCGTCCCGGCCACATCTTCCCGCTGATCGCGCGCGAGGGCGGCGTGCTGATGCGCTCGGGCCATACCGAAGCCGCGGTCGATCTGTGCAAGCTCGCCGGCCTGGCGCCGGTCGGCGTCATTTCGGAACTGGTCAATGACGACGGCACCGTCAAGCGCGGCCCGCAGGTTTCGGCCTTTGCCGAGGAGCATGGCCTCAAACAGGTTTCGGTCGCCGACCTCATCGCCTACCGGCAACGCAAGGAAACGCTCGTCGAACGCGTGGCTTGCTCCGAAATCGACACGCTCGGCGGCAAGGCGCAGGTCTTCACCTACACGCTGCCCTGGGACTCCATGCATCACGTCGCGATTGTCTTCGGCGATATCCGCGACGGCGAGGAGGTGCCGGTGCGCCTGCATTCCGAGGATGTGGTGACCGACGTGTTCGGCACCAGCCACAGGCTGGACGGCATCATGAAGGCGATGGGCGAGCGCAGGCGTGGTGTCATCGTCTATCTGCGGGAGGGCTCCGTCGGCGTCGCCCATCAGGAACGCAAGCGGCCGGCGAGCGGCGACCGCGAGGACCACGAAGAGGCCCGCCGACGCGAGAACGAGTGGCGCGAGATTGGTCTCGGCGCACAGATCCTCAAGGATCTCGGCATTTCCTCGATCAATCTGATCGCTTCACGCGAACGCCACTATGTCGGTCTTGAGGGCTTCGGCATCCACATCGCCAAGACCGAGATTCTCTGAAGGGCAACCGCGGGAGATAGCGCCCGGTCCGTTCGAACCGGGCGCTTCGGGGATCATTCTGCAGGAACGACGCCTGCTTCGCATCCGTCCAGGTCGCATTTAGGCGTGGCAAGGCTGCGCTGGCCAAGCAACACGGTGGCCAGTGCGATTGTGCCTGAAGCCACCGACACCCAGAACCCGTTCTGGGCGCCGAATGCATCCACCACCGAGCCGGCCGCGAACGAGCCCAGCGCCATGCCGATGCCGATCCCGGTGGTCACCCAGGTGATGCCCTCGGTCAGCATCGCCTCCGGCACGTGCCGCTCGATCAAGCCGAATGCCGTGATGAAGGTCGGTGAGATCGCCACGCCGCTGACGAAGACGGCCAGCGCCAGAAGCGGCACCGTGTCGGCGGCGAGCAACGGCAGCGCTGTGAGCGCGATGACGGCGACGGCGATGGCAAGTTGACGCTGCAGGGCCATTTTCAGGTTGAGCGCCCCGACGATGATGCCGAGCACGAACGATCCCAGCGCGTAGACGCCGATGACCAGGCTCGCGGCGGCCGGCTGGCCAAGCTCCTTGGTGATCGCCACGGTGCTCACTTCCGTCGTCGCGAAGGTTGCGCCGATGAAGATCAGGGCGAAGGTGATGATCTGCACCGGCCGCAGGCGGATTGCCGAGCTGCGCGAACCATGTTCCGCCGGCCGCACTTGCGGCTCGGTCGAACGCTGCAGGATGAAGGCCGTCGAGCCGACGGCGAGGAACAGCGTGCTCGCCAGCATTCCCGCTTCCGGGAACAGGGCGGCACTCAGTCCCACCGACAGCGATGCCCCGGCAATGTAGACCAGCTCGTCCGCCGCCGACTCGAAGGCGAATGCGGTGTTCATTTCGGGCCGTCCGCGGAAAATCTCGGTCCAGCGTGCGCGCACCATTGCCGGGATGCTGGGCATCGCCGCGGCCAGCAGCGCCGACACGAACAGCGTCCATACCGGCCAGTTGTGATTGGCCGCCGCAATCAGGACGGCAAAGGCGAGCACGGAGATGATCGTGGTCGGCACCACGATCCGCGTCTGGCCAACGCGATCCACCAGCCTTGATATTTGCGGCGCCACGAAGGCGTTGGCCAGTGCGAATGTCGCTGAGACGGCGCCGGCCAGCCAGTACTCGCCACGCGTCTGCGACAGCATCGCCACGATGCCGATTGGCGCCATCGCGATCGGCAGGCGCGCCAAGAAACCCGCGGCTGCAAAGCCCTTGGCGCCGGGAGCGCGAAAGATTTCCGCATAGGGATTTTGCATGGTCCGGTTCCTCGACAAAGGAAGATTCGACAATTACATACGAAGCGTATGATTGTTAGATAGATCATACGCCGCGTATGTCAATTGGCATACGAAGCGTATGTTAGTAGGTCCAGAAGCCATGCACAAACCTCGCAAGGAAATGATCGCCGAGACGCGCGCCAAGCTGATAGCGGCGGCCCGCCACGCCTTCGGCACGATCGGCTATGCTGAAGCCTCGATGGATGATTTCACTGCCTCGGCCGGGCTGACGCGCGGCGCACTCTATCATCACTTCGGCGACAAGAAGGGATTGCTGCAGGCGGTCATCGCCGAAATCGACGGCGAGATGGCGGCGCACGTGAACGAAGTGGCGTCGAGAGCGCCGACCCGCTGGCAGCATTTCGTCGACGAATGCACGACCTATATCGAGATGGCGTTGGAACCGGAAATCCAGCGCATCATGTTCCGGGATGGCCCAGCCGTGCTGGGAGATCCGGCACAATGGCCGAATGCCAATGCATGCATCGCTTCAATGACCAGCCATCTGACGATGTTGCAGGAGGAGGGGGTTGTCGTATCCAGCCTCGACCCCGAGACTGCCTCGCGGCTGATCAACGGGGCGAGCAGTCAGGCGGCGCAACGGATCGCCAATTCGAGCGACCCCGAAGCGACGTCGAAGAAGGTGGTCACGGCGTTCAAGCAACTGCTCGAAGGCCTGCTCAAAAAGCCTGATCCGCAGCCGAACTGAAATCCCCATAGGCGGTCCGGCGCCATTGCCCGCAATTGACAATAGCCGGTTTGAGCGCATCCTCTCGCGCCATCTCTGAAGCGGAGATTCGGGGCATGTGGGATTTCGATATCGGCAGGTCGGTGTCTATCATGATGCGGACCTGGCCCTTCATTGTCTTTCGCATGATCGTCTATTTCGGCATCACGCTGGCCTACATCATTGCGACCGGTGCGGGCGCCTCCGTTGGCTATGGTATCGGCCATATCTCCACCGATCCTGACGGGCCGCTGTCATTTGCCTTGTGGGGCGGCGTGGTCGGGTTCGGTATCGTCTCGATCGCCGTTTATTGGATCCGCGAATACATCCTCTACGTCGTCAAGGCCGGCCATATCGCCGTCATGGTCCATCTGATCGACGGCCGCGATATTCCCGACGGCCAGAACCAGATTGCCTACGCCAAGGACATCGTCACCCGGCGTTTTGCCGAAGCCAACATCCTTTTCGTCGTCGACCAGCTGGTCAAGGGCGCCATCCGCGCCATCACCGGCCTGATCGGCGGCGTCGCCGCTTTCCTGCCGATCCCGGGCTTGAGCGGCCTGGTCTCCTTCATCAACACGGTGATCCGCCTGTCGCTGACCTATGTCGACGAGATCATCCTGGGCTACAACGTCCGCATCAATTCAGCCTCGCCGTTCGAGACGGCGCGGCAAGGCGTCGTGCTCTACGCCCAGAACGGCAGGATCATGGTCAAGAACGCCGTCTGGCTGGCGGTCATCATGTGGGGCGTGTCGTTCGTCATCTTCCTGCTGATGCTGGCTCCGGCCGGTGCCATTCTTTTCCTCATGCCCGGGCAGCTCGCGGGCTGGGCCTTCGTGCTCGCCATTGTCTTCGCCTGGGCTTTCAAGGCCGCGTTCATCGAACCCTTCGCCATCGCCTGCCTGATGCAGGTCTATTTCAGGACCATCGAGGGCCAGGTGCCCGATCCCGAGTGGGACGCCCGGCTGGCCGAAGCGTCGTCGAAATTCAGGGAACTCAAGGACAAGGCGCTGGCCTCCTTCGGTGGCTCGCGCTGGGGCACGGCCGGCGCGACAGGCTGATCAGCGGCGGTCGCCGTCGCCGGTGCGGCGCCGACAGCGTTGAGGCGCGTTACGGTCGATTTGAGCGGCGCTTCGCCTTGCCCGGAAAAAATCTCGCTCATGATCAGCTCCGGCAACGGCAGGCGGCGTCCCCAGCCGTGCGTTTCAAGGTCCGGTTTTGGCGCGAACTCCGAGACGCGGCCGACGCAGAGATAGGCGACCGGCGTCACATGCTCGGGAATTGACAGCAGATCTTTCAACGCCTGCGCCTCGATGATGCTGACCCAGCCGACACCAACACCTTCGGCGCGCGCCGCCAGCCAGAAGTTCTGCACCGCGCAAACCGTGCTGTAGAGGTCCATCTCCGGATTGTGCCAGCGCCCCAGCGGCGAACCCTTCGAGCGCTGGCGGTCGCAGGTGATGCAGATGTTGAGCGCGCTTTCGCAGATGCCATCCAGCTTGAGCTTGCGGTAGAGCGCCTGTCGCTCTTCCGCGATGGCTGGCAACTCCTGTTCGCGCGCCGCCAGGAACAGGTCGCGCACCTTCTGCCGTCGCTCGGTGTCGCGAATGACGATGAAGTTCCATGGCTGCATGAAGCCGACCGATGGCGCGTGATGGGCCGCAAGCAGCAGCCGCGCCAGCACATCATCTTCGAGCGCGGTGGGCAGGAAATGGCTGCGGACATCGCGCCGCGTGAACATGGCGCGGTAAACCGCGTTGCGTGCACTTTGGTCAAATCCGTCGCCAACTGGAGCGGTCATGTGTTCCGGCATCGCGTGTCCCCTTGCGATTGCAGTGTAGATGTCATCCGCCTGACCATGCGGACGACGATACCTGCCAGGCCGGTCTTCTGGCTCAGGATCAACCCGCGTCCGGTGCCTTCCCGTCATCGACAGTGGCATTTACCGGCGCGGTCCCCCTTACAGCGTTGGGCACGCCACGGAATTCAACCGTGTTCCCGATTCTCTCGCTTGCGGCGAGCACCAGGCAGTGGCGCCGACCTTACGCCGAAGCGCTAACGACGCCAATGCCCGTAGCGACACCAATGGACGCAGGCGTGATTTTCCCCAGTCATCAACCGCCTGCGCATGGCCTTTGTCGATCCGGGTCACTAGATTAGGGCGATGACCACCCGTCTCTACAGCCATCCGATCTTCCTCGAGCACATCACGCCGCCCGGCCATCCCGAGCGGCCCGACCGCTTGCGCGCCATCGAGCGTGTGCTCGACGACGAGGCTTTTGCCACGCTCGATCGCGTCCAGGCGCCGGAGGGCGACGAGGCCACCATCCTCTACGCGCATCCCGCCGATTTCGTCGCCCGCGTCCGCGCATCCATTCCCGACACGGGCATTGCCCGCATCGACGCCGACACCACCGCCAGCCCGAAGAGTTGGCAAGCGGCGATCACGGCGATTGGTGCTGCCAACGCTGCCGTGGACGACGTTTTCACAGGCCGCGCCGACAATGTCTTCGTCGCCGCGCGACCGCCCGGCCACCATGCCGAAAAAACCACCGCCATGGGCTTCTGTCTCTTCAACACGGCGGCGATTGCGGCGCGCCATGCACAGAGGAAACATGGCGTCGAGCGCGTTGCCGTTGTCGACTGGGACGTGCACCACGGCAACGGCACGCAGGATATTTTCTGGGACGATCCGACGGTGCTCTATTGCTCGACGCACCAGATGCCGCTCTATCCCGGCACCGGGGCAAAGAGCGAAACCGGCGCCGGCAACATCGTCAACGCACCGTTGGCGCCGCAGACCGGCAGCGAGGTTTTCCGCGACGCCTTCCTGTCGCGGGTCCTGCCGGCGCTCGACAATTTCGCGCCGGACCTGATCATCATTTCGGCCGGGTTCGACGCGCATCACCGAGATCCATTGGCCGAGATCAACCTGACCGAGGACGATTTTGACTGGGCGACCGGCCAGTTGATGCAGCGCGCCACGCGCCACAGCGGCAACCGGCTCGTCAGCTTGCTCGAGGGTGGCTACGATCTGCAGGGACTGGCATTTTCGGTCGCCGCCCATGTCGGGCGACTGATGAAAGGATGAATGATGGCTGGTGAGACCAACGAAGACATCAAGGCGATGAGCTTCGAACAGGCACTCGACGCGCTGGAGAAGATCGTCGATGATCTGGAGCGTGGCGACGTGCCGCTCGACCAGTCGATCCGCATCTACGAGCGCGGCGAGGCGCTGAAGGCACATTGCGACCGGTTGCTGAAGGCCGCCGAGGACAAGGTCGAGAAGATCAGGCTGTCGCGCGACGGCAAGCCGGTTGGAACGGAGCCGCTCGACGCCGACTGAGGCATGCTCCCGAACGATGGTCTTGCCTCACCGGTTTTTGGACATGATCATGATCGAGGATGGAATTCGCCCCGATTGAAACGGCTTCAGGAAGAGGAGGTTCGCAAACGATGTGCAGAAACATCAAGACCCTGTTCAATTTTGATCCGCCTGCAACCCATGACGAGGTGCGCGACGCAGCCCTTCAGTTTGTCCGCAAATTGAGCGGAACGACACGGCCCTCGAAGCAGAACCAGCACGCGTTTGACCACGCCGTCGAGGCCATCGCGGCATCGGCCCGTGAGCTTCTCGATTCCCTCGAAACCCATCAGCATCCCCGCAATCGCGAAGAGGTGGCAGCTAAGGCGCGGGCAAAAGCCGCGGTCCGTTTTGCCTGACGCAAGTAGGCGCGGCCGCTGACAAGGAGAGTGCATGAACTTCTTCCCTGGGAAAGACCCTGAAGTCGGCGATGCCTTTGCCAGCGACCAGATCGAGCTGATGGTCATCCCGAACGCCAAGGACATTGGCGGTTTCCAGGTGCGCCGCGCCCTGCCGACCGCCAAAAGGCGGCTGGTCGGGCCCTTCATCTTTTTCGACCGCATGGGCCCGGCGATCCTGCGCGCCGGCCAGGCGCTCGATGTCCGCCCGCATCCGCATATCGGTCTGTCGACGGTGACCTACCTGTTCGACGGCAAGATCAGGCATCGCGATTCACTCGGCACCGAAATGGTCATCCAGCCCGGCGACGTGAATTTGATGACCGCCGGCCGTGGTATCGTTCATTCGGAACGCACGCCCGAGGAACTGCGCGGCGCGCCGATGTCGGTCTCAGGCCTGCAGACATGGCTGGCATTGCCGGACGGCAAGGAAGAAGTGGCCCCGGTGTTCGAAAACACCGCAGCGCTTCGACTTCCCGAGATCGATGCCGAAGGCGTCAGCGGGCGCATCGTCATCGGTGATTTCCAGGGGCTGCGGTCCCCGGTGAGGGCCGACTCCGAGACGCTTTATGCCGATCTGCGTCTGGCGCCCGGTGCCAGCGTGAAAATTCCCGCCGACGCGGAAGAGCGCGCCATCTACACGCTCGAAGGCGAGGTCTCGATTTCGGGCGACGTTTTCCCGGCCGAGCGCTTGCTGGTGTTCCGGCCCGGTGACGAGATCGTTGTGTCGTCGCAGACAGGCGCGCATTTCATGCTGTTCGGCGGCGCCTCGCTCGGCTCGAAGCGTTACATCTGGTGGAATTTCGTCTCGTCGTCGAAGGAGCGCATTGAGCAGGCCAAGCATGAATGGAAGACGGGCCGCTTCGACATCGTTCCCGGCGATGAGGAAGAATTTATCCCGCTGCCGGAAAGCTAGGGCATGATCCCGAGAATGGGAACCGGTTTTCGGACGAGATCATGCCCAACAGATAGAACCACAACCTGATCCGCGTCACTGACACGCATTTACTTTCGCCGGCCGGCGGCCTATCCCGCCCATGAACAGAAAGCCCGAGCAGGCCTACCCGTGAACGCAACGCCGCATACGCCGCTCCTCGACAAGGTCCGCATCCCTGCCGACCTGCGCACGCTTGCCGAGAGCGAACTGCCACAACTGGCATCCGAGCTTCGCGCCGAGCTGATCGACGCGGTGTCCCGCACCGGCGGCCATCTTGGCGCCGGCCTTGGCGTGGTCGAGCTGACGGTGGCGCTGCACTATGTCTTCAACACCCCGGATGACCGGCTGATCTGGGATGTCGGCCATCAGGCCTATCCGCACAAGATCCTGACTGGCCGCCGCGACCGTATCCGCACCTTGCGTCAGGAGGGCGGCCTGTCCGGCTTCACCCGCCGCGCCGAGAGCGAGTACGATCCCTTCGGCGCCGCCCATTCCTCGACATCGATATCGGCCGGCCTCGGCATGGCCGCCGCTCGCGACCTCTCCGGCGGCCGCAATAACGTCATCGCCGTCATCGGCGACGGCGCCATGTCGGCCGGCATGGCCTACGAGGCGATGAACAATGCCGGCGCGCTCGATGCCCGGCTCATCGTCATTCTCAACGACAACGACATGTCGATCGCGCCGCCGACCGGCGCGATGAGCGCCTATCTGGCGCGTCTGGCCTCGGGCAAGACCTATGTCGGCCTGCGCGACTTCGGCAAGAAACTGACGTCCTATCTCGGCAAGCGCGCCGATCGTGCGATCACCCGGGCGGTCGAGCATGCGCGCGGCTATGTCACCGGCGGCACGCTGTTCGAGGAACTCGGCTTCTATCATATCGGCCCGATCGACGGTCACAATCTGGAGCATTTGATCCCGGTCCTGAAGAATGTCCGCGACAATGGCGAAGGCCCGGTGCTGATCCATGTCGTCACCCAGAAGGGCAAGGGCTACGCGCCGGCCGAGGCCGCCGCCGACAAATATCACGGCGTCAACAAGTTCGACGTCATCACCGGAGCGCAGGCCAAGGCGCCGGCCAACGCACCGGCCTACACCAAGGTGTTCGCCGAAAGCCTGGTCCAGGAAGGGCGTGAGGATGACCGCATCGTCGCGGTCACCGCCGCCATGCCGAGCGGCACCGGCCTTGACCTGTTCGGCGAAGCGTTTCCGTCGCGGACCTTCGATGTCGGCATCGCCGAACAGCACGCGGTGACCTTCGCCGCCGGCCTCGCCACCGAAGGTTACAAGCCGTTCGCCGCGATCTATTCGACCTTCCTGCAGCGCGCATACGACCAGGTCGTCCACGACGTCGCGATCCAGAAATTGCCGGTGCGTTTTCCCATCGACCGCGCCGGCTTCGTCGGCGCCGATGGCGCCACCCATTGCGGCGCCTTCGACACCACCTTCCTGGCAACCTTGCCGGGTTTTGTGGTGATGGCGGCGGCCGACGAAGCGGAGCTGCGCCACATGGTGCGCACCGCGGCGAGCTATGACGAGGGCCCGATCGCCTTCCGCTATCCGCGCGGCAACGGCGTCGGCGTCGACATGCCGGAGCGCGGCGCGATCCTCGAAATCGGCAAGGGCCGTATCGTCAGGGAAGGCAGCAAGGTCGCACTGCTGTCCTTCGGCACGCGGCTGCAGGATTGCCTGATTGCCGCCGAGGAGCTTGGCGCGGCCGGGCTTTCCACCACGGTCGCCGATGCCCGTTTCGCCAAGCCGCTCGACGAGGATCTGATCCGGCGGCTGGCCCGCTCGCACGAGGTTCTGGTGACGGTGGAAGAGGGCGCCGTCGGCGGCTTCGCCAGCCACGTGCTGCAGTTTCTCGCCCATGAAGGCTTACTGGAAAGCGGCCTGAAGGTGCGCCCGCTGGTGCTGCCCGACGTATTCTCCGACCACGCCAAGCCGGAAAAGATGTATGCCGATGCCGGGCTGGATGCCGCCGGCATCGTGCGCACAGTGTTCGTCGCCCTCGGCCATACAGCCAGCGCCCAGCGCGCCTGAATCAAAATCTCAAGGGCTTGAATCAGTTTGCCGGCTTGATGTCTTAACGCCTTGTTAAGGCTGCCGTTTGGCGATTTGCTTACCCTGTCTCTTGGCCGTTTTTCAACGGCGCCCTGCTAGACCGTGATCAGGCAGGGAGACAACAACAATGAGAACGCTTCTGTGCGGCGTGGCGCTTTCAGCGGCCATCGTCGCGCCGGCCGCCGCCGAAACGCGCTATGATCGCAGCCTTGAAAAGGCGGCCATGGGCATCATCGCCGGCAAGATGGGCGATATCCGCGGCGGCTTTTCCTACAAGCAGGTGCCGCAACTGGTCGTCCTGCCGGATCCCGGTCCGGCGCCTGTGGGCGCGCCCGAGCCTCCCCGCGAGCAGGCTTCGGGGGATCGCGGCGACGGCTTGTCTCCAGCCGTCGATCGCCAGGCTTCGCGAACCATTTTCTAGGGCATGTCGCCCGTTCAAGCGGCGCGCTAGAACCACATGTCGCGCACGCAGCGGCCATCGCGCGGCAGGTCGTCGTAAGTGTCGAGACCATCGAAATGGTCGATCGGCAAGTCGGCGACGGCCTCCGGCGGTGCAAGCCTGACATTGACGGGGATTCGAGTGCGGCCAGTGGGGCTGGAGCGCAAGCCACGCCAGGCGAGCACGCATGCGCAAGTGGGACAGAACAGCATCTCGAACGAAGGCGCATTCTTTCCGGCGCGCGTATTGTGCCGGACCCGATGCTATGCGCGCAAGCGGCGCAGCGGCTTGATGGGTTCGCACGGCTTCCAACGATGTACCCGCCCCAATGTCCTTGCCTTCGCGACCAGCTTTCGCCATGAAGGCCGATGAACTTGCCTTTGCCAGCCAGCGCCCGCCAGCGGCTCGACGACCTGCTCGTCCAGCGCGGGCTCTTTGCCAGCCGCTCGCGCGCTCGCGACGCGGTCGAACGCGGTACGGTGACCGTCGACGGTGTCATTGCGCGCAAGCCCGGCCAGAACGTTCTGCCGCAATGCCTGATCGCCATCGATGATCCTGCGCAAGGCTACGTGTCGCGCGCGGCGCTCAAGCTGATCGGCGGGCTCGACCATTTCGGCCTCGATCCCGCTGGCCGCGAAGCACTCGACATCGGCGCTTCGACCGGCGGCTTCACCCAGGTCCTCCTTGAGCGCGGTGCGGCCCACGTCACCGCCATCGATGTCGGGCATGGCCAGATGCATCCCGATATCGGCAACGATCGGCGTGTGACTGTCATCGAGGGCCTGAACGCGCGCGATCTCACAGTCGCCGATCTGGCCGGCCGGATCCCGGATTTCATCGTTTCCGATGTCAGCTTCATTTCGCTGAAACTGGCGCTGCCGCCGGCGCTCGCCATCGCGAAGGCAGGTGCCGCCGCCATGTTTCTGGTCAAGCCGCAATTCGAGGCGGGCCGCGAAGCGATCGGCAAGGGCGGCCTGTTGAAGGATCCCTTCGATGCCGCCCGTGTCGCCGGCCTGCTGCAGGATTGGCTGGACGCCGTTCCCGGCTGGCGCTCGCTGGGGATGCATTTGTCGCCGATCGAAGGCGGCGACGGCAACCGCGAATTCCTGCTCGGTGGGATCAAGGATCGATGAGCGCGCGCTTCAGCATCAGGAAACTCGGCGCCCAGGGCGACGGTATCGCCGAGACCGAGAGCGGCGATCTGTTCATTCCCTTCACGCTGCCCGGCGAGGTCGTCAACGCCGCGCGCGAAAGGGATCGCGCCACGCTGATGGCGGTGCTGGAAGCCTCGCCGCTGCGCATCGAACCCGCCTGCCGCCATTTCACCGAATGCGGCGGGTGCGCCCTCCAGCATTTCGAAGCCGAAGCCTACCGCCAGTGGAAACGCGAAAAGGTGGTGCACGCCCTGAAGGGCAAGGGCATCGATTGCGAGGTCGGCGAACTGGTCGCCTGCGTGCCGCACACGCGCCGCCGTGTCGTGCTCGCCGCACGGCGCACCGATACAGGCATGCAGCTCGGCTTCAATCGCCATCTGTCGCCGGAAATCATCTCCATTTCGGAATGCCCGATCTCGGTGCCCGAGATCGTCAGCGCACTCGATCGGCTGAAGGCGCTCGCCGAACTGGTCTGCGCCACCACCAAATCGTTCCGGCTGGCGGTCACCGTGACCGGTTCGGGCCTCGATGTCGCGCTTCACGAATCCGGCAAGCTCGGCGAAAACCAGCGTCGTGTCGCCTCCAACTTCGTCCTGGCTCAGGGGTTTGCCAGGTTGTCGATCGATGACGAGATCATCATCGAGCCAAGGAAGCCTGTCGTCATGTTCGGCAGTGTCGCTGTCGCCGTGCCGCCGGGCGCCTTTCTGCAGGCAACCGTGGCCGCCGAACAGACCATGGCCGATATTGTCGGCGGACATCTCAAACGTGCCAAGAAGGTCACCGATCTTTTCGCCGGCTGCGGCAGCTTTGCTTTGCGGCTGGCGGCGAAGTCGGAAGTCCATGCGGTGGAGGGCGATGCGGCAGCCCTTTCGGCGCTCGACCGGGGATCACGCTTCGCGAGCGGTCTGAAGCGGGTGACGGGCGAACGCCGCGACCTGTTCCGGCGTCCGCTGACCTTCAAGGAATTGAATGCCTTCGACGGCCTGGTATTCGACCCGCCACGCGCCGGCGCCGAAGACCAGTCGAAGCAGATCGCGCGCTCGGATGTCCCCTACGTTGCTGCGGTGTCCTGCAATCCTGTGACGCTCGCTCGCGACCTGCGCATTCTGCTCGACGGCGGCTACACCCTGAAAAGCGTGACGCCGATCGACCAGTTCCTGTGGTCGCCGCATGTCGAGGCGGTGGCGCTGCTGGAGAAGCCGAGAAAGAGGCGGTAGCCGTGGGTTTCGGCTCCTACTAGCTTGGCGACAGTCGTTTCGACGTGCCGCCCCGTTGGTTGATCGACACCCATGTGTTTGGGTTCTGCTGGGACTGGCGTTTGAGGAAGTAATAGCCCGTCGCATTCCAAGGTCTGATCTCATTGACCAGATTGTCCAGGACAAGATCGCCCTTGTCGGTTTTCACCGTCAGGATGGTGTGGCCCTCATTGTCCAGGTCGCGCACCACGGTCATCAACAGCGCCTGCCGCGGGAATCCCGCCTCCTGAAGAAGCTTGCGCTTGTAGAGGGCGTAGATCTTGCAGTCGCCCTTGCCGTCCACGGGGTAATCCCAGTGGTCCGCCATCGTGCCCCAGTGATCGAAATTGCTGACGGGTTTGATGGCGCTGTTCGCCTTCTGATTTATCCGCTTGAGGATGCGTAGGTTCTGCGCCGTCAGCTTGACATTCGCGGCCGGCAGAGCGCGTACCTTGCACTCTTTTGGTCGACGATGGCAGAAATCGACCCAACCGTAGGGGACGCTGGTGCTTGCACCAACGGTGGCGGAGCGCAGCCCTTCCGTTGAAGATTGCGTCGATCGCGACTTGAACAACGTCGACTGTGCTGCCGCCGGGCTGGCTTGCAGCGATGTCGCACCAATTAACGAAACGAAGCCAAGTAGGAAAGACGAAGTCAGGACGCCGGAGAAAAGCCGCATTGCCAAAACCACCACCGCAACGAGGAAGCTGGTGCTGCGTCCGTGCGCAAAAGGCAGCCCAGGCAGTTGAAGACATAACAATTTCCTAATGTCGATTGTGTTCACTTCAAGGTGCTGAGAGGGATTAGCTGGAAAATGCCGTCTCTCCCCCAGACCCCGTCAGGATCGAGGAACGTTGCGACGCCGATCCCGCCGAAATGCCGGCTCCTGTCAAGATGACGACCTTGGATGGTTGGTTGCATTCGGAAACATCGTTTGGAAGGTGATGTTCCATCCCGGCATGCTCAAACCCTGGTGCCACCCACCGTCATCTGGTTCATGCGCAAATGCGGCTGGCCGACGCCGACCGGGACGCCCTGTCCGGCCTTGCCGCACATGCCGATGCCGGTGTCGAGCTTCATGTCGTTGCCGATCATGGAAACGCGGTGCATGGCGTCCGGCCCGTTGCCGATCAGCATGGCGCCCTTTATCGGCTGCGTCACCTTGCCGTTCTCGATCATGTAGGCCTCGGTGCAGCCGAACACGAATTTGCCCGAGGTGATATCGACCTGGCCGCCGCCGAAGGACACGGCATAGATACCGTTCTTGACCGAGGCGATGATTTCGTCCGGCTCCATGTCGCCCGCCGTCATAAAGGTGTTGGTCATGCGCGGCATCGGCTGGTGCGCATAGCCTTCGCGCCGGCCGTTGCCGGTGGCCTTCATGCCCATCAGCCGGGCATTCTGGCGGTCCTGCATGTAGCCGACCAGCTTGCCGTCCTCGATCAGCACGTTGCGAGCTGAAGGCGTACCTTCGTCGTCGACGGTGAGCGAGCCGCGCCGCTCCGGCATGGTGCCGTCATCGACGACCGTCACGCCCTTGGCGGCGACCTGCTGGCCCAGCAGGCCGGCGAAGGCCGAGGTCTTCTTGCGGTTGAAGTCGCCTTCCAGCCCATGGCCGACGGCCTCGTGCAGCATGACGCCCGGCCAGCCGCTGGACAGCACGATGTCGAAGGTGCCAGCCGGCGCCGGTATGGCCTCAAGATTGACCAGCGCTTGCCTGAGCGCCTCCCTGGCGGCGTGCTTCCAGCTGTCCTCGACAAGGAAGTCGCCAAAGGCCTTGCGTCCGCCCATGCCGTAGGAGCCGCTCTCCTGTCGGTCGCCGTCGCCGACGACGACCGAAACACTGACCCTGACCAGCGGGCGGATGTCGCGCACCACCTGGCCATCGGCGCGCACGATCTCGACATGCTGCCAGGACGAGGTCAGCGAGGCTGAAACCTGGCGCACGCGCGGGTCCTCGGCGCGCAGCCAGGCGTCGATTTCCTGCAGCAGCTTTGCCTTGGCCTCGAAGGAGGGCGAGGGGATCGGATTCTCGTCGCCATAGAGATGGCGGTTGGTGCGGGCCGGTGCTGCGGCGAGCGTGCCGGAATAGCCGCCCTTGACGGTTGAAACGGCGTCGGCGGCGCGCAGCAGCGAGGCTTCGGAAAGGTCGCTGGAATGGGCATAGCCACTGGCTTCGCCGGCGACCGCACGCAGGCCAAACCCCTGGTCGGTGTTGAAGTTGGCGGTCTTCAGCCGGCCATTGTCGAACATCAGCGCTTCGCTCTCGCTGTATTCGAGGAACAGCTCGCCGTCATCGGCGCCGTTTATGGTGTCGGCAACGATCTGCTTGATGCGATCGTCTGAAATGTCGAATTGGCCGATCAGGCTGTTCATGGCGCGGGCCCTTCAATAAGCGGTTTTACCGGATGTAGGCGCCAGGGCGCCGTTCGGCAATCCTCACGATGGAACACACAGATCCTATGTCAGGCGGCGCGCCATCACGATTTCGTCGATCTCCCGGCCCTCATGAAGAAAGCCTGCAGGTATGCAGCCAATTTCCTGAAAACCTTCGCGTTGATAAAATCGTATGGCGGCGGGATTTTCCGCGCTTACAGCCAACTCGACCTGCCTTATGCCCAATGCGCGCGCATGATCGAGCAGCAGATTGAGCATCGCGACGGCGTGTCCGCCGCCACGCTCGCTGTCGCGCAAATAGACCATGATGATGGTGGCGCGGTGCGCCATCTTGCTGCCCTGCTGCCGCATCAGGCCCATTATGCCGACAGGCTCTTCGCCCCGGAAGCTGACGACGACCGGGTTGGTCGTCAGGCGCCGACGCCACTCCTCGTCAGGGAGACTTTCCCAATCCGATACGCTGCTGGCGAAGGCTTCGGGAGCAACACGCAAGGCCTCCAGGCGAATTCGCTTGAAGATCTCGAAATCGTCCGGATCGAGCAGTTTCAAGGCCAAACAGTCAGGCTCAGGGCAGGGCGGCGAAACCGTCGGCGAAACCCTTGAGGTCGACCGGGATGCCGATGCCTTCTTCCGGGGTCTGGAAGACGATGAAGGTGGCCGACGTGCCGGTCTTCAGCGTGTCGAGCAGCGGTTTTTCAAGAATGACCTCGGCGTAGCAACCATCCTGGAAGCAGCGCACGAAATAGGCGCGGCCGATGTCCTTGCCGTCGACATTGAGGCCGAGCCCGTTGGGCAAAAGCACGCCCAGTGGCGCCAGCACGCGCAGGATCTCGGCCTTGTTGTCTGCGGTGCGCAGCACGACCACCGACAATCCCATCTCGGGTCGGTCCTCGGCGACGACGTTCTGCATCATCACGCACTGCTCGGAGGTGGCGCCGGCCGGCGTGTCGCAGATGATCGACCATGCGCCATGCGTCGAGCGGACAGTCCCGCTCGGCTGCGCGGCATTGGCCTGGCTGGACAAGCCCATAAAAGACAGGCCGATGACGGAAGGGCCGATTGCGGACAAGGCGGCGAGAAAGATGACCCTCGCCAGGATTCTCGAAAGCGCAAGTCTCGAAAGCCAAGGGTTCATGACGGCTCCATTGCGAATCACGGCACTTTAAGCCGCGCCAAAGCCAAGTAAAGGATGAGACCGCAACCGGTCTGCCCCGAAAAAGCCAATACGGCGCTTTTTCCCTGCCAATTTCGCCCGAATTGCGACGGCCGGCACGCCCGGCCCGCAGGAATGGTGCGGTGGGCCGAACATACGCGATTCGGGGCCGTTGCCGTTACCTTCAAAGGCACATCCGCGCTTGCGCGCAAAAATGCCGCACGGTTTCGCCCGCTCCTTTCTTGCGGAGGGAAAAAGAGTATGGTTTGAACCACCTTGAGACTGTCGGGATTCCCGTCCCGGCATTGTTCGTTATTCTCGTGGGGCACGCCGCGAGGAACTGGGAGACGATGAGGGCGATGAGAAGATTCCTAGCAGGCGCAGTTGTCGCCGCCACGTTTTTCGCCGGCGCATCCGCCCATGCCGATCAGCCCAAGGACTGGGAGACCGGCTTCCAGGCGCCGGCAACCGACATGATGCGGCAGATCGAGTGGTTCGGGAACTACACGATGTGGTTCATCGTCCCGATCACCATACTGGTGCTGTGTCTGCTTGCTTATTGCATCTTCAAATTCCGCGCGAGCGTGAACCCGGTTCCCTCCAAGACCAGCCACAATACGCTGATCGAGGTGATCTGGACCGTCGGCCCGGTCGTCATTCTGCTCTGCATCGCCATTCCTTCGTTCCAGCTGCTCACCGCGCAATACACGCCGCCGGAAGACGCCAAGCTGACGATCAAGGCAACTGCCAACCAGTGGAACTGGGACTACGAATACCAGGTCGACAAGACGCTCTCCTTCAATTCCGCGATCCTGCAGGAAGCAGACCGGGCCAAGGCCGGCAAGGAAGACCGCGCGGCCTATCCGCGCCTGCTCGCCGTCGACAACGAGATGGTCGTGCCGGTCAACACCATGACCCGCGTGCTGGTGACCGCGGCGGACGTCATCCACTCCTTCGCCATGCCTGCCTTTGGCATCAAGATGGACGCGGTTCCCGGGCGGACCAACGAGACCTGGTTCAAGGCCGACAAGGAAGGCCTCTACTACGGCCAGTGCTCGCAGCTCTGCGGCAAGGACCATGCCTTCATGCCGATCGCCATCCGCGTCGTCTCCGACGCGCAGTACAACAGCTGGCTGGCAGCAGCCAAGACCGACCTGCCCGGGGCCAACAAGGCGCTGATGGCCGAGGTCGATGGCGTGAACAAGGTAGCGGCCGCCGGCAACTGATGCCGCGGCCAGAAAAGATCAGGGAACGGAGCGGAACATGGCAGGCGCTGCAGCTCACGACGACCACGACCACAAGCCGTATCACGGCTGGGTCCGGTGGGTGTATTCCACCAACCACAAGGACATCGGCACGCTCTATCTGATCTTCGCGATCTTCGCCGGCATCGTCGGCGGTGCCCTGTCGGTCGCCATTCGCATGGAGCTGCAGGAGCCGGGGATCCAGATTTTCAGCGGCCTCGCACAGATGGTCTACGGCATGAACGGTGACGCCGCGATCGACGGCGGCAAGAGCATGTACAACGCCTTCGCCACCGCGCACGCGCTGATCATGATCTTCTTCATGGTCATGCCGGCCCTGATCGGCGGTTTCGCCAACTGGATGGTGCCGATCATGATCGGTGCGCCTGACATGGCCTTCCCGCGCATGAACAACATCTCCTTCTGGCTGCTGCCGCCGGCTTTCATCCTGCTGCTCGGCTCGATGTTCATGCCGAGCGCACCTGGCGCCTACGGCGTCGGTGGCGGCTGGACGCTCTATCCGCCGCTGTCGACCTCGGGTCAGCCCGGACCGGCGATGGATCTGGCGATCCTGTCGATCCACATTGCCGGCGCCTCGTCGATCCTCGGCGCCATCAACTTCATCACCACCATCTTCAACATGCGTGCGCCGGGCATGACGCTGCACAAGATGCCGCTGTTCGCCTGGTCGGTGCTGGTCACCGCTTTCCTGCTGCTGCTGTCGCTTCCGGTGCTGGCCGGCGCCATTACGATGCTGCTCACCGATCGTAATTTCGGCACGACGTTCTTTGCACCCGACGGCGGTGGCGATCCGATCCTGTTCCAGCATCTGTTCTGGTTCTTCGGTCACCCGGAAGTCTACATTCTGATCCTGCCGGGCTTCGGCATCATCAGCCACATCGTCTCGACCTTCTCGAAGAAGCCGGTGTTCGGCTATCTCGGCATGGCCTACGCGATGGTGGCGATCGGCGCTGTCGGCTTCATCGTCTGGGCGCACCACATGTATACGACCGGCCTGTCGCTCGACACGCAGCGCTATTTCGTCTTCGCCACGATGGTCATCGCGGTGCCGACGGGCGTGAAGATCTTCTCCTGGATCGCCACCATGTGGGGCGGGTCGATTTCGCTGAAGCCACCGATGCTGTGGGCCCTGGGCTTCATCTTCCTGTTCACCATCGGCGGTGTCACCGGCGTCCAGCTGGCCAATGCCGGTCTCGACCGCTCGCTGCACGACACCTATTTCGTCATCGCGCACTTCCACTACGTGCTGTCGCTGGGCGCGGTCTTCGCCATCTTCGCCGGCTGGTACTACTGGTTCCCGAAGATGACCGGTTACATGTATTCCTTTGCCATCGCCAACACCCATTTCTGGGTCACCTTCATCGGTGTCAACCTGATCTTCTTCCCGCAGCATTTCCTCGGCCTTGCCGGCATGCCGCGCCGCACCATCGACTATCCGGACGCGTTTGCCGGCTGGAACATGGTGTCGTCCTACGGCTCGTATATCTCGGCCGTCGGTGTGGCGATCTTCCTCTATGGCGTGTTCGAGGCTTTCCAGAAGAAGCGCGTCGCCGGTGCCAATCCGTGGGGCGAAGGTGCCACGACACTGGAATGGCAGCTGCCTTCGCCGCCGCCTTTCCACCAGTGGGAGCAACTGCCGAAGATCAAATAAGGCGGCAGCATGGAATCGAAACCGCCGGCCTGCCGGCGGTTTTGGCCAAACGGAATGATGGACTTGAGTACGCATGGCCCTAGTCGACGAAACCAGCATTGACGAAGCGGGCTTCCGCATGTCGGAAGCGACGGCGGGCGATTTCTTCGCCCTGTTGAAGCCGCGCGTCATGTCGCTGGTGGTGTTCACAGCTTTCGTCGGGATGGTCGCCGCGCCGGTGACGATCAATCCGCTGCTGGCGGTGATCGCGATCCTGTCGATCGCCATCGGTGCCGGCGCCTCCGGTGCGCTCAACATGTGGTATGACGCCGACATCGACGCGGTGATGACGCGCACCGCCGGTCGTCCCGTCCCGGCCGGTCGCATCCTTCCCGGTGAGGCGCTGGGCTTCGGGCTGGTGTTGTCTGTGCTGTCGGTGATGACGCTCGGCGTGCTCGCCAACTGGCTGGCGGCGACGCTTCTGGCCTTCACCATCTTCTTCTATGCTGTCGTCTATACGATGTGGCTGAAGCGCTGGACGCCGCAGAACATCGTCATCGGCGGCGCCGCCGGCGCCATTCCGCCGGTGATCGGCTGGGCTGCGATAACCGGGAGCGTCAGCCTGGAAAGCTTTGTCCTGTTCCTGATCATCTTCCTGTGGACGCCGCCGCATTTCTGGGCGCTGGCGCTGTTCAAGTCCGAGGACTATGCCCGCGCCGGCATTCCGATGATGCCGAACGTCGCCGGCCATGCCTCGACCCGCCGTCAGATTTTCGCCTACGCACTGGTGCTGGCGCCGGTCGGCGTGCTGCCGTGGCTGCTGGGCTACACCACACCGGTCTATGGCGTCGCCGCCGTGCTGCTCGGGTTGGGTTTTGTCTGGTACGCGTGGAAGGTGCTTGATATGGCCGACGACGACCGCGTGATGAAGCCGGCCAAGGCCTTGTTCGCCTATTCGCTGCTCTATCTCTTCGCCATCTTCGCCTCCTATCTCGCCGATAGCGTCGTCGAGCGCGCGCTTGCAATGGGTGGAGCATGACCATGATCGAAGAAAAGCTCGAGCTGGTCACGCTGACCGAGCGGCAGAGGAAGGCCAGACGCAACCGCTCTGTCGCCATCGGCCTGGCTTTGGCGGTGCTGGTCATCATTTTCTACATCGCGACGATCGTGAAGTTCGGCCATCACGTCTCCGGATCGATGTGAGGACGACGATGAGCCGCGCGACAGTCACTGACCCAACGAAGAAGAACACAAACCGCATCGTCGCGTTCGTCTGTGTGGCCTTCTTCGGCGGCATGATCGGCATGGCCTATGCAGCGGTGCCGCTCTACAAGATGTTTTGCCAGGCGACGGGCTATGGCGGCACGACGCAGCGTGCCGAGAAGCAATATGCCGGTCGCGTGCTCGACCGTGAGATCACCGTCCGTTTCGATGCCAACATCGCCGGCGTTCCCTGGGATTTCCAGCCGGTTCAACGGTCGATGACGATGAAGATCGGCGAGACGGTGCAGGCGCACTATCAGGCCACCAACAAGTTCGATCGCCCCGTGACCGGCCGCGCCACATTCAACGTGCAGCCGGAACTGGCGGGACCCTACTTCAACAAGGTCGAGTGCTTCTGCTTCACCGATACGACGCTGAAGCCCGGCGAGACGCTGGACATGCCGGTCGTGTTCTATGTGGATCCCGACATCGTGAACGTACCGGAACTGAAGGACGTGAAGACAATCACTCTGTCCTATACGATGTTCCCGGTCGAGAAGAGCAAGCCGGTCGCGTCGTCGGAGCCGGTCCAGGGCAATAGCAAGACAATTTCGAATACCGAAGCAAATCTCGGGGGTTGATATGGCAGACGCGCACGCAAAACCACACCATGACTACCATCTCGTCGACCCGAGCCCATGGCCTTTCCTGGGGTCCATCGGCGCATTGGTGACCGCGATCGGCGGCGTCTGCCTGATGCAGTATCTCAAGGCCGGCGATTTCCCGATCTTCGGTTTCAACATCGCCAATCCGTGGCTGTTCTTCATCGGCCTGGCGATCGTCCTCTACACCATGTTCGCCTGGTGGTCGGACACGATCAAGGAAGCGCACGAGGGCCATCACACGCGTGTCGTGTCGCTGCACCTGCGCTACGGCATGATCATGTTCATCGCATCCGAGGTGATGTTCTTCGTTGCCTGGTTCTGGGCATACTTCGATGCCAGCCTGTTCCCGAGCGAGGCTCAGCAATACGCCCGCACCGCTTTTACCGGCGGTGTCTGGCCGCCGAAGGGCATGGAAGTTCTCGATCCCTTCCACCTGCCGCTCTACAACACCGTCATCCTGCTCTTGTCGGGCACAACGGTCACCTGGGCGCACCATTCGCTCATCCATGGTGATCGCAAGGGGCTGATCAACGGCCTGGTGCTGACCGTCGGCCTCGGCATGCTGTTCACCATGGTGCAGGCCTACGAGTACATGCATGCTCCGTTCGCCTTCAAGGATTCCATCTATGGCGCCACCTTCTTCATGGCGACCGGCTTCCATGGCTTCCATGTCATCATCGGCACCATCTTCCTGCTGGTCTGCCTGATCCGGGCGATGAAGGGTGATTTCACCCCCAAGCAGCATTTCGGCTTCGAGGCGGCCGCCTGGTATTGGCACTTCGTCGACGTGGTCTGGCTGTTCCTGTTCGCATCGATCTATGTCTGGGGATCGGTCGGCGCGGTGATCGAAGGTCACTGATACCGGTCTGAGGAGTTTTGATGAGGCGGCCGCGGCGACGTGGCCGCCTTCTTCTTTTCGGCGCAATGATCGCCGATCGATGGCCAATGCGGCTGACTGTTCTCTGTGCCATCTACGCGTGCATGATCGCGATAGCTCCGGCCTTTGCCGCCGAGAGGGTCGATCTGGTGCGCGTGCACAAGGCGGAACGGCTGCTGGAACTGGTCGGCGACGGCAAGGTGCTGCGCAGCTACAGCATCGCGCTCGGCGGCGATCCCATCGGCCACAAGCACCAGGAAGGCGATCAGCGCACACCCGAGGGGCGCTATGTCCTCGATTGGCGCAACCCGAACAGCATCGCCCACAAGTCGATCCATATCTCCTATCCCAATGCCGACGATCTGACGGCCGCCAAGGCACGCAATGTCGACGCGGGCGGCATGATCATGATCCACGGCCAGCCAAATGGTTTCGGCTGGTGGGGCTGGCTGCTTCAATTGGTCGACTGGACCGATGGCTGCATTGCGGTTACGGACTCCGACATGGACGAAATCTGGGCAATGGTGGCCGACGGCACACCGATCGAGATCGAGCGGTAAGCAATGAGCGACGACAAGGCGATCTGGCCGCCGATCGATCCGATCTCGGCCGGCCTGCACGGCCGCTGCCCGCGCTGCGGCGAGGGGCGGCTGTTTTCCGGCTTCCTCACCGTCGGCAAGCGCTGCACCAATTGCGGCCTCGATTATTCCTACGCCGATGCCGGCGATGGGCCGGCGGTCTTCGTCATCCTGATCATCGGCTTCATCATCGTCGGCCTGGCGCTCTGGGTTGAAGTCACGCTGAGCCCTCCGCTCTGGCTGCATCTGCTGGTCTGGATTCCGCTGGCTGTTGTGCTGTGCCTGACGGCGCTGCGGCTGATCAAAGGCGTGCTGCTGACGCTGCAATACCGCAACAAGGCGGCCGAGGGCCGGCTGGATCACGGCGAATGACCGAGGCATCCGTTAGAACTGGCGGCCGTTCGCGGCCAAGGACGGCATTGCTGCTCGGCCTTGGCCTGGTTCTGATACTGATCCTGCTGGCGCTCGGCACCTGGCAGGTCCAGCGCCTGCAGTGGAAGGAAGGCCTTCTGCAGACCATCGATCAGCGGACGCACTCGGTGCCGCGGCCGCTCGCCGAGGTC
Source organism: Mesorhizobium sp. P2_A8 (assembly GCF_056404935.1). Lineage (NCBI taxonomy): Bacteria > Pseudomonadati > Pseudomonadota > Alphaproteobacteria > Hyphomicrobiales > Phyllobacteriaceae > Mesorhizobium > Mesorhizobium sp. P2_A8. Next base: position 549,861 of record NZ_JBFUDB010000005.1, read on the forward strand.
GAAAAAGAATTCGCCTCGACCGGAGACGTCGACTATACGCCGGTGACCGTCAGCGGCACTTTCCTGCATTCCGGCGAACGGCATTTCTACGCGACCTGGGACGGCGACGCCGGCTTCAACGTCTACACGCCACTGGCCCTCGACGATGGCCGCTTCGTCCTGATCAATCGCGGCTTCGTGCCCTACGACCTGAAAGATGCCGCCAAGCGCGCGAAGGGGCAGGTGACGGGCAAGGTGACGATCACCGGCCTCGCCCGCAACCCGCTGCCGGCAAAGCCGTCGATGATGCTTCCCGACAACGACGTGGCCAAGAACATCTTCTACTGGAAGGATCGCGACGCCATGGCGGCGAGTGCCGGGCTGCCGGCGGGCGCCACGCTGGTGCCGATCTTCATCGATGCCGACAAGACGCCAAATCCGGGCGGGTTGCCGGTCGGCGGCGTCACCATCATCGACCTGCCGAACAGCCATCTGCAATATGCGATGACCTGGTATGGCCTTGCCGCCGCGCTCGCCGCCGTGCTCATCCTGCGGCTTCGCCGTCCCGTGAAAGAGGAATGAAGGCTATCGCTGCCCTTGACAGGGCGGGGGTAGGCACCTCATTTCGGCTTTGATCAACCGGCCCGGATTTAATGCTTCAGACAACCACCAAGCCACCCCTGACGATCCGGCTCTGCCAGCCGCGCGGTTTTTGCGCCGGCGTCGACCGCGCCATCCAGATCGTCGTGCTGGCGCTGAAGAAATATGGCGCACCGGTCTATGTCCGCCATGAGATCGTGCACAACCGCTACGTCGTCGAGGGACTGCAAAGCCTTGGCGCCGTATTCATCGAAGAGCTCTCCGAGATTCCCCCTGAGCATCGGGAGTCGCCGGTCGTGTTCTCGGCGCATGGCGTGCCGAAATCGGTGCCGGCGGATGCCCGGGCGCGCAACCTCTTCTATCTCGACGCCACCTGTCCGCTGGTGTCGAAGGTCCACAAGCAGGCGATGCGCCATCAGCGGCTGGGCCGCCATGTGCTGCTGATCGGCCATGCCGGACACCCCGAGGTGATCGGCACAATGGGCCAACTGCCGGACGGCGCGGTGACGCTGATCGAGACCGAGGCCGACGCGGCGAAGCTTGCGCCTGCCGATCCGCAGGCGCTCGGCTTCGTTACCCAGACCACGCTGTCGGTCGAGGACACCGCCGGCATCATCCGTGCCTTGCAGGATCGCTTTCCAGACCTGCATGCCCCGGCTGCGGAATCGATCTGCTACGCCACCACCAACCGCCAGGAGGCGGTCAAGGAAACTGCGGCCGGCGCCGATCTCTACCTGATCGTCGGAGCGCCCAATTCCTCCAATTCGCGGCGTCTTGTCGAAGTGGCGGAGCGTGCCGGCGCCTCGATGTCGCTTCTCGTGCAGCGCGCCGCCGAGATTCCGTGGAATGACATCGCCGGCATCTCGACGCTCGGTCTGTCGGCAGGGGCATCGGCACCGGAGATCATCGTCGATGAGATCATCGACGCGTTCCGCCAGCGCTTCGATGTCACGATCGACCTGGCCATCACGGCCACGGAAACGGAGGATTTTCCGGTCATGCGGGTACTGCGCGATGTCGAACTGACGCGGGCCGACATGGCCTTCGTCAATGGAGCCGCGTAAGGCACATGGCGGTCTACACCGACGTTGCCGAAGGTGAACTCGGCGCATTCCTCAAGCACTATCCGGTCGGCGATCTCCTGTCCTACAAGGGCATCGCCGAAGGCACGGAAAACTCGAACTTCCTGCTGCACACCTCTAGCGGCTCCTACATCCTGACGCTCTATGAAAAGCGCGTCGAGAAGGCGGATCTGCCGTTTTTCCTCGGACTGATGGACCATCTCGCCAAAAAAGGCGTGTCCTGTCCGCTGCCGGTGACCGCGCATGACGGCAGCGTCATCGGCACGCTCGCCGGCCGGCCGGCGGTCATCATCACCTTTCTCGAAGGGCTTTCGCTGCGGCGGCCGGCGGCAACGCATTGTGCCGAGGTCGGCAAAGCCCTGGCGGCCCTGCATCTGGCCGGAGCCGATTTTTCGATGACCCGTCCCAATGCGCTCGCCATCGACGGCTGGCGCAAGCTTTGGAATGCGTCCCGCGACCGCGCCGACGAGGTTGAGCCTGGCCTGGCCGCCGAGGTCGATGCCGACTTCGCCGACTTCGAGCGGAACTGGCCGAAGGACCTTCCCGAAGGCATCATCCATGCCGATCTTTTCCCGGATAACGTGTTCTTCCTCGGCGAAAGGCTGTCCGGTCTGATCGATTTCTATTTCGCCTGCGACGACCTCTACGCCTACGATGTCGCCACCTGCCTCAACGCCTGGTGCTTCGAGAAGGATTTTTCCTTCAACCTGACCAAGGGCAAGGCATTGCTGGCCGGCTATCAGAGCGTGCGTCCCCTGAGCGAACAGGAAAATGCGGCGCTGCCGATGCTGGCGCGCGGATCGGCGCTGCGCTTCATGCTGACCCGGCTCTACGACTGGTTGACCGTTCCCAATGGCGGGCTGGTGATGAAACGCGATCCGACCGAGTATATCCGCAGGATGCGGTTCCATCGGGCGATCAGATCTCCTTCGGAATATGGATTGGCATGAACAAACAGGTTGAGATTTTCACCGACGGCGCCTGTTCGGGCAATCCCGGCCCTGGCGGCTGGGGTGCGATCCTGCGCTTCAACGGCACCACCAGGGAGCTCTCCGGCGGCGAAGCGGAGACCACCAACAACCGGATGGAACTGCTCGCCGCCATTTCGGCGCTCAACGCGTTGAAGGAACCCTGCACGGTCGATCTCCACACCGACAGCAAATACGTCATGGACGGCATTTCCAAGTGGATCCACGGCTGGAAGAAGAACGGCTGGAAGACCGCCGACAAGAAGCCGGTCAAGAATGGCGAACTCTGGCAGGCGCTGGATGAGGCCAACAGGCGCCACAAGGTGACCTGGAACTGGGTCAAGGGCCACGCGGGCCATGCGGAGAACGAACGCGCCGACGAACTCGCGCGCGAAGGCATGGCACCGTTCAAGAAAGGCCCGGTCAAGCCTGCTGCTGCGCCAAGGCCAACTGCGCAGGCAACCCAGCCGGCAGTGGCGAAGGCACGGCGCTCGACCCAGAGTTATTGAACTCCGGGAGGGGGCGGCTCTCACGCAGGAAGACGTCTATCGTGCCGATCCTGTACTATGTCACCCATCCCCAGGTTCAGGTCGATGCCAACATTCCCGTGCCGGAATGGGGTCTATCCGACATCGGACGCGCGAGGGCGATTGCGATGCTCGATCAGCCCTGGGTTGGATCGATCGGGCGTATCGTGTCGTCGGCTGAGCGCAAGGCGATGGAAACCGCCGAAATCCTCGCAACGCATCTCGGCCTCGCCATCGAAGTGAGGGCCCGGACGCATGAGAATGACCGATCGGCAACGGGCTTCCTGCCGCCGCCGGAGTTCGAAGCGGTCGCGGACCAGTTCTTCGCCAATCCGCACAAAAGCGTTCGCGGATGGGAGCGGGCCATCGATGCCCAGCAGCGGATCGTGAGCGAGGTCGACGCCGTGCTCGGTACCGCTGGCGCCGACGCCATAGCTTTCGTGGGCCATGGCGGCGTCGGAACGCTCCTGCTGCTCGCCCTCGGCGGCCGAAAGATCAGCCGCGAAGCCGATCAGCCGGCGGGCGGCGGCAACCACTTCGCCTATGACATCGGCGCACGCCGCGTTATCCACGGCTGGCGGCCGATCGACGCGCCGATGCAGCGTCGCGACGATTGACCGGGCTACCGGATCAGCAGCGCCGTGCCGTAGAGCCCGAGCGCGAACACCGTGTGCGACACCAGGTTAAGCGCCCGGATCTGCATCGGGTTGGGGCGCTTCGAGGCAGCCCAGCCGGCGCCCATGCCGGGCGCCAGCAGGAACCAGCCGGCGCCCACGGTGACCATGCCGAGGATGAAAGCCGGCAGGAAGGTCGGCGCCGCCAGCCAGGCCGCTCCCACCAACGCCACCAGGATGATGCCGTAGGCGATGCCGACAAGATAGTGAAAGGCCCAGCCCAGCACCACTTCATGCGTGTAGGGCGCCGCGTCGCCAATATCGTCGTGAAAGACCTTGTCGCGGAGATGCCAGACCCATCGACCGACCGGTCCCCAATTCGGCCGCGGTTGACCGAATGCCTTGTGGAGGAAGAAGGCCCAGATATCCATCAGCGCGGTGGCGCCGATGCCGATCGCGATGGTGCGCCAGAAGATGTCAAACATCGTTGGACCTCCCCAAAATCCGACAGTTCAGAACAAGCTCGGTCGTCCGGCGCAAGCGACCGTTGCGACGTCACGCCCGAAATCATCGCCGGGGCGTCAGAGCTGTCCCAGAATGTGAGCCGCGCCGGACTCGTCGACGCCGGGCTTGGTCTCGACATTGAGCGCGGTGACCTTGCCGTCCTCGACGATCATCGAAAACCGCTTCGAGCGCAGTCCCATGCCACCTGCGGACAGGTCGTTGTCGAGGCCGACTGCCTTGGCGAAATCCCCACTGCCGTCGGCGAGATAGAGGATCTTGCCCTCGCCGCCGGTGAAGCGCGCCCAGGCGCCCATGACGTGAGCGTCGTTGACCGAAACGACGGCGATGGTATCGACGCCGCGTGCCAGGATGGCGTCACGGTTCTCGAGATAGCCGGGCAAATGGTTGTTGCTGCAGGTCGGCGTGAAGGCTCCAGGAACCCCGAAAAGCACGACCTTCTTTCCCGAGAAAATCTCGGCCGACGTGATCGGCTTCGCGCCATCGGCGGTCATCGTCTTGAAGGTCGTTTCAGGCAGCTTGTCGCCAACGGAAATGGTCATGAATTTCTCGCTTGGAAAATCGGGAAGGGGCGTGTGCTTGCGTAGCGAACTCGGCGGCCTTCTGCAACCATCGAGGCGGCTTCAGTACATGATGCGGCGCGCTTTAAGGAAACGGCAAAAGCCCTTCGACCGCGCCGGTCGAACTCGTCAGCGTATAGTGAAGCCCGCCATCCGTCGGCGTCGTCGAAGGGCGGTCGAGGATCGGCACGGTGAAGATCAGCTTGCCGTCCTTTTCGCTGCGGGCAGGGGTCCCGAACATGTAATCCCGCTCGCCGGCGACAAAGAAATCAGCCGCCTCCGGATCGCCGGGAAAGCTTGCTTCGACAACCAGCGTCTCGTGGTCGCCCGGCAGCACATTGATGCCGAAGTCGGACCTTGCGGGTGTCGGCAACGCCGCGAAGCTCGCCTTCACCAGCGCCGTGTCTTCGGCATTGTCCGGATCGGAGCCGGGGTCGACGGTCAGCCGCGTCTGCACCGGAATGCAGATCGTTTCGCAAATGCCGAGAAAGATGTCGGCGTCGATCACGGCGGGATCCTTCGCCGCCGAAAGGGTGAACACCACCGGCAGCGAAACCGGATAGTCGTAGCCTGCCCATTTGCCATAGCCTTCGTCATGACGCTGCGGCGCCGGGAAGGAAAGCTGGGCGTCGGCGATGTTTGTGCTGCCTGAAATGTCGAGCTGCGGTGGCACGCCGGCGTCGCCCGGATCGCGCCAGTAGGTCTTCCAGCCGGGCTTGAGTGCTATGTCGAGAACGCCCTGGATGCGGCCGGCGGCATCGGCTTTGCCGCTTGTCACCAGCCGGACCTTGCCGCCTTCGCTGTTGTACCACGATGATGAGGAGGCGGCGGCGGGAAGAGCGGTCGCCAATCCGATGGCGGCGCCGAGCAGCAGGATTTTCAAGCTTTGCATGGCGGTGATTTGATCGTCCGTTCGTGGCCGCGCAATGATTTCGTACCCTTGCCGGTATCATATTTGCGTGACCTTGAGGGAAGGAATGCTCGAGCCGGCGGTATGGGCTTTGGTCGAATCACGCACGGCGCATCTTTTCGGCGCTTTGGAAACGCGTTACGCTCGCCGTCATGGACTTGTTGCGCCACAAGAAGACAGCCGCCAGCCGCGGCTTTCTCGACGATCAGTTCCTGATTGCCATGCCCGGCATGAAGGACGACCGTTTCACGCGCTCGGTCATCTACGTCTGCGCGCACAGCGATGAAGGCGCGATGGGGCTGATCATCAACCAGACACAGCAGATGCTGTTTCCCGACCTGCTCGTGCAACTGGGCATCATGAACGAACAGGAAGCGATCCGCTTGCCGGCGCAGGCGCGCGATTTCGTCGTGCGCAACGGCGGACCCGTCGACCGCAGCCGGGGCTTCGTCCTGCATTCGGGCGACTACCGGGTGGAATCGTCGCTGACCGTTTCGGACGACATCTGCCTGACCGCGACCGTCGACATATTGCGCGCCATTTCGTCTGGCCGTGGCCCCCGTCACGCGCTGATGGCGCTCGGCTATTCCGGCTGGGGCGCCGGCCAGCTGGAGACCGAGATCGCCGAGAATGGCTGGCTAACCTGTCCGGCCAATGCCGAGCTTCTGTTCGACACCGACATCGAGCGCAAATACGACCGGATCCTCGCCTCGATCGGCATCGATCTGGCGCATCTCAGCCTTGCCGCAGGACACGCCTGACCTCATCACAGAGGCTCTCAGGCTTGTGTCAGCGGATACTGTTCCTTCAGCGTCTTCAGCACCTGGTCGCCCGGCATCGGTGCGCCGAACATGAAGCTCTGCACATATTCGCAGCCCATCTGGCGCAGTTCCAGCGCATCGCTTTCGTCCGAAATGCCCTCGGCGACGACGGACAGACCGAGTTCATGCGCCATGTTGACCATGGATTTGAGCAGCACCGCGCGCTTGGGGGTGTTGTCGTCGACGAAGCTCTTGTCGATCTTGATCGTGTCGAAAGGGAAACGCGTCAGATAGGCCAGCGAGGAATAGCCGGTGCCGAAATCGTCCAGCGACAGGCCAATGCCGAGCTGCTTCAGCTTGGTCAGTACATGGGCGGTCTGCTCTGGATTGTCCATCACCAGCGATTCGGTGAGCTCGAGCCGAAAGCAGCGCGGCTTCAGATTGGCGCGTGCGATGACCGAGCGGACATCACTGACCAGATCGCGGCGGATGAGCTGGCGGCTGGACAGGTTGACCGAGACCGACAGCGGCGCGTCGCCGATCTGCTTTTGCCATCCGGCGAGATCTTCCGCCGCCTGCTGCATGGCGAACAGGCCGAGTTGCACGATCAGCCCGCAGTTTTCGGCGACCGGAATGAAGTCCGCCGGCGGGATCATGCCGCGGCGCGGATGATCCCACCGAAGCAGGGCCTCGAAGCCGGCGACGCTGCCATCCTCCAGCCGCACGATCGGCTGGTAGGCGAGCGTGAATTCGCGCCGTTCGATGGCGCGTCGCAGGTCGGATTCGAACTGCAGCCTGTCGGTGCCGACGGTGCGGAAAGCCGGGCGGAACGGCTCGATCCTGTCGCCGCCGAAGCGCTTGGCCTGATGCATGGCAAGCTCGGCATCCTTGACCATGTCCTCGGCCGACATCTGGGGCGAGTTCCAGGTGATCAAGCCGATCGACGCCGTCAGCACGATCTCGCGCTTGGCGAAGGTGATCGGGTTGTTGATCGCGTGCTTGATTGCATCCGCCACCGCCGCGATGCGGGCCGGGTCCTGCTCGGACAACAGCATCAGCGCGAACTGGTCGCCGGCAAAGCGCGACAGCGAATCCTTCGGCTTGAGCAGCCGGTGCAGCCGGCGCGCAATGGTCAAAAGGATGGTGTCGCCGGCCGAGATGCCGAGCCCGTCATTGACCTGCTTGAAGCGGTCGATGTCGATGACGAAGACGGTCGGACGCACTTTCTCTTCGGTGCGGGCGATCGAGATGATCGCTTCCAGCCGGTTCATCAAAAGTTCGCGGTTCGGCAGCCCGGTCAAATTGTCGTGTACGGCGTCGTGCAGCAGCCGTTCCTCGGACTTCTTCTGCTCGGTGACGTCGACCATGGTGCCGACGCAGCGGATGACTTCGCCGTCCGACCCGATCACCGGGCGAGCCCGCAATGAAAACCAGTGATAGTGGCCGTCGGCGCCGCGCAGGCGGAAGTTCTGCGACACCCGGCCGCGCCGGTGTTCCAGCACCACGTCGAGCGTCGTGCGGAAGGTGTCGCGGTCGTCGGCATGCAGCACCGGCAGCCAGTTGCGCGCGGCACCGCCGAGACTGTTGGGCGCCAGGCCGAGCTGGATGCTGACATCGGGCTTGGTGACGACGCGGTCGCGCAGCACGTCCCAGTCCCACACCGTATCGCCCGATCCGGCGACGGCCAGCGCCTGCCGCTCGAGGTCGGAGAACAGGCCCTGGTGCAGCGCACCGCCGGCAAAGGCGTGCTGCATGACGGTGAAGCCGATCAAAAGGATGATCAGGATCAGCCCGCCACCCAATGCCGGCTGGGCGATGTCGTTGTCGAGCATGCCGGTGATCGCCATCCACGACCCGCATAGCCATAGCAGCACCATGACCCAACTGGGCACCAGCATGATGGCGCGGTCGTAGCCGCGTATGCCGAGGAAGATGATCAGCCCGAGCCCGGTCAGCGCGGTGGCGGCGAAGGACAGCCTGGCGATGCCGGCGGCGACCGCCGGATCGACGATGGCGACGCCGGCGATCAGCACCAGTCCGAGGATCCAGACCAGCGCACCATAGCTGAAATGGCCGTGCCAACGGTTGAGATTGAGATAGGCGAACAGGAAGACCACGAAGGTCGCCGCCAGCGCCACCTCCGTCCCCGCTCGCCACATCTGCTCGTTGCCGGGCGATATCTCGATGATCTTGTTGAGGAAACCGAAATCGACGCAGATATAGGCAAGCACCGCCCAGGCGAGTGCCGCGGTCGCCGGGAACATCGACGTTCCCTTGACCACGAAAAGGATGGTCAGGAAGAGCGCCAGCAGGCCGGCAATGCCGATGACGATGCCGCGAAACAGCGTGTAGGAATTGACCGAGTCCTTGTAGGATTCCGGATCCCACAGATAGACCTGCGGCAGCTTTGGCGAGGCCAGCTCGGCGATGAAGGTGATCACCGTGCCCGGGTTCAGCGTCACCCGGAACACGTCGGCGTCGGGGCTGGTCTGGCGGTCGAGCGCGAAGCCCTCGCTGGGCGTGATGGCGGCGATGCGGGTCGAGCCCAGATCGGGCCAGAAGATGCCGGAGTTCACCAGCCGGAAATGCGGCGCGACGATCAGCCGGTCGAGCTGCTGGTCGGTGGTGTTGGCCAGCGCGAACACCGCCCAGTCGCCGGTCGACCGCGCATCGTTGGCCTCGACCTCGATGCGCCGCACGATGCCGTCCGGCCCGGGAGCGGTCGACACCTGGAAATTCTCGCCCTGGTTCCGGTAGATCTCGACGGCGCCCGACAGATCGAGCGCGACGTCGTCGCGGGCAATCTTGATCGGCTCGACGGCGAAGGCCGACGATGCCGCGCACAGCGTCAGGATTGCCGCAAGGACAAAGGCGAACAGCGGCCCGTTTCGCAGGAAATTCGTCAAAATCAGTCCTTCGTTCCCGCGCCCGGCGGATCGTCCGCGATCCGGGCGTAGAGGTAGTGGTCCTGCCAGATGCCGTTGATCCTGAGATAGGATCGCAGAAGTCCTTCGCGCCGGAATCCGGCTTTTTCAAGCACGCGGATCGACCGGGCGTTGTCGGGAATACAGGCCGCCTCGATCCGGTGCAACCTCAGCGTATCGAAGGCGAAGCGCGCCACCACCTTGACCGCGTCGGTCATCAGTCCACGGCCGCCGAAGCGCTCGCCGATCCAGTAGCCGACATGGCCGCTTTGCGAGACCCCGTGGCGTATGTTGCCGAGCGTGATGCCACCCGCCAGTCTGCCGCTGCTTTTCTCGAAGATGAAGAAGGCGATCGCCGTTCCCTGGGCATAGTCCTCGCGATAGCGGCTGATGCGCAGCCGCCACGCGGTGCGGTCCAGTTCATCGGGAGTCCAGCGTGGCTCCCATGGTTCGAGGAAGGCACGGCTTTCGCCGCGCACCGTCGCCCATTCGCGGTAGTCATTCGTGAAGGGCACGCGCAGCGTGACGCGGTCGCCCTTCAGCGCCGGTAGATCGCGGCGAAAGAAAGGGAGCGCGAACACGACGCTTTGGGGGCTTAGACGGCGAGCTTGCGGGCCGTGGTCTGCGTGCCCGCAAGCGACTCGAGGATCGCCTCGTATGGCGCCAGCGTACCCACAGGCCCGACAGCGGTCAGCGTCGGCTTGGTCGAGAACAGCCGTGACGACAGGTCGGTCAGCCGCTCGATCGTCAGCGCTGACAGCCGCTCCATCAATTCCTCCTTGGCGATCGGCCGGCCGAACAGAAGCAGCTGCCGTGCGATCTGCGAGGCGCGGCTGGCCGGGCTTTCGGCGGACATGATCAGCCCGGCGCGATACTGGGCGCGGGCCCGGTCGAGTTCTTCCTGCAGGATGTTCTCGCCGGCCTTCTGCAGCTCGTCGATGATGACCGGTACCAGTTCGGCGATGTCGCTCTGGCCGGTCGCGGCATGGACGCCGAAGACGCCGGTGTCGGAAAAGCCCCAATGGAAAGCATAGACCGAGTAGCACAGGCCGCGCTTTTCACGGACTTCCTGGAACAGACGCGACGACATGCCGCCGCCAAGGATCATCGACAGCACCTGCGAGGCATAGAAGTCGCGCACATGATAGGCGCGTCCCTCGAAGCCCAGCACGATCTGCGCGTCCATCAGGTCGCGGTCCTCGCGGAAGTCGCCGCCGACATATTGCGCATATTGCGGGATGGTGCTGTCGGCCTTGCTGCGGAAGCCGCCGAGTTGTTTTTCGACCTCGCGCACGAAATTGTCGTGCTTGATGTCGCCGGCAGCGACGATCACCATGCGCTCGGCGCCGTATTGCCGTTCGATGAAATCGTGCAACTGCTTCGAGGTGAAGGATTTGACGGTTTCCGGCGTGCCCAGGATCGAGCGGCCGATGGTCTGGTGGCGAAAGGCCGTCTCGGTGAAACGGTCGAAGACGATGTCGTCGGGCGTGTCGTGCGCGGCGCCGATCTCCTGCAGGATCACATGCTGCTCGCGTTCGAGCTCCTGCGGGTCGAACTCGGACTCCTGCAGGATGTCGGCAAGAATGTCGACGGCCAGCGGCACGTCGTCGGAGAGCACCCTGGCATAGTAGGAGGTGGTCTCGACGCTGGTGGCGGCATTGATCTCACCTCCGACGTCCTCGATCTCCGAGGCGATTTCGAAGGCGCTTCGCCTTTTCGTACCCTTGAACGCCATGTGCTCGAGCAGATGGGCCATGCCATGCTCGTCGTCGCGTTCATTGCGGGCACCTGACTTGACCCAGGCACCAAGGGCAACCGATTCGATGCTTTGAAGGGTTTCGGTGGCGACTGTCAGGCCGTTCGACAGACGGCTTACCTCAACACCCATATGGCTACTACTCCCTAACGCGCCGCCCGCGCGCGGCGGCCGACGTAATCTTCCACCATTTTCAGGTCGGATGGAAGTACCGTGTATTTTTCCTCTGATGTCATCAACCCACCTAGCCATGCGGGCAGTGCCGGCGACACGCCACTGGCGGCTTCGACGGCGGACGGAAACTTTGCCGGATGGGCGGTGCCCAGCACCACCATCGGCACGGCGCCTGTCGCCTTGCCCGCCGCGACATGCACGGCTGCCGCGGTGTGCGGATCGAGGAGATAGTTGCTGGCGGTCAGCGTCGAGCGGATGGTGGCGGCGACCTCGTCCATCGTTGCGCGGCCGGCATCGAATTCCGACCGCATGCTGGCGATTTCCCGGGCTTCGATGGTGAAAGCGCCGGACTGCTTCAGGCCGTCCATGTAGCGCCGCACGGTCGCCGCCTCACGGCCGGAGGCCTCGAACAGCAAACGTTCGAAATTGGACGACACCTGGATATCCATCGACGGCGACGTGGTCGCAAAGACGCCTTTGGTGCGGTATTCGCCGGTCGCGAAAGTCCGCGCCAGGATGTCGTTGTCGTTGGTGGCGATGACCAGCCGCTCGATCGGCAAGCCCATCTTCTTGGCGGCGTAGCCGGCGAAGATATCGCCGAAATTGCCGGTCGGCACCGTGAAGGAGACCGGCCTGTCCGGCGCGCCGAGCGACAGCGCCGAAGAGAAATAATAGACGATCTGGGCCATGATGCGGGCCCAGTTGATCGAATTGACGCCTGAAAGCGCAACCCGGTCGCGAAAGCCGTGATCGTTGAACATGTCCTTGAGCAGACCCTGGCAATCGTCGAAATTGCCTTCGATCGCCAGCGCATGGACGTTTTGCGCGGTCGACGTCGTCATCTGCCGCTGCTGTACCGGCGAGACGCGGCCATGCGGGAAAAGGATGAAGATGTCGGTGCAGCTGCGCCCGGCAAAGGCATCGATGGCGGCCCCACCGGTATCGCCCGAGGTGGCGCCGACGATGGTGGCGTGCTGATCGCGTTCGGTAAGCACATGGTCCATCAGCCGGGCCAGAAGCTGCATCGCCACGTCCTTGAAGGCGAGCGTCGGCCCGTGGAAAAGTTCCAGGACGAAGGTGTTGGGGCCGGTCTGCACCAGCGGGCAGACGGCTTCGTGGCGGAAGGTGGCATAGGCTTCGCGAACCAGACGTTCGAAGACGGGCGCCGGAATTTCGTCGCCAAGGAACGGCGACAGCACGCGGATCGCAAGGTCGGGATAGGCGAGGCCGCGCATGGCGCGGATCTCGGCTGCGGAAAACCGCGGCCACTCACGCGGCACATAGAGCCCGCCATCGCGCGCCAGGCCAGCCAGCACGGCATCGGAAAATCCAAGCACAGGCGCTTCGCCGCGGGTACTCACATATTGCATGTCACAAATCCGTTACTGCTTGACATTTCCGTTCACCACAAGGTGGTTAATTTCTGCGCTGGCTCAGTCGCATTTTTGCCGCGCGGTTGATATACGTCACCAGCTTTGCGAGAGGGAAGTGCAGTTTCATGGCGTTTCATACATTCAGCGGTCGCTTTTTGGCGGGACTTGCGCTCACCGGCTTTATGCTTGCCGCCGCCGGCTGCCAATCGAGCGACAATGGCGTCCTGAACTTCGGTTTCGGCAAGAAGGATCCGACGGCGCCACCGCCACCACAGGATCCAAAGGTCCTGGCCAGCCAGTTGCAGGCCTATTGTCCGAGAGTGATGGTGCGAGACGGTACGGCCTTCTTCAACACCTATTCCAAGGACGTCCAGAAGCCCAAGTCGAGAAAAAAGGCCGACGCAGCAGAGGACCAGGCTGCAACCGACCCGGCTGCGACACCGCCTGACAATTCGGACAAGATCATCTACCAGGCATCGATCAGCGACGTGACCCGCGACTGCGTCCGCGCCAATGGCCAGTTGACGATGAAGATCGCGGTCGCCGGCAAGATCGTGCCGGGACCGAAGTTTTCTCCCGGCACCATCACCATGCCGATCCGTGTCGCCGTGATGCATGGCACGGATGTTCTCTATTCGCAGATCCACCCGTATCAGGTCCAGGTCACCGATTCGTCGGTCGCCACGCAATTCGTCTTCACCGATTCCAACGTTGTCGTGCCTGAGCCGACGGCGCAGGACTATCAGGCCTATGCAGGCTATGATGAAAACGCGCCGAAGACGACGGCGGACAAGCCGAAGAAGAGGAAGAGAACCGCCGCGACGAACTAAGTCTCGGCAGTTGTACGAGGCGTGCGTCGCTGCGTACGCCTCTCAGGCGTCCGCCGACCACTCCGACAGCGCCGCGATCACGCTTTTCAACTCCGCCCAGCGGCGGATGACCGTCTCGGCGCCGGCCTCGGTCAGTGCGTCGGCATGGCCAGGATAGCTGTGGCTGGCACCGGTGAAGCCGATCACGCGCATGCCGGCCGTCCTGGCGCCGTGGACGCCGTGTACGGAATCCTCGATGACGAAAGTGTTTGCCGGATTGGCGTTGAGTTTTTCCGCCGCAAACAGGAACACGTCGGGCGCCGGCTTGGTCTTCTTGCTTGGTATCTCCAGGGCCGAAAAGATCCGGCCGGCGAAAAACGGCAGCAGGTGCACCTTCTCCAGCATGAATTCGATCCGCTCGGAGCGCGAATTCGAGCAGATGCAGTGCGGCACCGTGACCGCCGCGACCGCATCGCGCACGCCGTCGATGGCGCGCACGTCGCTGCGCAACTTGCGGTCGACCAGGTCTTCGGCGCGGTCGATCAGTGAGGCCTGGAAGGGAATCTTCGACTTTTCCTCGACCCGCATCAGGATGTCCTTGAAGGTCAGTCCGGCATAGGTCTCGGCAATCTCCTCCGCCGAGATTTCGTATCCGGCCAAGGTTATCAATTCAGCCTCGACCCGCGCGGCGATGATTTCTGAATCGACGAGCACGCCGTCGCAATCGAAGATGACAAGGTCTGGCTGGGGCATGGTGATCCGGACAATGGGAGGATGAAGGGGCCTCGGAAGGCTCAGGCGGCGCGGCATACACCAACAGGGCGACCTTCGCAAATTCGCCAGTCCGCAGGTTTGACCTTCACCGAATATTTACGCTGATCGGTAACCATAACAGAGAGTAAAACTGTAACGCGTGCCTTGGGTGTCAGAATGTCAGCCGTGCGTCTTCTCGACGAGCTATCCCACGCTCCCCAGCAATCCGAATGGCTGGACACGATCCTCAAGGGCGACTGCGTCGCCGCGCTCGATCGGCTGCCGGAAAAGTCGATCGACGTCATTTTCGCCGATCCGCCCTACAATCTGCAGCTCGACGGCGACCTGCACCGGCCCGACCAGTCGAAGGTCGACGCCGTCGACGACGATTGGGACCAGTTCGAGAGCTTTGAGGCCTACGACGCCTTCACCCGCGCCTGGCTGCTGGCGGCGCGCCGGGTTCTGAAACCCAATGGCACCATCTGGGTGATTGGCTCCTATCACAACATCTTCCGGGTCGGCGCCAAGATGCAGGATCTCGGCTTCTGGATCCTCAACGATGTCGTCTGGCGCAAAACCAATCCGATGCCGAATTTCCGTGGCCGCCGTTTCCAGAATGCACATGAGACGATGATCTGGGCGTCGCGCGACCAGAAGGGCAAGGGCTATACCTTCAACTACGAGGCGATGAAGGCGTCGAACGACGACATCCAGATGCGTTCCGACTGGCTGTTTCCGATCTGCACCGGCGGCGAGCGGTTGAAGAACGACAATGGCGACAAGCTGCACCCGACGCAGAAGCCGGAGGCGCTGCTCGCCCGCATCATGATGGCCTCGACCAAACCGGGCGATATTGTGCTTGATCCGTTCTTCGGCTCCGGCACCACTGGCGCGGTGGCCAAGCGCCTCGGCCGCCATTTCGTCGGCATCGAGCGCGAGCAGGCCTATATCGACGCCGCCAATGAGCGCATCGATGCGGTGCGGCCGCTGGAAAGCGCCGACCTGACCGTGCTGACCGGCAAGCGTGCCGAGCCGCGCGTCGCCTTCGTCAGCCTCATCGACACCGGGCTGGTGATGCCCGGCGCGACGCTTTACGATGCCAAGAAGCGTTGGGCGGCCAAGGTGCGCGCCGATGGCACGGTGGCGATCGGCGACAGCGCCGGCTCGATCCACAAGATCGGCGCCGAAGTGCAGGGCCTGGACGCCTGCAACGGCTGGACCTTCTGGCACTATGAGCGCAGCGGCGGCCTGACCCCGATCGACGAGCTTCGCCGCATTGCGCGGCTCGGCATGGAGCGGGCAGGGGCCTGAACCCCTGCCAACTGCCGCTCATTCTCGTTGATTCAAAATCTCATCGGATCGCTGGAAGCGATTCAAATCACGCCTTTATGCCGAGCCGCTCAAGGTCTGCTTGAAGCTTCTTCGCATCGGTGAACAGCACCGATTGCCAGCCGGCCGCCTTGGCGCCGTCGACATTCTTCTGGCTGTCGTCGATGAACAGCGTGGCCGACGGCTCGAGGCCGAACGCGGCGACGTGATGATCGTAGATGCCCCGATCCGGCTTGATCATGCCGACTTCGCCGGAGATGGTGACGCCGCGCGGCCGTTCGAGAAAATCAAAGCGCTTGCGCGCCTCGGCCAGCGTGTCGCTGGCGAAATTGGTCAGCATGGTAACGTCGTGGCCGCTCTCGATCAGGCCGAGCATGATGGCGACGCTGTCCTCATAGGCATGCGGCACCATGTCGTGCCAATAGCGGCGGAAATTGCGGATGTTTTCCGCGTGGTCGGGATGCTCCGCGATCAGCAGCGCCTCGGCCTCTTGCCATGTCCGGCCACGGTCCTGCTCGATGTTCCAGTCGTGTGTGCAGACATTGTCGAAAAACCACTTTCTCTCTTCGGCATCCGGAATGAGGCGGCTGAACGGGATACTCGGATCGTAGTGGATCAGCACCTTGCCGATGTCGAAAACGATGTGGCGGATTTCAGTCATGCAGGCCTCTTTGCAGTGTGTGGCGACGGCTTTTTCGTCGCGCCGGGTATCGCAGCCTCTATTGCCTTTTTCATGACAGTGGGCAGCGCCTCGCCTGAAATGTCCGATGGCAGCGACCAGAAATGACCGGCCGGCGTCTCGCCCTTCGTGTGGGCAAGGAACACGTCGAGCTCGAGCGCGAAATGGGTGAAGACATGCACGATCCGCCCCGCGAGCTTCCAGTTGCCGGCAAAGGGTGCGGCTGCTTGCGTGGTGTCGCCATCGATCCGCGCGGTCCAGCCCGTCGTCGGCACCTCGGTCATGCCGCCGAGCAGGCCTTTTTCCGCGCGTTTGCGCAGAAGAATGGCACCGTCGCCCCGCACGGCGACGAAGGCCGCGCCGCGCCGCAGCGGCTTGTCGGCTTTTGGCAGCCGGACCGGGAAGTGCTCGGGATCGCCTGAAACGACGGCGCTGCAGTCTTCGCGAAGCGGGCACAGCATGCAGCGCGGCCGGCGCGGCGTGCAGATCGTGGCGCCGAGATCCATCATTGCCTGGGCGAAGTCGCCCGGCCTTGTCCCTGGCACCATGCGCTCGACATGGGCGCGTATCTCGGCCTTGGCCTCGCTCAGCGGCGTTGCGATCGAAAACAGCCGGGAGACGACGCGTTCGACATTGCCGTCGACAACGGCGGCGGGGCGGTCGAAGGCGATCGCCGTGATGGCGGCCGACGTATAGGCGCCGATGCCGGGCAGTTCCCGCAAGGCCGTCTCGGTGTCGGGAAAGCGGCCGCCACGCCGGGCCACCAGGTCGGCGCAGGCCTTGAGATTGCGCGCGCGGGAGTAGTAGCCGAGCCCGGCCCAGGCCTTCATCACGTCTTCGGTCGGCGCCGCGGCCAGCGCCTCGACATCAGGCCATTTCTCGACGAAGACGCGAAAATAGGCCTTCACCGCTTCGACCGTGGTTTGCTGCAGCATGACTTCGGACAGCCAGATGCGGTAGGGATCGGGCCTCGCCCCGCGCGCATGCTCGCGCGGCGTGATACGCCACGGCAACTCGCGATGATGCACATCGTACCAGCCGAGCAAGCGCGACGCGATGTCGTCACTCACTCCGGATGCAGCTACGCTGCTATCTCCGGATGTGGCTCCGCCACTATCCCCGGATGTGGCTCGGTCACTATCTCTGGATGCGGTCTTGCGGGTCTGGTCTGCTGGTGCCATTGATCGGGAATTGGCCTTGGCCGATACGGATGAAGGTCGTGGCTGGAGAACGTACATGGCAGGGAGAACGCCCTACGGCAATCCCGTCCCGGTCAGCGATCTGGCGACCAAGATCCTCGACCCGGTACTGCGCAAGCGGGCCGGCATTTCGATCGGCCTCGTCCAGTCGTGGGAAGAGATTGCCGGGCCACGGCTGGCCAGCCGTTCGCGTCCCGAAAAAATCCAATGGCCGCGCCGCATGCATGAAGATGATCCGTTCGAGCCAGCGGTGCTGCTCATCGCCTGCGAAGGCATGGCGGCGCTGCACCTGCAGCACGAGACCAGCGAGATCATCAACCGGGTCAACGCCTTTCTCGGCTTCACCGCGATCAGCCGGATCAGGATCCTGCAGAAGCCGGTGACAGTGGACAAGGGGAAGCACAAGCCGACCGTCAGGCCGCTGACCGCGGCCGAGAAGACGAAATTGTCCTCGACCGTCGGCCTGGTCGACGATGACGGGCTGCGCGCCTCGCTGGAAAGGCTCGGCGCCACCATTCTGGGGGAAAAGAAGTCATAGATTTGTCGTCAATATCTCGGATTTGTCTTCAATATCTCGCATTCGTGATCGTCCCAGTCAGGTTTCGCGATTGGATTGGGGACGGAGATGCCTTAATTCGCGCCAACTCTCGCCTTTTCGTGCCTTTGCGTTGCAAAATCCAACCCTTGTCAGGTGATTCGTATGAACCGTCCCCCGTTTGGCCAAAGTCTGTCTCGCAGAAACGTCCTGTCTTCGCTGGCCGCCATTCCGGCGGTCGCCCTGCTCGCCGCCTGCAGCGACTCCAGCGAGGAAGCCAAGGCGGCGGATGTGAAGCCCGCGGCCCCGGCCGCGCCTGCGAAGCCGGCCACGCCGGCCGCCGCTACCGCGCCGGAAGCCCAGGGCACGGTGGATATGGCGGAACTGCTGAAGCCGGGCGCGCTGGCCGACAAGCAGCTTGGCAAGGACGACGCCAAGGTCACCATCGTCGAATACGCCTCGATGACCTGCCCGCATTGCGCGCATTTCGCCGAGACCACCTTTCCGGACCTGAAGACGAAATACATCGACACCGGCAAGGCGCGCTACATCCTGCGCGAATTCCCGTTCGATCCGAGCGCCGAGGCCGGTTTCATGCTGGCGCGCTGCGCCAAGGATAACTATTTCCCGATGGTGGATGTGCTGTTCAGGCAGCAGGCGAACTGGGTTGGAGTGCCCAATACCAAGGATGCGCTGCTGCAAATCTCGAAGCTCGCCGGTTTTACACAGGAGTCCTTCGAAGCCTGCTTGACGGACCAGAAACTTCTGGACGATGTGAGATCGGTCCAGAAGCGCGGCGCCAATGAATTCAAGGTCGACTCGACACCGACCTTCTTCATCAATGGTAAGACCTACAAAGGGGCGATGTCGATTGAGGAAATGTCGGCCATCATCGACCCTCTGCTCTGACGTCCAGGCAGCGCCGAAGCGGCGGCGCTTCGGCGTGCGCGCTCTGTTGTCGTGCCGCGGCTCTAGTGGGCGGCGCGAATGAAGTTTTCGCGCCTCCGCCTCCTTGGTTTCAAATCCTTCGTCGAGCCCGGCGAGTTCGTCATCGAACGCGGCCTGACGGGAATTGTCGGGCCGAATGGCTGTGGCAAGTCGAACCTGGTCGAGGCGCTGCGCTGGGTGATGGGCGAAAGCTCGTACAAGAACATGCGCGCGTCCGGCATGGACGACGTCATCTTTTCCGGCTCGGGCACGCGTCCGGCGCGCAACACCGCCGAAGTCACGCTCTTCCTCGACAATAGCGACCGCTCGGCGCCCGCAGCCTTCAACGATGCCGACGAACTGCAGGTGTCGCGCCGCATCGAGCGCGAAGCGGGCTCGCTCTACCGCATCAACGGCAAGGAGGCGCGCGCCAAGGACGTGCAGCTTCTGTTCGCCGACCAGTCGACCGGCGCGCGCTCGCCGTCGATGGTCGGGCAGGGCCGCATCGGCGAACTGATCCAGGCCAAGCCGCAAGCGCGCCGCGCCCTGCTGGAAGAGGCAGCGGGCATTTCCGGTCTGCACACCCGTCGTCACGAGGCCGAGCTGCGGCTGAAGGCGGCCGAGCAGAACCTTGAACGCCTGGACGATGTCGTCGGCGAACTGGAAAGCCAGATTGAAAGCCTCAAGCGCCAGGCGCGCCAGGCGTCACGCTTCAAGAATCTGTCGGCCGATATCCGCAAGGCCGAAGCGACGCTGCTGCATCTGCGCTGGACGCTGGCCAAGACACAGGAGGGCGAGGCGCGTTCGGCGCTGGCCGTTGCCACGGCGCTGGTCGGCGACCGCGCCGCCGCCCAGATGGCCGCCGCCAGGGAGCAAGGCATCGGCGCCCACCGCTTGCCGGACCTGCGTGACGCGGAAGCCGCCGCTGCCGCTGCCTTCCAGCGCCTGTCGATCGCCAAGTCGCAGATCGAGGAGGAAGCCGGCCGCATCCGCGCCCGTCAGAGCGAGATTGAGCGCCGGCTGCAGCAACTCGACGGCGATATCGCGCGCGAGGAGCGGATGGTCCGTGACAATGCGGATATCCTCGAACGCCTTCGCACCGAAGAAGCCGCGCTCAATTCTGAAAATGCCGGTGCCGCCGAGCGCGAGGCCAGCACCCGCGCGGCCTTCGAGCAGGCAGCGTCGACGCTTGCGGCAAGCGAAGCCAAACTCGCCGCACTGACCGCCGAACGGGCCGAGGCTGCCGCCTCGCGCAACCAGATCGAACGGACGCTGCGCGACACTGCCGAGCGCCGCGACCGTTTCGGCCGTCAGCTCGCCGATGTCGACCGGGAACTGTCGGAGATCCTCTCCAAGGTGGCGGGCCTGCCGGATCCTGCCGAGAAGCGCGTGCTGGTCGAACAGGCCATGGCGCTGCTGGAGGAGGCCGAGGCAGCCGTGGTGGAGGCCGAGCAGTCGGTCATCGATGCCCGCGCCACTGAAAGTGCGGCCCGGCCGCCGTTACAGGACGCCAGGGCCGAGCTGGCGCGCATCGAGACCGAAGCGCGCACGCTGGCCAAGATCCTCAACGCCGCCAGCGGCGATCTCTTCCCGGCAGTGCTGGAGCAGATCAGCGTCGATCGCGGCTTCGAGACGGCGCTGGGTGCGGCGCTTGGCGAAGACCTCGACGTGCCGCTCGACCGCAGCGCGCCGGTGCATTGGGGCGAAAGCGGGATCCAGCCCGGCGACGCCGCTCTGCCTGAAGGCATCAGGAGCCTCGCCAGTGTCGTCCACGCGCCGGCACAGCTTGCCCGCCGGCTGGCGCAGATCGGTATCGTCGAGACCGGCGATGGCCGCCGGCTGCAGGCACTTCTTGCCCCCGGCCAGCGGCTGGTCAGCCGCGAGGGCGCGCTCTGGCGCTGGGATGGCTTCACCGCCAGTGCCGATGCGCCGACCGCCGCCGCGCAACGGCTGGCGCAGAAGAACCGGCTGGCCGAGCTCGATGCCGAAGCGGTGCAGGCGACACTCGTCCTGCGCCAGGCCGAGGAGGCGCTTGCCCAGGCCGAACAGGCACTTCGCCTGGCGAGCGAGACCGAGCGCAATGCGCGCCAGGCCGGACGTGACGCCCAGCATCGGCTGGACGCCGCCCGCAATGCGCTGGCCGAGGCCGAAAAGGCCGGCGGCGAACTGTCGAGCCGGCGCGCGGCCCTCGATGAGGCGCGCGCCCGCATCGTCGACAGCCATGAGGAGACCTCGGCGGCCTTCGCCGAGGCCGAAATGCTGCTGCAGGACGCGCCTGATCTCGGCGACCTGCAACTGCAGCTCGAACAATCCTCGGCCAATGTCGCCCGCGACCGCGCCACGCTTGCCGATGCGCGTGCCGTGCACGAGGGTCTGCGGCGCGAAGCCGAGGCGCGCACGCGCCGGCTCGATGCCATCAGCACGGAGCGCAGCAACTGGCTGGAGCGGGCCGAAAACGCCTCGACGCAGATCGCATCGCTTGGCGAACGCAAGGCCGAGGCGGAGGCCGAGCGCGAGCGACTGGCGGATGCGCCCGACGAAATCGACGCCAAGCGGCGCGCCTTGCTGTCGCAGCTCACCGAGGCCGAGACGTTGCGCAAGGCGGCCGCCGACCGCTTGCAGGAGGCCGAAAACAGACAAGCCGAAATGGACAAGGCGGCCACCGGCGCCATCCAGTCGCTGGCCGAGGCGCGCGAAACCCGCGTCCGTGCCGAAGAGCGGCTGACGGCGGCCGACGAACGCCGGCTGGAGATCGAGGCGCGGATCCAGGAAACACTGAACACGCCGCCGCATCTGGTCATCCGACATACCGGTCTGGAGGCCGACAGCCCGATGCCGGAAATGGCCGAGATCGAGCGTCAGCTTGACCGGCTGAAGATCGAGCGCGAGCGGCTTGGCGCCGTCAATCTGCGCGCCGAGGAAGAGCAGAAGGAGCTTTCCGACCGGCTGGAGACGATCGTCTCCGAGCGCGAGGACATCATCGAAGCCATCCGCAAGCTCAGGCAGGCGATCCAGAGCCTGAACCGCGAAGGCCGCGAGCGCCTGCTTGCCGCCTTCGACGTGGTCAACGGCCATTTCCAGCGGCTGTTCTCGCATCTGTTCGGCGGCGGTACGGCGGAGTTGCAGCTGATCGAGTCCGATGATCCGCTCGAGGCCGGGCTTGAAATCCTGGCCCGCCCGCCCGGCAAGAAGCCGCAGACCATGACGTTGCTGTCCGGCGGCGAGCAGGCGCTGACGGCGATGTCGCTGATCTTCGCCGTGTTCCTGACCAACCCGGCGCCGATCTGCGTGCTCGACGAAGTCGACGCGCCGCTCGACGATCACAATGTCGAGCGCTTCTGCAATCTCATGGACGAGATGGCCGCCACCACCGAGACGCGCTTCGTCATCATCACCCACAACCCGATCACCATGGCACGCATGAACCGGTTGTTCGGCGTAACCATGGCCGAGCAGGGTGTCAGCCAGCTCGTCTCGGTCGACCTGCAGGCCGCCGAGGCAATGCGCGAGGCGAGCTGAGGGCCGCCGCAATTCCGGGTTTCGACGACTCCTGTCGTGAACGGGTTCAGTCGAGGCGCTTTAAGTCTTTGCTTTCCTGCCTGCCGCAGCCAACCCCCGCACGTTTTGCGCCACTTGTGGCCGGCCTAAAAATAGGTTCTCGGCTGGACGAGGTTGTTCTGCTGGCGAAGATAGAAACAATAGAAGCCGAATGCGGCTGCGAACCACATGAAGGCCTCGCCCATCGCCAGCCGGTTGTTCGAATTGCTGAGGATGGTGAGGGCGAAGAAGACCAGCGTCGAGATGTAGCAGGGCCATGCGGCCGGAGCGATAAGTCTGGCCCGCACGGCCAGCAGGACCTGCCTGGACGACCAGGTGTAGAGAAAGGCGAAGAACGCCAGCCCGACCACACCATAGCGCACGGCTATCTCCAGATAGCCGTTGTGGAAGACGTTGAAGATCATGGGATGATAAGTCCTGTTCTGCCATTCGGTGAGCCAGCTGGAGCTGGCTCCGAAGATCGGGTGGCGTTTCCAGACCTCGATCGCATCGGCCCACAGCATCAGCCGTTCCTTGGCCGCAAGCGGAACCGTGTTGCTCGCGATGGCGCGGTCGAAGGCCGGGAGGACGCCGCGGCTCAAAACATCCGCAACCAGGCTCTTGACGAAGATCATGGTGTCGCCCGCGGTGGACCAGAAGATGTTGTGGGCGGCGACGAAGCCGGCTGCCACGATCGCCAGCACGCCGCCCCCGACCATCAGCTCGCGGCGATGGCCTCTCGCCAGGGTCATGACCGCCACCAGGAGCAGGGCGAGTGCGAGCGCGAGCCAGACGCCCTTTGACCGCAGCGCGATGATGTTGACGAGGGCAAACAGGAGGACGGCTGCCGACAGCGCCCAGTGCAGGCTCCTGGTTGTCTTGCCCAGGTCTGTTCTTTGGGCCGTGTAGGCCATGAACTGCAGCGTGCAAAGGAAGACGAAACCCGCCGCCACCGACGCGTGAATGGGATTGTTGAAAAGCCACGGCTCCGGTCTGATGCCATGAAGTATGGTCGAATAGCCGGTGTCCGCCGCCAGGAAGACAAGACTGAGGATCATGAACCAGAGGACGAGCCGCGCCGGCCGCCTGGCAAACAGCAGGAGGGCGAAGCCGGTCGTCGCATAAAACAGCGGAAACAGGTAGATGCCCTCGGCGCCACCCAGCTGATGGGTGCCGAAATAGACGACCGCCAGTCGGATGAAGACATAGAGCGACCAGCCCACGCACAGACCGCCGACCCATCCGATCAGCGGTTTGCTGTAGGTCCACAAATCCACCCTGAACCA
Source organism: Mesorhizobium sp. P2_A8 (assembly GCF_056404935.1). Lineage (NCBI taxonomy): Bacteria > Pseudomonadati > Pseudomonadota > Alphaproteobacteria > Hyphomicrobiales > Phyllobacteriaceae > Mesorhizobium > Mesorhizobium sp. P2_A8. Next base: position 573,665 of record NZ_JBFUDB010000005.1, read on the forward strand.
GCGGATGGCGGCGACCAAGGCCAGCGCCAGGCCCGCATAGCGGTAGGTGTCGGCCTCGCGCCAGGCCGAGGAGACCAGAGCGAGAATGGCGAATGACGCGAGCACCAGAAGCAGGGTGTTGCGCGGCGCGTCATCCCTGGCGTAGTCCGGTGTTTCCAGCGGTAACGGCGGCCGCAGCAGGACGTGATGCAGGCGGCACAGCTCGTCCCTGGCCCGCGACACCCCGGCGACCCACCGGCCCGGCCAGGGCAACCGCGCGAATTTGTAGCTGCCCGAGGGGCCGGCTATGCCGGAAACCTTGCTGCTGGCGGCGAAGCCAAGCACGTTCTGGCGAACCGAATACACTTTCAGGCCAGTGTCCCAAAATCGTTCGAGTGCGACGTCCCACGGCATTTTCATCACGGCGAGCGCCGACAACAGCCCCTGCGCGCCCTCCCGCGTCACCAGGTAGGCGGCGGCCGAGCCCTGCGGGCCATGCAGCGCGCGGCCGATCTCGTCGCCTTGCGTCGTCCCGACGGCGCGCATGAAGAAGCTCATGCGATGGTTGGTCAGCTTGATGACGTCGAAATCCGGCACCGCGGCGATGATGGCCTCGATGCGCCGCATGGTGTTTTCGCCGAAGAGGACGTCGTCCTCGACAATCAGGCCATGGGCGCTGCCATTGGCCAGGAACGTTTCCAGCGCCTGGATATGGCTGCGGTAACAGGCATATTCGCCGGGCAGAATATCGCGCCCGCTCAGCCTGCGTGCGGTTGGAAGATCGATCTCCGTCCAATCCGCTTTGGCAAGGGCGCGGCCGTCGATGGCGGCAATGCGGTGCAGGGTCAGGCCGGCCGCTTCGGCGCTGGCGAGCAATCCGCTCCAGCGGTCGGTCTCACGATCGAGGTTGATGGCGAAGATGGGAAGGTTCATTGAAGTTCCATTTTCGGCCGCCACCCGTCCTGGTCGAATCTGCGACGACCTTGTATGGAAAAGGGGGAGATGTTCAAGGCTATACTGTTCAGACCATGTGCATGCTTTCGGAGCTTGAAAAGATCGTCAAAGTTCGCCTGAACCATCACACGGCCGCCACGCGCCATGGTCGCCGAAAGGCAGTGCTGAGTGGCGGACGATGCACAAGCCCTCTGTGCATGACCATGAAACAGGTGATTGCGGCCAACGCTACGATCAAAGCCGAAGATCACTGATCGGAAAGGCGCTTTCTGCGATTGGCCTGTCCACGACGATTGGCCGTAGCGAAACGGGGGGCCGGCGCGCCCGCTTGCGGGGGGCGTGAGACGGACGCGCCAACGTCACCGACAACGCCGAGCCATCTTTCTGACGCACACGACCGGGGGGTGGGTTGCGCCGGTAGTCATGCGGTTGCCACACCGAGATGGTCTTGGGTTGTAGGTCCGGTCCGGAGGGCGGGACCACCGCAAAATCTAACACAGGTGCAAGTGACTTGGCTGTTCCATACAGAACAGGTCCTCAACGCTCCTTGCCCCTGAGGCGAGGATTGTCGTGCAGCACCACATTCAGGAGAGAGTTGTGAACCTCCAAATCTCCATTGTAGTGAATGAACCCGAGCTTGCGGAACTTGTTCATGAACGTGCTCACGCGCGACCTTGTGGTGCCGACCATCTCCGCGAGCGTCTCCTGGCTTATCTTCGGTATGACAAGTTGAGGGCTCCCTTCCTTGCCAAAGTTCGCCATCAGAAGGAGCAACCTCGCCAGACGCTTCTCACTCGAATTGAAAAGCTGGTCCACCAAGTCCTCTTCAACGCGGGCGTTCCTCGCCAGCAAATATGAAATGAACATCGCTGAGAACTTCGGCTCCTCCCGGAGCACGCGCGCGATTGATGCTTTGTCCAGTCGCATAACGACGCTGTCCATTATCGCAAAAACTGTCGCCAACCGCAGCGGCTGACCAGACAAGCAGCCTTCGCCGAAGAAGTCCCCGCTCTCGTGCAGAGCGACGATCGCTTCCTTGCCCTGCTCCGATACGATGCAGACTTTGATCTTGCCCTTCTGGATGTAGAAGACGGAATCCGCCGGGTCGCCCTGCGAATAGACAGTCTCATTCTTGCGATACGTCGCTACGGTCCTTCCGCCGTCCACGGTATTGAGGAAGACGTTCACGTCGAACGGGCGCTTGTTGGTCCTGGCCACGACATGTCTCAAGTTCGGTAAGGTGATATTTTAACAGAAAATGCCTCGGTTGAGGAACAGTCAAGCAGCCCTGTATCGGGGCGAAGGCGCATAAGCGCCGACACCCATTCTGTTGCCGGTCATCTTTTCACGAGACGCCTCAGGCAGCGGTATATCAAACGACATGGCAAACGAGCGGCAGTTAATCGTGGGCCTCGGGCGGAAGCAGGCGCGAAAAAGCCCGCGTTCCAGAGGGAAGGGGGAAGGCGGGCTCTTTGGCAAGCTAAGGCTTGGGCTTCTCAGGTCGGCCATCAACTCGCGAAGAGAAACAGGTGACCTTGAATGCCAGGCGTTTGGAAATAGAATTCCACGCAAGTCATTGGTTTTGCTTAAGAAACATGATGGCTGGGGCGCCAGGATTCGAACCTGGGAATGTCGGTACCAAAAACCGATGCCTTACCACTTGGCGACGCCCCAATTGCCGTCAGAGTCGCTTGTGCGGCGCGTTCTTAGCAGAGCAGCCAAAAAGCACAATCCTTATGAGCGATGGTGAGAACGCCCAAATTGGGCAGGCAACTCAGTGCTGCCAGATGACATGCATCGGCTATTCAGCCCACACCGCCATCTCGTTTCCGGCCGGATCGACAAAGTGGAAGCGGCGGCCGCCGGGGAATGAAAAGATCGGCTTGACGATCGTGCCGCCGGCGCTTTCAACGGCGCTGAGGGTTGCTTCCAGATCGCTGCTGTAGAGCACCGGCAGAGGCTTGGCCGGTGCTTCCTCGGCGTCGGCCTGGAAGCCTCCGTCCAGCCCTTCGGCAAACGCCGAGTAGGTCGGCCCGTAGTCGGTGAACGACCAGGCGAAGGCGGCGCTGTAGAAAGCCTTCAGCCGGTCCAGCGTTCCGCCGGTCGCCGGCATTTCCAGATAGTCGAGTTTTCCGGGCAGTTTCATGCGGCACCCATTTGTTCTCGTTATGTTCTAAATCAAAATCCCCGCGAAGGCAAGTCTTTTTGACGCATCTGCCGACATGGCTTTTGCTTAATCGATTGTAGCGGCCGGATGGCTTGCCGACGCCTTGCCTTTCGCACTGCAGCATCATATCGCTCCACAGTCGGACGCGGCGGAACTTTCCGTTTCGCCAATCTTTCCAATCTCCTGCAACCGGAGAGCAAAGCATGACCAAGTGGGTTTTCACCTTTGGCGATGGTGCGGCGGAAGGCCGTGCCGGCGACAAGAATCTGCTGGGCGGCAAGGGCGCCAACCTGGCCGAGATGTGCAGCCTGGGCCTGCCGGTGCCGCCGGGCTTCACCATCACCACCGAGGTCTGCAACGCCTACTATGCCAATGGCCGCACCTATCCGGAAGGGTTGGAAGCGGATGTCGCGGTCGCGCTCGATCAAATCGGCCGGCTGACCGGCCGCCGGTTCGGCGATCCGTCGAAACTGCTGCTGGTGTCGGTGCGTTCGGGGGCTCGCGCCTCGATGCCCGGCATGATGGATACCGTGCTCAATCTCGGGCTGAACGACGAGACGGTCGAGGCGCTGGCCGCCGATTCCGGCGATGCGCGCTTTGCCTATGACAGCTACCGCCGCTTCATCCAGATGTATTCCGATGTCGTGATGGGCCTCGACCATGAGGTGTTCGAGGAAATCCTCGAAGACCAGAAGGGCGGGCTTGGCCATGAGCTCGACACCGAACTGACTGCGCTCGAATGGCAAGGCGTCATCGCGCTCTACAAGGCCAAGGTCGAGGAAGAACTCGGCAGGCCGTTTCCGCAGGATCCGCATGAGCAGCTCTGGGGCGCCATCGGCGCCGTGTTTTCGAGCTGGATGAACAACCGCGCCATCACCTATCGGCGCCTGCACGACATTCCCGAAAGCTGGGGCACGGCGGTCAATGTCCAGGCCATGGTGTTCGGCAATATGGGCGAAACCTCGGCCACAGGCGTTGCCTTCACCCGCAATCCGTCGACCGGCGAAAAGATGCTTTATGGCGAGTTCCTGGTGAACGCGCAGGGCGAGGACGTCGTTGCCGGCATCCGCACGCCGCAAAACATCACCGAGGCAGCGCGCATTGCCGCCGGATCGGACAAGCCGTCCTTGCAGAAGCTGATGCCGGACGCCTTCCAGTCCTTCGTCACCATCTCCGACCGTCTGGAGAAGCACTACCGCGACATGCAGGATCTCGAATTCACAATCGAGCGCGGCAAATTGTGGATGCTGCAGACCAGATCCGGAAAGCGCACCGCCAAGGCGGCGTTGAAGATCGCGGTCGAAATGGCTCGCGACAAGCTGATTACCAAGGAGGAGGCGGTCGCTCGCATCGATCCGGCCTCGCTCGACCAGCTGCTGCATCCGACCATCGATCCGAAGGCCGCGCGTGACGTCATCGGCATCGGGCTGCCCGCTTCTCCCGGTGCCGCCACCGGCGAGATCGTGTTTTCCTCCACTGACGCCGAGGAGTTGAAGACGCAAGGGCGCAAGGCGATCCTGGTGCGCATCGAAACCAGTCCCGAAGACATTCACGGCATGCATGCGGCGGAGGGCATCTTGACCACGCGCGGCGGCATGACCAGTCACGCCGCGGTCGTCGCGCGCGGCATGGGCAAGCCTTGCGTGTCGGGCGCCGGCTCGCTGCGTGTCGACTACAAGGCCGGCACGCTGATGGCGATGGGCTCGACCTTCCGCAAGGGAGACATCGTCACCATCGACGGCAGCAATGGCCAGGTGCTGAAGGGTGCCGTGTCGATGCTGCAGCCGGAACTGTCCGGCGATTTCGCTGCCATCATGGAGTGGGCGGACGCCGTGCGCCGCATGAAGGTGCGCACCAATGCCGAAACGCCGCTCGACGCGCGCATGGCGCGCTCCTTCGGCGCCGAAGGCATCGGGCTTTGCCGCACCGAGCACATGTTCTTCGATGGCGACCGCATCGTCGCCATGCGCGAGATGATCCTGGCCGACACCGAAAAGGACCGGCGCACGGCGCTCGCCAAGCTGCTGCCGATGCAGCGCTCGGATTTCCTTGAACTGTTCGAGATCATGGCCGGCCTGCCGGTGACGATCCGCCTGCTCGATCCGCCGCTGCACGAATTCCTGCCCAAGACCGAGGCGGAAGTCGCCGAGGTCGCCGCGGCCATGAAGGTGTCGCCGGACAAGCTCCGGCAGCGCACCGAGGCGCTGCACGAGTTCAACCCGATGCTCGGTCATCGCGGCTGCCGCCTGGCTGTCTCCTATCCCGAGATCGCCGAGATGCAGGCGCGCGCCATTTTCGAGGCGGCCGTCGAGGCCGGCAAGAAGGCGGGCGCGCTTGTGGTTCCGGAGATCATGGTGCCGCTGGTCGGCCTGGTGAAGGAACTCGACTACGTCAAGGCGCGCATCGATGCCGTCGCCAAGAGCGTCATGGAGGAAACCGGCGTCAAGATCGACTACCTCACCGGCACGATGATCGAACTGCCGCGCGCCGCGATCCGCGCCCATGTCATCGCGGCTACGGCCGAGTTCTTCTCCTTCGGCACCAACGACCTGACCCAGACCACATTCGGCATTTCGCGCGACGATGCGGCCTCGTTCCTGGAGACCTACCGCCAGAAGGGCATTATCGACCAGGATCCGTTCGTCTCGCTCGACATCGACGGCGTTGGCGAACTGGTGCGCATGGCTGCCGAAAAGGGCAGGGCGACGCGGCCCAACATCAAGCTCGGCATCTGTGGCGAACATGGCGGCGACCCGGCCTCGATCCGCTTTTGCGAAGAGGTTGGCCTCGACTACGTGTCCTGCTCGCCCTATCGCGTGCCAATCGCGAGGTTGGCGGCCGCGCAGGCGGCGGTGCTGGTTGCTAGGTCGAATCCAGGAAAAGTGTGAAGCGCTTTTCCCGGGAAAAGCGCATCGCTATTTCCCTCAGGGAATTGCGTCAAAAACAGTTAGAGGCAGGCCGCGGATAGGATCCAGTCAGGTCGAGCTTACCGTTTTGTAAGGCAAGTCACACGAACGTGCTGACGGCATCGCCTAGTCTCGACAATATCTCGACAATGTTTCCGGGTATTTTGCGGGCATCCCGCCAATTGCCCGGAAACAGATATTGCAGACGTCACCCACGCCGTTTCACTCGATCTTGATCATCCAAACGAAGTTCATTGGAGATCTCGTCTTGGCCTCGGCGCTCTCCGAAAACCTGCGGCTGGAATTCCCCAGCGCCAGGCTCGTATTTCTGTGCGAGGCGCGCTTCGCGAGCTTCGTGATCGCCCATGGCATCGCTTCCGAGGTGGTCACATTCAGGCGCGCCCACATGCGCGGCACCCCCCTGGAGCGTGGGAAAGAGCTCTACGCCATGGTGCGGGCGTTGCGCCGCTTCCGCTTCGACCTGACGATCGACCTGACCGATTCAAAGACGTCGCGCATCATCACCGGGCTCGTCAACGCAAGGACCCGCGTCGGCTACAATCCGACCGAGCGGCCCTTGCGTCTGCTGGAGCGGCAGCCTGCCAATGTCTTTGCCGAGCCCTTTGGTTTTGGTGGCCAGCATTTTCTGTACCGCTATCTTTCGCCACTCCAGGCGCTTGGCCTCGGTCTCCACGTGACGGTTCCAAGCATTCAACCGCTGCCGTTCGAGACGGCGAAAGCGTTGGCGTTGCTGGACCGGCATCATCTTCACCCAAACGCCTTCATCGCTGTGCATGCGGGTGCAAGCTTCGAGGGGCGACGTTGGCCACCTGAGCGGTTTGCCGCGGCGATAAGCGAGATTGCGGGCGAAACCGGCCTGGATGTCGTCCTGGTTGGCGGCCCGGACGAGCGACAGATTGCCGAACGGATCGTCGCCGAGACGGCGTCACCTGTCGTCAATCTCGTTGGAACGCTGTCGCTTGAAGCGTTGCTGGCGGTGCTTGAACAGGCCAGGCTGTTTCTCGGCAATGAGAGCGGCCCGATGCACATGGCTGCAGCAGCCGGAATCCCGGTTGTCGGGCTCTTCGGCTTGACGCCGCCGTCGCAGTGGGGTCCCGTTGGCGTGCCGAGTATAGCGCTTCGGCCGCCGATGCCTTGCAAATGCGTGGCCAGCGACCGATGCGGCCAGCCGGATTTCGGCAAGGCCTACTGCGTCTGGCGACTGGAAGTCAAACCTGTTGTCGATGCGGTGCGCGAACTCCTTTCGCGCACCGGCGTGAAGCTGGAGCGCGCCATCTAAGTTCACGCGTAGCGCGGACAACAACCGCTATCGCGGTCGCGGAATGGGCCGTTCTCCGCACGGACGGTCAAATTGTCGCGCCGGGCGCTTTTCTGCTATGCACCATCCCAATTTCCGCCTTCATGCGGGTCTTGGGATACCCCCTTGAAACGACCGTCAGGAATTCGGTTTGATGCACCTGCTGCAAAAAAATCTCTGCATGATCGCCATGTCGCTGGCCGTCATGTCCAGCGGCCATGCCTCGCCGCTCGTCGAGCCCACGCTGCACATCAGGCCGGAGGCAGGCGGAGCCGGCCGCGTTGCGCTCACGCTCGATGCCTGCGGTGGACAGACCGACAGCCGGATCCTTTCGGCACTGGTCGAAAACAAGATCCCGGCCACTATTTTCGTGACCGGCATCTGGCTGAAGCGAAACGCCGCCGCCATCGAGATCCTGCGGGCGCATCCCGACCTGTTCGAGCTGGAAAATCATGGCGGCCATCATATCCCGGCGGTCGACACGCCGCAGAAGATCTACGGCATCCGCAGCGCCGGCAGCCCTGACGCCGTTCTGGCCGAGGTCGAGTCGGGTGCCGCGGCTCTTGCCAGGACCGGTGAGCCGGCGCCGAAATGGTTTCGTGGCGCGACCGCCGAATACAGCCCGTCGGCCATCGCCATGATCCGCAAGCTCGGCTTCAAGATCGCCGGCTTCTCGATAAACGGCGACGGTGGTTCTTTGCTCGGCGCCAAGGAAACCGCACGGCGCATTGCAGCGGCCAAGGACGGCGACGTCATCATCTCGCACATCAACCAGCCGACCCATGCGGCCGGTGAAGGCGTGGTGCAGGGGCTTCTGGCGCTCAAGGAAAAAGGGCTGACTTTCGTACGGCTCGACGATGCCGACGGCATTGGCAACAACGGCACCACGGACTGAGGCTGCGTTGATATTCAGCCGGCCTTGCAGACGGCTGGTACGTGCGCTTCCGGTGCTCACGCAAAAATTGGCAATCACGGCGCCACGGATTGACCGAAAACCAGGCCTGTAGGCGCTCTTGTTACTTTTGAAGCTCAGCCCGGCTTGGCTTCGATGCTGACCTTGCTGGCGTAGAACGCGCCGTGGTTGCGGATTTCAGCCATTTCGTCGAAAGGCCGCTCGTAAGCCCACATTGCATTCTGGCCGGCCTCGCCGGCAGGCAGCACGCTCCAATAGCTGGCATCGCCCTTGTACGGACAATGGCTCGAGTGTTCCGTGCTGGAGAGCTTGCCGAAATCGATATCGGCGAACGGAATATAGAAGACCGCGGGATAGGGGGCCTCGGTCAGCACCCTGGCTTTCGTGGAGGAGGCGACAACTATGTCGCCTGCGCGCACAGTGACTGTGCCGATGTAAGGCTCGATGGCAATGACCTTGTTCGGATTGCGTTGAAAGCCGAGTGCCGGGTTGGCGATCTGATCCATGCGGGGGTCTCCTTTGCCTCGACCTTAAGGTGTGTCGCGCAAGCGCATTGCGCAAGGGCCGGCTGTCAGCAGTGACACACAAGTCGCTTGCCCGGGCCTGGGGCCGGCTGATCACGCCCTTGAAGGCTCGTCCGCTTTGATGGTCAGGCGGCGGCCTTGAACGCGTCCATGAGTCCGGCATAGGCGGCTGCGATGCCGGCCACCGGGTTGCTGCTTCTCGATACGGTCTCGACCTTCAGGTGGCCACCACCGGTTGGCAAGGTGAGCAGCAGGAACTGGCGATTGCCGCCGTCGCCGATGGATGCGGCCGCGACGTGCTGGCCCGAGCCTTCGTTCTGGACGCACATCTTGAACAGCAGCGTGCCGCCGACCGCTTCGAGCGCGCCGCCGACAACTTGAACAAATTCGTCTTCGGAAACCGTCTTCGTATCCGGCCCCAGATCGGCCAGACTTTCGGCAAGCGTATTTTCAAGCGCCTTGTCGTCGAGCTGCGCGTCCATGCGAACCTCTTTCAGCCGCCAATCGCCCCTTGCCCGTTAACGAAGCTTAACGCCGACGATGGCCGGATTGTGGCGGCGGTTTTCTCGGCTAGGCCGATCAATGCAGCGCTTGCCTGTGCTGGTGGCTGGACAATCCGCCGGTTCGCTCCACAATGGCACGAAAAGCATAGCGCAAAGCGTAGGGGAGGAACCAATGCTGGGACTGATGCAGGAATGGCCGCTGCTTTGCCATAAACTCATCGACAATGCCGAGCGGCAGCATGGTGTGCGCGAGATCGTGTCGCGCTCGATCGAGGGGCCGATCGTTCGCACCAGCTATACCGACATCCATCGCCGTGCCCTTAAGGTCGCCCAGCGGCTGGAACGTGACGGCTATCGCCTGGGCGACCGTATCGCCACGCTTGCCTGGAACACGGCGCGCCACCTCGAGGCCTGGTACGGCATCATGGGCATCGGCGCCATCTACCATACGCTCAATCCGCGCCTGTTTCCCGAACAGATCGTCTGGATCATGAACCATGCCGAGGACAAGGCTGTCTTCGTCGACCTGACCTTCATGCCGCTGCTCGAGAAGATCGCCGGCGCCGTCAAGTCGCTGAAACAGGTCATCGTGCTGACCGACAGGGCGCACATGCCGCCGACGACACTGCCGAACGTGGTTGCCTATGAGGAATGGCTTGATGAGGCGGATGGTGACTTCGCCTGGAAGACCTTCGACGAAGGCACGGCCGCCGGCATGTGCTACACGTCGGGGACCACGGGCGATCCGAAGGGCGTCGTCTACAGCCACCGTTCGAACGTTCTGCATGCCATGATCGCCGCCATGCCCGACGCCATGGGCCTGTCGTCGCGCGATACCATCTTGCCGGTCGTGCCGATGTTCCACGCCAATGCCTGGGGTCTCGGCCAGAGCGGGCCGATGATCGGCGCCAAGCTGGTCATGCCCGGCTGCAAGATGGACGGCGCCTCGATCTATGAACTGCTCGACACAGAGAAGGTGACCTTCAGCGCTGCCGTGCCGACCGTATGGATGATGCTGCTGCAGCATCTGGAGGACACCGGCAAGAAGCTTCCCTATTTGAACAAGGTGGTCATCGGCGGTTCGTCCTGCCCGCGTGCGATCATGACCAGGTTTCAAGAGAATTACGATGTCCAGGTCATCCATGCCTGGGGCATGACCGAAATGTCACCGCTCGGCACGCTGTGCACCTTGAAGCCGGACTATGCCGGTCTCCAGGGTGAAGCCCGGCTTGATGTGCAGCAGAAACAGGGCTACCCGCCCTTCGGCGTCGAAATGAAGGTGACCGACGACGACGACAATGCACAGCCCTGGGATGGCAAGACATTTGGCCGCTTGAAAGTGCGCGGACCGGCTGTTGCCCGCGCCTACTATGGCGGTGTTGGCTCGGAGCAGTTCGACGGGGACGGTTGGTTCGATACCGGCGACGTCGCTCATATCGACGCCGGCGGCTATATGCAGATCACCGATCGCGCCAAGGACGTCATCAAGTCCGGCGGCGAATGGATTTCAACCATCGACCTCGAGAATCTGGCTGTCGGTCACCCCGATGTCGCAGAGGCAGCAGCCATCGGCGTCCATCATTCGAAATGGGGCGAGCGGCCGTTGCTGGTCGTTGTTCGCAAGCCGGGCAAGGAGCCGACCAAGGCGGACATTCTCGACTTCATGGATGGCAAGGTCGCCAAATGGTGGATGCCGGACGATGTCGCCTTCGTCGGCGAAATACCGCACACCGCCACCGGCAAGATCCAGAAGATCACCTTGCGTCAGCAATTCAGGGACTATCGCTTGCCGACGGATTGACGTGAATGTTGCGTGTTTCGGCTTCAAGCCGCCACCAAAAGGTTCTAGAGCAATTCCAGGAAAAGTGTGAAACGGTTTTCCGTCCGGAATTGCGTCAAAACAAATAGACAGAGTGGTTCGGCGTTTCCATGAAGCGGTGAACCGCTCTAAGTCTTCGTTCGGGTTGGGGCAGCGCAGAAAACAATGGTTAGCATTCCCGAACGGCAAACGTCGAGGGCGGCCGGCTGGTCGCGGCGCACCGGGGCCTTTTCAGCGGTGTTGCTGCTGACCGTTTTCGTCGGCCATCGCTTCGACCTCGTCGAGACGCCTGTTTTCCTGTGGGTGCTGGGTATTGTCGCGCTGCTGGCGGCCCTGGCGTTGTTGTTTGCCGGGTTTGCCTTTTCGCGGCTGTGGAACTTTGGCGACCTTGGCGGCCGCGACCTGACAGTCGGTGCGTTGCTGGCGCTGCTTGTGCTCGTACCCTATGGCGTTGCCGCCTACTGGGCGACAATCTATCCGCCGCTCAGGGATATCTCGACGGATTTCGACGAGCCCCCCGCGCTCGACGTCAGCGACCGGACGAAGGACATGAATGTGCTCTCGCCGTCGACGCCAGGCGAACAGCGGTTGCAGACCGAGAGCTATCCGCTGGTCAGCGGACGCAGCTACGACCTGCCGTTCGACACTGTCGTGGATGCCGTCGAAACCGTGCTTGACCGGCGCGATTGGGATCTTACCGAACCTTATCCGGACCTCAGGGGACAAAGCGAGGTGACGATTGCCGCGGTGGCCAAGGGTTTCGTCCTCGGTCTTCCCGCCGACGTGGCGATCCGCGTGACCGATGACGGGGACACGATCATCGTCGACATGCGGTCAGCCTCTCGCTACGGCCGCTACGACCTCGGCGACAATGCCGCGCGTATCGTTGATTTCCTCGCCGAACTCGACCAGGAAGTCGCCGGCCAGGTCGGCGCGGCTCCGGCCGAATGAACCCAAAGGCATCCTGCGGCCAATCGCTGACGCCGTGGAATTGGTAGGTAAGTTTGCGGCGGACTATTCGGCCGAGTCGAATCTGCCTTCCAGCAGGACAGTCGCCACCGGTCCAAGCGGATCGGCGATCCGGCTCTCCAGGAGCTCGATGAGTTTGTGCCCGACATCCGCCATATCCACGGATTGAACGTCGATCTTCGCCGGCAGGAAGCGGGCCAGCCGCGTGTTGTCACGGGCGACGATGTGGACGTCTCTGCCCGGCACCAGACCTCGCCTGCCGAGAGCGTGCAACGCTCCCAAGAGTCCCAGTTCGTTGGCGCATGCCAAGCCGGTCGGTGGATCTGACGATGCCAGCAATCGATCGAACCAGTCTGCGCTGGATTCCATCGTGAACGTGCCGTGGCCGATCAGCGATTGGTCGACTGGAATGCCGGCTTCGGCCATAGCCTTTTCATAGCCTGAAAGGCGCATGGCGCTCGCCTGATCCTTCGGCACGAGGAGTTGCAGGGCAACGCGTCGGCATCCTTTGTCCAGAAGCCGCCGGGCGGCATCGTAGGCGATCTGCTCATTGTCGATGTCGACATAGGGATAGGCGATATCCAGATCGGTTCTTCCAAACGCGACGAACGGTATGCGTCGATCGAGCAGCAGCTCGACGCGGGGATCGCCCGAGACCATGCGCGTGATGATCAGGCCGTCTGCACTGCGCGCCCGGAGCAGTTGCTCTACACTTGCGACGGGATCGTCGTCGGGCGTCGTGGAATAGATCGACAGACTATAACCCGCTTGCCGCGCCGCCAGCGTCATGCCTTCGATCAGAGGAAGCTTTGCCAGATCGGACAGGTGTTCGCTTGTCTCCATCGGGAGCACTGCCGTCAGCGTCAGGGTTCGTCCGGTTCTGAGCGCACGACCGTGGTGATCCGGTACATAGCCTACCCTCAGCGCCACCTCCTTGACACGTGCGATGGTCAAGGGATGCACTTCCGGACCATCTTTCAGTGCGCGCGACACGGTGGTCACCGAAAGGGAAAGTTCCGCCGCGATCTGTTTTAGATTGGCCATGTCGCCCGACTATGTTGCGAAAACGCCGGCTGGTTTGCTTGGCATCGTAACGTTACCGGATTCGACCCAACGGTCAAATCCGGGCTCACCAAGCCTGCTCGAATTCTACTTGACTTTTAACTCTCTCGCGGCAATCGTAACGTTACGATTGCAAAAAATCGACATAAACGACATCGCTCGATCCTGGGAGGAGAACACATGTCCTGGCTACCACGCATTTTTTTGACGGCAATCGCAGTCTCGGCTGCAATGCCCGTCTCTGCCCAAACAGTCACCATCACGACCGCAGGCGGGGACTACGGCAACGCCATTAAGGAGGCCATGTGGGCACCCGCTGCAAAAGAGCTGGGCTATGAGGTCCGCGAAGAGACGCAGAGCGACGGCCTGGCCGCCCTGAAGATGCAGGTCACCGCGGGGGCGGTCACGACGGACATCATCCACCTCGGTTCGCCGGAAGGCGCGCAGGCGGCCACGCAGTCGCTGCTGGAGCCGCTCGACTACAAGATCATCGATCCCAAATCCGTGCCGGCCGGCGCAAAGTCTGACTACTGCTATCCGTTCGACTCCTATGGCACCGTCATGTCATGGAGCACCAAGACCTATGGAGAGAATCCGCCGAAGACCTGGGCGGAGTTCTGGGACGTCGCCAAATTCCCGGGCCGGCGAGCGCTACGCGCCAATGCGCAGGACCTGATCGAAATCGCGCTGCTCTCCGATGGCGTGGCGCCGGCGGACGTCTATCCCACGCTCAGCACGCCGGACGGCCTGGAGCGCGCTATCAAGCGGCTCGAAGCGATCAAGCCGAATGTCTCTGTCTGGTGGACATCGGGAGCCCAATCCGCGCAGTTGCTGAAGGACGGCGAGGCGGATCTGGTCGTCACGTGGAACGGACGAGCGGAGACCGTGAAAGAAGATGGCGGCGCGGCTGACTACACGTTCAAGGGCTCCGTCGTCGGCACGGACTGCCTCGGGGTACCGAAGGGAGCGCCGAACAAGGAAGCGGCCATGAAACTGATCGCCGCCATGACGCAGCCAGCACGGGTGGCGAAGCTGACCGATTTCATTGCATACGGCCCGGTCAACCCTGCAGCATACGAGGGGGGCCTTATCCCGAAGGACCGTCTGAAGACCCTGGCGACTGCGCCTGAAAATGCAGCCACGTCGGTGTTCTCGAATGCCGACTGGTGGGTCAAGAACGGCGAGGCCGCTCAAAAGGCCTTCGACGAAATGATGAACTAAGGCTCAATTCGTCATCTTAAAGCATGATCCCGAAAAGTGAATCCGGTCTCGCTGGAGTCTGTGATGAAGTCGTTCCCGATCACCATCGACAGCGTGCGCAAGGCCTACGGGTCCTTCGTCGCGCTGGACGATGTTTCGCTCGACATTCGCGCTGGCGAGTTCCTCACCCTTTTGGGGCCTTCCGGATCGGGCAAGACCACGCTGCTCATGGCTCTGGCCGGCTTTGTCCGGCCCGACCGAGGTAAACTCCTGCTGGGGGATCGGGACATCACTCGCTTGGCCCCCAACAAGCGCGACATCGGCATAGTGTTCCAGAACTACGCCCTGTTTCCCCATATGAACGTCCTGGCCAATGTCGAGTACCCGTTGGCGCTGCGCAAGACTCCAAAAGCCGAAGCCCGTCAGCGGGCCCTCGACGCCTTGGCCCGCGTGAAACTGGAAGGTCTGTCCGAGCGCAACATTGCCGCCCTGTCCGGTGGTCAGCGCCAGAGGGTGGCGCTGGCGCGGGCCATCGTCTTCGAACCGCGCGTGATGTTGATGGACGAGCCGCTGTCGGCGCTCGACAAGAATCTGCGCGAGACCATGCAGCATGAGATCCGGCGGCTTCACGATGATCTGGGGGTCACCACGGTCTATGTGACGCACGACCAGCGCGAAGCGTTGACCATGTCCGACCGGGTCGCGGTTATGAATACCGGCCGCATCGAGCAAATCGACCCGCCGCAGCGAATTTACGATCGTCCATCGACCCGCTTCGTCGCGGAATTCATGGGCGAGGCCAACATCATGGCGCCGGGTGCAGTGCGCAAGATCGGTGGCGCTGACGCATCACGCGAGACCCTGGTGATCCGCGCGGAAAGCTTCCATCTGGATGCGAAGCTGGTCGGGCAAGACGGCGTGGCGCTCGAAGGAACGTTGCGCGCCAAGGCATTTCGCGGCGAAAACTGGCTTCTCACTCTGGCGCTTGACGGTGGTCAAGAGGTTCTTGCCAGTATTCCGGCAACGCTGGCCGCCGGCTGCGCCGAACTTGCTACCGGCCAGCGGGTGACCGCGTATGCGCCAGCGGAGAAGATTCATGCCCTGCCGGGAGCGGGAGCGTGACCGTGACCGGTACCTTGGATCCCGGGCTCGCGGCGGACGCGCGGCGTGAGCGCCGGTTCTTCCTCTCGCTTTCCTTGCCGGCGCTGTTCATCGTTGGGCTTGCGGCGGTACTGCCCATCCTTTGGATCATCCGCGAATCCTTCCTCACCACGGGGGGTGAGTACACCGTCGGCAACTACGAGAAGGTGCTTTCGAGTGGCCTGACATGGTCGGCACTCCTCACAACCCTTGAACTTTCCCTCGGCACACTGGCGATCTGCATTTTTCTTGGTATCCCCCTGGCCCTCGCTCTGGCCAGCGCCAGACCAAGGGTGGCCAACGTGCTGATGGCCTTCGTCATGCTGCCATTGTGGACCTCTATTCTGGTGCGTACGTATGGCTGGCTGGTGCTCTTGCGCCGCGATGGCTTGATCAACGCAGCCTTGACAGGTTCAGGCCTCACAGCGGAGCCATTGCCGCTGGTCTACAATTTCACCGGGACGCTCATCGGCATGGCTCACTACATGCTGCCGCTGTTCTTGCTGCCTGTTTATGCCGCCATGCGCGATATCGACGCAAATCTCGTTCGCGCCTCGGCGAGCATGGGAGCCACTCTCGGACAGGCGATCCGCACGGTCGTTCTGCCCCTTTCGGCCGGCGGCATCTTCTCGGGTTCGATCATCGTCTTCATCTACACCATAGGTTTTTTCATCACGCCGGCGGTACTTGGCGGCGGCAAGGTAAATCCCCTTTCCACCCGGATCGAGCGCACGCTGTCGACCTTTCAGGATTGGGGTTCGGCGAGCGTTCTGGGGATTCTGCTTCTCGTTCTTATGTGCCTGATCGGCGTGATGTTCCTGACGGCAAGGCGACTGTTGATGCTCAACAGGGTCGACACAGCCCATGCTTGAAGCTTATCCGGACAACAGGTTGGCCCGCATCCTCCTGCGGAGCTTTTCCGCGCTCGTCTTGTCGTTCTTGATGCTGCCGACGCTGGTGGTTGTGCCACTCTCGTTTTCGGCCTCCAATCTTCTCGAGTTTCCGCCGCGCGCATACTCGTTTCGCTGGTACGAGAATTTCTTTGGTTCGGCGACATGGATGGCTGCGCTCAGGGTGAGCCTGATCCTCGGGACACTGACAGCGATGATCGCAGTACCTCTGGGGCTGTTGGCCTGCATCTCGATGAATCGGCTCGGCGGAAAGGCCGCGGTAAGCATTCAGGGCGTTCTGCTCACCCCGTCCATCGTGCCGGGAATCCTGCTGGCGATCGGTCTCTTTTTCGTACTGGCAGCGCAACATCTGGTTGGAACGCTGTTCGGCGTGCTGGTCGGGCATGTGGTGCTGGCCATTCCGGTCGCGTGCATTGTGTTGTTGCCCGCTCTCGCCCGCTTTGACTGGAATCAGGTTCAGGCGGCGCGCAGCCTTGGTGCAGATTGGGCGCGAGCCATTGGCGGCATCATTGTTCCGCAACTTCAGATCAGCTTGTTGTCGGCCACATTGATGGCCTTCCTGACTTCGCTCGACGAGTCCGTCATTTCGATCTTCGTCGCAAGCGGCCAAAACAGTACGCTGCCGAAGCTCATGTTCCTGTCGCTGCGCGATCAGATCGATCCGACCATCGCGGCGATCTCGACGGTGTGGACCGCCATCGTCGTGGCCGCTGTCTTGATCGTGACCCTTCGCCAAAAACCCTGACTGAGACTGGAAAGATGCCTATCAATCATCATCTAGCGGACGATCTGGCGGATCATTCAATACCCCAGGTGGGATTGGCGATCATTACCGGGTCCGCAAACTGGGGGCTTGCTTTCCCGGAAGACGTCGAAGTCGATGGCGTGCGCACCTTGCGGCGCGACATGAGTTTTGAAACGCCTTTCGGTCGCACCGACAACTGGAAGCTGCTTGAGTTCGATGCATCAATTACCGCCGAGGGCAAAACGAAACGTGCGTTGTGCATGTATTCGCACGGCAATCCCCGGGACCACATCGATCATTCCTGCCATCGCCGGGCGTTCTGGGTATTGATGCGCGCGGGTGTCAGGCAAGTCCTCTCCTGCTCGACCATTGGCGCCGTCAACAAGGCGATCAAGCCCGGCGACATGGTGGTGAACGCCGATATCATCGAGCTGACGCAGACCCCGTTTTCACTCCTTCCCGGCCGTCAGAGCTTCGACTGCTCCGGCAAGCAGATCGTATGTCCAAGATGTGCGGCAGTTCTGGCCGAAACGGCCCGCCGTCATTGGCCAGCCGAATTCCGCGTTCATGGCATCGAACAGCAGTTGGTCGCGGCCCACTGTTACGGGCCGCGACTGACCACTCCGGCCGAAGCCTTGGCGTTTCGAGGCATGGGAGCGGATGTGCTCAATCATTCGATCGCCCCTGAGGCGACCTTGTCGCGAGAGATCGGCGCGTGTTTCGTGCCCTGTGCGTTCGTGACGGCAGGTTTCAACGACTACATGGATCGTAATCGGCAGCAGCTTCTGCAGGAGGACGTGTTGCCGAACCTCTCAATGACAGCCTCGCGGGTCGCGCTGGAGACCGCGGCACGGCTTCCTGCCAATTCTGAATGCTCTTGCCAGGGCTTGAAGTCGCCTCAACCAGCAGGGCGGTCCAGCCGTTTCTAATTGTATGAGGGTGTAGATTGAACTCGTGCCGAAGTCTTAGCCAACCGGCCTGAAAATGCCGTCAATGGCCGGTGCGGCGTCTGTCACGACCAGACCGCGCGCCACCAGGTCCTCGAGATGGGCAAGCACCGACAATCCGGCAGCGCCATGCAGCCGCGGGTCGGTATCGCGATAGATCGCCTTGACCATGTCTGCGATCGTCCGGTCGCCGGCTCTGACCCGCTCCAGGATGGCGCGCTCGCGCATCTTGCGATGCGTTTTCAACCCGCGCATGAAACCACGCGGTGCCGTCACCGGTCCGCCATGTCCGGGCAGCAGCAAGCGGTCTCCACGTTCGATCAGTCGGTCCAGCGAGGCCATATAGTCGGCCATCGCCCCATCCGGCGGCGCGACGATGGACGTCGCCCACGCCATGACATGATCGGCCGAAAACAGGATCCCGGTTCCTTCCAGCGCGAATGCCGCGTGATTGGCCGTGTGGCCCGGGGTCAGGACCGTCCTGATCGACCAGCCGTCGCCGTCGACCACCTTGTCGTCGGGCAGTGCGATATCGGGAGCGAAAGCCGTATCGGCACTGGCGTCGAGCGCGTTTGTCTCGCCGATATGCAGGGATCTTGCGGGGCGATGCGGTCCCTCTGCCAGTACGGCGGCGCCGGTGCGCTCCTTCAGCCGGACCGCCAGCGGGGAATGATCGCGATGCGTGTGGCTGACGAAGATATGGCTGACCGGCCGGCCTGCGATCACGTCGAGCAGCACCTGCAGATGCGCCTCGTCATCCGGCCCCGGATCGATCACCGCCAGCGTGTCGCGGCCAACGATGTAGCTGTTGGTGCCGTGAAAGGTGAAGGGGCTTGGGTTGCGGGCCGTGATGCGCTGGATATCAGGCGCGACGCTCACCCCCTGGCCATAGACGGGGTCGAAGCCGGTGTCGAATTTGAGAGCCATGGCAGGTGTATCGGTGCTTTGTTTGAGGAGACGGCAAAACCGATTGCCGCATAACACGCAAGCCAATATAGGAGAACGCGAGGCCGCGAACATAAGATGCGGCAATCGGATTGGGGAATATCATGGCAATTGCAACGACGATGGGTCCGCTTGTGTCTCTGGCTTTGCCGCAGAAGGGCGCGGCGCGGCTGGCAACGCAGCTTTTCCTGGCGATCGCCGGAACGCTGCTGCTGACCCTGTCGGCCAAAACCAAGGTGATGCTCGGGCCGGTCGACATTTCAATGCAGACGCTGGCCGTGTTGCTGATCGCCGCCGCCTTCGGCATGCGTCTCGGCGTCGCCACCTTGCTGCTCTACATGGCGGAGGGCGCGATGGGCTTTCCGGTCTTCCAGAGCACCCCGGAAAAGGGTATCGGCATTGCTTACATGCTCGGCTCCACCGGCGGCTATCTCTGCGGTTTCGTGGTCATGGCGGCCATTGTCGGTTGGGCCGCCGATCGCGGCTGGGACCGCCATCCGATCAAGCTTTTCAACGCGATGCTGGTTGCCGAAGTCGTCATGATGGCCATGGGCTTTGCCTGGCTGGCGCTGCTGATCGGCCCCGAAAAGTCGTGGCAGTTCGGCGTCGTGCCGTTCATCGTCGGCGATTTGATCAAGGTTGCCCTTGCGGCAAGCCTGGTGCCGGCCGTGTGGTCGCTGCTGAAGCGCGGCTGAACCCAGGGGGCGATCGAGGACCGGACGGGCGCTTCGGATGAAGGTTCTGGTCACCGGCGCGGCCGGCTTCATCGGCCATCACGTGTCGAAGCGTCTGCTGGAGCGCGGCGACGAGGTTGTCGGCATCGACAACGTCAACAGCTACTACGATCCGCAGATCAAGGAGGCGAGGCTGCGGCTGCTGGAGGAGGTGAGCCGCAAGACCAATGCGGGCTATCATTTCATCCGCGGCAATCTTGCCGACAAAGGCGTGGTCGACGGCTGCTTTGCCGACCACGCCTTCGACCGGGTGATCCAT